>CAWBBA010000028.1:0-162746 GCA_963786905.1 uncultured delta proteobacterium | reverse complement strand
GCGCATGCGGGTTCTGGAAGCCGTGGCCGCATCTGATTCAGGGCCGCCCGCGTAGGAGTGCGAACAGACAGATGACAGCAGCTAACAAGCTTTCAGTAGTCGCTGACAATGTGTTCGCTCGGTTCCGTTTGGACCGTCTTCCGGCAAAGGGTTCGAATTGTCGGCCCAGGCCCATTTCTAGTCGTGGTTCTGTCCGGGGCGATTCTGTGCATAGGATTCTTTTATGTTTGGACGAGGATGCAACTCGTCCAGATTGGATACGAGATTTCAAGTCTCAAGGAGAAACGAGAATAGTGATCTTAAGAAACGGAAGCGGGAGCTGCTTTTGGAGACAGCTTCCTTGCAGTCCCCTCAGGAGCTGGAAAAGAAGGCTGGTAAGATTGGCCTGGTGCTTCCGGCCATGGGGAAGGTAGTGTCCATGTCACCGTAAGGATAAACCCATAAACTGGATTGCGTTTCGCATTACCCTTGTAGCGGTGATCTTTGCTGCATTCACAGTGGTGCTCGTCGTGCACGCATACAGGTTGCAGATACACGACGCAGAAGTGCTGAAGAAGCGTGCAGAAAAGCAGCGAACTAGGGTTCTACATGTCGAGGCCCGCCGCGGTATGATCATGGATAGGTCAGGCGAACAGATGGCAGCCAGTCTCGAAGTTAATTCTGTTTACGCCAAACCGCGCAGAATTGAGAATAACAAGGGGACTGCCAGGACCCTTGCTGAGATTTTGGAGATGGATGAACGGGAGATTCTCCGCAAACTGACTGAAGAAAAAACCTTTGTGTGGATACGCCGCCACGTTTCTCCCCTTGTCACCGAAAAAATCAAGGGTGCCGAGCTTCCCGGAGTGCTAGACGGTAACAGAATATCAGCGGTTTTACCCACTGAAGAATTTCGCGGCACACGTCCTGGGTTTCGCGGGAATAGATTCAAGTGGTCTGGAGGGGCTGGAACTCTATTACGACAACGACCTGAAGTCAGACTCGATCCCTGTTACCGCCCAGAGGGATGCCCTGGGGAGACCGGTCATGTTCGCTGCAGCGGGTCAGGACCCCAAAAGGCGTGACCTACACCTCACGCTGGACCGAAACATACAGTATGTGACGGAAAAAGAGTTGGAAGAGGCGGTACAAGAGAGCAGGCTAAGAGTGGAGTTGCCATCGTCATGGATGCGGATTCCGGTGAAATCCTAGCGATGAGCGTTCGCCCCGCATACAACCCCAACATTTTTCAAAAAGTCGCTGCCGATGTCAGGGGAAACCGCAGTGTTGCAGACACATTCGAGCCAGGGTCAACCTTCAAGGTATTTCTAGCCGCCGCTGCAATGGATTTGGATAAGATTTCGCGCGATCAGGCATTCGATTGTCAAAACGGTCGCTATCGTTATAATGGTTCAGAGATCCACGACATAGTACCTCACAAGATTCTGTCCTTTGACGACGTGATCATCCATTCCAGTAACATCGGTGCGGTAAAGATTTCGGAGACTCTGAGCAAGAGTGAATTCTATAGAGTACTAAACGGATTCGGGTTCGGTGCCCTTACGTCCGTGGATCTCCCTGGTGAGAGGCCGGGGGTTTTGCCGTTACCGGGCCGCTGGTCGGTCCTCACAAAGGGGAATATCGCGTTCGGTCAGGGGGTCACTGTAAATGCAGTGCAGCTCGTTGCAGCCTTTGCTGCTGCGGTAAACGGGGGCTCTCTTTACAGGCCGCATTTGATGAAGCAGGTCACAAACGCCCTCGGCGAGACCGTCAGAGAGAATCCGCCGGTTCTCGTCCGAAAGGTTATCAAGGATTCAACTTCTGAGAAGCTGGTGGAGATACTAAGAATAGCGGTGGCCAAAGGAACCGCCAAGGCCGCTGCGATTCCTGGGGTGGACGTAGTCGGAAAAACCGGCACAGCCCAAAAGGCCAATCCATCAGGGGGTTACTCTCAAGACAAATACGTGGCTTCCTTTGTTGGAGCTCTGATGGGTATCAAACCGCGGTTGGCAATCTTCGTGATGCTTGATGAGCCGGCAGGCAAAAACAGGACAGGCGGCAAAATCGCGGCACCGGTGTTTCGCAAAATTGGCCAGGGGATCCTTGCTCTGTGCGGGAGCAAGCCCAGCGAAGCCGATCTCATTCTAGCTTCCTCAATAAATGGACTGCGAAAGGCCGGCGGCCCTCCCATGCAAAGTGTCACCGTTCGGAAGGGACCTCGGCCGGGGGAGTGGATTGTGCCGGATCTCAAAGGCCTGGACATGCGCCGAGTCTTGGAAGTGTGCGGAAAGATGAAGTGCGACGTTTCTTTCCAGGGAACCGGGCACGTAGTCAACCAGAATCCCAAACCCGGCCACATTCTGAAGGAAGGGGCGCCATTCGCAGTCTCCTTTGAAGGACAAGCATCGTGACGGTCGGACTGAAAGAAATCCTTGCTGTTTTGGAAGACCCCATGCTGGATGGAGACCCGTCTGTGGAAATCTCAGGCGCGAGCAACGACAGCAGGAAAATACGACCGGGTTGGCTATTCGTTGCCATGGCAGGGGAGAACAGCGATGGTCACGACTTTATCGCTCAGGCAATCCATGCCGGCGCGTCGGCTGTGATAGCAGAAAAGCCACGGTCAGAAAGATTCGAACCTGTCCCCTGGGTCCGGGTACCGGATTCAAGATCTGCTCTGGGGCCCGTTGCAGCGCTGCTGAACGGCCGCCCCACGACAAAAATGGTCCTGGTGGGCATAACGGGGACCAACGGCAAGACTACCCTTACCTTTCTCATGGAAGCGATCGTGAAGGCCTCGGGCGGTAAGCCGGGTGTGATCGGAACCATCTCATACCGCTGGGGAAACGGGGAGCTCAACGCGGTCCATACCACGCCTGAGGCCTCGGATCTTCAGTTTCTATTCAAAGAGATGGTTGAGGCCGGAGTTACCCATACTTTCATCGAAGTTTCGTCACATGGTCTTCATCGTGGCAGGCTACTGGGTTGTGATTTTGACGTGGGGGTCTTCACTAATCTTACTCAGGATCACCTCGATTATCATGGCAATTTGGAAGATTACTATCTTGCCAAGCAGACGCTCTTCACTAAGTTGCTCCCAGCCTCGTCAAAAAAAGACGCGACCGCCGTGGTGAATCTGGACGATCCTTATGGCCGAAGGCTGGTTTTGGAGACAGAATCTCTGCCGGTTATGGGGTATGGACTGACTGCGGATTGTGAGATCCACCCCACGGCAGTTACAGTGACTGCGAAGGGCATTTCCGCCACAGTAAGCACTCCTCGTGGCCACATAGCAATTACCTCCCGCCTGACAGGTTCATTCAACCTCATGAACATTCTGGCTGCGATCGCAGTTGCCGAGAAGCTGGGAATTCCTTCGGATGCCGTGCAAAAGGGCCTAGAAGCTGTAGATGTCATCCCAGGCAGGCTGGAAAGGGTGCTTTCCGAGAGCGGAACCATATTTGTTGATTATGCCCACACCCCTCATGCCCTCAAGAACGTGCTGGAGGCTCTGAAGACTATACGGACAGGCCGCATCATCACCGTGATGGGGTGCGGCGGAGACAGAGACAAGACCAAACGCCCCCTGATGGGAATGGAAGCTGCGGCAGGCAGTGATTTTGTCATAGTCACTTCGGACAACCCCCGTTCAGAAGATCCCCTCGACATCGTCAGGCAGGTTGAAGAAGGGGTGCGTTCGTACGGGTTCGCTAGTTGTAGCGAAGTCTTGAATGGACAACCGCTCAAACCGCGGTGTTACAAAGTGATTCCCGATCGTCGCGATGCGATAACGTGGGCGGTGAAACATCTGAAGGGCGAGGACATCCTGCTCGTGGCAGGCAAGGGGCACGAAACATACCAGGAAATTAAAGGAGTTCGCTATCCCTTCGACGACAGAGAAGTCCTTCGGGAAGAGTTGAAAAGGCGTTCGGCGATCAGGCAAGCGCCGGTAGACTGCTCACCCCTAGTTGACAATACTGAACATCCCCATCGGGAATCCGGGAGAACGGGGCAATGAGAGCCGAAAGCGGACCATATTCGGCGGAGGAAATCGTGCAAGCGTGCCAAGGCACACTGTTGTCCGGTGATCCTCAGTTTGCGTTCCAGGCCATTTCTACCGATTCACGAGACATAAAGGATAACGATCTGTTCGTGCCGTTAAAAGGGACGAATTTTGACGGCCATGAGTTTCTTTTTCCGGCCCTGGAAGCCGGAGCCCGAGGCAGCTTGGTGGACCGCGAAGTAATCAGGGAAATCCACAAAAATCACTTCAACTATGTCCTGATCCAGGTTCAGGACACCCTCCTAGCTTTGTCTGACCTTGCATCAGCCCACCGTAAGAAATATCCCGTCCCCCTGATCGCGGTTACAGGCTCCTCGGGCAAAACCACTGTCAAGGAGATGATAGCGGCTGTCTTGCGACAGTCGCATCATCCTCTGGTGTCACAAGGAAATCTAAATAATATGGTTGGGTTACCTATGACGGTCCTCAACCTGGGCTCCCAGCACTCCATTGCGGTCGTGGAAGCCGGAATAAACAGAAACGGCGAGATGGACTGCCTGGCCCGCGCGGCCTCTCCCGATGTCGCAGTGATCACTACCATCGGCCCGGTCCATTTGGAAGGTCTCGGCTCGATAGAGAACGTGGCAAAGGAAAAGTTCAAGCTCGTGCAGAAGCTGTCTCCTGGAGGGACCGCGGTTGTCCCGGCGGGGAACCCTTATCTCCAGCCGCTCCTCCGCGAGTCCTCGTGGAGCATTGTGACCTTCGGTCTGGAACAAGGCGACTTCAGGGCCGAAAACATCCGATACGGAGTTGAGACGACATTTGAAATGAAATCCCCCTCCGAAAGCCAGGAGATCAGGTTGCAAATTCCTGGGCAACACAATATAGCCAATGCTCTTGCGGCAGCAGCAGCTTGTTCGGCGGCAGGGGTTGAGTTAAGCGATTTGAGTCGGTCTTTGAGCCGGTTTTCTTCGCCGGCATGGAGAATGGAAATTCTCTCCCTCAGGGGAAACCGAACCCTGATTCGTGATTGTTACAACGCCAACCCTCAATCCATGAGAGCCGCGCTTGAGGTCCTGGCAAGGCGAGGCACGGGTTCAGAGAACTCTGGCCATTCTCGCGGACATGGCTGAACTGGGAGACCAAAGCGCTAGACTGCATAAGGAAGTGGGCAAAGAGGCTGCACGGCTGGGAATCGACCGCTTGATTTTTGTCGGGGCCCACGGACGGTTTTTTGCTGACGGATACATTTCGGCAGGAGGCGATGCAAACGCGGTCACGGTGGCTGCGGACAAAGAATCGGCCTGGAACGTAATCGGTCCGGATCTTGAGAAATTTGGAAGTATTCTCGTTAAGGGTTCGCGTTTGATGAAGATGGAAACCGTCGCTGATCGTATTCTCGAGGAGAACTAGCCCATGCTTTACCACCTACTCTATCCAATGGGCTCAAATTTGATTCTCTTCAACGTATTCAAGTACATCTCCTTCAGAGCCATAATGGCCACTCTCACTGCCCTGATGATCAGTTTCTTGCTTGGACGCCCGCTTGTGGACTACCTGAGAGCGTTCCAGATCGGCCAGATGATCAGAGAAGACGGCCCTCAGAGCCATCTAGAGAAAAGCGGCACACCGACTATGGGTGGTGTGCTCATCCTCTTCGCCATGACTGTCTCATGCCTGCTCTGGACCCGTCTGGACAATATCTACTTTTGGATAGTCCTGGGGATCACCTTAAGTTACGGTGCAATCGGATTCCTGGACGACTACCTCAAGATTACCCGCCAAAGTCACAAGGGATTGTCCGGAAAACGTAAACTGGGGCTTCAACTGGTCATTGGAGGGCTGGTCGGTTTTTTCCTATGGATGGATCCGGTCTTCAAAACCACCCTGGCGGTCCCCTTTTTCAAGAATTTCCAGCCGGACCTCGGGATCTGGTACATCCCTTTTGCAGCCCTCGTTATCGCCGGCGCTTCGAACGCGGTAAATCTGACCGATGGGCTTGACGGGTTGGCGATAGGGCCTGTCATGATCTGCGGAGCCACGTACCTGCTGTTTGCGTACGTGGCCGGCCATCTGAAGCTGGCCCATTATCTGCAAGTAGCCTACGTTCCAGGCTCGGGCGAACTCGCAGTGGTCTGCGGTGCAATGCTGGGCGCAGGCATGGGGTTCCTCTGGTACAACACGTATCCAGCCGAGGTTTTCATGGGGGATGTCGGGTCTCTTTCCCTAGGAGGTCTCCTCGGCGGGGTCGCTGTGGTTACCAAACATGAGATCCTCCTGGCCATTGCCGGCGGAGTCTTCGTGATCGAGGCAGTCTCCGTGATCCTCCAAGTGGCCTCTTTCAAGACCACCGGCAAGAGGATATTTAACATGGCCCCTATACACCACCATTTCGAACTCAAAGGTTGGGCGGAACCCAAGGTCATTGTGAGGTTCTGGATAATCTCTATTTTCTTTGCGCTTATGGCAGTCAGCACGCTGAAGCTACGCTGAAAACATTCGAGGTCCATCAGGTGAACGCAATCAAGAAGGATAAAGAGCAGAAGCGGAGACCGGGTCGAAAGGCCCCAGGGTTTCACAATCCGACAGGGGTTGCGGTAGCAGGCCCCGTAGCGAGATGTGCCGATGGAAAAAGAAGCTCGGCCTTACCTGAGCGCCGTGTGACGGTAGCGGCGGCCGGGGTTCCTCAGCCTAAGGAGCTTCCCGGACGTTTTCCGGGAGCCGAACCGTATATTCCCTCAGGGGGTTACCGTGCCCGCGGAACCATGTGGAGGTCCGGCTGGTGCATGGTTGGGGAGATTCGGCAAAGTCTGCTCAGGATTGGAATTCAGGAGAGAATTATGGGCGTAAGCCCTCCTCATAATACGGGATTTGGAACCATAAGGGCCGCGAAGGGCCTCGGTCCCGATCCCTTCCTGTTGACAGTGGTTCTGCTGATCCTCACGATCGGCGTGGTGATGGTGACGTCAGCGGGTTACATCATTGCGGCCGGAAAGTTCGGTGACGGGCTTTTTTTCACTAAGAAGCAGGGCCTAGCCATGCTGCTCGGCCTTGGGATTATGTATGTGTTTTCCATAGTAAATCCCAATTTCTGGCGCCGCGCTGCTTTTCCCTTGATGGTCCTCAGCATGATTCTTCTCGCCCTGGTCTTTGTACCCGGCTTGGGCGTCGAAATGGGTGGTTCCCGTCGATGGATACGCCTGCCTCTCGGGTTCTACCTTCAACCTTCAGAGATCATAAAGTACGCTCTGATAATGTTCATAGCCGGCTCACTGGCCAAAAAAGGCGCGGGCATCAAGGATTTCGCGGTCGGTTTTCTCCCGCATGTCCTCGTCATGGGGATAGTGGTTTTTTTCATTCTCAGGCAGCCCGATTTCGGTACCGCTGTGATCCTCACAGTAGTGGGCTTCCTCATGCTGTTTGTAGCAGGAGGGAGGCTCCAACACCTGTTGGGGTGCGCAGTACTGTGTTTACCATTCCTGATTCAGGTAGCCGTGAGCGCGCCCTACAGAATACTCAGACTTAAGACTTACTTCGATCCTTGGCACGATCCCATGAATTCAGGATTTCAGATCATCCAAAGCCTCGTGGCTTTCGGTTGCGGAGGCTTTTGGGGAGTCGGAGTAGGCCAAGGCATGCAGAAGCTCTTCTACCTTCCTCAGCCGCACACGGACTTCATTTTTGCGGTGGTGGGCGAGGAGCTGGGGCTTGTGGGGGTCATTTTCCTCATCCTTCTCTTCTATCTCTTGATATGTCGAGGGCTGGCTGTGGCAATCAGGAGCGGTGACAGCTTTCAGAGATACCTGGCATTTGGCATAACTTCTCTTATTGGACTCCAAGCGATGGTCAACATGGCCGTGACGATGGGCATGCTGCCGACCAAGGGACTGCCCTTGCCTCTCGTATCGGTCGGCGGCACTTCCCTGATAATGAATCTTGCGGGTATCGGTATCCTCATGGCCATAACAAGGACCACGCAAGCTGCTGCAAGCGGGGAAAAGCCATGAGACTCCTCATTGCAGGCGGAGGAACCGGCGGTCATCTCTTTCCTGCCGTGGCCATAGCAGAGGCGGTAAAAGTCGAGGATCCGAACGCCGACATCCTTTTCGTGGGGACTCGCCACGGCATAGAGGCGCGAATAATCAGCGAGACAGGATTTCCGATACGCTACATCACTGCCAGAGGAATGAGGAAAACCGGACTTCTCAACAACATTTTCGGCGCTCTGGAGCTTCCCGTGGGGGTCTTTCAGTCCCTTGCCATCATCCGAGAATTCAGGCCGAGTTTCGTCCTTGGAGTGGGAGGATACGCTTCCGGCCCGACCTTGGCCGCTGCAGTTCTCTTGCGTGTCCCCAACGCAATCCAGGAGCAGAATTCGGTAATGGGGACGACCAATCGGATTCTGTCGCGGTTCGTGGATCGAATCTTTACCTCTTGGGAAGACACGGAGCCGCCGACTCCGGCTGAAAAGACTTTCTTGGCAGGCAATCCCGTGAGGGGCGACCTGTTGCACGAAGTGAGTCATGACGAGGACCGAGAAAGACTCCACATCCTTATTTTCGGAGGCTCCCGCGGGGCTCGGAGTATCAATCTT
The DNA here is from genome assembly GCA_963786905.1 of uncultured delta proteobacterium. Classification (GTDB taxonomy): domain Bacteria; phylum Desulfobacterota; class Desulfomonilia; order Desulfomonilales; family Desulfomonilaceae; genus CAWBBA01. The sequence continues at coordinate 154,170 of CAWBBA010000028.1, read as the reverse complement.
GCGGTTTCCGGGAATCTGGATCTACTGGCGCCTCTGGCAGACAAGGTCCGCATCCTGCACCAGACTGGACTGGGGGCGGCAGAAGATGTGAAGTCATCCTATGACCGGGTCGGAATCCAGGCTGAGGTGCGGGAATTCATTCATGAGATGGGCCCTGCCTATAATTGGGCCGATCTCGTGGTATGCCGAAGCGGGGCTGGTTCTTCGCGGAAATAACGGCTCTTGGAAAGCCGGCTATTGTGGTTCCCTACCCGTACGCAATAGGGGATCATCAGATGCGGAATGCCCGTGTGCTCGAGGCTCGCGGGGCGGTGAGAATCATTCCCGACGAGAGCCTCAAGAACGGGGCGCTTGTAAAGGAAATCAGAAATATTGCAGAAAGTCCTCAATTATTGCATGCCATGGCCCAAAACTCGCGCAAATCGGGTCGCCCGCATGCTGCCCGTGCCATAGCGCTCGAGATACTAAAGGCCGAAAGGAGCCGGCAGTGATCGGAACCCTGTTCAAAAGGGTAAAAGACGTTCACTTCGTCGGCATCGGCGGAGTAGGTATGAGCGGTATTGCGGAGATTCTCCTCGCTCTCGGCTTTCGAGTCAGCGGATCGGACCTCCGTAGCTCTGCCACCACCGACCGATTGAGCGATCTCGGAGGCCGCATCTGGATAGGCCATCACAAAGATCACTTGGAAAAGGCCGACGTAGTGGTCTTCTCTTCAGCGGCGTCTGAAGACAACCCTGAACTACGTGCAGCCATGGACCGGAGAATACCCGTGATCCCCAGGGCCGAGATGTTAGCCGAGCTGATGCGGATGCAAACCTCCATTGCCGTGGCCGGAATGCATGGAAAGACGACTACTACGTCCATGATTGCTTCGATCCTATCCGCTGCAGGGCTTGATCCCACAGTTGTGATCGGCGGAAAGCTGGACACGCTCGGCGGAGGGGCAAGACTCGGACAAGGGGATCTTCTGGTGGCAGAGGCTGACGAATCTGATCGGTCTTTCCTAAAGCTGTATCCGACTATTGCCCTGATTACCAATATGGACCTCGAACATTTGGACTGTTATTCCTCCATGGAAGAAATCAGGGACACCTTCCTGGAGTTCATCAACCGAATCCCATTCTACGGTTACGCTGTTGTCTGTCTGGACGACCCCGAGGTTCAGAAGATTATTCCTCAGATCAAAAAGCGCTTCATAACCTATGGGCTGTCTTCGCAGGCGATGATCCGCGGCCACAAGGCCCATTTCGACGGAAATGTCTCGATCTTCACTGTTTACAGAGAGAACCAGATTCTAGGGGAAGTGCGCCTTCCCATGCCTGGAATGCACAATGTAGTGGATGCTCTAGCAGCAGTAGCAGTAGCCGATGTATTTGACGTCCCTTTTGACAAAGCCAGGGAGGCTCTGAATTCTTTCCCAGGGGTTCAACGTCGATTCACTCTGAGGGGGAAAGCAGCCGGCGTTACAGTGATCGACGACTACGGACATCATCCCGCTGAGATCCGGGCAGTGCTCCAGGCCGCGAGGCAAATCGCAAGCCGTCGAATCGCGATCCTTTTCCAGCCGCATCGGTACACGAGGACCAAAGCACTTTTCGAAAGCTTCCTCACGTGCTTTCACGATGCGGACCTGCTTTACATCATGGACATCTATCCGGCAAGTGAGCTGCCGATAGAAGGGGTGTCCGGGCGTGCTTTGAGCGATGGGATACGCAGCCGCGGCCATAAAACTGTTCGGTTTCTTGAAGATAGAGAAGGCATTCCCGGAGAAGTGGCTGGTGACCTGAAACCCGGAGATATGCTGATAACGCTGGGTGCAGGCGATGTTACACGTATGGGTCCTGAGATCCTCAATGAGCTGCGGAAGAAGGAGGAACTCGAAGCGTGACCCTGACCACACGCCAGATCCAGGACATTCAGGACTTGCTGCGTGCACGCAGTCTTGCCGGGGTCCCGTTGAGCCGATTCACGTCTTTTGGAATTGGCGGACCGGCAGATCTGGTGGCTGAACCTCAGGACGTTCAGGAATTGGCCTCTCTGCTACGTTACGTGCATGCGGAGAAAATTCCGCGCATTGTTCTCGGGGCGGGAACGAATGTGCTATTTCACGATGCGGGTTTCCGGGGCGTAGTGGTTCGGACGGCTTCCATCAGCGGGTTTGAGATACGCGAAAACGGCTCCGACCACGCGATGATCACAGTGGCAGCGGGCGTTCCCCTCCCCATAGTGGTCACGAAAGCTTGTTCGTTTGGTTGGACGGGCCTCGAACCTCTCTGGGGTATTCCGGGCTTGTTCGGAGGGGCTGTTGTCACCAACGCGGGGGCCGAGGATGCTTGCATCGGCGATTTCCTGGTACAGCTCAAGCTTTGACCGACGCGGGAGAAGAAATTGTCTTGAATCGAGATCAGTTCGAGGTACTCGTATCGTTCCATGAAGATCCCTCAGCAGTCTGTCGTGGTGGAGGGAACGCTTCGGCTCCCGAGAGGGGACCGGCAATCGATCGACGGTGATCTTCTGGAGGCTAGGCTGCGTCGAAGACTCCAGCCATCGGACAAACCCAGTGCAGGATGCGTTTTCAGGAATCCGAGTCCCGAGAATCCCGCGGGAGCCATTATTGACAAGCTAGGGTTCAAAGGCATGACCCTTGGGGGGGCCCAGGTCTCTGAAATGCACGCAAATTTTATAGTCAATCGCGGACAGGCCACTGCGGCGGACGTGCTGGCGTTGATCCGAAGGATTCGCGACCGGGTCAAGTCAGAGGAAAATATCGACCTTGAACTGGAAATATGCGTTATGGGGGAGGAGGCGGCCAATGACTGACAAGAGCCGTCTAGTGGTTCCCGAGAATAAAGTGCGGCGATCCACTCTCTCGGACCCCGTGGAGACGCGCAACCGGAATCGAAAGCTCCTCAAGTCACTCCTTCTGGGGTGCTTGACCCTCGACGCCATCCTTACGCTGATACTTCTCTATATGCTCTTCCTGCACATGCCCTATTTCAACCTTCAGCAAGTGGATGTTACTGGAAACCGCCGCCTGTCTCGCCCCGAAGTGATCGAAGCGTCGGAAATAGAGGATGGGATAAACCTTCTCACTGTTGATCTGAGCGCTATTGCAGCCAGGCTGAGGAGGCACCCGTGGATACGATTTGCCACGGTATACCGAAGATTTCCCGGCAAACTCATCATAGAGATCGAGGAAAGGACCCCGCGGGGGATATTGGCCGCAGGCAAGCTCTATTATGTGGACGAACAGGCAGAGTTTTTTACGAGACTTCTGCCCGGAGATTCAGTGAATTTCCCCCTGTTTACCGGTGTGACCGCGGAGGACCTGCAAGCAAACGCTCCCGAGATTCAAGAGATGGTCAGGACGGGATTTGGGGTCCTGGACCTTATGGAGCGCACCGGTTCGGAAATAGACCCGTCGGGAATCGGAGAGATTCAACTGAATTTAAGAGGGGGGCTAAGCCTCCAAACAAGAGCCGGCCGCGTGCTGGTGCTCGGGAAGAGTGACTTCGAACTGAAAATCCAAAGATACGAGCGCTTGAAAAGATTCTTGACCCGGAGAGGAGAATGGAATAACGCCCGTATCATTAATCTCGACTTCGAGGATCGTGCGCTGGTCCGGCCGGACAAGGCACGCCTCCAGGGGTGAAAAATATGTCACGAAGCGAGAACATCGTTGTCGGTCTTGATGTGGGGACAACGAAGATATGCGCCATCATAGGTGAGCTGAATGCCGACGGCATGGTGGATGTTATCGGCGTCGGGAGTTCGCCTTCGCGAGGTTTGCGCAGGGGTGTAGTCGTCAACATCGACCACACCGTCTCGGCCATCCGGAAGGCTGTTGAGGACGCTGAGTTGATGGCCGGATGCAGAGTCGAGAGTGTGTACGCAGGCATTTCCGGTGGGCACATAAAAGGGATCAACTCCCACGGCGTCATCGCCATCAGAGAACCGTGAAGTAACCCAAGTGGAAGTGGCGAGGGTCATTGATGCAGCCCGAGCTGTGGCTATACCGATGGACCGCGAAGTCATCCACATTCTTCCCCAGGAATTCATGGTGGACGATCAGGAAGGAATCAAGGAACCCATTGGGATGGCCGGGGTACGCCTTGAAGCCAAGGTTCACATCATAACAGGGGCAGTCTCCGCGGCCCAGAAACATTGAGCGATGTGCCCACAGGAGCGGTTTGAGAGTGAACGACATGGTGCTTCAACAGATGGCTTCGGCAGAGGCCGTACTCTCGGCTGACGAGAAAGAGCTGGGAGTGGCACTGGTCGACATCGGTGGGGGGACTACAGACATCGCTGTGTTCTCGGACGGGTCTATCCAGCACACTTCCGTGATTAGTGTGGGTGGCGATCAATTAACCAACGACATAGCCGTAGGGTTGCGGACGCCCATGGTAGAGGCTGAAAAGATAAAGAAAAGATACGGCTGCGCGCTGGGGTCCCTGGTAGATAAAGACGAGACGATGGCGGTGCCCGGAGTTGGGGGGCGCCAACCACGAGTCCTCTCACGGGCTGTGTTGGCCGATATCACCGAACCGCGGCTTGAAGAGATACTGGGGCTGGCGCGCCGCGAACTTGAAAAGCATAACCTCTTGCAAATGGTTGCGTCGGGAATGGTCCTTACCGGCGGAACCGTTGCGGTGGAAGGGATCTGCGAGCTTGCCGAACAGCTCTTCGACATGCCAGTTCGGTTGGGCTATCCCATCGGAATCAGCGGTCTCGTAGATGTAGTCAACTCCCCTGTTTATGCGACAGGTGTGGGTCTGGTGCTCTGGGGCAGCGCGCAACAAGGATGAAGATATTGTGGCGCCTTATCATGCCGGTGGGCCATTGGACCGCGTGATGGGCCGAATGAAACAGTGGTTTGCCGAAGCGTTTTGAGGGGACTTCGGCAAGATTTGCACGGAGTGAAGATTTTCAGTTGTCAGGAGGTACCGGCTATGCTGGACTTTGAGGTGGAATCTGATCGCAATGCCTTGATACGTGTCATCGGAGTAGGTGGTGGTGGCGGCAACGCCGTGAACAACATGATCAGGTCAGGGCTCAGGGGAGTCGAGTTCTTAGTTGCAAATACGGATGCTCAGTCTTTGCAGCACAATCTCGCGGAAATTAAATTGCAGATTGGCGGGCAGCAAACCAGGGGCCTGGGAGCTGGTGCGGATCCCGAAATCGGCAGAATGGCCGCCAACGAAGACTACGACAACATTCGGGATGCCCTGGAAAATTCCGACATGGTCTTCATCACCGCAGGCTTGGGAGGCGGGACCGGCACGGGCGCAGCGCCCATTGTTGCCCGTATTGCCAGACAAGAAGTGGGCGCCCTCACTGTCGCGGTCGTCACAAAGCCATTTGTCTTTGAAGGCAAGCGGAGAATGCGGCAGGCTGAGGAAGGGATCGAGCTGCTAGGCCGGGAAGTTGACACACTTATTATAGTTCCAAACCAGCGGCTACTTTCTCTCAAGAAGGATATCTCTTTCCTGGATGCTTTCCGCAAAGCGGACGACGTCCTTCTTCAGGGCGTCCGCGGTATATCTGATCTGGTGACGGTCAATGGCCTCATCAATCTCGATTTTGCCGACGTAAAGACCATCATGTGCGAGAAGGGCGTGGCACTGCTCGGCAGCGGCTCGGCCATCGGAGAGAGTCGTGTGGAGGAAGCCGCACGCATGGCGATCAACAGCCCGCTCCTCGAAGATGTTTCTATGGCCGGCGCAAGAGGGGTGCTGATCAATATTACCGGTTCGTCTTCCATGGGACTGGCCGAAATCAACGACGCAGTTTCTATAGTGCAGAACGAGGCTCATGAAGAGGCCCATATCATCTTCGGCGCGGTTATCGACGAGGAGATGGGCGAGGCTGTAAGTGTTACAGTTATAGCTACCGGATTCGGCAGAGCAGAGAGCGTTTCGTGCACGAGGAACGAGCAGCTTGTGCCAAATCGATCCGTACCACTTCTCAAGGAACAAATCAGCGGCGAAAGGCCTATCGCAAGGACGGTCATACCTCCGGAACCTCAAGATGCCAACTTGCCGGCCTTCATCCGAAAGAGCCAGAGAGAAAAGAACTGCCGGCACCTGGGTCTGGTCGATAACTATCCTGTGGAGAGTGAGGAAGATCTAGATATCCCGACATTTTTGCGCAAGCAGGCCGAATAAACTTGCTGATACGAATTCGCGTTCAAAGCAGTAAGATTGAGCCCCGCGTTCCGCGGGGTTCTTCCAAGAAGGGACGTCCTGATTCTTCCTGTTCGCCCTCGGCGCACATCCTTGAGCGGCCTGTCTCATGACCAGGCCGGGCGAAAAGGGAGCGATTCGTAAACCCAGGGGACCCACCATACCCGTGGCAGTCGTTTATCCGAACGTGTACCGCGTGGGGATGGGAAACCTGGGGTTTCAATTCCTCTACCATTACCTGAACGCGCACCCCCGTTTTTCAGCAGAGCGCTTCTTCTACGCTCATCCCGGACCGATTCAAAAAGGGCTACGAACGAGGGCCATTGTCCGAGGAATCGCATCGGACACTCAGAGACTTCCGACTGATCGCCTTCAGCGTGCCCTTTGAAAACGATTATCCTGCGGTGCCGGCAGCTCTTTTAGCCGCGGGTATCCCTCCGTTTGAAAAAGACCGGAAGGCGTCGGACCCGCTCATAATTGCCGGCGGTGTATCGGTCTCCGTCAATCCGGAACCGCTGGCCCCTTTTCTGGATCTGGTCTTTATCGGTGAGCTCGAAGAAGGGGGAGAAGAAGTCGGCTTTTTCTCCAGGTTGGCTGACATCCTATCCTCGTCATCAAGAGGAGTTGTTGATCGGACGGGGATTCTCGATCAATTTCGTGGCATGCCCGGGGTTTATGTTCCGTCCGCATACACCTTCGACTTCGGAAAAGACGGCATTATTCAGGCCATTCGCGTGAAGCCCGGTTTTCCTGACAGAGTTACTGCGGTGAAACGTCCTTCGAAGGAGGGGCCGGTTCCTGTATCAGTTCTCTTCTCGCCGGAGGCGGAATTCGGAGAAAGCCTGTTGGTCGAGACGAACCGCGGGTGCGGCAGAGGTTGTCGATTCTGTGCAGCGGGCTGGATTCATTTTCCCGTGCGTCATGCAGCATTTGAGCGTTTCCGCCAAGATGTGGACGGGGCCATCGAGGCCGGCAGAACCGTGGGACTGATCGGCTCGGACCTTGCCGGGCATCCGGAACTGGAAGACATACTGACGAGCATCGTAGAGCAGGGAGGCAAATTTTCCCTGTCCTCTATCAGGCCTGAAGGGCTATCTCCCCGCGTTATTCAGCTTTTGGCCCGGACAGGCCAAAAAACAGCCACGCTTGCGCCCGAGGTTGCTTCTCCTCGCCTGAAAAACGTTATTGGAAAAGAGATTCCTTCCGAGCGATTCTATGAACTCGTCCAAAAGCTGGTCACTGCCGGGATTCCGAACCTGCGCTTCTATTTCATGATCGGCCTGCCGACGGAAACCGACGACGACGTCAGCGCTCTGGTGGACTTTGTCCTTGCGAGCAGAAAAATATTTCTGGAAGCGTCAAGGCCAATGAAAAAGATTGGCAAAATCGGCATTCAAGTGAACCCTTTCATACCCAAGCCCTGGACACCGTTTCAATGGGCACCCATGGCACTGTCCGGCAACCTTCAGAAGCGAGTGAAAATCATTCAGGCCGGGCTGGGTAAAGAGCCGAATCTGGTGGTACGCGTCGAGTCGATACGGCAAGCAGCGAGTCAGGGGGTGTTGTCCAGGGGTGATAGGAGAATTGCCAAAGTCTTGCACCAAATTGCGAGCCAGAATGTGAGCCCTCAAGAAGCCTTCAAGAACCAACAAATCGACCCGGCCTTCTACTTGTACCGGGAACGTTCTTTAGATGAAATCTTTCCGTGGGACGTAACAGACCACGGGGTAAGAAAGGAGGCGCTTTGGCGCATATTTGCCAAAGCAATTTCAGGGGGCAAGCACGGCATAAGTGCTGATAACAAATAGCGAATGACATCAATGAGTCGGAATGAGCTTTTATCAAAAGACGCGACTCAAGTCGAGGAATCGGTCCACCATCTCTTGACCGGCAAACACATACAGAATCGCGGCAGCAGTGAGAAAAGGACCGAACGGGATGGGAGTGGACGAGGCCGTGCGCCTCAGGGCTATCCCACCAAACGCGGCCAAGGAGCCTATGAAAGAGGCGAAGAACAGGACAAAGATCACTCCATTGGGGCCAAGAAAGGCTCCTATCATAGCCAAGAGCTTAATGTCCCCTCCCCCTAGCCCTTCAACACCCCGGATTCTCTGATACACCACTGCCGGGATGTAGAGAATCAGGGCCCCCAAGAGCAAGGCCGATGAACGAGTCTTTCCAAGTGAGGCCCGGCACGAGTCCTGCCGTAAGTGTCGCGAGGCCTATCACGGTTCCGTTGAGAGAAATGACATCCGGAATGATCATGTGATCCAGATCGATCCAGAACATGGCTACCATTGCGGCGATGAAGATAAAGAAAACACCGAAGGCTGAGGACAAGTCATATTTCAAGTAAAGGCCGAGCGACATGCACGCGAGTACGAACTCGATTAGCGGGTAACGGATCGAGATTCGTCCCCCGCAGTCCCTGCATCTTCCGAGCAGCATGAAATAACTGAGGATGGGTACATTGTCATACCATCGGATCGCCTGTCGGCATTCGGGGCAGCGGGAGGGAGGATAGACAATGGACTGACCGGCCGGCACGCGAGAAATCACCACATTGAGAAAACTCCCTACTATTGCTCCCAGCAGGAAGGAGTCTGCAGCCCAGAACAAGTTCACGTATAGCTCCATTACTGACCATTCCCTTGTAGCAACGTGGAGACAGCCTTCATGCCAATGCGCTGTAAAACATGTAACATCACTGATCGTCGCCGTTTGGAACGGGTCTCCGGAACGAAGTCAAGCTAGGCCGTTCGTAGCCGTAGGAGATCTGCACCAAACGGCACGAACTGCTGTCATGGAGTATTACTAACTTGAAAGCGCATTGGTATCAATCAACTTTTTCAAGGGGTAATATGAACGCCGCCGAACACCGGGCCGCTCGACAATCCCGGCAAGCGCCACCTGGCAGCCAAATTCAAGTGCCACTGCCATTGCTTCATCCTGAGTGGGGACAATGACAACCATTTCCTGAAAGATGGTGCCCGAGAGCAGAAGGTCTCCCCGGACTCTCCACTCTCTCTCGGCCGTCCAATCCTCTGACGAACCATGTTGAGCCTGAAACAAATGCTTCAGATCATCAGGCAGATGCTGAAAATCTTCTTTTGAGCCGTATATTGCAGGTCGAGCTCCAAGATCAGCAACGGACTCCTGTGTCAACGCAATCCCGTAGGGTTCAAAAGACCAGCGGCATAGACCTTTCCTCCACTTGATAAGGGTGTCAAGCTCTGCGGGCAGGCACTCGGAGAAAGAAACTACTCCCCAAGGTCCTCGTGTCAACCGGCTACTCGCTCTGATCAGGCGTTCCTCAAGGATGTGTACGAGAGTGTCGAAAGCGGTGTGGCAAGCTCCTTTTTGGCCTTCAATGAGCGACTGACAGTATTCCGCAATTGTTTGCCCGGGCCAGGGTCCGGGCCGGGAACGAGTGTAATGAATGAGCCAGGGCAAATCGGTGGGGACATGATCAAGATCAAGCAATCGAACTTGTCCCGATTTCGCGGCGCGTAGCCGTGTGGGCTGCCGATCAGGCTGCAACATGTTGTCGCCGGTGTTATCCGTAGACGGTGAGGCGTGGAGAATAGCCTTACCCTTTGTTGGCTCTGTCAGGGGCGGTCTGTCGGACGAACAAGACGGGAAACCGATAATTCTGACCGTCCTTCTTACGCCAATGTCGATTATTTGCTGCATGTTGCCCCCCTCCCGGACTTCAGCGACCAAAAGAGCGGACGCGAGCGCTGCCACCAGATGGTCTCTCTCTTGAAGAACGGACATGTGAGTTGGGCCGGACTCCGGGAGGAAAGGGTGAAATGAACAGAGTTCGTTCGTCGCGGAAGAGGTCGTGGTAGGCCGACAAGAATTCAAGAGCTGTCTTCTCACCCGCCATAGAAGGAAGGACATCGTCACACACGACGATCATGGGAGAGTCTTTTGACAGCCGGCTGACAACACAGTACGAAGTGTTTCCGTAGCTCGACACGATGGCGAAGCCCTCTGCAACGGCAAGTTGAACCAGCCTTTTTGTTTCCTGCAGCCATTTGTCATCGGGGGAAATTCGTCGAGGCTTTCTGGAGTTCAAGATGGCCGCCGCCGGTAGTTCCAGCACCGACCGTTTCCAATGGCGAAAAAGATCTGAGGCAAGTCGTGCATCCATGCTGCGGGCGCCTTGACATCGTCACGAGTGAGCACAGAAGATCCCGGAGCGAAGCCATTGGTCCGCTTTCTTCGAGCAAGCGCGGAAGGTCTCTTCCCTGATGTTCCGTCGAGCCGACGCGGATACGCCGGCCTTTCGGAATGCGATGGTCAAAGCTTCTGCAGCTTCGTCAGGGGAATGAATATCAAAGACAGGAACGTGAGATACAATTAAAGAGCGAACGCGATGGTTCAAGTCCTTACGGCCGGAAAGGATAGCAGCCGCCATTAGAGCTGCTGGAAGACACTCAGGAGTCAAATTCTGGAAACTCACTTAACGGGTCATGGCCCCCCTGGAATTAAAACGTGCGTCACCGGACTCAAGCCTTGGTCCGAAATATCGTCTTCCTTCGAGTCGGGTTTGGGATCAATGAGGTTCCTCTTCCTGAAGTAAAAAAAGGAGTTGGACGCTACTCCCGCCGTGTATTCGACACCTTTCCGACGACGTTCAATAGCGGCCGTCCTCATTCTCATCCTAAACCTTGGCTCAGTGTGCCTCACTTTATTATCTCACCGCTGCAAGTCAATCCAGCTCAAAGAAACTTTCCACGTTCCCCTCCAAGACGTATACCGAACCGTCGGAATCATTGTATAGATCTATCTTTTCTGAAATATTGTATTTTCCGTCCATTAGCACAACCACACGCCCTTTGGACATGTGCAGCGCGTTCAACTCCTCTTCCGTCGCTTTCCAGGGAATCTCGTCCTGGTCCAGAACATAATTTCCGTTCCAGTTAGTATTGTAGGAAGTCTCTGTTTTTTTGAAGAGATCTTTTACCGTATGCCACCCCTCTGAATCCACAACAGGTAGCAGATCCTCCTGAGTGCGAACCGGTATGACCAGAAGAAGTTTCTTAATAGGCTTTTTCAATCCAAACTCCGTAAGCTATTATGCAGATTTGTTTTTTTCAACAGAACAATCTTCAACTCGTCTTCACCCACTGATTCTAGTCTTCCGGCCGCGACGGTCTTCAGGGCAACGTCAACGAAAGGGTTTGATTGGCTTTGCCCAGGACCGGTAACTCTCGCCCGTCAAACCTGAGACGTATGCCACCCGCATTGCCGGTCTGCAGATGAAAACCCATCTTCGAAGTAAAGATCTGGATATCACCCGGAGCCATCACAAGCTCCTCTGCGGGGCCACCGTCAGGCTCTATTCGGAGCCACGTATTAGCCAGAGCTTTGATTTCCAGAATTCTTTTTCCCTCCTGCGTACGGGCCGGCTCGGTGAACGCTGCAATGTCCTTAGATTCATCCGAAGGAACCTGGCCCGTGGAAGCGCCGTATCCGGACGGTTGCACCGTCTTGACTGATGGCTGCGGCCCTTTGGTATCACCATCCCACCAGAAAAGGCGACTCACACCCGCCAGCAGTATGATGGTAATAGATAGCACACCTGCTGCAGTGAGGGCCAGCGTAAACCACGAGCTGTTAATAAACGAAGCGCCAGGGGCCTTTTGGTGGAAAACCGGATGTTCCTCTTCTTCGTAGTCCGGCAACTCCCCTTGCTTCGTGAACTCGTCAAAACGCCCGATGCTTTCGTCTGCGTTCAAGCCTAGTTCCTGGACGTAGGATCGAATGAAACCCTTCACAAAGACGCGAGGCGGCAGGAGGTCATAGCGGTCCTGTTCGAGAAACTCCAGATTTGTCACAGCAATCTTGGTGTTCTCGGCTATCTCTTCGACACTCTTGCCTGCTTCTTCTCGCAGATTCTTGAGGTATTGTCCAAAGGATTCCATAAGTTGAATAAAACCGTCAGATTCTGGTGGGCTCGGCGACTTTGCACTTGTCACCCGAGCGGGTCTATGTGAAATTCGTTACTGTTTCCCTTCAAGAACCGAGCATTCCGATTTGGGGGAGTTTCGACCCCTTTGCGGCCAAGCATTGAGACAACAGGACTCTGAGTTTCGATTATCACTCCACGCACGGATGATCAAGAGTTTATTGCCGGAAGACGCAACTCATTTATCATGAAGATTCTTTTGCAAAAGTTGGAACGTTTCCCCACTGCATTCGCTCTGGTCTTCTTATGCGCCGGAATATACCTTGCCAGGCAAGTGGATGGAAGTGACATTGCCTCTTGGTCGAGACCTGCCCTGATCCCTGCCCTTGGCCTCCTGCTCCTGGCGTTAAAGCGGGGCAAAAAGGTTTTTCTTGGGCTCGCAGCGTCGCTTCTGTTCTTTTTGTTGGGATTTCACCTTGCGAGCAATCAGCTCTGGTTTGGCCGCGATTTTGAGCCGTCAAGCGCCAAACGAGCGGTGCATGCCACTGTTTCAAAAATGTGGGCCTCTGGAAAGGGGTTCCGCGTATTTATCGTAGAATCGGGGTTTGATATCACTGCGGGGACCTCCTTGCCGGGAAACGGTAGACTGTTTCTCAGAGAGAACCCCATATCACTGTGCGCAGGAGATCGCATAGCGTTTTATTCCCGCATCAGAAAGCCCATTAATAGGGGAAACCCCGGTGAATATGATTGGGAAATCGACTGCAAAAGCAATGGCATCCACTGGCTGGTTACAACGCAGGGCCAAGATTCGGTGCTCTTGCTGCACAGGGGATCGAGATTTCTTCCCGCTGCGATCCTGTTCCAATTCCGAGAGGCGATGGACCGCTTCCTGGAAACATATTCAGGACGGTTCCTCGAAACATATTTGGCCCCGCTCCTGAGAAACGATTCTGTCACGCAGGTCCGCGGGTTCCTCAAGGGCATTATTCTGGGAGACCTTGGAGAGATAGATCCCGGCCTGTACAAGAGCTTCGCCGATTCAGGATTGATCCATGTGCTCTCGGCCTCCGGAGTACATGTGGCGATCGTGGTCCTGCTGTCACTGATTGTAGTCCGCGGTATTATTCGAATCACGCCTTGGATTCTCCTGTGGATACCCCACAGAAAACTGGGGGCGCTGGCATCAGTGCCGGCCATGATTATCTACTGCTTGCTGGTGGAGGCACGCGTTCCGGCTGTGCGGTCCACACTCATGGGCCTGGTAATCGCCGGGGCCGTGATGTTAGGAAGAAAATGGAACTCGTTCAATTCACTTGCCTTGGCAGCTCTGCTCGTGCTCTTGCTCTATCCTCTTTCGGTTTTTACACCAAGCTTCCAGCTTTCATTCGCCGCAATGGCCGGTATATTCTTCGTTGTACCTCATCTGACCAGTATTCTGTTCCCCGCTCCAGATCAAAATGTCGAGGAACAAGGTATCGTCGCAGAGAAAAACGAACGTATGGAGCGAGTGAAAAAGGCCGTACGACCATTTGCGGCTGTCATTTTCACTTCTTTGGCCGCCACCTTGGCGGTGACCCCCTTGATTTTGCAGAACTTCCATTCGTTTCCTGTCTACACGCTGTTTGCCAACCTTCTAACTGACTTGATCTTAACGGTCGCCCTTTCCCTGGGCCTGGTCGCGGCGGCCCTTGGAACGGCCCTTCCCAGCCTCTCAGCTTGGGTCTTGGCCCCCGCCGAAGTATGCACATGGATGGTAATAGAGGTGTCTTTGTTCTTTGCTAATTTGCCTTTCAGCACCATCCGGCTCAGGCACATGGGCATTGTGGAGTTCTTGCTCGTTACGGGCGCCGCGCTTTCCCTCTTATGGTATTTGCGAAATCCGATCTCGCAGACGATTCCTGTCAGTCGGCGCGTTGGCACTGGCAATCTTTCTTGCCTTCTGGTTGGGGCCGAGTGCTCACAATGTGCTTAGAGTGGTTTTCCTCAATGTGGGCAAAGGGGACGCCGCTCTGGTCTATTCCGCGGGTTCCCGAGGTCTGCTCATAGACGGAGGAATGAAGACGCAATACTTTGACTCAGGACAGGCCATCTTAATGCCGTTCCTGCACTGGACAGGGGCACGGTCCCTCGATGGTATGCTGATCACCCATCCGCATATGGATCACATGGGAGGAATGCTGTCGGTAATCGCTCAAGTCCCACCATCTTGTGTCTGGCGGAATCCAGTTGAAGGTAGCTATTCGCACCTTGAAGAAATCCTTGCCGTGGCCCGCTCCAAAGGAGCTGCCATTCTCGCAGGCGACAGAACGCGTGAGCCCGTCCGGTTAGGCGCGGCCACACTAAGGTTCTTGAATCGTGCTCACCCGGAAATCAGCCGGAATAATACCCATCGGGACGAGAATAACTCTTCGGTGGTTTGTCGAGTGGATTACGGCGCGGTCTCCTTCCTTTTTACCGGAGATCTCGAAAGTGAAGGAGAAGACGAGCTTCTGATCGCGGGTGTTCCATTGAGGGCAACTGTGCTGAAAGTGGGTCATCACGGCGGCAAGAATGGAACCACGAGACGTTTCCTTGAAGCTATTCAACCTAAGATCGCTGTCATTCCGGCAGAATATCCGCCATCTGGGGGCCTGCCCCATCGCAGTGTGTTGGAAAGGCTTGAATCAGCAGGCGTCGAGATCTTCTGGACAGGTAGGGACGGAGCAGTAACCATTGAGACAGATGGAACCACTGTATCTGCGACAACGGGCCGAAGCAAAAGGGCCCAGGACACTTGGGAGGCGAGTCATCCCAAAAGGCTTTGAAAGAATCGCATTTGGCCTTTGCCGCATCGTTATTATAAAGTCCGGTGACGCTGGCCATTGCTGCTAAAGGCTGGCTCAGTTCGCGACCGCTTGACATGAGGCGTCGAAAGTATAATAGAGAATGCTGGGCCGATGCCGGTTAAATTGAGCGATGCACGCGAGAGTGGCGGAATTTGGCAGACGCACCGGACTTAGGATCCGGCGGGGCAACCCATGGGGGTTCGAGTCCCCCCTCTCGCACCAGTGCCAAGCCGTATCCGTTGAGAAGTCTTAAAGGAGACGGAGTTAGGCACATGAAGGCAAACATAGTTCCTATGCTAGTACTCATCGCTCTCTTGTTGATGTTGATTTCCACAGTCGGCTTCGCTCAATCCGGGGTAGAAAAATCCGCCCCGGCTCTCGGAGGCTTGCGTCCCCCTGAGGAACCGCAAATGCCCATGCCCGAGTGTTACTATTGCGTGGAACGCGATAAGCCGGCAGTGTGGAAATGGAATGTCCAAAACAGGCTCTTGGACCTGGGAGTGCTTACAAGAAGCGATCTGGACCCTGAGAGCGACTTGGACTATATGATGCGCACATTTTGACGTCTCCGTGGCTCATGTCCACGTGTAAGGAGGTCTCTGCACCGCGGGGACCCCGGAGTAGTCTGGAGTAAAAACATGATTAGAAAGTTGGCTATCATACTGTTTTTGAGCACGTTGTTTGCGTCTTCAATCCCGTCATATTGTTCAGCCCAGTACTATGGGCCCGGCTATTATTATCAACCAAGCGCTCCGCCGCCTTCCTATTATAATCCCTATGTCGTCCCTCAGGGCCCAATTCCGTTGCCACCTTCCTACTATCGCGTGGCGCCGAACCCCTACACGTTCCTGGAGGTGGAGCCAGCAAAACAGATATTCAGACTACCAGAAGCTCTTGCGTAGCCCGCTCAATAAGGAAAGTGACCTGGACTATATGTTGAGGACGTACTAATCGCTCCCTAACAAAAGCCTGATCTTTGCCCACGTGAGGGTTGCCCGACAATGGAAGCTCGAAAGGAATTTTCATGGACCGAGGCAGACATAGCCGGTATTGTCAGCACTCAACGAGCCTTCTTCAACACGGGGAAAACAAAAGATCTTTCCTTCAGAATCGCACAATTGGCGCTGTTGCGAAAAATCATTGATGATAATGAGGATGCAATTTGTGAAGCCCTGAAACTTGACATGAACAAACCAAAATTTGAGGCCTATGTCGGCGAGATAGCAATGGTCACTAATGAAATTGACTATGCCATCCGACATCTGAAATCGTGGGCCAAACCAAAAAGGGTAATGACGCCGTTGGTTCATTTTCCGGCCAAGAGCCACATCTATTCGGAACCTTTAGGAGTGGTCCTGATCATTGGGACATGGAACTATCCGATTCAGCTCATCTTGTCTCCGCTGGTTGGGGCTATGGCGGCCGGCAACTGTTCAATACTGAAGCCCTCCCGACTTGCGCCACACACGTCTGATCTTGTTGCACGCATCATGACGGAAAATTTCGCCCCTGGACTGCTAGCTGTTGTTCAAGGCGGGTCAGAAGACGTGAACGGCTCTGCTCGAAAACCAGTTGGATCACATTTTTTTCACCGGGGGGACGTCAGTCGGAAGGATAATTGCTGAAGCGGCGGCGAGAAAGCTAACACCCGTTACGCTGGAATTGGGCGGCAAAAGTCCTTGCCTTGTAGACCGAGAAGTCCACTTGGACTATGCTGCGCGAAGAATAACCTGGGGAAAATTTTTCAATGCCGGCCAGACATGTGTGGCCCCGGATTATCTGATGGTGCACACAAGCAGAAAAAATGAACTCCTGGAGCGCATTAGGGGCTACATAGGGGAGTTTTATGGCGAAGACCCTCATAAAAGCCCTGATTATGCGAGAATTATCAATGACAAGCATTTTGATAGACTTTCCGGATTGCTGGAGGAAGGTGACATCCTCATTGGGGGAAAGACGAATTCGGCTGATAAATATATTGCCCCGACGGTCATAGACAATGTTTCGTGGGACCACAAAATCATGGAGGAAGAGATATTCGGACCTCTTCTTCCGGTCATCGAGTACGAGGATTTGGCTCAGGCCATCTCCACGATAAACCAGCGCCCCAAACCGCTTTCTTTTTATTTCTTTTCAACCAACAAGGGCACTCAGGAACGGGTTTTGAGGGAAACCACCTCTGGAGGCTGCACCATCAATGATACTATAGTTCACCTTTCCACTAACACTTTACCATTCGGCGGAGTTGGTGACAGCGGGACGGGCAAGTATCACGGCCAAGCAAGCTTCGATGTTTTTTCCAACAAAAAAAGTGTACTTTACCGTTCGTTTCTGCTCGATTTGAAATTACGCTATGCCCCGTACGGAAACAAACTACCCTGGATCAAGAAGCTGCTACGATACTTCGGATGAAGGGTTTTCCCTTGCCCTTGCGGGAGAATTATGGGGCTCCTATAATAGAACATGCGACCAGACAGCAGCCGCCAGGCTTTTCTCTCTCGCTGACTCAGGGCCGCAAATGCTGTGAGCTTTGTTCGTGAAGCGCTCTGTGATGTCGTATGCATCCGAATTTTTCGGTAGACTGGTAACAGAGCCATCCATTCTTAATCCGAGGAGGTATTCCATGCCCGAATTTTCAAACCCGTTTTCCGGTTTGGCCAATGATCGCAAGGTTACCCATTCGGAATTAGTCCGTGCGATCCGGTTCATGATAGCTGCGGAATATGAGGCGGTCCAGCTCTACGAGCAGCTTGCGGAATCTACCGACCATGAATTGGCGAAAAAGGTTTTGTATGACATTGCTCAAGAAGAAGTCGTCCATGCGGGCGAGTTTCTTCGCCTCCTGAGAGAGCTGAATCCCGGCGAGGAAAGTAATTACGCGGAAGGCCGTGAAGAAGTGGAAGAGATGATTCGGAATTCAAAATAGTAACCGTTTGCACTAAAGCGCATTGAAAATGGCGCCTAAGCGGGGTGACGGACGGCGTTGGGTCACGGTCCCGCGTCTCGCGGGATGACCGCACCGTGCCGGCCGCGGGACTCAATGCGATTCACTATGGTTATCCCCTGGAATACGAGATCCCCGCATCATCGTTATGCCGGACAAGTTTTTGCGGCCCAAGTCCCGCTTTTTGGTTCTGTGAAAAGGAGCGTGCTTATGGAATCGTATTATGATCCCAAAGATCTGCCAAAATTTAATGAAATAGCTCAGGATGCACCCGAATTGGCCAGGAAGTTCTTTGACTACTATGCCGCGGTCTTTGACGAAGGAGAGCTAACGGAAAGGGAAAAGGCCCTTATAGCCCTGGCCGTGGCACACGCCATTCAATGTCCGTACTGCATTGACGCGTACACTCAGGCATGCCTGGAAAAAGGCTCCAACTTGAGCGAGATGACGGAAGCCCTACACGTGGCTGTGGCTATTCGCGGCGGGGCATCCCTTGTTCACGGCATTCAGATGCGCAACGTTGCGGAGAAAATCTCTTTGTAGCTACGTGTCTTACGAACAACAGAGAATTAGTGACAGTCAAGAAAAGGGTTCAGAAATGGCCGCAGAGCTTGTGACGGAGACCGTGTCAACGAAAATCTCGGGAGCAATAGATCCCTTCGCTGTCACGCTCCAGCGGCACGGGCTGGAACTCAAACGTGGGCGGACCACAACGCTGCAAGTAAATGTAGGGCGTCTCTGTAACCAGGTTTGTAAGCACTGCCATCTGGATGCAGGGCCTGCACGCAGCGAGATCATGAACCGGGAGACCGTCAAAGATGTCGTGGCTTTCGTTCAGCGGGCATCATTTCAGGTTGTAGACATCACCGGCGGAGCCCCCGAATTAAACCCCAACCTGGTTGATATGGTTGAGTGGTTCTCGGGTTGCGCTCCGCGGATTATTGTCCGCTCCAATCTCACCAGTTTGGCCGACGGAGAGCGTGAGTTCCTTCTGGATGTTTTCAAGAGCCGCGGAGTGGCGATTGTGGCGTCTCTTCCGGCGTTACACCCCTCACAGGTGGAAGCTCAGCGAGGAAAAGGAGTTTTTGACAAAAGCTTATCTGTATTGAGGAAGCTCAATTCCATCGGATACGGTATGCCCGGGTCAGGCCTTGAACTAAGTCTGGTTTCAAATCCTGCGGGCGCATTTCTTCCGCTCGCCCAGGATAGGGCTGAAAAGAAGTTCCGATTTGATCTGCAAAGAAAATGGGGAATCGTCTTTAACAACTTTTATGCATTTGCAAATGTGCCGCTAGGCAGATTTCGCGCGTGGTTGATCGAATCCGGCAATTTAGACTCATATATGCAAAAGCTGGCCTCGAGTTTCAATCCGTGTACCGTTGAAGGGCTCATGTGCAAGAGCCTGTTGTCCGTCTCTTGGGACGGTAATGTGTACGACTGTGATTTCAACCAAGCGGAGGACATCCCTGCAGCCAACGTGAAGACCCACGTTTCTGAATTGAATGCACCGCCGCCGCCGGGCACGCCGATTGCGGTTTCAGATCATTGCTATGCCTGTACCGCGGGTAGTGGCTTCACCTGAGGTGGAGCAATCTCCACCTGAGTTCAGGTTCAGACTCGGAACTCGAATCTAATGGGCTCTCAGGACGGGACCGCGTATGCAAGACGATAATAAATCATCCAGAGCTGTGGTTCTTCTTTCCGGTGGAATTGACTCCACCACGTGTCTAGCTATGGCTCAGGCAGGAGGATTTGAGTGCCATGCCCTGAGCTTCTACTACCAGCAACGCCACCATATTGAAATGCAGGCCGCACGGAGGGTAGCGGAGGCACACGGGGCGGCTGAACATCTGATTTTGGAACTCCCGTTTGGACGAATCGGTGGGTCAGCGCTCACTTCCGATCTTGAGGTCCCCAAGAGCCCGAACGTGGACCAAATCATGCCGGGCATTCCGATAACCTATGTGCCGGCCCGTAATACCATATTTCTCTCCTTTGCATTGGGCTGGGCTGAAGTACTTGGCGCTGGTGACATATTCATAGGCGTGAATGCCCTGGACTACTCGGGTTATCCTGATTGCAGGCCGGAATATGTTGAGGCCTTCGAGAAAATGGCAAACCTGGCCATCAAGAAGACCATTGAAGGCACAATGCAAATTCGAATTCACACGCCTCTGATTAGAATGACAAAAGGCCAGATCATTCAGGAAGGTCTAAGACTGGGGATAGATTATAGCATTACGCATTCTTGCTATGACCCTGGTCCCGCAGGAGCAGCCTGCGGTCACTGCGACAGTTGTCTGCTTCGTAAGAAAGGTTTTTCCGAGGCGGGAGTTCCGGATCCGACAATCTACGCCGTGGACGTCCGCCCAACTTAGTGGTCCGGTTCGTAATTGGGGTGACGTGTTCTTGGAACCGAGACGATAAAAGAGGATTCGAGACCATGGCTTCCCGAAATACGTCACAGAACTCATGAAATCGAGTGGTTAGCACAGAATCCTAATTCGCACTTTCGAGCTGACCGTGGTTCAGATATTCAGACCACTGGTGATCACGCTCTTGGAGAGGCGATCGCGAATTGTCTTAAGCGAAGAGCCGACATAAAGATTGATTGCGGGCACAGGAGTGTGGAGCGCTGCCAGAAAAGTCTGGTTTTTGCAATGAAGGAGAACCAGCCGGGCCTTCCGCACTGTTTGAGTTGATTCTGAGTCAAAATTTGCAGCAAAGGCTCGCTGTTCCAGGTATGCGGCCCATCCGTGACTGGAGATAAAGTCGAGCGCTTCCTGTCTTCTTTGCTTGGACTCTTCCTGGCTCACCCCCACATTCGGTAACATCTCGACTACCCCGCGAAAGAGTAGCTGTTCAACGACGAAGGCATACTTTTTCCCGTGGAGGTTCACCTTAAACTGGGCCCCTTTGATTTTATCTCTTTCGGCGGAAAAAAGTTGCAGCGCCCATGGGTGGTTCCTTTCCGGCTCGGTGATGACGAACGTTTCAACATTATTTAATCGTGCAACCTCTCGCAGGTCTGCTTCAGCGGCCAGATTTTCCTCTGGTGGCGCAGGAGCTATACGGTGGGATTTCCATCGCTTGAAGTCTTCCCTGGTAAAAAGGCCTTTCCGAATTAATTGTTTCAGGAGGGACTCAAATTGCATCATCGTAAGGCCGTACTTATTCAAGAAGCCTTTGGTGCGCATTCCTGCGTGCAGATCCTTGAGCACTTCTTCAACGGTCAGCTTCGCAGGAGGTTCTGTCCTGGTTGGGCCGATACCTGCTTCAAATTCTTTGCTAGTATCCTCTGGCGATTTCATGCGATGAAACCGGAGCGGCGGTCTGAAGCAAAATTTGGCACAGCGTAGTAGCCAATTATGTTAGCAAGAAGTTCCATAGGCGCCATCGCAGACCCCGGTGTCCCATCGAACTTGAAGCCCAAGACCGATTTGCCTCAGCCTCGTGCCCGATAGGTCAACAGCTACGCGGTAAAGGGCTGCGTCCAAATAAAATATAGGTCCGCCCCCACCGCTGGGTAAGCGAACTCTTAAAGACCCGTTCATGCCGGAAACGCTGTCACACGGTCATCATTGGACAAGCCGGCAAATTTCCCTAACAAGCAACTCAATCCGAAATTCCCGGTAGCATTTTACCGTTGTTGATGATGTACATTGAAGCACAAAATACATCCACTCGGCACAAACATGAGTCTAACGGCCCACACAATAAAAAGGATAATCGTTCACCGCGGAGATCGAGGATTCTGTTATCTCTGCATTTCACTCAGTTCGAGGCATCGCTGCATTCAGAGCTGTGACAATGAAGACGATGCCGGCCTCACCCGGTGCCCCGTTGGATCATTCGGTGGTGTGCAACGCGTTTTTTCCTCTCCGCATTCTCGGCGCATCCCGCGTCTCGCGGACGGTGATCCCGCACGGAACGCGGGACTGCTTCCCCGCAGGACCACATCCCAGTAGATGGCATCCACACGAAAACCGTTGTCAGCCATA
Organism: uncultured delta proteobacterium; assembly: GCA_963786905.1. Classification (GTDB taxonomy): domain Bacteria; phylum Desulfobacterota; class Desulfomonilia; order Desulfomonilales; family Desulfomonilaceae; genus CAWBBA01. The sequence continues at coordinate 132,295 of CAWBBA010000028.1, read as the reverse complement.
GTCCTTTTTCACTTTACGACACTTATCTAATATGAGAAACTTTTTTGACTGCAAGACGAGTCGCAAGAGTGTTCAGACAATTTTACTAAAGCACTAAGGCGCCGTGGATGGCCAATTATGAAAGAGGCGGGAGAATGAAAAAATACTTCGAGAATAATTTGGCCGCAGTTGGACGCACCCCCCTTGTCAAACTAAATAAAATCATTGGACCGACCGAAGCTATCATCCTGGCCAAGATAGAAGGCCGTAACCCAGCCTTTTCAGTGAAGGATCGCATTGGGGTATCCATGATCCAGGACGCTGAGGAGAAGGGCCTACTTCGCGAGGGTGTTGAGATCATAGAGCCCACCAGCGGGAACACAGGCATTTCTCTGGCCTACGTGTGCGCCTTCAGAGGCTATCCCCTTACCCTCACGATGCCGGATACAATGAGTATTGAGAGGCGTAAGGTCCTGAAGATGTTCGGAGCGAACCTGATTCTCACCGAAGGCGCCAAAGGGATGAGAGGGGCGGTAACAAAAGCTGAGGAACTGGTGGCAGCGTCGCCCGGAAAGTATTTTATGCCTCAGCAGTTCAAGAATCCGGCGAACCCGAAGATCCACGAACTCACGACAGGCCGTGAGATCTGGGAAGACACCGATGGAGAGATAGACGTTTTCGTCAGCGGAGTGGGAACCGGTGGAACCATTACCGGCGTCTCGCGTTTCATCAAGGGTCAAAAAGGCAAGAAGATTCATTCCGTGGCGGTAGAACCCACCGAAAGCCCTGTGATAACGCAGACTTTGCAGGGAAAAGAGCCTATGCCGGGGCCTCACAAAATTCAAGGCATCGGAGCAGGGTTTATTCCCGATGTCCTCGATTTGGGATTAGTTGACGAGGTTCAGCAGGTGACCAGTGACGAGGCTTTGTCCTTCGCCCGGTTACTGGCGCGCCGAGAAGGGATTCTGAGCGGAATATCTTCCGGAGCTGCCGTGGTTGCAGCTATTCGCGTGGCCCAGAGAGAGGAGTTCAGAAAAAAAACCATTGTGGTGGTGTTGCCGAGCGCAGGAGAAAGGTACATTACTTCAGCCCTCTTCGAGGGAATATCCGGATAAGCTGCCGATCAAGACGGACCGGATGCTGCCGTATGTGGAAGCGCGTCAAGGGAACCCCCGGTCCGGCATGCAAAGAGACATATCAGCTTAAGAAAATAGGGGTAAGCGCATGACTAAGAGGGAAGACTGCATTTTTTGCAAAATTGTTGCCGGCGAGATACCTTGTACAAAGATTTTTGAAGATGATGCAATGTTGGCGTTCATGGACATCAGCCCCTTGAACAAGGGACATCTATTGATCGTTCCCAAAGAACATTTCGAGAATATCTTCGAGATTGATCCCCAGGTGTACGGACACCTGGCCTCGGCTGTCTGCAGGCTATCCAAAGCCGTTGGAGCCAGCCTGTCGCCCGACGGCTTGAATGTCCTGCAGCTCAACGGTAAAGCAGCAAACCAGGTAGTCCCTCACCTTCATATACACGTGGTCCCAAGATGGAAAGGGGACGGCCTGACTATATCTGCATGGGAACCTGTGATGGGGGACAGGGAAGAGATATCGAGGAACGCTGAGTTGATAAAGTCCAAACTGTGAATGTCTGAATTTGATCCGTGTCCGCACCCCCCGGACCTGTGGATGATTCCCGCATACCGCAATGGGATTGATCGAGCCACTACCCGAGCTGCGAAAATAATCCAGGGGATCGTCCGGTTTGCCATCATTTCCTGAGATGCGCAAACGGAACTCTTGGCCATGTGAAGTGCCGGGCTTGGAGCCGTGGGAGACATCGCGGTCTTAATATATCGGATCGCCCTGACAATTTGTTCTTAATATTCCCTCAGAAAAATGGTAAATGCGGATTGCGGAGATGCACGCGTCGTGCGGTCCTGCAAGGAACGCCGAACAACAATCAGCCCTTCAAAAGGTCAGAATTTGTTCGGCGAGAAGATCATGTCATAGCTCATTTATATTTCTTCCCTGAGTATGTCAGAAACAGCTAAAGAAAAGAAGACAGCGGTACAGGGTACTTTTAAGACTAAGGCGCCTTCAGAGTTCCTGAACTACTTTGGCCGAGATCGCAAGTTACATCTGTGGTTGCAGGACAAACGCACCACTGTGACGTCCGTAATCTTTCCGCCCTTCGTACGTATCGGACTGGTACCGGACACCATCTCGTACATTGGGATCTCATTTCTTGCCGGAGTTGTGCTCTATTTTGTGCGAAGGCCGATACTGGCCGTCATTTTCCTGGCCGGCCACGTGATCTTCGATGGACTGGACGGGGCCTTCGCGCGCCATACAGGCAAGCCGTCACAGTCCGGGGCGTTCACCGATCTTGTCTGCGATCAGTTTGGGATGGTTGTGGTGGCTTCTGGCGGCTATTTTCCATCACATGGTATCCCCGGTGCTGGGCGCTGTTTACATCGCTCTTTACCTTATTGTGGTTGTGTTCGGTGTGATCATCAATGTTATGGGACTGGGAACCCGAATCACAATCACCAGCAAATATTTCCTGTATACGGTCTACGCAATCTGGGCGGGATGGGAAATTAATCTTTTCCCGTTGCTCATGTCCTTTTTTTCGGTGGTCATGGCCGTGGAAGTGATCATAGGGTATTTGCGTCTCAAGGGGGGAATCAGAAGAAAATTCGACACCGACGTGCGATTCACACAAGGTGACCCTTACTCCGGAAAGCTCAATTATGCGCTGAACGTTGCTGTTCCCATTACAGTTTTGGCGGCAATCCTCATCGGTGCGAATTGGATCCCCCTTCGGGCCATGGTCGAGCAACCAAAGCTTCGCGTCTCGTGGAGCCAAGGACCGTCAATCATTCCTGAGAATGAAGTCGGCGAAATCCTGGGGCTGGGGGTGCGTGACAAGAAATTCCTGGTCCTAATGCGCGATCAGGATGGGAACCAAGAGATCAAGCGGCTTCCGGTACAGCCTGGAGAGCCTCAAGAATCCTTCGCTGTGCCGTCCTATATTTCACCGGCAGTTACCACTTTTCCGGTTGATGAGAACGTCCTCTTGTTCGCAGACAGCACGACCCGTCTTTTGATGGGGGTCGATCTCAACGCCTCCTTTGCCGCAAAGACCGCGGTGATAGGACCTGACTCTGCCTCTGGAACACCTTCGCGTCACCGCGATGGCCGCGGGCAACTGGAACGGGAAGAGGGTATGGCTCGCGGCCAACTACCTCTATACCCGGAAAACATACGTGGTTGACCCGCAAAAGGCATTCAAAAAGGGCAATCTCCTTGGCGGAGTAGTTGCTTCTTATACCAATGGAGGGTACCCTTGTGGAATGTCCCTCGAAGAGGGCCTGGTCATCGACTATAACAAATCACCGTTTCAAGGACTCATCTATGTGGCCTCTCTCAAGAAAATGGTCGGTGGAGCCAACCTCCTGGATGTCGGGAAAACATCTTTTGCTCCGCCTGAAGTTGATGCAATCGGCCCGGTGGTCGAGGGAGAGGACCTAGTCATGATCTCAAGGAACGGGACGGTGTACCGGTTGCCCATGAAGACCTTTCTGCCGAAGCCCGTTGGCGATTCGAGGTAAGGTGGATCTTCGGAGCATCGCCTCAATATCACGCCGCTCCCTGCACTGCACTTCCTTCGGGTACTACGGCATATCCCGAGGTCATTGGTCCGGACCGTGCGCGTGTGCCGCTGCGCGGCCCCGTCCCGAGTGTGTGAGGCATTTGATTATTAGATTGTTGGAGTCGGCTGGAGCCTTTTTATGGACCATATAAGAAACTTCTGCATCATTGCTCACATTGATCACGGGAAATCTACCCTGGCGGATCGACTGCTCCAGTTGACAGGGGTGGTGGGGGATCATGAATTCCGTGAGCAGATGCTCGATACAATGGATATCGAGAGAGAACGCGGCATTACCATCAAGAGCCAGACAGTTGCTCTTCCCTATCAGGCAGCGGACGGGAAAGACTATATTCTGAATCTGATCGACACCCCAGGACATGCGGACTTTTCTTACGAGGTTTCCCGTGCTCTGGTTTCGTGCGAGGGGGCACTCCTGGTTATCGACGCCTGTCAAGGTATCCAGGCGCAGACGCTGGCGAACTTCTACATGGCCTTTGATCAGGAACTGGAGATAATTCCAGTTATTAACAAAATCGATCTACCCTCTGCAGATGTGGAGCGAGTCAAGATCCAGATAGAGAAGGACCTTGGCCTTGATGCCCAGACAGCGGTAGCAATTTCGGCCAAAGAAGGGACAGGGATCGACCAGGTCCTCGAAGCAGTGGTCCACAGAATTCCGCCCCCCAAGGGTGATCCCCGTGAGCCGTTGAAGGCGTTGATCTTTGACTCTCACTGGGACCCCTATCGAGGGACCATCGTCCACTTGAGACTCTTTGACGGCGAACTCAAACCGGGTGACACCATTCGATTCTGGTCCAATGGGGCCAGCTACAAGGTTGAAGAGACAGGGGTTTTTTTAATCGACCGGGTGCCCAGTAAGGGCCTCAGTGCCGGCGAGGTCGGTTACATGATTGCCGGTATCAAGACGGTGAGTGATACGAGAATCGGTGACACGGTAACCCTTGACAATCGCCCGTGCCTCATGCCGTTGAAGGGGTTCAAAGTCGTCAAACCGGTGGTCTTCTCCTCTTTGTATCCAATATCCTCAGACGACTACGAGGAATTGGCCGCTTCACTGGAAAAACTGACGCTCAATGACGCGTCCCTCACATTCCAGAAAGACCATTCCACGGCTTTGGGACATGGCTTCAGATGCGGATTCCTGGGGTTGCTGCACCTTGAAATCGTACAAGAGAGGCTGGAACGGGAATTCAATCTTTCCCTGATCCTTACTGCGCCGTCGGTCCAGTACCTGCTAGTTCTCAAGGACGGCACCGAAACGATCATCGACAATCCTGCCAAATATCCTGATCCGATCTCAATCGACCAGGCCAAGGAGCCTTTTATCAGGGCCTCTATAATCCTTCCCGAACAGTATCTCGGGAACGTTATCAGCCTGTGCATAGACCGCCGTGGGGTCCAGAAGAACATGCATTTTCTCGGCTCGAACCGCGTGGAGCTTACGTTCGACTTGCCTCTGGCCGAAGTCCTCTTTGACTTCTACGATAAGCTAAAGTCTGTTTCACGAGGATACGCTTCGTTTGATTACGAATTTCTTGAGTACCGTCCAACCGAGCTGGCCAAGGTGGACATACTGGTTGCAGGGGAAAAAGTGGATGCGCTCTCCATGCTTGTTCACAAAGATCGTGCTCCGCAACGAGCTCGACGGTCCTGCGAACGGCTGAAAAAAGAAATCCCCAGACAGTTGTTCAAAGTGGCAATTCAAGGGGCCATCGGCGGCAAGATCATCTCCAGGGAAACGGTTTCGGCTCTGAGGAAAGACGTTACCGCGAAATGCTACGGCGGAGATATTACGCGTAAGAAGAAGCTACTCGAGAAACAGAAAGAGGGTAAAAAGAGGATGAAGCAGGTTGGAAACGTGGTTATTCCGCAGTCAGCGTTTCTGGCCGTCCTCAAATCCGAGGAAGATGAATGATCGTGCTCGGCCCGCAGGAGGAAGTCAAGTGACTCATACGCGGTCCGACAGTCCTAAAAAAGCCACTTTATGAGCGCACTCAGCACTAGAATGAGCACTGCGCAGAAAAGCACGTAAGGACCAGCGTTCACTTCCTCCGCGATCTTCTCATCCGTGTGTCTTTCAGTGCACCCGCCGGTACATCCGTCGCAAAGGCGCTGATCGCTTGCCATGGGTTATCTCCCGATTATCTCGTCATACATTTATAAGTTTACATTAATCAGTTTTATTGTTCCATAGCAGGCAGCGGGGATTTCTGTCCATTCAGTTTCACGAGGATTTGATGAAAATGCAATCAATTAACCGGCAAAAGTCTCTTTTGCAAGTTCTTGCCCGCGCTTCTTGGCTGCTCTTTTCCTTCCGACGCGAAGCCCGAGATAGCAGATTGCCACTGCAAATGCTGGAATACATACATAATTCAAGAACAAATATGGCCAGCTCAGTCCTTGGGACCCCGCCAACCCCCACATGAGGAGGAGGACACACACTAGAATCCCAGCCGGCAGCTCCCATACTATTTCAGAAGGCGCCAGATCGCCCAGAATCCATCCTGTGAAGAAATAGCCCGTAAACGTTGTGGGAACTCCAAAGTACGCGGGGACCTGCAACCCCAGCCAGCCCAGCACGCAAGCGATCAAGAGAGTGTCCACGAACCCGAGGAAAAAGCCGAAGACAACGCTCGTTGCCACCCACTGAAATCTGGAAAATCGCCCTACAACGGGTTTGACATGTTCATCCGTGATCCCCATGAATCCTCTTCTTTAAGAAGGCATTCAAACGCAGAAACGGAAAAGCAGAGTAGATCAAAAGACGCCCACCGGCGTGGATCGAACATTGGGGCTCGAGTGCGGACTTGAGTCTGCTCTCAGAGAAGAGCAGGTCGTATCACAATTGACGGGAGGAGAAAGGATCGGCGGGAAACTCCTTACAACGCTGTGCCCGCCCCGACTGTACCATGGCGCTCCGTGGGTTCGGTCATACGGCGACCGAACACCCGAAAACAGTTTTCTCTATGCGGTATCGGTGCTTTCGCGATGGATAACCACTCGCGTCGCTCCAGGCAAGGTTGACATAATCCTCCTCGAAACCGAGAACCACATAATTTCCGTCGGGCAGCGTACAAGTAGAAAAGCGGTCACGGCCGAAAAGGCTGTATTCCGCTCGCAGACCGTCTAAGTGTATGACGTCGCCGATTTGCATAATCCCTCCGTTTAGCAACTCAGTGGGTCCATAATCCCCAAGGCCGTTATTGATTCATCGGCCGGCACCTAAAAAAGGTCAGCCATTAGGTGATATGCCTGCGCACGGCTCACGATGATGTCAGATTTGAGAGCCTGCCTCGCCCCTCAGGGCATATTACCCTTGACTTAAATATAATTTATAAGTTAGTTTGAAAATTTTGTCCATAGAGAATTCTCCGGGAACCTTTCTGCACAGTCATCCTGACCGCATGCACAAGCCTCGGGACTCGGTCAAACCCGAATTTGCGCGCCTTCTTTTCGGAACTCCCATTTCTCTCAAGTCCGATAACCGTAACGCTCAAAGTTTTTGCCCCACACACGCCTCACCTTTTCGCGGTCTGCCTCGCTCATATGGTAGGAATTCTTTTCGTAACCGCCTATCGACCTCATGTAAACTTCAAGCCGTTCTTCAAAACTCTCAAAACCTGATAGCCCAAGCCCTTCGTACATTCCTCGCAGAGTCTTGATCGGTTCGGCTTCCAAATCTTCGAACTTCATCTCGTAGATCGAACCAGCGGGGATAAGGCCCCTATCCCTTTCAAAGAGTGAGAACAGTTCAACGTACCAGGACAGTATGAGCTCATCCACCAACTCGGGTTCGGGAATCTGGAGGTCCGCGGGGCCCAAACCATCTGTCCAGAGCTTCCGGGTAGACAGATAGACCCGGTATGGGTCCCTGACGATGTGAACGAACTGAGCCTGCGGAAATATCTCCAGCAGCGTACTAACTCGACCAAGATTCGGCGGCGACTTCAACACGACTCTCCCCTGGTTCGCCACCATCAACTTTTTCACGAACAGAATGAGGGATTCTTTCCATCTTTCAAGCGCCTCTTTCGGGAGACGCTTGGGGTCAATTTCGGAGTAGCCTTGGTCCCCGGTGACCGGAAACAGGAACTTCATATAGGGTGAAACCGTTGAGTGCGCGGCAAGGGCAAATTCATCTTCGTGTGGAGTGTGCGCAGAAAAGGTCATATTGTCCATGGGTCGTTTGTCTGGAGCGACCCAGTTGAAAAAGGTCGCTCCGATTCCGGTGAAAAGAAAGTGATGTGGAAAAAGGCTTTGAAAAGCAGTTGGAGCTGTAAAATTCTCGTCCAAGCTTAGAAGATTGTGGAGGTGGGTCGTTCCGCTGCGCCAATGGCCCAGAATGAATAAAGGGGGGGGGTCTATCACGACCCCTCGAATTTGACACGCGCTGAACATGGTCTCGCATGCGCCGTAAATAGAATTGAGTACGCCTACGATCAACAGATAAAACAGACGCTCCGCGCATATAGTATCCACCCGAAAATCATTTCTCGCCAGAACTCGCAGCAAATTGCCCAACGTCATCCCGTGTATCACTTGTGGGCGCACTCCCGGTTTGAAAAACGATAAATCATAGGCACTTAACGCCACCCTAACACCTCGTAACAAATGTGTGATTGACCCGGTATCTTAACCGAAAATCCGGTAAAGGTGCAAAGAGGTAAAGGGAAGGACCTTTTGACCTCCGGATTCGATTCCAGAGAAAAACCATGTTTCCCCGGTTTTCTTCTGCGTCAACGGAAAGCACCCTTGCAATGAGAAATCAATAATGTCAAAAAGTGTATCGGGACCATTACCTTCCGGACTGTAACTCATTCCTGTACCGATCTTCAGTTGAAGCGTCTGTTAGGGTGATGGGAGGGAGCTACCGAGGAACTTTGACGCGACAAGGAGACAGACATGACCTTCATGGGCAGGGTATGGAAATTCGGTGACGACATCAACACCGATGAAATCATTCCCGCTCGCTATCTTAGTATTACCGATCCGGCAAAGCTGGCCGAACACGTTATGGAAGATGCAGATCCAGAGTTTCCATCCAAAGTACATCAAGGGGATATTATCGTTGCGGGAAAAAACTTCGGATGCGGGTCTTCGAGAGAACATGCGCCTGTGGCGATAAAGGCCTCGGGAGTGGCCTGCGTGATAGCCAAGAGCTTTGCCAGGATCTTTTTCCGCAACTCATTCAACATGGGGCTCCTCATCTTGGAATCTCCGACCGCTGTGGAAGGTACCGAGGGAAGGTGACCGGCTGGAAATAGACCCGGACAACGGAATCATTCGAAACGTGACCACGGGTGAGAGCTTTAACGTGGGGCCCATCCCGCCTTTTATGAAGGAACTCCTGCAACACGGCGGTCTGATTGCGCATATCAAGAAAAGGCGTGAACAGAAGCAGACCAGGTAAACCGGCAAATGACGTGGAACCGTCGAGGAGGAATTGAAAAGTGCGAGTTTTGATGATTACGCCGGAAGTGACCCCCTTCGCCCAGACCGGTGGTTTGGGGGAAGTCTTGTCGGCACTGCCCGGCGAACTTGCCGAGTTGGGCGTCGAGGTGGACGTCTTTATGCCCAAGTATCGCGGAATCGATTGTGACAAGTATGGTTTGAAAGAAACAGGTTTGAAGATCAAAGTAGATATCAACGCGCGGACGGTGCCTGCGGCGTTGTGGGAATTTAAAGCACAAAAGGGGAGTGCGGTACCTCTTCGTAAAATGCGACGAATACTTTGACAGGGAATATCTATACGGTACCCCCGAAGCGGACTATGAAGACAACGCAGAGAGATTCGTATTCCTGTGCAGATCTGCAATCGAAATGGGCCTTGCCGCATCAACTCACTATGATGTCCTCCACTCCCATGACTGGCAGGCCTCACTGGCCCCCGTGTATCTTCGGACGCTCTACAGCGGGCGAGCCACTCCTTGAAACCAGCGCCTCGGTTATGACTATCCATAATCTTGGGTATCAAGGAATCTTCTGGCACCTCGACATGCCCCTGGTGGGGGTGGGCTGGGAGTTTTTTACACCCAAGCACATGGAATTCCATGGCAAACTCAATTTCCTCAAGAGCGGTATCGTATTCGCCGATGAGGTGAATACAGTATCACCAGGATATCGTGACGAAATCCTCACGCCGGAGTTTGGTTTCGGCCTGGAAGGAATACTTCAGGAGAAGGGCACTCATCTTACAGGTATACTGAACGGTGTAGATTACAAAACCTGGAATCCTGAAACCGATCCTCTGATTGCAGCCAATTTCACTTCAGAGGATTTCACCGGTAAGGCACTTTGTAAAGCCGACCTCCAGAGAATCTCTCATCTGCCCATTCGGCACGATGTTCCAGTGATAGGCATGGTGAGCCGCCTTTCAGACCAGAAGGGGATAGATATACTAGAGGGGGCAATACCGTCGCTCATGGAGCACGACCTGCAGCTCGTCGTCCTTGGTACTGGCGACGCGAGGTACCAAGTATCCTTTCGAGAGTTCGCCGAACGCTACCCGGACAAGATTGGCGTTTTCCTGAACTATGACTACGGCTTGGCACACAAAATATTCGCCGGTGCAGACGTCCTCCTGGTCCCGTCGAGGTACGAACCCTGCGGACTCAACCAGCTTTATGCGTTGAAGTACGGGACGATCCCCATCGTTAGGGCCACCGGCGGCTTAACCGACACGGTTGAAGAATTCAGCCTTGAACAGGATTCGGGTAACCGGCTTTAAGTTTAAGCAGCCGACACCATCGGCGCTTGAAGAAACACTGTCTTAAGGCTCTGGATGTCTTTACGAGAAGACCTGGGACGTGGCAAAGATTGATGGTCCGCGGAATGAAGCGTAGACTTTTCGTGGAGACGCTCCGCCAAGGAGTATGTGCAGACTCTATGAGAAGGCCATCGCCGATCGTAAGAGTTTTCTGGACGGCGCGGGGCCGAGGTAACGAATCATTACTGCTTGCCTGCACACCGATATAACTCAGATTTTTCTAGCCAAGTCAGTATAGCGGGGTTCTACAATCCGATTCTCGACTGCCATCTGCAGGGCCTTTGGGCTTCCGAGCAGCACTACCAGCTCTTTGCCTCTTGTCATTGCCGTATAGAGTAGATTCCGCCGCAGGAGAACGTAATGTTGGGTGCTTAAAGGCACAATCACTGCCCTGTACTCGCTCCCCTGGGCCTTGTGGATCGTCACCGCGTAAGCAAGTATCATCTCATCCATCTCGGAAATATGGTACTGCACTGCACGGCCGTCAAATTCGACAACAGCTTCATCCTCTTCCGGATCAAAGGAAACAATTCTACCTACATCGCCATTGAAAACTTCTTTGTCATAGTTGTTTCTCGTCTGCATAACGCGGTCTCCGACACGGAATCTGTCCCCTTTTATTGGACGCCCGTGAGGATTCAATATCTCTCTCAACTCTCGGTTAAGGTTTTCTGTGCCGACGGTTCCCTTGTGCATCGGGCTCAAAACCTGCATGTCCTGGACGGGGTCGAAGCCGAATCGCTCCGGAATCCTTCGGCTGATCATTTCTTTTATGAGACGCAACGATTCGTCCGGATCTTCCTTTTCGATGAGATAGAAGTCGGAGAGACCCGCTGTTTCTGCCACCTTCATAGGCATCTTCCCCTGATTCACCAGGTGGGCGTTGGTGACTATTAAGCTGGAGCTGGCCTGTCTGAACACGGTCTGAAGGCGCACGACGGGGATTTTTCCGGATTTTATGGAATCTCCAAGTACATTTCCCGGCCCCACGGAGGGCAACTGGTCCGCGTCGCCCACGAGCAGCAGGGTGCTCTGAGAATTTATGGCGGATAGCAAGTAATGCATCAGGGATATGTCCACCATCGAAACTTCGTCCACCACTACAACCTCGGCTTCCAATGGCCTGCCAATTCCCCGCTGAAAACCTCCTTCGGCCGGGGAATACTCCAAAAGTCGATGGATGGTCTTGGCTTCCCGTCCAGTCGCTTCGGACAGCCTTTTGGCCGCCCGACCTGTGGGCGCGGTCAGCAAAACCCGCAGCTTTTTGGCTTCCAATATCTCGATGAGAGATCGCAAGAGCGTGGTCTTACCGGTGCCGGGGCCTCCTGTGATCACGAGCACTTTGTGGTCCATCACAGATGCCACCGCTTCCCGCTGGGCATCCGACAGTTTCATTCCGCTGCGCGTCTCGATCCAATCAATCGCTGCCCCGACCTTGATTTCCGGCAGAAAACGTGGCGCTGAAATCAGGTTCCTCAGCTTCAATGCCACCGAGTTTTCCATGGTGGCCATCATAGCCGGATAAACGCGATCTTCCTCGATAACCACTTCCCTGGTCTGCGCGAGGTCTTCCAGTGCCTTCCCCAGAGTTTGAACGTCTATGCCGAGCAGTTCCCTAGCTTTTTCCAGCAGGATCGATTGTGGATAGATAGACATGACCCTCGGATTGCACGACATCGAGCACGTAAAGAATGCCGCGCGCGCGCCCTCAAGGGCGACCGCATGTCGATCCCGAGGCTGCCGGCGATTCGATCCGCGGATTTGAAGCCTATGCCCCGGATGGCGGTGGCGAGGCAGTAGGGGTTGTTGGACACTACTTGAATGGCTGTCTTGCCGTATTTCTTGAAGATTTTGAAAGCATAGGTAGGAGATACGCCGTGAGTCTGCAAAAAGAGCATTACATCTCTGATGCTTTTCTGCTCCTGGAAGGCCTCGGAAATCTTTTCAGCTCTCATCGGCCCTATCCCGGATACTTTCCGAAGTTCCTTGGGATGCTTCTCGATGACGTCAAGCGTCTTTTCACCGAAGACCCGCGGTAATCCTTCGTGCCATCTCCGGCCCGATTCCCTTGACAAGGCTGGACGAAAGATATTTTTCTATGCCCCTTACGGTGGAAGGCGCCCGAGACTGCGCGCTCTGGAATCGGAACTGTTCGCCGAACTTCTTATCGAACTCCCATTGGCCTTGAAGAACGAGGGTTTCACCGGGGAGAGGGCGGGGAAGCGACCCCACCACCGTTACAGGATCGCGTCGTCCGCGCACGACTAAGTCTGCCGACTATGAAGTCGCTTTCTTCAGCCGAGAACACAAGACGATCCAGGACCCCCTCGAGGGTCTGGAGGCGCTCGGAAAATTCATTGGGTGGGACAGCCATTCTAGTGCTCGTGAAAAGGACCTTACCGCGTCTATATTAAGGATGAACCGGAGCCCCGTCCAGCGTAAAGACCCCATAGCGCCGATCATTTCCAAAAAAAAAGGGGACCGTAGTCCCCAATGGATTGGAAGGTTGAAATGTTTGCGTTATTTTCTTAGCTGATGCTTGTTCTCTTTAGTGCTGACAAACGGGCCGACCCGGCTACGAAGATCGAGCCCGGATCAATCCTAATATAGAAATGCCTGCCCCACCGCCGATACTTCCTAGAATGCTCGAGCAAAGCTCCAGGCAGGGGATTCCTCCAAACATGCTGCCGCCCGCACCATAACCCGCACCATAACCCGGACCACATCCCGCGGCGACCGGCGGGCCATATACCTTACCAGGGGGGCACGGTGGTGGAGCGCAATTATAACCGGGACCAGGTGGGGGGCCGTAATTGTAACCGGGGCCAGGCGGGGGACCGTAAGGTCCAGCAGTGTTGCCACCCAGAAGACTGCCCACAACCAGGAAAGGCAGGGCAACCACTCCGCCGCACAGTCCTGGGAACGGTGCATCTCCCCAGTAAGGCGAAGCAACTGGAGGAGGCCCGTAAGGCTTTGCTGAATACGGATAGGGACCGCCAGGCGGGGGAGCACAGCCTGCGACCGGCCCACCGGCAAAGGCTAGGGATGCTGTACCCAGCATCATTATACAGACAAAGATACTCAAAATTTTGTTGACCATCATACCCTCCTTTTATTCCGACAGTTCCGCGAACCTGTACGAATGCGTCGATTCAGGAAGCGCTTGTGCGCAGCTTCCCGTTCTCTTCCTGGGGGCGGGAGGTATCATGGGCGCGGATGAGTGTCAAGTAAAATATTTGATGTTACGGTGTTATCGCTTACTTGAGACAAAACCACTGAATTACAATCTTCAAGTGCTGGATAAGACAGGTATATACATGAGAGCAATCTATGCCACGTCAATTCTTAGATCCCCGCCGCTGTGCGGGCTGTCAATGTGGCAAGGAACCTCTGGACCTTAATGTGTCGTATGAGGTATGAATGCCCTGTGAAGAGAACTCACTCCGCTGGCCCCCCCCGAAAATCGTTAGTAAACAGCGGATTGTGCGCACTGGTGGCAAAGTAATTACCTCGGCTGAGCGACGTATGCGCGCGGCCGGGGTCGATATAGCAGTGGAGGATGAATGAAAACGTGGTCTGGTCTCCTTTTTCTTTCTCTAATGATTGCCTTTCACACCATTCCGGCAATGGGAGCGGGAGGAATTGCGCCCGAACAGATTTTTCAGGCTGTGATCGACTTGCAAAGCTTGATGGGGACCTGGGAGGTGCTCCCTGAAGAGCATCCTCTTGAAGAAACAGGCAGGGCTAGTGTCAATTCATCGTTCAGAACCCTCATGGCCCTTAGGAAGGACGGGACTTGCCGAATCTTCAATTAGGAACACCCCACAGGATCGGATGGTCTTTGGACATTCGACGACCACAGGATGTCTATCGCCTTTAAGAACGGTTCGCAGGTTGGATACTATGTCTATGGAATAAAAGGTGATTTCATGGTAACCCGCACGCCTGTGGATGGGGGAAAAGATCAACTCTGGTCACGGGTGAAATGACCGAAGTAGCAGGTGTATGACGCGTAGAGCATGGGAACCGCCGCTCATCGTGCACTGCTATTCACGGCTTTACCGTTGTGTACAACTTGCCGTCTTTGCTCTTCACAATGCCGCGCAGGAAGAAAGTCTTCATTATGTCATCGGTACTTGGTACGGTGAGCACCATCGAAATAGAATTCCGCAGTCTCAGTGAACCAGTGAGTTTGCATCAGATCATCAAAAAATGATGCTTCGTCAACTTGTTTTCGCATCATGAGCGTGTAGATGATGATTTTCTTGATCAGATCGTTCCCGATGCGCTTTGGATTGGCAATAAAGCCGTTCAGTCTTTGCCTTGCTCTTGAAATGGCCTGCGGCATGTTGCTGAAAGGTCTGCCGTGGCCGGGATACACCTTTTTGACATCCAGGTTTTCGAGCTTTTCGAGAGATTCCAGCATAGAAAAACACGCTCTGCTCCCTTCCACACGTATGGTCATGACTGCCATATCGTCCTCCCATAGAGTGTCCGAGGATATGAGGACCTTTTCCTTCTTGTGATAAAGCACGATACCATCGGAGGAATGTCCGGGAGTATAGATGACTTCAAATTCGTGCGGACCGACAGATAGTCTGTCTCCGTTTTCCAATGCTGTAGTGCAATTAAAAAAATCAGCGTCCTGCTGATAATACTTCCACCATGTGGACCAGTCGTCCCGCGTGTCAATGAATTGTTTGCCAATCTTGTGCATTGCAATGTCACAGGTTGATCTTTCCTGTATCATCTTGTTGCCGCCTATGTGGTCGCAGTGGCAGTGTGTGTTGACAATCAAGCGGGTCCTGGAAAGGTCAACGCCTAAGCTTTGGATGAGCGCCGCGGTCGTCTCGGAAGTCGGATACATATCCAGTATCAACTAGAACCGGATCTTCCGAGCGATACACGAAGTGATTCCCGTTCAGATATCCCCTCTGGATGAAAAACAGGTCCTCCATGATTTCAACAGGCGGCATTCAAACTTCCTTGGGGCTGTCTCCAGTTGTGGATAAGATTCGGTACTGCCCTTAGGCCGGCTTGACTTTATAAAATACCAGGATATTAATATTCCAGCAATATCGGGATGTGCAGCTATGGATATGCGTCGCCTGGAAGTCTTTTGCAAGGTGGTTGAACTGAAAAGCTTCACCAAAGCCGGTGAAGCACTGCTTCTGGCTCAGCCCACGGTGAGCGAGCACCTTCGCACGCTTGAGGACATGCTGGGAGAAAAGTTGGTGGACCGACTCGGACGCGAGGTCCTTCCGACTCCAGCCGGGAAGATTTTCTACCAATATGCTCGAAACATCCTCCAAATGCGAGAGGAAGCAATTCAAGCCCTGGGTCAGTTTAAGGGAAACCTCTCTGGGCGGTTAATTCTCGGGGCAAGCACTATACCGGGAACGTACATACTCCCGAAGCTCATCGGCTCCTTCAAATCTGCACACCCTGCAATCCAAATAACACTCCGGATAGCGGACACGGCTCAAATCATATCAGATGTACTGGAAGGGAACTTTGAAGCCGGAGTGGTAGGCTCGAAGTGGAATGACCGCAGGATCGTCATGGAAGAGGTTTTCTGTGATGAGCTGGTTTTGACGGTCGTTCCCGAGCATCCATGGGCCCGGAAGGGGAAGATCAGCCTAGAAGACCTGCCACAGGAACCTTTTATCCATAGGGAGAGAGGGTCAGGCACGCGCATGGCCATGAGCCGGATACTTGAGGATCACGGCTTCGACCCATCCCGCCTCATGGGAGTAGCAGAAATGGGGAGCACCGAAGCAGTGCGCCAGGGAATAAAGGCTCGGATCGGGGCCTCCATTCTCTCTCGTGAGGCAGTAGCCGAAGATATTGAACAGGGCTCACTCGCGGCGGTGGCGATAGAAAATATTTCCTTCTTGAGACCGCTGTACTTGATCCAGAGGAAAAATCGTCAGATATCTCCACTTGGTACGACTTTTCTGGCCCATATCCGGGCCGCTTTGAAAAACATGTAAAATGGCAGCAGACCCTCTAAGGCGCGAGCGTCCGGCTTTCTCCGGTCAAGAAAAACTGAAAGGCATGAGGGTTTGCTGGTTCCTCTTACCGGTTGTCATCTTCCTTCTTATGGTGACGTACGTTTTTCCATTCGCGATTGATGACGCTTACATCTCCCTGAGGTATGCCGAGAATTGGGCGAACGGTTACGGCCCGGTTTTCAATCCCGGCGAACGGGTGGAAGGGTACACGAACTTCCTGCTCGTTGCCGTGGAGATGCTGCTTTTCAAGCTTGGATTAGAAGGTCTGCTCCCAGTTAAAATCTTCTCAATCTTGTGCGGCATAGCACTCCTGGGCATTGTGGAGCACTTCACGTGGAAGAGGCACAGGTCAATCTTCCTCGCGACGTGCGCTGCACTTCTCGTAGGAACAAGCGCTCCTCTCGTGCTCTGGACTATAGGGGGCCTGGAGACCACGTTATTTGCTTTATTGGTAACGGTAGGCGTAATTTTAGAGATCCTATGGCTCCAAGGCCGCGTTTCAGTAAGCTGGTGCATTTCAAAGGGGCTCGTTTTCTTCCTGGCTGTACTGGCACGGCCTGATGCAGCAATATTTGTCGCTGCAGTGGTGGCTTGCGATTTCGTGTACAGTTGGGGGCGGAAATCCTGGTCGGGAATTATTGTTTTTCTTGCTTCTTTTTCTTTCCCGGCTTTCATTTACCTGGCATGGAAGTTCCATTTTTACGGTCAGATCATTCCACTTCCAGTTTATACAAAAATTCCAGCCCATAACTTACTCTATACTTTTGCAACCGGCGGGGCCAAATTCCTATCGTTTCTCGCAATAGACTTGAATACTGTTTTTGTTCTCGGCTTCCTGTACGCAATGTTACTTGGGCCATCCAAGGGATTGGTTAAGCTTCGGATCACCAATTTACCATTCATTTTCATCGGGTCCGCTACGTGCGCGTATGCGCTCTATCTTATGTCCTTAGGCTTCCACGTGGCTTCAGATGAAGCCTACCGATACTATGCGCCTCTAGTCCCGTTTATGACGGTTGCGCTAGTTTTGGCCTGGCCTGAAGGTCGGTTTTTCCCGCGTCGACGGGCTGCTTTCGTTGCCCTGGCTCTTGTCTGCACAATGGTGGGAATAAGAGTATTTGACTTGTGGTGGGTGTGGAATAAGGATTGGAATTTTGGCTTGGCGACTTGGTGCTACTCTGCCAAAGAACAAGCTGACATCCTTACGCACGCCAACATAGCGGCTGGGACCTGGCTGAGAGCAAACGCGAATCCTGATGATACCATCGTGTTATACGACGCCGGTGCGGTACCTTACTTTAGTAAGTTGCGCACCATCGACACTTGGAGCCTAACGGATCTGGAGATAGCCAGGTATAAACGCCTTTCCCTGGCAGCCGGTTCAGATGCAGAGCGTTCCAAGTATTCCGAGGCCATAAGACAATATGTGATGTCTCGCAACCCGACGTTCATTATTCAGGACATGCGTGGTCTGTTGAACGATCCGATCACCCGAGAGAAATACAAACCGACCGGCGTCGTTTTCTCCTCCGTAGACCCTGTGTTCCTAAAGAACACATTGAACCCCTTTGTTAAATGCAGACCGGGCCCTCATTACCTCTTGGAACTATGGAAACGCGTGGAATAGGAAGGTTTGCAAAGCTTATGATTGATCTTGTTCCACGAGGACAGTCAGGGGCGCTTCAAGGCCTACAAACGTCTCGGGCCCTCGTAAAGGAATACCAGGCTCCAATATTGGGGGGTGTAAGATCAATTCGCTATAAAAAACGTAACATGGCCGACAATTGTCATTGCGAGGGTGTACGCCCGAAGCAATCTCACGGGGCTATGGAGCAAGCGCTGGAGATTGCTTCGCTGCGCTCGCAAGGCCAATCGACGAGAGGTTCATGACTATGAAAACGCAACGCATTAAAATCGACCCGACCACGCGAACCGGCATCCCCGCAGGACGCGTAGACCGGCGCCGTCTTGACGAAACCACCGAAAAAGAAATCCTTCGCCAGCAAAAAGCCGATGATGCCGAGTCCATGCAAGACGCGGCCCGGTTTGCCCGGCGTGTGCGCAGGCGGCTCGGGCTCACCCAGTCGGAGTTCTCGCGGCGGATCGATGTGCCGCTAGACACCATCCGCAACTGGGAACAAGGCAAACGTCGCCCAACCGGCGCAGCCAAGGCGCAGCTCAAGGTGCTGGACAAGGTTCCCGAGGTCGCGCTGTCTGCTTTGGATTGACGCATCGAGACTGAACGGTCAATTGGGGAATTCCGGGGACACTATACTCATGGTGCTCCTCGGCTCGAGAATTAAGTAAGGTGTACCCAGATTTCATGAAGTGCTCCCGTAGCTTGGCAAGAACCTTCCCATATTTTTTGAAACTTTGTGTAATTGTTAGCGGTCCAAGGAACCAATAGTCACTTTAGGGGCTGTGGGGGCTTAAAATTAATCGCGTTGCAGAATTGCTGTGTCCGCAAAGTATGAGGGGAGAAGATCATGGCTATGAAAGAGGTCGTTCTCGCTCGAATTGATGAATTGCAAGACGGAGAAATGAAGGCCTTTTCCTTCGGAGAAAACAAAGTATTACTGAGCAAGATCGCGGGAAAATTCTACGCGGTCGGTGGTCTTTGCCCTCATTATGGTGCGTCTCTGGATGAAGGCATATTGCACGACGGAACCATTGTGTGCCCTTGGCATCATGCCTTCTACGATGCAAAGACCGGGGACCTCAAAGAACCCCCTTCTCTGGATTCTCTCCCCAGTTACGAGGTGATAATCAAAGGAGAAAACGTAGTCGTAAAGTTGCCTGAGGTCATCCCGGATAGGCGAGTCCCTGCCATGACGAAACACGATCCCAATGTTGACAAAAGGCTCTTTGCCATTGTAGGGGCTGGAGCCGCGGGCAATGCTGCTGCACAAACGCTTCGGGAAGATGGTTTCAAGGGGCGCATTGTCATGATAACCCGCGAAAACAGTGTCCCTTACGATCGCCCAATGTTGAGCAAGGAATACATGGAAGGCGCTGCGGATGAAGAATCAGTGCCTCTTCGGTCTAAAGCTTTCTATGACGACCATGATATCGAACTGATGTTTCAGACCGCGGTCAGGCGAGTCGATATTCCGAAGAAGCTGATAACCTTCGAGAATGACAAAACTCTGGCCTATGACGCCATTCTCTTGGCAAGCGGGGGAGTGCCTAAACTGCCTGCTCTATCTGGCGCAGAATTGAAAAACATTCTTACTTTACGCAGTTTCGAAGATTCCAAAGAGATCGTCCAAGCAGCCCAAAAGGCATCACAAGTCGTCATAATCGGATCTGGGTTTATCGGAATGGAAACCGCCCATAGTCTGACCAAACGCAACATCGCGGTTACGGTCATTTCGCCTTCAGAGACTCCGTTTCAGAATGTGCTCGGAAAAGAAATCGGTAAAATGTTTCAGAAATTGCACGAAAAGGCCGGCGTACGCTTCAAGATGGGTGCAAAGGTGGCCAAATTCGAGGGGAATGAAAACGTACAGTCGGTGGTTCTTGAAAACGGCGAACGGATCGCAGCAGACCTGGTCATTGTAGGGGTCGGCGTCAGACCGGCAACTGATTTTCTGCATGGCATTGACCTGCTCCCTGACGGAAGCCTCGCGGTGGACCAGTTTTTCTGCGCGGCAGAGGATGTCTATGCAGCAGGCGATATTGTGACATTTCCGCTACCACACACGGGAGAGAAAGTGCGGATAGAAACATTGGCGGACAGCCTTGCAGCAAGGCCGCGTTGCCGGGCACAACATGGCCGGCAAGAATACTGCCTACACAAGTGTGCCCTTCTTCTGGACAAATCAGGTAGACTTATACTTCCGGTACGTCGGATACGCAAAGGAATGGGATGACATCATCATTCAGGGTGATTTAGCCTCAGAGAATTTTATTGCATATTACGTAAAGAATAATAAAGTGTATGCCGCGGCAGGTAATAACATGGAGAAAGAAATGGCCGCGATTGAATTGCTGATGCAGTTAAACAGAATGCCGAGCCCGAAAGAATTGAAGAGTGGAACGATCAACATCATAAAACTTCTGAACAAACGATAGAGTTTATGAATTATGTGCTTGGAATACATTGATCAAGCATGCCGATTTTCTTAAAGCCGCTTTCCTTAGACCCCTTTATCCACCATTGGGTGGACGGATCGGAGACCAAATGTGACATCGGCAAGCGGTGCAGCGGACATTCACATTCTCCAGCATGTAGCTAGGCCGTTTCCTGCCTTCCGGGAGCGTTCAGATGCGGGTCGCAATCTGGTGGAGTTTATAAAGCGAGGACCTCAAGAGTCTTCCGTTGTCCTGGCACTCCCTCGCGGAGGCGTCCCCGTGGGTGAGCCGGTGGCTGTGGCGCTGGGGGCTCCGCTAAGTCTTGTTCTCGTGAGGAAACTTCCGATTCCGATCTCACCGGAAATGGGCTTTGGCGCCGTAACCATTGACGGTACCAGTATCCTGAATGAGCGTATGGTCTCGGAATATGGCCTATCGAAACGGGAAATTGGAGCTATAACCCGACGGGTGAAAGAAGAAGTAATCCGCCGAGCTAAAGAGTATTTAGGAGATGAATTGAAGCCCGAGGTTCGAGGGATGGACGTGTACATGGTGGATGACGGCCTGGCCACCGGCTACAGCGTGATTGCCGCTGCATCGATGATCCGGAAGCTTGAACCGAGGATGATCGTGCTGTGTGTGCCTGTGTCGCCGGTTACGTCCATAGACGCGGTCCGGCCGTACTTCGATGAAATTTACTGCCTTATTGCTCAGGATAGAGGGCCTTTTGCAGTTGCTTCATTTTACGGGGATTTCCACGATATGACCGATGATGAAGTCCGAGATGTCCTCGAGCGACCACGAGCCGTAAGACAGGAATTATGACGAAAAAGGCAATATTTCACCGCGGAGATCGCAGAGAACGCGGAGAAAACCTCTATTCCGTGTTGCCTTTTCAGCATGAGGCGTACCGGATTCGGATCTTTCACATGGCACTTTTGCATCGGGCTGGACTCACTGCCCGTAAAGGATTTTGTTTTGTTTAAGTCATTTTTTCTCTGCGTTCTCGGCGCACTCTGCGGTAAATCATTCTTTCCCGCTGAACAGTTGCTGAGAAGGAAAGAGTAGCCGGATGCCAAGAGATATCCCGGTCGGTAATGGAAAACTTCTTGTGTGTTTCGACAGTGAATACTGCATTCGAGACCTCTATTTTCCCCATGTGGGAAAGGAAAACCACTTCGGCGGCAACTATTCCCGATTCGGCGTATGGGTTGACAGCCGCTTCTCCTGGGTCGGAAAAGGTTGGAAACTGGACTTGCGCTATGTGACCGATACATTGGTAACCGATGTGAGCGTGTACAATGAGGCTCTGGGAATTCTTCTCCGGTGCAATGATGCGGTCGATTTTCATGAAAACGTCTATTTGAAAAAAATATCCATTGAGAACCTCGATACAAAAAAGAGGGAGATTCGCCTTTTCTTCGCCAATAATTTCAGTATATCCGGCAATGACGTTGGGGACACGGCCGCATTTGATCCCAAGACAGGCGGGATAGTTCATTACAAGGATGACATTTACTTTCTTACCAACGGCAAAACCGCAGGCTCGGACGGACTCGCTGGTTTTGCAATAGGTCAAAAAGGGGTCGGGGGTTTGGAAGGGACGTACCGGGACGCGGAAGACGGGGTGCTCTCAGGCAATCCTATTGCTCAAGGCGCAGTGGATTCCGTTATTTCCGTGAGTCTCGAAATTGAGGGGACATCCAGCGGAACAGCTTATTTTTGGCTTTGCGCGGGTCAAAAATGGGAGGAAGTAAGGAAAATTGATGCGATCGTGAAGGACAAGCATCCCGACAACATGATATCGCGCACATCGGACTACTGGCGTCTATGGGTGCGCAAAGAAAATCCCCGTCTCGATCTGCTGCCGGAGAAGATCGGCGAACTTTATCGACGGAGTCTTTTGATCTTGAGAACTCAGATTGATTGGCAGGGAGGTATCATCGCTGCCAACGATTCGGATGTCATCAGGTTCAACCGCGATACCTACTCGTACGTCTGGCCAAGGGACGGGGCTATCGTGGCAAATGCTCTCGATCAGGCGGGGTTCCCTGAGCTTTCCCAAAGGTTTTACCGTTTTGCGGCTGACATACTAGAAGATGGGGGCTACCTTCTCCACAAGTATAACCCGGACGGCACACTAGCTTCGTCATGGCATCCGTGGTTGAGTGACGGGCATCCCCAACTGCCCATACAAGAAGATGAAACCGCGCTTGTGATTTGGGCATTGTGGCACCATTTTGTATACCGCCGTGACGTCGAATTTATAAAGCCGCTCTACAAATCATTCATCAAGAAGGCCGCGGATTTCATGTGTGATTACAGAGACAAAGAAACAGGGCTCCCTGCGCCGTCTTATGATCTATGGGAGGAACGCCGAGGCATTTTCAGTTTTACAGTGGCGGCTGTCTTCAGCGGAATCACTGCAGCGTCTTTGTTCTGTACAGCATTCGGCGAAAAAAGCGTGGCCGAGCGTTATATGCGAGTAGCCGCGGAGATCCGAGACGGGGCTTCAAAATACCTGTGGCGCCCTGACCTGAATCGTTTCTGCAGGATGGTTTCTCGCGATGATCACGGCGAGATCAAATTTGACACTACAAGAGATGCAAGCCTTGCCGGCCTGTTTGCCTTCGGTCTCTATTCCGCTGGTGACCCGAGAATAATTTCGACAATGGAAGACCTTAGGGAGAAGCTGTGGATTAAGACGCAGGTGGGTGGAGTGGCCCGCTATGAAGGAGATTCTTATCATCGGGTGAGCAATGATTTGCCGGGCAACCCCTGGTTTATCTGCACACTGTGGCTCGCGGATTTTCTTGCTGACAGGGCCGAAACTGAACTAGACGCGGCGCCCGCCATTGAACTGATGCAATGGGTAACCGACCATGCCCTTCCTTCAGGTGTCCTCGCAGAACAGGTGCATCCCCTCACTGGCGAACCGCTGTCTGTTTCACCGCTAACCTGGAGCCACGCCACGTTCGTGGCCACGGTGCATCGAGTTCTTAGGCACCTGGGAAAGATCAAGGTATGCCCCGAATGCGGAATGGAAATGACTGACCGGGCCCCAAAAGGGCACTGGCTGGAGAAGCTTTATGCCGATACTTGCAATACTATCTACGGCTTTTGCCAGGCGAGATGACCCTTGCTGCAAATCCCCCGTAACCCCCCTTTACTAAAGGGGGGAATGGGAGGATTTTGAAAGTGCCCTGCAAGTCTGCGTTTGCCTCGGTTACTTTTTGAACGCAAATTAGATTGAATTGATTTCAGAGGACAAAATGAACGGCTCGGATCAACCAATTGCCTTAGCCGGCGATATCGGAGGGACTAAAACCAATCTTGGATTGTTCTCCGCGCGGGGAGGATCGCCCCACAATGCTCGTCATGGAATCATACTCCAGCGCCCAGGCTGCGGGTTTGCCCGAATTGATCACACGATTTCTGGAAGCCCATCCCCAGTCGGTTTCCGCGGCCTGCTTTGGGATTGCAGGCCCTGTCATAGATGGCCGGTGCAAGGCCACGAACCTTCCCTGGGAGGTATCCGAGGCTGAAATAGGGCAGAATTTTAACTGGAACAAGGTTCGCCTCATCAATGATTTAGCAGCCACGGCCCTGGCCGTCCCACTCCTTCGCGGCCCCGAGCTGTCCACATTGAACGCGATGCCTGCGGAAAGAGGGAACATCGGACTTGTGGCGCCAGGAACCGGTCTGGGGATCTCCCTCCTCGTGGTCGCAGATGGGAAATTGTATCCCATAGCTTCAGAGGGGGGCCATGTAGATTTTGCCCCCAGAAATGACGACGAAGTAGACCTCTGGAGGTACCTCCACCAGCGCGAGGATCACGTCAGCGTCGAGCGGCTTGCTTCGGGGCCAGGCATCTCCGCCATCTATTCTTGGCTCAAGAAGCGGGACCGACATGAGGAACCCGAATGGTTCGTTGAGAAAATGAAGGCCAATGATCCACCTGCAGTGATATCAGAGGCGGCCCTCGTAGAGAAGCTGGAGCCGTGTGTCAAGACCTTAAGGCTGTTCGTGTCGATACTCGGGGCCATTGCAGGCAATCTGGCCCTGACCGGAATGACCACCGGAGGCATTTATATTGGTGGCGGCATTGTCCCGCGAATTCTCCCTATTCTTGAAGAGGCGGACTTCATGGGAGCCTTCGCCGACAAGGGGCGATTCAGGGACTTGCTTTCCAGGATACCGGTGCACGTAATTCTCAATGACAAAGCCACGTTGCTGGGTGCAGCCTGGTGTGTGCTGGAAGGGTGGGAAATCTCGCGAGATTGATAACTTGCAGGTCGGAATAGAAGACGTGCCGCGTGGCGGGGTTCAGTAAACTTATGGAATTATGCGTTCGACAAAGAATCAATTTGCAGGACAAGTGTCATTGCGAGGAGTGAAACGAGGAAGCAATCTATTCTAGCTGTTTGGGGGATTGCTTCGGGCTCAGGCCCTCGCAATGACAATTGACTTCTTTTCCAAGCAAATAATTCCGCAAGTTCATTGCTTTGTTTCCAAAATTGGCTCCGCGCCCTCATAATTTGTTGGCCTTGTGACGAGGTGAAACATGGAGTTCGACCGTGAAAGCATCGACACGTACGTGGACATAGCTGTCAAAGGCCAAGCCCCGGATCTGAAGATTCCATCACGGGCCTGCGTGGTGGACCGGCCGGTTGACCCCTGCTCGATAGTGATCTTCGGTGCGACAGGAGACTTGACCACACGAAAGTTGGCTCCCTCTCTCTATAATCTGTATTTGTCCGAGGCGTTTCCGGAGTCCTTTGTGATTTTGGGTGCGGCGCGTTCGGAAATGTCCCATGAACAGTTCCACGGCAGGATAAAACAGGCCTTGGCAGGAATGGATCTGGCCAAGTGGGAGGACTTCGCGTCCCACCTCTATTACCATCGCGTGGATCTCGATTCCATTGAGTCGTTCAATGAGCTCTCCAGCACTCTCAAGAAGCTTGAAGGCAAGCATGGTACCGGGGCCAATAGAATCTTTTATCTTGCCATACCGCCTTCGGCTTATGGAAGCGTGGCTGCTATGCTCGGCAAAGCAGGGCTTTCCGGTGAGCATACCGATGGCCACGGGTGGAGCCGCATCGTTGTGGAAAAGCCCTTTGGAAATGACCTGAAATCCGCACAGGAACTGGATCGGCAACTTCACGAATACTTCAGCGAACGCCAGATTTTCCGCATCGATCATTACCTCGCCAAAGAGACTGTCCAGAATGTCTTAATATTCCGTTTTGCCAACGCGATCTTTGAGCCGCTGTGGAACAGAATGTTCATAGACCGCGTGCATACTAACTGCTGCTGAATCCATCGGAGTGGAAAAGAGGGCCGCGTACTATGAGGAAGCGGGCGTCTTACGAGACATGTTTCAGAATCACATGATGCAGCTCCTTGCAGTGACGGCAATGGAACCTCCTGCTTTTTTCGAGGCGGAGCGGGTCAGAGATGAGCATGTCAAAGTATTTCGTTCTCTCAGGCCGATTGCACGTGATGATCCATCCAAAAACCTTGTGCTGGGCCAATATGGTGCCGGCGTAGTAGATGGGAAGCGAGTTCCGGGTTATCGGGAAGAGCCCGGAGTCAAGCCGGATTCGCTCACTCCGACGTTTGGCATGATGAAGCTGTTCATCGACAACTGGCGATGGCAGGATGTTCCTTTCCATCTGGCGTCCGGGAAAAGGCTTGCAGGAAAGCTGACGGAAATAGTGATTTATTTCAAGAACGTGCCTCACTTGCTCTTTGAGAAAGTTCTCGACGAGAACATAACCGCCAATCTTTTAACACTGAGAATCCAGCCTGAGGAAAAGATAAACCTCACGTTCGAGACAAAATATCCGGGCGCAAAAGTTTGCTTCGCTCAGTCACCATGGATTTTAATTATCAACAGAACTATGAAGGACCGATTCTGGACGCATATGAAAAAGCGCTTATTGACTGCATGCAAGGCGATCAGATGCTCTTCTGGAGGCAGGACAGCGTCGAACTGTGCTGGGCTTTCTTGGATCCGGTCCTGCAGCACTGCGAAAATTGTGACAACGTGTCCAGACTCCTAATGACGTATGAAGCGGGAAGCTGGGGACCGGATGCCGCACAAGTTCGGATCTCCCACAGATGACTCCGCTCAATTACCAAAGAGAGAGGTTTGCGTGAACAAAGAATTAGACGAACTCTGCATAAACACTCTTCGCTTCCTGGCGGTAGATGCTGTTCAGAAGGCCAATTCAGGCCACCCCGGCCTGCCTCTTGGTGCCGCGGCAATGGCTTACACGATATGGGACCGATTCCTTCGATATAACCCCCATGATCCGCAGTGGCCCAATCGAGACCGTTACGTTCTATCAGCCGGACACGGTTGTGCATTGCTCTATGCGCTGCTTCACGTGACCGGTTTCGACCTGCCTTTGGAGCAACTAAAGCAGTTTCGTCAATGGGGAAGCCAAACCCCCGGCCATCCGGAATATGGAAAAGCACCCGGCATAGAGGCCACCACCGGACCTTTGGGACAAGGGTTCGGAAACGCAGTGGGAATGGCAATTGCCGAAGAGGCGCTCGCTGCAAGATACAACAGACCGGGCTACGAGATTGTCGACCATTTGACGTACGTGCAAGCGAGTGACGGCGACTTGATGGAAGGGGTCTCAGCGGAAGCAGCTTCCCTGGCCGGTCATCTCCGTTTGGGAAAACTGATTGTGCTCTATGACAACAACAGAATCACCATTGAAGGGGCGACCGACTTGGCTTTCTCCGAGGACCGGTGCGCTCGATTTGCCGCGTACGGATGGCATACAGTGCAGGTAACTGACGGAAATGACGTTGAGACTGTTGCAGCCGCAATCGAGCAGGCCCGCAAAACAAAAGACCGTCCCTCGTTCATTGAGGTTCGTACCCACATCGGATACGGGAGCCCGCATAAACAGGATACTGCTGCAGCTCATGGGGAGCCGCTCGGGGACGAGGAAGTCCGTTTGACAAAGCAGCGTCTGGGATGGCCGTTGGAACCACTGTTTCATATCCCCGAGGAAGCTCTGCGGCATTTTCAAGCAGCCGCGAAGCGTGGTGAAGCCCTTCAGGCAGAATGGGAGTCTCTCTTCAAAGAGTATTCTCGGAAATACCCTGATTTGGGAGCTGAATTCAAGAGAGTGATGCAACGCAAACTACCTGACAATTGGGATCGAGACCTGCCCGGATTCAGTTCCGAGGATGGACCTCTGGCAACGAGGGCGGCTTCCGGAAAGGTGCTCAACTCGTTTGCTCCCTACTTGCCGGAGCTGATGGGAGGATCTGCCGATCTCGCTCCCAGCACTAACACGCTGATGAAAGATGCCGGGAGCTTCGCTGCTGACAATCGAGCAGGACGCAATATGCATTTCGGGGTTCGCGAGCATTCCATGGGGGCTGCAATAAACGGCATGGCCTTGCATGGAGGCTTGATTCCTTTCGGGGCAACTTTCCTTATTTTCAGCGACTACATGCGACCACCGATGAGGCTTGCGGCAATGAGCGATCTGGGAGTCATTTACGTATTTACGCATGACAGTATCGGACTAGGGGAAGACGGGCCTACCCATCAGCCGGTTGAACAGTTGCTCGGTCTTCGCGGCATTCCCAAAATGGTAGTAATACGACCTGCTGATGCAAACGAAACGGCCGCCGCTTGGAAGATCGCAATTGAGCATCGCGACGGGCCGGTAGCTCTAGTGTTAACTCGCCAGAAATTGCCGGTCCTGGATCTGTCGTCATACCCTCAAATTCCGAACGGAGTTCGCCAGGGTGCATACATTCTCGCCGAGTCGCCTAATGGCAAGAAACCGGGAGTGGTGCTGGTAGCAACGGGTTCCGAAGTCCATCTCATATTAAGCGCCAGGGAAATGTTGCAGCGTGACGGAGTGGACGCCAGAGCCGTAAGCATGCCGAGCTGGAATCTTTTCGACAAGCAATCTCAGGCGTATCGCGATGAGATCTTTCCTCCGGGAATTCCGATTCTAGCGGTTGAGGCAGGGACTTCTCTTGGCTGGAGACCCTATGTGGGCTCGAGCATCGCTGTCATCGGTATCGATCGCTTCGGAGCTTCGGCACCAGGGGACGTAGTGATGCGAGAATACGGTTTTACCGCAGAAAACGTCCGTGAGCAGGCTCTCACTCTCTTGAAACAAAGGAAGCGGTGATATGGCGAAGGTTGGAATAGCTGCCGATCACGGTGGGTTCTCGTTGAAAGAAGAGATTCGCAAGACCCTTGAATCCTCGGGCTACGAGACGATGGATTACGGAGCCCACTCGATGCAAACAGACGATGACTATCCGGACTTCGTGATTCCTTTGGCCCGAGCTGTCGCAGCGGGTGAAGTCGAACGGGGGATAGCTGTTTGCGGAAGCGGAGTAGGCGCCGCAATTGCCGCAAACAAGATTCCCGGAGTCAGAGCTGCACTGATACACGACACTTTTTCGGCTCATCAGGGCGTTGAAGATGACAACATGAACGTCATTTGCCTTGGCGGGAGGGTCGTCGCTTTTGCCATGGCCTTGGAATTGGTTTGGGCATTCCTTAATGCGACCTTTAGCAATGCCGAACGACACAATCGGCGCCTCGGCAAAGTGGCTGACCTGGAAAAATAGGTGAAAAACAATGTCTCGGAATCCGATAGTACGAATACAGGACTTTGGCCAGAGCGTCTGGCTGGATTTTATTCAAAGGCGGATGCTGGTCCGTGGAGAACTCAAGCAGCTTATCGAAGAGGACGGTCTTCGCGGCGTCACTTCAAATCCGGCTATCTTTGAAAAGGCCATTTCCGGCAGCGATGACTATCTCTCGACTGTGAGAGCGTTGGCTGAAGAAGGCAAAGGGGCCGTTGAAATTTACGAAACCCTTGCAATAGTGGATGTTCGGCAGGCCGCAGATGATTTCCGCCCGGTCTTTGATGCGTCAGATGGCCGTTACGGTTTTGTGAGCCTCGAAGTCTCTCCTCTTCTGGCCAGGGATACGCTCGGAACAGTGAAGGAAGCGCTCCGTTTGTGGACTGCACTTGATCGGCCTAACGTCTATATAAAAGTACCTGCCACCAGGGAAGGGCTGCCGGCAATTCAACAGCTTATCCGTGAGGGCATCAATGTCAATGTGACGCTCCTTTTTGGCTTGGAACGGTATCGGGCTGTGACCGATGCCTATATAGCCGGATTGGAACTGCGTGCGGCTGCAGGGATGCCCATCGATCGGATCGCATCAGTGGCGAGCTTCTTCCTGAGCCGCATCGATCTCCTGGTAGATCCGCTTCTGGAAGAGAAAATGAAAGATGGAGGACATCAGGCGGACATTGCAGATTCATTGCGAGGTGAAGTGGCAATCGCCAGCGCAAAGATCGCTTATCAAATCTACAAAGAAGTCTTTTCCCCTGAACGATTTCAAAAGCTCGCTGCCAAAGGGGCACGCACCCAGCCTGTGCTGTGGGCCAGTACCAGCACCAAGAACCCCAGCTACAGCGACGTGAAATACGTGGAGGCCCTTATCGGCCCGGATACGATCAACACACTCCCCATGGAAACTCTGAACGCATACCGGGATCACGGTGACCCGGCCCTCCGTCTTGAGACAGACGTTGACAAGGCCCGGAAGATCTTGGAAACGTTGCCGGAAGTGGGCATTAACTTGAGGGAAGTGACTCAACAACTCGAGGATGAGGGAGTTGATAAGTTCGTTAAACCGTTCGATCGTCTTATTGCAGCATTGGAAGAAAAACGGAAGGAAGCACTGTCCGAACCCGTGGACGTGGACGAGGTCCATCTTGATCCAGTACAAGGATTAAGCATGGAGAACCGCATGTCTGAACTTGAGAGCGTCGACTTTGGAAAACGCTTGTGGCGCAAGGACGCAGGTTTATGGAAGAAGGATCCTGAGTCTCAAAAGATGATCGGCCGCTCCTTGGGCTGGCTTCACGTTGCACCGGGGACAAGATGGCGGACCAGGTGCCGCACCTCGAAGAGTTCGCACAGCAGGCGTCTGCGGCAGGCTTCCGTCACGTGGTTCACATGGGAATGGGCGGAAGCAGTATGGCGCCACTGGTGTTTCAGCAGTCTCTCGCAACTGTGAAAAAAGGCTTATCACTTTTTTTCTTGATACAACGGACCCAGCGACCATACTTCAAATCGAACACGAGGATTGGACTTCACGAGACACTTTTCATGTGGCTACCAAGTCCAGGGACAACCGCGAACCTCTCGCCTTTGGAGACTACTTTTATGACAAGCTCAAGTCATTAAAGGGGATCGCGGGGTGAAAACTTGTTGCAATAACCGATCCGGGCTCTCCGCTCGTGAACCTGGCGCAGAAACGCAATTTTTGGCACACATTTCTTAATTATGGGGACGCATCGGGGGCCGTTGCTCCGCCCTGTCATATTTCGGAATCTTTTCCGCCCGTGCTCATGGGGATTGACGTGGGAGAATTGACTGAAAGAGCGGTTTTGCGCATGGAGCACGCACTGTTCGTCTGCAATTGCTGTCTCTGAGAATCCGGGTTTGGCCCTAGGAACAGTAATCGGAGAGGTGGCAGCACGAGGCCTGGATAAGCTGATTTTTCTTGATACCGGAGCCTCTCTCCAGCCTGGGAATGTGGCTTGAACAACTCCTCGCCGAAAGTACGGGCAAGGAAGGTAAGGGCATATTGCCCGTCGCGGGTGAACTGCCGGGTGCGCCGTCAAGTTATGGTAATGACCGGACCTTTGTTTACATCAATTGAAAGGCCACCAGCATAAATTCCTCGAGGAAAAGATTTCGGCATTAAGAGCTTCCAGGCAGGCCCGTAATAACCATTCGTCTGAAAAACCTGCTCGATCTCGGGCAAGAATCTTGCGGTGGGAGATTGCAACGGCAACCGCCGGGCCAACGTCCTGGGCATAAACCCCTTCGACCAACCCAATGTTCAAGAGAGCAAAGATAACACAAACCGCTTGCTCAAACAGGTCGAGCAAGCGGGCAGGCTGCCGCAGGAGAAGCCGGCACTGGTAGAAGGGTCGTTGCATTTCTTTTCACATGAAGGAGCTTCTGACGCGAAAGGCTTTTCAGTAACCTCTTTGTGCCGTGCGTCCGGGGGACTATGTGGCACTTCAGGCTTATCTCACGGAAGGTCCCGAAGTCAACTCCTCCCTGCAGGATTTACGCATGCTGCTACGAGATCGGCTTCGTTTAGCCACGACCCTGGGTACGGACCTCGTTTCCTTCATTCCACCGGCCAATACCACAAGGAGGCCCCAATAACGGCCTGTTTCTGCAGTTGACAGCGGAAGACCTGGAAGACGCACAGGTTCCGGGACGCCCGTACACCTTCGGGCTTCTAAAAAAGGCCCAGGCGTTGGGCGACCTCGAGGCATTGCGAAAACACAACCGACGGGCGGTAAGGATTCATCTGGGCGAAGACGTGCTCGGCGGGCTGGTGGCCCTTAAAGATGCGGTGCAGTCCGCGGTTTAGCCTATCGTTCCTGGAAGCTAACCTGTCATTCCCGCGCAGGCGGGAATCCAGTCTTTCTCGCTGTAACCTTCTGGATTCCCGCCTGCGCGGGAATGACGGACTTTAGATCAAATTTGAGCTGTGGTATCAATTGCAAAAGTGACGGAAGAGAATTGCCCATGACAAAACCCAGTCGAATCAACGCCTTATTCCTGGATATAGGCGGCGTGCTCCTCACCAATGGTTGGGATAGGAACGCGCGTGCTCGGGCGGCTGAGAAATTCCATTTGGATCAGGATGAATTCTCTGAGCGCCATCACATGACCTTTGATACGTACGAAGAAGGAAAGTTGAGCCTGGACGAGTATCTGAATCGTGTGATCTTCTACCAGCAACAGCCGTTCACCGTGCAGGATTTCAAAAAGTTCATGTTCGACCAGTCCCAGCCCATTGAAGCGATGATCATGCTAGTCCGCGGATTGAAGAACCATTATGGCCTGAAAACAGTAGTAGTCAGCAATGAAGGCAGGGAATTGACTGAATATCGCATTAAGGAATTCAGGTTGTATGAATTTATCGACGCATTTATTTCTTCATGCTTTGTCCATTTTCGCAAACCGGATGAAGATATCTATCGTATTGCGCTGGACATTTCGCAGGTACGGCCGGAAGAAGTCGCATACCTTGATGACCGGAAAATGTTCGTGGATGTGGCACGAAGCCTCGGTATTCAGGGAATTTATCACACAGGATATGAATCGACGGTCGCAATGCTCAAGGACATGGGGCTGGGATTACCGGACGACTGACATTTCGACAATGAAAATGAAGCAACGTAAAAGTTCACCGCGGAGAACGCAGAGACCGCAGAGAGATTCTGGTTCATCTGGATAGCCGGGAGATGGGTAGGTCGGGCCGTGCCCGAGCAATGTGGCAACCGCGGGCCGCCCTACGGGCTCGTGCGGGAGGCCCTTTTCGTATCTGCGTTCTCTGCGAACTCTGCGGTGAATCTCAATATTGGGGGCCACAAAATGAATACCTCATGCGATATCGGCATGATCGGCCTGGGGGTTATGGGGCGCAATCTGGCGCTGAACATGGCGGATCATGGTTTTGCCGTGGCAGGCTACAACAGGCATCTTGATAAGGTTGCCCTCCTGGAACAAGAAGCAGAAGGACGAACCGTGGTCGGCATCAAGTCCGAGGAAGAGCTTGCCAAAGACGCTGCGAAAACCCCGCGCGGTCATGATGATGGTCCCCGCGGGCAAGGCCGTGGATCAGGTGATTCACGACCTTCTGCCGTATCTGGAGCCTGGGGACCTGATAATTGACGGCGGTAATTCGCACTACAAGGACACTGATATTCGTACCGCGGCATTGGCCGACAAAGGCATAAATTTCCTGGGAGTCGGGATTTCCGGAGGTGAAAAAGGGGCCAGGTTCGGGCCTAGCATGATGCCAGGCGGGACAAGGGAAGCTTACGAGCGGGTGCGGCCCATCTTTGAAGCAGTGGCAGCTAAAGTGAATGGAGATCCGTGCGTCACGTACCTTGGGCCGGATCAGCAGGTCATTACGTGAAAGTGGTTCACAATGGAATTGAATACGGATTAATGCAGCTTATTTCAGAAACCTACCACCTGATGAAACACCTGCTCGGCTTGAATGATGATGAACTTCACGATGTTTACTATGAGTGGAACCAGGGAGAATTGGAATCCTTCTTGTTGGAAATCACGCATCAAATTTTTCGCTATGTGGACGAAAAAACTGGTCTGCGACTCATTGATAAAATCCTGGACAAAGCCAAGCAGAAAGGAACAGGAAAGTGGACCTCGCAGGATGCTATGGATCTTCAGGTTCCGGTGCCTACAATCGACATGGCAGTGGCAATGCGCGATCTATCAGGATACAAGGCTGAGAGAGAAACAGCCTCGAAAAGTCTGTCAGGACCTAGGCCAAAGTTTGACGGCGATAAGAAGACTTTTGTCCAACAGCTTCACAATGCCTTCTCCTTTGGCATGATTACGACATACTCGCAGGGGATGGCACTCCTGAAAACAGCCTCCCAAGCGTACAATTACGGATTGCAGCTTCATGAAGTGGCTCGTATCTGGCGCGGTGGCTGCATCATTCGAGCACGTCTGCTGGAGGACATTCGTCAGGCGCTGAAGTCCCAACCGGATCTGCCCAACTTGATGTTGGATGCCAAGCTCTCGCAAATGCTCATGCAACGACAAGAAGATCTGCGCCACATAGTGCGGATTGCCGTCGAATCAGGCATCCCTACGCCTGGGCTCATGGCGTCACTCGGCTACTTCGATGGCTACTGCAGCAGTTGGTTGCCTGCCAACCTGATTCAAGCTCAACGCGATTATTTTGGCTCTCATACATACGAACGGATAGACGAAAAGGGTATGTTCCACACTCAATGGGATCAGGGTTAAGTAGCTGACTCGCATAGGACGCGTGACACGAACTCAAACTAACATTACCCGTCACCGGATCGACATCCCCTGCACTCTCCCCTTGGAATCCGAGGACTTCAAAATTAGGTCCGGATTGGAACGTATCGACTGGGCGCCGTTCCATTTGATGGCCGCGGACCCATCTTCGGCTGAAAGCCTATCCAACAGCACCAGATTGGTTCCGTCACGCTTGAGGATCAGCAGGCTGTCAAGAGGGATCGGAGGCCGCACAGCGCTCCCCCTGGCCGTAAGACCCGCCGGGAGATACGGTTGCCCATTCACCCTCGGTATTGTTCGGAACTTGGTTTCTTCGAATAGAGAAAGTACGCATAAAGATCCTTCTTAGCGTAAAGCATTCTCACGAACTCACCAATTCCATCCACACCCTGAAACACGACAGCCCTGTCCATGCCGCCCTTGGACACGTATGATTGCACATCCATCAGCAAGAACGTGGTGCCGGGCTTCACGTCAGGAACTTGTTTCAGGAGGCTTGCCAACAGCTTCTCTCTTCTGATCCGCGGCCTCCTGCCAGCCATTGCGCAGGTCCGCAAGGAAGACGGCCATGAGACCTATCATGCCCACCGCGATGACTTTTGTCCCGAAGAGAATTCGCTTGTCTTTTGAGGCTGAGAACACCAGTGCTAACAGGATAGCAATCCCGAAAGTCGCGGACGAGTACACGCGGCTTTGGCTCGTGAAACCCATTGCAGGGTTGTAACTCGCTAGCAAATACGGAAGCATTCCCAAAACCAGAACGGCCATGCCCAGCGCGGCAACGTACAGGGGGCTTTGTGTCCAGCCCGCGGGCCTCTCACTGACCGCAGAGTCCTCTCTGGAGGCCCTGAAAACCAATGCCGCGGCAAGCAGCGCCACCGGGCAAGCCCACACCCAGGCTGCCGGGTCCCAAGAAATCTCACGGAACGGCGCGACCGTGTAGAGCATCAGATTGTAAACGTATGAGGAGACCAGATTGAACGAAGGCACCAGCGAACGGTGACCCACAGCGCCGCCTCCAAACAATCCAAATCGCACAAGAACAAAGGCCGCAAAAGCGACCGTGATTCCAACACCGAGCCGCAAAGCGAATGATCGATCTGACACGCTTTGGCCGCGACTGACGTGAATCGGCCAAACGAAAAAAGGAACGGCGAAAATCAGGAACGTCGCGTTCTCGTAAGTCAATGACGCGGCAAGATACAGAATCACCGGCAACGTCAGGCCGAGCCACGATTTCGAGGCGCCTGCCCAATGCTGAAAAGCCAAGACGGATGTCCAGAACAGCAGCATTGAAAGACGTGAATTGTCGGTGTGAAACATATAGATCAAATTGGAAAGCGGGGTCAGAAGAAAGCCGAAGAATACGGCCAGGACCACAAGAGTTTTTCTGCCGGGGAAGGCTCTGTTCAGACAGGCTCCCATGAGCAAACACGAGCCCGCGGAAAGAAGCAATGCCGACAAGGTAAAAAGGACTCTGTTAAGCCCGAAAATTTCAAAGCTCAGGACAGTATAAAGTCCTTCTATAGGCCGCCGCGACGCCTTCGCGTATTCCCATATTGAATTGGGAAATGAATACCAATACGGCCATGAAAACTGCCACCAGTCGTCTCCTTGGAAGCCGATATTTCCGATCAATATGGCAAGGCTCGTGCAACAGACGATTAGGGCAGCGCCTGTCAGGGGTATGATGCCGGTTATCGAGGGTCCGCGAGCCGGAACTGAGTTCTTTTCTTCCAATAAATCGCCACCTTCATTCTTAAACTCTTAGTCGGCCATTTCCCCGCTGAGAGCTCATCCGAACCTGGGACAGTTCCCGTCAGTCCCGGCGAACGCCTCGGAGGGACGGGTTTGAAACCCGCCCCTACAAAGTTGTCACGTCAATTCGCGGAAGTCATCTTCAGATTCACCTGGTGGTCTCGGCATGTGCGAAGCTCATCAGTGCGCCGACCAGGCTGATTGCCAACACGGGCTCGTCCGCGGCACATCATACTTAATTTTTGCGCCTGATTCAAAAGTGGGAGGAGAGATTTGCAGAGGTTGTACCGTTTAGCCTCCCAGGCTGTTGGAAATGTTTGCCGCCCGCGGGACCGTGCTCGATCAGAGGGGGCGGTTCTTGTGAAACGGCCGTGACTTAGCTATAATAATGAGGTGTCGAATAAGATACGTTTCGATTCCCGATTTTCACAGGCAAGTCCCTTCCAGCGTCTCTTAAATATGCTGAAAATCCCCAACCCGAATGAACTGAAACTTGATCCCCTGGAGCGTCTCCCGGTAGACGTTCGACTTTTGGTCAAAGAAAAGGGGACGCTGCAAGAATACAGTCCGGGCGACACGTTAATGGCGCCGGGTGACATTGGGGACCGGATTCGTTTCCTTATTTCCGGCGAAGCCAGTGTAATGCTCCGAGATGGTGACGCCCAAGAGATCGCTGTGGACGTTCTTAGGCCGGGGGACATGTTCGGGGAGATCAGCTTCCTCACGGGGCGTCCATCTCCGGCGAATACGGGGCTGGTGGCCGACGAGCCTTGTCGAGTATTGGAGATTTCCGCCAACGAGTTCGAAGAAATCTTGCGTGACAATCCCGACCTCACCATGACTCTGGTGAGGAACTTGGCCCGCAAGATAATGCGGCTGGATCAAAGTGTTCTTGCGAGTAAGGCCAAAAGGAAGGCTCTACAGTCCCTGATAAGCCGGGAAGAGCATATATTCCCGGATTATGTGATCGGGGATTACGTTCGCCGCCACCTTACAGCGAAACTCGAAGAATTGGCCCATTCAGACGGCCCGGTCCTCATAATCGGAGAGACCGGCACGGGGAAGGAAGTTCTTGCCCACGCTCTGTTCAGGCTCAGCCACCATTACAAAAGTGTCTTCCTGCTGCTTGACCTTTTGAGGACTCGGTCGGACCAAACTTTTGGCGCAGGGGGGTCTGATGCTTCTGAGAGCGAGGCCCATCCTACGGAAGAGCAGATTCGGCTGTTCTTCGGCTCCGAAGAAAAGGTCGATGGGGATGGCTCTAAGACCACTCCGGGATATATCGAACTGACCGAAGATGGGACGCTGCTTGTCCGAGGGACTGAACAGCTCACCGCAGAAATGCAGGAAAAGCTTCTGGAGGCCGTTACAGGGGGTAACTTTCGGAGATTCGATGGATCAACCGACCAAAAGGTGCAGATCCGGCTCATTGCCACCACTACTCTGCCTGTGGAGGAGATCTCGCCGGAGCGGCATCCCCTGTTGTATGGGCTGAAGGGCCGTTCGATAATCATCCCTCCTTTAAGGAGCCGTCGAAGAGAAATACCGGGCCTCGTCAAACATTACCTGAATCAATACTGCCAGGAACTCCGCAAAGATATCGTCGAGCTGCCGAAAGAAACCCTCAAGACCCTGGTTAATTATTCCTGGCCCGGCAACGATGTGGAACTCTCCACTACCCTGAAAAGAGCCGTACTTGTATCCGAAGGGGGTGTACTTAAGCCTCAAGATATTTACTTCGACCTCAAACGAATCGAGGGAGAGGGGAGACTCAATCTCCTCAGATTTCAACCGGTACACCAAGCAGTGAGGAGCCCTCTGTTCCCTGCGATTTTCCAGAGTGCTGCCACGCCATTCTTCTTCATTCTGCTCGTGCTGTTGTTCCTGGGTCCGGCTGATCCCATGAAAAATCCTGCTGCGCTGTTCAGTTGGGCGGTCGGATGGCCGACACTGATCATAGGGGCGTTTGTGTGGGCTCGTTTCTGGTGTTCCCTTTGCCCCATCGGTACACTCAGCAAGCTCGCCAAGAAGATTGTCGCGCTGGAGCGACCGTTTCCTCAGGCGCTGAAGAACCGCAGCGACTTGATTATTGTGGGAGCCGTCTTATTCATAATCTGGCTGGAAACCGCGACTGACATACGGAGTTCGCCTTTCAACGTCGGTTTGCTGCTATTGACCATGCTGGTTTCGGCTGTCGTGGTCGGGGTCATCTTTGAGCGGCAATCGTGGTGCCGCTACTTGTGCGGTCTTGGCGGGATGGTTGGCATCCTGGCAAAGGCTTCACCCCTGGAACTTCGTGCAGATCGTAATGTCTGCATTTCCCAGTGCGCGTCAAACGAGTGCTTCCTGGGTACTCCGACCAGGGAGGGATGCCCCTATGGGCAAGTTGCTCCGAAACTCCACAGTAACAGGTTTTGCAAGATTTGCGGCCAGTGTGTGAAGAACTGTCCGCACGGCGCCATAAACTTGAACCTCCGTGTACCCGGGAAAGAAATATGGGAGATGCGGCACACGAACAGCCGCACAGCGTTCCTCATCGTCGGCATGATCAGCGGGTTACTGAGCGAGATGCTGAGCAAAATGCCGGTTTACGGCCAAGTGACGGGGTTTTTGCCTCTGCCGGAAATAGGCAAATTTACCGTATTCTTCCTGGTTCTTGTAATCGGCTTCAACCTGCTGTTGTTGCTCGCAGCAGCTTTGTCGCACAAAGTCTTTGACGATTCCTTCATGGACAACTACTCGCGATATGGCCTCGCCCTGTTGCCGTTGGCGCTTACCGGTTTCACCGCGTTTCATCTCTATTACCTCATAAACCTCGGCGTGCAATTGCCCATTTTGGTTAGCGAGACATTTCAATTCGAGATATTCAGGCAGCTCATCATCACAGTACCCCCTTGGCTGACGCTTTTCTTCCAGCAGGCACTCATTTGGATCGGTCTGGGATGGAGCCTCCTGATAATGTACAGGCTCGGCAACGCCGATCAAGACCGCTTTTGGAACAACCTTTTCGGGACACTTCCGCACAGTCTCCTGGCGGTCACTATCGCTCTGTGTTTGCTGGAAACGACCAAGGTGTTCTTTTACCCAAGCTAGGCCACTCCGGCCGGCAGGGGCGTGCCGGTCACTAGCAGATAGATGTCGGCAGCGACGGGCGTTCCCGTCCGTCGTGATTGTGGATTGCGTCTGCACCTCTCGTGTCCAAGCTGCGTCTGCATGAGGGCTAACTTAGCACGTGATGTTCGTAAGTTCATCCACTTGTCATCCTCCCCCGGCCTCCTTCCCGTCAAGGGAGGGGCACCTGCTAGACGTTCAGAGATCTACCCCATTCCGCGGGAGAGAGCACGGTGAGGGGGCCTTGCCGCTCTGAACGAGCTCGCCATTGAGGCAGTGCTCTGGCAACCAAAAGACTCCCTGATAGATGCTAAGATTTACCATGTATAACCGGATAGTTATCACTTGACGAACATTTGAATTGACAGCCCGGAAAGACTAAGCGATACTTCTTATATTAAGAAATACTTAATTATTGGGCAGGCGAAGCTCTTATGGCGCTTGAAATAGACATAGGACAACGGATCAGATCGCACCGACAGAGCAATCATCTGACCCTCAAGCAACTCGCAGAAAAGGTCGGCTGCACCGACGCGTACCTGTCTCAGATAGAGAACGGCCGAGTATCTCCCTCCATAGCCAGCCTGAAAAGAATCGCCAGCGCGTTACAGAGTAAGATTACAGACTTTTTCGTGGAGGGCCAGGATGACGATCCCGTGGTCCTTAAGCAGGACCAGCGGATCAGTCTCTCTTTGGATCGATGGAACGCGGAAATCCAATCCCTCGTGGTGAACCCGAAGAACAAGCGGATGCACCCATTTTACACTACCATTCAGCCGGGTGGCGGGTCGCACGGCCTTTATAGCCATGTGGGCGAGGAGTTCGGCATGGTCATAAAGGGGGAGCTGGAGATCGATCTTGACGGCACACTCCATCTAGTGAAAGAAAATGAGAGCTTTTACTACAATTCGTCCCAACCTCACAGTTGGACGAATCCAGGAAAGAGTGAAACAATCGTGGTGTGGGTGATTAGTCCGCCCACATTCTAATGTGCGAACCCGAGTTGCCGGCCGGTCGGCTCACTTATCTTGATAACGCGGGATGACCCGAAAAAACCAGAGAGGAAGGACATCATGAGAAGAATCATTTGCCTGTTATCCCTGGTATTGCTTTCAAGCGTGCTCATGGGGAGCGCTCCGGCGTTGGCCCAGTCTGCGCCTGACGCTTAACCTCAAGTTCAGCACCTGGCACCCACCAGCCAGCCGGGAAGTGACTACGGTTTGGATTCCCATGCTGGAGGAGCTGAAAAAGAGGAGCAACGGTCGTATCACCTACACAATGTATGCCGGCGGCGCCCTGGGAAAGGGTCCGGAGCATTTCGACATCGTCAAGAAGGGCCTTTCCGACATGGGCTATTTCACGGCAACCTGGACCCCAGGCCGCTTCCCGTTGACGGATGTGCTCTCAATGGCCGCGTGGGTTGACGGCAAAGACCTGGCCACTAACATCGGAAACGATATGTACCACAAGGTCCTGGAAAACGAATTTAAGGATGTGAAGGTGCTCGAGCTTAACGGCTGTATTCAGTCTTTCGTGTGGACTACCAAGCCCATTAAAACCCTGGAGGATCTCAAGGGGAAGAAGATACGATCACCGGGAGGCCTGCAGACCCTGTATATCAAAGCTCTCGGGGCCGAACCTGTATTCATGCCTTTGGGCGACGTTTATATGGCTATGGATACCGGAACGATTGACGGTCTGGTCACTTGTCCGCCTCTGGTCCTTGCCTTCAAACTGTATGAAGTGGCCAAATACGGGGTCAAGGCCACGTTTGGCTGTGTCTCCGAGGGCGTCGTGATGAACAAGAAGGTGTGGGATAAGACCCCGCCCGATCTGCAAAAGATCATCATGGAAGTGGTAGGCAACCCATTCGCGACAACCCACGGCCTGGACAAGAAAACGTACGCCCAGATGATCGATGAAATAAAAGGCAAAGGCGTGACGATTTATGATCTGCCCGACACAGAAGAGGCAAAATGGTTCAAGGAATTCCAAGAGGCGACGCGAAACTGGGTAGCCGATCTGGAAAAAAAGGGGCTACCGGCCAAGGAAGCTGTGATCATGTACAACAAGATAGCCGAAAGCCAGGGGACCAAGGCCGTTGCCGTTCCGCCTGAGTGGATAGAGAAGAAGAAATAGTTGGTGACCAGGCAAACGGTTTCAAAGTCCCAGAGGTTACCATGTTTGGCAAACTAAGAATCGCTATCCAAACCACCACGCGCGCACTGGGGTATGTGGGGATGGCCTGCATCGTGCCTATGATGCTCCTCACCACAGCCGATGCTACAGGCCGGGACCTCCTGTCTCGGCCTGTGCCCGGCGCGTTCGAGCTTTCGAGTTTTATGCTATCGGTATTCGTGTTGCTGGGATTGGCTTATACCCAGCAGATGAAGGGGCACGTACGAGTTACAATTCTGACCGAGCGTCTGCCCGCAAAGTGGAGCGATGCTATCGACATTTTCACCACCCTCCTGAGCATGTTCATTGTCGCGATCATGTGCTGGCAGGGGATCGTTGTGGCCTTTGAGGCGAGTGCGGTATCCGACATGCTCCGTGTTCCCCAGTTGCCGTTTCGGCTGCTGGTGACCGTAGGAGGATTGTTCTTGTTTTTGGAATTCCTCTTCGACCTCGTGGACGAAACGCGGAGGTTCATCGCATGATGGTGGATCCAATCACTGTCGGTATGCTCGGCTCCTTATGCGTATTTGTGCTCATATTCCTGGGCATGCACATAGCCTTCGCGATGATGTTCGTAGGGTTTGTGGGCTTGACCGTTCTGTCGTCTTTTGAGGCTGCCATGCCCGTGACTGCGAGCACCATGTGGGAGGTAGGATCGTTCTATCCTTATACGGTGATTCCGCTATTCATCATCATGGGCTCTTTCGCTGGCAGCTCAGGCATGACCAGGGAACTCTACTCCTCCTTCGAGAAATGGACCCGCCACGTGCCCGGAGGGCTGGCAGTGGCCACCATCGCGGCCTGCGGCGCGTTCGCCGCGGTGTCCGGATCTTCAGTGGCGACCGCGGCCGCGATGGGCACGGTCGCTCTCCCGGAGATGGACCGGTTCAAATACGACCCGCGGCTCTCCACCGGCAGCGTAGCGGCCGGCGGGACGCTCGGTTTCCTCATCCCGCCCAGCATCGGATTCGTGGTGTATGGGATGCTCACGGAACAATCCATTGGAAAGCTGCTCGTCTCAGGCATTCTGCCGGGCATCCTTCTGACGGTTGCCTATGCCACTGTGGTGGTAATATGGGTAAAGATGTGGCCGAATGCAGCGCCAAGGAACCTGGAGCCGGTGAGTTGGACCGAGAAAGTCAAGGCCCTGAAAGGTGTGAAAGAGCCTCTCTTCATCTTCTTGTTCGCCATAGGCGGAATATATGCGGGATTCTTCACCCCGGACGAAGCCGCAGCCGTAGGGGCTACCTTGCTTCTTCTTATCACGATCATCAAACGCAAGATGACCGGGCAGGCCCTTTTCACTGCCATGACAGAGTCGCTGCGCATCTCGGTGATGGTGTTGATGCTGGTCGCCGGCGCGAATGTGTTCAGTTACTTTATGGCCCTTTCAACTATCCCCGTGCAGGCGGCCAACTGGGTGATCAGCCTCCAGGTCTCGCCGTACGTAGTTTTCGCGATGATCCTGTTCGTGTACCTCATTCTGGGATGCTTCATAGATGCTATCTCCATGATGGTCCTGACCCTGCCGGTGGTCTT
This sequence comes from uncultured delta proteobacterium, assembly GCA_963786905.1. Lineage (GTDB taxonomy): Bacteria > Desulfobacterota > Desulfomonilia > Desulfomonilales > Desulfomonilaceae > CAWBBA01. Next base: position 89,283 of record CAWBBA010000028.1, on the reverse strand, counting down.
TCCGATCATTCTGGCGTTACATTTCGACCCCATTTGGTTCGGTGTCATCGCGGTGCTCATGATGGAAGCCGGTTTGATCACGCCGCCCATGGGACTTAACCTCTTCACCGTGGCCGGCGTTGGAAAGGGCACAAGCCTTGAAACAGTCATTAAGGGGACAGCACCGTTTCTTTTTGCCATCATCGCCGTGGCAATTGTGCTGACAATCTTCCCGCAGATAGCTCTCGTCTTGCCAAATATGATGACCCGATGAGGGTCTGACAGGGGCCTGCTTCCCCGGGTTCCGTTGTTACTGCAAACTGCTATAGACGGTGCCGCGAGCTGAAGCAAGAAGACCGAAGAAGGAACGCTTGACGGAGATGAGGTTAGATTATAATTATCTTATTTATAAATAATTAATATGCTCCAAGGCAGAAGCAGTTACTGCCGTTGGGCAAGGAGACCCGCGCACATGGCCTTATTACCGGAAGTCAAGAGTCACTACGGAAAACTCAAGCTGCTGATCGACGGCGAGTGGGTGGATTCCACATCCACACAGGTCCATGAGACTGTCAATCCGGCCACCGGAGAAGTCATCGCCGAGTTTCCAACAGCTACCAAAGAAGAAGCCAGGGCCGCGGTAGAAGCCGCCCAACGTGGCTTTGAAGCTATGAAGAGAATCGCCCTGCGCGAGCGCGCCAAGATGCTTTTCGACATGCGCCAGAAATTCGAGGAGCATTTTGACGAGCTGACTCGCGTCCTAACCCAAGATCACGGCCGGACTATCAAGGAATCTGTCGGCTCGGTCCGTCGGGTGATTGAAAACATCGAATCAGCGTGCTCAGCGGCATACGGCATGGCAGCCCGCAACGAACACATCGACAATTTGGCCAACGGCATTGACATGTGGCTGACCTGGGAACCCGTGGGAGCTTTCCTCATCGTCACGCCGGGAAACATTCCCATGCACGCATGGTCCTCCTTCGTGCCCTATGCCTTGGCCGCGGGCTGTTCCGTGGTGGTCAGCCCGAGCCGTCAGGATCCCGTGGCAGCGGAGTACATTGCTCGAGTCGCCTTGGAGGCGGGTTGGCCCAAGGGCGCCATCAACTTGATCCACGGGGGCCGAGAAATCAACAAGTACATCCTTCAGCAGGCCGAAATTCAGGGCCTGGGCTTTATCGGCTCGACACATGCCGGCTGGGAGCTTTTTAAACTTTGCGGCGAACTCGGCAAGAACTCCTCTATCAACGGCAATGGGAAGAACACCGTGGTGATCATGCCTGATGTCGACGTCAAGAACATCATTCCCTTCGTGCGTCAGGGATGCTTCGGCATGACAGGTCAGCGCTGTCTGGGCTCGGACAACGTGATGGTTGTGGGCGATGTCTACGATGAATTCAAGCGGCAGTTCGCTGACGATGGCCAGGAGACATGAAGCTGGGTTACGGACTGGATGAATCGACCGACATGGGCCCGTACTGCACGGCCGCGGGTCGAGACAAGGTCGCTGCATGGGTCCAACGAGGCCTGGCGAGGGTGCGACCATGGTACACGACGGCCGCGTCCTGCGACCGGAGATGTCCAAGGGCTTTTTCATGGCGCCCACCATCATCGAGAACGTCCACCCGGACATGGAGATCGCCGAGGAAGAGGCCTTCGGCGCAGTTGCCGGCCTTATGCGAGCCGACAAGTCTCGATCGAAGTCATCGAGTGGATCAACACCAAAACCGATCTGGGCCATTCTGCCTGCATCGTGACGGACAGCGGCCGACATGCCAGGAAGTTCGCGCGAGAAGTCAACGTGGGAAACGTTGGTATCAACGTCGGCGTGCCCCAGCCGTACGCCTTCTTTCCGCTTGGCTCGAAACGCAAGTCCTTCTTTGGCGGGGCCAAGAGCAGGATGGCCTCCATGAGGCTCTTCTTGGACGAAAAGACGGTGACGGCCCGGTGGGTATGAGAGATTCCACATTGCATTCCGCATTGGCGTCTGGCGGCCTAATTCCAATGAGCCGTCGCGGACCTGAGCCGAACCGGGCAACAGCGAAAAGGTGATCGAAATGGCATTTTGGGACTTGAAGACGCTGAAACTCGACCCATTTCGTCCCGGCATTTTTAGCAAAGTGGAGTCAGGGGCAAACCTCACTATGGCCGTCATGCAAATTGCGGCACACAAGGAAGGCACTCCGCACGACCACCCTTTCGATCAATGCGGAATAGTGATTGAGGGCGAGATAGAGATGTCAATCGGGGAAGATACAAGACTGGTCAAGCCTATGGAGGCATATTTAATTCCAGCCGGGATAACTCACAGTTGGAAGACTCTGGGTCAATCAGCGACGATCTTGGATGTGACGGCTAACCGGAGCGGATCTTGAGGTCATCTGAAGAAGTCGTATCTCGCTATATAATAGGACATCCCTCATGGACGGGAATTATCAAGATAGAACCTCACGTCTTTTGAAAATCTCCTTTACCCTGAACGGAAAACCTGTGGAGATCGAGGTAAAACCATGGGACACGGCTATTGCGGTGCTCCGAGAGCAGTTAGGTCTGAAGGGTACCAAGGAAGGCTGTGGCATTGGTGAATGCGGGGCCTGCACGATTCTGGTGGACGGCCTCGCTGTGGACTCGTGCCTCATGCCGGCCCCCAAGTTGGATGGCAGGAAAGTGGAGACCGTGGAAGGATTGCGGCAAGGCGAGGCCCTGCACCCCCTTCAGGAAGCGTTTTTGTCGAAGGGAGCTGTTCAGTGCGGGTATTGCACGCCCGGCATGCTGATGTCCGCAAAAGCTCTTCTGGATAGGAACCCAAACCCGAAACGTAATGAATGGGTGGAAGCGCTTTCCGGCAACTTGTGCCGATGCACAGGCTACGTGCAAATCCTGGAGGCCGTTGAGGAAGCGGCTGAGACGCTTGGCAAGGCCAAGTAGCCGTCGTAAAAATGGCCATTAAGACCCATAGGCCGTGAATGAAGGCCAGTTTGGCCGGTAGCTCTCAGCTTATATGTGGCCGCAACCATTTAAAGTCCCCCTTTTCTAAAGGGGGATTTAGGGGGATTTTCAATGGATTAGCGAAAAATCCCCCCTAACCGCCTTTACGAAAGGGGGGAACAGATCACTGAGCTAGCGGCTCGCGAATCTCCCTTTAGCAAAGGGTGCGCAATGAGGTTGGGTCAACGCCCATGCCGTTGTGATTTCATAAGCTGGGCTCCTTCAAAACCGCGTGGATATTTCTGACCCATCGGAAACTCAACCCCATTCGGAACGATAAGTAAATGAGATCTCGCTTTGAATACATCCTGCCACGCTCTCTGAAGGAAGCTTTAGACTTTCTCACAGACCACGGCTCCCAGACTTCCATAATCGCCGGCGGTACCGACCTGATGATTGCGGCGAGGAACGGAGACGTGGCAAGCAGATACGTGGTGGACGTTTCCCGACTGGAGGAGATGCGGACAATTGCAGTAACGGACGGGACTCTTTCAATCGGGGCGGCGGTGACTTACACAGAAATCGTAAACAGCCCCCAGGTAGGTCAATGGGCGCCGATATTGGCTCAAGCCGCCGGATGCGTAGGGAGCGTTCAAATCCGCAACGTAGGAACAATCGGTGGAAACGTTGCAAACGCATCACCGGCCGCGGACAGCGTGCCGCCGATGCTGGTCCATCGGGCTCGGGTGCAGATTCGGTCCGCGTCCTCGGAACGAAGCGAACCTTTGGAAGAGGTTATAATTGGTCCGTACCGCACCACTCTGAAACCGGGCGAAGTCATAACGCGATTCATCCTTGAGCCCCTAGGAGATGAGTATCGCTGGAACTTCCAGAGGATTGCAAGACGCAGAGCACTCTCTGTGGCAAGGATGAATGCCGCGGTGATTGGACGGCTGGACTCAAGAGGCATGGTGGACGACTTGAGGGTTTCCGTAGGGTCCATCACCCCAGAGCCTTCAAGGATGACAGGAGCAGAAAATCATCTGAAAGGGAAGGTCCCTGATCCCTTGCTGATTCAAGAGGCCGCGGAGAAAGTCTCACTGGAGATGGTCCGCAGAAGTGGCGTGCGCGCCTCGACTGAGTATAAACGTCCTGCCGTGGAAGGCCTAGTTGTCAAGGCGCTTACCGAGCTATTTGTCAAGCAGAGTTGCAATGCATAAGAAGATTCTGAAAACTGTCGGTACGAACGCTCAAAGAGTGGGAGCCTTGGAACGGGTCACGGGCGAAGCGCTATTTGCCGGCGATATGCACATGGAAGGAGCGGTAACGCTCGTAGCGCTACGGAGCGATAGGCCGCATGCCCGCATTGTAAATATCGACCTTGCCCGTGCCTTGGAAACACGCGGTTGTCTCCGAGTATTCACCGCGGATGACATCCCTGGCCGCAACCGTCTCGGCATTATCAATAAAGACCAGCACCTACTCGCCGACCAAAAGGTAAGGTGCGTAGGCGATCCTATAGCATTGGTGGCCGCTGAAACGCCTGAAGCCGCGCAACGAGCGGTAGAATCCATAGCCGTGCTTTACGAAGACCTGCCGGCGGTTTTTGACGCGGAAGAGGCTTTAAGACCGGGCGCACCCTTGATTCACGAAAAAGGGAATTTGCTTGGGAGACGTGTGGTAAAACGAGGCAGTCCGGACGCTGCTTTCAAGGAAGCGGATGTGGTAGTGGAGCGGGTTTATACCACCCCACACATCGAACACACGTACCTTGAACCAGACGCGGGTCTCGCCTACGTGGATCCGGACGGAATCGTCGTTGTCCACGCGTCCACACAGAATCCCCACTACGATCAAAAAGATGTTGCCGATCTGCTGGGCCTCGATGAGAGCAAGGTCAGAATCGTCCAGGCAGCGACAGGTGGCGGTTTCGGCTCGAAGTTGGATCTAAACGTTCAAGGCTTCGTGGGTTTGGCGGCCTACCTTTTGAACAGGCCCGCGCGGATGGCCTACACCAGAGAAGAGGCTTATCTTTGCACATCGAAACGCCATCCCATCAAGATTTATTACAAGAGTGGCGCCACACGAGACGGCAGGCTCGTTGCCGCTGACATCCGAATTATCGGGGACACCGGGGCTTATGCTTCTTACGGGTTGGCCGTAGTCTCGCGCTCTGCGGTTCATGCCACCGGGCCGTACGAGGTTCCCAATCTCTATGCTGAATCGCTGTTCGCCTATACCAACAACCCCATGGCCGGGGCCATGAGAGGTTTCGGCGTCCCCCAAATGGCCTTTGCGCACGAATCGCAGATGGATCTGCTGGCCGAAGCTCTGGGCATAAGCCCCTTGGAAATCAGGCTCAGGAATTGCTATCGGATAGGTTCTCTTACATCAACAAGGCAAGAGCTTAAGGCAAGTGTGGGCATAAGGGCCACCCTCGAAGCGGTCGCTCCCTATTACAATCAGCGTGCAAAAGAAAAAATGGCCGACTCTGAGCCCTACGTGAAGAGGGGGGTCGGCATTGGCTCCATGATATACGGTATCGGCAACACCGGAGTGCAAAATCCTGCTACAGCCCACATAGAGCTGACCGAGGACGGACGGATCACTCTCTTTACCGGCGCTGCAGACATGGGCCAGGGTTCCTCTACGGTATCTCGCAAATCGCAGCGGAGGAATTGGGCCTCAGTCCTGAGGAGATTCATCTGGTGGTGGCAGACACCCTGTTCACAAGCTCGGCAGGAGCATCCTCGGCCAGCCGTCAGACGTATATTTCCGGCAATGCCGTCCTTGATGCCGCGAAGAAACTCAAGGAAGTGCTCTTAACTGAAGCGGCCATGATTCTCAAAATCGACCGGGGAGACCTGTTAGTGGAAGCAGGCCGCGTCCATTCACGAGAAAATCCGGAGAATGCTGTATCGTTTGAACGCATCGCACGGCGGGCGCACCGCACAGGGCTCCCCCTTAAATGGCAGGGCTATTTCGACCCGGCAACCACTTCCCTGGACCCTGAGACCGGCGCAGGCGTCCCGTACGCCACCTATGCGTTTGCCACCCATGTCGCTGAGGTCGAGGTGAACATTGTGTCCGGTGAAGTGCGGGTCTTGAGGATAGTTGCTGCCCACGACGTCGGGAAAGCGATCAACCCGCGCAATGTGCATGGCCAGATTTACAGCGGTGTTGCAATGGGAGTCGGTTTTGCTTTGATGGAGGAATTCATTCCTGGAAAGACAGAATCCATGAAGGACTATCACATACCTTCCTGTGCGGACATGCCGGAAGTAGTTTCCATAATCGTAGAAGACCCTGAACCCACCGGACCGTTCGGCGCCAAGGGAGTTGGAGAGCCGGCGCTCATACCAACCGCCCCAGCCATTTTGAATGCTATCGCCGACGCTCTGGGCGTGAGAATATACGATCTTCCGGCGAACTTGGAGCGGGTCATTAAAGCCGCCTCGATCGCGAAGCCAGTCCAGAGGCGCGTGGAGCGCGGCTGAACATATAGAGGAGGAGATTTTATGGCAAGCACTCTCATCAAGGGCATTGGGACACTCATTAGCGGAGACATCAACAATCCCGTCCTGGATGCAGACGCGATATTTGTTGCGGACGGCAAGATCAAGAGGATAGGAAAAGCCGCAGATCTTGAGTCGCTTGGGGCGGAGACCGTGGTTGACGCCTCCGGCGGCACAATCACCCCTGGCCTGATAGATTCCCACTGCCACGTGGTATTCGGTGACTACACTCCACGGCAGCACCAAATAGGTTTCTTGGAGAGTGAGGTCCACGGTGGCGTCACTACGATAATATCAGCCGGCGAAGTTCACTTGCCCGGAAGGCCTAAAGACCCGGCCGGAACCAAGGCGCTCGCCATACTGGCGGCCAAATCGTTTGCCAATTTCAGGCCCGGCGGAGCAAAGATTCTCGGCGGTTCGGTAATCCTGGAGAAGGGATTGACCGAGGATGACTTTGCAGAGATGGCCCGCGAGGGCGTGAAAGTGGTCGGTGAGATTGGCCTCGGATCGGTAAAATTCCCGGAAGATGCCGTGCCCATGGTTAAGTGGGCCAAGAAGCATGGAATGATCGTAATGATGCATACCGGCGGCACTTCAATACCGGGCAGCGATACAGTCACAGCCGCACAGGTCATAGCAACGGATCCGCATATCGCTTGTCATGTCAACGGAGGCCCTACATCGGTTTCTCCGGAAGAAATCCGCAAGCTTGTCCAGGAAACGTCGTATATTCTCGAACTGGTCCACTGCGGCAATCCTAAAGCCATGCTTGATGCCCTGAACCTGGGTGTCAAGCACAATGCGCTGGATCGATTCATCATCGGTAACGACGCGCCTTCGGGGACCGGCGTTGTGCCTCTTGGCATCCTGAGAGTCATTTGCATGGCAGCTTCCCTGACCGCAGTGAAGGCCGAGCAGGCTCTTTGCATGGCCACCGGGAACACGGCTAAAGTCTATGGCCTGAACACCGGATTCGTCCGGGAGGGACTGGCTGCTGACCTGGTGGCTATGGACGCTCCAATGGGGTCTGTGGGTGCAGACGCGCTGCCGGCAATCGATGCCGGCGATGTTCCGGGCGTTTCCATGGTCATGATCGACGGGAAGATAGAAGTGAAGGTCAGCCGAAACACGCCACCAGCCGTGAGAAGCTAAGGTGGTTTGAGAAAACCCAGATTGGTGCGAGAGACGTTGGAAAGAAAGGATCGAGTCCACTACTCAGTCGGATAAGCGCATGCAGGTAATCGTTGAAAAGTGCAAGGGCTGTGGAACCTGCGTTCTGGACTGCCCACAGGGCGCAATAACCGTCTCCAAGAAGATAGCGGTCATCGGGGACGCGTGCTGTCAGTGCGGAGCGTGTCTCAAGGTTTGTCCGGAAGAAGCGATATTCTCGGAGGATGCGCCGTCTCCCTTGGCCGCAACCTGTGAAGCCTGTCCCATCCGTTGCCGAATCAAGGAGGGTTATACAGGAGCGTGTCAGCGGTTCATGAATCGCGGAGGCATTCTGGAGCGCACCATTCCTCTCAAGACGTACGAAGAGGTCAAACATCTGGTTGGGCCCGATTGGAAGCCCGCCATACGGCAACCGCTTATCACCGGTATCGGCGCAGGGACCACGTACCCGGACTGCAAGCCTGCGCCTCACATCGTCCAGTCAAAGGTTGACGGAGTTGACGTGGTAACCGTGGTGACGGAAGCCCCTCTGAGCTATTCCGGCATAAAGTTGAAGGTGGACACAGACTCCACTATAGGGCAGGAAGGGGCCGGAATATTCTTTCGCAAGAAAAGGGTGGGACATCTCACTACCGAGGAATACGGATCAAAGATCCTCTCCATAGGCGGCGCCAACTTGCTTACGAGCAGCGATGGTATGACTGTGGCAAGACTGGTATCTGATCTTGCAAACCGAAAGAGCGTCAGGTTGCGCATTGAGGCAGGCAGCCGGCTTGAACTTCAGGTGGGGAATCGCCCAATCATCGATGGAACAGTGGACGATGTAATGCGCGTCGGCTGCGGCAGCGCCACTCTGGGACTGTTTGCCAATATTTTCAACGAAGTGGCCGATGAGGTCATAGTGCTGGATTCCCATCTCACAGGTCTGATGAGCGAACACGCTGCGGGACTGTACGTTGGAGCGCGGCCCAGCGGCGTGAATCTGCGTTTCAAACGGAGCACGCCGGGCAGGTACTTTGGCGATCACGGCCAAGGATGGGGAGGAACTTCAATACTTGACCCGAAAGATGTCATCGAATCAATTGACATGAACGTGGCCAGACTGGGCATGAGGATTCTCATTACCGAAACGACCGGCCGGAAGGCGGTCCTGTTGGAGGTAGGCGCGGATGGAGGCGTGGCAGAGATTCCCATGACTCCGGAGGCGCAGGGAGCTGTGGCCGAACTAGCCGTCACCTGCCAGGAATCCAAGGTCTCAGGAATATATTGTGGCGGCTCAGGAGGAAGCGCCCGAGCAGGGGTGACACGCTACCCCATAAAGCTCACGCAGGCAGTGCACTCCATGCGGGCGCGCTTGACCGTCGGGGGCGCGCCGACGTTCGTCCTGCCGGGCGGCGGAATAAACTTTATGGTGGATGTTGGAAAAGTTATGCCTGGAGCATTCACCTGGGTTCCCACACCTGCTACGGTGTGCCCGATCGAGTACACCATGACCCTGGAAGATTTCCGCGAAATGGGGGGTCATGTCGAAGCCATGAAGCCGTTTGCGACAAAGGAATAGAGTGCCGAATTATTGGGAGAGCCGGATTCTTACATTGGGGGATGGCACGGTGCTCGTGGAATGCGGGCCCATGCGAATGTTTATAGAAGGATACGCAGCCGGGGTCAGTCAACCGGAAGCTTGTCGCAAGGCCGCGCAGGAAGCTATCAAATTCTTGGAACAAATAGCAGAGCATAGAGCGGAGATCCAGGCTCCCTGCCTGTCGCTTCCTGAGCCTCCGAAGCGCCTTTTGATTCACGAAATGTGGCAGGCTGTTTGTCTGGTGGGGGATGAGGATCTCACTCCCATGGCGGCTGTCGCCGGAACGATTGCCGATGCCACGGCGGATTTCCTTGCAAGTGAAGGTCTGACCAAGGTTGTCGTAAATAATGGCGGGGATGTGGCCCTGCGGTTGATGTCTGGAGAGACGGTGACAGTAGGGATCCGGCCTGACGTGAATGGTACGGATGTGACACGTAGAGTTCTCATTAATTCTGAAATGAATATCCGCGGAATATGCACGAGCGGCCTTGGGGGCCGAAGCTTTACCCGCGGTGTGGCTTCCGCGGCTACTGTATTTGCCTCTAGGGCCTCTTTGGCCGACGCGGCTGCCACCGCTGTGGCCAATGCCACTTATATTGTCAAGCCCTGCAGTCCGAAGATGTCGGGCTGATTCTATTGATCCGAATACAGATCTCAGAGGCGTGGAAATCACTTCTGAGGTAGGAGAACTGACGCTTGACGAAATCGACATTGCTGTGAAACAAGGTATCGAGCGAGCCGACCAGCTCGTGAAGCGCGGGCTTATAGCGGGGGCTTGTGTTGCGGTCAAAGGTCACATGCGGTGCATCGGGGCCTTTGATGAGTAAAGCATAACGGAATTATGCCTTTGTCAAAGAATCAGGTCTTAAAGACCAGTGTCATTGCGAGGAGTGAAACGACGAAGCAATCTGTTCTTGCCGGTTATTAGATTGCTTCGGGCTTAAGCCCTCGCAATGACAGTTGAAGACTTTGCCAAGTGAATAATCCCGAAGAATAAAATCTGCGAGGACCTCCTTAAAGGACGGGCCGCCCAGATTCCTCTTCCTTTGGACCTGCAAGCATTCACAGGAGCGGACGCCATGAAAACCATACAGGTAAAAACAGGATCTAGAATCGAGTTCGTGGACATAACATCCCGGGTCCAGGAAGTGATCTCGAAGAGCGGTGTCAAAGAGGGAATCGCTGTGGTTTACGTGCCTCACACCACGGCTGGAGTTACTATCAACGAGGCCGCGGATCCCGCGGTAGTGCAGGACATAATAGGGAAACTCTCCCAACTGATTCCGCATCACAATTCCTACCGCCACGGTGAGGGGAATGCCGACGCGCATATAAAGGCCACTCTCGTGGGAAGTTCCGCACATTTGATCGTTTCAGGCGGGTCTGCAGCTCTAGGGACGTGGCAGGGGATATTCTTTTGCGAGTTCGATGGTCCGCGGAGCCGAAAGGTATTCGTCAAGGTTCAGCCCGGTTAGGAATAGTTGCAAGGTTTTATGCCGATGGAGCGGTTCGCAGGAGGCGTCATCCTAGACCCTGAAAGGTGATGCGGGAGAGTGAATGGAGACCGACATAGTTGAAATTTTCACCGACGGAGCGTGCAGGGGTAACCCCGGCCCTGGCGGGTGGGCTGCGCTTCTGCGGTGCAAAGGGGTGAAGAAGTCCCTCAGCGGGGGCCAACCTGCTACGACGAACAACCGGATGGAAATGATGGCGGCCATTATGGCCCTGGAAGCCCTCAAGCGTCCGTGCAAGGTCACAATCACGACTGATTCCCAATACCTTATGAAAGGGATCACCGAATGGCTCAGAAGCTGGAAAAAAAGGGGCTGGCTGACTACTGAGAAAAAGCCGGTCAAGAATGTTGACCTCTGGAAGCGTCTGGACGAGGTCGCGTCTCGTCACGAAGTGGAATGGCACTGGGTGAAGGGGCACAATAACCATGAGGAAAACGAAATTGCCGACGCATTAGCCAGGAAGGAAATAGAGAAATTCATCTAGGCCGCTTCGTTGAGAAGCTTCTCTATGTCGCCTCAAACCCAAAACTCCGGATACCGCCTATTCCGAGAAATATTGTTGAAAAGAAGGGCCACCAACAGCAGTATCATTACCCCGATTCCAACAGGTAGAACAGCGTACGTGAACCCCAGAGAATGAATCTTGTCGTCCCCTAATATGGCTATTAAAGCGGTTGCCCCGGCAGGGGGGTGTAATGTCTTGGTGAGGTGCATTAAAGCTATCACCGTTGCCACCGCGACCGAAGACGCCAGCCATGGTTGCGCCCAGAATATTTTGTAGCAGGCCACTCCGATTAATGCCGACAACACGTGTCCGCCGACCAAGTTTCTGGGCTGGGCCAATGGGCTCTTGATGGCCCCGAATATAAGAACCGCTGAAGCGCCAAACGAGGCTATCATCATGATGAGGCCGGTCCCGGCGAGCACGTTGAAATTGATGTAGGCCACCGCAGAAATCCCCACGAAAGCCCCCAACCACGACCAGATTACTTCTGAAACCTTGACCCTCGGCGGGCTCTTGGTAGTGCCTTTCATCTTCGACAAGTAATTCATGCGCCACCCCCGAAACCAGACGAGCGCACGACATCCCCGCGAGAGACGATTCCTACCATCCGGCCGTTGCTATCGACCACCGGCACTCGATTGACTCCTCTTTGAGTAAAAAGGCCGGCCACTTCCACAACCGATGTGTCTTCTAGTACTGTCAGGGCAGGGGCAGACATGATGTCCCCGGCGACCTTTTCTATAATTGGAACCGCCAAACAGGACCTGCCCTTCAGGCACTGGGCTATCACCTCCATAAAGGTCTTGGCCGATCGGCCTCCCATGGCCGACAACAAGTCCTTTTCAGAGACAACCCCGATCACCTTCCCATCGCCGTCAATCACGGGCACGCCGGATACATTGCTCGCAGCCATTATGCTCGCGACTTCCTTCAATGGCGTATCGCCAAACACGGCTGCCACGTCCTTGGTCATGACTTCAGCAACCTTGACTGAACGTGTCAATCGAAGAACCGCGTGTCTGTATGCCTTAAGATAGACTTCCTTGAAATCGCCGGGGGTTATGTCCAGGTAACCTGAAATATCTTTCATGGCCTCGTAGATATCGTCATCTGAGATATCCACCGGTACGCAGGCCTCAATGTCTTGGTCGGTCATTGTGTCCCTCGAAAAAAATCGAATTCTGTCCAGCGGCTTCTTGGTGATTTTGAATCAACCGCCGTGCATAAGCAAGTTAGATCGGAATTATATTTGAAGGCTCATAATGTGGACGGTTACCTCGCGCCCGATCCTTTCAACCAAAGAGCGGTGTTCGAAGGAGCAGGCTTCATTTTCAAGCTCACAAAAGAACTCTGGCCCGGTCATCCGTGTTGCGCATTTGCAGCATCCAAGGAGTTCGCTACGCAGATGCCAAACACATTCAAGGCTGTCTTTAGAGCAATTGTCGATGCAACCATGTTCGCTCATAAAGCAGAGAATCGTAAGGACATAGCTGCTGCGATAGCTCCCAGGAACTTCCTGAATCAACCTGTGGAAGTTGTGGAACAGGTCCTCACGGGGTCATACCCTGACGGTCTGGGAAACAATCGCAGCGAGCCCGACCGGATAGATTTCAATCCATTTCCGTGGCATTCCATGGCGGTCTGGATTCTTACCCAAATGAAGAGATGGGGCTACATAAAAGGAGATGTTGATTATCGAGGTATTGCCGAACAGGTTTTTCTCGCATCGGAATGCGGTGAAATCATGAAGGAAGCAGGATACGGATCTCCTTCAAGCACATATACCACCCACACTATCATGGGTAAACCGTTTGATCCCAACAAGCCTGAGGAATATCTCCAGAGTTTCGCCATCAAACGAACATGAAATCTTCCGCTTTTATTTACGTGCATGCGGTGCCTTTTACAAAAACACGGGGCTGCGCTCCCACCAAGTAATTGACGTGCCGTAATACCGGAGACTTATCATGAATGTTAAGAATACGAAAGCATCAGTCGTACTCGCTCTACTCCTCCTAGTGCTCTTCTTGGGCTGCTGGCAGATGATTGCCCTGAGCTTAAAGAATTTGCCGGGACCGGTACCAGTCGCGAAGACGGCATATCAGTTTCTATCGGACCCATTTTATGACAACGGGCCCAATGACAAAGGTATTGGCACGCTGACGTTGTACAGCGTTTCACGTTTAACCGCTGGATTTGTATCAGGCTCTGTCGTAGCTATCACTCTCGGGGTGATCCTGGGTCTTAACCAGGTGCTATTCAAAGCAGTGAACCCGTATATACAGGTTTTGCGTGCCATCTCGCCAATAGCCTGGATGCCACTGTTGCTGTATTCGGTGCAAAATAGCCATTGGACAGCTCTCCTGGTGGTTTTCATGGCCAGCGTGTGGCCCACGCTTGCTAACACAGCATTTGGCGTGTCCAACATTAAAAAGGACTACCTGAATGTTGCTAACATCCTTCAGATGAATCCCGTAGCAAAGTCTTTCGTGTGATCTTGCCGGCAGCCGGACCCACCATCGTGGCAGGTTTGAAGATTTCCATGGGGAGCGCGTGGGTGGCAATCGTGCCTGCGGAAGCTTTGCTAGGCACTCTAGGACTTGGGTACTTCGTTTGGAACGAATGGAACAACCTCTCTCTAACGAGCGTGATTTTTGCCATCCTCGTAATTGGCGTGGTGGGTGTGTTCATAGACTTTTTCTTCAACCGTCTGGCAAGAAAATTGGCTTACGCTGATTAGGAGAATGTGATGGCATTACTGCACGTTGATAGAATCTCTCGGCACTTTCTGGCAGCCGGGAGCAAAGAACCGCATTGCGTATTCTCGGACCTTTCCATGGAAGTTTTCGAGAAAGAGTTTGTTGCTGTGCTGGGCCACTCGGGCTGCGGAAAATCAACTCTCCTCAACATTATAGCCGGCATAGATTATGCCTCCAAAGGGTACGTGCTACTGGACGGGAAGGAAATCACTGGACCCGGACTCGATCGCATGGTGGTTTTTCAGAATTTCGCTCTCATGCCGTGGCTGACTGTGTGGGGCAACATCAAGCTTGCCGTAAAGGCTGCGCACGCCGATTGGCCCAGACACGAGGTGAACGCATGGGTTGAGAGGTACATCACTATGGTGGGGTTGGCAGGCTCCGAGTCGAAACGGCCTTCGGAATTGTCCGGGGGAATGCGTCAACGAGTTGGGCTCGCGAGAGCATTTTGTGTAGAACCGCGCATTCTCCTATTGGATGAGCCATTTGCTCAAATCGACGCCCTGACCCGCGGAGTGATCCAGGAAGAACTGGTGAGAATGTGGCAGGAGACAGGCACCACAATATTTATGGTGACCCACGATGTGGATGAAGCCATTCTGCTCTCCGACAGAATTGTATTAATGAGCAGGGGCCCTTCAGCACGTATAATGGATCAAATCCAGATCCCGATACCCAGACCAAGAGGAAGAATGACCGTGATCGAGCATCCGAGCTATTACAAAATAGGAATCGGATTATCCGTTTTCTCTCCGAAGCAAATCTGGACCAGGAGATTGACACGTCCGTTTGAGCCTTGCTACGGCAAGGCGGGCGTGAATAGATGACGAGGATGCTTGAAAACTACTCGGCTTTCCCTGGCACTTCCTAAAGGTCGCCGCCGCGCCACCTCCCATAACCGACAGCAAGCTTTTCAGAGTCTACACCTGATTTCCGCCTGGGAATGCGTGGCCTGGAGGCTCCGCCTCCACTATCATGGTGAGACAAGACCATTTTTCGGGCAGAGCCCGGCAGGACGATTCCAAGCGGAGCCAGGGAACCAGAAGATATAAGAAACCCCTAAGCCATCGCGTTGAAGGTGGCTTAGGGGTCGGTGATGTCGATTGGAATTCGCTTAAGTTGGGGACTATCCCGCTACCGAACTCAATGGTTCGCGGTACCTGAGACCAGCTCAGGAGAGCTGTTACGATTTGAACTCCGTGCGGGCGACGGGCCCGCTGCCCCGTGCGTTGAGCACGTATTCCGGTCGAGCTTCCGGGAAGAGAGGCAGAATGGGCTGTTGCGTGAACACCCCAGAATAGCAAGTCTGGAGTTCGGATGACAGGGCTATCCGAATGGCGTCTCCCACGTCGCTGATGAAGTGAAGGGTCATCCCGTCCTTCACGTAGTCGGGGAGGTCTCTCAGATGGGCCTCATTCTTTTTCGGCAGAATTACTTCACGAACTCCGGCGCGTCTTGCTGCGAGCAACTTCTCTTTGACACCCCCTATAGGGAGCACGCGACCCCTGAGGGTCAACTCGCCGGTCATGGCGACATCTCGGCGCACCGGGATACCGCTGAAGAATGATGCCAAAGCAACTGCAATGGTTATGCCTGCGGACGGTCCGTCTTTGGGGATTGCCCCGGCCGGCACATGAATGTGCAGGTCTGTCTGCGACAGCAGTTGCTCTTCTATTCCATAGATATTGCATGTATTTCGCAAATAGCTCAACGCGGCGCGAGCCGACTCCTGCATGACATCGCCCAGGCAGCCGGTCATGGTAAGTTCTTTCTGTCCTTTGAACCCGGTCGCCTCTATGAAAATGATGTCACCACCGTTCTCGGTCCAGGCCAATCCCGTGGCGATGCCTACCTGGTCCTCCTCTTCGGCGAGGTCGAAAAAGTATTTTGCCGGGCCCAGCAACTCTTCGACTGTCTCCGGGAATATCTCTTCGCGCAAAGGTTTTTCTTCGGTGATCTCACGGGCGATTTTTCGGCAGACGGACCCGATCTCCCGTTCGAGATTGCGGACGCCCGCCTCACGCGTGAAGGCCCTCACAATTAGGCGGATTGCTTCAGGACTGAACTGTATCGGGTACTCCCGGATGCCGTTTTCCTCCATAGCCTTATTGATCAGGAAGAATTCCGAAATCTTTTCCTTTTCCTCATCTGTATAGCCGGGGATGCGAATTACTTCCATGCGATCACGCAGAGGCGCAGGAATGGGATCAAGCTGGTTGGCCGTGGCAATGAACAAAACGCTGCTGAGGTCAAAGGAGATATCCAAGTAATGGTCGCCAAACGCGTTGTTCTGTTCAGGATCCAAGACCTCCAGCAATGCGCACGCGGGATCGCCCCTGAAATCCTGTCCGATCTTATCCACCTCATCCAACATGAAAACAGGATTCTTGGTTCCGGCCCTACGTATTTCCTGGACGATCCGGCCGGGCATAGCGCCGATATAGGTTCGTCGGTGACCCCTGATTTCCGCTTCATCGCGCATGCCACCCAGTGAGATCCGGATGAATTTTCTCCCGAGGGCCCTGGCAATAGATCTTCCTAGAGAAGTCTTGCCGACTCCCGGTGGACCCACAAAACATAGTATAGGGCCCTTATTGTTCTCCTTGAGCTTTCGGACGGCCAGGAACTCGAGAATACGATCTTTCACCTCAACAAGGTTATAGTGATCTTCGTCGAGTGTCCGCTGTGCTCTGTTAATATCAAGGTTGTCCTGCGTTGCAACATTCCATGGCAAACTCGTGAGGACCTCAAGATAGGTCCTCGATACGATGTATTCAGGCGAATGTGCCGGAATCCGTTCCAGCCTTTGAAGTTCCCGCGTTGCCACCTCCACCGCATCATCCGACATCCCTGAATTTCGTATCTTTTCTTGAAATTCTTTGATTTCGGACCCATGGGCGTCATCGGCTGATCCCAAGTCCTTTTGCATGGCCCGCATCTGTTGGCGAAGGCCCATTTCTCTCTGTCGACGAGTCGAAGCAGACACGCCGTGGACAGCTTCGTTTGGCGCCTGCAGCTTCGGTTGGAGGGCCTGGACATCAGTCTGCAGATGTGAAAGCACCTTTTTAAGCCTATCCAGCGGGTCTTCCATCTCCAGGAGGGATTGTTTGTCTTCGGCCTTCAAAGGGAGATAGACTGCTATGAGATCCGCGAGTCTACCAGGGTCATCCGCCCGTTCGATCATCGACATGGAGTGGTCGCTCACTGGTCTGTCAAGGCTAAGCGTCAATTTAAACAGAGCGGCCACACTGTTGATAAGGGTGTCCATCAGTTCCTGAGGCTCATATTCTTCTTCTACAAGGCTCACCTCTCCCATGAGGAACGGCTCATATTGGATCTGCCTCACAAGTCGTACACGACAGATGCCGTCCGCGATGGCCTTGACGCCTCCGCTCTCCAGTCGAACCACCTGGTGGATTCGCGCAAGGGTACCGACCATTGAGATCTCATCGCCGGGAGCATTCAGGCGGTTGCGAGCTTTCTGGTAAAACAGCCCTACTAGATTGTCCCCGCCGACCACGGATTCCGCGAGCTTTACCACTCGGGATCCTTTCAGGAAGAGCGGTATCATCACGTTCGGAAAAACAACCATATCCCTCAAAGGAAGAATCGGGACAACCGTCGGAAAGTCGTCCACAAACTTGGATGATTTCATGGCAGCGTTACACCCATCCCTAAATAATGGAACAGAAGATCATTATCTCAGTTTATTGCGTTGCTAACATACCTGATTTTCACGTAAAAGTCAAGATTAGGTGTAAAATGTATATTCCAAAGCACATTTCACGCCGGTTTGTCTACGCACAATCAACATAATTTTAGAAAGCGAAATCAAATTGTTGCCATTAGTTTCGCGTCAAAGCTATTAACCTTTCATCCATCGATCGAACCGGTGGGCCAACGCCCCCCACCCTGCCGTGGGAAACATAGATGGCAAGGATCTTCCAGGGCCCAAGGCATGGAAAATGGTGGATTAGAGCAAGATTCTTTCAGTCCCCTCACCCTTCCCTCTCCCGCCAGGGGATCGGTTTTGACTCTGAAAGCCGCCTGTCCCAGTTAGGGCGGGTTTCGGACCCACCCTTGACTGCCCCGTAATTCCCGCAAGGCTCACCATGACCTGATCGGTCACATCGGAATCATGAAAGTGCTGCCGATAGAGTCTGAGCATGCCAGTGGACGTCTGACGGTAACTCAGTCCTGGACAGTGCACGGATGGACGTCCCGCGGTGGCCGGCACATCCGTGGCACCAGATTGTCTAGCAGCTTGCATGCTCCAAAGGGCAGGCACGGTCAGGTGGAGCGGGACTCCTACGGGAGCGGCACCGGACGGTGATTTCATGGCAGCTTCGATCCGTGTTCCTATGGGGTGACGTTTCCTCAGAATCCCCGGAATCTATTCTCGAATTGAAGGAGCTGATTTTAAAACGGTCACGTGACCAGTATCTTCTCAGGCAGTCTAGTCGCCGGGTCCAGATTGCGGGCTAGTGAATTCCAGGCCTGCTGGAGCTGATTGTCCCGAAACAGCACCTGTTCAGGACAATCGCCATGAACCCTGTTCAGGGCTTTTAAGATCCTTTTGTAAGTGTCGGCGACTGTCGACAGTGGCCGTGAGACAAGCAGCGGAACCTCGGTGTCGTCTATTTCTTCCTCGTCGGGCCAATCAAGTTCCCACACTACAGAAGCTGCGGAAAGATAATCGCGTGCGATTCGCTCGCGTTCCCGCGACCGACCCGGATCAGGCAGCACTACGGTGAAGTTGATTGAGACCACTTCCCCCTCGGGGTAGAGCGGGTGATACGACCGATTCAAGAAAAGACCTGGATGGGCAGCTCTTTCAATAGCTCTGTCAAAGAACGAGACTGGCGGGAGGTCTCTGAAATCAAGAACCACATTTAGGACAGCGTGCGGATTGGCGTCACTTAACGCTTGAAGCATGGTGAGCATTGCCGACTCACGGTAACGGCCTCTGAACCAGATAACAAAGGGATCGGTTGCCTTCCGGATAACACCAGTCAATGCCCGCTCCCACTCTGCATGTTCAGGAAAGACAATCCACTTGTTTACGTAAGCGGCCTCGTCCAGCGCCGTAAGCAATCCCGGACCCGCGTCCACAAGCGATGGCGGGGGTATATGATCAAGTTCCATGTCAAACATCTGCTCGCATCTCACGAGTGCCGGGCGAAACTCCGCCTCCGGGAAGGTTTCAGTCGAACGCACGTAATAAGGAGGACGAGGATCGTATTGAAGGCCGAGATCTTCTGCTCGGGCCCTGAAATCAGTTCCCGGAAGAACCGAGAGCACAAAGGGATGAACCACCGAATAAGCGCGAGTTCGTTTCAGCCATTCCAACGTGCCTGAAAATCCCTCCGGAGTATCTCCAGGCAGCCCCAGGATGATGCCGGTAGTGACGTCGATGTCCGCCTCTTTGAGCCACCTAACCCCCCGACTAACCTTATCCGGATCCACGTGACGCCCCGCTGCCCGGAGAGCCGTTGGGTTAATGCTTTGTAGTCCCACTTCCGCAGTTACCAAACCGGCATCCTTTAGAAGCCGAACATCGTCCGGATTGAGAGTGTCACCTCGCAATTCAGCGTGGAGTCTCAGGTTCTTTTGGCCTCTGCGCAGGGTAATGGACCGCAGAAGATCTCTAAAGCCCGGCTGCGCGTTAAACGTGGGATCCATCAAATAGATTTCTTTGATCCCGGAATCCCGTGCATAGGCCAAATCAAGCACCTTCTCGATAGAGGCGGATGGGTGAGGCCTCACATCACGAAATGACTTATGGTAATAACAGTAGCGACAGCGAAAGGGGCATCCCCTGACCGTTTCCAGAAAAAGCGTGCCGTCTCGCGAAGGACCGATTCGACCATCCAGGTAAGGATACGGACACGATGCGAGATTCCACGTCCCCGACGGCGCCTCGTTCAAATGGATCCCACCGGAATCCTTGAAGAAGATCCCCGGAATGCCCGATGGTTGCCGCTTATTCGCCAGTGCCTTAAGCAATGGCGCGATCCTGGATTCGCCTTCACCGAAAACCCCGGCATCCACTGCCGGATGTTCCAGGACCCACTTATTGTCGGGGGTAACCTCAGGGCCACCCACGAGGATTAGAGCTGAAGGCAACCGTCTCTTTATATTGGAAGCAAGAAACAAGCTTCTTTCCACATTCCAAACGTAAAGCGTCAAAGCGGCCACATCAGGACGCCTGTCGGCAACCTTCCCGGTGAGCCCCTGGTCCGCGAACACGTCCATGATCTCGGGTCCCAGAATTTCGGCCCGGATGGATTGAGGCCCCGAAGCCTCCAGCGCTGCCACAACAAAACCCGCGGCCAGAGGAATGTTAGTCGGAGGTTCCTCGAAGGAGAAGCGGGGAGGAGGTAGTTGCAAGAAGAGCACCGATTTCATTCTTCAAATCTAGAGCAGACACACCTGAAACTCAACAGAGATCCGTCTGAAAATAAGGTATTGTGCTATACACTCCAGTCTGGTGTACGCTGATTTACGAATGGCTGTTCGCTTCCGGAGCGCGCGGCGGTTAACGGTTGGGAGAAACGCATGCAAGCCCGATGTGAATACTCGGAACTGACTGTTCCTAACGACGGCTCGTACGTGGCAGTAGCAGTTGCCTATGTAAGTGAGGTTTCAGAGAAACTGGGGTTTGACGAAGACCAACGCAAGAAGATCGGCTTGGCGGTGGAGCAAGCGGTAGCCAAAGTGATGGAGCAGACCTCTGAACCCGGTGACAGACAGACTTTTGAGATCTCTTGCGAGCGCGTCCCTGTGGGCCTTCAGATCATCATTAAAGAAAGGGGGATGCCTTTTGACCCATCACGGATCCCGTTGTTTCAGCCTCAGGCGGAAGCCCGGCAGGAGCCTCGGGAGCTGCCCGGTATCCCCTTAATGAGAGACCTCGTGGATGAGTTCTCGATTCATAATCTCGGACCTGACGGGCAAGAGATTCGTCTCGTGAAGTACCTCAGCGATAAAAGTGTCGAAGATTACTTCCAGGCTTGTGAACTGGACCAATTTCAGCAGCCGTCCAAAACAGGGAAACGAATATCAGGACCTGGGGAGTTTCATGTCCACCTGATGAAGCCCTCGGAGGCTTTGGAAGTTTCCAGGTCGGCTTACAAAGCCTATGGCTACACGTACTCCAACGAGCATATTTATTATCCGGACCGCATGGTGGAGCTGAACGAGAGCGGACAACTGATATCAGCAACGGCCGTAACACCTGACGGAGTACTTGCGGGGCACTGTGCGATTTTCCGGTCAAACTCCGGGTCTCAAAGCGCGGAAATCGGTCAAGCGGTTGTAAAGCCGGAATTTCGCGGACAAGGATGCTTGCTGCTACTTACGGAGTTCCTCATAAACGAGGCGAAATCCCGCGGCCTGACCGGCCTGTATGTCCGTGCCGTGACAAGCCACACCTTTTCGCAACGAGTCACCACGCGGCTTGGCTTCACTGCATGTGCGGTACTGTTGGGTTATGCGCCGGCAAGTGTAGCGTTCAGGGGTATCAAGGAAGAGCTTGCCCAGCGTGAAACCTTCGTAGTGCAGTATAAATATCTCGAAAAACCCGGTCCCTTGAAGCTTTATGCTCCATCAAGGCATAAGGACTTTATTGCGAAACTCTACGGCAATCTCGGCGCAACACCGCAATTCGAGGCCCATGAGAAGTCGCAGTCGGCAGTTCGCCAATCGGAGTCAATTCTGAAGACCAAGACCGCTGCCTCAATGCCTCCGGGTTACGCATCAATAGAGGTACTTCGATGCGGCGAAAACATCGGCTCGGAGGTAAAGAGCGCTTTAAAAGAATTTCGCCTGAAACGGTACGATGTTATCGCGCTGTATCTGGATCTACGCGACCCACTCACTTTTCATCTGGTCGATGAATTTGAGGCCCTAGGCTTTTTCTTCGGCGGGATACTTCCCGGCGCATCCGTCGGGGAAGCCCTGGTGTTACAATACCTCAACAATGTCGCGATAGATTATGACTCAATCAAGCTGGATACCGAAGTAAGCCGCGAAATACTGGCCTATGTAAAGCTTCAAGATCCTAATCGCGGCTAGATACGAATACGGCTCCTTTAAAGTCTAACTTGGCGGGAAGTTTAGGGCGTCCAGGGACGTATAGCATTTCTCTAAAGTTATTGCCGAATGGCACATTCCCGTCGTCCGGCGTACGCCGGGACCCAGCTCCCCCTGGATTCCGGCGTTCGCCTGAAAGTGCCACACTCTCAACGGAGAGCGCCTCTTGCTTGGTGCCACGGATGTGCGCAGCTCATCCGTGCCGGGCCGTGTCAGGCGGCACGCTCGTCGCTCCAGTTTACAATGCCGGTGGTATTTATCGGCTATGAGAGTCAGGCACGGATGAGTCCCGCGAGGCGGAACACATCCGTGGCACCAGACTCAGTTGCAGCTCTTTCATCTTCCGTTGTGACCGCCACGTCATGGTAGTTCGCCGGAATGACGCTAGACACAATCGGAAATTATTTTCGAGAATCGCTATAGTATCGATTCTCTTACTTCTTTGTCTTGAGCAAGTCCTCTAGGGAAGCGAATGGCCTGTACGTGGAAGTCGATTCTTCTTCCTCCCTCCATCTAGCTTCATCGTCCGGTTCCTCATCCAGATACCGGGCGTGCTCTTTGTCATGACATTCTAGACACAGCAGTTCCCAATTGGTGCCGTCAGGTGGATTGTTGTCGTGGTTGTGATCCTTATGATGGACGGTAAGCTCGCTCAGTCTTTTGCCCGCAAATTCACGGCCGCACCGGCCACAGATGTGGGGGAAAATTTTCAGAGCTTTGTCCCGATAAGTCGTGAGCCGTTGCCCTCGATTTCGTCGAGCCTCGGCAATAATCTTATCCAGCTTGCTGACTTCTGTATTCGGCCTCTTAGGGAGCATATGGCCATTCTCCGGTTATTCGGTTTACAATAGAAATATCTCACCCCTTGTTATGCAGTCAACTCGTCTCTTGCAAAATGTCTTTCCCTCAAACGAAGGAGGTCGGAGCGCGGAACTGCGTACGCGGGAATGACGACCGGCGGGACGCCCATCCCACAGAAGATTGCTTCGGGGTTGCGCTCTCGCAATGGCATCATAGGCAGTCTTAGCAATTTCGGTCTTTGAACGCACCTTGCTATAAAGTTTGTCCTCTGGCTCCAGCTCACAGTTGCAGTTCTAAGCGGCCTCCCTGCCAATCAACTCCCAGTACATCCGGCGTGCCTCCCAATGACGGACAAAGTAACCGCTTAACCATCTCAGCGAAGAGAGCCGCGTGCCCGCTAGTATAGAATAAGTGATGATCTTCAAAGTTAGCACATGGCCTGGATTCCGTTTTAGATGCGATCATCGGTTCTCCCTGAGCCACTATATTTGCCACTTGACGAGCAATAGAAGGCGCAGGATCAATAACTCTTGTCCCGGGGCCCATAAACTGCTCAATGATCGGTCGAAGGAAAGGATAGTGAGTGCAACCGAGCACCAACTGATCCACCTCAGCCTCGACCATTGGTGATAGGTATTTCTCCAGCAAGGCCGTCGTCTCAGGGGCATCCAATGCTCCGGACTCCACCGCGTCCACCAGTCCCGGACACGCTTGAGAGAGCACCGACACTCCACTAGTGTATCGCTTCACCAAATTGGCAAAGAGTTCCCCTTGAAACGTGACCGGCGTGGCAATTACGCCCACTACACCGGTGCGAGTGCTCTCAATCGCGGGTTTGAGGGCTGGTTCCATCCCCACGAAAGGTACGTCGGGGAAGAGGTCCCGCAGATAATACAGTGCAGCAGCAGAAGTGGTATTACTGGCAATGACTATGACCTTGGCGCCTCTCGCCAACAGAAAACGCGTAATCCCTTCGGCAAAACGGCAAACCTCTTTCAAGGAGCGGGAACCGTACGGCACATGGGCTTGATCGGCCAGATACAGGGTGGCTTCGTGGGGGAGTTCCCGAACAACCTCACGCCACACGCTCAGGCCTCCCACGCCGGAATCGAAGATACCGATGAATCCACGACCTCTCATTCAAAACTCCAATCCGGAACTGGAGACAAACCGTCAATCACCCAATATTCGCCGAGAGTCGTCCATATCAGCCCGGACGACACTGGTCTGCAATATAATATGGCCTCCATTCCTTATCAAGCCATCAAATCGGGGCTCAAAGTCCTGCGGTACTCGTGCTTCTGTTTTACGGTCATGGTCTCACTATTTCCTCGTAGGCCCCCAGGTATTAAATTTGTTGTATTGAGGCCAAAGTTTGGGGTCTCAGACTACGCAGAAAGGAGACTGGAGCAATGCAAACACCTGAGGCCGCTAGATTATCAGAACTAATCCGCCGTAAGGCTAAAGATTTCAGGGAGCTGTGCGAAGGACTCGATGAGGCAACAGCTTCGCGCCCCTTCGGGACGATGGTCGCCCAAAGAAATTGTCTCACACCTGTGCGGTCCCGAAGGGATCGGATATATGCCGACTATTTCCGCATTCCTGGAAAAGGATACTCCCAGACTCGACATCGAAGCCGAGAATTCATTCTTTTCCGAGAAACGTGCCCGTACGACCTTTGCTGAGCTTATCGCGGAGTTCGAGCGGGAACACCATCGCATTGCCGAATTCGTAGCAGGTTTGTCCGACGAACAACTCGGCCGGAAGGCGCATATTCCGATGCTTAAGGAAAGTCCTCTGGGTGAATATCCCACCCTGACAGAGTGGATCCAAGCAATCGGTGAATACCATATCGGTATGCACACCGATCACATGCGGGAGATCTTGGAGTCACTTGGTGTTACGTCAGAAATTCCGAGAAAACCGGTGAGCCAAGAGTCTCACACCATTTCGCCCTCAGGCTTGTGACCTGGGAGTGCTTGGGCTGCCAAGTTTTTCCTCGATCAGTGACATTGCGATACGGGTGCTCTCTTCCGTATACTGCTTGCATTGATCTATGAGGTTATTGGATTTGAAGTAGTTTTGCCCCTCATCTGTGCCCAGATCGCAGCCTGTAAGGTCTCGGCAATTAGTTGAGCCGAAGCGAGCTTCAAAGTTCTCCAAAAGTTTTCTGACCGAGTCGTACGCGGGCAAGACAGACTCGGCCGGAGATTTTCGACCCGTAAACAGGCTTATTGCCATGACGCCGCCGCTCACGGCTCCGCATATTCCACAAGTCCTTGACAGCCCACCGCAGAAGCCCGTGGCAATTCGGGGTATGAATTCTGACTCGATGCCTTTACTTTCCGCTACAGCTAGCAGAACGCTTTCGGCTCAGTAATAACCCGACTGAAAAAGCTCTCCAGCTCGAAGTGATGTTTTATCTATCATGATCTTTCCTCGCTCAAATCGCAGGACAAACCAGCGAGCAGCTAGTCCAGCCTTCACAAGCATCTAATCTTGTCTAAGCATACGGCCAATAGCAAAGACACTATCATTGCTGTGCCTGAGTTTGCAACTACTTGCGGAGACGTTGGCGCCTCACAGTGACGCTCTCCCCCGCGACGCCCCAATTATCTGTATCGACTTCATCGATTATAACTGAGGTCATCTGCGGGTCCTTTCCAAGCACGTCGGTCAAAAGTTGTGTGACGCCTCGGATCAGTTCAGCTTTCTGCGCGGGAGTCGTCTGCTCTCTCGTGATTCTGATGTTGACGAATGGCATTGTTTACTCCTTTGTGTCGTAGGCATTGGCCAGAGTCACGCAGCTTGGGTTAGTGGGGTTGCTGGGGGGCCATTACCGGATCTGGAATCATTTACTATATCAGACGGTTGGCTGTAAATCCACTGATCTTTTGGTTGTCCAACTGCATAATCCAGGATAAATTGGATGGATCAGCTTTCTGAATGTTAGGGGCTACGGCAATACTATACAATGAAAGCTTTCACGATTACCCTCGGTCAGAAAGCAACAGGAGAGCCACGTGTGCGGACGATTTGTATTGATGACGGTCGGACGCGATATCGCGGAGCACTTCCAACTCTCTGAAGAGCCTGAGTTGGAACCGCGGTACAATATCGCACCCACTCAGATGGTAGCAGTGGTGCGGTTGGACGATGAGACTGCCCGCCGCAAATTACGCCTGGTGAAGTGGGGACTAATCCCGTTTTGGGCAAAAGACACCTCCATAGGTTCCAGGTTGATCAACGCCAGGGCGGAGACCGCTGGCAGACAAACCGGCTTTTCGGGCTGCTTTCAAATACAGACGCTGCCTTGTCCCGGCAGACGGATTCTATGAATGGAAGCGTCTGGAGAAGAAAAGACAACCTTACTTTTTCGGTTCGTCCGACAACAAACCCTTGGCATTTGCAGGCCTTTGGGAACGCTGGGAAGGGTCAGACGGGGAGGTCATTGAGTCATGCACGATTCTCACGACTGATTCCAACGAACTTGTTCAGTCAATACATGACCGGATGCCCGTGATCTTGAAGGCCGAGGATTATGGCCTCTGGCTTGACCCTACCGTCAAGAAACCGGAACTCCTGAAGCATTTGCTGAAACCGTACCCATCAGAAGACATGACAGGCCACCCGGTGACTTCGAATGTGAACAAGGCCGCGTATGAAAGCCCCGATTGTATAAGTCCGGTAGATGTGGATGAAGATTGATACCTGTCGCAATGGTCACACGTGCTGAGCAATTACGGTTGAATAGGCGTTCGAACGGCCCCTTACCGTTCCCTCTTCCCGCGAAGAGGGTCCTATCTCCCGTCCCTTGACGGGAGGGGTTAGGGGAGGCTGGTTTTTGTTACAAAATTCAAAGCTTCTCACTATACATGCTATTGAGGGGCTCCAGGGTCAAGTCTATGATCGAGATCGACGGCTCAATGCATTCCGGAAGCGGAACGCTCTTAAGATATGCGGTCGCCCTGGCTACGCTGAAACGCGAAGCCCTACACATGACCCGCATCCGCGCCAAACGTCCCAAACCTGGATTAAGGGCCCAGCACTTGAACGCTGTGACCTCATGTTGCGCCATCTCAGGGGGGCAAGTGGACGGCGCTGAAGTGGGCTCTCAGGAGATTGTTTATCGGCCGGGAGATGCCTTGAAGGGCGGGGAATTTGAGTTTGACATAGGAACGGCCGGTAGCGCGGCTATGGCGGCCTTCACCTTGATTCCACCCTGCCTTTTTGCTCGGGAAACGTCGCGCTTGACCATCACGGGAGGCCTCTTCCAAGATTTTGCCCCCAGCTTTTTCCACATGCAAAAGGTGCTCGTCCCGCTGCTTCAGCGCATGGGTGCGGAGGTGAAGCTGGATATGCTGAGGCCAGGATACGTTCCGCAGGGTGGTGGCCGGCTAAGGATGGTAGTAAGTCCCAGGCGATCGCCACTGAAGCCGCTCCGTATGATGACACAGGGGACAGTCGAAACGATCCGGGGAATTGCCCTTTCGTCTCATCTCAGCGAGCAGGCTGTCAGCCGCAGAATGGCCGACACATGCCACGCGGTCCTGAAACGAAGGGGCTATGATCCCGATATCCGGATAATAGAAGATTCGACGGCTGTCCAGAGAGGGGCTGCCCTGACTTTGTGGGGTCGGACAGACAGGGGTTGTTTGCTGGGCGCGGATCAAGCAGGAAAACCTGGCCGGAGATCTGAAGCCATTGCAGATTTTGTGGCGCTTTCTCTGCTCAAAGACCTCGACACCGGGGCTACTACTGACCGCCATCTGGCCGACCAATTGATCCTCTTCGCTGCGCTCGCGGCCGGTACGAGCGAATACACGATCCCTGCCGTGACAGAGCATGTGACATCTAATCTCTGGCTGGTGCACGAGATGCTCGGGGTCGAAGCACACCTCGAAGGCAAGATCGTACATGTGGAAGGTGTCGGGCACGTCCCGTAGAGGGTGCTATACGGAGAATTGGAAAGATTTCCTCGGAGGCAAGCATGACCGACCGCAAGACTGGTGCGGCCGCTATAATCGGAAGCTCCATCGCAATCTTTTGGCAAGGGGCATTCATTTTTGGGCTCCCGGGGGTGATGGCCCCTCACTGGCAAGAAATGTTTCATGTGGGGCGGGGAGCTATCGGAAACATCCTCTTTTTTTGTCATAGCCGCCACCGGTTGCTTCATGTTCTTTGTGGGTGGATGGCAGGAGAAATTCGGGACGAGGCGAATGATTTCAATCGGAACAGTTATCTGCGGCTTGAATCTGTTCACCCTAGCCTATGCCTCAAATGTTATCCTGCTCTATCTATGGGCTTTCTTGATGGGGCTGGCCTCCTGTTTCGTCTATATTCCGGCTCTCACAAGCGTGCAGCGATGGTATCCTGCGCGGCGCGGTCTTGTGGCGGGGATTGTAAACATGGTGTTTGGCCTTTCCGCGGCTGTTATGTCTCCATTGTTCGGCTGGATGCTCGATGCCTTGGGGTACGTGCCAATGCTCGTATCCATGGCGGTAATTGCTTTGCTGGCCGGCCTAGCAGCGGCTCAGTTTACAGAAGGGCCTCGCCAAGCTCTGCAGGTAGGGCAAGCAAAGTCTGGAACAGCCTCCGGTCTCGTCAGTCTGGGGACCTCTTTGACGGTTGCGGAGAGCCTGCGCACAAAGAGTTTCTGGTTTCTTTGGCTCACTTGGGCATTTCAAGGGGCCGCGGGCATTGCCATGGTTACACTCTCAACGGCTTTCGGGCTTTCCAAGGGATTCGGCTTTGAGTCCGCGGTGGTGATTTTGACCGCCTTTAATATCACCAACGGTCTGAGCCGTTTTTTGACAGGGTATCTGTCCGACCTTGTCGGCCGCAACTTCACAATGAGTCTGACGTTCTTTGCCGCGGGGTGCGCATACCTTGTTTTACCGCACGTGAATAGCCTGGTCTTGTCGGCTTCGCTTGCCGCTGTCATCGGCTTCGGATTCGGCACATTATTCGGGGTGTCCGCCCCCCTTGTAACCGACTGCTTCGGCATGAAGCATTTCGGGGCTATTTTCGGCCTTGTCTTTACGGCATACGGATTTGTTTCAGGAATTATAGGCCCTTCTCTGAGCGGATATATCCTGGATGCAACGAACGGCAATTTTGGTGCTGTCTTTACCTATCTTGGAATATTTTGCTTGATGTCGGGGGTGTTTATACGCTTCGTGTTGCCGCCGCACGCAATGGTTGTCGGCCGCTAGAATAACGAGGGAGTGAGCGGGCAAGAAAGCGGGATGTAGCCATCAAGGTCAAAGAGTTGGATCTCGTCTCGACAGTGTTGGGAATATGCCCAGCAGCGCGTTCACGCAGACTGCTCGACCCCTTCCGTGGATTATCAGCCCATTCGCTCGACTTATCACACAGAACAGCCTCTAGCTCAAGTTAAGCCGATTCGACTCGACTTATGCCGGAAACTTGCTCTTTGAGCAGCCGTTCCACGCCATGGCGGAGCGTCATCTGTGACATCGGACAACCGCCACATGCCCCCGTCAGTCTGACAGTCACGACTCCGTCTTCAGACACACCTACAAGCTCTATGTCGCCGCCGTCTCGTTGAAGTGACGGCCTGATTTTCTCCAGTGCCGCTTCGATTTGCAATCTCATAGTCTCCTCCTGAATAATTGAATAAGCCCTTCTCGGGGTGAATCAAGAAAGCTGGAAAGGGACTGAAGCTCTCATCGCAGAGGCGTCCTGTCCCTCTTGCTTTCCAAAATGATCGGCGCTGGTAGACAGTTTCCCTTGCTGGCCGCAAATGGCCACGCAGAGACCAGTGCGCAAGCGAACATTACCAAGCCTCCAACCAGAAACATGAATGAAAGACCCTTGGCGTCGGCAATGACACCCCATGCCAGCATCGAAACATTTATTCCTACACCAAAAGAGCCTGTGTATAGAGCCACAACAACTCCGCGGTTATGATCTTCGGCCTTATCCACCATCCGCGCCATCATAGCCGGATAAGACAGGCCCTGTAAGACGCCAAAGAGGCTTCCCAGGAAAGCCGTCTGAACAATGGAATCCATCCGGGAGGTAGAAACCAGCAACACGCCAAAACCGACCAAACAGGCAAGGATAAGCTTATCCCGATTGACTCGGTCAACAACTTGTCCCAGGAGGATCCGAACGATCAGAAGGCTACAACCGTAGCAGATAAAGAACAGGCCCGCTTGGAATCCAAAACTCTTTGCAAAGAGCGGGAAAAATACGTTCATAGCCGCGAATCCGGAACCAAAAATCCCAGCCGTGACCATCATGGAGAGGTGACCATTTTGAAAGGCGGTAGGGAAAAAGCCCTGGAGCCGTTCATGGCTGATCTTGCGTTTCGGTTCTTTGACCATGAGCGCCATCACGAATCCGAGCAGGCCGAATCCTACGAGCAGGAGATAATACGCGCTCGTATCCCCATTTGAGAAGAAACATTTCTCCTATGTACGGTCCAACCGCCACGGCCAGCGATCCTGATACGCCGAAGAGTCCTATCCCTTGCGCGCGGTGGTCAGGGGGGATCAGATCCACGATGGCGGTGGCACATCCGTTGAAGCACGCTGCAAAGGCTATTCCCTGGATAAGGCGCACGACGATCATGAGAGGAGAATAGGTGTCGAAGAGAAGGAAGCCCCCGTTGGTGATGCCCATAAGAAGGATTCCTCCAACTATAAAAATCTTGCGCCCGTAACGGTCGATCAGCGGCGCCAGGAAGGGCAAGCATCCCAGCGAAGTAACCCCGATTGAGCCCATCACCAGGCCCACGTCAACGCTGTTACCCCCCAATTCTACAATGACCACAGGCAGAAAGCTCCACGTTGCGACTACGAGGAATAAGCAAAGATTGGTCGCCGCTATCAGCAGAAACTGACCATTAAACAAGAGAGCTGACATTCAGACAAATTCTCCGTTTCCATCCGTACGAACAATCAGCACGAATACAATTCCGGATGGATCACCCTTGTACTATCCCGGTGCTCAGGTTTCAATAGTTGATGCCTCAAGGTTCCAACCCCTCTCGACCAGTACAGGTTTTAAGCGCGACGTATTCGTCAGTACGGCCTCGGCAAGAAGACACCCCTACGAAATTAAGGTTCCCTACCTCCAGTTCTGTCGGTAGCTGGTCCCCATCCCTTGATAGCTCCCTTTTCGTCCCTCAATGGTTTGAACCGGCGAGGTGAATGCTGTTCCGGCTGGACTCCCGGAGGCGCTCCTTCCGCAGAAGGGTGTGATTCGCTCACTCCCGGAGGCACCTCATCCCCGATGTTGGGTTGAGCGGCACGATCATCCGTGACGTCCTCTTCGAGGATTTTCGAGCCACCCGAGGGCGTTCTCCTCTCGGGGGCAATCGCAGAGCATCCCCAAAGCCAGGCCGCCAAAACCAGAAAAAGAATCACCTGAAATGACTTCGAGACCACCAGAAATTCCCCTTCCCGGACCAAGATTCATCGCTGGAACAATTCGAAAAACCGGCGTTGCGCGCGCCCTCTTGTATAAACTCGTCAGGCCCCCAGTTGCCTCCGGTCTCTCAAGAAGAGGATACCAGCATTGCCGGCGTAATGCATCGGCTTTGTTATCGCTTGATCACGTTTTCGTCTAATAATTAATAACCTTGAAACATCAATAAGATTTGTAGTATAATTAAAGTATATTATTATAAAAAAGGGGCTTCCCTATGACGAAAAAAGTGGTTAAGGTCACTAAAATTACCAAGGTGCTGAAAGTGTCTGAACTTCTTGGCGATATTTTGTCAGACGTCACTGACGAAGAGTTGCTGGAAAAATACGACCTAGGCTGGAAGCAGCTCGAAAAAGTCTATTGCAAACTGTTTTATGGCGGATTTTTGGAGAGGGATCAGCTTCGAAGGCGGAGTCGGTTGCGAGCCGGTAAGCCAACATCTCACATTCCATTGGCAGAGATCGAGGACCCGGGCAGAGTATATGAATGTTTGATATGCGGCTACACCTCTCGGTTGCACTTCAGTGCCTGCCCGCGATGCCGCCAGATCAATTTGCGCAGGCTTACTCTACAATCAGCCCGAGTTATCGCGCCATCCCGAACCGCGGGCCATGCTGCGGCGCCCTTCTGAGCCCCGGTCGGAAACACGAGTCGTCAGACCTCTTGATTGATTAACTAATTGATTTAATTTATAAGAAGGACATACTGGTGTACAGGTTCATCGGTATCGTTTAGACGTTTTGAGAGATCAAGGATGCCGACTTCACACGTTGAACCACCCGAGAATCAGACGTGAAGGAGAACGGTACGGGAATGAGCATTCGCGGGGGATCACGCTTCGGGGAACGCGCCCTGAAATCCAGGGACGCGGGTTAGCGTCGGAGAGAGAAGAAATGTCCGATCGGGTTCAATCAATTAGAGGACGCGCAGGTGAGCAACTCACGGCAACGGTGGAGGTTGCCCGGGAAGGGTTGAGGTTTCGGCGGTTCTTCTCGGTTCAGGGCAAAGATCCACTGGACATGGTCCAATGGGAGAGACGTTCCGCAGTAATCCGCAATCAAGAAGGGAAGATCATCTTTGAGCAGCATGGTGTAGAGGCTCCGGCCTTTTGGTCCGCCATGGCTCTCAATGTAGTGGTGTCTCGCTATTTCCGCGGCCACCCGGGCATGCCCGATAGGGAAACAAGCATAAAAAGCCTGCTTAGTCGGGTCGTTAATACTATCGCCGTGTGGGGGGGAGAACAAGGCTATTTTGCTTCTGAAGAAGACGAAAAGGTTTTTCGGGACGAATTGATGCACCTTATGCTCCACCAGAAAGCGTCATTCAACAGTCCCGTCTGGTTCAACGTCGGAGTAGAGCCAGTTCCACAATGCTCAGCCTGCTTCATCATAAGCGTGGACGACACGATGGAGTCCATACTCCACTGGTATACCCAGGAAGGGATCATCTTCAAAGGCGGGTCCGGATCGGGCGTCAACGTTTCCGGGCTGAGATCCGCCCGGGAGCCTCTGGCCGGTGGCGGCACCGCGTCCGGTCCAATTTCCTTCATGAAGGCCGCGGACGCGTCGGCCGGTGTGATCAAGTCAGGAGGAAAAACTCGTCGCGCAGCGAAGATGGTCATAGTGAATGTCGTCCACCCTGACATACTGGAATTCATACGTTCCAAGGCAACGGAAGAGAAGAAAGCTCAAGCTCTGGTGCAAGCCGGTTATGACGGTTCATTAGAGGGTGAGGCATACGCCACCGTGGCCTTTCAGAACTCCAATCACTCGGTCAGGGTTACCGACGAGTTCATGGAGGCCGATGAGGCGGACAGCGAGTGGAAGACGAGGTTCATTGTCTCAGGGGAGGTTGCAGACACGTATCAGTGCTCGAGATCTGCTTCGGGAAATCGCTGCAGCGGCTCATGAATGTGGAGACCCCGGGATTCAATTCGACACCACTATAAACCGGTGGCACACGTGTCCGGAGACGGCGCCCATTAGGGCATCCAACCCGTGCTCCGAGTATATGCATGTGGATGACTCTGCTTGTAACCTTTCCTCCCTCAAGCTTACTGCTTTCTTGGACGCGGGGGACCTCTTCCAAGCGGACGCTTTTCGCCACTCGGTTGACATCATGATAACGGCCCAGGACATCCTCGTGGACAAGGCAGGCTATCCAACCCCGGCCATCACAAGGAACTCACGAGGCATGCGGGCCCTGGGGCTGGGCTATGCAGACCTGGGGGCTCTTATCATGGCGTTGGGCCTTCCGTATGACTCTGATGAAGGCCGTGCGTGGGCGTCCACAATAACTGCCATCATGACCGGCGAGGCCTATATTCAATCTGCCCGAATTGCATCGGTCAGACGTCCTTTCAGTGAATTTCAGAAAAACCGGGAAGCAATGCTTCGGGTCATCCGGGAACACCGGAACCACACCCTTCAAATTGCCCCGATAGGCGTGCCGGAGGATCTTTTAGCCAAGGCCCGACAAGTATGGGATCTCGCGTTGGAAATGGGCGAAGAACATGGCTACGCAAATTGTCAGGCCACTGTCGTGGCTCCCACGGGGACAGTGGCCTTTATGATGGACTGTGACACGACGGGCGTTGAGCCCGAAATCGCCCTGGTCAAATATAAGAATCTCTCCGGCGGGGGGCGGCTTCAAATCGTGAACCGCACAGTGGCCCGCGGCTTGGACCGACTGGGATATCCCCCAGTGGTCGTTGAGCATATCATTGCAAAGATCGAGGAAACCGGGACCATAGAGGGGATTCGAGAGGTCTTGCCCGAGCACCTGCCCGTGTTTGATTGCGCGTTCCGACCCGTACAGGGAACGAGATTCATCTCCACAGAGGGACATCTCAAAATGATGGCCGCTGTTCAGCCGTTCATTTCAGGTGCCATCTCCAAGACGGTCAACCTTCCCCACGATACCACCATAGAAAAGATCGAGGAGATTTTCCGTCTTGCCTGGCGCTTGGAGCTCAAATCGATCTCGGTCTATCGGGACGGGTGTAAGGCCGGTCAGCCGGTGGGTCTGTCCTTAAAGGAGGCGACAAAATCACCGGGTCCTGTGCGCCGCAGGCTGGCGGTTGACTGCAAAACCGTTCGGCACAAGTTCGAGATCGCCGGACAGAAGGGATACATTCACACCGGATTCTATGATGACGGAACCGTTGGAGAGATCTTCATACGTATGTCGAAGGAAGGCAGCACTATTTCAGGTCTGATGGACACCATTGCCACACTTACCTCCATCGCGCTTCAGTATGGCGTCCCTTTGGAAGCGCTCGTTAACAAGTTCAGCCACGTGCGTTTCGAGCCGTCCGGCTTCACGAGCAACCCCGACATCCCCATAGCAAAATCACTAACCGACTATATATTCCGGTATCTGGGCTTGCGTTTCCTCGACAAGACACAGCAGGAAGCGGCAGGTCTCCTGCCTCCCGGAAAAGGATCGGGCGAGACTAGCGGTAACCCCGGTTCGGGAAATCAGTCCAAACCAGATCCCACTACAGTCAAAACAAGGGGTCACACGTTCAATCCCCAATCAGACGCTCCTGCGTGTTACGACTGCGGTTCCATAATGGTACGACACGGCTCCTGCTACGAATGTTTGAACTGCGGCGCTACCACGGGATGCTCGTAAATTGAAGTTTCGGCAGTCAAAAGCCTAAATTAGTCTGAATCGCAAAAAAGGCAGTCCACGACTACCTCGCCACGGAGCCTGGCACACTCGTCTTTAGTGTGCCTCACACACTCCGGCTTGGCTTTGGACTGCTTTCAAGAGCATGACCGCAAGCAGCAGTAGACCATATCACCGTCAGACGAAACCGCTATCGGAACCAGGATCGTTAGAGCCAGAAGCCATACGAACGGAAACAGTCTTTTCATTAACTACCCCCGAATAATTCTGTGCGATACGAGGCACTCACAGAGTCCGTGGGCAATGGCCGGTGAACGGGTCGGCGCCTTCCCACGACGACGGAGTATACCACACAGCCTCGCGGTTCGGATGACATCTCTCGCTCGATGGTGTTTCACAGGATACCACATACGACTAATGTCATATCGACGGTCGGTCCGAGCTGAATGTGTATCCCGATCCCGTCTTGACATACCATTCCCGTCGCCCGAGAGCGTCACCTCTCTTGACAAGCCCTGTAGTAACGCGTAATTTTGAAAGGTTTTCCAGAGTTTAGAAGAGGGCAACCGATCATGCGGAAGCATGAAGAGAATACCACGGATGAGTGACACAACCATGTTGGCAATTTGGCGCGCGGCAGTCGAGCAGTTTGAGGAAGGCCGGAGTTTTGTCTTGGCCACGATACTTGATGTCAAAGGGTCTTCCCCTCGACACGTGGGAACCCGCTTCCTTATCCAACAGGACGGAACCATCGTCGGGACAATCGGGGGAGGGCTGTTTGAGGCTCAGGTTCAGGAGTTTGCAGCCGCGGCTTTGCGTGCAGGCACATCCCACCGCGCTCATTTTTCCTTTACCGGAGAAGGCGCAGAATCCAAAGACATGATTTGCGGCGGTGAAGCCCAAGTCCTGGTCGAATTTGTGGACGCAGGAGATAAGGTCCGGGAAGAAATCTTCAAGCAGTTGTTGGCCATAGCTCAAAATAGGGGCTCAGGGTATTTGCTCACCAACATCGCGATACCGGTAGGTGGCCAGCAGGTCGGTGGAATTGATTATCTCTTGATGGATGGAGAGGGAAGACGCTACGGGGGGTTTCCCCATGCCGATTCCGTGCTGCAAGCATTACCTCAGCAGAGGCTTCTGAAGCCCGCTCAACTCCTCGAAGCCCCGGGCACGGACCATCCGGTCTTTCTGGAATGGCTGAAGGGGCATGGTACGGCAATCATATTCGGCGCGGGGCATGTGGGCGCCTGCGTGTCCCACCTAGCCGCATACGTGCGATTCAACGTTGTCGTGCTTGACGACCGTGAAGAGTTCGCTTCACCTACGAAACTGCCCGATGCTCACCAAGTCGTTGTTGTGGACTCATTCGATCAGGCCTTTTCTGACCTGGGCGTGGATGAAGACAGCTACCTTGTGATCGTAACCCGGGGTCATGCACACGACAAAACTGTGCTCGCCCAAGCTCTGAGGACAAACGCGGGTTACATTGGCATGATAGGGTCACGAAGGAAAACGAAGCTCATTATGGAGGCACTGCTTGGAGAGGGATTCAGCCGGGAGGACCTCCAGCGCGTCCACGCGCCTATCGGGCTCCCCATTGGAGGAGAAACCCCCGAGGAGATAGGGGTTTCCATCATTGGCGAGATGATTCAGATCCGGCATCGCAAAGAAAGTTTGCAGCGACTCGGGGCCTAGCGTTTACCCGTCCTTGATTCCCAAGCCTAAATAAGGGAGTGGGCGGGTTCCAAGGCAGCGGTGAAGCGATAAGCAATTACTGGAAAGAGCATGCTCAACGGAAAGACGATAATAGTAGTCCTGCCTGCATATAACGCGGCCCAAACACTTGAGAGTACCGTCTCGGAACTGGATCGGCAGGTGGTGGATGACATCCTTCTGGTCGATGACTCCAGCGCGGATGAGACGGTACGCATGGCAGGGAAACTGGGGATAAGGAGCTTCCTTCATGACCGCAACTACGGTTACGGCCGCAATCAAAAGACATGTTACACTGAAGCCCTCAAGCTCGGGGCTGACGTCGTCGTAATGCTGCATCCGGATTATCAGTATGCCCCCAAGCTCGTGCCTGCGATGGCTGCCATGGTCGTCTCCGGAGAATACGACGTGGTGCTGGGCTCTCGCATTTTGGGCGGAAAAGCGAGAAAAAGCGGCATGCCGGTCTACAAGTACATTTCCAACAGGGCCCTCACGTTAACGGAGAATCTTTTTTTAGGATCCAAGCTTTCAGAGTTTCACACCGGTTACAGGGCCTTTTCTCGGAGAGTGCTGGAGGATCTCCCGTTCCACGAGAATTCGGACGACTTCCTTTTTGATAACGAGATGCTGGCTCAGGCCATCTTCTTCAACT
Source organism: uncultured delta proteobacterium (assembly GCA_963786905.1). Taxonomy (GTDB): domain Bacteria; phylum Desulfobacterota; class Desulfomonilia; order Desulfomonilales; family Desulfomonilaceae; genus CAWBBA01. The sequence goes on along the minus strand of CAWBBA010000028.1, from coordinate 51,981 downwards.
TCAACGTAGGTGAGATCTCCTGCCCCACTCGGTACTTTCCGGAGGCATCCTCCATCAATTTCAGGCGATCCGTGGTTTACGGGCTTGGTGTTTTGTGGACCTCGGTGCGCTTCCGACTACAAAAATGGAGGTTGGCTCGTTTTCGGATCTTCGAGATTTCCAGCGCGGTCCCCCCAAAAGATTATTATTCTGAAATCAAGTGAAGTGCCTCCCCAGAAGCGGGCGTACGCATTAGGCGCTGCCGTGCTCTTGGACTTTTCAACCCGCCGAAATTCCACTTGTCGGAATTGGGCTCAATCGTGCCCTCCGCCTGCCCCCCCCTCTCTTGTCATGGCGATAACTAACCTGTTATATTAATAACTTAAATTAACTTATTCAACCAAAATGCCGAAAAAGCCGTACGCGCTCGCTCCGCGTTTCGACTGTTGAACGGTATCTTTATACCTGTTATTTCAACTAGTTTGGTCTCATTGATCTGCTCCGCTGAGGCGCGCGGTGAGGGATGAGTCACCGTTTTGCGGCTTCTACAGGCGGTTTTGCTGGGGTTCCGGCTGGTATTATTAAACTAATTTCTAGGTTTTTTAAATAACATTTGGATTCAATAGAATTTTTTGCTTGACATTCTGTGAAATATTGTTAAGGTCGGAACCGCAAGACATTAGAACCCTGAGGGAGGGTGTTATGTTAAGAAACGCATTAAAGTACGTGTTTGTGTTGATGTTAATGGTGACAGCATTCTCGGCTGCCGCATTCGCAGAATCCACGCAAGCTACCTATGATCCCTGCACCGGCGCCTCGGGATACAAGGCAATCTCCAAAGTGAAGCCGCCTTCGGCTCCAGCGCCCACAGCATTGAAAGTAAAGCCTTGGGGCCTTACTTCCCGATTCGATGCGTTGTCCCAGTACAATCCTGTGAATTGGTGGGCGGATTGTTGCCTGCCCATGCCGGCAAAGGGGCAGTTCGTGATCGAACCCAGGGTCTTTTTCGCTCGGGTGAGCGGTGAAGCTCGCCGTGGCACTGATATTACGGGCGTGCAAACCGCGACGGTGAATTTTGACGATCACCTGGGTTTCAAAAAGAGCGGCAACGCTATCTGGTCGATCGACGCTCTTTACCAAATACGGCCGAGGTGGGGCATCAGGTACTCTTTTTCACCAATGGTACTGGAGGCCACAAATTCCCCGGTGACCGCTTTCAGTTTCGCGGGTCAGACATTCGCAGCCGGGACCCCAGTCCATTCCAAATGGGAGCGGTTCGAACATAGGGCCGGCCTCGTCTTTACCCTGAGTAGAACGAATTACAGCAGTACCAACTTCTTTGCCGAATGGCTCAATGTCCAGGACAGACTGACCATCGGAGGAGCAGGCGGTACCTGCCGTACCGGGCACCATGAATGACACGAAGAACATGGCCGTCACCGGGCTCGAATTTGACAAATGCTTGAAGAACTACCGCGGCAACACGTTGGCACTCAGTGGCAAAGGCTCCATCGCCTTCCTGAACGACTCGATCGGGTACGATGCCGAGGCTGCATTGAGTTACTTAATTCCCATCCAGAAGGGACGTTTCGGCTTCGTCAAGGGCGGGTATCGTTATGCCTATCTAAAGAAAGACAGGCCCGCCAGGATGTTCAACACGACTCTGGACGGACCCTTTGTCCAGGTAGGATTCCTTTTCTGATGGCCGTGTAGCCGGTACGAACCCTTTTCCTCCCCCGATTTTTATTGCCCGACCAAGTTTCCTCATACCCTCCAAAGTCCGACTCAGTGGTCGGGCTTTTTTTTTAGGCGCCGGGACCTTTTGGCCCCTGCGCTGAGGTCATCACAAAAGACACACCGTTACACGCAAATCTCCTTGTTTTTTCTAGCGCTTGACAGGACCGCGACGGGATGATAGCAACTCACAATCATGGAAAAAGGCTTAGGAAAAGGCGATATTGACGATATCCCTTTGCTGCCGCGCCCTGCTCATGTGCATTTGATGGGAATTTGCGGCACTGGCATGGCCTCCCTCGCCGGGATGTTTCATGAAAGCGGCTACAGGGTGACGGGATCGGATCAGGCCATATATCCACCTATGAGCTATTTCCTGCGAGATCTGGGGATCCGTGTGATTGACGGATATCGAGCCTCTAACCTTGATCCTGTCCCCGATCTTGTGGTCGTCGGCAATGTAATCCGACAGACCAATCCGGAAGCGGTCGAACTCGAAAGGTCCGGCATTCCCTTCACCTCCATGCCGGGGGCACTGAACAGGTACTTTATCGGCAATAAAACCCGCATCGTCGTCGCGGGGACGCACGGCAAAACTACGGTCAGCGCCATGATCGCCTGGATCCTATACCAAGAACAGCACGATCCGGGCTTTATGATTGGAGGGGTGCCGGAAAATTTCAAGAGGAATTACCGTCTGGGCGGCGGCCCTCTGTTCGTGATCGAAGGAGATGAGTACGACACTGCTTATTTTGACAAGGGGCCAAAACTTCTTCATTACAACCCTCAAATAGCCGTGATAACATCCTGTGAGTTCGACCACGCGGACATTTACAGCAGTCTGGAAGAGATTAAGGACCAGTTCCGGGCCTTTGCGAAACTTGTCCCTTCCAATGGGAGCCTTATAGCCTATCGAGGCGACGAACGGGTCGTAGAGATAATTGGAGACTGTGACCGGCCTGTGCAGACGTACGGGACTGAATCGGTCGCGAACTGGCGCGGGGTTAAGCTTGACGAAGGCCCTGAGGGCATCAGGGCGCTCATCATGAAGGGCGGTCAAAGGGCGGCAATGGGAACTTTGCCGGTCTTTGGCTTTCATAATGTGTTAAATGCGGTCGCAGCAGTCGCAGCCGCTGCTAATGTGGGCATCGAGCCACAGAGGGCCTTGGATGCTCTGGGCTCCTTCAAGGGGGTTAAGCGACGGCAGGAAATTCTGGGAGAAGAGTCCGGGATACTTCTGATTGATGACTTCGCTCATCATCCGACTGCCGTGAAGGTTACGTGCGATGCCATTCATTCCCGTTTTTCGGGTCGGCGGCTGGTAGCCGTATTCGAGCCGCGCACCAATACAAGCAGGCGTGCCATTTTTCAAGAACTCTACGTAGATGCTTTCCTCAGTGCAGATCTGATCGTGTTGAGGGAGCCCCGTGATGTGGCAAAAATTCCTGAGACGGAGCGATTCAGTTCTGAACGACTGGCTCATGATTTGAGGCATTTGGGCAAAGCAGCCCAATCCTTTGATGATACTGACGGACTTCTCGAATTCCTTTTGACGGAGCTTCGGGCGGAAGACGTTGTCCTGACCATGTCCAACGGGAGTTTTGACGATTTCAATTCTCGTCTGTTGGCATCCCTGAAGGAGTCGGGAAAATGAAGGAAGCCGTTCTGTACGACCGATTGGAAGATAGGGTTGTCAAATGCCACCTTTGCCGCCACGGATGCAAAATCGATGAGGGCAAGAAGGGGATTTGCGGGGTTCGGTTGAATAAAGACGGGACACTTTTCACCCTCGTTTACGACAAGGTGGTATCCACTAACGTGGACCCAATCGAAAAGAAGCCCCTGTTCCACTTTTTGCCCGGCAGCAAATCCTTCTCCATAGCCACTGTCGGCTGCAACTTTTTCTGCACGTTCTGCCAGAATTATTCGATTTCTCAGATGCCTCGGGACCGGGGACGTATCATAGGGGAAGCGTATTCCCCGTCCGAAATCGTTGCCCTAGCAGTTGCAAACGATTGCAGGAGTATTGCCTACACCTATACTGAACCCACCATATACTATGAACTGGCGCGCGAGACGATGGCGGAAGCAAAGAAGTCCGGGGTCTTCAACGTCTTTGTTACTAACGGTTACATGACTCGGGACATGCTCGACGACGCCAAAGGTTTGATCGACGCGGCCAACGTCGACTTGAAGGCTTTCAACGACCGGTTTTACTTACATTACTGCAAAGCTCGCCGGGAAGGCGTGATTGACACCCTCCGGTACATGAAAGAACTGGGCATATGGTTGGAGGTGACAACTCTTCTTATCCCGACACTGAACGACGATCCGACCGAGGTCCGGGAATTGGCTCGGTTCATCCGTAATGATCTCGGGGCCGAGACTCCCTGGCACGTGAGCCGATATTATCCGCAGTACAAGGAGCTGGGGTTGCCACCCACAGATGTGGAGGCTCTGCAGCGGGTCAGGCAGGTCGGGCTTGATGAGGGGCTGCATTACGTTTATACCGGTAATGTCCCTTGGGATCCAGGCGAAAAAACCTACTGTCCCGGATGCTCTCTGCTCTTGATCGATCGAGAGGGGTATAGAATACAAAAATATGCGCTCAAAGACGGGCTTTGTCCCAAGTGTGGCTATCAGTTGGAGGGTATAGGGCTTTAGAAATAGGTGCGTACGCGGATCAGCCGAGCCGAGCTTCATGCGGGTAGAGTGGGCAGATCTTTCTCGGCGAGCGGCGTCATGAAAAGAGAGATAACATGAGAACAAGCAGAGATATTCTGATCGCTCCTTCCATACTTTCCGCAGACTTCACGCGGCTGGGAGAAGAGATTCGAGCAGTTCAGGAAGCCGGTGCCGATTGGATACACATAGACGTCATGGACGGCCATTTCGTGCCCAATATTACTATAGGACCCATGATCGTGGAAGCGGTGAAAAGGGTTGCTGATGTGCCTCTCGACGTTCATCTCATGATCTCGGATCCTGACCGCTACCTGGAAGATTTTCAGGCTGCCGGCTCGGACATCCTGACTGTCCATCCGGAAGCCACCTGCCATTTGCACCGGACGCTTAACAGGATTCGGGAACTGGGCATGAAGGCCGGCGCCGCTCTTAACCCTTCGACGGGTCTTGGCGCAATCGAATATGTTATGCCGGAGCTGGACGTGGTCATGCTCATGACGGTGAACCCCGGCTTTGGGGGCCAGTCGTTCATCCCCACCATGCTTCCCAAGGTCACAGCACTCAAACAGATGATTGATCGATCGGGATACGACGTTCTCATAGAGGTGGATGGCGGAGTGAGCCCCGAGACCGCACCGGATTTGGCTCGGAATGGCGCGGACGTATTTGTGGCGGGAAGCGCTGTTTTTGGTCATCCCCCTTACAGCGAGGCAATCAAGAAACTGAAATCTTCCAGGCCGGCCGTCACGTAAAATGACTCGGCAGGCCACGAGGTAAGAGATATCATGCAAAAAAATACACCTACTCGTGCGGTCTTAGCGATGCTTGCAGCAACGCTGCTTCTTGCTGCGGGCCAGTCATTTTCGGCGACTGAAAAGCGGCACGACCGAGGTCCTAAAGCCATCGAGTTGCCGGACCTTGAGAAGGACCCGGGCCTTTATTTTCTAATGGGCGAGCAGGCGGAAGCCCTCGGGCAGGCGGAAGCTGTTCTTGAGTACTTTCGTAAAGCCCTGAAGCTCGATCCCAGCTCGGCATATCTCAACACCCGTATAGCCAACCTGTTGGCTCGGAACAGGAAAGTCGCTGAGGCATTGCTGATGGCCCGAAATGCCACCTTATTGGACCCGCAATATGAGGAGGCGTACACCTTATTGGGTAAGATCTACACCATCACCGGCGATCGGACCAGGGCCATCGAAGCGTACAATAAGGCCCTGGAGCTAAAGCCGGACGAACGGGACCTCTATGTTTTTATCGGGTCTCTCCAGGCCTCTCAGAAGCTCTTCGAGGACGCTGAGAAGACCTTCTCGAAGATGATCAAGCAGTTTCCGGACGAAAAGGAAGGATACTTTTATCTAGGCAAAGTCTACGCCGAGAATAAGCAATATGACAAGGCAGTCGAGATTTTCAAGGCACTGGTCGATAAAGGAGCAGACACCTCTGCTCAGGCCCATGTGGAACTGGGAGGCATCTATTTCTTGCAGAAAAAGTACCCTGAAGCTGAAGAGCAATTCAGGGAGGCGGTGAAGGTGGATGCCTTCAATATCAACGCTCGGCTGAGCTTGGGCCAGGTATTGGCAAGTCAGAAGAAATATACCGAGTCGTACCAGGTATTTGAAGAGCTTTCCAAGCTAGCTCCCTCCAATCTCGGCATCCAGATGAAGATGGCATTGATCCTTGCGGAGCAGAAACAGTTTGACAAAGCGAAAGAATTACTCGACCAGGTCCTTCAGACCCAGCCCGGCTGGGACCAGGTTCGATTCCATCTAGGGAGGGTCCTCAGAGAACAGGGGAAATTGGACGAGGCCGAGAAGGAGTTTGTTCAGATTCGCAAAGGGCAGCCGACATTTCTCAATTCAAGGGTTATGTTGTCACTCATGTTCCTCAAGGTGAAAGATTTCGGTAAGGCTATCAGGTACATAGATGAGGCAATCGACCCGGATACAAAAGACACGGATTCTTTTCACATTAAGGGTTCTATTCTGGAGGAACTGAATCGGTACGATGAGGCATTGCACGTTTATGAGAAAGCGTTGGAGATCGAACCGAAGAACGTGAAGATCCGTTACTCTCTGGGAAATGTTCTCGAGAAGAGCGGCCGGCGCACTCGTGCGATGGATGAAATGGAAAAAATACTCGTTGAAAAGCCCGACGATGCGAGCGCTCTGAATTTTATAGGCTATACGTTGGCAGTGGCCGGCAAAGACCTGGAGCGCGCTGAGAGTCTAGTCCGCAAGGCAGCAGCACTGAAGCCGGACGACGGCTATATCATGGATTCTTTAGGATGGGTCCTCTTCAAAACCGGTAGGACCGACGAGGCGCTCCAGCACCTGGAAAAGGCGGCAGACAAAGTCAAAACAGATCCTATTGTGGCTGAACACCTGGGAGACATTCTGCTGGCAAAGAACAAGAAACAAGATGCCCTGGAGGCCTACCGAAGGTCGCTCCAGGTGAACCCGGAAAACATGGTGATCCAGGAGAAGCTTCAAAAATTGGAGCAAGACATTCAGGTTGAAAAGAAATAAATTCCGACCGCTGCGCAGAGAACGTTGTGGAGTTGTGAAGCCCGCTCTTGTGAAGGCGGTTCTTCTGATGGGGGTCATCCTACTCTTAGGAATGTGCCCCCCATCCTCGAAAGCCGCCGGGCCGACGAAAGAGTCCAGGCCTAACTGCTCCAGGTACTCTTCCCATCATCCCTCCTTAAGAAGCCCTTCCACTTTGCGGGCGAACTGGTTCCCATTCAACGACCCGACGTGCAGTCCCGCATTTTGAAGCAGATTAATTTCCTGCTGCTTGATGCCCGAGGCGTTTTTACCGGATGGCTCTCAGACAGAAGCCGATACTCTTGGATTTTTGACGAAGTCCTCCGGAAGGAAGGTGTTCCGGACGAGTTTGTCCTCTTTGCTCCGATTCTGTCGGCGTTGACTCTGAAGGCCTCGTCCCGGTCAGCTATGGCTGGTTGGTGGGCCCTGGACAAGCCCTGTGCCGCCTCTGACGGTGTCGAGATGCTGGAAGACTCTTGGCACGACGACCGAATGGACCTTGAACTCTCCACGCGCTGCTTTGCCGCGCGGCTTAAAGATGCTCGAAAGGAATTGGGTGGTGGGAGCTGGCTGATGACAGCCGCCGCCTACATCACCTCCACGAAAACGATCCAGGAGCTACGAAAAAGCTGGGCTACGGATCAGTTCTGGGACATGCCGCTCCCTGAAAACGCTGAAGATTTGGTTGTGAGGTGGATCGCCCTGTGGATTATCAATGGCCACAGGGATATCTACGGTCTCAAATTCAAGGATACGCCTCCCTTCACGTTCGATCAAGTGACCGGTCTGGTCCTCAGCAAAGAATTGACGGTAGCTGAAATCGCTCACATGACGGGCGTCTCATCGCGAGAGATCCTGGAATTGAACCCGAAAATCAAGGCCGCAGCGCCGGTATTACCGACCACAGCACGAGGCAAGAGCCTGTCTCACACGATTGCTGCGCCCAAAGGTAAAGGCTGGGTCCTGGTGGATAAACTAAAAAAGGGAGGTTACGTAGCGGAATCGCCAAAGCCCTGACTGATAAAAGCCGCTTGCCAGTGCATGGATGCGTCTGCATCGGTTTCCAATTTGGCTGGTGAGATCTGTTTACAATGTTATTGCGAGGAGTGAAACGAGGAGGCGATCTCCTTTTGCGGTGCAGGAGATTGGGTCGCTCCGCTCGCAATGTCACATTCGGAGGGAACTCCTGCCCATGCACGCTTCGATGCCTACCCTCTTTCTTGTTTGGTCTTGACTGGGAAAACAAAAAGCCTTAATGTTTGCACGAGGAAGTTCAATATTATAGCAGAAAACTTGCATTTTTCATGCGGAGTTGACAGCATGACACTGAACCGTTGGGATCCTCTGAGAGATTTACTGAACTTTCAAGAGAAGATGAGTCGGCTGTTGGACGTCTGCGGGGAAGAAGGAACGTCTAAGCGCACTGCCTCCTGGTGTCCGACGGTGGACATACTCGAAACACCCGACGGCTACGTGTTCAGGGCGGAACTGCCGGGGGTGGGACGCGAGAACATCAATATCGAAGTTCGGGGGAATGAGTTGGTCTTGTACGGTGAACGGCCTATTGAATCGGAGCCTAGAATCGCAGCTTATCGGAGGATAGAGAGGGTCCACGGGTTTTTTGAGCGCAGATTCGCATTGCCAGGTAATGTGGACGTGGACAAGGCCGAGGCCAGATATGTGGACGGTGTTCTCGATGTCTTTCTACCAAAATCTGAGGAAGACCGTAACCGAAGCGTCGACGTGGTTTACCTTCGCTGACGCGCCTCTGAGATTCGCCTCCCCTAATTGAATTTATTCTTGAACTAGCCGGCCCCGGCGGTGCAAAAAGGGCACGTGAGTTGCATTCTATGCGGTTATTTTCGTAAGCCCATCCGGCCGGCCAGGATAAAGGGCTGTTGCAGAATTTGAGACAGATGAGACTCGACGGCCCTGCCTGAGGGCTTTGAAGGGTTCCGCTGAATAGAGTTGAAATGGCCAAACGCGACCCGTACAATATCCTGGGTGTGAGCCGATCAGCTTCCGACGAGGAAATCAAACGGGCTTATCGGAAACTTGCGAGGCGGCATCATCCGGATCTGAATAATAACAGCAAGGCTTCCGAAGCCCGGTTCAAGGAGTTGGCGGAAGCCTACGAAGTCCTCGCGGACAGTGAAAAACGCCAAAAGTATGACATGTTTGGCTATGAGGGCTTAGACGCAACACAGAGGGGTTACGGTTCAGCCGGCGGCCGCGGCCCGTTCGGTCAGGCAGGATTTGGACGTCCAGGATTCGGTTTTGACTTCGGCTCTTTCAGCGGAAGTTCAAAACACGGCATGTTTGATGACATTTTCTCGGAATTTTTTCGGGCAGATGCCGACCCGCGTAACCGGAGGCGTCGGCCGGCCCGTGGCGACGACCTGGGGTATGAGCTGACCATTGATTTCGAGCAGGCCTATCAAGGGGCATCGGCCGCAGTCCGGATACTGGAACGTAAAATCAATGTTCACATCCCTGCCGGGGTTGACTCGGGTTCCAGAATTCGGGTGCCTGGCCAGGGGGCCCCGGGCAGGCATGGCGGTCCTCCGGGCGACTTGTTCCTGGATATAGTCGTTACCCCTCACCGATATTTTCGACGGGAGGGGGATCACATTTTTCTTGCCATTCCGATTACAGTCGGTGAGGCAATTCTGGGTACCAAGGTAGAGATTCCCGGGCCTGACGGGCGGCTGCTTCTGAGAATTCCCCCGGGGACGCAATCGGGAACCAATTTTCGCTTCAAGGGAAAAGGGTTCCCATCTCTCAGAGGCGGGGCAAGCGGCGACCTGTACGTCACTGCCCAGGTAGTAGTTCCTCAGCGTGTGGACTCCGTCTCCCGAGACCTTTTGGCCGAGTTCGAGCGACGTAATCCGATCAATCCCAGGCAGGGGTTTTAACGCCGATGGGAGTGCGAGATATGGAGAATAGCGATGGAAGAGTCTGATCGACCTGACGAATTTAAGGTGACCGATAAGCGGCGATTTACCACCGAAGGGCAGTCAAAACAAGAGGCTGAAGGCGGTGAAAAAGAGACCCCAAGGCAAGACGCTCGCCAAGAACCACCCCCAGAGGAACCTGGAACTGGTCCCGAAAGCGCCGAATCTCCGCGGCCGCTCGATTTTTCAGGTTTCGTCTTGAGCCTTGCCAACACAGCCCTTTATCAACTTGGGTTTATTAAAGTGTCCGAGTCTGAAGAGGTACAAAAGGATCTTCCAGGCGCACGGCAGATAATCGATATCGTAGCAATGCTCGAAGAGAAAACTCGTGGAAACCTGACGGATCAGGAGAAAAAAATCATAACTGAGACGTTGTTTCAATTAAGGATGGCTTTTGTGGAAGCTTCCAAGTAAAATGAAAGATTACTGACTTCACATCCCAGGGGTGTGACAAGGAGAATGGTTCATGTCGAGAATTTGTGAGATATGCGGGAAGCGACCGTTGAAGGGATACAACGTCAGCCACGCGCATAACCGTACCAAGAAGATATCTTATCCGAACCTTCAGAAGGTCAGGGTCATGGAATCATCCGGCCAGGTTAAAAGGGTGAAAGTCTGCACCCGCTGCATTCGGTCGAACAAGGTGTCTAAGGCGCCATAGGTGCGTGCCACGATTCCAAGTCCATCTGAATATCGAAGTGGAGTCATAGGCGGGGGGAGGCGCGCCTATCGCACCTGCCAGGCTGGAACTGTTTCCAACAGGAGTTTCCCTGTGTCGAGTTTGGGCGTTCGCTTCGACAGATAGAGCATCTCTATGCTCACGACTTTGTTGTCCGCGTTGTAATCCACGATGATACCAGGCGATACCTCTTCGGGGTAGTGTCCTAATTTGGAAGTCCGATGTTCTTAATTAAGAGCGCGTACGTGTACTTGACTTGGATTTTCTCTTTTTGAACCAATAAATCGTTATCGACAAACCAATAGCAAGCGGCACACCAATGATTATTGCGAAGGCGGGTGGGAGACTGAGTTGATTAGCCTGTAACTCATAAAACGAGAGACCACTGTATATCCCACCAATTATGAGAAGGCCGATCACTCCCATTATTTCTTTACGACTTTTTTCGTTTTTCAAGCCTGCTCCCTCTTCGGAGTCAGCTATATCGGATTCGTCAAGCGTGAGATAAAGTGCATCGGCCTCGCGGTCAATCTTGAGTTTCATAGTCTTCCACTCATCTTTCGACCCTAGATTTGTGGATTCTCTTTTCTTATCCTTTACCCACCATTCGATAGCTAAGATGTCGTCTCTGTCGTCAAATTGACAGGACGCTTTCGTCTGGGTCGGCCGCCGAGATCTGCTTTTGCCGTCGATAAAGCGTGAGTCCGACACGAGCGATATGCTCCCGCAAAGGCGCGTACTGGATAGCGCCGCAAGCCTTCACATCAAAATGATAGGGCAAGGGTAGCTCATCGAGTTCCTCGGCGACAGCTTCGGCCTGCAGGTCGTCCTCGACGCCGACCAGGGCAAGATCTATGTCCGATTCAGGCCGGAAATTCCCCTTGGCACGCGAACCGTACAACACGACTTCAACAATCGCAGGGATGCGACGGAACACCGAGTGCATCATCTCGATCTCGTGGGGAGCAAGGCCAACGTCTTTCATGGATCCATCCGCCTGACCAAGAGAAACTCGTGCAGCCGGTCGAAGGCCGGAAGATACCTTTCCGCGACCGTCTGTAGCACTTCCTCGAATACCTTGATGTCATAAGTGTGGGAGAGGAGGTTGCGATGCAGCATCATATCTATCCACACCTGCCCATCGTCGAGTAACTTGGCGGCAAATGCCTCCTTGATAATGTTTCGGGGCGTCGCGGGATTCACGACTAGGCCGTTTTCCTCCAAGTAATCCTTCATGGTCTTCCATGCCAATTCAAAAGCGATTTCAAAACGTTGGATGGTCCCTTCTTTCTCCAACTGGGAGAGGGCGGGCAAGCCATGTTCGAGTGCTTCACGCAGGAGAACAAAAGCGCGGTCGAAGTTATCAAAACGCTGTTTCCATCGGATATCACTATTCATACTCCAACTCCTTCAAGTTGGCCCATATCGCTTTGTCGAAGTCGCTGGTGGGGCTCACTACGTGGCCCGTTTTGAGAGACGAGTCCAAGAACGGCAACCCTGCACCCGTAAGGTGAGGGCGGCCCGGTGAGAGGGCCAGATCTTTCGGCCAGGACTGTGACGGTCGTCTTCCTGGTCACACAATTCCGAGGCGCTCGACTTTTTCTACCCCTTTGACTGTCTTGAGGGCGTTCATGACGCGGGTGAGGTGCTCCAGGTTCCGAACGGAAACCATGAAGATCCCCTGCGCCTCATGGTCATTCAGCGTCTTCACGTTGGCCTGAACGATATCCGCATCGTTGGAAGAGAAGACACCACTTATGGTAGCCAGCATGCCGGTCCTGTTTTCAGTCTGGATACCCAGCCTTACGATCCGGCGGAGGGCTTGATCCTCGTCCCAGCTCACCTCGACTATTCTCTTCGAATCAGTGGTCTGAAGATTAACGCAGTCTTCTTTGTGGATGGTGACCCCGCGGCCCCTGGTTATGAATCCCATGATCGAATCGCCGGGCAGAGGATTGCAGCATTTCGCGAAGTTTACCATCACGTCGGCCAACCCCTGGACCCTCACGCCGCTCTTTGTGGCGCCGTGTTCCTTTCTTACATGTTTCTCTTCGACTAGAGCCGCCTTTGCCTTTTCTCGCTCCTGTGGCGGCACCAGCTTGGTAATTACCACCTTGGGGGAAAGTCTGCCGTATCCGATGGCTGCGTAAAGGTCTTCTTCAGTCTTGAAACTGAACTCGCTGGCAACCTCAAGAATTCCGCCTTCTTTTTCAGCCCGATTCACGTCGATCCGCCACTTACGTAGTTCTCGGTCGACGCTGTCTTTCCCCATCTGAACTGCACGTTCCCGTTCCTCAGCGAGAACGAAATGGCGGATCTTGGTTCTGGCACGGCCTGTCTTCACGTGCTTGAGCCAATCTTTGCTCGGCTTCTGGTGGGCTGACGTGACAATCTCGACGCTGTCCCCGGTGTGCAATTCGTACTTCAACGAGACCATCTTCCCGTTAACGCGAGCCCCTACGCACCGGTGGCCTACCTCGGTGTGAATGGAGTAGGCAAAATCCAGAGGTGTGGCCCCCTTGGGGAATTCCTTTACCTCTCCCTTGGGAGTGAAGACGTAAACCTCATCCGGATAAAGATCCACTCGCACGTTCTCGAAGAATTCTCGGGGATCGTCCAGGTCCTGCTGCCATTCCATCATCTGGCGCAGCCAATTGATGACTTTCGTGTCTTCGGCTTCAGGGACCTTTCCTTCTTTATAGGACCAGTGGGCCGCGATTCCTTCTTCCGCGATAAGGTCCATCTCGTAAGTGCGTATCTGGATTTCGATCCTTGCGCCTTTAGGCCCGATGACCGTGGTATGGAGGGATTGGTAACCATTACTCTTCGGCATGGCTATGTAGTCTTTGAACCGGCCCGACACAGGACGCCAAAGGGAATGGATAAGGCCCAAGACGGCATAGCACTCACTGACGCTGTTCAAGATAATGCGAAAAGCGGTGAGGTCGTGAACCTGGTCGAACTCCAGGTTCTGAGCCATCATCTTACGGTGTATACTATAGATGTCCTTATTACGCCCCTTGGTGACTGCATTTATGTTGTATTGCTCCAACTTCTCACGAATAATTCTCAGAACATTATTAACGTATTCTTCGGTTTGCTTTATTGTTTCATCGAGGCGAGTTTTAATATAGTTGGACTCGTTCGGTTTCAATGTATCTGAAGGCAAGGTCCTCGAGTTCCGTCCTCATCCAATAGATTCCCAGGCGTGCAGCCAGGGGCGCGTAGATCTCCATGGTTTCCCGGGCGATTCTCTTTTGAGCCTCCACGGGCATGGGATCGAGCGTACGCATATTATGAAGCCGGTCAGCCAGCTTCACGAGAAGCACTCTAATGTCGCGGCTCATCGCGAGAATCATTTTGCGAAAATTCTCGGCCTGCCGCTCTTCCTTGGACTGAAACTCAATTTTACTAATCTTGGTTACGCCATCGACGAGAGTCGAAATCTCCGTCCCGAAGAAGCGTTCCAGGTCCTCAACGGTGGTCAGAGTGTCCTCCACCGTATCGTGTAAAAGACCGGTTGCGACCGAGGCTTCATCCAGCTTCATCTGGGCAAGAATGCTAGCCACGGCTACAGGGTGCACGAGATATGGCTCACCGGACATTCGCGTCTGGCCGACGTGGACCTGCGCGGAATAGACGTAAGCCGCTCGAATCAAGTCAAGGTCGGCATCCGGGTAATATGACTTGACGAGGTCCTGGATCTCTCCGAAACGAACAATGGGCTTGCCGCCTCGACTCTTTAACGGCTGTGACGCCTTATTTTGATCATGTTCACGCTTCACAGTCATTTGTCTCACAAAATTTTGGCCTTAATAGAGGTCGCCTGCTACTTTCCACGATAACGTGGCCGACTGCAACCCTGTTCCCATCTTATCACAGTAAATATTTCGACATCTCCGGCGAATTCGGCAAGCAAAGGACCTTAAGCGTTGCCTCGCCGAGGTCGTGGGCCTCGGGCACTCTTGCCGGCCCGGTGCTCTTCCAACGATTTCCCCTGCCGTTTTTTAAGCACAAGGCGTAATGGGGAGCCGGAAAAGTCGAAGACTTCCCTCAAGCGGTTCTCCAGGAACCTCTTATATGAGAAGTGGATCGACTCCGGATAGTTGCAGAAAAACATGAACGTTGGAGGCGCCACCTGCACCTGCGTCATGTAGTAGATCTTGATTCGTTTCCCTTTGCGGTGCAATCCAGGGGGGTGCGAGGTCAATGTTTCTTCCAGAAACTTGTTCAACTCTGCGGTGCTGATCCTCTTGCGGTACTTTGCGTTTACGTCGTCAATCAGGTTGAAGAGCTTGACCGCCCGAGTCCCTTCCAATGCCGAAACGGTAAGTATTGGAGCGTACTGGAGATACTTGAGAGAATCCCGGACGTGCTCAATATATCGCTCAATAGTCGAGGTGTCTTTAGGGATCAGATCCCACTTATTCAGGACCAGTATCACGCCCCTGCCTTTTTCAAAAGCGTACCCTGCGATCCGGGCATCCTGTTCGGTCACCCCTTCTCTTGAATCCATCATAACGAGCACGATTTCCGCCCGGTCGATGCTTCTGAACGCCTTGATAACGCTATACTTTTCGAGGCGGTCCACTATGCGGGCACGTCTCCTTATGCCGGCAGTGTCGATGAACAGATATTCCTTGCCGTAATGGTGTACTGTGGTGTCAATCGCATCTCTTGTGGTGCCGGGCTCAGGGTTCGCAACCAGTCTCTCTTCGCCCAGCAAAAGATTTATCAACGTAGATTTGCCGACGTTTGGTCGGCCCACAACGGCCACCTTGACAACAGGTTCCGCCGCGGGTTCTGTCTCAAGCGGAGGAGGCGGTTTCTCCGGAATCTCTTCCAAGAGCGAATCAATGAAATCGCTCATACCGTACCCGGTCATGGCGCTGACAGGAAAAATTTGTCCTACTCCTAATGCATAGAAGTCCACGGCCAGGTTTTCCTGCTTCTCCGAGTCAATCTTATTGATTGCGTAAAAGACTTTCTTGTCAGTCTGTTGAAGCGTGCGGACTATTTCGTGATCGGACGGAGTAACTCCGACTTTTCCATCGCCCAGGAAAACTATTATATCCGCCTGTTCTGATAGCCACCACAGTTTGAGTCCTCATCTGTGAGAGCATGATATCGTCGGTTGTCGGTTCAAACCCGCCGGTGTCCACAATGACAAATGATTTGTCTCCGAGAGTCACTTCCGTGTAGTTGCGGTCCCTAGTCAGACCGGGTGTGTCCTCCACCAAGGCCTTCCGGGCCTTGCATAACATGTTGAACATCGTGGATTTTCCGACGTTGGGTCTTCCCACGAGCGCTACCAGTTTTCTTGATGCACCTTTAGCCATGCCTCAGTTTATAACATATCGCGGCAAGATTAATCAGGGAGAATCTCTTTTGACCGGCAAGGGAGACATACTCACTAGTGTCATGTCCCGCAAATAACCTACATAACCGGTGAGCCTCGCACTGGTAGTTTCCGCTAGGCAGCGGGGGCGAGCTTTGTCATTGCGAGCGCAGCGAAGCAATCTCACGGAGTTGTAGAGCATGCGTTGGAGATTGCTTCGTCGCTTAGCTCCTCGCAATGACACTGACCAGCGTACTGGCCAGGTCAAGGATTTGAACGCTAATTACGAGACGCCACACTACCGGCAGTTGCACAATTTCAATAACACGGTGCCTGTATGATCTTGTAATATCGACGGCTTGATGATATTGTTCATATCTTAGGCTCATAAGATCCCGAGAAACGGATTGAATTCATGAAAGCCGCTCTAAGCCTTCTAGCCGCATTGCTTTTGCTGGGATGCGTGCCCGGCCTGCAATCAGCCAAACCCCCTACCCAAGGCGAACCTCCTTTAGCCCCCCAAGGCCAGTCCGAACCATCCAAGGCCCCTATGGCATTAGACCAGGGAGCAGATCCTGCGGCTCCCCCACCTCCCCCGGCCTATCTCCCTCCCCCTCCTCCCGACCGGGACAGAATCTCAGAGGGCTCGGTCGATCTACGACTCAAAGACGAGGTGAACGAGGCGGCCATGAGGTTCGCTAGGGAGATACCTAATGTCAAACACATTAAAACGTGCTTCTCGAAATTGTACGGAGGCTGGTATCTCATGCTTTACGTTGAGAAAGGCAAGAAAATCTCATTGGAGCAGTTCTCGTGGAATGGCAAGTCCAAGGAATGGGAGGTAGCGGGTCGGTTTCAGGTGCCGGCCAAGCAGCTTGATTACCATCTCAAGGGGGAAGTGGCCGATGAGAAATGCTTTCGCCTGAAGTGAAACGGGAGTCCAGCCTCCGAGTGGCCCGGCAAAATCCGGCTCGGCAATTCTTGCCTGTCTTTTAAAACCCAATTGAAGTCGGCATCAATTGCCGGCTTTCACCACATGCCGAATAGATCGCTATGACCAAGCTTCCCGGCCTTCCTGAGTATTACTATGATCCTGCGCTTCGTGAAGTCGGTTAGATCTTCTCTGAACCGCACAGGGTGGCCTTTTCCGTCCAAGTCCCAGGGATAGGTCAGAGTGAAAGACGTTCCGACGGGCCAGACGCAGTGCGTAGCCCCAACGAGGATCAATTCTTCAGTCTTTTCCGCGCTATCGGACCGCAGGAAGCCTTCCACCGCGCCCATAAAGACCTGATCTTTTGTGGCCTTGCGTTCAATAACGAGTTCCGGGAATTTCTCCTCGAACTCGTGCAGAGCCCGTTGGAGCATCAGGTCAGAGTCTTTCCCTTCAAAATAGTGGTGAGAAAAAGCAAAATGTCCAATCTCCGTATTAGGGTCCTCCGTGAGTAGGCCACGTGCCACCGCCAGATCGACCACCCTGCTGTAATAAATCCGGCATCTCTCATCCCTGGTGAGGACATCGACAGGATGGACCGGATTGGTGCGGTCATTTTTTTGAGGGGGTTCGAGCATAGCTTCTGTCTTCCACGGGATCAAATTTATCAAGTAGCGGGGATACGATCGGGCATGTGATAGGGCTCAATATAGCAAGAGGAATGTCCAGCGCGTAAGCCAATCCATCTTCAACTATTTCCAGGAAGGGCTTCGGTGCCTTGCAAACTACCTGGCACCTCTCTTTTGCGTTGTAGACTGTTATCGTACCGCGTTTTGTCATTCCTCCTGGTGCTCCGTCTGCGAAGGATGAGGATGCGACAAAGCACATAAGCCCCGCGACCATGAAGGCCGCCGTGATGCCTTTCATTGAAGGTACCTCCACCAAATTTTATTGGATGCCAATAGTATAGCAACAACGGGCGTCACAGGCAAATGCGGCCAGGAAGCTGCGCTATGTTGCCGCGCCTTGAGAATATGCCTTCATCGGGCCGTATTGTCGAGCGGCCGACCTGCTTCAAAAGGTGGTGGTTCTTTGCCTCCCCTGGTATAGGACAGGACAAATATGAGGGCTGCAAGAACGAGATAGGAAAGCCCGAACTGATAGGGAATCTGCTGTGCTGTCCCTGTCAATAACCAGGGAAGGTACACGCCCGCGTCTGGCGAAGAAGAGTGGACGAGACCGAAAAAGGTTAAGCCGGCGAGAACTACGAGATAGATCGAACAAATTTTGAGCCGACGGTTTATCATTTCTGCAAGGAAAGCCCCCCAGAGCATGCCCGTGAGAATAAACCCGTTACCGACAGCTATCGTGACTAGCGCCTCGGGAAGCGTGGCGCCCACCTTGTTCACAAGATGCTGCAAATTGGCCGACGGAACGATTTCGGGTGTCTCAAGTTGAATAGCCACCAGGCGTGCCACGGTCGGAAACATAGCGAACACTACGGCGGGGATGTGCCGTGCAGGAGAATGGACAAATGCCTGGGTTACGATCTCCATGCCGACAAAGATGAGGATAGGAGCTAGTACGGCCCTTGGTATAAGTTCCACAATGAACGAAACGTAACCCAACATTCCGCCCAGGCCGATAAAAACCCCAGTGAGGAGAGTGTATCCTGCACGCGACCCCATACGCTTGTACGCAGGGTGGCCTATGTACGGACATGACTGCGCCACACCGCCGCAAACACCTGCCAGGAGAGTAGCCCATGCCTCGGTAAGGAGGATTTGGCGAGTGCTGTATTCGTCACCGGCCACACGGGCGCTTTCGGTCACGTTGATTCCGCCTACCACTGTCAGTATAGCGAACGGAATTGCAATCGGCAGGTACTTGAGAGCGGGAACTATTCCCGTGACAAAGTCCAGGCTAGGCACTGGTAAAGCAAAATGAAATTGCCACGCTGGAAGGGCATAAGTCTCAGCCGGCACTCCGCCGAAGCCGAGGCTGCGGTACAAGTGGTAAAGGACGGTTCCCAGGATAACCGCTGCAAAGATTCCTGGAATGTTTTTTGGCAGCTGAATCCTTGCTACCAAAGTGTAGAGAATAAGGCCGAGCGAAATCATTCCTACGAGGGGTAGACCGAATACATCTACTAATGGCATGAAGCCTATGAGCATGAGCCCCACACCGGCAAGAGATCCCAGGAGTCCGGCACGAGGAACGACCTTCTGAATCCAATTTCCGCAGAACGACATGATAACCTTGAGGACTCCGATCATCACCATTGTAGCCATGCCGATATACCAGGTCATGATGGCCGCATTTTCCACAGACTCACCGTCCTGCTTGAGCGCAACAAAAGCCGGTCCGAGCACGGCGAGAGCGAGTCCGATGGTTGAGGGAGTGTCAAGGCCGAGCGGCATGGCGGTGACTTCTCGGCTTCCGGTCCTTTTGGCAAGCCTGAAGGCCATCCATGTGTAAAGAAGGTCTCCAAAGAGCACGCCCAACGTGGTTCCAGGAAACATGCGTGTGTAGATAATTTCTGCGGGAAAATTGAAACCGACAATAAGGGTGCCGGCAAGGAATGAAAGAACAGCCATGTTGTCAAACATCAGACCGAAAAAACCGTTGATGTCACCCAGGCCGATCCATTTGTAGGTATTATCCTGTTCTTTCATACCGCTTCCTGAGGTCCGGCGGCTGCCGGTTGTCTATTCCTAATCGGATTCTGCAACCAAGCGCAATACGTTGGATGGAATGAATTCCGATACCTCGTGCGTCATAACCTTATTCCGATCATTCGTAAAATGAATTCTGTCGTCAGAAAATAGGGACCGGCTGCCCCATGAAAGATGCCTATTGTCGCAGCCAAATGGATATGTCAATACCGGAGTGGATTCATCCGTGGGAAGCGAGTACACCTTAGTTCATAGTGTCCGAAAAACCGGCACCATATTGAGGTGGTCAAGTCATAGCGGACGAGAATTGTTAAGATGTTGTTAACCGTATTGACGCGTATCAGCCTGGTGTTTAGCTTATTTTCAGAAAGGAAATGTTGAGAGGTGAAAGACTATGTTCATGATGTACGAAACACTAATGCTGGCGTTTATAGCGCTGATTGCGCCTCTGTTCGGAAAACTGGCCGGCTACGAACTGCGGAGAAAGCCATTTGAATTCGTCGCAGCTTCGGGCCTCTTCTTTTTGCTCACCGTTGCCTTTGGGATTCTACCTCTTCAAGAAACTTTCTTGACGTCGATCTGGAACTTCCTGGGCGTAATCTCCTACTTCATCGGCTGGCTGGCTTTGTTTCTCTGGTCCGCGGGAATTTCCTTGTCTACTGGGTCAGGACTGGAGGGCCGATTCAGAACGATTGATTATTGATCGAGCAACCGGAAGTATTCTTCTCTGGATATCCCCAACGTGTCCAAAATGCCGCGAATGACTGAAACAGCGACCTGAGACTTTTCGGGTATGACTACCGGTCTGATGAGACCCGGCTTACTATATGACCTGTGACTCCCTTTTTGTCTCATAAATGTCAGTCCGCATTGGAGCACCAACTTCTCCAAAGTTCTCCAGTGGAGAGGAACTATCCTGGGCAAGACGAAATCTCCAATTGGAGGGACCGCCGCTCTGGCTTAGCAGCGACCACCCATTTGTCCTCCACAATACTATATCCGCATTCGACGAGAACATCCTCCAGAGTTCCCATCTCTCGGGCCGTTTCGAGGAACAGCTCTACGGCTTCTTCCAATGCGCTTTCGGCTTCTTCACGCGTGTCACCGCAAGTTAGGACATTTAGAGGGTTCGCGCGCGCTACGTATTGGCTGCCTTCCCTCCACAATTCGGCTTCGATCTCGAGTTTCATGATTCGCTCCAACTTCTTTATACCGTACCAATATACGTTTGCGCGATATTTAAACAAGTTCCCTGGAACTCAGTCATGAAACCTTCTTTTTTCTCCGTTTCTTCATTTCCTGTCTACTTGACCGCCCACGCTCTCACCGCTGTTTTGAGTTTTTCAGCGAAACATGATAGACTTTTTTCCCTTAATTGCCGGTAGCGCTCTGACCCCGGGGGATTAATGTTAAAGGCTGAATCCAGGGCTGCAGATGTATTTCAAGTCATGCGAATTTGTTGATGTGGAGGAAATTGCTTATGCGTGAAGGGTCGTTCAGCAGTCTCGCGAACGAAAAAGAATGTCTCTGTACGGATTTAGGGGTCATTGAAGTATCCGAGGCTGAGCGGCTCATGTCCGCGTGGCAGGCCTTACTCGTTGCCCGTGAAGCTCCCGATCTACTGCTTTTTCTCGCTCATCCCAAGACCGTAGCGGTGGGGCTACGGGACCGTCGCGCGTGCACCCCAAAAGACCTTCTGGTAAGTCCGAAACAACTCGAAGAAGAGGGGATAGCCCTGACCCGCTCGATTCGCGGCGGTGGCATCACGTACCACTGGCCAGGACAGGTTGTCTGTTATCCAGTAATTGCCCTGCGTCCACGGGAGAGAGACTTGCCCGCGTACATGAGCAAACTCGAGCAAGTTGGTATCGAAACGCTGAGCTGTTTCGGCCTGGAGGCGAATCGCCGACGTGAAACCGCGGCTCACGTGGGATTGTGGCTGGATGGAAAAAAAATTGTTTCCATGGGAGTTCGGGTGAGCGGTTGGGTGACGAGCTTTGGTTTTGCGATTAACCTAGAGGGCGACCACGGGCCGTCTTGCTATGTAAGACCCTGCGGCCTGGAAGGGGTAAAGCTCACTACGCTTGAAGAAGCTCTGGATAATGCCCCGCCCCGCCCGTGGGTTATTGAAGCGTTGACCGCAAGTTTTGTGAGGGTATTCGGTCGGAACGTGAAACGAATTGAGGCCAGTTGTGTGAAAGGGATCTGTTCACAGGCGGAACCGATCCACGATACCGTGACAGGATTAGGATAACGCACATGACAGACGAAGACTTGATTCAAGTAATGGACCCTGAAGGTCGAGTGGACGAGTCGGCGATCAAGGGGATTTCCGAGACGGACATTAGCGAGATGTACCGCCTTATGGTTTTCACCCGTCTTTGGAATACCAAAGCCTTAAGCCTTCAGCGCCAGGGCCGGCTTGGAACCCTTGCTTCAGTCAGGGGGCAGGAGGCCGCGAATGTGGGCATGGGCTTGGCGCTCGGACCGGAGGACTGGTTCTGTCCAGCGTTCCGCGAGTACGGTGCATTCTTCGCCAGAGGAGCCGACCCCGTCGCGATGTTCCAGCACTGGGGCGGTGACGAGCGCGGCGCTAGACCGCCTAAGGATTCCAGAATGTTGCCGGTGTGCATCACCGTGGGCTCGCACCTCTGCCATGCCGCGGGTATAGCCTGGGGAGCCAAAATCCGAGGGGAACAATTGGCGGTGTTATCCAGTTCCGGGGACGGCTCTACGTCTCAGGGGGATTTCCATGAAAGCCTGAATTTCGCGGGAGTGTTCAAGCTTCCGGTGGTGTTCGCAATTCAAAACAATCATTGGGCTATATCTGTGCCTGTGGAACGTCAGACTGCAACGCCAACGATATCTCAGAAAGCCATTGCGTACAACATAGAAGGGGTGCGAGTAGACGGCAATGACGTCTTTGCCGTCTACCTGACCGTGAAACGATTGTTGGATCAGGCCAGGTCGGACTTCCGACCCGCACTTGTCGAGTTGGTCACTTACCGAATGGATGATCATACCACTTCGGATGATGCCGGCAGGTATAGGACCGAAGAGATGTTAGCCCCGTGGAAACCAAAAGATCCCATAGATAGGATGCGCAAGTACCTGATGGCAAACGAGGGATGGGATGACGAAAAAGAGACGGACCTGGTAACTGAATGCACAGACCGAGTGGAGCAGGCAGTCCGCGATTTCGAGGCAATAGCACCGCCCCATCCCACCGACATCTTTGACCACATGTATGCAGAAATGCCCTGGCATCTGCGAGAGCAGAAAGAAGAATTGCTTGGGCATCTGGGCGAATCCAAGAGGTGAATCATGGCACGTTTATCAATGGTTGAAGCCATCAACGCCACGTTGCACGAGCTTATGGACAAGGACGATAGAATTGTTGTGCTCGGAGAGGACGTGGGCGTGGATGGCGGTGTCTTTCGGGCCACAGTGGGGCTCATTGAAAAGTTCGGCGCCATGCGGGTCATCGACACACCACTCGCAGAGAGCTGCATCGTGGGTGCTTCAATTGGCATGGCAATTTATGGAATGCGACCTGTTGCTGAGATCCAATTTGAGGGGTTCATGTTCAAGGCTTATGACCATATTTACAGCCACGCGTCCAGGATGCGTAAACGTTCCCAGGGACTTTACGGGGTCCCCCTCGTCATTAGGGCCCCTTACGGCGCGGGAGTCAGGGCTCTCGAGCATCATTCTGACGCACCGGAGGTCCTTTTTGCCCATCTTCCCGGCTTGAAGGTAGTCATCCCTTCCACACCCGGTGATGCCAAAGGACTGTTGACTTCCGCAATTGAGGATCCGGATACCGTGATTTTTCTCGAGCCCAAACGACTTTACCGTCTCTTTAAGGAAGAGGTTCCCGACGGCGACCATCGCGTTCCCATCGGGAAGGCCAGAATAGCCCGGGAGGGGAAAGACATTTCTATTGTCACCTACGGAGGAATGGTATCCGTCTGCGAAAAGGCCGCTCAGCATGCCGAAAAGGAGGGAGTTGACGCTGAGGTAGTTGATCTGCGGACTGTGTGGCCGTTTGACATTGATGCGATTACGTCGTCGGTGAAAAAAACCGGACGCCTGATTATCGTTCACGAGGCCCCGCGCTCGTTCGGTGTTGGGGCTGAAATATCCGCCCAGGTGGCCGAACGATGCCTCCTTTCCCTATTGGCTCCGATAAAACGTGTCACTGGATACGACGTGATTCCGCCGCTGTCTAAACTCGAAGAGTACAACTACCCGGATTCCGAGCGGGTTGTAGAGGCGATCCACGACACCATGCAGTTTGAGTAATTGTTAAGGTTTAGGGAGGATCTTACGCATGAGAGAAGTATTCAGACTTCCCGATGTAGGCGAGGGGATTGCTGAAGCAGAAATCGTCGAATACTTGGTTAAGGTCGGCGACCAGGTCAAGGCAGATCAGCCCGTAGTGCGCATAGAAACTGACAAAGCAGTTGTGGAACTCCCGGCCCCGGTGACGGGGAAAGTGGTGGAAATCCCTAATGAACCTGGCAGCACCGTCAAAGTGGGAGATGCATTGCTGATCATCGAGACCGAGGCTGTATCCAAGAAAGAGATGGCCGAAGCCGAGACGAAACCGGAACTTAAGCGGAAAAAGGCCGAAGCCGAGGAACGACCTGCCACTGCTGCACGTGAAGAACAAGAAGAGCCTGCGAAAGAAGCTCCCGAAGCCCCTCGAGTCCTGGCAACACCGCACACGCGGCGGCTGGCAAGGGAACTCAAAGTCGATATCAACGCGGTGAAAGGCTCCGGTTCACATGGACGCATTACGGATGACGACGTGCGTAAGGCTGCGTCAAAGGCTCCGTCTGCGCCTCCCAAGGCCCCGACGGCTGCTGCCGTCCAAGCCCCGGCAACCGCAGGTTTTGACTTTGAGAAGTACGGCCCCACTAAACGAGTTCCGTTGAAAGGGGTTCGCAAGCGCATTGCAGAAGTCATGGTGCGCTCTGTATCAACTATTCCGCACGTTACACATTTTGATGAAGCCGACGTCACGGACTTAATGGGTGTGGTGGAGCGCGAGCGGGCTCTGGCAGAACGCCGCAAAGTCAAACTCACCATCCTTTCTTTCTTGGCCAAGGCCTGCGCAGCTTCACTCAAGGAACATCCAATTCTAAACGCTTCTCTGGACGAGGAGACGGGCGAGCTGGTCTACAAGGACTACTATCACATTGGTTTTGCCACAGACACTGAAGCAGGTCTCATGGTGCCGGTTGTGCGCGATGTGGACAAGAAGTCGATTATGCAGATCGCCGCAGACCTACAAGAGTTGAGTCGAAACGCAAGGGAGAGGACCATAGAGCTTGAAAGCCTTCGCGGGGGCACCTTCAGCATCACCAATATAGGCTCGATCGGTGGGAGTTGGGCCACGCCGATAATACTGCATCCTCAAGTGGCTATTCTCTGTTCGATGCGGGCCATCCCAAAACCTGTGGTGCGAGACGGTCAAGTTGTCATCCGCACTATGATGCCTTTGACTCTTTCGTTTGATCACCGGGTTCTGGACGGAGCCACAGCGGGTCGTTTTGTGAATTTTGTCATGGACCTGCTCCAAGACCCCATGCGTATGCTGGTGGACGTAGCCTGACGGTGATATGGGGGAATCGGGCCCAACACTCAGAATTGTTAATGAGGAGAAACTGCCATGGTAGTAGGCGATTTCGCGCAAGGGACGCAGGTTGCAGTAATTGGTAGCGGTCCAGGCGGCTATGTTGCGGCTATCAGGGCCGCGCAGTTAGGGCTGGAAGTCACTCTGGTAGAAAATGCGGTTCTAGGCGGGGTCTGCCTGAACTGGGGCTGTATTCCCTCAAAAGCGCTAATATACGTGGCGGATCTGAAAGACCGTATCGAGCATGCCGACAAGCTCGGACTGATCACTACAACAGTTACCCTGGACATCCCAAAGATTGTCCAATGGAAGAATGGAGTGGTGGAGAAACTCCGCAAGGGGATAGCTTCTCTTCTCTCTCAACACAAAATCCAAGTAGTCAAGGGTACGGCACATCTCACAGGGGACCGGTCTTTCACGGTGGATGGGCCTGACGGCGTGCACCGCTTCGAATTTCAGCATGCCATTCTTGCCACAGGCTCATCGCCGGCACAGCTTCCAGGTATACCCCATGACGGCAAAGTCGTCATCGACTCAACGGATGCCCTCGAACCGACAGAGGTTCCAGAGAGCCTCATAGTGATCGGAGCGGGCGCAGTGGGACTCGAACTGGGGACGCTGTATGCCAAGTTGGGAACCAAGGTGACTATCCTGGATAGTGCCGATAAACTACTCCCCATGCTGGACCCCGAAGTTGGTAAAGTTATCGAGCGAGCACTTAATAGGCTCCACGTAAAGGTGGTGCTGGGCGCCAAGGTCCAGGAATTGAAAAAACTAGATTCCGGGGCAGAATTGCACTATAGCACCCCGGAGGGTGAGAAATCGTCTGTTGCGGACCAGGTCCTCGTTGGCATAGGGCGGCGACCCAACACCAGCGGCATAGGGTTGGAAAAGGCGGGGGTCAAGCTCGACGCAAGAGGACTTGTGGAGGTCAACGAACGCATGGAGACATCTGTGCCCGGCATCTTCGCAATCGGAGACATGGTTGCAGGACAGATGCTGGCTCACAAGGCCATGTACCAGGGTAAGGTCGCTGCAGAGGTAATAGCGGGGCAGCCCGCGGCATTTGAAGGCGTGGAGGTTCCTGGCGTGATATTCAGCGACCCGGAGATTGCCACTGTGGGGCTGACCGAGCAAGAAGCCAGGGAAAGGAATATCAAAGTGAAGACTGGAGTCTTCCCTTTCAAGGCGTTGGGCAGAGCTATGACCATGGGGGAAGAAGGCCACGGTTTCACTAAAGTGGTGTCTGATGCGGAAACCGGCACGGTGCTTGGAGTGCATATTGTAGGGCCGCATGCCTCGGACCTCATCTCAGAAGGGTGTCTAGCGGTCGCGTCTGCGTCCCACGTCGATGATCTGACATTGACCATTCATCCTCACCCTACGCTTCCCGAAAGCATAGAGGAAGCCGCGGAGCAAGTAGAGCATCGGGCGATCCACATCTTTAACCCATAGGCACTTTGTATGGGAGGAGGAAACTTTCATGAGAACGTTTGTTAGCGTGCCGATCATACTGGCCTTTTGTCTGTTTTGCATGACACCGCTTTCAGTTTGCGGGGCCCCTCAAGATGACGCCCTGTTGGACGCTGTCAGGTCGGGGGATGCCAAGAAAGTTGATGAACTCCTCTCAAAAGGGACCAATGTGAACGCTAAAGACGTGGATGGCTTCACTCCGTTAATGGAGGCTTCGGTTGAGGGGAGCACGGAGGTAGTCAAACTACTCCTCGCAAAGGGCGCGGATGTCAACGCCAAGAATGAAGACGGCGATACGGCCCTTATAGGCGCTTCTTTTGCAGGACACACTGAACTCGTGAAGATGCTGCTGGACAAGGGCGCCGATGTGAATGCCACCAACAAAGACGGTGTATCGGCTTTGTTTGGCGCCGCGTTTGAAGGACGGCCGGAGGTTGTGAAGCTTCTGTTGGACAAGGGGGCGAATGTTAACGCCAAGGAGAGCAGAAACGGAGCCACACCGCTTATCGTGGCGGCCTTCGAAGGCCATAAAGACGTAATCGAACAGCTTCTAGCCAAGGGTGCGGACGTCAATGCCAAGGACAACGATGGCAACACTCCTCTGAGTTTGGCTACCGCCAGAAGCAACACGGCCGTTGTCGAATTATTGAAGGCACGTGGAGCCAAGTGAGATCGGCCTGCACAAGCCTAATCAACAAAAGCCTAAGTCTTTACATCCTGTAAAGAAATTTGACAGACCGCCCCAGTGACCAGTGGGCTGACGGGTATTGTGCGCCAACGTTTTTCCGTGGCCACCCTACTAGGTTCTTCTTTCCATGCCCCGCGGCCTTTGGCACGCAGTTTGCTAAACCCACTGTTGCCGCGTGGCTCGGTCAGTCCGTTTGCCAGGAATATATCCGCAAAAGACGTTGGGAGGAGAAGATGAGGACTAATGTGCGAGTGAGGCTCCGCAGGAAAATAGATATATTAAATAGCCAGCTTCTTGAGTTGGGAGCCCAAGTTGAAGAAAGCGTTCATCTTGCGGTGAAGGCAATTGATCGCAGGGACGCACAGATGGCCGCGAAAGTCATTGATGGTGATATGGAAATAGACCGCAAAGAGGTTGACCTGGAAGAAGAATGCCTCGAAATTCTCGCCCTTCACCAACCAGTAGCGATCGACCTGAGACACATAATAGCAGTGCTCAAAATAAACAAGGATCTCGAGCGAGCGGGCGATCTGGCGGTTAACATAGCGGAGACCGCTCTTGACATAAGCGGCCGGCTGAAGATGGCTGTGCCAAGAGACTACTTTGTTATGGCCCAACAGACTCAAAGCATGTTGAAAAAAAGTCTTGATGCATTTGTCAATATGTCGGTGGAAACTGCGTACGAAGTGCTCGCGGAAGACGATGAAGTAGACCACAAGAAACACATTTTGCACAAGCAATTTGAGGGAAGATTACTGGAAGAGCCGGGTTTGATTCAGCCATTGATACACCTATTTCTAGTCTCCAGGCACTTAGAAACGAATAGCGGACCTGGCAACCAATATTGCGGAAGAGGTGATTTATATGGTGACCGGCGAAATCATACGCCACGGAAAGAAGACTCTTGCCGCAGCAGAGGGTGACCCGGATCAGGTCAACTCTGTTTTCCTAGTGAAGGTTCCTTCCGGTTCCAAGGGCTAACGTGCGTACCGATAATCCTCGCAGGCGCTTCGGGGGGCTGTCGGTGGCATGCAGAAACATGCAGGGATAGTCATGCGTAAGGTTGAAGACGAAGATGGCCCCGAAAGGGGCCATCTTCTCGTGTTTCATCTGAACGTGCTGCACAAACGGGCTGTAGCGGCCTGAGGCCACCCTATTCCATGCCAAGAGAGGCAGAAACGGTCTCCAAAGTGCATGAGAGAACTTTGCGCCCGCCCTGGCTATAGAGTTGGTTTCAAACGGCCATCAGTCTGTCTTACGCTTGTCAGACACGAGTTTCTTGGAGGGCTTAACTTTGTGGTAAGCAGGTTTCTTCAAGGACTTACTCTTACTTTTGTTGTACGCAGATTTCTTTGAAGCCGTTGACTTGTGGCTCGCAAGGCTTTTCGATGTCCTGAGCTTGTGGCTCGTAGATTTTAGTTTTGATGTTTTTTTCTTGGTGGTCAGCTTGCTTTCGGTCGAACTCTTTTTGTCGCTTGCTCGCAAGATTTTGGCCAGACTGTCGCTCGGGGCCAATTTCCGCTGTTTAAGTTTTTGAGAAGGCTTGCTCTGTACCTCAGGCTCGCCTGCGAATAGACTGCCGGCCATAAACGCGACAAAACCTAAAGCCAAAAAGATCCCCAATAATAGCATCCTTGGCATGACATTCTTCTCCGTGGTTTTATGATTTAAGCCACGTTATCGAATTTAAGGTGATTTGTCAAGATAATAGTAAAATTAGCCAGATGAGCCGGCTATTTCAAAAAGTCGTGGCAGTGACAGAGCTATGGCCATGATAATAACCGCAACAACGGAAATGACGACAAGAATATCAGGAAGCACTGAAAAGACTGCTTCCCCACGGTTGATGTGCCTTCTTACCCTCAAGAAGCGTATACCCGACATCAGCATCGCAATGCCTGCCAGCAAGAAAGAGAAACAGGCTGAGATAGATAGCGTGAGGGGAAGCCGTAATATGCGTCGTTTGGCCGCCGAGTTGTAAAAGGTGCTTGAGAAAAATGTCGAATCGTTCAATGACGAAACCGAAGGCAAGAAGCGAAATGCTGGTCCGGGACCAGGCGAGGAAGGTCCGCTCATTAGCCATGTGGCTCCGTTGCCACGCTAGAAAGATACGATCGTCGGACATTATGTCGGGCGGCTTTGGCCCCCTTATAGAGACGTCAGCTTCTTGGCCCGTTCGCTCATCCGCCATAGTGACTCCTCCAACGGCCAGGTGGTCATTTGAACCTGGGTCCGTCAGATTCTAATCGCAGCACTTCTCCCTGATGTCAACTCACATAGCGCGGTTTGCTCTTGAAATGCCGTCTTGTTGTTTAGGGCCACCGGCGTATGTTGTATTCACTCATGAAGCAATGGCCAAAAGCTGCTTCTTCTTTCCAGCGACTACTTCAAAGATCACATGCCGCGCTCTACGGGCGGGACTTCTGCCCGTCCGTCGTGACCATCATATTCATTTCAGGGCAGGGAGGTCGATTCACAATTTTCTATTTGTTTCCTAACAGTTTCCTAACAAAAGGGCGTCATCTTGACTGTAAAGACTAATCCAGCCGGTTTGGAGGTCCATGATGGGGATTCGAAGGTGGGGCGCGGCCAAGGGAATTATTCTGTTGACCGCTCTCGCGATGCTATTGGCTGCCGCCAGCGCGTCCGCAGTGGATGTAGATCCTTCCCTTCCTACGTACACGCCTGTGAGCGGCATTTCCGGAAATTTGAAGTCCATCGGCTCCGACACTTTGAATAATCTTATGACTTTCTGGTCCGAAGGTTTCAGAGCGAGATATCCCGCGGTGAAAGTAGCCGTGGAGGGCAAAGGATCATCTACCGCTCCCCCCACGCTGATCGAGGGCGCGGCCCAGTTCGGCCCGATGTCACGAGAGATGAAGTCCTCAGAAATTCAGGCTTTTGAGAAAAAATTCGGTTATAAGCCTTCGGCCGTCCGGGTTGCCGTGGATTCACTGGTCGTATTTGTCCACAAAGACAATCCTATCAAATGCCTGACGCTGAAACAGCTCGACGCCATCTTCTCAAAAACCCGCAAAGGAGGAGCTGCAAAGAGTGTCAAGACATGGGGTGAGCTAGGCCTTACAGGTGACTGGGCTGACAAGCCGATTTCACTGTATGGACGTAATTCCGCATCAGGCACCTATGCCTATTTCAAGGACGTGGCGCTTTTCGGCGGTGACTACAAGGACAGCGTCAAGGAGCAGCCGGGATCTTCAGCAGTTGTGCAGGGGGTGGCTTCCGACAAATATGCTATGGGCTATTCCGGTGTGGGCTACAAGACGGCAGATGTGAAGATCGTTCCCTTGGGCGTCCGGGAAGGTAAGTGCTTTGGTGCGGACCCGGAAAATGCATACACCGGAGACTATCCGCTTGCCAGGTTTCTATATATCTACTTCAACAAGAGGCCGCAGGAGCCCCTGGATCCCCTTATGACGCAGTTCATCAAATACGTTTTTTCCAAAGAGGGGCAACAGGTAGTTATCAAGGATGGATTCTTTCCCGTTTCAAAAGACCTGGCAGACGAAGATATGAAGCAATTGAGCATCAATTGATCGGTTCTTTCCGAAAGCTCTGTTCAGTCTTTTTTGTCCGGACCATCAAGAGGCAGCAAAAACAATGGTTAATTCCGAGGCGAAAGGGCCTAAAAAGACCCGTCGCTGGGTGCTGATCGCCGACCGTATAGCCGATAGGGTCATTTCGGTCGGCGGAGTTCTCGTGATCGCGGCCGTACTGGGGATAATGATCTTCCTCGTGTATGAGGTTGTGCCTTTGTTTGAAGGGGGGACAGTCCAGTCCCAATCGGATTACGCTCTCGATGTGAGACGGGAACCGATTCTTGGCCTCAGCATGGACGAGCACAGAACAATCGCGGCTTGCGCCATGAAAGACGCGACTGTTTCCGCTTGGCACGCCAGAACAGGCGCTCTACTGACCGCGCCGTCGTTTGGTTTGAAGGGCAAAACCGTTACTGCCTTTGCTCAAAGCCTTGACACTTCAAACATGGCGCTCGGTTTTTCGGATGGAACTGTGAGGTTAGGTCGAATCTCTTTCTTTAGCGAGGTGCTGCCGGCTGAGGCAATGCCCGTCGGACTGAAGAAAATAGATGATCAGGACAGTTCCGACGGTTCCGCAATTTATTCGACCATTACGGGCAACCAGATCCGAAAGACTTCCGTGAAGCTGGAACTAGAGGACGAAATCCAAGCCTCCGAAACAGGCTCGCCGATCGTTGCTTTGGACTACCGCTTTACTGAGTTCGGGGAACGGCCCAAGAAGCGTCTTGCGGCTGTGGATAGCCAAGGGCTAGCGACGATAGTGCTGATCGAATCGAAACTGAACTTATTCACAAGGAAAATGACCTCGGACACTACAATGACCAGACTCCCTGCAATTCCGGAGGGCGATCGCATCAGTCACGTGCTGGTCACGGGAATGGGGGACGATGTCTACCTGGCCAGGGCCGACGGCAAGGTGCATCGTTACAGCATGCGGGACTTCGACTATCCTGTCCTCGCTGAAACAGTTAGCGTCGTTCCTTCTGGTGTGGATCTGACGGTTCTTGGTTTCCTTCTGGGTGACAAGTCGATGGTAGTCGGGGGGTCCGATGGATCAGTCACCATATTCTTCTTGATTGAAAGAAAGGGAGCGGCATCAAGTGACGGCCTTTCATTGGTGCGAACGAGGGAATTTGGGCCGCACAGTTCGGCAGTTACCGGGTTTGCCCCAAGCCAACGGGGGAAGACATTTGCAACCTCGGATTCGGGTGGGCAAGTCTGGCTTCGTCACGGCACCAGTCAAAAGACCATACTTCGCCTGAGTTCATCGCCGGACAAGGTGTCCCAGGAAGCTATGGTTCTTGCTCCGCAACTCAACGGGTTGCTTGCCGTAAGAAGTGATAGGCGAACAAGCTACTGGGATATCGACGTGCCCCATCCCGAGATCTCTCTTCATACCCTGTTCGGCAAAGTTTGGTACGAAGACTATCCCGAGCCCACGTACACATGGCAATCCGCAGGAGCCACCGACGCGTTTGAACCCAAGGTTTCGATAGTACCTTTGATTTTCGGGACGCTCAAAGGAACCTTTTATTCGCTTTTGTTTGCCATACCGATAGCCTTGCTCGCAGCAATCTATACATCAGAGTTTTTGCCATACCGTGTCCGAGGGAAAGTGAAACCGGTCATGGAAGTTATGGCCTCCCTGCCTTCGGTGGTGCTCGGTTTTGTGGCAGCGCTTGTTTTGGCTCCGGTGATCGAGACGTGGATAGCTGCGGTGATTCTTGTGTTTGCTGTTCTGCCCTTGTCGCTGATTTTCGCTGCATATTTGTGGCAATCTTTGCCGTCACCGGTGGCACTACGACTTGAAGGTATCCCGAAGTTTTCTTTGATGTTCGTGGTAGTAGCTGGATCAATGTATCTGGCCTATGCGGCGGGTCCTCTATTTGAAAGGCTTTTCTTCGTAGGGAGTTTCAAATCCTGGTTAAACGGCGGGATCGGCAGTGCTGCTCCCTTCTTGTTCGTGCTGATAATACCGGCCATGGGGCTGCTGGTGAGTCTGTTGGCCAGTCGAATCTTCGGGTATCGGTTTACTATTTATCTCCGCAAAATTCCCATGCCTTATTCCGCGCTCCTGGATTTTCTCCGCTGGCTTGGGATAGTGGCTGCCACTGCGGCCCTGTCGTACGCCCTTGCTGTGTTCCTCGAAGCGCTGGGATTGGACCCCCGCGACGGCCTGGTAGGCACATACGTTCAGCGCAACACTCTGATAGTTTCCTTTGCCATGGGCTTCGCTGTAATTCCCATCATATACACGCTGGCGGACGATGCCTTAAGTGCAGTGCCCGACCATCTGCGCTCAGCAAGCCTGGGCTGTGGAGCCACATTGTGGCAAACAGCTATTTGGATCATCATACCCACGGCTCTAAGCGGCGTCTTTTCGGCAGTCATGATCGGAATGGGACGAGCTGTGGGCGAAACCATGATCATGGTCATGGCCGCGGGAAACACGCCCCTTATAGATCTGAATGTTTTCGACGGATTGCGAGCCTTGTCGGCAAATATTGCTGTGGAGATGCCTGAAGCCCCGAAGGACGGGAGCCTCTACCGCGTGCTATTTCTCACGGGCCTGGTACTCTTCGCCATGACTTTTGTCATAAATACCGTCGCTGAACTGGTACGTTTGCATTTTCGCAAACGTGCCATGCAACTGTAAGGGCTACAGGTCATGAAGACCCGTCGAAACAAAGAGAACTCGGCCCGGGATGACCGGCAAACTGGGGGCAAGGCCGTCGGAACAGCCTTAAACTCAGAGGTCAGGCCGAGCGTGGATTCCAAAGCAACCCGCCAGAGTACCGATGAGGATACCGCCGCCGCCAGTTGATAGCACCCCAGAGAAAATCTATGGTCTGGGACTTCAAAGCCCGGGGTGAACCTTTTCTGTGGCTATTTGGCGGTGGGCTCTGTGTCGGAATCGCGATGATAATCGGCTTCGTCGTCCTAATCGTGTACAACGGCATTTTCACCTTCTATCCTCGCCCGATCGAGGTCGTGCTGCTTCGTGACGGCTCTCGACTGGCAGGCGAAGTTGCGCGTGCCGAGGATTTCAAGCCTGGGCCCGACGTGTTGGCAAAATTGAGTGAGGAAACACGCAAAGAGATCGCGGCGCACGATGGATTTGCGCGCAGAACACTTTATCGGACCGGAAATTTTGACTTGTACAACGAAGACTTCAGATGGGTGGTGGATTATGAAATAACCGGAACCTCGACCCCCGGTGACATGTTCTTCGTGGAACGAATGGAATGGGGTCCTTTTATCGGGACTATCAAGTCCCTTGACCTTAACGGGAAGGTCGTCGAAAAAAGCTCGCTGTCCATGGAAACATTGGACACCGAACAGACCCGCGGCGCCTGGCGACGTGACCGCATTAGAGGAATAGAGCGCAGTGAGATAGCTGGAGTCAACCACTATCTTGAAGAAGAAACGCCTGAAGCTCAAGAAAGTGCGGCTCCAATACGGCCATAAAAGTCCACAATACGGCGAAGCCGAAAAAGGATTCAAGACCAACTCAGAACGACTTGAGGTGCAATACCAGGATCTGGCCAAAGAGGTCGCCGCCATCAAGGAGAAAGACGCTCAATACACAATAACTTTGGCGGATGTAAGCGGCCGTGAGAAGACGCTGAAATTATCCGACATTGTCAGATTTTATCCTGCCAATAACCTGACTTTTTCCGGCAAGATCGGCGTGTATCTGTCTCGATGGCGGGAGTTCCTGACACAGGAGCCCCGAGAAGCAAATACCGAAGGCGGGGTTATGCCCGCGATTTTCGGGACCTTCTGCATGACAATACTCATGGCGCTTTTGGTGGCTCCCTTCGGCGTGGTCGGAGCTCTATATCTCCGGGAGTATGCCAAGCAAGGGCGTCTGGTTTCGCTAGTGAGAATTTGCGTCAACAATCTGGCGGGTGTGCCCTCTATCGTCTACGGTGTATTCGGCCTGGGGTTCTTTGCCTACATACTTGGAGGGAATATTGACCGTCTCTTCTATCCTGAGCGGCTTCCAACCCCGACTTTCGGTACCGGTGGTCTGCTCTGGGCATCGTTGACTCTGGCTCTGTTGACGGTCCCGGTGGTGATCGTCGCCACTGAAGAGGCCCTCGCTGCGGTTCCGCAATCCATGCGAGAGGGCTCGCTGGCTTGCGGGGCCTCAAAATGGCAGACGATAAAATACATTGTGCTGCCGCGCGCCATGCCCGGAATAATGACCGGCCTGATTCTGGCGATGGCACGCGGAGCGGGTGAAGTCGCTCCTCTCATGCTAGTGGGAGTGGTGAAGTTGGCGCCGGAATTGCCGATCGACCATTTTTTTCCGTACATACACCTCGATCGAAGTTTCATGCACCTTGGATTTCAAATATTCGACGTGGGCTTTCAGTCTCGAAATTCCGAAGCGGCAAAGCCCATGGTTTACGTCACTACACTGCTGCTGATTAGCTTGGTTTTCGCCATGAATGCGGCTTCTATCATGATCCGGAACCGGCTGAAACGTAAATTCTTCACGGGGCACTTTTAGGAGGAAGTCTTTTATGACCGAAACGCCGGACACATCCAACGGCACCGTATACCACTTTGAGAAAGGCCCGCAGGGGACTCTTATGGCCATTGAGGATTTTAACCTCTGGTATGGCCATAAGCAGGCCCTGTTTGACGTAAATATGACAATGGAGAAGGGATTCGTCACGGCGCTTATTGGGCCTTCCGGCTGTGGGAAGTCCACCCTGCTACGGTCCATCAATCGCATGAACGA
This sequence comes from uncultured delta proteobacterium, assembly GCA_963786905.1. Taxonomy (GTDB): domain Bacteria; phylum Desulfobacterota; class Desulfomonilia; order Desulfomonilales; family Desulfomonilaceae; genus CAWBBA01. The sequence goes on along the minus strand of CAWBBA010000028.1, from coordinate 16,351 downwards.
TCTTATCGATGGGCTCACAACAAAAGGGAAAATCCTTCTCGACTCTACTGACATCTATGATCCGGATGTGGACGTGATCGGGCTTCGCAAGGCCATGGGCATGGTGTTTCAGAAGCCGAACCCTTTTCCTATGTCCATTGCGGATAACGTAAGCTATCCGTTGCGTGTGGAAGGAATTCGGGACAAAAAGATCCTCCGTGAGACGGTGGTAAACGCGTCTGCAAGCGGCGGCTCTGTGGGACGAGGTCGAAGATCGGCTCGAGGATAATGCTCTAGGGCTGTCCGGCGGGCAGCAGCAGCGCCTGTGCATTGCCAGGGCCATCGCTGGCAACCCCGATGTGCTCCTCATGGATGAGCCCTGTTCCGCGCTGGACCCTGTGGCCACGGCAAAAATCGAGGACCTTATAGACGAGCTTCGCGGCCGTTACACAATCGTCATTGTGACTCACAACATGCAACAGGCTGCTCGCGTTTCGGATAACACAGCGTTTATGTATTTGGGCCGGCTCATAGAGTATGGCGAGACTTCAAGAATATTCACCAACCCGAAAGTAGAGAAGACAATGGAATATGTCACCGGCCGCTTCGGATAATCTTTTTCCTCGCAGCCGCGGGTGGTGGTGTCGCGCTGATGCTGGACATCCTTGTCTATGATGAGAAATCGTCCAAGAAATGACCCTACGAACGTGACAGCGGCTTGCTGGACATTCGGCACCTATGCGTAATCCGCTCCTCGGTGGCGGTGAATCTCCCCTGTGATCATGTAGATCACGTCTTCAGCAATGTTTGTGGCGTGGTCTGCAATGCGCTCCAGATGGCGAGATACCAGAAACAGGTTGATCATTGCTTCAACGTGACTCTGGTCCTTGCGCATTTCCTGGGCAAACTGGTCCTGCATAACGCTCTTCATGAAATCGACATCATCGTCCTGAGCGCACACCTCATAAGCCAAGTGTAAATCCATATTCACCAGTGAATCCAGGCTCTTCTTCAACATCTCCCCGGTCTTCTGGCACATGGTGAAATAATCGAAGGGAACCTGCATCTCGGCTTCTCCGGCAACCCGTTCCGCGCGTTCCGCGATATTCACTGCAAGGTCACCGATGCGCTCCAGATCATTGTTCATCTTCAAAATAGCGATGATATAGCGCAGATTGTCGGCCACGGGTTGATGCAGAGCGAGGATCTTAAGGCATTCCTCCTCAAGGTCAACTTCCAGTTGGTCTATTTCCATGTCGCCTTCAATCACTTCTCGCGCCAACTCCGCGTCTCGGCATTCAATAGACTTCACCGCCAGACGGAAACGCTCTTCAACCAAAGTGCTGAGGGACAGGACACGTGTTTTCAGCTTTTCAATATCTCTTTGCAATTTCACTCTCATCAGGTACTCCTTACTCGCCGGCCGGCAAATAAATAGAAAAAGTGCTCCCTCGGCCGAGAGAACTTTCTACGGTAATGCGGCCACCATGAGCGCTCACTATATGCTTTACGATGGCCAGTCCGAGGCCCGTTCCGCCCACCTTTCGGCTCCTTGCCTTGTCCACTCGATAAAAGCGCTCAAATATGCGCTCCAGATGGTCTCTCGGTATGCCGCACCCTTCGTCCACAACTTTTATAACCACTTCTTCGCCTGTTTTATCAGCTCGAACAATGACCGTCTGGTCCGGCTCACTGTATTTGATCGCGTTATCCACGAGATTGACAATGGCCTGCTCGAGGAGTGTTGCATTGACCTGCGCAACAATCGTATCGTCAGCCTCGCACTCCAACTTTATGTTCTTAAGTTGCGCCCTCTTTCTACATGCTTTGCCCACAGCATCAAGAACTTCGGCTATTCGCCTGTCCTGGAGAGCAATTTCTCCCTTTTCCGCGTCGCGCTCTATTCTGGAAAGGCTCAACAAGTCGTCTACTATCGCGGTCAATCGATCAGTATGTTTGATAATAATGTCCAAGAATCGTTCCGCATGTTCAGGATCTTTTAGAGCGCCCTCTCGCAAAGTCTCCAGGAAGCCTTTGATCGACGTGATTGGGGTTTTTAATTCATGAGAAACGTTTGCCACAAAGTCTCGGCGGATGTTTTCCAGGGCCTTCAAACGCGTCACATCGTTCAAGACCACCAGGGCACTAACCGTGTTGCCATCGGCATTTCTTAGAATCGCGCTATGGGCCTGAAGGAACTTCTCCGGGTCGCCTAATATGACTATGTCCCCCTCAAGAGGCTCTTCGCGTAAAAGCGTCTCAGTCACAAATCGGCGTAGGTCCGTATTCCTTATAGCCTCCTGGACCTTTCTACCTTTGACTTTGCTCGATTCGATTTGAAAAAGCTTCTCCGCGCCTTCGTTCACGCTTCGGATATTTTCATGAGCGTCAATGACCAGGACCGCCTCCACCATTCCAGATAGGACCGCTTCTAACTCGTTTCGCTGCTGGGTTATCGTTGTTATCCGATCATGCAATTGAGACGCCATTGCATTCATTGCTTCCGCAAGCGCTGCTAACTCTTCGGAATTGGGAACATCCAGCCTATAGTGAAGATCTCCGTCGGCAAATCTGATGGCGCCCCTCTTAAGTTCCGTTATGGGCCGGCTTATCTTCCGGGAAGCGTAGAATCCTATGATGGCTGCCAACAATACTATGACTATTCCGCCTGCAAAGATTTCCTCATAAATGGTCAACAGCGCTGAACTCATTTCGCTGCTCGAAATTCCCGTCCTAACTATTCCAGCCAGTCGGCCGTTTTGGATTACAGGAATGGCCACATTGATCAGGTTTGTATTCAAGGTGAAGCTGTATCTGGTGGAGACTCCTAACTTACCTGCCAGAGCTTCTTTCACTTCCGGCCGTCCGGCATGATTGTCCATGCGCGCAGGGTCTTCGTCCGAATCACCCAGCACCAGCCCTGAAGGCATCACAATAGTAATTCTGGTCGCTATCTTTCTTCCGAGGTCTTTCAGGAGGGCATCGACTTCGGCTGCACGATCCGGAGAGAGTCGACCCGCTACAAGTTGCTCGACAATTTCCGCTTGAACTTTGAGACTCTCGACCGCTCTTTCCTGGCCTGCGACTTTTAACGTCCTGGACGTGTACAAGGCCATTGCCGTTAAGGAGACAACGATGATAATCAGGTACGAAGGGTAAAGTTGCCACAGCAACTTTCTCCTTTTCCGCATTGGTTACTCCTTTAACCTGTAGCCCACTCCCCTGACAGTTTCCACGGAGTTGCCCGAACTGCCAAGCTTTTTCCGCAACCCGGCGATCTGAACGTCCACTGAGCGCTCCGTTACTGGATAATCGTCTCCCTTCACTGCCTTGATTATCTGATCGCGGCTGAAAACCCAACCGGTCCGACGGGCGAGAAAATAAAGAATCCTGAATTCCGTCGCTGTGAGATCTGCCGGTTTGTCTTTGACCAGCACCTCATGGCGTGAGGGATTAATCGTAAAATCGCCGACTCTGAGAATTCCTGTTTCGTCAGCCTCTTCTTGCCGTTTTCGCCTAAGACAAGCTTTTAGACGGGCCAATAGCACGCGCGGGCTAAACGGTTTGGTAACATAATCCTCTGCACCCAATTCCAGGCCGGTTACAATGTCTGCGTCCTCGCCTTTCGCTGTGAGCATAATTATCGGAATGACGTTCGTTACAGGATCACTCTTCAACCGCTTGCACACGTCCAATCCGTCCAGACCCGGGAGCATCAGGTCAAGCAAAATCAGGTCCGGAGCATCCTCTTTGACCTCTTTCATGGCCTGTTCACCCGAGGTGACGCACGCGACCTGGTAACCTTCCTTGGCCAGATTGTAGCGGACCAGTTCGAGTATGTCTTCTTCGTCGTCAACCACGAGAATTTTCTCTTTAGGCATTACTAAACCCTTGCTTCACCCGCGAGAAAACTTTGGAGCGACTTTGTGGACAGAATCTATAGAGCTGTGAGAGATAAGTTGCACATCACCGCGTGAATTTTGGCGGCGATATCGTAATGATCTCCCAGATTTTTTTGACAACTTGAATGATGTTGCCTCTTCCGGGAGGCATCCCGGTAAGCCGCAGCGCGCGGCACAACATGATAAGAGCACGGAAATCTCGGATCAGCAAATGTTAAAAGCACGCTCACAACGTAAAACAGTCCTTGATAAGGATCAAGGTAGAAACCGGCCCCTTTGCCTCGGACGAAGCCACAGTATGCCGCGTCAGGCGGACTTGTCATTGAGGTAAGCTTGGAGTAGCTTTCGGTTCAATAATGAGATCACTTCAGCCAAAACACAAAAAGTCATTTCGCAAGAAACCAGCTTTTTTTCAGGGACATAGAAACGGGGTCCATGGGTCCGATTCAGGAATCCGCAGCCCCCCGTGTTCATAGAGAGGCTGAACGTCTCCTCGCCGACATAGGAAGACCGGAACCGGCTGCCTTCGTCCCCGACCCTTTCCAGATAGAAGCAGTGAGAAAAGTCAACAAAGGGGATGTGCTGGTCAGCGCGCCAACAGGCTCCGGGAAAACGTGGATCGCCCTGGAAACCACGAAGGAATTTCTCTCCCGAGGCTGCCGGATATGGTATGCGACTCCTCTGAAGGCCCTGTCCAATGCAAAATATGAAGAGTTTGGGGAAGCGCTGGGCCGAGATCAGCTTGGGATCCTCACCGGAGATCGCAAGGAGAATGCCGACGCGCCTGTGATCGTTGGAACTACCGAAATCCTTCGCAACCAGCTCTACGATGCGATGCAGACCGGCACGGACATCGATGTTGATCTGGTAATCCTGGACGAGGCCCATTATCTGGGAGATATCGACAGGGGGGTAGTCTGGGAAGAAGTACCTGATCTACCTTCCGGGCAGGGTGAGACTTCTCCTGCTCTCAGCCACTATTTCCAACGCGGCGGCAGTGGCTCGGTGGCTGACTCATATTCGAAGCAAATCGTGCTCCGTGGTCTATTCCGGGACCCGTCCGGTCCCACTTCACGTGCTTTTCAGGACGCCTAGCGGCGAGCTTACCCCCTTTCTCAGAGGCAAGAGCCTCTTTCCGAAGGTTGCCGCATTCGCAAAGACGGAAAGGGGCAGGAAGAGGGTTCCGGAGTCAAGACATCCAGAAATAAACGGGATTGTCGAGACTCTCAGGGAATTTCAACTTCTCCCGGCGATCATTTTCCTGAAATCCAGGTCGGACTGTGACAGCGCTTTACAGACTCTCCTTCCCGCGCCATTGAGACCGGAAGAGGGCGGTTTCGCGGAGGCGGTCCAAGGGCAACTTTCAGGTTATCCGGAATTAACGCGCCATAGACAGCTTGGCCGTTTGCTACACTGTAGGGCCGGTTCACATCATGCCGGCCAGCTTCCCGGATGGCGTCTCCTGATCGAAAAAATGATGGTTTTGGGCCACCTGGAGGTGATCTTTTCCACATCCACAGTGGCAGCGGGAGTCAACTTTCCCGCCCGGACGGTTGTGCTCGTGCAGAGCGACCGTTTCAATGGCCGGACGTTCGTGGACATGACCGCCACAGATCTCCACCAGATGACCGGCCGTGCCGGAAGACGAGGAATGGACAATGCCGGTTTTACCCTCGTGGTACCCGGAAGATTTCTGAACATCGGCCTGGTGAAGGAACTAGTGTTTTCTGAGCCGGAGCCCCTGCAATCCAGGATCGCGGTCAATTTTTCCATGACGCTCAACCTCTTGCTCTCACATGACCCGGACGGTGTAAGAAAACTTCTCGGCCTGTCTTTTGCTTCTTTCCGAGAGAATCCTCGCCACGCTGCGAAAGTGCACTCCAAATTGCTCAAGGAATTTCAAAGACACAGGAATTTACTTGAGGAGTTGAATTACTTGGACGAGCACGGGATCCCGACCTATGACGGCAAATGGGCTGCGCAACTGAGGTTGGATCATCCTCTCTTGATAGCCGAACTGATAAGGCAGGGCGAGTTTAGCGCGCTCGGACCTCAGGGGCTGGCCGCGCTCATTGCTCCCTTTGTATTGGACAAGGACAAGGAAATTCTTATAAGTCGGGAAATCTGGGAGAAAACACGACCGCTCTGGAAGAGATTCCGCCACATGATGGAAAAGCTGCGCCCCCTTGCCCAGTTTATGGCGGAAAGAGGTTTTGATGTCCCGACCATAATGTTTTGGCCGGCCGCGTCGGTATTCTTGTGGGCTGAAGAAGTGGACTGGGCTGAACTCACTACCAACATCGGGGCCGATGAGGGAGACCTGGCAATGCTGATGCTCCGTACCGCAGACCATCTTCGGCAATTGCTTGTCACTCGAAGCCCAAGAGCCGCAACTGGCCGATACCGCCCGCCGAGCCCTCGATCTCTTGATGAGGAGCCCGTTGGTCTGAATGGTAGGCAATGGCTTAAGTGGGGCATGTGACCGGCGCCCCGAAGGGGGCGGCCCAACGGTAGCCGTGGGTGGAACCCACGGAAGAAGGGCACAACACGGGGTTAGACCCCGGGAGGGGTCTCCCTCATTCCGCAAGCAATTATTACATGCCAGGGAGACCCTTTCAGGGTCCCTGATCCAAGGTGATGGGAGGATTCCTATTCCACGGGTTACACCCGTGGCTATGCTTGGGATGCCCCTTCGGGGCTCAGAATTCCCTTTTCCTCCACCCAAGCGAATGAATCCTCGCTTGTCTTGACTTTTCTTGCCGTTAGCTATACGAAAAGACACATCCGAAGGGGATGGAGTCCCCCAAAAACGCTCTCAAGGGCTGATGACTCCTACCGGTGGAGACTGCGCGGTGGGAGTTCGGCTTTCTATTGACCCCACCGTGTGGTGGGGTTTTTTGTTTCAAACTCTAGTGAATGACATGATCTCCGGCAAATCCTGGAGAAGGCAATGGAACAGACCTGGTACGTGGCTATGATTTGGATTGGGCTGGCGCTCTTGGCCAGCCTCATCTCGATGCGAACCGCCATTTCGGTGGCTCTGGTTGAAATTTGTGTCGGCGTTCTGGGCGGGAATTTTCTAGGCTTGGACCCGAAGGCTGAATGGATTAGTTTTCTCGCGGGCTTCGGCGCGATTCTCTTAACCTTTCTTGCCGGGGCGGAAATTGAACCGGAAATCCTTCGCAAATATGGCAAGGAGAGTCTAAGCATAGGGTTCCTAAGTTTCTTGTTTCCATTCTTGGGGGCCATGTCATACGCATATTACGTAGCGAACTGGTCACTCGATCAAGCGATGATTTGCGGCCTCGCTCTGTCCACCACGTCAGTCGCGGTAGTATACGCCGTGATGGTGGAAACAGGCTTAAACAGGAAGGAATTGGGGAAGCTTATCCTTGCTGCCTGTTTCGTCACCGACCTTGGAACAGTGGTCGCGCTGGGGATTCTGTTTGCGCATTACGATTGGTGGCTGGTGTTGTTCGCGGTGGTGACCACGCTGGTGCTTTGTCTCACCCCATCATTTACACGCTGGTTTTTCAAGACGTTCAATGGGCACGTGAGTGAGCCTGAAATCAAGCTTCTTTTCTTTTTGCTCTTCGGACTGGGCTGGCTTGCAACCCGTGCAAACAGCGAGGCTGTCTTGCCCGCGTACTTGCTAGGTTTGGTGGTGGCAGGCCTGTTCAAAGAAAACCGTGAGATGGTGAGGCACCTTCGCACTGCCACCTTCGCTTTGTTAACACCCTTCTATTTTCTCAAGGCAGGGGCGATAGTCTCCCTGCCTGCGATTGTGACCGGTTTCGGTCTGATTCTCGTTTTGCTTGCCGTGAAAGTCGCGGCCAAGTTTATAGGGGTCTATCCGCTCACTACCGCTTTTCGCTTCTCCCGCAAGGTCGGGATGTATACAACGCTTCTGATGAGTACAGGCTTGACCTTTGGTAGTATTTCCGCCCTATTCGGGTATACCCGTGGGATCATCACGCAGGAACAGTATACGATTCTCGTCACCGTCGTCATCGGCAGTGCTGTGATTCCCACACTGATTGCGCAGTGGTTCTTCCAACCGGACCAAAAAGAGGCCGATGGCGCTTTGCGTAAATGGACCCTGCTCCAGGGCCCAGGAGGTAAGAAAGATGTATAAGAAAATCTTGATAGCATACGACGGCTCCGAAGGTTCGCGAAAAGCGATGACGCGGGCGATTGAGTTGGCCGCTTGCTTTGATGCGGAATTTCATTCGATTTCCGTAGAGGAAGATTTGCCCCAGTACGTGGCTACGATCGGCGAATTCGAGGAGGTCAAACGGCAAAAGGACGCGTTTTTTGAGGAGCTGAACAGAGAGGCCGTGGAACAGGCAAAAGCCGGCGGAGCCAAGCTCACGCCGCACATAGTGGTGGGCCACGAGGTCGAGAGCATTGTGAATTTTTGCAAAGAAGGCCGCTTTGACCTGCTCATCGTCGGATTCATGGGCCACAGCCGTATATTTGATCGCGTCTGGGGAAGCACGTCCCAGACTCTGACTCGCCTCGCCCCCTGCGCGGTACTGGTAGTAAAGTAGGCAGTCATTCCTCGTGTCATTAAGTTCCATCTGCTAATACCAGAGGGGAAGTCATCTTGTCATGAAAGTCCCATTACACGCCGCAACCGAATTACGCGACATATCAAGGCCCGCCGCGATTAAGTTCGTCGTCTTAATCGGAGTAGTCAGCCTGTTCTCAGACTTCACATACGAGGGGGCCCGGAGCATAACCGGTCCGTTTTTGGCCGTGCTAGGGGCAAGCGCAACGGCGGTGGGAGTGATCGCGGGATTCGGAGAATTGATAGGATATGCCCTGCGTCTTGTATCAGGCTACTTTGCCGACAAAACAAGAAAATACTGGACCATAGTCTTCCTCGGTTACGGACTGAACCTGTTGGCCGTGCCTCTCCTGGCATTGGCAGGCCATTGGCCGATTGCGGCCGCGCTCATCGTTGCGGAACGAATGGGCAAAGCGATCAGGACCCCTGCCCGCGATGTGATGCTCTCCTGCGCTTCGGACCAAATTGGCCGCGGATGGGGATTTGGTCTACATCAGGCCCTGGACCAGATGGGCGCTGTCATCGGCCCATTGTTTGTAGCTGCTGTCCTTCATTTTAGAGGCGGCTATGAAACAGGCTTCGCATTGCTGTTGATCCCTGCGGTCATAGCTTTAAGCCTGCTGGCCCTGGCCGCGAGGTTATATCCGAGCCCTCATGACCTTGGAAGCGCCTCAGTGAAGTTGGAGGGAAAAGGCCTTAGCCGAAAGTATTGGGTCTATGTCATTGCTGTCGGTTTTGTACGCGGCAGCGTATGCCGACTTCCCGCTCATTGCGTACCATTTCAAGAAAACGGCTATCGTTCCGGACAGTTCGATTCCGATATTTTATGCCGTGGCTATGGCCGTTGATGCGGTCGCGGCCCTTTGGTTCGGCCGTATTTTTGACCGCATCGGCTTTGCTTCATTAGTCATCGCGGTCCTTTTCTCATCCTTTTTTGCTCCATTGGTCTTTCTGGGCGGGTATTATTCTTCGCTTGCCGGTATGGCCTTATGGGGAGTGGGCATGGGGGCTCAGTCATCGGTTATGAAGGCTGCCATTGCCGACTTGGTCCCAACGAACAGGCTGGGCTTTGCCTTTGGAATATTTAACACGGCCTTCGGCTTGTTTTGGTTCGCGGGGAGCGTGCTCATGGGAGTGTTGTACGACATCTCGGTTCCTGCTCTCATAGTCTTTTCCGTAGCGGCTCAACTGATTTCCATTCCGATATTGTTGGCAGCAAAGCGGTAAACCGAGATTGCGCGTCTCAGTATAGCGACAAAGTTACTGCTTGACTCCCATAGTACCCCCGGTAACAATAATTACAGGAGATGGCTTCTTTTTTCGGTATGTTTCTGTCATGACCATTGCAGACGAAGGCACAGACGGCTGCTATGAGGTCCGGGAACGGGTCATGAGCTGTGAAAGGAGACTTCAGAAGCTCGACTTGAGATTGATTAACAGAAGCGGGTCGAGCGTCAGAAAGGGGGATAACAAAAGGGAGGATCGACGACAAGCACAAGAACCGACGTAGCCGCAAAGATGGTTCGAGCCGGCCGGGTCCCATACATGTCTTTCCAACAGAAAGGAGAGGCCATGATTATTCAAAAAGCCGATCTTTTTAAGGACCAGAGCCAGGAAACCATGAATGAAATTACCAAGGTCATGGTAGAAGAATCACTTGAAAAAGGCTCGCTTGTGTTCAAAGCAGGCACTCCGGCAAATCACTTTTATATCCTTGTGGATGGACGGGTAAGAGTGTCCATAGGAACAGAAGCGGAGATAGATTACACCGTCAACATTCCTGGAGAGGCTTTCGGCTGGACAGGCATGGTTGATCGTCCCGTTTACGTAGCTTCGGCTGAATGCGTGGCCCCCAGCAAGGTGGTCAAAATTGAAAAGGAAAGCCTGAATAAGATATTTGAAAAACATCCTCAAATGGGAATGATGTTTTTCAAGCGTCTGGCCGGAGCTGTGGTCCAAAGGTTAATTTATAACTATGAGACTTTTCTGTCCGAGGGGAGCCTCAAGGGTGTCAGTTCTTTCGGCACCGGGCAGGTTACGGACACCAGCCCAGACTAGAATCTCACACCTGTCAAGTGATAGTCTTTCCTTGAAAAGAGGCGCCGATGCATTTTCCATAAAGAGATCTCTTCGGCGCCTCATCCCGGGAATTTCGCGGCCAAGTTCCGCGGCAAGTGCGGCATCAGGTAGCGTCACAATTCAAGTACCCCAGGTGATGCCCACCCCTACCGCACTTAGTAGGGAACGGTGTCTTTGCCAGTCCATCTTATGGATTCCGGCATTTACCTGAAAGTGCCACACTCTCAACGGAGAGCGCCTCTTGCTTGGTGCCACGGATGTGCGCAGCTCATCCGTGCCGGGCCGTGTCAGGCGGCACGCTCGTCGCGCCAGTTTACAATGCCGGTGGTATTTATCGGCTATGAGAGTCAGGCACGGATGAGTCCCGCGAGGGCGAAACACATCCGTGGCACCAGACTCAGTTGCAGCTCTTTCATCTTCCGTTGTGACCGCCACGTCATGGTAGTTCGCCGGAATGACGAAGAGTACTGTAAACTGAGATACTCAGAGGCCAGGGCCTCAGTGATCCGCTTTAATGAATGGTAACTCTCCAAGAGGTCGAAGGTGAAGACTGTTGCAGCGTTCATTGTTCTGAGCGCACTTTTCAGCCCTGAGGTAGCTTGGGCCTTTCAGTCCCATCCCGCTCCTGAAGGGCTTTATGTGCATCAACTGGCTCACGTGATCTTCAGTGTTGCTATGGGAATACTAGCGTACTGGCTCCAGGTGAACAGTTTCGTCCAACAGAGAGGGTGGCGCCTTATCCAGATATCGTGCATCCTTTTTGTTCTCTGGAATTTTGATACGTTCTTGGGCCACTGGGTGGAGGAACGAGTTGCGGCAGACGCAGTCATCGGCGAGCCGGATTGGACGCAGACGGATAGTCCTGGATTCTGCGATGACGCGTCTCTACTACGTTCTAAAGCTAGACCACCTCGTAAGCGTTCCAGCCATGATTTGCCTCTTGCTTGGGATTAGGTCTTTGTACAAGGACGCGCTGAAGGAGGAGGGGCATGCCCGCGAATAACTCCTATCCCCTCGCTCCCATCTGGTTCACGGATGTGGTGGGCTCAGCGTTGATGATCTTGTTCTCCTTCCTGTCAGTCTGGTACGCGATGCGTCTCGTAAAGACACAGCCGGCCAATGTGCTCTGGACATATCTTCTGTGGCTTTCAGTGGCTCTTGCATGCTTTGCTATGTCTCGCGGGGTCGGCCACATTGCCAAGCGCGTCTTGTTGGTCCTGGACATGCGCGATGTTTGGTTGACCTTGCGGCCGTACAGCGGCGCGATCAACACCTTGGCGTTTGCTCTGGTAGCCTCGATAACTCTATTCTTTCAGCGGGTCCACAGGATCAACAATGCGATTCTCAAAGACAAACAGGCCCTCGAAAAGGCTGGACAGGAGGTCATGCATCTCAATCGAAACCTGGAATCGCTGGTAGTCCAACGCACAGAAGATCTCAGCAGATCCGAGAAAAAATATCGGCGTGTCTTTGAAGGCTCCATGGACATGATCTTCATTCTCGACGATCAGGGACGGTTCATCGATATTAACAACGCGGGGTTGACGTCTCTTGGGTATCGAAAGCGGGACAAAGTGATAGGGAGAATGAGACTGGCTGACCTGTTTGGATCTTCCGATGATTACCGGGAGCTTGTGAGAGACCTCCATTCAGAGGGATTCGTCAAGGATCGGCAATGTCGCTTGAAGGCGGAAGATGGGTCAGATATTTTCGTTCTAGTGAGCGCGTCGGTCCGAACAGACGATACGGGGAAGGTGGTAAGCTACGAAGGAATGGCTAAGGACATTACCGCCAGGCTGCACATGGAGCGGCAATTGCAGCAGGCTGACAAACTGGCTTCGCTCGGCCAGATTTCCACGGGTCTCGCACATGAAATCAATAACCCGCTGGGCGTAATGCTGGGGTACACGCAGTTGCTCTTAAGGGACCATAATCCGGGTACACAAACGTATGACGACCTGAAGACCATTGAAAAGCATGCGCGGAACTGCAAGACGGTGGTGGAGGATCTTCTCAAGTTTGCTCGGGGCACGAGAACGACAAAGTCGTCCATTGATGTCAATTCTTGCATCGCGGAGGTGATCTCGCTCCTGGGGCACCAATTCGAACTTGACAATATTAGAGTGGACACTCGATTGAATGGTAGTCTGCCGACGCTGATTGCGGATGGGGAGAAGCTGAAACAGGTGTTCATGAACCTGCTCATGAACGCAAAACAAGCCATTTCGGGGGAGGGGTTGATCCAGGTGGGTACCAGCCTGGATTCGTCAGGAAGAAACCTGCTTGTCTCTATTTCCGACAATGGTTGCGGAATCCCGGCTCGCCAGATCGATCGGATATTCGACCCCTTCTTCACGACCAAGCCTGTGGGAGAGGGGACCGGTTTGGGCCTCTCGGTGAGCTATGGTATCATCCAAGATCACGATGGTCGGATTGAGGTTGACAGCCGGCCGGGCAAGGGAAGTACCTTTACTCTTGTTCTCCCCGTTGCGGAAGTAGCGGAATCGAGGGATCAAAAGCCAGGAATGATTTTGCCGTAAGCCTGTTATGGATGTCAATTATTGGAGCCCACTGTGACGGGAACCCGAGAAACTCTGGAGAATGTGAGCCTCCGGAAGATTACGGACATGGAACGTCAAGGGAAAACGAGACTGCTCATCGTTGACGACGAAGAAGACATGCTGCGCCTCCTGAAACGAAGCCTGTCAGCCGACTTGGATTGCGAAGTCCAGACTGCACCCAACGCGTACCAGGCCATGGCGCTTCTGGAGGAGAGTCCCTTTGATGTGGTGCTCGCGGACATCCGCATGCCCGGGATGGACGGGATGGAGTTTCTCGGCCGTATCAAGGAAGGGTTTCCCGGGCTCAGCGTAGTCATGATGACGGCCTTTGGCACCATAGACATCGCGGTCCAGGCGATTAAAGAGGGGGCCTACGACTTCATTACCAAGCCGTTTGAGCACGACAAGCTGTTGCATTTGCTCGAAAAGGCTTTTGAGAGAAGCAGGCTCTTGCGGGAAAACCTACTGCTTCATCGGAGGATTGAGCAGCAGGAGAGCCTGGATGAAATCGTAGGGGTCAGCCCCAAGATGCAGAAGATTTTCGACACTATACGCCTTGTCAGCGAAGCCGACGTAACTATCCTGCTCACGGGCGAATCGGGCACGGGCAAGGACATGGCGGCCCGAGCCGTACACAAGCTGAGCCACAGGAGAAAGGGTCCTTTCGTCGCGGTGAACTGCCCGAATCTTCCGGAAAACATTCTGGAGAGTGAGCTGTTCGGTTATCGAAAGGGAGCCTTTACCCATGCTACTCATGACAAGAAGGGCCTGTTTTGGGAAGCTCGGGGTGGAACCATCTACCTTGACGAGATCGGTGATATTTCGGTGACCCTGCAAACCAAGCTCTTAAAGGTGCTGCATGACAAGGAAATCAGACCTCTTGGCGACACGAGAAGCATCAAAATTGACGTCCGAATTATTGCGTCCACGAATCAAGACCTCGGAGCAAAGATCAAGAACAACCTTTTTCGAGAAGATCTCTTCTATCGCCTCAATGTCATGTCCCTTCACATGCCGCCGCTCAGGGAGCGACCTGAAGACATTCCGGTGCTTATAGACCACTTCCTGGATCGCTTCGGCACCGAGTTCCATCGGGAGACTCGCACCGTAGCACCAGAAGTAATGAAGCGGCTTATGAACCACCCGTGGCGCGGCAACGTCCGGGAACTGGAGAACGTGATCAGCCGGCTTGTACTCCTGTCCTCCGACACTGTGATTCGAGCAGAAGACCTGGGACCTGATTTCGCAGATCCCGGGGATTGCTTGATGACTCCTGAATTCAATAGTTTCCAATACAAGGATGCCAAAAGCCGGGTCCTGGAACGTTTTCACCAAGAGTATTTGACCTCCTTGCTCTCCCGCACGACCGGCAATGTGACAAAGGCCGCCAAAGAATGCGGCCTGGAACGCCAAGCGCTCCAACAGGTCATGCGACGCTACGGAGTCAAGTCGAAGCACTTCCACACCGAGGACGAACACGAGACGAATTGAGTATCGGGCGAGTGCGAAGAATAGCAGGCTTTGAAAGCTATTCGTTTGGTGCAAAATAAATATTGCAGTGCAAGTTTTTCACCATTTATTCATAACCGCCTAATATCCTGCTAACTAATTGATGAGCCAAGGGAAGCGACCGGACTTTTCATTGCACCTAAGGCCGCGAGATTGGCATCCCGGGGCGGCTCGCTCTGCCCTCCTCCACGTGCATTCACTTGTATTTTCAATATGAAGCGATTTCGGAGTCCCATCCTTTTTTTGTGGCACGCATCTTGCCTCTATGCACCGCTGAGTTGGCAACAACGGCTTAATTCTTTGCTCAGCGACGGAACGGCGTGGCAACCATTCTCATCCTCGACGAAGAAGCTGATTCCTGCATGTTGCTCAAGCGGCTTCTTGAGCGCAACGCGCACCAGGTGTGGGCGTTTGTGACCGCGAATGATGCTCTGGAATGCGCTGCAACAAAGAGTGTGGACCTAGCGCTCGTGAGCCTCGCCTCGAGGCACGACACCGGCTCAGCGGTCCCCGCCGCGCTCGAAGAAAGCCAACTCCCGACTCAAAATCATGGTCATCGCAGACTATGTGCCCGAGGAAGGGAGCCAGTCCATGTCGGCGGACGGCTTTCTTGTGAAGCCTGTTGACATCGATGAAGTGGAAAGGAAAGTCCGAGAACTTCTGCAACACCCGACTCCCGACCTGGGTTCGGGTAATATGGGAAACTGTAACATAACAGGATCGTTCAATAAATAAGGAGGCTTTGTATGACGAAAAAGAGTTGGATCGTGATAAGTTTGATTGTTGCCGCGGCCATTGCTGCAACGCTTATTACGGCATTTCCGGCAGAAGCGGGCAAGCTGGAAGAAGCCATTGCAAAGACCCCACAAGGTGTCGGCAAGGGGATGATCGATCCCAAGGCCGCGCCGGGCTTCATGGGAATACCGGGTGCGCCCACTCCCTTTTGGTTTTACGGCATACTTTGGGGTATCTGGGTTGGATGGATCTTCTCCACAGTGGGAGCGTTCGGCGGCATTATGGCGGGTGTGGGCCACATAACCGTGTTCGGACTCGCTGATTACGGCAGAATGTTCAAAGATACGAGTCCTGTGCTCAACAAGCTCCTAACCGACTCAATACGTACGAGTAACTCGTATCTTGTCGGACTATCCGCTTTCATATCCTCGCTCACCTATTATCGCATGGGACGACTCGTCTTGCCGCTGGGCCTCTGCCTGGCTTGTGGGGGCGTAGCCGGCGCGTATCTTATTCCTGTTCTCACTGCAGGGAAAATTAACCTTCAGCGCGTACATCGGGTTCTTCGGGATCATCGTGCTGGTGATCGGAGGGTTTCTCTTTTACGGGACGACCGAACGAGGAATGAGAAGCCAAAAGGAAGCGAAAGCGGCAGCGGCTGCTTTCGAGAAAGAGCACATCAAGAGGGCCGCAGGTGAGACGACGGAGCATGCCGCGCGTGGTGTGCACGTTACGCATTGGGGCGCCAGCAAAATCTCCTTCACGTTCTATGGCGTGGAGTTCTCGTTTTCCCCTATTGTGCCTATCCTCGGTGGATTTGTCATCGCGTCTATTACTGCGTTCATCGGAGTGGGTGGCGGCTTTCTGTATGTGCCCTTCCTTACCTCCGTCGCAGGATTGCCGATGTACATAGTCGCTGGCACCTCGGCTCTGGCCGTTCTTATCGCCATGATCACTTCGATCTTTACCTTCATGTTCGTCAAAGGGACGCCCATAGATTTCCTCTTCATAGGTGT
>CAWBBA010000027.1:0-176001 GCA_963786905.1 uncultured delta proteobacterium | reverse complement strand
TGCATGTGGTGCTGGTGATTATCGTTCATTAGACCCCGCATCTAGAGAAACCTGTGTACGGATGTTCCAGAATCAGGGCTGGCAAATGCCCACCGACCTCACGTTAGGTGAACCAGTCAGGGAGGAATTGACCCTGTGGAAGGCAATCGAGCTTTGCCTCACATATCCGGGTGTGCGAGACAGCGGCAACCGAGAGAGACACGAGCAGTCTTTCGCTCACCTGGTGGACAAGTGGGGGAAAGATCTTCCGGTAAAGTCCATCTGGATTCCTCAGATAAAGGAATATCAGATTCACCGGGTAAACGAAGGAGCTGCTCCGTCCACCGTCAACAAGGAAAAGGCTGCCCTCTCGAAGATGTTCCAGGTGCTGATGGAACTGAGGCATGTGGACGTGAATCCAGCCCGACTGGTGAAGAACTTGAGTGAGAAATCCGGAGAAAGAGAAGTCTACATAAGCCTTCAGGATTTTCATGAGATTCTGGACCGGCTACCACAGTGGGTTCGTCCCATCGCGGTGACAGCCTATTACACGGGAATGAGACGAGGAGAAGTCCTCGGTCTAACTCGGAAGCACGTGAATCTGGACAATCGGATCATGCTCCTGAGACCGGAGGACGTGAAAGAAGGAAAGTGGAAAAGGGTACCGATTCACAGAGACCTGGTTCCAATTCTCTCAGACGTGATGAAGGTCCAGGCAATCGGGAGTGACAAGATATTCCTCGTCAAGGGAAAGCCGCCCTACCCGGATTCCCTGAAGAACCCTTGGAACAAAGCTGTGAAAGCTATGGGGCTCGACCTGCTCCTCGATTCCACGACCTTCGCCACACCTGGAAGACGAATGCGATGCGTTCCGGTATGGACCAGGAAATCAGAGAAAGGATCTTGGGACATTGGAACAGATCAAAGAATGTGAACGAGAGGTACGGACGCATCAGCGACGCAGACCTTGTGCGGGCTGTGGATGGTCTGACATTCGACCACGGCGAGACAGAAATTCTGGTCGCCAGCCGATAAAAGAAAAATCCGACAGTAGGGCTGGCATCCCTCTGTCGGAATTTTTGGGAACAAATTGGGAACAATCAGCTACGCGCTGATTATGCTGACCACGCTAAGTGGTTGATTTCGTGGCGGGAGCGACGAGACTCGAACTCGCGACCTCCGGCGTGACAGGCCGGCGTTCTAACCAACTGAACTACGCCCCCGCAGACGTAGAATAGGATCCGCTTTGGCTGGTAGGCGGAACAGGATTTGAACCTGTGACCCTCGGCTTGTAAGGCCGATGCTCTCCCGCTGAGCTACCCGCCCCCATCATGCGATGACGGTTCGCCATGATCCTTTGCAGCACTATCCTTACAAAATAGCGAGTGAGCGCTGGACTGTCAAGAGAAAACAGGAAACCAGTGTGAGAGCCGGTAAAGAAGAATTCACCGCAGAGAACGCAGAGAACGCAGAGGACCGGAAAAGAGTTATGCAGTGGTTGCCGGAAGTAGTGTGCACTTGGCCATCCGAGATAGCGAATTCGGAAGGCCCATTGTGACGGCCGTTTTCTCCGTCATTCCCGCGAAGGCGGGAATCCAGTAGGACCGGCCTCCGTGCCGGTTGTTCACGAGTCGCCGGCAGGGACGCCGGCGCTACTGCCGGATCAAGTCCGGGGTGACGGTATTCCGAGTCTGGCCAGAGGATCACAACCTGCTCAGACTGTGATACGCGAGCCATTTCCGCAAATCGGACAAGAATTTCGGCTTCTGCTCTGATCATCCTCCGCGATCTCTGCGATCTCTGCGGTGAGACATCTCTGCATGACGCCTAATCTTCCTTCTCATCCTTAGCGATTTCGGCCAACCGTGAAGAGCCTCATTGACCAGCATAAACAACACCGCCTCACCCTTCCCTTTTACGCCCGGCATGTCCAAATATCCCCCTTTGAGAATGTTGCCGGTAATCACCTCGACCCCTTCCCTATCCAGGCCCGGCAGATCGAGCGTGGTCACGACTTCAACATCGGCAATTTGCCTCTAATTTAAGATCATGAACCAGTTCGTCCGATCCTGAGACAAGCGCTGTCACACCGAAATCCGTTTCGGCCCAAGAAATCAGCGACTTCGGCCCCGGTTTCGGTTCTCAGGGTCCCTTTGTAGAAAGTCACCATCATTTGTCGAAGATAAGAGGGGACAGAGACCGGCGGGTCTCGCGAGAGGTAGCGGAAGGAATCGAAGCATGACCGACCGGGTTCATGGCTGCTGCGCGAAATTTGTCAACGTGTGCTTTCTTATTTTGCTATAAAGGGTGCTCCTGCTTATTCCCATCATCTGGGCCGCCTTGAACTTGTTCCAAGCACATCTTTCGAGCACGGCATGCACATGATCCTTTTCCAACCTGTCCAGGTTCGCGGTTTGGTCGCTTGAATCACAAGAAGGCTCACCAAAGCTCAATTCCGCGGGGAGGTCCTCGGGGCCGATGACGTCTCCCTTTGCCAAAACCATGGAACGTTCAACAGCGTTCTCCAGCTCCCGCACATTACCCGGCCAGTGATGGCTGAACAGGAGGTCCATGGCTTCTGAAGAAAATGCCCGAACCCTCTTGTCCAGGCGCTGATTATAGTGATCGATGAAGTTTCCCACCAGTTGGGGAATATCTTCCTTCCTTTCTCTGAGCGGCGGCACATTGATAGAGATGACGTTGAGCCGCCAATAGAGATCTTCACGAAAGATCCCCTGAGTCATGGCCTTTTTCAATTCCCGATTTGTTGCCGCAATGATTCTCGCGTCAGTCGAAAGAGTCTGCTCGCCGCCTACTCTCTCAAACTGCCTTTCCTGGATCACCCGTAGCAGAATAACCTGAGTAGGAAGGCTTATCTCGCCGATTTCATCAAGAAATATGGTTCCACCAGCGGCCTGCTCAAAACGGCCGGGTTTTCTACGGATAGCTCCCGTGAACGCTCCTTTTTCGTGGCCGAAAAGCTCGGAATGCAAAAGGGTTTCGGGGTACGCAGCACAGTTTATAACGACAAAGGGCCCGCCGGTTCTCCGGCTTTCCTCGTGAATCGTTCTTGCAACAACTTCTTTTCCTGTGCCGGATTCTCCTTGTATCAAAACGTGCGAATCAGTGGTGGATATATCCAGGATCAGCTCGCAAATTCGTCTCATCTCTGGAGATCTTCCCAGTAAATTACGGAGCTTCTCCATCCGATCAAGAGTCCTGGTGAGCTTGCGGTTTACCTGCCGTTCATGGCTTAGACTACGGTAGAGTCGCCGTATCCGGAGCATCGCATTGACCCTGGCGATCAGCTCATGGGACTCGTACGGCTTGGTCAGATAGTCGTCTCCGCCCTTGTTCAGCCCCTCGATCTTGTCTTCCAGCGAATCGCGGCCTGTGAATATGATGACAGGAATGTACTGGTATTCCGGATGGGCCTTCAATTTGCTCGCCAGCTCCAACCCGTCCATGCCCGGCAAGTTGACGTCCAGCAAGATCATGTCAGGGCAGTCTTCACTTTGCTGCAAAAAGGCGAGCCCGTCCTCAGAGGAGACCACCAAATCAGCCCGGAACCCTTCTTGTTGGAGGAGGTGCTGGGTATAAGGCCCATTGAAACGGTCATCCTCAATGACGAGGACATGACCGGTATGATGTGAGCTATCCATCTTGCAAGCCTGTATTAGATTAAATGAGGGGCAGACCCTGGCAACGGCCACGAGGACTGAATCTGAATTTCAGCGAGGCGAACTCTCCGGGCCTATCTGCTCGTTTTCTCTGCCGGCGGTGCGCCGTTTCTCTCCGCCAGGAGACTTCCGCACAAGCTCGTTATGGGTCTTGGCAATACCTAGAAAATTCTTCAGCAACAACCCTCCGTCAGGGCGAGTCTTGAGATAGTATTCGGTATGAGCCTGCACCCCGTACGTGGGCTTTGTCGGATGTTTAATGATCTGGTATCCACACAGGTCATTCTGGGCCAGACGAACGAAGCCCTCCGGCAATCTCTTGACCTCGTCGAAGTGATTTTGAACCAGATTCACAGTTTTTCCCATTCCTTGAAACAGAGGATCATCCGCGACTACGTATACATTGTGGCGACCCCGTTCAGTAGGGTTTTTCCCGTACGGCAAACAGTCATCCTCGCCGCCACGGATGGGGCCGACCTTCCCTCCGAACGCTAAGAGCAAGGGCTTGATGTCCGCCGCAGATTCCGATGACCGGGATGTTCATCTCTTCCACTATAATCTTCAAGGAACGCAAGAAGTTGTCTAGATCCAGGCCGTTGCCACCCTTGTACCGACACCAGGGCACGCCATTGGGACTCAGGGCAAGAAAGGTAGGGCGCAGCTTTGCCATGTTTTCCGCTGTGACCTCACGGAACGGCAGCACAATCCCTTGCCCTTCGGCGCCCAGCCGGGCCAGCGTATCGCGAACCCTGACCGCCTGTTTGGACGTGCGGCCTGTGAATAGGTTTACCACTACCCATGTCGGGGAAGAATCCAGTCTCGGCTCTTCCACAGCTTTTGTTCTGACTGGGCTTCTGTCGTTACTCTTTTTCTTGGCCATAGCCTGGCCGATGATGCACAGCGACAGGGCTAAGACCAAACAGGCACAAAACCATCTGCGCAAACTCATTCCCGATACCCTTTCGTAATTCAAGACGACTCACTCACCCTTGGTAGTTGACTACAAAATCGTTCAAAAGTAAAGTACAAAATATCCAACAATTATCACTATTATTCATATATTATGTGATGATAGGTAGTTAACACATTGTAATATAGATATATATCATGTGTGCCATGGCAAGGCCTATGAAAGCGCAACAGAACTATCTAGTTGAGCTTCATCCTTCTCCTTTTTACTGATGTAGGTCTCCTGACACCAACTCAAGTGGTGTGGGGCGCCACAACAAGGAACGAAGACCGCTCCGAACGGTCCGGCCACTCGGTCCTCCAGGGATGCCGAACATTCACATGGTTATCCGGACGCAGGCGCCGCGGCAAATGAAGCCCATCTCGCCGCAGACACGGATGACAACTCGTGTTTCGAAGCCATGATTTCCCTAGAGGCGGTGCCCGGGAATAGTCTCACCTTGGATGCATGATCTGACCGTGGTGACACGAAGAGCACTGCCTTAATTGCCGTGAATACCATTGTCGCTTGTCAACGAGTGCCAATCTGTTGCTAGCGAATCGGTATTATATACCGTGAAGATAGTGGCAGACCGTACAGCCTTCCGGGGCTTTGGGCATCCTCTTGAGAGCCTCTTCCTGGAGCCTCTCTGGTGTCAAGCCCGAACCTCTGGTGAGCCCGGCCAGAAACGCCTCTTCATAGGCGCGGAGTCGCTCGTGAAATCTTTCCCGGAAAAGGGCGCAGGTCTCAGCTTCCCACAAATCGAGGAGATCCTTGTCCGGGAGGCTTCCATAGTGCACGGATGGCATGGTCGCGTCCCGTCCCAGGAATGTAGTTGGCCCGCCGTTGGCTAAGCTTATGCAAGGAGCCACGGTCCCGTCATAGCGGATGAATGCGGAATCGGTGGGGTCCTGTTCGCAAACCGGTTTCTCAGTGGGAGTAAAGGAGGTGCCGGTTGTCCGAACGTTCAGTTTCTTAGCCAAGCGGCGCGCGGCGGTAAGGGCCTTCTGAAACCGCCTTATTTCTCTGGTTTCGTTGGGCCCGAAGAGGCTGAGACCCTTGCCGTGCTCACCCCGTATTACGTCACATTGCTTGAAATTGACCTGGTCCACTCCCAATTGGGCGGCCAATCTCACGATATGCTCCAATTGATGAAGGTTTCCCGACATCATTACAAAATTGATCATTATCATGGGGGTCTCATTGGCCCTCAGCTTGGCGACACCGGCCAGGTTCTCGCATACTTTCTCAAAGCTGGATCCTCTGCGAATCCGTTCATATTCCTCTTTGGTCGCTCCATCGATGGACACGCAAATCCAGTTCAGACCGGCGGTAATCAACTTCTTTGCCATTTCCCGGTTCAACAAGAGGCCGTTGGTCAGAACTCCCGTCTCGCACCCGCAGGATTTTGCATCTCCAATCCATTCAGCCAGACGTGGCTGCAGCAGCGGTTCACCGCCACCGGTGAAGTCGACAGATTTAACTTCCTTCAGGTGGGGCCGAATCGATTCCCAGACCTCCTGGCGCATGATCCCTCGGTCGTGGGCCCTCTCTCTAAACTCCTTCCAAGGGCACATGATGCAACGGAGATTGCATGCCAGCGCCGACTCCACCTGCAACCAATCGCCAGCGCCTTTTTTTGGCTTCCCGTGTCCTCAAATCCTCGCCTGCCGCGGAACCCGTAAGGCCGCCTAACAGGCTCCGCCATAGCGTGGATATGGACGGCAACAGTCTGCTCTTTCCGGCAGGTTCTGTCTCTCCACTGGTCCGGACGTCAGCGGTCTCCGAAGAAGGCTTTTGTGTTCGAGAATTTAGGTCCATGCGATTTTCCACAATACTGATTCTTCTTTCTTGGACTCGGCTTAACTAGGTCCCATTTGGGAATCAGTAATTGTTTATCAAGCTGAATATCCCCATACGACGCCTTCTTACAGAAGCAGACGCATACGGCAGGGAGGGCACAGCGCCCCATTTCTCTTTGAACCGCCGAACACCCGAATTAATGCCCAGTCCAAGGTTCATATTCCTTTTCTTTCCTGCCTCGGCCAGTCGGGCCATCTCATAAAACAGCAGATCGCACGCTCCAGGCACTCTGGTTTCAAGCGAGCGAAAATTGAATAAGTAAAAACCGTAGTCAGCGGAACCCAAATCAACGATGTCAAAAGCAACCAGTTGGTCTCCCCTTCTCGCTTCGAGGACATGTGCGGTAGAAGAGTGAGCGAGATATTCGGGTATCTTCTCGAAGATCTCTTGGTGCCCGGGACCTAACTCGCGTTCGGCAAGGAAGGAACGGACCAGTCTCTCGTGGTCCTCTCCGAAAGTCCCTTCGAGAACTCTCAGCTCTCGGCCGGCCCGCCGAATCATGTAAGCGAGGTCGGCCCTCAACGGTGCCATGGGGAGTTCCAGTCTGTAGTATGTATCCTCAATGAGCCCGTTCAACTGAGTCGCCTGGACCCAGAGCCTAGGCGCAATAATAGCCGTGGTAAACGGATTAAACCTCCGGCATGCCGATTCGTACGCTTCTGGCGCTTTATCGCTCTGCGTCACTGAGCGGATACCCTACGAATATCATGTGCCCTGTCCGCAAGAAGCACAGGTGCCCATCGTGGAGAAACGGCTCTGCTCCGGAAATTGCCTCAACATAATCCGGAATGTGTTCAGGCAGATACGCCTTTTGGTAAGCAAGACGGCGTTCGCTGGGAATTCAACATCGATCCGTTCTCACGGGCGGTAACCCGTAGTCCATTCTATAACTCCATTGATGGGTAAATGAACGCAAGCGACCGGCTCGCGAGGAACCACAGGTTGATATCACCCATAAGGATCACGAATTCATTCGGCAGTCGGCGACAGATTGCAACAGTGGCTTTATCCGGCGCCTTCTCTCGAATGAACCCAGGCCCAACCTTGAACAACCAAAGATCGCCCATTTCTTTTTCATAGACACCTGTTGGCTCCTGAAGATCACTGAAATTGTATTCCAGAAATCTCTGCCTTCGGTGTATAAGAAAACACAGTCGGCGCGTATTACGGACCGTGTAGACGGCTTGTCAAATCCTCTCCGGTTCACGCCGGCTGATCGGATTTCGTGGGCGTTTCGCTGCCACATGATATCAGCCGAAGAAGAAAAACAGATACTCTTCCGAGCTTATGTGCCCGAGCACATCGTGAGCCTAATGACTCTGGTTTCGGGTGGCGAGCCCTTTCTCATCGACAGCTATTTTTGTTGCAGGAAGGGCGACCTGGTAATCGTAGTTGGATACCCTTTGGAAAAGGATTTCCAATTGCAGGACTTCGAGCGGGTGTTGAACAGGATAATCAAGGTGTTTCGCCCGTCACATGTTTCTCTCGTCGCACCCGACTTGCCGTTGTCCTTCCTCAATTCCTGCACCGAACGAAACACGGATTATTATTATACTCTGGATTTGAGAGCAGCGTCTATTCCGCCTGCTGCGCGAAGAGCAGTAAAGAAGGCTGTGCACGGAGCGGTGGTCGAAAGGGCCAGCAGTCTTGGTCAAGACCACTATGATCTGGCTCATGAGTTCGTTGACAGGGTTGAACTGCCGGGTCGGATCAAAGAATTGCTGTTCAGAATGTGGGATTATGTAGGCGGATCGGACGATGCGCTCGTCCTGAACGCCCGGAATCCTGGCAATAAATTGGCCGCATTTTACGTGGTCGATCTCTCCGCAAAAGATTTCTCCACTTATGTGATCGGCTGCCACTCGAAAAAAAACTACGTCAGCGGAGCCTCGGATCTGTTGTTCCTTGAAATGATCAGGGTAAGCACGGAACTCAACAAAACGTATATTCATCTCGGTCTCGGAGTGAATGAAGGCATACGCCGTTTCAAAGAAAAGTGGGGCGGAGTTCCTTCGCTGAAATACGAAATGTGCGAACTCACGATCAGAAAGCCTTCATTTCTGGACGCAATAATTTCCTATACAATGAAGCGATAAAGCGGTGGAAAAATAGAGAATGCTCTTCAGAAGATTCAGGGAAAACCCGCTCAGAATGGTCTGGCGAGTGCAAAAGGACCGCCGGCGGTCTTTTCTGGCGGGCACCGCTCACTTTTTTCCTCACAGCTTCAGAAAGTCTCTCGGTCAATTGCTGCGGAGCGGTCACACGGCATTATTCGAGGGCCCGCTTGATGAGCACAGCATGCAGCAGGTAGTCAAAGCGGGGTTCCACGAGGAGACGGAGGAGTGTCTGTTAAACGAGCTTGATGAGCAAACTGTTCTCAGTATTGCGCATGCACTTCGCCCCGACGGGATCTGACACGCGATCTTTGATAGCTCTTCAATTAATGGCCTCTGCCCCGGAAAGCTTCGCCTGCTCTCTGGTGAGGGGAATGAAGCCCTGGATGGCCTTCTTCACGCTCTACTACAGGTTCCTGGAAAAGAATGGCTGGAAATATTCAGTTGACATGGAAGCTTATGACCTTGCCCGAAAGATGGACAAGGATGTGGTGTTTCTGGAAACCATAGCGGAGCAGATTGAAGTCCTCGAAAGTCTTTCGCGTGTGCAAATAATAGACTTCCTGAGGCGAATCCACGACTGGAAGTCTTACACCAGAGATTTTGTGAAATGGTATCTCGAAGCGGACCTGGAAAAGATTTCGTCGAATCCTTACAGATTCCCCACCCGCAATACTTGGATAATAGAGCGCCGTGACGCCATCTTGTACGAAAGGATGCAGCGTTACTTGCAAGAAGGTGACGCAGTGGCGTTTGTCGGCGTTCCGCATGTGGCCGGTATAATCCGCATGCTGTCGGCTGATGGGTATGAAGTCAGCAGAGCAGAGGAGGAAATTGCGGGGAAGCCCTCTCCATGAATGGATGCTTCACTCCGCTCAGCTTGCCTCCAACCGCTTACCGTAAGAAAATCAGAGAAGGAGAACGTTTTGCATGCCAGTTTCTTCAATCAGTAGCCGTTTTGCGGTGCATCCGAAGGTCCAAAGGGCGTTCAGCCGTCTAATCGTGGCACTAATTATTTCGCTCACCACCGGAAGCCTACAGCATGTTTCGGCCCAGACCGCCAATCTTTTTGGATTGGATGAGAAGCATCCGCTTCAGGTGGACTCTGGGGCCGGAGAAGTGCGACTGCTGGCTGAACTCCAGCCGGAGGCATTTTCCGGCGGTTGGCTTAAATCTACGCCGAACTACCACGCAGTTGTCTGGAAAGGCGGCGCGCGCGGCAAATGAGGCCCTTCTCACCGCATACGCGGATGACAACTCATTTTACGATGCCATGATTTCCATTGGAGCGGTGCCGGGAAACAATCTTACTATGGCGGCATGGAATGACCGGAAAGACAAGAACAGCACTGCTCCGGACGCTCGTGTGAAGGGGACCCCAGTACGGGTATTTGTCTGGTGGCCTGATTTGCCGTCACCTCTGCCCCTGCAAGATCTTTTCGTTGATTCGGGAGGCCACGGGATCGACATGCGGTTCGGCGGGAACCAGACGCTCATTCCCGAATGGCATTCCGGATGCATCGCGTGCCTTTACAGTTGCCCGGGAGGGAAGGTAAGTAACCACGCGTACACGATCCGGGACTATGTTAGAGAACCAGCAAACTTTTCCGTGAATTATTCAAAGGTTCCCAAGAAAAGACACAAAAGCTGTGGTGATTTTCAGGCTTCTGAAAGGCGAGATGCGTGAAGTTCCGGGAGAGAGTTCATAGCGGGATACCACTCCGGTAGTGAAGCCGGAACATTAGAAATTCAAAGGTATGATTCCGAATGCCTATTCCTCTTTCCAGGTGTGGAAGACTTTGACCGGTTTTATAGACACTTCAGTGCCTTTCGGTTCCGGACGAACCAGGATCAGGATGCCGCCATTGCCGGAGACTATCTTGAAAAGGCGCGCGGGTTTGTCCGCCGATGCACCGGCCAAAGAGAGTCGGCTTCTGGGCACTGCTACAGGGGCTCCTTGCATGAGCTTCCTTACTTCGGTAGGCAATACTGGCAAATCCGGAATATGCGCTAGCACATCCGGCAGGCTGATAATACGGCGGGATATCGCCTCAGCCCCTCCAGCGGTGGTCTCGTCAAGAGTCATAGCATCCGAGACATTGAAAGGACCACTCGCGGTCCTTCGGAGCCTCTCCAGCCTCCCTCCTACACCAAGGTCATTGCCGATGTCACGAGCCAGAGCGCGGGCATAAGTCCCCTTCGAGCAGATCAAGTCCATTTCCAGCAGAGGCGGGTCCCAGCCGGTTGCCACGAGGGAAAAAACTTCCACGACACGAGGAGCAAGATCCGGAAAAATCCCTTTACGGGCCAGTTTGTAAAGAGGTACCCCCTCTTTCTTGATGGCAGAATAGTGTGGTGGCACCTGATCGAGGACTCCCCGGTAGCTTATAAGCACTTCTTCGATCCCGGCCAGACTTATTCCGGAAGGATCTTCCTTTCGGATGACGGTTCCATCCCTGTCACCCGTATCGGTCTCTTCCCCGAGTTGGACCGTCAGTAGGTACCTCTTCCGACTTTCGTCGAGATAATCCAGAACTCGGGTTCCAGCCCCAATTAAAAGAACCATCAGACCTGTGGCAGCAGGGTCCAATGTTCCCGTGTGCCCCACTTTGGCGGGTCTGATACGGCTCCTGACAATCCGGACGACCTCATTGGAGGTAATCCCTTCAGGTTTATCTACTAGTAGTATTCCGTGCATAGAGTCGGTACATTCTCAGAGCGATGGGAGACCAGGCCAGTACCTTTGTTGAATGGTCAGTACGTCTCTCAACCTGGCCTTGAAGGTTGGACTCAGATTATCCATGGAAGGTTGCCCCGGCATGCTTTCCTCACTAGGATTGTAGGACGACAGAGCATCTAGAATCATCTCGACGGAATTGCGCAGAGCAGTGAGATTATAGCCGCCTTCCAAGGTGAGGACCACGCGCTCCGACGAGTATTTTTGCGCCAGGTGCATCAGTATCTTTACCATCCGTTGGTATCCTTGCTCTGTGACGTTCATACCGCCCAGCGGGTCGCTCTCGTGAGCATCGAAACCTGCGGACACCAGAATCAATTCAGGATGGTAAGCCTCGAGGATCGGCGCCACTACCATATGGAACACCGTCAAGTACTCGGCATCATTGGCCCCAGCGGCCATGGGCACGTTCACGGTATACCCTTCCCCTGGCCCGTGCCCTACTTCTCTCATTCCTCCCGTTCCCGGATAGTGCGGGAACTGATGGGTTGAGATAAACAGCACTTTGGGTTCTTCGTAGAAAGTATTCTGCGTCCCATTACCATGATGGAGGTCCCAATCCACTATGGCGACTCTCTCCATCGCGTGTCGGTTTATCGCGTAGCGAGCTGCAAGCGCAATATTGTTAAAAAGACAGAACCCCATGGCCCGGCGCCTCTCCGCGTGGTGGCCGGGAGGCCTCACCAGAGCAAAGCCATTGCGAACCTGCCCTTCCACGACCGCATCCACCAGATTGAATATCCCACCCACAGCACGCGACGCTGCATCCCATGAATAAGCGCACGCCGAAGTGTCCGGGTCAAGGAACGTATTGTCGCTGACCGGCCGTAGCCACGATGTTGTCAACATAGCGCGGATCGTGGGTTGTCGCGATTTCCTCTGGCGCTGCCATTCTGATGGGAACTTCAACCAGATTTAGCGCCGGACCAAGTTCGTCGATCATTTGATAAATGACCTCGAGTCGCTCCGGGCTCTCGGGGTGATATGTCCCCATATCATGCAGCAAATAAGCCGGGTCTCTGACTATTCCGGTGGGTCTCATATTCCGTGCCGTCTTCCCAGTGGAGTATATCGAGCGCACTATTCACTATGGTATTTTGCCAAGATCACCATTATGAAAAGTAGCATTCCGCCACGGCCCAGTCAATGCCTTTCATCTGGGTAACCATTCCGGGGAACGTCATCCCTCCGGTTATTGCGAGAAGCGAAACGGCCAAGCATTCTCATTGGTAGGGCCGTCCCGCGCGGAACGCGGGATTGCCGGTCGTTCGTCACCTCGGACTCCGATTCGTAGGCCAGGAAATGGCGGGCAGGGACGCCTGCCGCTACCAAATCGTAGGCACCGGCGTCCCTGCCGGTGCTGGATTCCCGGTGGGACATCCCGCGAAACGCGGGACTGCCTGTCTGTCGAGGACGGGCAAGATGCCCATCCCCACCGCGGGACCCACATCCCGCTGGAGATTGCTTCGCTGCGCTCGCAAAGACATATTGGAAGAGAACGCCCGCCTCCGCGAGACTGAATGGATACAATCAAGATCTAAATATTCTTTTCTTGGCGCCGAAGGTGACGTATGCTCGGTACCATGGACGGCTTGTCAGACCCTTCACGGGGCTACGGAGCAATCCCAGGGTTTCAGCCGTTCTTGGTGTAAGGGCATGGTGCGCTGTGCCCTTACGTGGACGGATAGAGCAGCGGCGGGATTTCGGAAACAGGAGGAAAAGGCCATGCTCCTTGCAATTGACGTGGGAAACACGAACACAGTCATCGGGATTTACGATGGAACGAAGCAACTCGGGTTTTGGAGAATCCGGACAGTGGAAGATTCCACCTCGGATGAGTATCGCATGATTCTGCGAAGCCTTGCTTCAGCCGAAGAACTGGAGTCGTTCCAAATCGACGGCGTCATTATATCTTGCGTTGTTCCCCCTTTGATCGGGGCCCTCGAAGAGCTGTGCAATGGTTTTCTTAAGGTTCCCCCTCTCTTTGTGGGGCCGGGAATTAAGACCGGTATGCCTATAAGATACGACAATCCGAGGGAAGTGGGGGCGGACCGAATCGTGAATGCAGTGGCCGCGTACGAAAAGTATGGCGGCCATCTAATCGCTGTGGACTTCGGAACCGCCACGACGTTCGATTACATAAACAAAGCGGGTGAGTACGAGGGTGGATCGATAGCGCCCGGAGTCAAGATAGCAGCGGAAGCGCTGTTTCATCAAGCATCCAAGCTGTTCAGGGTTGAATTGATCGCACCGCAGCGGGTAATCGCGAAGGATACCGCATCTGCAATTCAATCGGGAATTATCTTTGGTTACGCCTCATTGGTGGATGGGATACTTATGCGAATGTTTGATGAGTTGGGATCCAGGCCGAAGGTAATCGCCACAGGAGGTCTTGCGAGCGTGATTTCAGCGGAAACAACGCTTGTGGACGAGGTCGACGATGACCTCACCATGGAAGGACTGCGCATTCTATACCATCGAAACAGACCCTCAAAGAAGATGTGACGGATACGGTGTCGAACGGCTACCCCCAAAAATGAAACTTTTATCGTTCGAAAACGTCTAATTAGGAAAATGGGGTTGATGCGGCGAGAACTCTCAAGGGTGGTCCGCGGACAGTAGGTCAATTGGTATTTGGTGAGTTCTTCCCTCGATGAACTTCGTAGTCTTCTCACCGCGAGAGTACGGACCGGTTCTTGAGATCTTGCTGAAGGCCGACTCCAAAAAGTAATTGTCGTAGCGTAAAGTGGAGGTGAATGATGAAAAGAGCGTTGATGATTAGTGCGTTGGTACTGTCCGTTGTGGCCCTTGCTGCTGTCATGCCGTCCAGCTCTATGGCGTGGTACGGCGGATACGGCGGCTATGGCGGATACGTTGCGGCTATGGCGGCTACGGTGGCGGCGGCTACTGGCGGCTACGGCGGCTATGGCGGCTACGGCGGCGGTTACGGCGGCGGCTATGGCGGCTACGGTGGCGGCGGCTATGGCGGCTATGGCGGCGGCGGATGGGCCGGCATGGGACTTGGGGGCGTGGGAAGTGGCGTAGGATTTGGGGGCGCGAGACGCTGGAGACGCTACTGATCCAATTATCAGTAACCCGAGCAAACAAGTTCAGGCCCCTCATTGAGTAGTGGGCGGCGATGTTCATCGAGACCCAGCTCTGTTCCTGTGGCCGGCTGGGCCATATCCGGTATTAGTAGCAGCCTGTCAGAGGGTGCTGGAATGCCGGGAGCCTAGGAATTGGCATTGGCATCCGGCGTCGGTGCGAATAAACTTGCCTGCGAGGGGAGGAGACCCGTGGCAAGCCACCGCGGGTCAAGACTACCACTAGAAGATTCTCTCAATGGCGGGCGGATACGTCTACCGCTTCTCAACATGTAAGCTACCCAAACCGCGGGACGGGAAGCCGAAGGGTCGGTCCGGTGGCTTAATAAGGTGCTGTGATCTGTACAGCCCCCTTGATAGACATAGATTTATAACAGAATATGGAACGACCTTCGCTGATTGGATGTGGGGAGAAGCGTCCGCCCCATCTGTTGCGCCGCTTGCTTCCCGCCGTCCTCGAGAAGTGCCTCCCCTTGCCCTTGTACAATAAATGACTAAGGTAAATACAGAGCCCTTGAAGCTCCTCCCCCCGGTGCGAAGGGGGCTCGAACCTCCGGGATGAAGCGATGGGGTCCCGGAGGTTTTGTTTTTCATGGAATTTGTACAAGGAAAAGGGCCTACTGCGACGGACAATATGCAACAGGGCCTCTGAATCAAAATAGTAGGGGCGGGTTTGAAACCCGCCCCTACACACAGGTCACAATTCCCTGCTTGAGGAAAGTCTAATTAAAACACGCCTTTGACCTTTCCGGTCTCCACATCCACGTCAACTCGGCGGAATGCCGGATTCGAACCTGTTCCCGGCATCAGTGAGATTGCTCCCGCAACCGGCACCACGAATCCTGCACCGTTGTAGGTGAGGATGTCCCTGATCGGCAGGGTCCAACCCTTGGGAGTGCCCTTGATGTTCGGATCATGGGAAAGGCTCAGGTGCGTCTTGACCATGCATGTTCCCAGCTTGGAAAGCTCCGGATCGGCTTCCATCCTCTTGGCCTTGGCTTCCGCTTCGGCGGTGTAGCGTGACTCCGTCCGCGCCGTAGACCTCTTTTGCGATGAGCTCGATCCGCTGGCGCAGCGGCAAGCTCAGATCGTACAGGAGCTTGAACTCGTTCTTCTCTTCGCATGCATCGACCACGGCATCAGCAAATTCCAGGGCACCGTCGCCGCCTTTGAGCCAGTGCTCGGAAACCGCGGCTCGCGCGCCGGCGGCCTCGGACAGTCGCCTGACCGCTGCGATCTCGTTCTTGGTGTCCGTGTAGAAGGAGTTGATGCAGACCACCGGATTGATTCCGGCCTTCTTGACCGTCTCGATGTGGTGTACCAGGTTCTTGCACCCTTCTTCAACCCAACCGACGTTTTCGCCTTCGTATTCCTTGGGCATCGGCAAGCCCGGTCGGGGCACGGGCGCTCCACCGTGGCACTTCAGCGCGCGGATCGTGGCCACCATAACAGCGCAGTTCGGCTTCAGACCGGAGAAGCGGCACTTGAGGTTCCAGAATTTCTCGAAACCGATGTCAGCGCCGAATCCGGATTCCGTAACATGATAGTCCGCCAGCTTGAGTCCGACTCTGTCCGCGATGATGGATGACTGGCCGATGGCGATGTTGGCGAACGGGCCTGCGTGAACGAAGACCGGCTGA
Source organism: uncultured delta proteobacterium (assembly GCA_963786905.1). Taxonomy (GTDB): domain Bacteria; phylum Desulfobacterota; class Desulfomonilia; order Desulfomonilales; family Desulfomonilaceae; genus CAWBBA01. The sequence goes on along the minus strand of CAWBBA010000027.1, from coordinate 159,935 downwards.
CCTTCGACGCTCTGCAGCAGGTTGGGGTTCAGGGCTTCCACCATCCATGCGGTCATTGCGCCGTCGACTTCGAGGTCTTCGGTGGTAACCGGCTTGCCCTTCTTGTTGTACGCAACCACTATGCGGCCCATGCGCTCACGCATGTCCTTCAGATCGGTCGCCACAGCCAGAATGGCCATGATCTCGGAAGAGACGGCGATGCCGAAAGACGACTGCATCATGAAGCCGTCCATCTTCCCGCCGAGACCGATGATGATGTTGCGCAGCGATTGAGCGCAGAAGTCCATAATCCAGCCGAATTCCACGTTTCTCGGATCGATATTCAGCCGGGGCAGGCCTCTCTTTGCCCATTCCTCGTCATCGTAGTTGAATTCGTGCTGCATACGTGCGGTGAGCGCAACCATAGCCAGGTTGTGAGCATTCATGATGGCGTTGATGTCGCCGGTGAGACCGAGAGAGAACGGCGTCAGCGGGATGCACTGAGCCAGACCGCCACCTGCGGCGGATCCCTTGATGTTCATGGTGGGGCCGCCGGACGGCTGCCGAATGGCGGCAGTGACGTTCTTGCCGCGTTTGCCGAGACCTTCCACCAATCCCATGCTGCTGGTGGACTTGCCTTCTCCAAGGGGAGTGGGCGTGATGGCGGTCACGTCGATGTACTTGCCGTCAGGTCTGTCGGCAAGACGCTTCAGGACTTTTCTAAAATCGACTTTGCGCCACGTAATGTCCATGAGGCAGAAGTTCTTCTTCCTTCAGCCCCAGTTCGTCCCTGAGCTGATAGACCGTTTTCATCGTTTTTTCGGCCTCTTCGGCTATCTGCCAGTCAGCCATCTTGGTCGGGTCCAGAGCCATATATACCTCCTGTGTAACTATTCACCGTGCAGGTATTCCCTGCTCTGAGACATCGGTCAGAATCTATGAGTTCACAAGACGTCCAGGTGGGAGAACAGCTGTTGATTTTAGTCCAAATTACCGGATGTTGCAACAAAAAAAGATTGGAGCTTGGCTTCACTGCAGGGCCTCAATATCCTGGACCGCTTAACACCACGTGTTCAGGCCCCTCGAAGAAATTCTGCGGCATTCTTGAATATGGCCAGCCCGTCCCCTTCTTCAGGCAACTCTTCTCGTGTCCATCGAGGATGATTCGTCCGGTGGAGAAAACACTCCGGATGAGGCATCAGTCCGAACACGCGGCCGGTGGGATCACAAAGTCCCGCAATTGCTTGCTCGGAACCATTCGGATTGAATGGATATTTCATGGTTGGCTCGTTACCGTCCTCCGAGAGCATACCTCACAGGCGCCTGATGGGCTTCCAGAAGGGCCGTCGAAAGCTCCGGAAGCCGTCCCGACAATCTTCCCTTCCCCGTGCCGCACAGGCAGGTACAGCCGTTGTATGCCACGGGTGAAGACGCAAGGAGAATCCGGGTCAACCATCAGATGAACCCAACGATCCTCGAATCGGCCCTGATCGTTTCCCGTAAGGCTCAGATCCCTGCCTCGTATAGTCACCATTGACAGCCGGTAACATACCGAGTTTCGTCAGAAGCTGAAAGCCGTTGCAGATCCCCAGCACAAGGCCGCCTGCGCCCACGAACCTTATCAGCCGGTCGATCAGTCTCTCTCCGTTGACTCGGGAATTCCTGATCCGGTTGGCGCAGGCTTGAGCCGCGCCAAGGTCGTCGCCGTCCAGGAAACCGCCGGGGAACACGATAATCTGATACGCAGCCGGATCGACCTCGCCCTGTGCCAAGAAGATTCAGATGTACAAGGTCAACTGTGTCAAATCCGGCCAGTTCCAGAGCGCGGCGGGTTTCATTCTCGCAGTTGATGCCGTGACCGGTCGGGACCAGAGCCTTTATTTTCATATTTTTCCCAGAAATGCGAATGGCATGCCGTGCGACTAATTTCCTACTCGATGGTCTTGCTCTCAGAAAAGCGGCTTGACCGATTCAGTGCCAAATTAAGATAAGTCGTGGGGAAGATGCCGATGTACAGCACACCTGCCGCCGCAATGGACAGAGCCAGGACCATGGCCGGTCCGAACTGAAGCTTCGTCGGCGCCGTCTCCGGCGACTTCCATGTACATTTTCATAATCACCCGGAAGTAATAAAAAACCGACGCGGCGCTCGTGAGCACACCGATGATGACCAGCCAGATGTACCCTGAATTTATGGCAGCGCTGAATATGGTAAATTTCCCCACAAATCCGGCCGTGGGGGGAATACCGGCCAGAGAGAAGAGAAAGATCGACATAACGAGCGCCAGCAGGGGATGGACCTTTGCCAGACCGCGATAGTCGTCGATCATGACATTGGCCTCTCCTTTCCTCCCTACCAGAGCCACCACGCCGAAGGCTCCGAGGTTGGTGAACGTGTAGGCCAACAGGTAATAGAGCATCCCGGAGGTTCCAGCCTCCTTTCCCGCCACCATGCCGATCAGGATGTAGCCTGCGTGGGCAATGCTCGAATACGCAAGCATCCTCTTAATATTTTCCTGCACGAGGGCCGCCACATTTCCGAGGATCATGGTCAGCACAGCAAGCACCCAAAGTATGTGGGTCCAGTCAACCTGCAGCGGCAGTCAGCGCTTCAAAGAAGACTCGGACAAACGCTGCAAAAGCAGCGGCCTTGACCCCCACCGACATGAAGCCGGTGAGGGGAGTCGGCGCACCCTCGTACACGTCCGGGGTCCACATGTGAAATGGAACGGCGGCAACCTTGAACGCAAAACCGACCAGCAAGCAGGCCCATTCCGACGAGAGCCATCCGGCTGATCTGGCCGGCTTGAAAGTACTTCGCGAGAGCCGGTAGGCTCAGAGACCCGGCGGCGCCGTAGAGCAAGGCCGCACCATAGAGGAAGATGCCGCTGGAAAACGCTCCCAGCACTAGATATTTGAGTGCCGCTTCTTTGGACTTCAAATTCGCCGGCAGAATCCCGGCGAGTATGTAGATGGAAATGGACAAGTGTCTCCAGCCCGATAAAGATGGTCAGGAGGTGGTTTGCCGAAACCATGAACATCATGCCCGCTGCCGAAAACAGGAGCAGAACGAAATACTCGTAGAGATCCAGATCATCGTCCGTCAAATAACGCACTGAGGTCAGGACCGTCAGCCCGGTCAGCGATGAGAATCAGGAGGTTGAAAAACCAGGTATATGCGTCCAGCGAAATCAACCCCGAGAAAGCCTGCTTGTTCAGCATTCTGAACGGCGCTGTTCGCGCATCAGCGGCTATCAGGACGCCAACCAGGCTAATGATCGCGGCATGTAGCCGATCACTCCCTTGCGAATGAACAAGCCCGACCAATCATCACGACCAGACCGGCAATGCACAAAATAATCGCCGGTAGGATACCTCCAAGATTAACCTCGGGTATTGAAATCATCCCGATTGCTCCTAGTCCTTCTAAATCAGCGATCAACCGTACGCGCTGGGGTTGAAGATGTGAGCATCTGTTCAGCCCAGCGGTCGCTTGAATGCTTTTTTGCCTTTTCCATATTCATCACTGCCGCCCTCTTGTTCTCCACCTGCTGGATGAAATTCTTCACCGACGGCTCCATAGGCTTGAGAAAGGTGTTCGGGTAAACACCGATCCAGACCACGAAGACCAGAATCGGGAGCAGGACGACAACCTCTCGTAGCGCTCAAGTCCTTCAGCCCGAGATTCTTGGGGTTGGTGACTTCGCCGAACATGACTCGCTGGAACATCCAGAGCATGTACACAGCGGCAAAGATCACGCCGGAGGCGGCGAACACCGCGTACCAGGGATAGACCTTAAACGTTCCCAAAAGAATCAGGAATTCGCCCACGAATCCGTTGAGTCCGGGAAGGCCGATGGACGACAGGGTGAAAGCCATGAAGAAAACCGCAAACACCGGCATGACCTTGGACAATCCACCGAATTCCGCGATTAGTCGGGTATGTCTTCTCTCGTAGATCATCCCGACGATGAGGAACAGAGCGCCCGTGCTCAGCCCGTGGTTGATCATCTGGAGGATGCTTCCCTCCAACCCCTGGGCGGTCAAGGCAAACATGCCGAGCATCACGAAACCGAGGTGGCTCACGCTGGAGAATGCCACGAGTCTCTTTACATCAACCTGGACCATTGCGACCCAGGCCCCGTAAATGATTCCGATCACGGCGAGCAAACATATCCACCACGCCGCATCCATAGCAGCATTGGGGAAGAGCGGAATGGCAAACCTGATGAATCCGTATGTGCCCATCTTCAACAAGACCGCCGCCAGCACCACGCTGCCGACGGTTGGGGCTTCGGTATGCGCATCAGGCAGCCATGTGTGGAACGGGAACATGGGGACCTTAATGGCAAAAGCCAGGAAGAAAGCGAGAAACATCCAGAATTGAGCTTGAAGAGGAACAGGAAAGTCGTAGAGCTTCAGGAGGTCGAAGGTGTAAACGCCGCTGACTTTCCCCGCCGTGAAATAGAGGGCCAGAATGGCAACAAGCATCAGCAGGCTGCCGACGATAGTGTAGAGGACGAACTTGATGGCCGCGTAGAGCTTTCGCGCGGGATTACCCCAGACGCCGATCAGCAGGTACATGGGAATCAACATGATTTCCCAGAATACGTAGAAAAGGAACAGATCCAGGGACACAAACACGCCGAGCATCCCCACTTGGAGGAAGAGGAGGGAAATCAGAAATTCCTTGACCCGGACCTTTATATCCTTCCACGATGCCAGGACCACTATGGGGCCCAACAGGGTTGTCAGCAGCACCAGAAAAAGGCTGATCCCGTCTATTCCCATCTTGTACGAGATGCCCCAGTCGCGGACCCAGATGTGATCTTCTACGAGCTGCATGGCAGCAGAGGATGGATCGAACAAGGAGTACGCAAAGAGGCTCACCACGAAGTCAACAAGCATGGCGACCAAAGCGACCCATCTGAGAAGTTCCTTGGACTGCCTGTTAAGGAACAGCAAAAGCAGCGCGCCCGCCAACGGAACGAACGTGATCGCAGTAAGAATGGGGAAAGGAACACTGTCCATGAACGACATTCCTCCGTGTCCTATTTGAGGACGAGATAACCGATTACGGCAAGGGCTCCAACGAGAATCGAAAGGGCGTAATCCTTGACCAGACCGGTCTCGATCTCCCTCAGGACACTACCCCAACCTCGGACCACGCGGGCCACGCCGTTAACGATCCCGTCGATAACCGCTTCGTCAAAACGCTTCCAGAGCAATCGTGAAAAATTGACGATGGAGTTGACGAAAAGGAAATCATACAACTCGTCAATCCAGTACTTGTTGTACACCAGCGTATGCAGGCCGCCGAAGCGTTCAACCATCTTGTCGGCCTCGGAAGGTTTGGTCAGGTAAATCCAGCGCGCGAAGAGAAGCCCAACAATGGCGATGGCCAGTGACACGCCCATAAGAGCCAACTCCATGGCCACGCTCGGGTGCTCCGCGTGATGAGCCTTGTTGAGGATGGCCTTGTGCTGGAGCGAACACAGGAGCCAGAAAATCGCCGAACCGATGCCAGCCCTCGAAAATGGGAATTCCTACTAAACCGCCGACAAGTGACAGGCCAGCCAGCATCATAAGAGGAACAGTCATAAGCGGCGGAGATTCGTGAAGATGATGCGCTGTTTCGTGGTCCACCCGCGATTCTCCGTAGAAAGTCATGAACACGGACCGGAACATGTAGAAGGACGTCATGATCGCGGCCACGGCCCCGAGAATCCAAAAGCCCAGGTGCCGCTGGAGCGAGTAAAAGAGGATTTCGTCCTTGCTGAAGAAGCCAGCGAACGGAAAGATGCCGGCTATGGCCAGAGTGCCGACCATGTAAGTCCAATCCACGTGTACGGCAGTTTGGACTTGAGGCCACCCATCTTGCGCATGTCCAGTTCTCCGGACATGGCGTGCATAACGCTGCCGGCAGCCATAAATAGGAGGGCCTTGAAAAAAGCGTGGGTCATGAGGTGGAAGATGCCCGATCCGAAGGCCCCTACACCGCAAGCCATGAACATGTACCCGAGCTGGCTGATGGTCGAATAGGCCAGGACACGTTTGATGTCGAATTGGGTGATGCCGATGGTGGCCGCGTACAAGGCCGTTGCCCCTCCGATCACGGCCACTACGGTCATGGAAACCGGAGCCAGAGCAAACAGCACGCTGCAGCGAGCCACCATGTAAACACCTGCTGTCACCATGGTTGCAGCATGGATCAGGGCACTGACCGGTGTCGGGCCTTCCATCGCATCAGGAAGCCACGTGTAGAGCGGTATTTGAGCCGATTTTCCGGTTGCTCCCAGGAAGAGCAAGAGGGTGATGAGCGTGACCAGGGTGCCGCCCGCGGCGAGTTTCTCGGGAGCAGCCGCGAAGACATCGGTATAATTGAGAGTCCCAAAGGTCATGAAGATGAGGAATACTCCAATGAGAAAGCCGAAATCTCCTATGCGGTTCACGACAAAGGCTTTCTTTCCCGCATCGGAAGCAGACTTCTTTTCATAGTAGTATCCGATGAGAAGATACGAGCAGAGACCGACTCCTTCCCAGCCCACGAACATCAAGAGGAAGTTGTTGGCCGACACGAGGATCAGCATGTTGAAGACGAAGAGATTCAGGTAGGCGAAATAGCGGCGGAAACCGAATTCTCCGTGCATATACCCGATGGAATAGATGTGGATGATGCAGCCCTACACCGCTCACCACCATCATCATGACCATGCTGAGCGGGTCAACAAGAAAGCCTATCGGAACATTCAGGTCACCCGATAGCATCCACGTGTAAACTATCTTCTGGAACGATCGGGAGGCGGGCGCGGTCCCGATAAGCTCAATAAAGATCAGCAGAGCCACCACAAATGAAGCACCCACCGACAAAGAGCCTATCCAACCGATGGCCTGCTCTGAGAAGCGCTTTCCTATAAGCCCGTTGATCAGGAATCCCAGCAACGGAAACAGGGGTATCAACCAGACCAGATCAGTCATTCCAGGCTCCCAATTCACGCTCGACGATAGAAAGTTCGGCCCTCATTTGAACTACCCGACACGCGGACTCTTCTCACCACTTCATCAGGTTGATGTCATTGACGTCAACCGTGCCCCTCTGCCTGAAGACGGCAACCGCCACGGCCAGCCCTACTGCCACTTCAGCCGCAGCCACCACCATGATAAACAGGACGAATATCTGCCCTTCGACCGAACCCAGATAGCGGGAGAAGGCTATAAATGTCAGGTTCACAGCGTTCAGCATCAGTTCCAGGGACATGAGAATGATGATCAGGTTCCTACGAAACATCACTCCGATGACTCCCAGGGAGAAAAGGATCGCGGACAAGAACAGATAATGTTGTAAGGTGATCATTTGAGATTTCCTGCCATGAGTAAAGAGGCTGCGGTCAACGGCGAACCTCTCTCTGTTTTTTCAAGACCTCTTCCGCGCCAGGATCACCGTCCCGATAATGGCTGCCAAGAGCAAGATCGAAGCTATCTCAAACGGCAGCAGGTACGTGGTGAAGAGTTCCTTGGCGATGATCTGCGTGTTGGACATTTCGAGAGCTTTTCCCGCGGCTGCGGATCCGGAAGGCACAAAAGCCTTCAGAATCGGCACTAACACCACCGCTACCGCCACGGCCAGAGCAACACCCACCCACGATCGCACAGCCCTTGGATCAATCGGCAGTCGCACCTGATCGAGGTTCAACAGCATGATCACGAACAGGAAGAGGACCATTACAGCCCCGGCATACACCACGAGCTGAACCATGGCCACAAATTCCGCCTGAAGCAGGATGAATAGTCCCGCAAGACCTATCATCACTATGATCATGAACAGAACGTTGTGGATGGGTCTCCGAAGGAAAACCACAAAGAAGGCTGATGCCACCGTTATGGCGGCCAAGACGTAGAAAATCAGAGCTTCCATGGATGTTCCAAAACCTCCGCCGGTGAAAACGGACCTACCGGCCTTCACATCAGTTTAGGCTGACCTCCCAACGTGTCAGCCTGCCTTCTTTTTGGAGACGTACCTTGGCTCAGGGGGCTCGAGCAGCATCTCTTTTGTCAAGATGAGATCCTCGCGGCTGTATTCGGACAGCTCGTACGCTGTGGTCATTTCTATGGCCTCTTTGGGGCAGACTTCCACACAGTATCCGCAGAAGATACATCGTCCCAGATCGAGGACGTAGCTCTCCGGATATTTCCGGTTATCCGGTTCCGCCGCGGCCACTATGCTGATGCACTCCGCAGGGCAGACCGTCGCGCAGAGCATGCAAGCCACGCACCGGATCTTTCCCGACGCATGCTTGGTCAATACGTGGCGGCCTCTCCATCTAGGCGCCACATCCCATTTCTCGTCCGGGTACTGCAGCGTTACCTTCTTGGAGAAGAAGTATTGGAGCGTCAGTTTCAATCCCTGTATCAGCGGGAGAATCATCTCGTACAACCTCATCGGTATATCGGGTCCTGTTTGTCTCAACTTCACGGTTTCTTTCAGATCTGCTTTTCCAACGCCTTGTGAAGAATGGCCGGCCGTAGCTGCGCTTCACGACGACACGAGACTCTCAGCGCGTATACTGGAGCCAGACGGTGTACACGAACGCCGTTGCCATCACGTTGAAAAGTCCCACTGGCAACAGCACTTTCCATCCAAATGTCATGACCCGATCGTAACGAAGCCGGGGATACGTGCCTCGAATCCAAACGAACAGGAACACAAAGAAAAACATCTTGGCCAGGAACCAGAAAATGGGCGGCAGCACAAGGCCCTTGCCATCCCCCGAAATACAGCGTGGTCATGAGAGCACTCAAGAAGAGCAAGTGTGCGTACTCACCCAGGTAAAACAGACCGAACTTCATGGAGCTGTACTCGGTCTGATAACCCGCCACCAGTTCATTTTCGCACTCGATGAGATCGAAGGGCGTACGGGCAATTTCCGCGCTGCCCGCGATCAGAAACAGAATGAAGCCGAGCGGCTGTCGGAAGACGTACCACTTCCAGATCGAATCCTGGGCCTCAACGATTTCGACCAGGCTGAGCGACCCGGCCAGGAGCAGCACGCCTACCACCGAAAGGCTGAGCCCCAGCTCGTAACTTATCATCTGGGCGCCGGCCCGAATTCCACCCAGTAGCGAATACTTGTTGTTGGAGGCCCATCCGCCGAGCACCACGCCGTAGACCCCCAGAGATGAGATGGCGAAAATGTACAGTATCCCCACGTTCAAGTCGGAGACGACACCTTTATTGAGCCCGTACTCAGTGGCAAGAGGCCCAAGAATGCTGTCCAGACCCAACCCCTTGGCGAAAGGGTATCACCGCAAACGGTACCAAAGCGCAGACAACCACGATCAACGGAGCTGCAAGGTAAATGATTCTGTTGGCGCCGGCTACGGTGATCTCTTCTTTCAGGAGAAGTTTGGCCCCGTCCGCGAGGGGCTGAAGAAGACCCCAGGGACCGACACGGTTGGGCCCTATCCTGACCTGGATCCAGCCAAGCACCTTACGTTCGATCAGTGTCAGGTACGCCACGAAGGTCAGAACTGCCACGATAACAAGCAAGACCTTCACGATCACCAGAATGACAGGTAGGGCGGATTCCATACACGCAACCTCTTCAGCTTGCTACCTTTTCGACTTTGACTTTCACCACCGGCTGATCCCACCGAGTCAGGGTGTTCAGCTTCCATGCAGGGAAATGTTGGGGCACTATGATGGAGCCTTCCAGAGCGCGGCGGGAAGGTTTTACCCTCACCTGGATTGAGCTTCCCTCAGCATTGCTAATCTTCACCGTGTCCCCGGCTTTCAATCCCAACTCTTTGAGATCCTTACGGTTGATTTCCGCGTCAGCCGTCCGGGCAGACTTCCATCATTGCGGCGCTCCACTGTGACAGAGAGCCCGAATGGAACTTCAGTATTCCCGGAATCAAGTACATGGGCAATTCGTTTGCTCTTGGTTCCTGAATCGCTGCGGCAGGCGCCAGCCGTGCTTTACCCCCGGGGAAGCCGCCTTCATAAAGGAGCTTCTTGCCGGGATCTTCCGCATCTACGCAGGGCCAGTGAATGCCCCGGTCCGCAAGCCGGTCGTACGACAGCCCTCTATAAACATCCACAAGACCGGCTATCTCTTCCATCACCTGCTCCGGACCCGCGTACGTCATTGATGGCTTACCCATAAGCGCAGCGAGAGCCGTGAAGATTTCCAGGTCACTTTTCCCAGCGGTGGTCTTCAGCGCGGGGCGAAGGCGCTGAACGAGCCTGTCCGCACTCGTAAACGTCCCGATCTTCTCGGCAAAAGAGGCTACAGGCAACACTGCATGCGCCATCTTTGCAGTCGAAGTGGAGAACAGGTCCTGGACGACAAGGAATTCCAGCTTGGCGAGGGCTCTTTCGACTTGCGCCCTGTCAGGATAAGTCTCAAGGGGATTCTCACCGACCACGTAAAGCCCTCTAATCTCCCCACTCTCAGCCTTGGCAAGGATCTGAGAGGCACTGAGGCCAGTTCCCTGGGGCAGTTGAGCTTCCCACGCGGCTTCGAACTTCGCTCGTGCAGCCTCATCCGCCATGCTATTGAAGCCCGGAAGAAGATCAGGGGCCAAACCCATGTCAATGGCGCCCTGAGAGTTTGCCTTTTCACCAAAGAGATGAACTCCGCACGATTCTTTGCCGACACGGCCCGTTAGGAGTGCGAGGTTGGCTGCCGCCTGAGCTGCTTCCACATTGTATCCGGGCTGGTTCATCCCCTGCGTAAGGATGATCGTAGCGGTTGGAGCCTTGGCATATTCCTCCGCTGCCTCTCGGATGAGGGCCGCGTCCACTCCGGTCAGTTTCTCCACATTCTCGGGTGTGTAATCTGAAAGGGATGCAATGAGATCATCCAGACCTTCTGCCTTAAGGTCCAAGGCTGTTTTGTCGAAAAGCTCCTTGTCGATGATCCACTTGAGCATGGCATTAGCTATGAGATGCTCTGATCCTGGAGGAGCCAGTAGATACAGACCCGGACGATCGGTGAGCTTGGTCCGAACGGAATCTATAACAATGACTCTTGCCCTGTTGCGGGCTGTGGCGTTAATCACCTCGTTTTTGGCCACCGGGTGGGTCTCCGTGAGGTCGGCCCCAATGAGAACTATCACCTGGGAGTTTCTAATCTCACGTATCGAGTTGGTGCCCGCCGGATAACCGAGTGAAGGCCCGATGCCGTCCACGAGAGCCCGGTATCCAAATCCTCCTGCATGGTCCAGGTGGGGGGTTTCCATGACAGTGCGGACAAATCGATTGAAGACATAAGCCTCTTCATTTGTAAGCCGCTCGGATCCCAGAGCAGCAAGGCTCGACGCGCCGGAAGCGCCCTTGATTCTGGTCAGATTATCCGCTACGAAGCTCAGCGCTTCATTCCACTCAACTTCCTGAAGTGATCCACCTTTCCGAATCAAGGGTTTGGCGAGCCTTTCCTCGGAATAGACATAAGGCCAGCCGTAACGCCCTTTCACACAGAGGTTACCTTCGTTGGGGCTGTCAGGTGGAGAAGTGACGTACACAATCTTCTTGTCTTTTGTGCCGAGAGTTAACATGCAACCAAGACTACAGAATGAGCACGTGGTATAGGTCTTTTTCAGTTCAAATTCACGGCCCGTTCCCACAAGCCACTTGGAGGAGATGGCTCCCACAGGACAAATAGATGCACACTGGCCACAGAATTCACAATTCAAGGGACGCTCGAAATCAGTAGAAACTTCGCACCTCATCCCCCTCTCGATGAAGCTCAACTCGTTTTCACCCTGAATCTCGTCGCAGATGCGCACGCACATTCCGCATTTTATGCACAAGTTCATATTGAATCTGATGAAGTGAGATTCGTTGTCCACGTGGAAGTATCGGGATTCCCTTGAAAAGGGGCTTTCCGCGACCTCGTATTCATGGACAAGGTCCTGGAGCCGACAGTTGCCTGCCGCATCGCAACTGGGGCAGAGGAGCGGGTGGGTCCGCAGAAGCAATTGGAGCTGCATGCGGCGACTCTCGATCAGTTTTGGGGTGTGCGTTGCCACTTCCATCCCGTCACGGGCGGGATTAAAGCAGGCAGGCATGGTACGGGTGCGACCTCTGGCGGTGACTTCCACCATGCAGAGACGACATGCCCCGTATGGCACGAGACGTTTATCGTCACAGAGGGTCGGAACCCGAATTCCTGCTTTTTGAGCGGCCTCCAGAATGGACGCACCGCGCTCAACAGTAACTTCAACGCCGTCAATGGTCAGGGTAACCATAGAAACTTACTCACAAAAAAGATTATGAATCTGTTCATTGCAGCTACGGCTGAAATGCCCGCTCTGCTCTGAACCTGTAGTTATCTGATCGCTCCGAACCTGCAATTCGTGATGCAGGTTCGGCATTTCGTACATTTTTCCAAGTCGATGCGGGCCACCTTCTTCTTTTCCCATGTAATCGCTTCGGACGGGCAGTTTCTGTAGCACAGGCCGCACATCTTGCACTTGTCCTCCATGACCACGAAATCTATGAGATTCGGGACAGACCAGCGCAGGACAGTGTTTATCGCGTATGTGGGCGTCGTACTCATCTCTGAAATAGCGGATCGTCGAAAGGACCGGATTTGCCGCGCTCTTCCCAAGCCCGCAATGCGAGGTGTCGTTGACGTGGTGACCCACTTCTATGAGGAACTCCACGTCCCCTTCTTGTCCCCTGCCTTCCACTATGTCGGTCAGCTTTTCGAGCATCACCTTGAGGCCTTCACGGCAGGGTGTGCATTTTCCGCAGGACTCCTCCACTGAGAAATCGATGAAAAACCTCGCTGTATCCACCATGCAGGTGGCGTCATCCATGACCACGACGCCGCCGGACCCCATCATGGCTCCGACACCGGTCAGGGATTCGTAATCGATCTCCACGTCCTCCATGCCGGTAGGGATACAGCCTCCGGACGGGCCTCCTATTTGGGCGGCCTTGAACTTCCGCTTCTTCGGGATTCCGCCTCCGATATCAAAAATCAGGCTCTTCAGTGTGGTCCCCATGGGGACCTCAACCAGACCCACGTTATTAACCGCTCCGGTGAGCGCAAATACCTTTGTCCCTTTGCTCCCTTCAGTGCCGATGGACGCGAACCAGTCCCCTCCGTTCAGGATGAGAGGGTTGAGGTTGGCGAAGGTTTCCACGTTGTTCAGATTCGTTGGCTGATTCCACAGGCCCGCCTCGGCGCTGCGCGGAGGTTTGATACGGGGCATTCCCCGTTTCCCCTCGATGGAGTACATCAGGGCCGTGGATTCGCCGCACACGAACGCACCCGCACCGGGATAGATCTCGATATCGAAATTGAAGCCCTTGCCGAGGATGTCAGTCCCCAGCAGTCCATAGTCGTGGGCATCGTGGATGGCCTTTTGGAGCCGCTGGATAGCAAGCGGATACTCCGCCCGCACGTAGATGTAACCTTTTTCCGCTCCGATGGCGTAGCCGGAAATTGCCATTCCTTCGAGGACCGAATGGGGATCACCTTCCATCACGGAGCGATCCATGAAGGCTCCGGGGTCTCCTTCATCGCCGTTGCAGATCGTGAATTTCGGAAAGCTCTCGTACCGCCTGCACTCTTCCCATTTCAGCCCTGTGGGGAACCCTCCGCCGCCACGGCCCCTGAGTCCCGACTTCTTGACTTCCTCGATAACCTCTTCGGGGGTCATCTCTTCCAGGACCTTGGCCTAATGCCGCATATCCGTCCCGGGCTATGTATTCGTCGATGCTCTCAGCATCTATAAGCCCACGGTTGCGTAGCACTATCAATCTTTGGAGGCCGAAAAATCCAATGTCCTTCATCAGAGGGACGCGGTCTTTGGCCAATTCCTCCTTGAAAAGAAGCTTCTCTACTATTCTCCCTTTGAGCACGTGCTCTTCGACGATGAGGGGGGCGTGTTCCGGCTTGACCTGATTGTAGAAAATACCTTCAGGATAGACCACGACCAACGGGCCCATTGCGCAAAAGCCGTTGCATCCGGTCATGATTATCTGAACTTCGTCTTGGAGGTTCCTCTTCGCCAATTCTTTTTCAAGCGCATCCCTCACTTCCAAGGAACCGCTAGCCATGCATCCTGTGCCCGCGCACATCATGAACTGCATTCTGTAAAAGGGGCTGGCACTCATTACCGATTCTCCACCGAGTTGCCTGGAATATATTCAGCAACCGGAAAATGTTTCCGATTCATTCTCGTTACCTTACGTAGCCTGGGTTTCGCTTCCGCGCGCCAGTGCATAATCCTCGACAGCCTTCCCCCCCACTACATGCTCGTCGAATATGCGAAGGGCCTTCTCTTTGGTAATCAGGATGTACTTTACCGGCGACTGCTCCGCAACCTCGACCGTGATCATCGGTTCCTTGGCGCACAAGCCCGCGCAACCGGAATTGGTCAGGAGGACGTCCGTAATATCCCTGTCGGCCATGACCTGCCGAAAAGTCGTCAGAATATCACGGGCTCCCGCGGCGATCCCGCAGGTTCCCATGTGCACGGTAATCTTGGCACGGAACTCGCCTTCACGCAGAATCATCTTGGTTCGTTGCTGCTCTTTAATCTTCTTGAGATCTTGTATGGAAATTTTCGCCACGATGCTTCCTCCCGGAGGATCGGCGACCCCAATGGGGGCGCCCAGGCGTATAACACTTTTACCTTCCCGCCGGGCCAACCCGTCGAGAAGTCCTGTCAATCAATGTGTTACCTGCTGCAAGATTAAGACGTTACTCTCCAACCAGAGCCTCCCGCCGACCTGTCCGCCCTCCGGCTCACTGATAGCCTTCAAGGATCTTCACCGTGTCTGTCGGATTAATGTTGCCGTGCGTATCCTCACCTATGAGCATCACCGGCGCGAGACCGCAAGCACCCAGACACCGAACCGCTTCGAGGGAGAACCTGCCGTCGTCGGAGGTTTCGCCGACGTTGATGCCGACCTCCTTCACTATGTTCTCGAGGATCTCTTTTGCGCCTTTGACATAGCAGGCGGTCCCCAGGCACAACCGAATCGTGTGCCTACCTCGCGGGGTTATGGTAAAGAATGAATAGAAGGTCACAACGCCGTAGATGTGAGAGGCCGGAATGTGCAAACCCTCGGCCAGATGCCGCTGGACTTCCATGGGGAGATACCCGTACAAATCCTGGGCCTCTTTGAGAGCGGGAATAAGATATCCGGCTCTGCCGCCATACTTGTCTATGATTCCCTCGAGTTTTTCCAGCTCTTCAGGCGGCATAACCTCAACCGGCGATTCGGCTTTCTTCTTTAATATCGCGTCTCGTTCTTGCACTTTATTTTCGCTCCATAGACTTTCGGGTCCAGCGCTCTCAGTCTGAAACGATCTCGTGGAGTCCCGAAAGAATGTTATCCCGGATGAGCCCTATAACCTGCGGGTTATTTATCGGGATCTCTTCCAGCTCCAAACGTATATCCCTCGTGTCCAGGATATATTCTCTTCCGTCATTCTTGTGTACGTAGACAAAATCGACTGCCGGATTGCCCTCTATCAGAGCCAGGAGTGTATCGGCCATGTTGCCCATCGGCTTGCGGTCGATATGGCTATAACTCATGAAAACCGATACTTTGGTACCCTGCCCTGGGTCTGACTCCACCTTTAAATCGCCCTGAGCCTCACGTGCGGCCTGCTGAAACAAAGACAGCCCAAGTCCCACCTTGCGGGTGGTGCGGGTGGTGACGAAAGGATCAAGGACTTGCGCCAAGAACCCCGAGGCCATCCCTCGGCCGTTATCTTCGATGGCTATCGTCAGCCTGTCCGCGCTCCGGTTCTCCTCTATGGTTATCTTGATCAGGTCGGCCCCGGCCCTTACCCCATTTTCAGCCACATCCAGAATGTGCAGCGAAAGATCCTGCATACTTTAAGTTTCAGTGTAAGCGACAAGATCCGTCAAATAGCTACGGCACGTCACCCCTTGTTTTCAGTTCCAGATCCTTCGGCCATCGCGGTTGTCCCAAAGCCTTTTCAAGCTCTTGAAAACTAGGTTCCGCCATCATCGCCACAGTCACCGCAGCCCCTACATCTTCGAGACAATGTGCATCCGATGAAGTGATCACCGGGTAATCACGACACTGGGGGTACCGCTGTCCGGATGCTGTCCAGGCTCTGCTCTCTTAGAGATTTCCAGGGCATCGAGTTGCAGTCCCTCGGGAATAAACCCTAACTGGCTGAAGATCCCGAATCCGGCCCTGTCCACATGGGATGCGACAGCCAGGCCATGACAATCGTGGATCAGGCGGACGACCTTTTCAGCGCTCAGGGTCGTTGCTCCTATGAGGAGCCTTTCATCAAGGTCTTCTACTTGATCGTATTCGTCTACCACGACCTGGTAACCGAACACGTTCTCATCATTCTGCCCGAACAGACGGGCGTAAACCTCTTCCTGGACGGCCTCGGCGTCGGAATCGGACGGGAACAGGCCCAGAATGTGGACTTCTTCCGAGGTGGTGATTTCGACCCCGGGAATGACCGTGAGCCCGCTACCTTCTGCTGCACGCCTTGTGGCCGCCGTATTCCGGGCAGAGTTGTGATCGCAAACAGCGATCATATCGAGCCCTCTGTCCAGGGCCGCCCGCACTATAGCCCTTGGCGTCATCTCCGCTATCTCGGTGCAGGGAGACAACACCGTATGAACGTGTAGGTCAAGCTTGTAAATCTTAAGATCGACCTGCCAACCTCTTTTTGCCTTTTGCCGTTGAACCCGGTTTCCTGCCGGAACCCGAAAAGAAAGGCAAAGATCCAGGGGCGAGGGTAACCCAAGCCAATCACCCTTCCCGGCTCTTTATCGAACAAGGGCGGGGAAGTTAAGTTTCAATCTCCATTGCGATTCCTGATGCCGCGGCAAACCTTGCCCTTCAAGGTTTGCGACGGATGCCCATCTCGTACAGCTTGCCTGCCAACTCGTATGTCGGCATGGAACTTACCATGATCGGAACACTCTGCTCTTCAGCCTTCCTAAGGGTGTCAGGGTCCGGCTCACGGCCTCCTACAATCACTATGCCTGCCAGATTGTTGAGGAACGCCACGGCCACAATGTTTTGATGGAGTTGCAGTGTGATCCAGAGATCACCTTCTTTGGAGCCCGCGATCACGTCACTGAGGAGGTCGCTCACATATCCGCCTTCCACTATGCGGTTCATGTCTGCGCCGCCCGTCCGGATCTCCAGCTTCAAAGCATCCGCTACTTCTCCCAGGGTCATGAATGGTCCCCCAACCTCTACCTATCTGTCGACCTCCGCCAGAACGATGTCTACACTGGAGAGTATTGCAATCAAATCCGCAAAAAAGTATCCCTTGCTCATCCTGGCCAGGGATTCAAGATTCACGAACGCAGGCGCCCGCCATTTCAGGCGATAGGGTCTAGGACCACCGTCGCTGACTATGTAGCAACCAAGCTCCCCACGTGGGGATTCAATACACTGGTAAACCTCGCCGACTGGCGGCTTCAGTCCTTCCACCACTAGCATGAAGTGATGGATGAGTGACTCCATCTTTGTGTAAATATCTTCCTGAGGCGGAAAGATGACACCCGGCTTTTGCGCCCGAATGGGGCCGTCGGGCAATCTGTCCAAAGTCTGGCGCAGTATGCGGTTGCTCTGCCTCATCTCCGCTACTCTAACAAGGTAACGGGAGTAGACATCACAGCCGGTCTCGACAGGGACATCGAAGTCGTACTGCTCGTACCCGCTGTAAGGTTCCCGCTTCCGAATGTCCCAGGCCAAGCCGGAACCCCGGATCATGGGTCCACTGGCCCCCATGGCAATCGCATCTTCAAGCGGCAGTATCCCGATGCCTTTGGTTCGGTCCATGTAGATGGCGTTCTTGGTGAGTAGGGTTTCATACTCGTCCACCCTGCGGTCGAAATGCTCGGTGAACGAGCGCAGCCGCTCAACAAACCCTTCTTCCAGGTCTTGTATCAAGCCGCCGATCCTCAAGTAGTTCGGCATCAAGCGACCGCCTGCTGTGAGTTCGAAGAGATTCATGATCTCTTCCCGTTCTCTCAGCATATAAAACAGCGGTGTCATTGCCCCGACATCGTGGCCGTGGGTGCCCAGCCAGAAGAGATGGCTGAAAATACGAGACAGTTCGGCCATCATCACCCGTACGACCTGAGCCCGTTCCGGGGCTTCAACATCAAGGAGCTTCTCCACTGTCAGGCAATAAACAAGGGAATTGCTGGACGCGCCCATGTAATCGCAACGCTCGGCCAAAGGGATCACCTGATGATAGTGCTTGTTTTCGCAGGTCTTCTCGTAACCCCGATGGAGATACCCCAGATGCGGGACCACATCCACTACAATCTCGCCATCGAGTTCCACTACGGCACGGAACACCCCGTGAGTGCTGGGATGATGGGGTCCCAGATTCAGTTCCAGGAGTTCGCTTCTGAAGTTCTCTTTTGGGCTCACTTGTTCAGGCATGAGCTGTCTTCCTCAGGATCCGCCTTTAGGCGGGCAGGTCGGGAGTGTCTTCTTCCGTTCCGTACAGGGAAAAGTCCTTCCTCAGAGGGTGAACCGTCCAGTTATCAGGAAGAAGGAGTTTCCGCGGATCAGGATGATTGTTAAAGGTAATCCCGAACATTTCGGCCGTTTCTCTCTCGTGCCAGTCAGCCGTGGGCCACATGGGCACCACCGAGTCAATCGATGCTGACGTCTCGGCTGTCTCTTCCAGAAGGACCTTGATTCGAAATCGGTGATTGTGTTTCAAGGAATGGAGCTGGTAAACCACCTCGAAACGAGGTGTTTTGGGAAGTAGATCAACGGCCGCGACAAAGGAGAGGAAGTCGAAGGACAGCTCGGGATCTTCCTTCAGGTAACGGCAAACATCCAGGATCTTTTCCTTTGATACCGTTACGCTGATCTGATCGCGAAAATCGACCGAGTCCTGGATTATATCGGGGCCGAACTCGGACAGCAGCTTCTCTTTGATCTCTTCCTGTTTCATCTAGCGGCTACCTTGATGTTCGTTACTACGTGGATTGCTGATGGACTGCTCTTTCATGACTTTGGCGTGAAGTTGAAGAATTCCGTCCAGCAGGGCCTCGGGTCTAGGGGGGCATCCAGGTATGTACACGTCAACCGGCAGGTGGCGGTCGATTCCTTGCACCACTGCGTAATTCTTGTAGATCCCGCCGGTACACGCGCACGCGCCCATGGCGATCACCCATCGAGGCTCCGCCATCTGCTCGTAAATCCTCAGGACAGCGGGGAGCATCTTCTTGGAAGCCGTACCCGAAACGATCATGAGATCCGCATGCCGGGGAGAAGGTCGGGCCACTTCCATTCCGAATCGGGCGAGATCGTATCGGCTGACGAACGTGGCGATCATTTCCAGAGCGCAGCATGCCAAGCCAAACCCCAAGGGCCACATGGACGATTTGCGGGCCCAGTTCACAAACCATTCCAGATTGGTGACGTGAACGGTGTCGTTGAGATGTCTTTCTATTCCCATTCCAATGCACCTTTTTTCCAGACGTACACAAGCCCCACGAGGAGAACCAGCACAAAGACGAACATTTCCACGAAGCCGAAGATCATCAGCTTGTCGTAAATCGTTGCCCACGGAAAGAGGAAGATCAGTTCGATGTCGAACACGATGAAGAGCATGCCCATGACGAAGAATCGGACCGAAAAGCGGCGTCTGGCGCTTCCTATGGGATCCATTCCGCATTCGTACGGCATCAACTTGATGGGAGTGGGATTTCTCCGCGACAAGAGTGTAGAGAGAACTATAATGGCCAGACCGATGAACGCGGAGACCAGAAGAATCACCAGGATGGGAAGGTAGCTGTTCATCATCCTTCTTCTCCGGCAGTGGACGTCTGCATCCTGAAAACAGGAAGCCCGACGCGAGTATTTGATAGTGACTAAGATGACTGATGCGGAGAGGCGTCCGATGAAGGGCCTGCGAAACCGTAACATGATCTTGTTACAGTTTGCGCAGGTAAAATTGTCAAGATTTTTTTCCCTCGCTTCTCGTCGCCCCCGCAAGATTCTCGCCGAAAACGAACACTATGTCAAGTCTTGTCCCCGCCCCGGGTTCAGAAAGAAGCCTCATCGTGTCCGAGCATCTTTTGATGTTCGCCAGGCCCATTCCCGCGCCGAATCCCATGTCTCGAATCCATTCCGGAGCAGTGGAGAACCCCGGCTGGAGCACCTGTTGCAGATCGTCTATCCCGGGACCGTGATCCACTGCGGAGACCATCAGCCGATCGCGACGAATTTCCAACGTTATCTCACCGCCGACATCGGTGTGTATCACGAGATTCATCTCCGCTTCGTACACCGCCACAGCGACTCTTCGCACCATGGGCGGCAGGAATCCGAGCCGCTGAAGAGATTTCTTGATCATGCTGGAAGCCTTGCCCGCGTTGTCAAAATCCTTGTCGTCCACCATGTAGCGCAGAATGAGGCTCGTGTCGTCGGAGACGATGTCCTCGAATATGTGGCTTGCGCGGTAGGTCTGGAGCTTCTCGGCCTCCTTCTTCTGGAAGCTGACGTCCATTTCATGGAGAAGCGCCCGAACCATCGTGCCTGTCGTTACAATTCCGACCAGTTTTCCATCCCCGTCCACGACGGGAAGCCTTGCGAATCCCTCTCTCCCGAGATTGTTCACGGCTTCTGTCACAGACGCGTCCTTTGAAACCGTCTTTACTTCCCGCGTCATGTTGTCGGCCACCGGTGTGGTCAACCGTCCTTTTTCCATGGCCTCGATCACGTCGGTCATGCTGACGATGCCGACGATCCGGTCTCCATCCAGAACCGGTACGCCGGTAATGCGCTTGCTCCGCATCAATTCCTTCACATCAGCCATGGACATGGAAGGCTCGAGCACGACCACGTTCGGCGCCATGACGGTTTCCACCTTGGTGGTGTAGATCAGTTCCTGGACTTTAGTGATTTCTGGGGTCGTCATGTCACCAGGAGTCGTCTTCGCATCTTCACCTGGCCGAGCCCCGGCAGTCCCGCTTTGAAAAGACGTCCGCAGGCTTCGTACATGGTGTACCCGGTGTTTATGAGGGTTATGCCGGACTCACGAGCCAGCTCCAAGGTTTCGGGAGGGGGCGTCTTGTCGCGGACAAATACTATAACGTTTATCCCCGCCATTTCGGCGGTCCGGACCACCTGGGGATTGGTCAGCCCGGTCATGAGCACCATTCCTTCGGTGCCGAACGCGAGAACATCGCTCATGAGGTCCGCTGCTCCGCCTCTCGGCACCTCCTCGTCGAGATCATGATTATCTACGATGATCCGCCCGGACAGTATATCGACCACTTCCCGGATTTTCATGAACTCTCCAGACCCCGCTCTGATGGTCAAGAGACGTATTTGACCATTATCATTCTACATTGTCAAGCTGCGGAGGCCGCGCCGGGCGCTCGATTAACGGCATTTCGGTAAGTGTTGCCATGCCGCTGCCCGCGGGTTATATAGGGGCCTGAATTCCGGCATTTTGACCGATCCCCATACAGTGCGGCGAAAGGGAAGCAGCTATCCCGGCCAGCCACATGCTCTACTCAGGTGATAAGCCAAATCCGAGCCTTCGCTCGTTTGTCATGGCCCACATGCAGAGTCGGCCTTTTGATCCGGATACGGACGACTACCAGCCACGGGAATTTACATCTCCGATAATCACGACAAAAACTTCTCCCGTTTACAGCATGCATTCATACCACCTGGGAAAGAAGCCTTATGATGCGGTCGAGGCATACATCAATCACTACACGTCCCGAGGCGACCTGGTGCTGGACCCGTTCTGCGGGTCAGGGAGCACGTCCTTAGCCGCGCTTGTGCAAGGGAGAAAGGCTGTGGCGATAGACGCCTCGCCGGCCGCCACTTTCATCACTCGCTTCTATCTTTCACAGATGTGATCCCGCGGATCTGGCCGTCAAGTTTGAACGGATGTGCGCCGCGGTCAGCGAAGAGATGCAATACCTCTATGGGACGATCTGCCACCGTTGCAACTCTCCAGCCACCATTCACTACGTGATCTATTCAAACCTTTACGAATGTCCGTCGTGTTCCAGGCGCGTGTCGTTATATGAAGCATCTCAACGCACGCCGCCATGCTGCCCGTGGTGCCTCTCCGAGCGTGGACTCCAACAGCCGATCTCTCCCTTTCTCAGGACGTGCGGGTACGAGCCGGTTGCAGTCAACTTTTCTTGCCACGGATCGTGCAGGCCCAAGAGGATGACTCGGTCAGTCCTGGGACCACGAAAAGAGCAAGAGGCATTTCAAAGCATAGATCTTGAGCGTATTCGAGAAATAGAGTCCGCTTCTATCCCCTATCCGTTTCCGGACCGCTTCATGATGAACGTCACCTGACCCAAGCATTCCCTGGGGGGATGAATGGCGTCCCAGTAGAGACTTCAGGCGGGTTTCCGATCTGTTCACCCACAGAAATCTGAGGGCGGTTGCCGCGTTCATGCAGGCTGCCGGTTCAGACGAGGACCTTCGGGCGATAATTACTTCAGGCATGTTTGCGGTGAGCCGAAAGGCCCAGCATCTGGCCGAAGGAGGCGGGTACATACCAGGAAACTGGGCTTTACCGCCGATGTCAAAGCAGCGCAACTGTCTGGAGAGCCTTAGAAAAGTCTTTGGCCGGATCCTGACTGCCAAGAAGACGCTGGCGATGAGGTTGCATTCCCAGGACGCGTGCATTTCCACCCAATCCGCTACTGCCATGGATCAGATCCCGTCTGATTCCGTGGATTATATTTTCACAGATCCGCCTTACGGCGGCGCGGTTCAGTATGGGGAACTGAACTTCGTCTGGGAATCATGGCTGGGATTGAATACAGAGTGGCACGACGAAGAGATTATCGTGAATCACACCCGCAACAAGTCGTTGATTAACTGGGCGGAGATGATGTTTCTTGCGATGGCGGAATGCTACCGTGTGTTGAAGCCCGGCCGCGGTCTTTCTCTCTGCTGGCACGATGCCTCAGCCGCAACCTGGCGCCACGTGCAGGATATCATGGTCCGAGTCGGTTTCACCCTGGAGGAATCAGACCACGCCCTGTTCATTGATACCGGCTCCAATACATATAATCAGAGGGTTACTGACAAGGTAGTGAAGCGAGATCTCGTCCTAAACTTTCGGAAGCCGCGAGCTGGCGAATCAGGTCGCGCTCGCGCGGCAGCCAGGAAGAAAACCGCTCCCTTTCACGTCACGGCCGGCCTCATAATCAGCGATTATTTGAAAGCTCATCCGGGATCGTCTAAAGACAGAATATACGATCACTTCATGTGCAAACTTATGAAGACAGGTCGCATGGAAGACCACGACTTTGGTAAGCTCCTATCGCAGGTTGCTAAGAAAGCCGGTGACGGAAGGAACGCCTGGTTCCTGAAGTAGCCGCGGTGGATTCCCACAGATGTCGTGCGAAGCGATTGCCCCTTTTCACGATTCCTAGCAAAAAAACCCTCGATCCCCTCAAAAACTCGTCTTGCATGCGCACCCATCGGGTCAATGCTGCATCTAAATAGAACGGAAGGGACGATTTATCCCGAGTCCATTACTCGTCGTAAGGAGAGGTAACATGGATACCATACTCATTGTGGGTTCCGTGATGCTCGCAGCGGTAGCAGCCTTCTTTATATGGATTTTGGTGTCTGACGCACGGGCGATGAAACGAAGCAGCGTCAGTCCGGCCGATGAAGGGGCAGCGGCTGGACAAGCTGGTGGATCAGAGGTCGATTACGGATCTGCAGACTGCTTTTACGATTGTATGCGTGCGTTTCAGTGGGAAGGCAAGGAGGAGGCGCCTTGTGCTTCGGCATGTGGCCTGAAGGCGTAACTTTTATTTTTGCCGGCCCGCAAGAAATACATCGTCCGGAGATCTGAGGAATGGGTGCGCCGCGACTTGCCCGTTCCTGACATCCGAATGAGCAGATGAATGCATTTATAGCTTCTTCTCATCATGCCGGTCCTGCTCAATTTCTTACATCAGGAACTGATTCTCACTTTACCTCCGGTCTTTCGGTGCATCGCGATTCAGCATGTTCCCATACCCCTCGCCCCTGCTATAATCCGGATTGAAAAAGTGCCTGTTCTAGTCATGAAGACAGGTGCGTAGGATGGTCCCTGTTCGAGTCAACCGAAGGAACCCTTCGAGTACAAAGCGGTGTCCTTCCCCTTTCCTGAAACACTGGAGCTGACATGACCGCGATCAACATGACAAAGGTTAGAGAATTCTTAGACGTCCTCGGGGCAACGGAAGAACCCATGGGCATGCTCTACTCGAACGAGCAACCCACAGAAGGCATTTCACCCAAGCCCGGCACGCTACCGACTGTAGAACAGGAAGCAGCGCAGAAGGTGGATTGGGCTTCGATTCACGAAAACTGGGCTTGCGTAATCGGTACCATCTGGCGCGCTCGAAAGAAGGCAACCGTTGCGTATTTTGACAGGGAACGTTTTGGTTGTCTGGGTGGCGCTTTCTACCTCGGCTATTTGAAGCCGCAGTTGGAGATGATCACCTATTATGTCTCGACAGGAATTCCGGGCCGGCTGGAAGGGGAACACTATTTTGAATCACCTGAGGTCACGAGGAATTTCTTCAACACAATAGACCCCCGCCCTGCTCCAGCCAGGTTCTGTCTCTTCAAACCTATCAGCCTGTTTGGTGAAGACGAGAAGCCGGAGCTGGTTATCTTCTTTTCGAGGCCGGAGAGCATTGCGGGGCTCAACCAGTTGGCAACCTTCGTGACCAATGATTTTGAGGCGGTCTATTCGCCCTTCGGCGCGGGATGCTCAAACATCGTCACCTGGCCGCTCCGATATCTTGCGCAAGGAAAGCTCAAAGCGGTTCTCGGCGGTTGGGACCCTTCAGATCGCAAGTTCTTGAAGCCTGACGAGATAACCTTCACCGTCCCTTACGAAATGTTTCAGCGGATGGTTAATCGCTGGACTGAGTCTTTTCTCACTACACCGACCTGGGAAGTCGTAAGAAAAAAGGCAGAGCGCAGCCGCAAGGCCTGGGGAGAAGCGTAGAGGCGGTTGCAAAACCTATGAGTTTTTGCACACATTCCTCCTTAGGCGTCAGGGCTGAGACTGATATCAATGCGCTTTCCGGCGTGGGACACGAATTGGCTTTCCAACCGTAAACCTCGGTAGGGGCAGACCTGCGTGTCTGCCCGCTTTTTGGGCGCACGCGCAGGTACGCGCCGTACCAAGGCTATGTCACTTCCTTGAACGCGAAATGGTATGAATCCTTAGCTAGAGGGGCTCCGTAGCGTCGGCTAAGTTTAGTTTTGCCTGAAGGCAAAAGCGTGGGGAATAATCGAGAGTTCTTGAGACGGGGCGCGGGGGGAAATATTTTGCAAAAAGTTGCCCCCAGCAATCTTTCAAATGCTTTTGAGGTTTTGCGACCACTCACGAGCACGGGACGCTTTATGGGCTGAGAGGTCTATCGAGTTCTCGCATCTTCTGGTCAAATTCTTTCCAGAACCGCTTGTTGCACTGTTCGATACAGTGAGCAATTATAAGGAATCGCGAGCCACCAGTCCCTCCTCCTCCCCCTGACCACTGTTCTTCACCGTAAGGGGGGATGCCGAAGTAGGATCGACAGTTTATTTCACAGGTTTCCCGGTCGAATCCTTCGTCATGCCGGATTACCTCCATGGTTGAACCTGGAGACGAATTGCGCATTGCCGCTGACGGCACGTCCTCCGGAGAATACGCCGGAGCCGGAGACAAGACCCCCCAAAAGAGGAAGAATATTGTAGCGCTTACCACCGCCAACGCTAAGCGGTTCATGTCGCACCTCTTTGCTGTATTTTGACACAAATCGACCGCCCCACGTCTCATTTTGTGAGACGGCCGACAAATCGCTCCTCTGGCTCAGGACACGGCGGCTGCCTCATCCCTTATGGGCAGTGCTATGGTTGGTTCTTCAGGTCGTCCATCTTCCGGTCGAAATCTTGCCAGTACTGTCTGTTACATGAGTCTATGCAGGAGGCATACAAATAATACCCGCCGTAATCTCCACCGCCTCGTCCCCCCCACTGTTGCTCCTCCACGTACGGGAGAGGGCCTACGCCGTAACGAGAGCGGCATGACTGTTCGCATGACTCACGGTCAAAGTTGCCGAAATCATCTTGTTGTACAAGACGCACGCTCGAACATAAAGCCATATTTCCAAGCGCCGGGTTCAAGAAGTTGATGGGCGATGCCGCCGAAGCCGTAGACAAAAAGGCTCCAAACAGCAACAAAAGCGTCGTGCCCATCACTGCTGTTCCTGTCAGTATATATGATGGCCGTTGCATTGTCCTGTCTCCTCTTTTAATTTAGTCATTCCAGCTCATTTCCATGTACATTTGGATGCAACCGGCAAGCTTTGGGTTCATGCAGCACTCAGGAACATTGGTTTCACATTTTCAGGAGCGCCTCAAGCTCCTTGCAGACTCTGTCCTGCTGCTGGTCAGTCAAGTGGGAATAGAGGGGGAGAGCCAGGGATTCGCGCGACGCTGACCATGTGTTGAGAAGGGCTCCTACGACGCGATGCGGTCGATCTCTGAAAGCGGTCTGTGCGTGAACAGGAGGGTGGAAGTATCTCTTGGTTTGTATGTGACTGGATTTCAACTTCTCATGCACCGCGTCTCTGTCCAGTTTAGCCTCGTTTCCAATCAGTATGGTGAAATAGTTACCACTGGAAGTCCGATCATCCGGAAACTCCTGGACTCGACAGCCAGGGAGCTTGGCTAAACGGGCCCGATATCTTCCGATCAGTCTCAGTCGTGCACTGATGAGACGATCCACATCACGCAGCCCCAGAAGTCCCACTGCCCCGTGAAGCTCGCTCATCCTGGCCGAGAGGCCGTTATACACCATGTCTGCCCCGTCCGGCCCTTTCCCATAATCTCTCATGCTGCGAAGCTTCTCCGCCAACGACCGATCATTGGTGGTAACTAATCCGCCTTCAATTGCAGTAACCACCTTGGTGGGACTGAGAGAGAACACCTCACATAGGCCAAACCCGCCTGCGGGCTTACCTCCAAACGTGGAACCCAGAGCCTGCGCAGAATCGAACAAGAGCGGAATGCCGTATTTGGTCGATATTTCTTGCAGGCGGTCCAAATCCGGCGGCAAGCCGAATATATTCACAGGACATACGGCCGCGGTTCTGGGCCCTATTGCCTTCACCACCTCGTCAGGATCGATGGTCATGGTCCCCTGAATGCAATCCACGTAGACCGGGACCAGCCTGTTCCAAACCACAGCCTCGACCGTCGCGGCAAAAGTGAATGACGGCACTACGACCTCAGCTCCGTCCGGAAAGTCCATGGCTGCGAAAGCCAGCATTAAGCCTGATGTGCAACTCGAAACGGCCACGGCATGGTCCGCGCCTGTGAATCGGCAGGCTTCCTCTTCAAAGGTTGCAACGATCTGCGCTGAGGTCACTGCGCCGGACTCGCAAGACTGGCGGAACATCTCCAGAACCTGGGCCATGTCCGGCAATGTGGGGCGTATCAACGGAATTGGTTGTTCGCTATGTTCGTACATTGGCAGTATTGAGTCCCGATCTTGACCGTTTGACAATGAAGGCTGGTTGCCGCCGACTAATGGGCATGAAACTCTTCTGAGCACAGGATACCCATTTCTCGATTCCTGTAAAGACAAGAGTGGCGAAATGGGGCCAATTGTCGGGATAGCGGTTTCAAGATTCTCCCATACAATGCCATGTAGATCTAAGAGGGATCTTGACGAAATACGTGTGGTATGTTCTAATGTTCATATCCGCTTCATGAACGAAAGCCTTTTACTAAACCACGAAGGGACAACATAATGGACGCTCGATACGTTGAATTGGCCAATCGGATCGGCCTTGGTCAATCAAACAGGATTGCAGGACTTTTTGGGATAATTGCCGACGCGGTTGAAGCCGATCTACTCTTGGCCTTGCCGGGAAACGCGCCGGCCATGGCAGAAAAGTTGGGGCGTCCCGAAGACGAGATCACGGGTATGCTGCACAATCTTTTCATAAAGGGCCTCGTTTTCCCCTCCAAGAAGACCGATCCTCCCACCTACAAAATGTGCAGAGACCTGGTTCAGTTCCACGACGCGTCCATACTATGGCCTGACGCCCCGCCGGAGTATATGGACCTCTGGCGCGACTTCATGGATATTGAATGGCCCGATGTGGCCAAGGTTTTCAGCAAGATGGTTCCCCGGCCGTTCACAAGGGTCATTCCTGTGGGCATTACGGTTCAGGCCAAGACCCACGTGCTGGCCTTTGAGGACGTACAAGACATTATTGAGAACGCTCGCAACATTACTGTAACAAAGTGTACCTGCCGCCTGACGTCTCGCAAATGTGACAAGCAACTAGAGGCTTGCTTGCAGATCAACCGGGGAGCAGACTATAACCTCGCACGCGGCACCGGCAGGCAACTGACAAAGCCGGAAGCCCTGGATCTGGTGCGGCAGTGCGAAGAAGACGGCCTGATCCATGTGGTCATAAACAAGCAGGATGTGGACCAGTTTATCTGCAACTGTTGTCCGTGTTGCTGTCAGACCATGCCGGTGCTGATCAAGCACAACATAAGCGTCATTGAGCCAAGCCGGTTTGCAGCTCAGGTTGATCCGGACCTGTGCAGCTCATGCGGGGCTTGCCTGGACAGATGCTACTTCAGCGCCATAGCCCAAGAAGGCGAAGAGATCGCGACAGTTAACCCTGAGAAGTGCATGGGATGCGGGCTTTGCCAGGTCACCTGTCCTTCGGAAGCTATTTCGATGACGGAGGTCCGACCGCGAGACTTTGTCCCTGAAAAGCTCTTCGGATGAAACTTATTTCTTTTGCATTGGATATTTGGCAGCTTCCCATTCGCGCCAGCCGCCTTTTATAGCGTAAACCTTTGAATACCCTTTGGCCATAAAAAGTCCTGCCACACGGGCAGATGTGCCTTCGGACGGTCACTTGCAATAAAACAGAAGAGTCTTGTCCTTTGGATAATTGTCAACCCAAGGATTCACATCACTAGGGTCTTCCCGGATGGCCCCTTGAATCTTTGAGTCGCTCCCTTCCCAATCACTAGACTTCCGCACATCCAATATCACGTAGTCAGGGTTGCCGAGGACGTCTCTGACCTGTTCTATGGTCATTCTAGGCACTTCCTCCCCGGCCGCGGCCGAAGGAGTGACAGCCGGATCTGCACAGGCCAATGCCATGCCCAGAATTGCCAGTAATACTATACGGATTGTCATCTCTCCCCTCCTCTTCCGAAAGATATAAATTGGTTCCCCAGGAACCTCGCACCGGTCCGTTAAATTCCCAAGAGAGCTATTGACACTAGCTGCACGCCTCTGCACCAAAAGACTGAGGGTACCCACATCATTAGTCAACAAGACAGTATAAGCCCCGAGGAGTTTCAAGAAAATTTTCATGCTCCGGCAACACGGCGGAACTGGATGCTGAGGGGACGCGTGACCCTGAATGGGCGATCATGCAAACCAAGAGCCACGCTATTAACGGGTACACGGCAAGCCATGATGGAGGAGATCAAGTCCTGGTCCGGACGATCATCTAGTCCCTTCAGGCGGACCCCGAGGACCGAGCTCGCGCCAATATTAGCCGTAGGTAATCCTCGGATATTTTCCAACATGACAAACAATCTGAACAATCCATGACTCTGTTGGTTCTTCACAGACAAGAACCTGCCGGATAGTCTCTGGGATGGCGGCTTTCTGATTGTAGCCTCATTTTGTCACTGAAACGCTGGCGGAGCCGCGGGGGGAATCTGCGCTCGGACGGGCATTTTATACCCATACTTTTGAAGTTAGTTTAGTTGTTAACTATCCAATCCAATTGAGCATTATGCCAATTGCCTTAAAGAACGGACGTTAATTACCCGTGCAATCCATGCCATTCTTGAGCGGGATCGATTCTTAGCCGAATGCTAACCGCTATATATTTGGAGATATTTCTCTCCTGGTTATTCCCCCTTAAAGTTGGCACGGAACCTGCTAAGAGATCGTGACAAGAAATTGGGGGCACTTGCATAACACATCTTGTTAGGAAGGGAGGATTCCTCTTAGAGCCGGTTGCAAAACCCGGGTAATTGCATACACTCGTGACCCGGGCGGCTTCCCAACTATTGATCAGTTCGATGTTCAGAATTTTTCGGTCACACAGTCACGGTGAATTGCTGACGATGCTGCCAGAGAGTGAATTGATACTTGCTACGCCGTGACGCAGACTTGTTAGTTTGGTTGGTTTTGCAACCGACTCTGGAAGGACCTCCCCTGCTGCCGCCAACAGCGGAAACCGGAAGTACCTGTCGGACTTCCTCGTCAAGTTGGATGAAAGGAGGCGTGACGTGTCAGTTGAACAATTGGTGGACAATTTAATTGAGGCTGGCTGGCATGTAATTGACAGCGATTTCGATATGATGGCATTTTCCCACTGGAGGAAGCAAGCGCTCGACTGTATCGGTGCCCTTATGGGACCGACCCATGCGTACACACACTATTTCAGGGACTTCGTAGAGCAAGCCGAAAAAACAAGCCTCCTTACCGGTGCAGGCATTCTCGTCGCAACCAAGGAACAAATGGCCAAAGACAAACGTCAATCCCGGACAGCGCCCTGACGACGGACATTTGGGCACGCGAATCCAAGAACATCCTCCCAGACTTTGGTCGTGATAGACAAAATGGCTCTTCATCCGAACTTCTGAAATCTTATCTAACGCTCTTGCCTTTATTCCCGCCACGTACACCCGCGAGGAAACTACCGCCTCGGAGAGATGTCTCACTTATTAAAATTTGGAAAGGGGTGTCCCTCTCGGATGAAGAGACGAGTTGAATGGTTTGCAGCAACCTTGTTCTCGGGTGAGCATATTGTGGCACGAAGAAGCGGCCCGTGGAACAAACCAAATGAGATGGTGTCAGCTATCATTGGTCAGGGGTAATTTATGTTTCGGCGGACTGATTCCACATTTAAAAACTTTTCAGGTGTCAATTGCATTCATTCTCGACCGGTGATTACAGGAGACCAGCTTCAATGCCGATAAATCACTCCATCTGGGGAGGTACTTTCCTGCGCCGCGCTTCATATGTCGAAATTCTTTTTGGGTGCGTAGTCCCCGACCGACAATGTAGGACTTCTACCGTTCCGGTATTCTGCGAAAATTCAGTAGACGAATTGAGTTTTGGGGGTAGACCTTCGCTCTGGGGGGCTGCGCCCTCCTATTCGGAGGCAAGTCGCCCCGTTGATCTGTGTGGAGAAGGAGTTGATTCCAAGAATTTGATCGAAGAAGGAGAAATGACGATGAACCAGCTTAGTTTCAGGAGACGTCTCATTCCGACCGTGACATTGGCGATTATTATTCTCATGGGCACTATGGCGACGGCCGTGAAGGCCCAGGCGCCCTCAGCGTTGAAGCAGCTCGACGACGCCTATGTTCAGGTCGCGGAGAAGGTGACTCCTGAGGTGGTAAACATCAGTTCGACCAAAAAAGGGGGATCCGCTTCGATGGGCGAAGGCACGGATCCTTTTTTCAAAAACTTCCCATTTCATGAGTTTTTTGGGGATGAGTTGGGGAAGCGCTTCAAGGAACAACAGCCCCGACGCCAGGGTGGTCCCGCCCGAGTCGCAATGGGGTCCGGATTCATTGTCTCTGCCGATGGCATGATCCTGACCAATGCCCACGTAGTAAAAGAGATGGACGAAATCAAGGTCACACGCGGCAAGCAGAGCTACACAGCTAAAGTCATCGGGGTAGATCCGGACAGCGACATTGCGGTGATTCAAATCCCGGCCAGCGGTCTGCCAGCCGTCTCATTCGGTGATTCCTCGAAACTGCGGGTAGGCCAGGTCGTGATGGCTGTCGGCAATCCGTTCGGGCTGAACGGCACCGTCACCTCCGGTATCATAAGTGCCACGGGCCGTACCAACGTGGGAATCATCGGTTATGAAGACTTCATCCAGACCGATGCTGCCATTAACCCCGGCAACTCCGGAGGACCTTTGGTCAACATTCAGGGTGAGGTGATAGGGGTTACTACCGCAATTGCAACGCGCAGCGGCGGCTATCAGGGAATCGGCTTCGCGATACCGTCCAACTCCGCCAAAATAGTTATGGATGAATTGATTAAGCATGGCAAGGTTACCAGGGGCCTGCTGGGTGTGAACATCCAGGACCTTAACGAATCGCTTGCCAAATCTTTCGGCTTGTCCGACACCAACGGCGCACTTGTTGCCCAAGTCATCGCGGGTAGCCCTGCTGAAAAGGCCGGCATCAAGGCCGGTGACGTCATTTCGAAGTTCAACGGAAAGGTGGTTACAGGGGCTTCAGAGCTGAAGAACCTCGTAGGACAGCTAAAACCGGGGACCGTAGTGAAGTTGACGGTCCAAAGAGAGAAGAAGACCCTTGACGTGAATGTCACTGTAAGCGAACGGACCCCCCAAATGCTTGCCGAAACGCAAACCGGCCCAACTGGAGGCGCGGCCACATCAACCGATCTGGGAATCACCCTCGAGAAGGTTCCCGCGGCCGCGGCTGAGAAAATGGGCCTCAAAGAAGGCGCGGGGCTTGCGGTTAAGCAAGTAAATCCTGACAGCGTGGGAGGCAAAATGGGGCTCCGTGAAGGCGACGTGATCCTGGAGATTGACGGCAAGGCCGCGTCCGATGTGTCAGCGTTCAACCAGGCGGTCTCGGAAGCCAAGAAGAATAAGGTCATCCGCTTGAAAGTTCAGAGAGGATCTGCGGCGATCTTCCTGGCATCGCCATTGGATTAACGCATGGCAAGGTCCTAATGGCGGATTTGAGTTCAACGAAGGAACCCCGCGCCAGCGCGTGGGTTCCGCCTGACTGACAAAATCCCCCTTTCACCCTGAAGAAAGGGGGATTTTCCTTTACTACCCTAGCTAAAAGCGGGTAAATCCGGAATTTGGCGGCACAGGCTTTCCTTCCTGGTGGTGATCCTCGAGATGCATTGATAATGGAAATCTCCTCGCAGACAATCCTAAACTGGATCATCCAATACGGATATATTGGCCTTTTTTGCTTGTTGATGCTGGGGATTGTCGGTGTGCCTTTTCCCGATGAGTTGACTATGGCCTGCGCAGGGTATCTCATATTCAAGGGGTACTTACAGCCGGGTCCGACCATTATTGCAGCGTTCCTGGGCAGCGTGTGCGGCATTAGTCTGAGCTACACCATTGGCCGAGTCGTAGGAACGAGCCTCATAGACAGGTTCGGAAATCGCGTCCATCTCACACCGGAGAAGCTGAAGTCTATCAACGAATGGTTTGAGCGCTTCGGCAAATGGACCCTCGTCTTTGGGTATTTTCTTACCGGTTTTCGACACCTGGTCGCAATCGTAGCTGGCACAGCAAAGCTGCGGCTCCCGGCGTTTGCGCTGTTCGCGTATACGGGGGCATTTATCTGATCGGTCACATTCATTTCACTCGGGTACATTCTGGGGGAGCAGTGGACCCACATCGCCGGGCACGCTGAGACAATCGCTCTCATACTCACCGCACTTGTTTGTGCCTCAGGCGCGATCTACTTTCTTAAGCGAAGGCGACCGCA
Organism: uncultured delta proteobacterium; assembly: GCA_963786905.1. Taxonomy (GTDB): domain Bacteria; phylum Desulfobacterota; class Desulfomonilia; order Desulfomonilales; family Desulfomonilaceae; genus CAWBBA01. The sequence continues at coordinate 126,418 of CAWBBA010000027.1, read as the reverse complement.
GGCGGCTCCAGGAAAAATTGCGAATTCCGCGCAGGAGGATAACCCATAGCGTGTTTAATGCGGGAAAGGACAAATGATAATGAGCTATTAACTTGGGAAGACTGCAGAACTTTCCTTTGATCGGGCAGTTGCACGTGTGACGGAAGAACTGAAGAAAGAAGGCTTCGGAATGCTTACTGAAATTGATGTCCAGTAGACTCTCAAGACAAAACTCAATATTGATTTTCGAAAATACAGAATCCTAGGCGCGTGCAACCCTCCCTTGGCTCATAAAGCCTTGCAAACCGAAGACAAGATCGGCGTAATGTTGCCGTGCAACGTAATGGTTCAAGAGACAGCGGACGGCAAGGTTGAAGTCTCCGTGGTGGACCCCATCGCATCCACGCAGGCCATCAACAATCCTGAACTGCGCGATTTGGCCGATGAGGTTCAGGGAAAACTGAGTAAAGTGATCGATCAGTTGTAGAAACACTATTGTCGGGGTAGCAGCAAAGCATTCGACAAAAGGCCCTAATGCGACTCCTCTTTTACTCCCGCGATTGACAGCGCTCTCGTTCTCCTGTTAGACACAATTTGTGAGCCTCTTGTGCGTCGGCCGTCTATGATTAGTGTGACCTTTCAATAAAAGAGGGGTGTCCATGAAACTGCGCCACCTGATTGTAAAACCGGATCTTCCTGATGAACTGCAAGTTTTGCGAACCATCGGAATGAATCTCTGGTACACGTGGAATCCCGATGTGCATCGCCTCTTTCAGTCCCTCGACCCTGAACTCTGGGAGGAGTACGACCACAATCCGATCATGCTTCTCGGCAATTTATCCCCCGAACGGACACAGGAAATCCTTGAGGACTCGTCCCTCATGGACAGAATACAGGAAGCCGAGAGCGCTTTCGAAGACTACATCAGCAATCCTGGAATCTATTCTTTCAATCTGGAAAGGCCCATCGATTACCGCATCGCCTATTTCAGTATGGAATTTGGGCTGTGCGAATCTTTGCCCATCTATTCGGGTGGACTTGGGGTCCTTTCGGGAGACCACCTCAAGAGCGCTTCCAACCTCTGCTTCCCACTTATAGGCATGGGGCTGTTGTACCAAAAAGGCTATTTCAAGCAGTATCTGAACGTTGACGGCTGGCAACAGGAATCTTATCCGGATAACGATTTCTATAATCTTCCTCTTTCGCACGTCTTGGACGGGACCGGCAATCAAGCATCTTTCGACCTTGACCTTGGCAAGACAAAGGTAAAGATCCTCATCTGGAAGATTCAGGTGGGGAGGATCCCACTTTACCTGTTGGACACCAGCCACCCTTCCAACTCGGAGAGCAGCAGGCGAATCACTGCCGAACTGTACGGCGGTGGATCGGAAATGCGTATCCAGCAGGAAATTGTGCTCGGGATAGGCGGAGCACGGGCCCTTCACTTACTCGGCCTCTGGCCCTTTGTCTACCATCTCAACGAGGGGCATGCAGCTTTCGCGGCCCTGGAGCGTGTCCGACAATCCATGACCACTTACAGGGTACCCTTTGACGTGGCCCTCGAAACCGTAGCGGCCTCCACAGTCTTCACTACCCATACCCCTGTGCCTGCAGGTATAGATCTTTTTGCTCCTGACCTGGTAGAGCAGTACTTTAGGGGGTACATGGAATCTCTCGGGATGACGGTGAAAGATTTGTTGGATTTGGGCCGCCAAAACCCCGACGATCGAAGTTCGCCTTTATCAATGGCTGTTCTCGCTTTGCGCATGTCCAGGGGTGTGAACGCGGTCAGCGAACTTCACAGCAGAGTCTCCAGAAAAATGTGGGGGAGCTTGTGGCCCCACGTGGAAGAAGAGGACATACCTATCGGTTACGTCACCAACGGGGTCCATATACCGTCGTATCTGTCCAAAGAGATGTCGGACCTCTTTGGCCGCTACTTGGGTGAGGGGTGGATTGAAGAACCGGATAACAAGAAGATTTGGTCGCGAATCTACCATATACCGCACGATGAGTTGTGGAGGGTGCACGAGACTCGCAGGGAGCGTCTAGTGGTCTTCTGCCGCAACCGATTTCTGACCAAAGTCAAGTCCGGCAGCGGCTACAGCATTGGATCCGCGATGGACATTCGGCGTGCCTCGGAACTCCTTAATCCCGAAGCGCTGACTATCGGGTTTGCCCGCAGGTTTGCCCCCTACAAGCGTGCGAGTCTGCTGTTCACTGATCCGGACCGGTTGCTGCGGATCATTTCTGACAAGCGCCGGCCCGTGCAGTTCATCTTTGCAGGCAAGGCTCATCCGCAGGACCGCTTGGGCAAGGAGATGATCAAACAAGTGGTGCACCAGGCCCGCTCAGAAGGGTTCCGCCGCAAGCTTGTCTTCCTGGAGAACTATGACATCAACATGGCTCGATATCTGGTCCAAGGAGTGGACGTGTGGCTCAACACTCCGAGGCGACCCAATGAAGCTTGCGGAACCTCCGGCATGAAGGCCGCGGCCAACGGGGCGCTCAACCTGAGTATACTCGATGGCTGGTGGCCAGAAGCCTATGACGGGACCAACGGATGGGCCATAGATCGTGGCGAGGAGTATGAGGACACCGCATATCAGGATCGAGTGGACGCTGCGGCACTCTATGATCTTCTGGAAAAGGAGGTCATTCCTCTGTTTTTCGACCGTGGGCCGGACGGGCATCCGCACGCCTGGATTGAGATGATGAAAAACAGCATGGCCGGGATCTGCGTACGCTTCAATTCGCACAGGATGATTGAAGAGTACATGGAGGACTATTACACGCAAGCCGGCCTCGCGCATCAGATTCTCGGAGAAAACCGTCTTGCGCGGGCTCGCGAACTTCGGGACTGGAAGCAGAAAATTCGGAATCTCTGGAGGGACGTCAAAATCATGGATGTTTCGCTGCCTCGTGGAGATCACCTGGCTCTGGGGGAGGATCTCGATGTCACAGCCACCATACAGCTTGGTGCGCTCCGGGATGAGGAGGTCACAGTGGACCTGTGCCACGGGATGGTGGGCCAAGATTCCGAGAAAATGATAAACCGCAATGTTACCACCATGGCCAGCGTCGAGCAGCCATCCGAGGGAGTCTGGCGTTTCGAGGGAACGATACCTTGCGATGAAACGGGGATTTATGCATACAGCATCAGAATTCTCCCCTTCCACCCGTACTTGTTTAATCCGCTCTCGATGAGCCTGGTGACATGGGGCTGATTCTGCTGCTATTCAAAGGATATGGCTTGATATCCCAGCGCGCCGTGGACTTCGGTTAACAAGTCCTCTGAAGGGTCGCACGAAACAGCATTAAGATTAATAATAGTCTCGGTACGATTCGGTATAACCACATGAAGTTTTACGGGAAGGCGGCCTTTGTGTCGAGCCAGAATTCTCTTCAGGTCCCTGATCTGATGCGGGTCCGCCCCCAGTGTGGATATTCTTATCTGCATTCCCCTGCTGAAACGCCGCGGGGCTTCTTCGATCCGATAAACCTCCTGAGCTAACACCTTTGGCGAATCTTTGTCGCCTTCTCGAATTCCTGAAATTATCAGCGGTTCCCCTGACCGGAGCAACTCTCGACATTGGCTGTAAAGATCCGAGAAGACAGTTACTTCCGTAACTCCGGTGAGATCCTCAAGCGCGACAAAGGCCATGCGCTCACCTTTCTTTGTGTTGATCTCCTTGATCTTTTTGACGAGGCCGGCCATTTTCACGGTGGATGATTCTGCCAGCGCACCCAGTTTATCTGCGAACGCGTTGACGTACCTCCGGATCAGGTCTTCGTAGTTCACCAGAGGATGACCGGTAAGGTAGAAGCCCATTGCCTGCTTTTCATGATTGAGTTTCGTCGAGTCGTCCCACTCGGGAACGTCCGGAATCCGCGATTCGAAAACATTTGCTTCTGCGCCGGGCACGCATTCCCCGGCAAAGAGATTGAATTGGCCTTCTCTCTTTTCTCTTTGAGCGTTTGCTGCCTGTTCCAAGACGACATCAAGAGCCTCGATCATCGCCCTCCTGGCAGGTCCCATTCCATCGAAGGCGCCACATTTTATAAGGCTCTCAACCACTTTCTTATTCGCTTTTCGCAGGTCTACTCGTCTGGCGAAATCCGGAAGACTACAGAAAGGCCCTGCCTCCTGACGGGCTTCGAGGATCGAGTTTATTGCTCCCTCACCCACGTTCTTTACTGCAGCCAGCCCGAAAATTATCTTTTCGCCGACCACGCGGAAATCCTGGTACGACTCATTGACATGGGGCGGAAGAATCTCAATTCCCATGTTGCGACACTCGGACACGTAAAGGGTGACCTTGTCAGTGTTTCCGGCATCGCAACTGAGCTGAGCCGCCATGAATTCCGCGGGATAATGCGTCTTAAGATATGCTGTCTGATAAGTCACCATGGCGTACGCCGCCGAATGCGACTTGTTAAAACCGTATCCCGCGAATTTCTCCATGAGTTCGAATATATATGTAGCCTTTTCCGGGTCGATCTTGTTCTTGGCCGCGCCCTTTTGAAAGCGGGTCTTCTGTTCGGCCATCTCCTCGACTTTTTTCTTTCCCATGGCCCGGCGCAACAGATCTGCTTCTCCAAGTGAATAGTCCGCCAACAGGGTGGCAATGCTCATAACCTGTTCCTGGTAGACGATTACACCGTAAGTTTCCCGAAGAATGGGTTCAAGCTCCGGAAGCGGGTACTCGATGGGCGTCCGGCCGTCTTTCCGGTTTATAAAATCGTCTACCATCCCCGATTCCAAAGGCCCCGGTCGATACAGCGCCAGGATCGCTATCAGATCTTCGAAGACGGACGGTTTGAACTTGGTCAACACTTCCCTCATGCCCGAAGACTCGAGCTGGAAGACTGCCAAAGTGTCTCCACGGGAAAGAAGGTCGAATGTCTTTGCATCGTCCAAGGGGATCAGGCCTAAGTCCAAAGGAGTTCCGCGGGAGGTTTCTATCAAGCGCAGAGCCTGGTCTATTACGGTAAGGGTCTTGAGTCCTAAAAAATCAAATTTCACCAGGCCGATCTTTTCCACCCAGGTCATGTCGAATTGGGTGAGGGTCTCCTTATTGTTCCCAAGATAAAGTGGAAGGTGCTCGACCAGCGGCCGATCCGATATGACGATCCCGGCTGCATGCGTAGAAGCGTGTCGACTCAACCCTTCAAGGGAACGTGCGGTCTCGATCAGTTCACCGACTTCAGGACGAGCCATCATTTCTCTGAGCCGCGGCTCCTCTTTGAGCGCCTTGTCGAGAGTCATCTTCAGCGTGTCCGGGATCAGTTTCGCGATCACGTCTGCTTCCGCATAAGGGAATCCAAGTAACGCGGGCCACGTCTCTTACCACGGCCTTGGCCTGCATCCTACCGAACGTGATAATCTGAGCGACCTTGTCTCTACCGTATTTCTGGGACACATAATCAATCACCTTGTCACGGCCCTGCATACAGAAATCAACATCAATATCCGGCATGCTCTTACGCTCCGGATTTAAGAAACGCTCGAACAGCAGATTGTAACGGATCGGGTCTATATCGGTGATCCCCAATGAATAGGCGGCAAGCGAGCCGGCAGCGGATCCACGCCCTGGACCGACAGGTATGCCGTGCTCGCGGGCAAAGCCTATAAAATCCGCAACGATGAGGAAATATCCTGAGAATCCCATCTCCTGAATCAGGCGGATCTCATAGCCAAGCCTGTCTCTATATTCTTGTTCCTTGACGGCATCGACCTCTCCTCGTTCCCGCAACTTGGCCAGGCGTATTTCAAACCCTGCTTCCGCATCCTCTTGAAAACGCTCTCTCAATGTTTTGCCGGTCCCTAAATCGAAACGGGGCATGTGAACCTGGCCGGTCTCCAACATGAGGGAGCATCGCTCCGCAATCAGCCGCGTGGTCTTGATAGCCTCGGGAATTTCCCTAAAATCCGCGGCCATCCTCTCCGGTGATTTGAAAAAGAATTGGTCGGAACTGAAACTCAGCCTCTTGGTGTCATCTAGCTTCTTTCCGGTTTGAATGCAGAGTAGAATCTCGTGAGCCTTGTGATCTGTTCGATCCAAGTAGTGGCAGTCATTGGTCGCGACCACTTTCAGGTCCAGCTTCTTTGCGAGACTAATGAGGCCCTGATTAGCTTTCTTTTGATCTTCGATTGCGTTCTCTTGTAATTCCAGATAATAGCGCTCAGGCGTGAACAGATCCCGGTACCAGGAAGCGCATTTCAAGGCCCCTTTCTTGTCGCCCGCCAGGATGCGGGAAGGCACTTCACCCGACAGGCATCCACTCAGACAAACCAGCCCTTCGTGGTACTCTTGCAACAGTTCACGATCAATGCGCGGCTTGTAGTAAAATCCTTCCTGAAAGCCTTTAGTTACGAGCTTACACAGGTTGCGGTATCCCTTTTCGTTTTCACACAAGAGAACCAGATGATACGAAGTCGTTTCACCCACCTTCGCAGATTGCTCGAAGCGGGAACCGGGCGCCACATATACTTCACACCCTATGATAGGCTTGATGCCGCTTGCCTGCACCTGCGTATAGAACTCCATCGCTCCGAAAAGATTCCCGTGGTCGGTAACGGCCACAGCAGGCATTTTGTATTCTTTAACCTTGGCGATCAGGTCAGGGATTCGAATTGCGCCATCCAGCAGAGAGTATTGAGTGTGTAGATGAAGATGGACAAAGTCGGCGGAAGGCATAACTGCTCCATTATGTATCTGAAATAATTAGGTATTCTTTTTACAAGAGTCAACCATATCACTCTGCTGAAGCCTATGCAATGGCTTTTTCCCGAAATTGCGATCAGCCACCAGTAGGCGTAGTTACTTGTTCAACAGGGCATTCTCATGCACCACCATGACCTGTAAGTCACAACAGAAGATGAAAGTGCTGCGATGGAGTCTGGTGCCACGGATGTGTTCCGCCCCGCGGGACTCATCCGTGCTTGCCTGGTATTGCTTTATGGGCGACGGATGCCGGTCCAGTAAGGGAACCTAATGTCGTGGACGTACTGCCGGAGCCGCTCCCGCACGGATGAGCCTTCGGCACATCCGTGGCACCAGATTTCCATCGACTCCTGCATAATCGGCACGCACTTTCAGGTAAAAATGTATTTCCAGAGCGACGACGGGCAGGGACGGCCGTCGCTACCAAGCCAGTGGTAGGGACCGGCGTCCCTGTCGGTCCGCGTGGTCGAAGCTTTCGCACCGGTTTTCATGATTCGTTGTAACTTCTTCGCTGTGGGAGCTGGTATTGCGTGCTGTGTCGCGTTGGCCTGCTCACGTGGTTTTGGCTTGTAGGTCTCCGCCACGATTATTCGGTGTATTGTTAAGTTGTTGGTCAATATATTAAATGTGTGTCCTGAATATGTTCTTCTTATCATAAAGATATTGACATTTTCTAAATATCTGGATTAGAATAGCGCAACCGGACGGCTAATGGCTGGATGATCTTTAAACGTAATCGATCCACGGGCTGCCACGTTAAGTCTATTAGTCGCGGGTAGACGCAATCGTTGCAGCCACTGAACGTGATGTGGCCCATAAGATACAAAAAGCCGTGTAAAATGGCGTTTATCTGCAATAAACTTCGATATGACTTTAATGACCCGCCCGTGAACGGTTACGCTCAGGTCTTCCTGCCAATGTTCAGCACTGGGATGACAATGCGTCTCCTGACAAAGCAGCCGTATCATAAGATGACCATTTCGTAGTGATTTGGACGATGCCTCATTTTAGAGGTTGAAGTTTTCGAAGGATGGTTAGTGGTGAGGTTTCCTGCCTTAATTGGGGCGCCGTTGGTAGGCCTATTCGAAGATATAGGCCGGATCTTGATACTCTTGGGCAGGACTCTCGTCTGGCTGATACGGCCTCCCTTTCGCTTTCATGAATTCGTCCGACAACTGGATTTCGTGGGTTCCCAGTCGGTTTTCTTGATCGTATTGACTGGGGCGTTCACAGGCATGGTGAGCGCTTTGCAGGGTTACAACGGCATGCATCGTTACGGCGCTGAAGGGATGGTCGGGGCTACTGTGGCTTTGGCGCTCGCCAGAGAGCTTGGTCCGGTTATCAGCGCCCTGATGCTCGTTGGCCGTGTAGGTTCGGCTATGACCGCAGAGCTTGGGAGCATGAGGAATACCCAGCAAATAGATGCTCTGAGCAGTATGGCCGTGGAACCTGTCCAATATCTGGTGGCGCCGCGCATTTTTGCTGCGACGGTATCCTCGCCGCTCTTGGCTCTTATTTTCAGCTTCGCCGGTATGGTTGGAGCATATTTGCTGTCCACCAAGTATCTGGGTGTGGACGGCGGCACGTTCATGTCCGGAGTTCAGTACTACCTGGAGGCGGAGGACGTCACCGAGGGCTTGATCAAGTCAGTCGTGTTTGGACTGATAACGTCGCTGGTGTGCTGTTACAAGGGGTTTTACGCCACTGGAGGATCCAGGGGAGTCGGAGTAGCCACCACAACCGCCGTCGTGGTTTCATCCGTTTTGGTGCTGATTTCGGATTACTTTATGACGGCTCTGATGTTTCGGTCCACGTAGACTCTTTGGTTCAGGAAATTCAATGATCCGGGTGGAGAAACGTCCACAAGTGGTACGGCGGTCAGAAGGTCCTGGACGGGATAAGCTTCGAAATAACTACCGGGTCCGTAACGACTATCATAGGCGGGTCCGGTGCAGGAAAATCGCTCCTGATCAGGCTCATGGTCGGGCTTGAGCAGCCGGATAAAGGGTCCATCGTCATTGATGGAGAAGACATAGTGGGAATGAGGCACTCGAAGCTCAACAAGATCCGTAGGCGCTTCGGAGTCTTGTTTCAGGACGGCGCCCTTTTTGATTCGCTCTCGGTAAGGGAGAACGTGGCTTTTCCCCTCAGGGAGCATCTACGCCTGAGTGAAAAGGAGATCGAAAGGATTGTCCAGGAAAAACTGGCCAAAGTGGGGATGAGCGGACACGAAGGCAAGTTTCCAGCTCAACTGTCGGGTGGCATGCGCAAGAGGGTAGGCCTGGCGCGAGCACTGGCTTTGGAACCGGATATCGTCTTCTTCGACGAACCCACAAGTGGACTGGACCCGATCATCCAAGGGATGATCTTCAGATTGATTGCCTCAACACACTCGGATCGCGCCAGTACGTATGTGCTCGTAAGCCACGACATTCAAGGAGTGATGAAGATCTCTGACGAGATCAAGCTTCTTTTCGAGGGCAAAATAGCGGCAGAAGGCACACCGCAGGAGATTTCGAGCAGCGCTGATCCGCTCATTCAGCAGTTCATCTCAGGTTCACCAACCGGACCGATCGTGGTCGAGTGATAGAGGAAGGCCGAGTCCGAATGAACAAGTTTTCGTTGGAAGCGAAGGTAGGGCTCTTGTTTTTGGCATGTCTTGCCATCGCAGCCTACGTCTGGATCAAAGTATTCGAGGTCAGCTTTCAGGAGGGGTTCCTCCTAAAGGCGCACTTCCGCTCCGTGGAAGGGCTGGTCCCAGGAGCGCAGGTGCAAATTGCCGGCATTAAAGTGGGGAGTGTGAAGAACGTTCTCTTTGATTCCGAGAGTAGCCAGGCCCAGGTCCTCATGGAAATCAAGGACGCATACCGCAATGTCATACCGGAGGACTCCCGCGTTTACATCCGGACAAAAGGACTTATGGGCGACAAATTTCTCGTTATCGAACCCGGCAGGCCCAATGCCCGTAAACTCAAGCCCGGCGAAACGATCAAGATGGTCGCTGAACCCACGGATACGGAAAAGGTCTTCGAATCCATTGGGGTAGTGGCGCAGGACTTACAAGTCCTCACCCGGGAAGCACGCCGGCAACTCATCGACGAAAAAGGCTCGCAAAAAATCGACCGAATAATCACAAATGCAGATGCATCATTCAGTGACGTGAAGGAATTACTGGACCAATAACAAAGAAAAAATAACCAAAACCGTTGACAACACAGACAGCCTCACAAAGGGGCTGAACGAGATCATTTCCCGGAACAAGGAAAAAATAAACAAAACTGTGGATAACACGGACAGCGCCACAAAAGGGCTGAACGAGATCGTTACCCGGAACAGGGATAGAATTAACAAGACCGTTGACGATTTAGAACGCGTAACCAAGGATGTTCGAGAGGGAAAAGGCACGCTAGGCAAGCTTGTGAACGACGAAGCCCTCTATCGAGATACTCACGGCCTCGTGAGAGACGTCCGCGGCATTTCCAGCAGTATTCAGTCCGGTCGGGGAGCTGTGGGTCGATTGATCAACGATCCGGAGCTGTACTTTGAAGCCCGCCGTGCAATCCGCAACATGAACAAGACAGCCGAGGATGTTTCTGAAGCTACCCCTATCAGCACGTTGGCAATCATTCTCGGATCAGTCTTCAAATAGGAACGGCCGGAATGACACCGGCAATGGGCTAGGCCAACAGCGTGGATAAAGATCCAAGGCAAGCTGAGAGTACCCGACCCCCCTCCAAGGCGGGAATCAAAGCTACTCCTTTGGCCGCCTCTGCTCTGCACTACCGGCAGTGATCCTGGCCTTAATCCTATTTCAGCCTTACATGGCGTTCGGATCCGCTTATGACTTTCTCAGGGTGACGGCTCCGGGCTCGCTCTTTGCCATCGATCCCGACCTCAACATCAGAAGCATTGACCCTGGAGCGCCATCCAGAGCGTGGACTTTGGGCGAAGGCTGGGGCTTTCCTCCGCTGCTCTACCATTCGAAGGTGGCGGGACTCTATGACAGAGTGGACTTTCTCTACCCTTTCGGATGTCGGGAGGAATCTACATTCCGGAGCAAGCTCAGGTTTACCCCGTTTTTCGAGAGCCGCTGGTCAAAAATCCCCCCTTTTGACGGCTATTCCCGGTGTCTTACGCTCTACCAGGGGCGTTCGGATCTCGGGCAAGAATATTGGGGCTTCTTCCCGTTTTATGGGTACACTTATCGGCGATACGGAGTGGATAAAAACCGTTTCTTGCTTTTTCCCCTCTATTACGAGAGCACCGACGACGATGCTCATACCATCCGGCTGCTCTGGCCGTTGATCACTTATGCCCGGAGTCCCGGCCGCACGGCTTACAAGGTTTGGCCTCTTTTTGGAAAGGATGCGATCAGGAACGACTATTACAACTGTTTCTTCTTGTGGCCATTTTTTCAACGAGTGGACAAGTACCCCGGTACGGAGCAGGCTTCCTCGTACACGGCCCTCCCCTTTCCTTTGTACATGCGCCAAGATGATCGAGTCTCTACTTCCACCGACCTGTTATGGCCTCTCTTCACTTATTATCACCACTACCCCACAGGTCACACCCGGTATAGTCTAAGACCGTTCTTCACTTACGGTACCGGCGGTGGGATAGAGGAGTTGAGCATACTCTTTGTCTACTCTTCCAAGAAAGATCGAAACAAGGGCATCTCGTCAGGAAGCAATGAAGGCTACATATCTGTGGGGGACGGCGAAGTCTTCACAGAGCGCAAGTTTTTCATGATCAGCACCATCCAGAAACGTTACCGGAAGGGCGGCCTTGTGTTCTCCCGTTACAGACTCTGGCCTTTCGCAGAATATACATGGGACTTGGACAAGGGGTCCCATTTGAAAATCCCCGAAATCATCCCTGTAAAGAACGACTGGTGGGACCTCAACCTGGGGTACCTCCTTCGATTCGTGGATCTGCGTGATACCCCGATCACGCGCGAACTCAGCGTGCTCTTCGGATTGAGCCACCGGACAGAACTAAAGACGCACCCACACATCGCCTTTCCCCCCAAACCCGGGGATGACACGTGGACTGAACTCATCTCCGGATCATTCGGCAAACGTTAATGGATAGCGATTGCCAGAATTATTTCCGATTCGTGAGGCCACATCCCGTCATTCCCGCGAACAACCATGCCTGTCAGTCACAACGGAACATGAAAGTGCTGCGACAGAATCTGGTGCCACGGATGTGTTCCGCCCCGCGGGACTCATCCGTGCTTTGCGGTCATTGCCCTATGGCCAAGCACGGATGAGCCTTCGGCACATCCGTGGGACCAAGTTTCCAACTCTGCATAATGGGCACGCACTTTCAGGTAAACGCGGAATCAGGGGAGCTGGGTCCCGGCGTTCGCCGGGACGACGGAAATGTGCCATTCGGAAAGAACTTTAGAGAAATGCTAATCCAGTGCCGGCTGGAAAGCGCCGGCGTCCCTGCCGGCTGTAACCGGTTGATTTCGGGGTGAATTGGCCACCGGCACGGAGGCCGGTGCTACCGTCCTATGGGAATCGCCCTCCACAATCCCTGATTACTTTCGAGAATCGCTATAGGCAGTTGGGACGCGTGCGCCGTCATTCCACATCCAGGGTTGTTCCTGGCTTGATGATGCATTTGTACCGGAGTGAGGATTGTTCGGGGGTAGGCAAGGCCTCAGAGAAGCTCTTGTCAAGAGGTCTTGAAAACACGCTGGGCGGGAAGCGTAAGGTCCCCGGGCGTATCAGCCCGGGAACCTTGTCGAGAGAGAACACCTGATCACACGTGTTCGCTATGGTCTGATTTGATTCCGTAACCCGCTATTATCGCCTTGAAATTCTCACCAACTGTCTCTCCGGTTGTTGCCAGATAGAGGTGAGCTACCAGGAAGGCAGCGAATAGGCCCCCAAGAATGAGGTGCACTATTCCCAGCACCGCCATACCGCCGATCGCGTTGATGAAGCCTTTGAAGGTCTCCGGATACATATAAAGGATTCCGCTGATCAACAAGATCGGTAGCAAGAACACCTGGAATTGTAGGTATGCGATCTTCTGAAGCGGGTTGAACTTGTTGTCCTCGGTAGGGGCGTACGGATGCGGTTCGTGCTTGAAGATGCCGTACCCGTAGAATTTCGCCTGTTTGATCATGCCGGTGGGGATCTCACCCTTTTTCGGGAAGTAGTGTGAAATCCGCCCGGTGACCAGATTGTAAACCAACCAGACCAGAAAAGCGATTACTGCCGCTGTCCCGAACCAGTTGTGCCACTTGACTGCCCATTGGAACCAACCGGCAAATTTCTCGGGCCAATGTAGCACGACGCCGGTGATAATCAGCATGACTATGCACAAAGCCTGGAACCAGTGCCACAACCGTTCGATAAGAGGATGCAGCAGGATTTTTTCCTCAGGCAGATGAAGCGGTTCCTTGCGCCTTGTGAGGAACCTCAACCCACCATGCACGATCGGGAGGCCGAACGGAGCTAAGACAGCAAGTATGAGGATAGCATCCAGAGCGGGAATGCGGTGGGCGCCGACAACATAACCGAACTTCTTGAGGCTGTCGGCATTTATGAACCCTGTCTTCGTTATGTACTCCATACAGCCCACAGGCTTCACCTTTTCCTGTGAGAGAATAGTAGCCTTCGTGTGACAGGACTCGCAGCCGGCCACTTTTGTCTTAACAGCAGGCATATTATGAACGCCTGCCTGGGCGCCTTTATGGCATACCATGCAGTCCATGGCCAAGTGCAAACGGCTCTCATAAAGGTTCTGGTGTTGCTTAACCGTATCCATGCCATACGCTTTGTGGCAATCCACACAGGTCTTACCAGCAAAGTCCTTTACATAAGCGTCCTTACCCTTTCCATAATGCACATCATGGCATCCGACGCAACTGGGGGCTTTGGTTCCTGCCTTCTTGCCATGGGCCCCGGCTGCGATACTTTCTACGGCGTCGTCGTGGCATTCCTTGCAATCCACGCCCTTTAGTCGCTGATTGTGGGGAATTTCCTTCACGTCAGCGTGACAAGTTACGCAGGTGGTGTCCGCGTGGACTCCCTCTGCATATTTCTTCTCTTTTATCGCGAGGTTCAATTCACCGAAAACAAACGGGGGTTTGGGTGTGGCCGGAACGGGCTTGTCAGCTACAACGACGTCTTCAGCCAGGTCCTCTTTGGACTTCTTCAGTATGTCAGGATTGTGGCAGTCGATGCATGAATCGTTAGTTAGCTCCTCCGCCTTGGCTTTTTCGGCTTTTGCGGGCTCAGTTTCCTGCTTTTCGGCCTCAGTCTTGACCTCCGGTTTTACCGCTGCCGGCGCTGCCGGTTGGGGAGCAGTGGTACTCTGCTCCTGGGCCAAAGTGGGCACACACATGTACTGCAACGCAAAGATAAGGGCTAGAGCCCCGATCACGAAAAAGATCATAGATCTCCACAGAGTGAGAATTGGAACTCTCGTTTTCATGGGAACCTCCTTCCACGCAAAAAACACTGAAACACAAAATATAAGAAACCGTTTTATTTCCGGCTTGAGGGAGAGAATAGAGGCTCATTAATACCCCTGGAACGGGTGCAAGGTCAAGAAGAATTCAGGCAAACAAAAAGCCCTCTCCCAAAGGAAGAGGGCTCGGATGTGTCAGTGAACCTAATATCGCGGGCTTACTTTTTGGCGCCTTCTTCTTTGTCGTCCGCCTCACCAGCCTTCTTCGGGTGGCACTTGTTGCAAACGGTGGGAGCTTTCGTATCCTTCTTCTCTTTCTTCACCTTCTTGTGGCAACCCTGGCACTTGTCGTGATAGGCTTTTTCCAGGCCCAGTACCTTGTCCTTGGCCTCTAACTGGTGGCAGGCGCTGCACTTCTTGACTTCCTGCCCTTCCTTCCAAACATTCTGGCCGTCCTTGAATTCATGATGGCAGTCGGTACATTTGGATTCTTTGTGCTTGGTGTGGGAGAAAGTTACCGGGGCTTTTTTCGGAGTCTTGAAAACATCTTTGCTTTCAATCGTGACATCTTTGTCCGGAGCTTTTGTGGCTGCATAAGCCAGAGTGAACGCGGCTAGAACCGCAACACCCAGGATAAGTCCAAGAAGAACTCTTCCTTTGTGCTTCATGGTCGGGCCTCCTGATTTGAATAAATGCAAGCAGGAAATGCCGAGAAATTCGGCAAGATTTTCCCGTAAAGAACCTTTACATTACCACACCCCCCCTGGCTGTTCAAACTTTTTTTTGTGGTTCCACTCCGAGGTTTTTCAGCTCATCGACAACCCTCAGGACCATCTCATCCAACCTTGCAGCCACAGTTTCCGTCAACTCGAGCCCAAAAGGCTGAATGTCCTCAGGTTCTACTCCGACCACCACCACGCTCTTCGGCCCTTCGTCCAGGAGGGTACAGAGATTCAGGGCCTCAACAAGGTCGCTGTCGTGCGCAGATTGTTTTGCCCTCAGACCTCGGGGCAGGTCCTCCCTTTCCAGACGGTACAATGTGCCCGGCGCTTCGCGGCCCAGCACTGCGTCCACCACGATAAGGCGATCCGCTTGCTGAAGCGTTGACATCAACCAGAGCCCCTGGGTACCGCCGTCGACGACCCGAACATGATCAGGCAAGACGTAGCGACGTTGCAACTCTTCGACGACCTTGACGCCAACCCCTTCATCTTTCAAAAGTGTATTGCCGACCCCAAGGACCACTATTCTCTCTGTATTCATAAGATGTTCTACTCTCCGAAAGTGCTCACACGATTTGACTTTCAAATAGATGATGCCGATTCGCGGCCAAACAGCTAACGTCGAGGAATGGTCGGAACCCTACCGCTTATTCGTCACCCCGGACTCCGATCCCATAGGCGCTGACTTAACGGAGTACGAACAAATGAAATCAAAGGGTTACAAAATCCCCCCTGCCCCCCTTTACAAAAGGGGGGAACAGGAAATCGGCTCCTCACCCCCCTTAGTAAAGGGGGGCAGGGGGGATTTTTCGAGGTACGAAGACCCTAAGTTAGCGCCTATGGGACTTCGATCCGGGGTCCAGTCTGCCCCGCGTCCCGCGAGACTGCCTGTCGCTTAATGACGGGCTATCCCGCGGTCTGCGTGGGACCATCCCACCGAAGAAGGGATTGCTTCGCTGCGCTCGCAATGACAACATCTAACCTGCGACACTGAATGCATACGATTTCAGGAGCGTGTTCGTCGGCCCCTATTTCTTTCTTGAAAATAATCCCCTCTTGTGCGGGGTCACTTTGGCTCCCTCCAACTCAGCCAGCCTACGAAGAAGATCTTCCTGCTCCTTGCTCACTTTTTTGGGTGTCTCTATGTATACCACAACAACAAGATCCCCACGGCCCCTCTGTCTGAGATGAGGAATTCCTTTGCCCGATATCCGAAAATCCTGTCCTGACTGTGTGCCTGAGGGAACTGGAAAATGGTCGGGCCCCTCGAGGGTAGGGATCTCAATTTCCCCCCCGAGAGCAGCCAGGCTGTAGTTTATGGGAACACCGACTATCAGGTCGTCGTTCTGGCGACGGAAGGTCTCGTGCGGCTCCACATGAATAAATACGTAGAGGTCACCTGCAGGCGCCCCTGGATCGCCCTGTTCACCCTCTCCGTGGAGCCGGAGTCGCGACCCGGTGTCAACGCCCGCGGGAATCCTCAGAGCAAGTTTCTTCTTTATGAGCACCCGCCCAACTCCCTGGCACTTCAGGCATGGGTCCTGGATCACGGTTCCGCTTCCCTGGCAGGTCGGACAAGTGGTGCTGATAGAAAAGAAACCTTGAGATCGCGTGACTTGCCCACGACCGCCACAAGTGTGGCAGACAGACGGTTGAGCCCCGCCCTTGGTACCGGTCCCGCGGCATTCTTCACAAGGTTCATGCCGAGAGACTTCGATCTCTGTTTCCTTCCCGAAGGCCGCGTCCATGAAGTCTACAGCCACGTCAACCCGTAGGTCCGCGCCTCGCCGCGCACGGCTCCCGCGAGCCCCTCTGGCGCCGAAGCCGAAGAACTCCTCGAAGATGTCTCCAAACGATGAAAAAATATCATCAAAATCCCGAAACCCTTGAAAACCGGTTTGCTGTAGTCCCGCGTGGCCAAAACGATCATAAAGCTCCCTTTTTGAAGGGTCGCTCAAAACCTCATAGGCCTCGGCGGCTTCCTTGAACATTTCTTCAGCGTCTTTGTCTCCGCGGTTCCGATCTGGATGGTACTTCAGCGCTAGCTTGCGATAAGATTTCTTTATCTCATCCGAACCTGCAGTTTTGGTTACTTCAAGCACTTCGTAATAATCGCGTTTTGTCATAAGAGTAATCCGAGATGTCCGAACGTTTTAGGGCGAGGAATGGCAGTCCTGCTCCGTCAACGTTCCAATATAAACATTGCAGTCTCTTTTGTCACCCCCCACCGGGTTCAATCGGCCTGTTGGGATTGGTGTCCTCTGCAATTTGGCAGGGGCACGCGGTCCGTAGGAGCGTCGTTTGTTTCGCCCAAGGCAAGGTCCCATGCCGTGCCCCTACCCAAAATGACTCACCTGGCCTCACCGGTTTGCTGTTCTTCACAGGGGGTAAGCTCGCCTTCTTTGGTTAAGAGATCAATCATACAGGCCGTGCGGAACCGGCAATAGACGCGAGGAGTGTGGCAGCATGCGCATTCCTGACACATGTAGTTTCCGTCCTTCTGACAGTAGAATTTCCCTTCAACTTCGGGATGACGATAACACGGCGCTCTCATTGGCAGAATCCCTGATCGATTTGGTTCGATTTGCGAATTCGGTTAACAAAATGACTTCGGAATCATAACTTTGCCAAGTTTTTAGAATTTATAGGGTTCGTGTCTCTGCGAGGAGTGAAATCCCGCGTTCCGCGGGAAAGCAATCTCACCGCTGGAACCGGCATCCTGCTGGCCATCCGTCACCCCGGACTCCGACCCCATGGGCGCCAATTTAAGGTTTTCTTACCTCGAAAAATCCCCCCTGCCCCCCTTTACTAAGGGGGGTGAGGAGCCGCTTTCCTGTTCCCCCCTTTGGTAAAGGGGGGTTAGGGGGGATTTTGTAACCCTTTGATTTCATTTGTTCGCGCTCCATTAAGTTAGCGCCTATGGGACTCCGATCCGGGGTCCAGTCTTGATTCCTGGTGGGACGGGCATCTTGCCCGTCATTAAGCGACAGGCAAGATGCCTGTCCCACCAAAGTAAGGGATTGCTTCGGGCTCACACCCTCGCAACTGTAAATGACAACTGAATTCTTTGGAATCAAATGATTCCGAAAAGCTATTCCCCTGCCAATCAGGCCAAGCAAGACGGGCCATTCCCGCCGAGGCTCAAAACAAATGGCGGCCACAGGCCGCCCTGCCCCGCCGGCAGCATCGAATACAGCCTATTCGTAGCATCATTCAATTTCTTCCAGTCTTCGTTTCAAAATGTGCAATTGATCGGCATCGCTCCGGATTTGATCTTTCAAGTCTCGTATTATCAAGCCCTGTTCTTCCAAATCCTTGCTTTGGGAACGAGGTGATCCGAGCAGCCTACCCCGAGCCTCTTCGGCCTGGGCCAAATGGAATCTACTGGATTCTATCCTTGCTTCGAGTTCATCGATCTGAACCTGCAACTCTTCGACCGAAACAGGACCTGCATCGGATGACGAGGAATCAGCCTGGGAGTCATTTGAGACAGGACCTCCCACGGGCGTGGTCGCGGGCGGCCGATTGTGGCGATAAAGGTTCCAAAACGACGATATGAATCCGCCTCCGACGAAGACCAAAAAAGCTCCAATGGTAACGACAAGCGCCACCGTCCAGATCCGCGAGGCAAAGGCCTTTTTCTTGAGATCATCAGCCTCCGGGCTTTGAGAAAGCCGCGTCGAGGCTGCGGTCACGGAGGAAACATCTTCGCTGATTTCTCCGCCAAGCGGTTCGACGATGCAGAGGGCCCTGATTGGTTCCAGCAGCTTGCAGAATTCTTCGGCCTTTGCCTTTTCCATCCCTTCTTTTATGATGGCAGGGGTGTCACGCAAAAGGGCCCGCGCCCTTTGCTCATCAATATCCAGGATGGTGGCCAGGTTCTTACAAAAGAGTTCGGTGTCGCCTCCGGAATGACCATAGAGTTTTATTCGATACAGGGTAGCCGGCACGAGAGCGTTGCCTCCGACCCATGAGAGTAGCAGATATAAAAAACTTTTACATTATTTGACCACGTGTCCATTTAGTTGACAGCACCGCCATCAATGATACCAATGACATAGCTACTTCAGTCGAAAAAGGTGCAGAATTTTGTCTCATCCCGCCCGGCTTCGGGACGGTCAAGAATTGTGACCGTTAAGGGAACAACGGCAATCAAGCCGGGCAATTCCTCAGTGGTACGATTATTGCTGCGGGTTGAGTGCAGGGTTATAGGCCCGTCATTCTCGCGAACGTGGGAATCCAGGAAAGGACATCCAAAGTAATCGGTTTTATAAGGTCGTTGGTGTTTCTCGGAAAGCTTTGGTGGGACAGGCATCTTGCCTGTCTGCCAAGAAATGACAGGCAAGATGCCTGTCCCACCAATACCCTATATTGTCCTTTGGCAAAGATCGTGAAAACCTTTTGGCTCGGCTTCCGTATGGAGGCAGAGCCTCGAGTGACGCGTTGCCTGGCAGAGCCTGGCAACTAGGTGTATAGGCGTTTTTCCTCGATAGAAGGAGGATCTCCATGAAAAAGTCCAGCAAGCCCGTGCTCGCGGTAGGGCTCATCCTGGCCGGCCTGGTTTGTATTTTCGCAATTCCGTTGCTCGCCGGTTCGTCCGCATGGGCAGCACTCGCCAACGGGCAAAACTGGGTCCACTCAGGGCGCGATCGTTAATCCCACCCAGTCTCAGTCGGCTCAGTCGGCTCCCTCGCCGATAACGCCCTATGTCGCGCAGGCCTACTCGATAGTGGGACCAATTAACGTTGTTCGGTCTCTTCGCAGGGACATTGTTTTGTACACGGGCGCGAATAACCTGGGCATCGACCTCGCAGGCAAGAATGTTACCGTAATAGACCAGAATTCCAGGAATCTCTCCCTCAGTGCGGTAAAAAAGGGAACAAGTGTGTATGTGTGCCGCAAGGCCAATAATGTCGTAGTCGTGGTCCTTCCGGCCACTACAGTGACAGGAGGAGCAAAGAAATGAACCCACGTATCGTGACCATACTAACCTCACTGTTCCTCTTGTTGGGGCTCGTGTTGCTCCCATTCTCCGCCATGGCAGCTCCCTATCAGGCTTGAAGCGTCCCAGCGGTCGCCGGTGTGGCGACCAAACCGAATGTAATGCTCGTGATGGACTACTCGGGTAGCATGCAGTTCCGGGCCCATTACGCCGACCCGTGGCACGGTTATTACGACAGCAACGTCGGCGACGTGGTTACGACGGAGCTGAAAGCGACAAAGCAAACGGGACATACGATCCTACACATTCTTACTACGGCCTGTTTCAATCAAACGTGTACTGTATACGTTCAGACACGACCGAACAAATATTGGGTGGCTGCGGCAACTCAACCCGTGACGCCTTATAGCTTCTCGGACAAGAGCAAAGACGGCGGCCCTGTACCGGCATGGGCGTCAGGCAGTGCTTATGCCGTAAATGCTTTGGTTTCCGATGGCGGGAAGTCTTATATGTGTAAGACTGCCCACACATCGGACTCAACTTCAAAACCGGGAACAGGGGCTAATTGGACAACTTATTGGGTCCTGGCGGGAACCGGAACCCAGTTGATTGAGTTCACCGCCAGCGGCCACAACTTCCAGGTGGGGCAGCTTGTCGAATTCCAGGGTCTGACCAGTCACACCGGGATGAATGGAAATGCCTATTATGTAACCGCGGTTGCAGGTAGCACATTCAAGGTGGCCTACCCGTGGAACGGAAACCCCGACGGCGTCGTGGGATCCGCGCAAAGGCGAATTCCCGGGACCCTTCTAACAACATACGGGGGAGTCACGCAGACGCCGGGCCTCAGCGGCAATATCCTCAACTATGCCTCAGCCAGCAGGATGGACGCCGCGTTGCAAGCCCTTATCGGCGGCCCTGGCACCTGTGATGACACCTATTGCTACATCAGGGGGCAAGGGGAACGGAGCTATTTGCGAGAATCCACCAATCTTCAAGCTGAGTTCTACGTTCGTCCTGCCACTTACAATTCTACCGCGCAATATCCCGACGATTATAACACCGGTACGTATACCGGCAAGACAACCTACGTTTCGCTAAGCGGTCGATATACCGGCAATGTCACTACCGCCGATCCTGCCACTGGCACCGTCTGCGACTGACAGGGCACTGCGCCACTCCTGACGGTGTGTATTCACTACGCCATGCGACACACTGGACCTGCGATAGCCAGCACTGCAGCTCCTGGACGTGCACTTGGCGGCCTACCGGTTGCACCAGCTGGACGCTGCAGGCAAGGGAGTTGCGGCACCCGCACCTGCGACAACTGGGTGTGCGATAGTCAGCACTGCGACACGTATGGCGAGTGCGACCAATGGCAGTGCAACGATTACGTGTGCGACACGTGGAGCGACCCGCGCTATTATGAAGCGTGGACATTCACGACCGGGAGCACAGCCACTCACATAGATTTAACCGTCGCCGGGACTTGGACAGGGGGCGCCAGATCGTATGTGGCGCTCTTCAATGGTACTAACTTTGGGACGACTCCCGTGGCTTCGAACACTGCAGCCAGCACCACATCTCCTGCGAAATTGTCCGTCAACCTTAATGCCAACACAACCTATTATGTGGTCGTGGCAGCAAACGCTACTAATCAGACCGGGACATATACACTGGCCTCCAGCCAGGAACTGACGGGCTACGATCCCGCAACCCGAGCAATCCAGTGTTTCACCGGCACGTTCAGCGGGTCAAGGTTGCTCCCGGCCGGATCTACTGTCCCCATAGGTTCGATCCCCCAGGCCCAGGTAAAGATCAGGGTAAATAAGGCTGACCGTACCGGTGTCATCCAACAGACCTTCAACCAGGTCAGGTACGGCTTCATGTACGTACAATGCCACCGCGGCAAATGTCGGCAAAATACTTGTCGGCTGTGACAACACGAGTCTTGATACCCTTCTCAACGCGTTTACCACCATTTATCCGTACAACGGCACCCCAACCGGACAGGCGCTCGAGGAGGCTTACGACTACTTCAAGCAGGCACAATGACCACAGTTCCAATGCAAGCAACGGCACCTTCATTAGTGGCCAGGGACATTCGTAAGGACCCGTACTTCCAGACCAACCTGAGCGGCGCTCTGGTGGCCGTGCCCTGCCGCAAGAGCTATGTGGTTCTCCTTTCCGACGGCGCATGGAACTACGGATGATGCCGACGTAGCGGTCGATCCGATCAAGCCCGCGCTGGCAATGCATACTGGTGATCTGCGGTCGGATTTAGACGGTAACCAGACGGTCGATGTTTACAGTATCTTCGCGTTCGACTCGTCGGAAGCCGGCAAGAACGCCATGAAGGGCATAGCAGCGTTCGGCGGGTTCACAGAGGATACTTCATGCGGGACCACGGGTTTCCCGTACAACTTCACTTCCGATTCTCCCGCCGGCGAGTACACCCCCGCGAACTGTGAAGCCCCCTGCACAGGGAGCAAGCAGCTCTGCGGTGGCCCAGACCATACTGTGATCCCACTGTGCCACTCCCCTCGGGCAACACTTACGATACTTGTTGCAAGGAATGGGACCAGAGCTGGGACAAATACACGCCGGGGGACGGCCTGGACAAGGGAGTACCGGACAACTATTTCGAGTGTTCCGAGGGGCAGGAACTTCAGGCGGCCCTCCTGAAAGTGCTCTCAGGCGCGATAGTGAGGAATGCCACAGCCAGCGCGGTGGCCACCGTGGCCCAGCAATCGCAAGAAGGTGATATCATCGTCCGCGGCCTGTTTCATGCCACAGACCCGGACACAGTCGGCCGGTACCTGTGGCGTGGCCATTTAGAGGCTTATTGGCCGTGCGTTCAATGAAAGTGACATGACAAATGCGAGTATGATTTTGAGAAGCCGGATTCCATCCCCTGTTTTGAAATGACCGGGGACAAGCATTGCTGGGACGCCGCGGAAATAATGCAGGAGCCGGTCCACCAACGATAGAACCATTTATACTTGGGACCCGGAGCACCAAAACGAGACTGACGCTTCCAACAACGCCCCGCGATACAAGTTCGCCGTTCAATTTCAGTCCCCCTTGGGATGCAACCACGAACACTAAGTGGCAGGCCAAACTGGGACTGACCGGTACGCCGACCGCCGAGGGTCTGGCCGATTGGGTCCGGGGGAATGACGACGTGACCGAGGTCGGCTTTGACTTTAGAGACCGTGAGAAATGGATGCTGGGCGACATAATCTATTCAACGCCGGTTGTTGTGGGGACCCCTTCGGTGGGCGGGGTCTCGACAAACGACCCCAACCGGGACGAGTTTTATGCATATCGCAATCGCGACGACGGTGTTGGCACTGACCGGACAGAGACAAAGTAATCTACGTCGGAGGGAATGACGGAATGATCCATGCGTTCCTCATGGCCAAGTGGGACCGCTGGAAGCAGATATGGCTCACAAAGCAGGGACTGGCTCTTCCCAGCCTGGCGTGACCCTACCTACGCTAGCCATCCGGACATAGGGAAGGAATTATGGGCTTATATACCGAGCAATCTCCTGACGGAACTTCAGTACCTTGCAAAGGACTCGTACGGTGCAGGCGGTTGCGTACACAGGACAATGGTCGACCTGGCCCCACAATCATACGAGGTGTACATCAAGCCGCGCCCGGCGGACACCACCAGGTGCTGGCGTACTGTCATACTCGGCGGCGAGAGGGGCGGTGGCGACGTCTATTTTGCCATTGACGTCACAGATCCCTACAATATGACGGTATTGTGGGAATATTCAATGCTCAAGAACAGGGTAGTTTACGACAGGAGCGGCACGCGGTCTGCTTACCAACTGCGCTACCACTCCTAACGATGCGAACTGCAAGGCCGCGAACATGAACACGGCTTATCTGTTTACTGACTCGACAACCTATGAGAAATTGAAAGTGCTCCCCGTAGCCTGGTCTAGGCCGGCTGTGGGCAGACTGAGGATACCCACGGCAGTGGACGTTTACAAACTGCCTACTTCTACGACTGTAGGAGTTGCTGTACCCGGCGGGCTCACAGCATGGAGTGCCACCGATTGGGACGACAAGTCTTCATGGACGTCAATTCCCGCCAATAGCGGTTATCACCAGCCTCGGCACGTGGCATTTGTCGGTGGCAGTGTCAGGATCTTCCAGGACGACACGAGCATCCTGAAGGACCCGTCAGTGACAGCGACAATTGATCCGCTCTCCGCGGCCTACAGGTTCGATCTTTTTCGACCGGAGTTTCTGGCCATAGACATCGAGACCGGCACGAACCTGCTGACGTATTACTGGCCGAAAATCCAAGATCAAACTGCCTTCCAAAATTTGAACACAACCGTAGATAGGTTTTACAAACTCTTTCCGGTAATAAAATCCGGTGCGAATTACATTCCGTACACCATGGCCGACCCGCTTGCGGTCGATGTGCTAAACAGTGATTCCCATAGCGTCGGGGATGATGGGTACGTTGACACCGTGTACGTGGGAGATTTGTTGGGGAACTTTTACGGACTCAAGTTTAATTTCGATAAAGATGCCATAGACGCTACCTCGGGGAACCGGTTGCCAACACCAATTTTGGCATCAGGGTTGACTGGTGGCAGACCAAGGAGACATACGAGGGGAATCCGGCCACAAAGACCAACATCAATTATTATCGCGGCTTGCGGCAACCTATCACTGTGCCGCCGGTCGCCAGTCTTGAACGGCAAAGACACCAACTTTCTCCACGTCATCTTCGGCGCGGGCAAATTCGAAGACATCCCGATCTCTGACACCCCCCATGACGACATGCGTGATACTGCAAGGACCTCCATCTATAACCTCAAAGACCTGGTTCAGCATCCTAGGATCGACTTCTTCAGTGCCAACGCGCAGACGGTCGGGAATTTCAAAATAGAGTTAAATCCCAGGTGCCCGAGAGTCAAACACCTCTTGCGCACCAGCGCACACAATTCGCAATTGGCCGAAAACCGGTGACTAGCCCGTGTGTGTGGATAAAGGACGACCTGTACCCGTGACTGCGGTGAAACGTAGACTGCCCGCAGCCGGCGAACCCGTCAAACCCGTGTGTTGATCCTTGCTGGAACTGCATCTACGATCTTACCTCGACCTACCGATCTGATCAGTGCCAGGCGAACGTGTGGTGCGTAAGGCACTCATTGCAGGAGGATTGCTGTTTTTCACTACGACCACACCTCCTACTACTCAGTGTGAATCGCAAGGAACAAGCAAACTATATGTGCTGAGCTATGATTGCGGGGTCATCCCGGGAGGCAAGAGTATATTCGTTGATCCCACCATAAGTGCTATTGGCCTCAAGACCGGCGAGACCAACACGTACGACCCAAGGGGTTGGGTGGTTGACCTTGGGGCCGGCGTGGCGAGTAACCCTGTCCTCGATTCGCGGAAATACTGTTGTGATCCAAATGAGCAATGGAGGCTTTGAAGCGATCTCCAATTCTCCTATCCTTTGAAGACTAAGGGCTTTTGGGAAAGGTAGGGGCTCAGATGATTTTCCTTCGGCATTGGTGTCTTGTTTTAACGGCCGTGCTAATCTGCCTCGGCCTCTCTCCGGCATACGGCCAAAGTGGCGCCCCGACCGTGGTGGACCTTAAAGTCGATCCCGAGCAGCCGCGAACCGGTGACACAATTAAGATATGGTTCAACCTCGGTGAAGGGGCCGAGCGTGCCGAGGTGAGATGGTCCGTCAACGGTGAGGAAGTGCAGCTTACCGACTACGTTGAAGCAGTAAAATACGTAGAGCTGGACAGGCCGGCACAGGTCGGGGACAAGATTGTGGCGACCATCACTCCGTTTGACGCAAGCGGAGAGGCCGGGAAGGCGATCAGTACGCCAGATTGTTTGTGCGAGTGCACCACCTGAGCTGAAGGTCGTCGACCAGAGGATCGAGAAGAACGCCTATAGAGCAAGAATTGAGGCGCGAGACCCCCAGGGAGGGCGCAGTATCTTTGATTCTTGAACAGGCCCCGCCCGGGATGAAGATGGACGCAAAGGGGAGTATCGAGTGGGTCCTGGGCAACGACACTGCGGGTAAGTTTCCAGTCAAAGTCAGAGCAAAAGGTGATCGCAGTGGCGAAGCCGTCCTATCTTTCGACGTGGGCATAAAGAGGTAGACCAAATGAGCCGATCCAAGGGGTTTACCGTCATTGAGATGGTCGTGGTGGTGACCATCATAGCGATCATGGCAGCAGTGACTCTGCCGTTGGGTCTCGGCTGGATAGCCGAATATCGGTTCAGCTCGGCGGCCAGGTCCTTATCCAACGCGGTCCTCATGGCCAGGATGCGGGGGATAGAAAACAGGGCGGTCTTCACGATAACCGCAAGTCAGACGATCAATCGCCGCCCCTTTCAGCGTTGCCTGCCCCGGGATGATATTTACTACAAACGTGGACCATGGGCTTAGTCCGCCCAATCCGGCTGTCGCAGGCGCTCTGGTCTTGCCCGGCCCCGCAATCCCCTGCCAACCTTCTGGAGTCCTGTCGCTCCTTGTCGCTGCGTCAAGAGCCTGGCCCAGCGCCACGCCGCCTACGCCGGGTGATATGGTCATGATTTCCGGGCTGAATCACACTAAATCCATGAACGGCTCCGAGTTCGAGGTCATAACAGTTCCGGCCGACAAACCAAGTTTACGGTGCAGCACACGGTTAGTGCTACCCTCGGCGATACCGCCGGTTCAACGACACCAGCAGGAACTGTGAGGAACCTGACTGCGCCCGGCAGGCTCAGAATAGTGCCCGCCGTGCAGTAAAGCCACGCCGGACCTTAAGCCACGCCGGACTGAAGGCAACAATCAGGAGTCTTTCATTGCTTCAGCGTATACGGTCAAGGAAGAGGCGTCCAGCATAGTTTTCAGGTACGATACCGACAAGTTCGAGGTTACCTTTTATCCTGGTAACCCGCCTATTCCTGCCGGCACCCCCCCCTGGACCCCGCGGATTCATCAGCAAACAATTTTGCTGAGATCAGGTTTGATAACCGTGGATTTCCTAAATCAACAGTAGTCGGCAATGGTGTCCCCAACACTACTACTGGCAATACCACTATCCTAATAGCTGAAAAGGTGCCAGCATTAAGAAAGAAAGATGCTCGGCGGGTTCAGTATCTGATCTCACCGACCGGCAAGGTGAACACACAGGCTTGGGAGAATTGACCTGATCTCGATCGGGCCGCACAGAGGATTGAACATGAAGGTTTTCAGCTCTGACAAGGGTTTTACCATAATTGAGACGATGGTTGCGATAGCCATACTCGCAGTGGGCACGTTGGGAGTCGCATCCATGCTCATGATCCATTTCAGTTCCGATGGATATGCCGCCGAGACGAGGAGAGCGGAATCGATAGGCCACGCAAAAGCTCGAAGAGCTTAAGGCCCAGAATACGACGATTACGGCCTTGACCAGCGGCTCCTCTGCGGACCAGACGTATGTCTATAAATGGGACGTGTCGAACCACAAGTGGTCTGGCCCGGAGGGCACGAACTCGGGTCTGAGTCAGCTTGACGTCACTGTGGGCTGGCCCATTGGCGGGCTGCTGCACGGCGTCAACGCCGGAGAGCTGCAAGAACAGATGTGCAGTGACCACTTTTTTCAAACCCCTCAAGTTCTGAGCCGAAGCGGAGAGACGGATGAATAACTCGAAGGGCTTCACGCTGCTTGAGATGATGGTGGCGGCAGGACTGCTCGCCATAGCACTTGCCGGCGCGATGTCTTTTTTCATTTATCAGAGCCAAAGCGGAGCTGATTCCGGCAAGTTGAAGGCTGCCCGGGAGAACATCTCCCTCGCACTCACGTTGTTACAGCGGGATATAATGTAGCGGGGACCGGCGTTTACGGCGTCGCGCCATTACCAATCCCAGGGCACTCTCCCTGGTGTTAAAGCGGGCTACGGTGTCGATAAAGTGACAGGCGATGCGTTTGATTCCGGGTCTCCCGATACCACAACATGGAACGTTGCCGACCTTCCGCGCGTTGCGGCAAGCGATCCGTTTTTACCGACGGGGTCCACATTCAGGCCGGACAAAATCCATATCGGTTACGGCAATTTCTTGGACACGAGTTTTGATGTCAACGGCACGACCGACACCAATACCGTTTTCAAGTATTCCTCGTTAAGGACTAAGCCCACGTCACAACCCCCGCCTATCCCCCGGGACATCCTCCCCCCGGAAGGCTTAGGATCCCCCACAAACGACTTTCGTCTACGATCTGTTTCAGTATGCGCCGGGGTTGGCCGTAACGACAAACACGAAACCGCTGGGCGGGTTCATCGCGCTCGCCTGTGATGCCTGCCGCGCAACAGGCCGCAGACATAGATTGGGCAGCGACCGGCAACCCTGGCCACGAATGCGCCTGGAACTTTACCGTGACCGCGAACCTCGTAGGTAACGTCGCGCCGTCAATAGTGTACCGCATCGCCAAGGACACTAAACGGCTAACGTATGAGTTGCAAAGAAACGGTATTCGTATAGCCGGCGGGGATCCGGACTGGAGGTCTATAACCTCACGGTGAAAGACCAAAGTTCCGGCAACTCGTCTGCAGACTGTCCATCAGAATCGACTACCAGGTCATGCTCACGGGTTCGCAGCAGGAATTGAATTTGCACGGAACAGACAAGAAAACCTGGCGCAAGGGATGGGTCACTACTTGAGGTCGATCCCCGAACCGTCGTGGTGAACAGTTGGCCTGCTTCTTGAGCCAGGTTTTGAAGGACAGACAATGGGGAAAGCCTTCGTTCCGAGGCTCTGCCTCGGGCACGTCAGCTCCGCCTCCTGGCCTGAGAATTAGTGCTTTCCCGCAGTACCTAGGAACCAGCAAGCCGTCGGTTCGTCGGGGCGAGGGCGCCGCCCTTGGCACCCCGTCGCCCCTAGCGGTTTGTAGGTCGCTGTACAGATATCTCTCGGACACTAAACTGGAGCCGGTGAGAGGCCATGACAAAGCTGCTAAGTGTGCTGTTAAGACAGGCAAATAACGACAGAGGAAACGCAGTGGCTATAGTGCTGCTGGTGCTAGCGGTTACGAGTCTTATCGGAGTGGGTATGCTGACTCAGTCCAGAATAGACGTCAAATTTGCCACGTCGCTACAAGAGCCATACCACTGCATTCAATCTCGCCGACGGCGCGGCCTCCCTGGCTTTGGTCGCGGTGCCCTATACCACGACCCCGATGTACGAAGGCCATGCGGTTCCGATACCCCCAATGAATAAGGCTAATTATAAGACTCGCTACCTCACGTTGGGAACAGAGGAATGTACTTGCCTGTCCTGATTTTCCAGGGGCCCATCACTGACCCAAGGCTGTTGACAGGCGAGGAACTGGAGACACGCTTGCTCGAAAGTTGGACGGCCAAGGGAGTCGGGACACGACGTGACACCACCGGTAAAGCGGCAAGCAATACCGAAGTGCGGCAAGGCCGGCACGTGCCGACCGAAATCGATACTCAGATACCGGTACATCAAGTCGGTGCCTAAGTAGAAGGGTAATCGTTCACGGCGGGGATCGCAGAGAAAGTTGTTTCCCAGGACTAAGAATTGGCAGAGGAAATATTGTCATTGCGAGGGCATAGCCCGAAGCAATCCCCAAAACTTGAGCTTAGGAGATTGCTTCGTCGTTTCACTCCTCGCAATGACACTATGATGCCTCGATTATTGCCACGAGCAAATTCGACAGAATTTTAGAGACTGGTTAATGAGCCATTTTTTATCTCTGCGTTCTCGGCGCTCTCAGCGGTAAATCCTTCTTAACGGCCAAATACTTACCTTCATTCCACCCACCTAACAAATTCGTCCAACGCTGCTCTTGAAGACCTGAATTCATTGATCGGGGCCTTCGCTTCCGGCATTCCCAGAGCTATTGAGATCACCAGAATCTTGGATTCCGGTATGTTGAGATGGTCTTTCACATCGTCTTCATACAATTTGACCAAACCTATAGGACATGAGGCCAAACCATGACCTGCTGCGGCCAGGAGCAGGTATGCCATGAACGCTCCAATGTCGGCCATCCTATCGGAAGGACAGGACTCATCGAGGAAGATGAGAGCCGCAGCCGGTGCTCCGTAGAAGTTGAGGCTCCCCTCGTTGACGTAGCTGGACAAATCAGTGCCCATACGCTCCAGCAATGGGGCCATTGCATCACCGCACTCTCTGGCCCTCTGCATGAAACGATCAGGTAGAGGCCTGCTTGAGGCGGGACCGCAAGTGAGGTTGCGTTCCCGAAAAGAACGCATGAGCCTGCGTGAAAGCCTTCTTGCCTCCTCCCCTAAGATCATGTGTACCTCCCACGGCTGCATGTTGATTGCCGAGGGGGCGCGAGAGGCGTCGATCAGCACCCTCTCGAGTAATTCTCGGGATACGGGCTCATCCCTGAAGGCCCGTGTGCTCCTTCGGTTCCGAATAGTGTCTAAAACGTCCATGCGAACCTCACTTCAATGAGAGATGGTTGATTCCCCGGGTCACTTGTCATAAGGTCGGAAAATAGATATAGATCACTTTGGACTTCACTGGAAGGACTTCGCAAGTCGCTCGCGCTGGCCACACACATTCGAAGCACTGCGGCGCTCTCGCTATGACACCATACAAGCCGCCCGGAGAAAGGATGTTCATGAGCAGACAGGTTCTCTTTAGCATATGCGCCCTCGTAATACTATTATGGGGACCGCACAATGCGCATGCTGCTCAATTCGCGGATTTAATCAGAGCAGGACTCGATGCGGAAGATGCAGGGAACCTTGAAGATGCGCTCAATCAGTTTTCTGAAGCCATCAAGATTCATGGCAATTCCGCCCAGTGCTGGGCAAAACGAGGGGAAGTGTACTTGAAGAAGGGCGATCCCCAATCTGCCATAAAAGACCTGACACAGGCCGCTAAGCTTGATCCGGCTTACGCCGCGGCCTTCACTCGTCTTGGGTTCGCTTATAATGCCGTCAATGATTACGACAGTGCGATTGACGCGCTAAACATTGCGGTCAAGTTGGACCCCACATCTTCCGAAGCACTCAATACAAGAGGTTTTGCGTACAACGGCAAGAATGACTTCGATCGAGCGATCAAAGACTTTGATCAGGCAATTCGTTTGAATTCAGGAGACGCAAGATACTACAACAACCGCGGCTTTGCCTTGAACGGCAAACATGATTACGAGCGCGCCATCGAAGACTTTGACAAAGCTATGAAGCTCGATTCGACCAAAGCCATGTACTACAACAACAGGGGCGTGGCACACCTGAGGCTCAAAGACTACGACCGGGCCCTCGAAGATTTCGACAAGACCCTGAAGATAGACTCGAAAT
The DNA here is from genome assembly GCA_963786905.1 of uncultured delta proteobacterium. GTDB lineage: Bacteria > Desulfobacterota > Desulfomonilia > Desulfomonilales > Desulfomonilaceae > CAWBBA01. Next base: position 95,288 of record CAWBBA010000027.1, on the reverse strand, counting down.
TTTCCTCTGCATATCACAACCGCGGCATGGCGTTGAGCGGGAAAGGACGTCACGATAAAGCCGTGGAAGAATTCAGCAAAGTCATTGAGATGATGCCTTCTTCACCTGTTTTATATAAAGACAGAGGCACGGCATACAGGAAGCTGGGGGAATACGAACTGGCAGTCAAAGACTTTGAGAAGGCCATCGAGTTGGACAAGCAGTTCGCGCCCGCTTACGCGGGCCTTGGTTTGCTCCATGCCCTGGCGCCGGAGCCGCCTTTACGAAATCCGGCCCAAGCCCAACGTCTAGTTGATAAGGCCGTCGCTCTCACCAAGGGGAACAGCTCGGATATGCTTCAGATCCAGGCCGAGGTACAGTACGCCCTAAACCAGAAGGCCGCAGCTGTAAGCACTCTTCGTAAGGCCGCTTGCCATGGCGCCGGGAAACAAAGAGTACACGGAACTGCTGACAAAATGGCAAGGTTCAGTGCCGAGTCCTCCGTTGCCCGCGACGAGTCGGGAGACCAAAACAACGACCATTCACCAACCTCTGGTGAAGGTCGCAACGGGGTGGGCGATTCTTAATGAGTCATCAAAGTGAAGCTGTTGCCAAATACGTCCGACACCATGTTCGACCCGGCCGCCCCGCTAGGGACGGGAAAGTGGCTTCCGCTACTGCGAAGCGCTTTGAAAAGGCTTTCTCGCTACTCCCCGAAGATGTCTTAAGGCTCTTCCTGTCCGGAGCACGAAATTTGACTGTTGTCATCGTGCCCGACGTGGGCTTGCCCTTGGGCATGAGCACAAGGAGCCAAGGTCCACCTGATGCCAGGACATATCGGATCATGATTTATGAAGAACAGCAGGAATGGCCGGAAGACCTGTTCTTGGGAGCTTTCCTGCGAGAGTTGGGACACGTCGTGGCCCAGAGGCCGCCTGAGGACGAATGGCCCAAGTCACGCGGGGACCGTGCCCGGTACAAGGAGAGAATCGAATACATAGCTGACGCCATGGTCTGGAAATGGGGCCTGAGACACTACAGCATGCGCCACCTTACCGCCACTTACCCGCAGCATTGGGTTGAGAAAATAGTCGTGGAAATCGGAAAGCTTCTGTTGGAGGAGAATGAGCAGCAATATCCAATGAGCAAGCAAGCAACGCGTACTTCGGCAGTCCTGGAAGTGGCAGTCAATCACGTAGGGGCGACTGCGTGGCTCGCCCCTTAAATATATCGATCCAGGTAGGGCGCGCCATGACAGCCGAGGCAAATCTGGGCAGACACACGGGTCTGCCCCTACAGCAATCGCGTAATCGTCTGGAAAGTGTCAATTTCAATGCGCATCAGTTCAGGCAAGCCCAATTCCGTTTGTCAGCTCTTGACCAATTCCGCTGCACGGGCCACGACGTTGTCCAGGCTAAAACCAAAGCGCCTGAGCACTTCGGAACCGGGTGCTGAGGCCCCGAAACGATCCACGCCGATTGTCGCTCCTTGATCACCCACCCATTGGGACCAGCCGAAGGAAGAGGCCGCTTCGATTGCAAGTCGCGCCCTGACTCCACGCGGCAGCACATGATCCCGATACTCCTGCGGTTGCTCCAAAAATAGCTCCCAGCATGGCATGGAAATGACCCTGGCCCGAATTCCCTTCTCCGTCGAGAGCTTCTCCTGAGCCTGCAGGGCCAAGTGCACCTCGGAGCCGGTGGCTATCAGCAAAATATCCGGAGTGCCCTGTACATCCGACAAAATGTACGCCCCTTTTTCAAGGCCTGCCGCGTGGCCGTAACGTTCCTGGTCAATGATGGGCAGGTTTTGGCGGCTCAGGATCAGAGCGGACGGTCGAGAGTGTTGCATGGCTACCTTCCACGCAACCACGGTCTCGTTGGCATCCGCTGGCCTAATGACCATGAAGTTCGGCATGGCCCTCAGCGAAGCCAGATGCTCCACCGGTTGGTGTGTGGGGCCATCCTCACCCACGGCAATGCTGTCGTGGGTGAAGACGAAGATGGAATGGACGTTCATCAAAGCAGCGACCCGCAGAGAGGGTCGCAAGTAATCAGAGAATATCAGGAAAGTGGAACCGTATGGTACTCACCCCGCCGTGCAAGGCCATGCCGTTAACCATCGCGCCCATCGCATGCTCTCTGATGCCGAAGCGGATGTTCCGGCCGCCGGCGCTTTCAAAGGCCTGGTCCGCTGAGCCTGAAATGAGGGTCTTTGTGGAAGGGGCGAGGTCAGCGGAACCCCCTAATAGATTGGGGACTCGTTTGGCAATAGCATTGAGGACCTTTCCAGAAGCCACGCGCGTCGCGATGGTCCCATCCTCCGGTTTGAACAGCGGAATGTCCGCATCCCAATCACGGGGCAGTTCTCCACGGAACTGTCGCTCAAAGCTTTCCGCCTCGGAGGGAAACTCCTTTCGATACGCGCCGAACATGTCTTGCCACTCTGTTTCCAACTCTCTGCCACGGTTCAGCGCCAGAGAGAACTGAGAAACAGCCTCATCCGGTATATGGAATGACGGCTCGACAGGCCAATCAAAGGCTTCCTTGGTGGCTTTGAGGGCTTCTTCGCCAAGCGGCTCCCCGTGGGCGCTGGCGCTGTCCTGCTTGGGACTGCCGAACCCGATATGGGTCCGAATCATTATGAGCGACGGCCGTTCGGTCTCGAGCTTAGCCTCGTGGATCGCATTCTCGATGGCGGCAAGGTCGTTTCCGTCCTCCACTCTCTGGACGTGCCAGCCGTACGCCTGAAAACGCCCCTGCACATTCTCGGTGAAGGTCAGCGCCGTATCGCCTTCAATTGTGATGTGATTGTCGTCATAGAGATAAATGAGTTTGCCCAGCTCTGAGATGGCCCGCAATCGAAGCAGCCTCGCATGCGACGCCCTCCATGAGGTCTCCGTCGGACACTATGGCGTACGTGAAGTGGTCCATCAGCGGAAAACCGGGTCGGTTGAATTGCGCGGCGACGAAGCGTTCCGCCAGGGCCATTCCGACCCCCATGCCGAAGCCTTGTCCAAGTGGGCCTGTTGTGGCTTCGATCCCACATTCGAGACAATATTCAGGATGGCCCGGAGTCTTGCTCTCCCATTGTCGAAACTGCTTCATGTCCTGCAGTGAGATGCCATAACCGGTAAGATGGAGCAGGGAGTAGAGCAGAGCGGAACCGTGTCCGGCCGAATGCACAAAACGGTCGCGATTGGACCAACACGGATTAGCCGGGTTGTACCGCAAGAACTTGGTCCAAAGCACGTAGGCCATGGACGCGGCCCCAAGCGGGAGACCCGGGTGCCCTGACCTAGCTTCTTGGATGGCATCCGCGGCTAAGATTCGCAGGGTGTTGATGCAGACTTGGTGAAGATCTTTTTGACCATTGCTCATTTAACCATCCTCCAAAAGACAGGGGCGAACCTCGTGTCCCCGTCACACTGATCATAGTCTGCCGGCCCATGAGTATCGCGGCAGAACGGGCGCCGGTCATAATACCCAATTTCTCGCGATTTTTCACTGCTTCTTCGCACCTAGCAGTTCAAGCATCTTATCTGATTCGGTAGTGGGCAATTTGCACTGATAGTTGGCACAGACGTAGGCCGTGGCTTTGCCGTCGACGCTCACTTGGTTCGCTGTGTATCCTGCGAGCCCGGTAATTGCGGGCGAATCCTCATCCATCGGCCGCAGCAATACTACCTTGCCGGGTACAAAGACCTGCCGCAGCTCTCTCAGAATAGCGTGAGTGTCATCAGCGCCTGCCCGGCCTGCTATGACCACCTCGTAAGAGGGCCCAAGCGCAAACTCCAGGGCAACCAGCATCTGCGTGTACGCTGAAGGAAATTGCTTAATATTCCCCGAGAACGCTCGAGCCAGGAGTTCTGCCTTCTGCTCCAGGTCCGCGTTCGCAGTTATGCGGGCCAGTCGCAACAGGTTCAATGCGGCCACTGAATTTCCGGACGGCGTTGCCCCGTCGTAGATCTCCTTCTTGCGTAAGAGCAGCTCTTCCGCGTCATCCGCGGTGAAATAAAGCCCTCCTCCCTCAGCATCCCAGAAGTGGGCCATAAAGTCATCATTGAGTGTCAGGGCGCTTTGAAGATAATGCACGTCGAAGCCCGCCTCATACAATTCCAGTAATCCCCAGATCAGAAACGAGTAGTCATCCACATGCGCGTGCAAAGCAGCCTCGCCGTCCCGAAACCGGTGCAACAGCCTGCCCGCGGGGTCTCGCATGGTGCTAGAGAATAAAATCCGCTGCTTTTCTGGCTGCGTCCGCGTATTTAGGCTGATCGAAGGCCTGAGCCCCTTTCGAGAGTGCCGCAATCATAAGGCCATTCCAGTCTGTGAGGATCTTGTCGTCCTTGTGCGGATGAATGCGTTTCTCCCTCGCATCGAAGAGTTTCTTGCGCGCCTCTTCCAACCGCTCCTCAAGATCCTCCCGGGAGAGTCGGAGCTCGTCCGCAACCTCTGAAAGAGAGCTTTTTTGGTGTAGGATGTTGGAGCCGGTCAGTCTCCCTGTGGCTTCTTCCTCAAAATTGCCTGAAGGCTTTGCGTTGAAAACGCGCTTGACCAGGTCAGCTTCACCAGACTCGAGCACCCGGTCGATCTCTTCGAGGTTCCAGACGTAAAACTTCCCCTCCACACCTTCACTGTCCGCGTCTTCAGCGGAATAGAAGCCTCCATTGGGAGCCGTCATGTCGCGCAGCACATACGCGAAGATTTCCTGTGCTGTTTTCGCATACTCGGGTTTTCCCGTTGCTTGATAAGCCTCAGTATAGGTCATAGCCAACATCGCCTGATCGTAGAGCATCTTTTCAAAATGAGGCACAAGCCACTCGGCATCAGTCGAGTATCGGTGGAAGCCAAATCCAACATGATCGTAGATCCCGCCCAAGCGCATGGCCTGCAATGTCTTCTCGACCATCTCCAGGGCCTTGGTTTCTCCAGTCCGCTTCCAGTACCGAAGAAGAAACAGCATGTTATGGGGAGTCGGGAATTTCGGGGCCTGACTGAATCCGCCTTGCACCGGGTCAAAGCGTTCAGCCAATTGCTGATAGGCTGAGTCAAGGACTTCTTTCCCCGGCACGTGGCCGGGAGATGAGTCCGGCACCTGGCGAAGCGCAAGCATGATTTTGCTTACCGACTGCAGAACTTCTTCCCGCTGCGTTCTCCACAACTCCTGGATGCGCGGGGCGAGATCCATCATCCCGAGTCTGCCGAAACGGCTCTCCTTGGGAAAATATGTGCCTGCGAAAAACGGCTTTCTGTCCGGAGTCAGAACTACATTGAGAGGCCAGCCTCCCGCGCCGGTCATCATCTGACAGACCGTCATGTATACATGATCAAGGTCCGGGCGCTCTTCTCTATCCACCTTGATGGAAACGAAAGCTTCATTCATCAATCGGGCCACTTCGGTATCTTCAAAGGACTCGTGCTCCATGACGTGGCACCAATGGCAGGTTGAATACCCGATTGAAAGGAATATGGGCTTGTCTTCTTTGCGGGCCTTTTCGAATGCCTCGTCTCCCCACGCGTACCAGTCCACGGGATTGTATGCGTGTTGGAGTAGATAGGGGCTCTTCTCCCGTATCAGTCGGTTCGTCCTTGACTCACTTTGAGATCCGGCCTTAGTCGCAAACTTCATGGAGTTCAGGGTTTTTTTCCATTTTCATTGCTCCTGGTTCTTGCGAGGTGGCTGCAGCAGGTAAAGAAACGATCGTGAAGAGCGCCGCGACTGACACCGCAATGAGACTGGAGAAGAGCATGGCCTGCAAGCTTTGCCTTATAACAATTCGCTTTCGAACAAGGACACCTTGATTCCGGCGGGACGGGAATCTGAAACTGTCGCAAAAGGGCCTCCGGAGTGATTCGTGTCCTAGGGGCGCCGCTCGCTGCGCCCTTATTTCAGGCGGTTCAGAACCACCCATATAAGTCCCGCAACATTTCCGCCCGATTTCTGAATTTGAGATAGTTTCATCTCCCCTGTCTCCGAAAGGCGTGCAAATTGCCCGTCCCACCAAGTATGCCTAGGTTTTGGACATTACTCCTCGGCAACAGCTCTAGGTACACTTTGGGGCTGGATTTGGAAAAGGCAAGGATGAGAAAGCTTGCCAAACCGGGGAAGTTACCAGGAAAGTACCGCCCGCTCACAGCGGCTGCGAGATGCCGCCGTCTCTACGGATTTTCCAGAAATGCCAGAGCATGGTGACGACTAATAGGCTCGGGCAGAAAGATCACATGCCACGCATACACCCTCAGTACTGCAAAATCCCCGACTTCCACAGGGCCAAACAGAAGGGTTGCAACAAGCGGCCCGACCAGAGGCACATTGTCCGTAAGATTCCTCGCGATGGTCCATGCCCACAACCCTCTATCGTCCCAAACGAGCAGATAGCCTGTGAAGTCAACAAGTAGCGTCCCTGCCAACAGCATGAGACCGATCATCCAATTGAAATGCCTCGGCGCAGCAAATGATCCGGTAAGAAAGACCCTCACCATGTGCAAGGCCACTGCTGCAACCATTATCTGGCCGCACCAATAGTGAAGATTTCGCACAAAAAAGCCGTAAGGAACTACATGAGTGATCGCCTGCACGGACGGATAGGCCCCGCCGGCGCTGGGAAGATAGTAGAGAGCCAACAGTGCGCCTGTGAACACCTCGAGCAGGAACATCCAGAAAGCCAGTCCTCCCATACACCATGTGAACCGAACTCTGGATGAGCTTTCCGGGATGGAGTCGTGGATGAAGATGGATAAGAAATGCTGAAAAAGAGCTTTTTGACATCAATGGGCCATCAGGGGTTCTTCGCGGTTCCCGGCACGATCATTAGAGTAGTGATCAAAAATAGTGTTGATTCGGTAATTCAAGATGGAGAATCCTGAAAGCTTAGGGTAGCTGGCCTTTTCTCCGTCATTCCGGCGAAGGCCGGAATCCAGAGCCTAGACCCCGGATCGGGTCCGGGGTGACAGTGTCCTACCAGCAAATCGAGCGAAACAATTTGCAACGAGTATAACACCTGGCGCCTCAAGAGGCCCTGGCTTTTGCAGGGGGTTTTTCCGTCAATTGCAACTTCTCGCCGTCACTCGCTCCCACAAACAGCCGCGGCATCGGCCGGGTTGCCGGACCGCGTTTCACGTTCCCCTCAAGATCGAACTCGCTCCCATGGCATGGGCATTCAAAAAGCCCTCGGGCGGGATTCCACTTCTGTCGGCATCCCAGGTGAGTGCAACGGTCGTCGAATGCCATCAACTGTTCCGGTTCTTTGCGTTTCAGGAGCCAAGCGCCGGCGTCGGGTACATGCAACGGAGTATTGAGTTGGAGCCTGTCGAGCACATCTTTGGGGACTTCCCTCGCCTTACTTTTCCCTATCCTGAAGAACGCGAATCTAGCGAGCCCCCCTGCTCCCATTACGGCCGCCAGGGCGGCAAGCAAAAACAAGAGAGATTTGAGAAAAAACCGCTTATCAGTTGCCGTCGGCTCAGTCAAAGTAGTCTCTTCCGGCAAGGTATGAACGCGGTCTCGCGGGTTAGGAGTTGTTGAAGGGGTGCCGTGTTGACTCGGTCTCGCGAAGCAGAGGCTGTCATTGCGAGCGTGGCGAAGCAATCTCACAGTGCTGCAGAACAAACACTGGAGATTGCTTCGTCGCTTCGCTCCTCGCAATGACCGAGGCTCGCATCTCGCCGCGTAACTGAAGCGTTACCCGGCGAGATGGGTAAGCCAGTCCCGGGTCTCCGTGCCAATTCATTGGGCGGGCACGAGCGAGCACAGCTAACAGCCCTCAGCAGGCGGCTTGACAGGCTTACTTGCCGATCCTGCGGCCTTCATTGATTTTTCAGCATCCGCTTTGGTCTTGAAGGGGCCTTTGACAATCGCCTTCGCATCAGCCGGCTTCTTGTCCACCACGGAGACCTTTCCCGCGGCATCCTTGACCACGTAAAAGTCGTCCGCAACAGCCAGCGTAGCCATGCCGAAAGCAACCAAAGCCACCAGAACTACGACTAACTCGCACCATCTTGTTCATCATTCAGCCCTCCTTAAATGTAATTAACAGCAGTTCTTAGCATGAAACAGTACATTTTTTGCCCTGCTATTTGTCGTACGGGGCCCATTTTTCAGCCAGGCCCGCGAGCCAAAAGGCCATGAGTGCCATCACTACGATCGCAACGGCCATCAACTCTCTACTGATCCCAAACGCCTGCCACAAGGTGATCCTCCCCAGAGGAGAACTTTTGTAGAAGTCGCTCCAGGCCGGAAATCCGGCGGCAAATACCCAGATGCCCACGATCATTCCCAACAGATAGACGAGCGCGTCCAGTTTCCCCGACACTATCCCGACCGCGGAGGTGCCCGGGCAATACCCCCCGATCAAAAAACCGAGGCCGAACAAAATTCCTCCCACGAGCTGGGGCCACAAATACGTTTGAAGCAACGACGAATCGAGGAGCATCGCGTAGTCAAACAGGCCGATCCAACTCAGGACAATCAAGCCGACCATTGCAGTGACCATGGCTGAAAACATTACTTTCAAAACCCGCATGTCTCTGAAATAGAAGATGTTGGTGAGATTGCGGGCATCACCGAAACCTGCTCTCTCCAAAACGAAGCCAAAGAGAATTCCTACGGCCAGCGCTATCCAGAGGCTGGTTCCGTACCCGAATGCGTCAACAAGATAAAGAGGACCGCTCATGACCACTCCCTCCTAACAAAGTAGGCGGCAGCAAACGCGGTGGCGAACACCGCCATCATAAACACCCAACTACCCACCACCATAGTTGCTCCTCCGCTCAGTGCCTGGCCGCTCGTACACCCCATAGCAAAACGAGTCCCTATACCGCCAATTATCCCTCCGCCGAAGGCCATGCCCAATCGCAAGCCGACACTCGCGGTGGGCCCTCGGCCAACGCCGGGCCTGAATCTGCGTGCGGTCAACACGGCAATTAGCCCACCGATAAAGACGCCAACTACCTCTATGACCATCCAGTTCACGAGCGGGTGTTTGCCTCCAGGTTTATAGAATTCCTTGTAATAGGAGTTCTGTTCCACGGCAGTCGGGGCCACTTCGTGCGCAATTACTGCTGAAGCACGCGCAACAGCGCCCGAAGCCCCAAGCCCCGTCCCCATGAGGTAAAACGTCAGCAATAAGACCAAGCCGAGGGCAATTCCGGCCACGTATGGGTTCCAGAATCCCTTGGCATATTCCAAGTCTCTCATCGTCTCTCCTCCCGTATGAACAATTATTTCCCTTCCTTGGCATCGGCGTCGCTGCTCGATTCCTTTTGAACAGGAGCAGACTGCTTGAACTGCGCCTCTGCCCTCGCTGACTCGGGTACACCGAGGCCTTGAATCGTGACATTCTGAGATACCATCTCTTGCCAGAGCTTCGGAGACGGATCGTTCACGGGCAAATCCGTTGGGCATGGTTTCAGCCACCATAAGCCGAACTGGAACATGCCTGCTACGAGAACAGCGATCAAAGATACTATCACCGCTGTCACCAGGCCCGCTGTTATCATGCGACCTCGCTTATGGTTCAGGACAACTTGTGCTTGGGCCGCCTCATTTTCGGGAGTTGTCTCTGCCGCGGTATGCTGCACCTCCGGTCTATCTTCTGTTGATGCCTCAATTGCTTCAATATTTGGGGAACTGTTTTTTTCTTCTTCTCCCATGGTTCTATCCTTTCCGTTCAACGCAAACCGTTTCGCGCCGGTCTAGGGCTAAGATATTATCTGAGGAGTCGTACCCGAGAAAATAATGAGTGCTCTCAGACTCATACCGCCGACCAACACACACAAGTCCGCGCCCACAACCAGGTATTTGGACATCTCGCCATATTCAAGGTATTCCATTATGCTCAGCAGGAATGGGACAAGGATTCCCACCATCACAACCAGCGCCCAGAAGTACGGGCTCAAAAACCCCGAAAGCAAAATATTTGCAGACGCGGCAGCCTCAACAGAGCGTGTCAATGACATGAGAACAAACAGAATGAGCACTACCGCTTCGATGGCGAGAAATATGACGTGGCCCAGCGCGAAATTCGATAAAGTTCGAATGGTGCTGATATCGATGATTGCCGCACCGATCATGGCAACGGCCAAGCCGGTGGACGCGGCAGACGCCATGAAGAGCACGGGCATGACCGGGGTGTTCCAGAAGGGAACACCGTTTACGACGGCAATGAGCACACCGGTATAGCCGGCTGTAGCTGCGGCGAGAATGCTCCCAATAATTTCAAGATGCCGCACGTATTTCTTGGCGTACCGGCCCACAAACGATATTTCGTTGAGTGCTGCGGCATATAGGAGCGCCACAGGAATGAAACCCGACAGAATTAAAACGCCCCACGAGATCGCGCTCGAGAGGTTGCTCATGAGGTAAATCTGGCGCCACGGTTGCCAGAAGCCTGCTTCGAGGTCAAATACCAGGCAAGCCGTGCCGAGAATCACGAGAGGCCCTGAAGCGAGCGACCCCGCCCGTGCCAAAGCTTTGGACCAATCAGGAGCCAGAAGGTCGCAAGCCACTGCCGCCAGGAATGCACCGGAGCCCGCGCCGGCTAGAAACAGATACGCGATGATCAGCCATCCCCACGCGCTTTCAGGCATGGTCAACTCCTTTTGTAGAAAACTTTGGGACGCGTGTTGAGGTCCGGCCTCAATGGCTCGGCCCTGTGCTCTGCTATGAACCGAGAAATTCGGCTGTTGGGGTCATCCAGGTCTCCAAATATCCTCACCTGGGTGGGACACGTGGTTACACAGGCGGGCTCGCCTCCCTGCCGAACCAGGTCGATGCAAAACCAGCACTTGACGGAAATGCCCTCGTGGTGGTCAAGGGTACGCACCTTATAGGGGCAGGCTTCTATGCAGTACTTGCAGCCGACGCATCGGTTGCGGTGGACCAACACCACCCCTTCCGGGGAAGTGTAGATCGCGCCTGTCGGACAGACTCTCTGACAGGGAGCGTCCTCACATTGGTTGCACTGCAATGGAATGAACTCCTTGTCAAAGGACGGGTTCACTCCTCGCTCTTTTTCTTTGATCCAGTTGAAGGATTGGCGATATTCCAGGGTCTGCTGATTCTGGCAGGCAACGCGGCACGAATGACACCCGATGCATTTGGTTGTATCTATTGCGATTCCATAGCGAGGCATGTTTATCTCCCGCAAGGTTCTATGTCGGCTGAAAAAGTTCGTTAATTCTCACTGCTTCTTCCCTAATTTGGACCGTGGAAGCACCTTGCTCCCTGTGTCCATTGGGAAAGCGCCCGGCCCTACGTCTTTTCCACCCTGACAATGATTTCGCCCGACATAGTGTGTCCGAGGACCGGCTCAAAGTACGTGGGCAGAAAATCGTTGTAAGAGATGCCGAAGCCGAAGCCCGTGTGCAGGTTCCTAGAGAAGACCCCATAGCCGCTCGGAAGGAAGACGCAGTCCGGATGAATCCCATCTGTTACCTTTGCCCTGGCCCTGCCCTTTCCAACTGAGGAACTGATCGTCATGCAGTCACCATCTTTTATACCGAGGGCTTTTGCCCTCTCCTTGTGAATCCAAACCCTTCCCCAATCATTGAGAGTTGTGATCTCCTTCAGGTAAGGTTGGTTGATCGTCCTAGCGTGGGTGTGATGCGCCTGCTTGCCGTGAATGAGACGGAAGGAGTGAGCATCATTCTTGTCCGGCATCACAAGCGGCTCCTCCCACGCCGGCACCGCCTGAAGATTCAGGTCCCGCATCGTTGATGAAACGAATTCCAGCTTGCCGCTGGGGGTATTGAATTTTGGGTCACCCGGCTTCCAATTGCCGCCCAGATCTATCACACCTTCTTTCTTCAACTGTTCCAGTGTCACTCCCAGCGACGCCAGTGCGGCGTTGTTCCAGTCGTCCAGGGTGAAGTTGAAGTACTTGCCAATACCCAGGTGCGGAGCCATCTCTATGAGAATGTCCGCGAGCGGCTTCGTATCGTACAGGGGTTTGATTACGGCCTGCCTTATGGCCACTTGCTTGCTGCTGTAACAATGGTTGTTGTGAACTACGTCGTCCCGTTCCAGGTAATAAGATTCCGGAAGAATGTAGTGAGAAACGGAAGCAGTCTCGGAGAGCACATAGTCGAAGCTCACCAGAAGCTCCAACTTCCTGTAACCCTCGATAACTCTCGCTGGGTTTGGACAAGTCCGTAAGGGATTGTTATGGTACACAAAACCGGCCTTCAGCTTGCCTTCTATTGCCAACTCCGGGATGGCCTGAGACAGGCCGTGACCCATGGGAGTGAGCGGGTAACGCTCCGGGTCGGCGCTCCCATCAACCATAGGACCTTCGGACTTCGGAGGCGTGGGAAACTTGTCCGGATTCAGCTTCCCCAACTTCACCTTTGGAGGTTCAAAGAGCCCGCCCAGTTGATTGTAATTTCCCAAGAGGCCGTTGACGCAGGCCACCGCCCTTACGAGTTGTAGGCTATTCTTGTACTGCGTACCCATGGCGCCGTGATACCCGACGTGGATCAGGGATCTAGGTGCGGCCGCGGCCATCTCCAGTGCAAGTTCCACGATGACCCCTTGCGGCACTGAGGTTTTTTCCTCCGCCCACGCAGGGGTATAGGGTTCCATCTCTCGGGCAAGTTCATCGAACCCCTCGGTGAACTTTTCCACAAAATCCTTTTGATAGAGATTCTTTTTGATCATCAAGTGAGCTACGGCAAGCATCAACGCCAGGTCCGTGCCAGGTCTAATTCGTATCCACTGGTGAGCCATTGCTGCCGATTCGCTGAACCGAGGGTCCAAAACCACGATGCGAGCCCCGCGATCACGTCCTGAAGCCATATCTTTAAGCTGTCTCAATTGCAGCCCCGCCGCAGGATTGCGTCCCAACAACATGATGAAACGGGCGTTTCTGGAAGTCATGCTCAGGCTTGGCCGACCCCACGGTAAGCCACCAACCGATGTTCCTCGGAAGAAAGCATGTGCTGGCATGCGAGAAGACGTTAGGCGACCCAAGCGAACTCATTAACAGATTGCCCATAGCGGCATTGCCTTCCGGATAATGAAGCCAGAAGAGGGACTCGGGACCGTGTTCCCCGGAGATCTGTTTTACTTTTGCCCCGATCTCGCTGTAGGCCTGCTCCCATGAGACGGGCTCAAACTTGTTGGGACCAACCCTCTTAAGGGGTGATTTGATCCGATCTTTGCTGTAGACCTCATGCAAGAGAGCGTGCCCCTTGGCGCAGATGCGGCCCATGTTGTTACCCGCGATGGGATTGCCTTCCGCTTTCCATATTCGGCCGCCACGTGTGTACACGTTGATCGCGCACCAGTTGCCGCACCCGTCGCAGAGGGTTGGCGTCATCTTGACCTCAGCGGAGCCTTTCTCTTTGGAGGCCCACGAGTTAAAGCCCATGTACGAGCCTGCGACTAGAGAAGCCCCGCCGGCCGCTGAGCCGACGAGGAATTTTCTGCGGGTGATGCCGTGCCTTTTCATGGTGCCTCCGCCGGGGTGCAAGATCTTAGATATTAGGATATTTGTATATTAATATTATGTCAAGGGATTTGTGAGGCGCGGAGCAAAAAATTGTTCGAGAAATTACCAAAGAATAAAACCGCGCCTATTCCCAACAAAATGGTTTATTCCACTTATCGCGATCTGAAATGGTCCCAACCGCGTGGGTTCAGATTCTGCCGACTGCCGTCAATTCTCACCAATTCCATTGCAGGACCCGCGACAAACTTACCTATGGGGAATAGGTCCCGACCCTCCGCTTCAAACTGTTTCTGAAGATCTTCGATCAAACCCGGCTCAACCGCAGCGAGGAGCACGTAGTCCTCTCCACCGTTGAGCACCCAATCAAGCGGATCTTTCCCAGTAGCCCGTGCGGCATGAGACAACTTTTCCCCTATTGGAAGCTGAGACTCATGCACCACCGCGCCCACCCCCGATTCTCGGCAGATATGACGAAGATCAGACGAGAGGCCGTCAGAGACGTCGATGGCCGCGGTACAGGCACGGGAGCGAGCCAGTAAGCGACCTTCCCTGACATGCGCGCGGGGTTCAAGATGCGACGCCACAAGAGGTCGGGCCATCTCATGCGTCATTTCCGACGAGCCCAGAAGAATATCCAAGCCGGCCCCTGATTCCCCCGTGGGGCCGGTGAGTACTATGATGTCGTTCGCGCGGGCAGTGTGGCGGAAAAGAACCTCATCGACAGGTACCAGGCCGGTAACTGCTATATTTATCGCGAAGTCGCTCTTGGAACCGGTGGTGTCTCCACCGAGAAGATTGACGTCAAAGGTACGGGCAATATCGGCCATTCCTCGGTATAGGCCGTCCAACCATTCCAGGTCTATCGTTTCGGGTATGGCAAGGCTGACGAACGCGTCTCTGGGTATCCCTCCACATGCGGCGATATCTGACAGGTTTGCAGTCAGCGCTTTGGCGCCAATCACCTCTGGTGAGGCCCAATTCATAAAGAAATGCACCCTCTCCACCAGAAGATCTGTGGTTACCAGCAGGTGCTCGGGTCCCCCTATTGAAATTACAGCGCAGTCATCCCCGATCCCCTTCACCACTCCTTCGGAACGGAAACTACCCAGGGGAGCTATCCGGTCGATGAAGCCGAATTCTCCGATCTCTTTGAGCTTCAGGAGGTTGCTCCTTTTATCGGGGGGAGGCGCGCAATGATGCCTACTTGGCCACGGGGTCCGCTTTTGCTCAGGACCGTATCAAGGCTTTTTCGGGCCTAGCAGTCCGCCGGCTTCCGTTGCCGGTCCGGCCACACGATGTCGCGAGCGTCTGCGCGAGGGTTTACGCCGCCACTTTCTCTGTAGCCAGAAACCCTGTTCGGGACTGATGCGCAGCCACTGTTCGAACAAGTCATGAAACTGCTGACTGACCGTCGCAAGATCGAGGCGCGGGTCGTCAGTGGTCCGGATGCGGATCTCTTCACCGAATATGCTCTGATAGCGACCGTCTTCTCGCCGGTACGTGCATAGCGGCAAAATTCGGGCCTCCCCGTCAATGGCGATCTTCGCAAACACCTCGTTGGCAGCCGCCTGGGTCCCAAAGAAATCGACAAATATCCCTCTCTCCGGGTCACCCCTTTGGTCTGCCAAAAAAGCCACCATTTCCCCTCCGCGGAGAAACTGGATCATATTATTCACTATGCCCTTGTGAGGAAAGGTCTTGATTCCAGTCTCTTTCCCGGCTCGACTGAAAAAGTAGCGAGAAAGAAACGGGTTTTTGAGGCCTGTAACGATCACGTTCAACCGGATCCCCAGGAATTTCACCGTGGCCGCGCTGACTTCGAAACAGCCGAAATGAGAGTTCAAGAGACATATGCCGTCATTTCCCGGCATCATGGCCAAATCGTACGGTAGACTTCCATCGAGGACTATGCGTTCGGCCATCTCCTGTTGGCTCCACCGCCTTATCCGGAAAAACTCCACCGCTACCAACCCCACATGCTCGAAACTCTTGCGGGCGGTGCGTACAATCCATTCACGCCCATGTTCCCGGCCGAACGCTATGGTAAGATTTTCAATGACAGCTTCGCGGCGGTCCGGGAAGAGAACATATCCCAGTCTCCCAAGGAAGCGGCCGAATGCCAGGGCTCTGTGTTCGGGAAGCAGGTTGAAAACTTCTTCCAGGAAACGAACTAGGAGGAAGATGGTATAATCAATAAAGAGGCTGAATTTCAATTGTCTCTTCGCGTCGTTCTGGGTATTCATCCGGTAACCACTTCATTCGGTGATGATGAGAGAAAATCCGTGACCTCAAAAAGCCGCAATTTACCCTTGAGTCCCTTCAAGGCCCTGGATCCGACTTTATGCACTTCAAATAAGTTTTCTCCTTGAATCTGATCGAATGTTTCCGGGCCGATGAGGATCTGGTCCGGGTCCGCTGCCTGGCAAATCTTTGAGGACAGATTTACGGCGTGTCCCAGGATTGTGTAATCCATCCGCTCGTCTGATCCAAAGTTGCCGACGATGGCGTTGCCGGTGTTGATCCCGTATCGGACCTGGAAACGCAGTTCCGGGTCCAGTTTTCTTACTTCCTGGATCAGCTTTTCCCGGAGACTCAGTGCCGAACGCACTGCCCTGACAGGGGCATCCGCTTGTGGGAAAGGCGCGCCGTAGATTGCCATCGCCGCGTCGCCGATAAACTTGTCCAGCGTGCCCTGTTCTTGGAAAACTATCTCGTTGACCGTCGTACAGAAAAGGTTGAGGATCTGCTGGAGCTGCTTAGGAGTAATGGTCTCGCACAGGGTGGTAAATCCGACAATATCGCAAAAGAAAATCGTCGCAACAGTTTCTCTCACTTGCAGGTCAGCCGCGCCTTTGAGGATCAGATCAACCACCTGGGATGAATGGAAGCGGCTCAGATTCTGGCGGATAATCGCGCGATTTATTGCCTCTTCATTGAGCCTTTCGGTGAGCTTCCATCGCTGTATCGCCAGCGCGGCCTGATGCCCGATTGCCGTTAAGAGATCCAGGTCTTCGGCCTGGTAACCGGCTGCGATGTCAAGGCTGTCCACATAAATCACGCCTAGAATCGTCCGCTCTTCCCAGATAGGAGCGGCCATAACTGACCGAATTCCATCGATGACCACACTATCTCCCATGTCGAAACGAGGATCTTCCAGCGCATTATCCGTCAGGATAGCCACGCGATCGTTCAGGATGCGGCCTATAATGGTAGTGCTGACGGGTCTGATGTTCCCTTCTTCTGCCGCGGCTCGCTCCTTTTGGGGTACAGGAGCCTCCTCCCCGTCTCTGAGCAGAATCGTAGCCTGCGAAGGCGTGAAAATGTCAAAGATCTGATCCATTACGTAATCCAGGATCTCATCTAGGTCTTTAGTGACCACGAGTTCTTCGGTGATCCTATAAAGGGTCAACAGGTTCCGGTTTAGACGCTCTCTTCTGACTCTCGTGGGAACTCGTTCAGCATTCTCCGTGGCCTCGGAAAGATAGCTGCTGATCATACCGAGCGGTTTAACTATTCTCTCTGTCTCATGTTTGTGGACGAAAGGCTCCTGGTCGAGGTGGGTAAGATCCACTGTCTGGGTTTGGGCAAGCCCTGGAGACACGTCGGGCGACCCTAACGGGCTAAAGAGAAGCCTAAATGGTCCTATTTGGATGACATCTCCAACTTTGATGTTCCGCCGGTTCTTGATCCTGCGCCCGTTTACCCAGGTCCCATTTCTGCTCTCCAGGTCTTTTACAACGAACCTCTTCCCCTCACTCAGGATCAGGCAATGATTTCGGGACACCATGCTGTCAACAAGGCGCAGATCGCATTTTTCATGGCGGCCCACGATGGTCTGGTGCCCTATGAAGCTCTCTTCCACCTCTTTGCCGTCCGGCCTGATTATTACAAGATTGAACATTGTGGTTAGGCACAACCAAAGAAAGTCAGCCGAATGCCACGGCTTCTATGAGCTTGAGCAGATTGTTCTTCGACTCGTCACTGATGCTTGCGATCTCAAAGCCAGACACATAATAGCCTTGAGGGTTCTCCCTTCTCGTCCAGCGGCAAATCGCCTCAAAGATCAAAGGTGCTCCCTTAACGTAATCGGATGCCTGAATGACGAGTGTCTTGGTTGCATTAACATCCACCTTTACGCCGAACAATTGAACCCCTGTTTCATTAATGTCCTGGACTAGCCCCAGAAATCTTTTGGTCTCTGCGTCGTAAGCGGGGATCTTGAATAGCACGTATTTTCTTTTGGACTTCCGACGGTCTTCCACCGCCGAGTCCGTCGAACTCTCGTCGCTCATGTTCCTCTCCTGAGGGCTATGCACTTCACTTCAGAGTCAGCCACCATTGCCGAAGGATGCTGCTCTTGGGCCCCGAAGAATACCCTACCACAACAATTGGCGACCCAATCCTTGTTGGAAACGGATCGTCTACGCTTCCCGGTATTAGCCACGTTTCGCCTTTGTCTGCCTACCTGTAAGTTTCCGAACATCTTCTTTAAGTGTATTCTCGAGCATACGATTAACTGATCGGCTGACCAGAAACCTGAACGATCGGATCACGTTCTCGGGATTTCCTGATCTGCCCAGCCTTTTCGCAAGAGATCGTCCGGCCTTCAGGATTGTCGTGGCCTGGCGCTCTACAAGCCTTGAAAAAGCATCTGCATCCTTTATCTCAAGTTGCCGGAGGATGGGCGGCCTACGATCAGGTAGTCCTTCGGCCTTCCGAACTGCGGATTTATACCTTTCATAGCGCGTAAGGATCTGATGAAAGGCAACCAACGGATCGTCTTCAGAAGAAGACAGCTTCCTGTCCAGATAGTCGGTAACCTCCATCAGAAAGCGGACAGACTCGGGGTGTGCCCGAGACATGCGCTTGACTACATATTCCAAAACAATTTTCATTGCCAGCGCAGCGAAATCGACTGTCACGTTGTCCTGGAATCGGGCCCGCACCTTTTGGAGTTCGTTGGCTAACGCGCTCACAGATCGTTTTGAGATTTCCCATTCCAACGTAAGAATGGTCTCCTGGAGTTTCCGAAGCGGGAACGAGTCCGGGGCAGGCTGCGGAGACTCCCGGGGGCGGACTGCCGCCTGAGAAGCGCCTCGCATCTTCTTGCGCGGACGTTTGACCAGGCTGCGCCGTCTCACTCAAGAGAGTGTGCATATGGCGCGAGATCTCCTCAGCCACCGCATCTTCGTAAGTGAACGCGGATTCGGGGGCTACTCCGGTCCCGGAGGTCGGAACTGGAGAACTCCGTTTGGTAGTAGGCTCTTTGCGAGGCGGAGCGGGGGCTGGGATCTCGTTATATTCTACTAATTGCTCCGCATCACTGACGGATTCGGCCACTCTTACGTCCAATTGTGCCGTTTCCGGTGGAGGGGTCTCAGGTTGCTCTACAAAAAGGGTTTCCACGGCCAGGTCTATTGCCCAGTCGGTTTCTTGGTCTCCCGAGGTGATAGATGATGGTGTCCCCTTGAATGCCGTCATAAACAAAGTGTCTACCGCCTCGTCGAGGGACGGAGATTTGGAGGTTGGAGCCGAGGCGGTTCCTGCGGCAGAAGGCTGAGACGGGCCCGGACTCGCGATGTCGGTGGCGACAGAAAGTTCTCCCGATGTGGGCGCCTCGACGAAAAACGTATCAACCGCTACATCGATAAGTCGGTCCAGATCATCGGTTTCGTCTCGCTTGGGCATGCAGTTATCCGCCGAGGCTATTAAGCTCTGATTTTATGATGAACAGATTTAATTGTGATTTTGCTTACTTCTCGCAACGTATCAAACACTCCTGTACCCTGCAAAGCGCTGGCCATCATTACCGGCGCCGGGGTCTTAAGCATCGAGTTCAGGTCTTCCTCCATGGTTTCCTTGGATAAAACCGGGATGACGCTCCCTTCCAGGTCTCGTTTATTAAATTGAAGCACTAGAGGGAGTTCGTCCAAGTCGAGCTTGTCTTCGGCAAGGTTTTCCCGTAGATTCTGGAGGCTTTCCTTATTCGATGCCTGCTGCACCTCCATTGAGTCTGCTACAAAAACGACTCCATCTACCCCTTTCAAGACCATTTTACGGCTTTCGTTGTAGAGCACTTGGCCCGGCACCGTGTAAAGTTGGACCCTTATGCTGAAATCTTTGATCTTTCCCAGCGATAGTGGAAGGAAATCAAAGAAAAGCGTTTTGTCACCCCGAGTGTCGATCGAAATCATTTTGCCCATGAACTGGGCGCTCATCTTTTCATTCACGTAGAGCAGGTTGGTAGTTTTGCCGCACCTACCTGGTCCGTAGTACACTACCTTTACCTGGATTTCCTTTGCACTCTTGTTGATAAACGCCATCTCACACCTCCCTTTTCGGGAGTTTTTTCTCAAGCACCAGAACCACCTCCGCTATCTTCAGACGCAAGAGACCCAGGGAGAAAGAGTTACTGAAAATAGTGACGATTATGTACTCCGGTCCTACTCGGCTGAAGTGGAACGACTCGTTATGTCCCTTGTAAAATAGGAGCACAAAATCCTGTTCACCTATGAGACGCGCGATTTGTTCGGTGGCAGCAAAGTTAGCAGCCGCCACAGCAGCAAGGGAGACCGCGTCCAGCTCAATTTTGTCGCCTACATGGAGGATCAAAGAGCCCGCCATATCAATGATCATAAGTGAGGAGATCCCCTCGGTCATGATTTCCTTAGCCAAATAGCTCCTGACGTCATTCAATATGTCGACGTTGACAATGATATCAGCGCTTCGGCCTGTCTTTATTTTTTCGAATTTGTCCAACTCGTGCTCCAGGACTACTTTGTCCAGGAAGCTCTCACGGCCGGACGCCGGCCGTTGTCCGGCAATTTCTTCCAGCCTCATGAGGCCAGCGGTGAAAGAATCAACCAATTGACGATCCGGCAGCTCCTCTTTTTTCAGTGCCTGAAGCAAATGCGAGTGTGGCCCCAGGCGTTCTTTCAGGTCCTTGTTTCCCAGGTGGTCTGCCGCGGAGTTCAGAATGTCGAGGACCTTTTCTACCTTATGGACCGACTGGAAATAATCGTCCGGCGGGGCCTCGCGATCCTGCACCAAACGTCGGGCATTATCTATATAGGCCCACAAGAATGCAGGTAGCTTCCCGAGGATCTCAACTTCCTCAGAGCCTTTGAAGATATCGTCAGAACCAAGATCATGTGACGTCATTTCTCTTCAGTCCTTTAGTGAACGGATACATTCGTTGCTGGCGAGCATTGTGTTCAATCTCTCAGCCACTAGAAGTATCAAGATTCTCCTCTAGTGGCACGTGCTTTGAATTGCCGTGTTCTACATCTGGACGAAAACTGTTCCGCCCATGAGGTCTCCAGCACGGTGACACGGATG
Source organism: uncultured delta proteobacterium (assembly GCA_963786905.1). Taxonomy (GTDB): domain Bacteria; phylum Desulfobacterota; class Desulfomonilia; order Desulfomonilales; family Desulfomonilaceae; genus CAWBBA01. The sequence goes on along the minus strand of CAWBBA010000027.1, from coordinate 74,521 downwards.
AAACATTAGCACATTGTCAGGTTTTTTTGGAGTGATAATCGGGAAGTGTTCCTGATTTTCTCTTCTTAGGGCGGGGATGTTAAGCCGAAGGCCCCAGACATGCGGTACATCCGTGGGCCATTTATCCCCCACTCTTGGATTCAGCAATTCGTCGGGCTTGCGTAGCTACCACTTGCGAAATGTTCTTGCTCTTGGCCAACTTTTTCAGATCAGGTTCCCTCAGATGGGGTAGAAACTGCATTACTAGGGGAATCGGGGTCTTGGAATTAGAGGCCAGATTGAACTTGATGTGATACAGCTTCGACCACTCTTTGGTAGAGGCTATCTGACGAAGCACCTCTTCGCAAACGTGTCTCGACTTGCTGATCGCATCGATCTCCGCTTCTTGAATCTTGGGAGACCTGACGGCCGCGAGAGCAACCATCTTGTTAGGATCGCGAACGAGGATATCCCTGGCCTCCCGGTTTCCCAAAAAGGCAAGCTTCACTTTTTCGGCCACTCCCATTCCCAAGATCTGATGGTAAATGCTTTCGGTACTGGCCCTCCGACAGCTCCCATTCCGGAAGTTCACCCGGCTTGGTAACCCGTGTGATTTCCTGGGGGATCAATCTCATCGAGTCCATGAAGAACTCGGACAACGGTTTGTCGACGGTTATCGGAAATTGTTGATGTGCAGGGCGAACCAGAAATCTAGAACTGCTCCATGCGATCATTGCGGCCATGGCCTCCAGCGGCCCTTCTTTGCCTTCCACATGTGCATGAAGAATGCGGGCGCGGTCCCTAAAGATCTCGCCGGACCCTTCCTCGCATAGGAGCGACACCTCCATGGGGATCGGCGAGCCTTCCAGGGCCGAGAGCACTTCGAGAATGTCCATTGCCTCCGGACTCCCGGACATCAACCTTAGCCAGGTCTGCCCCTCCTCCGCCGCACTCGGTCCTGCTGCTGGCGTTCGGAGAAGCTCTTCGGCAGCTACAGGGTCGACGTTTTCCACCTGGAAATGCGTGCGAAGCGAGTAACGAAACTTCAGATCAGGGGTCTTCAAGATCGCCTCAATTGCCGCCAGCCCTTCCAGAGCGCCCCAGACAGCCCCTATTACTCGACCCCGCCTGAAGAAATACCCGCCCGGATTGCTTCACGCCCTCCAAACCTATCGTCCCCGACCGAGCCCCCTGAGCCAGCGGCGCGGATGAGACCGCCCAGCCCGCAGAAGCCCAGCGGCCCTTCCACCTTGATTTCTCCCTGACCCTGCAGAAGCGATTCTTCAAAGCCGTCGATCCGTTGCCTCAGTGCCGGTTCGTCGCGAGCCAGATCGGCAATCTTGGACGCCACCGCGGGGCTTTTCTCCAGCAGCTTCCGGTTTTCGAAGACCGCGGAGAGTATCTGTGGGCTCCGCCAATTCTCCAGAATATGAAGAGCAGTCTCCTCCATGAGGTTTGGAGACGAGGCAGCCACGGCAATCAGTGATTCATCACGAACCGTTTCCCGTATGAGGAAATCCATGACAGACGGATGGAGATCAGATCCAAAACCCTTGCGGTAGGTGGGGAGATCGAGGGAAGCGAGAGTTTTCTTAGCTTCTTCCTTAATCTCCTGGGATTCATCATGGGAAAGGTAACTGAGCAGGACCAGTTTTTCGGTTGTAGATACCGGCACCTTTCCCCGTGCCGCCCTTAGCCTGATATCGTGTTCAGTGGCTGGGTTCAGGTACTTGTGGACCGTCTTGGAGATCTTGACTCTTAAAGCTTTGCGAACCAGCGGATTGGTGTCTGATTCAAGGGCCTCACGTGCCTGCTGATCATCACCGAAGACCAGGCGAACCTTCTCAAGAATTGGCAGGGTAACAATGTCCTGCCCCTCGAAGAGTTCGTTGATCAAGGCCAGCTCAGAAGCGATCCGCTCAGTGACGGTTACGCCTTCATCGAGCAACCGCATTGCTTCGATAATGAGATTTTGCATTCCCGCGTGGATCACTTCCGGAACTTCATCGCCGCCCCGACTGATGGAAAAATGAGCGTTGGGCCAAGCTAGTATCTGACATGCCGCTTCCATGCCGGTCAGATCCCCAACGGAAGCGTTAACGATTCTGCCTCGCTTAAAGTAGAGGTCCCCCGCTTCGCCATCGCGCTTCAGTCGGCATACCGCCTGTTTCGAGTTCATCTCGAATATTTCTGATATCTCAAAGATATTCATGGCCTTGAGATGCCCGTCCACGGTCCAGCCCATGCTTGCTTCGTCTTCGAAGGGATCCGTATCCGGGGTGTGATCGAGGGCACCCATCACCAGATTGAGTGTATTGATGTCTATCCTGTTGCTAAAATCTCCCGGCAAAGCATGCACATACCGGAACGACGCATCGATCCACCCGAAAGCCTTGTAAACAGCTCCCAGACCGTCCTCTTCGCCCGCCACGGCGCCGATCACCTTTCCGCTTTCCGTGTAGACCGTCGCGGTATCTTCCAGCGCGACTCAGGGTGATGTGAGCAGTGCGATTATTGTGATCGATGGCCTGGAGCAACTCTCCCAGCCCAAACAGCCCGATATTTCCGCCCACGGTATCGCCGGCTGAACCCGCTGTCTCAGTCTTTTCCCCCAAACCGACCTTTTCTATCACCTTCAGGACGATGTCCCGGATCGGTTCAGGAAGTTCCGGCCGATCCGGTCTGTTGAACCAATTTCGGGCAGCAGGGATAAGATTCTTTCTGGCCTGCGACGATATTTCGGGATCAGTATCCCGGGACAAGTAGCTCAAAATTATCAGAGTGTCGTGTAAAGTGAACTCGGCTTGCATGGCCGCGGCCTGCATCTTCTTTTCCCGAGTCGCTTTGGCGCCTATGAATCCCGCTAGGCGTGATCCTACGCTTACTATTTTTTTTTCACCGTTGGGCATAGAGGTTGGTGAACCCTCATGACGTAACGTTTAAGGCACGTATTGTCGCGGATTCTAGAATTCAGAGGCTAATTTGTCAACATTGCAGAACATCCGAGTGCTTGCCACAAAGGGTGTCATTGAGTATTGTTACCCCTCGTGGGCTAAGCGAGGAGTCCCAGAAGCCGAGGTTGGGATTGAGCCCCACGACTTTGCTCAGGGAACAGGTTGCAAGCAGAGGCTTCCAACATTACCCGTCTTTCTGATGAAGAGAAACTGATCAGCCCCTAAAGGTCAAGCTCTATGTTAAGCTGGTCATGGTTCCGAGTTAAAACCGGAACATGCACTCCTCAACGTGAAGCAGCAACCCCGACAGCCTGCAGGGGCATCTCCGCAGTCCTGCCTCGCCTGGCTGATGGTAGACGAAATAATTCCCAATGCAGAATTGAAATCCGCGCGACACCCGCGAAGAGAAGAAGCCCAAATAAGGCGAGGTTTAGGACTGCCCGGTCTGTAGTAAAATTCCTGCTCATCGGGGTATGTGCCGTGGTCGCAGCGGCGGGTTGCGGCAAGAAAGTCACTCGCTCAGGAATGCCTTTTGACTTGGATAGAGTCTTCACTGGAATCCCGTCCCCCAAGGAGGAACTCGTGGAAGGATAAAGGAGTTCGCCTGGCCAAAGAAAAGGATTATTCCAAAGCCATCGAAGCCTTTATGCAGCACGTGGTCGAGGAACCGGAGAGTTTTTTCGGCTTCAATGCTATTGCAGTGTGCTACAAGAACTTGGGTGACCCCTCCAATGCAATGAAAAATTTCGAGAGAGCTTTTGAATTCACAGAGTCTCCGGAGGAGAGAGCAAAAGTGCTCGCCAACATCGGGAATCTCTACTTCTCCGCAGGCAGGTCGCAAGTGGCGCTCGATAATTATAAGGAGGCAGCCTCGGAATTTCCGAAAGACCCGCCTGTACCTTATTCTGATTGCCAGAACCTTTGTGGTACTCGACGAAGTACCAGCGGGCCAGGAAGGTACTGGCAACAGCGGAAAAGATTCATAAAAATCTCGAAAAATACGAACGTGGCGAAGACAAGGGGCTGGGATCGTACCTAGCAGCACAATGCTATCTGGCGCTCAATGACGAGAGCAAAGTCTTCCAATTCCTGGAGAGTGCTCTCAAGGCCAATCCTGCCAGGTATGTACCGTGAATCGAAAAAGATATCGCTGATGAGAAGAATCTTTTGTACACCTTGAAAGACGACCCATTGCTCAAGAAGACCATGGCAAAGGACTCTGCGAGCGTCGAGCGTGCCCCATCGCCCGATTAGAGTTGTGGTGCTGCGTTTTTGGCATTTTCTGAAGCTCCACAGGGCGAGGTACCGTTACGTCGCCTTGAGAAAGCGCGATATGGAGACCCTCAGCCAATGCGCTGATTTCCGGGTTCCCGTGTGCGCGAGAATGACGGCAGGGCAATCGTTAGTTTGGGGATACCAAATTCGTAATTTTTTTGATGATCCGCCAGGAGGTCTCAGATTCCCACTCATGAGGCAATGGTTGCGTCCAAATGAGGATTCCTCTGGACAATAGCTTCAAGCATGCTAATAATTGAATAAGAAGTGGGCGAAGGAGCGGACGGAAGAAAGCCCTGCTGGAGTGTGGACTTGCCAAAGGAGTCTATGAGGCAAAGATTTGGCGAACTACTTGACAGCGCCGGGCAGATGTTTCGGGAACTCGACAGAAGCTTTAGAGTAGTCTTTGCCAATGACTTCCTGAAGAAGATTTTCGGCGACCCGATCGGTCATGTCTGTTACAAGTTTATGGCCGGGCGTGATGAAGTGTGCCCCGAATGTCCGGTCCAAAAGGTCTTTGACGGCCAGGACCGCGGAGTGTCGGGAAACGTGTGCGATATGATACGGACGGACACGCTGTTTGGCTGCAACATACGGCGACACCCATCAAGAACGAGGCCGGGGAAGTAATCGGGGCAAACGAGTTGACCATCGACACGACACATCGCAAGCAAACGGAAGAGTGGCTGAAGGATTCGGAACGTCTTTATCGTAACTTGGTAGAGCAGGTTCCGGATGTCATATTCTCCCTCGATCATAGAGGAATCTTCACCTTTGTGAATACTCAGGCGGAAAAATTCCTCGGATACCCTATTGACCAGATCCTTGAGACTCCCCTGAGGCAATACGTGATTGCACAAGACAGGGGATCGTGGACACCATGCTGGAGTTGCAACCTGAGGCGATCTGGGATGAGGAAGTCGCCATCTTAGATTCGCACGGCGGGAGGAAGGTTGCCAGGATTAGGTGCAAGGCATCGTTTGACGGCGGACCGCGTCCTGTGGGCTTCGAGGGGGTTATGCGGGACAGGACCGTTCGGCGAAAGCTGGAAGAAGAACTAAAGGCATCCAAGGAAGCGTTAGTCGAAAGATAAGAATTATAGATGAACTTTACGAGCACATAGTTCAGTCCGGTAAGTGCAAGGCCATCGAGGAACATACCGCCGAAGTCGCACATGAACTGAGAGGCAACCGCTAGCCATCGTGGGCGGATTTGCCAGAAGAATGGCACGCCAATTCGACTTACGGAGCCGCCTGATGCGGAACGGCAAAAGCAGTATACGAGAATAATAGTTCACGAGATACAACGGCTGGAGAAGATACTTGACCGGCTCATCGATTTTACCAAGCGCGAGACGTTTGGCTCCAAAGGGTAAACCCGAACGATCTCATCGAGTACATCCTTGGCATCACTGAACGCCGCATGAATGGAAAAAGAAATACGCTTGAGCGCGAACCTGGCGCCCGAGACGGGGATATCCCCTTGGACCCCGGCCGGTTTCAGCAGTTGCGTGCTCAACCGGGTTTCGAATGCCATAGAGGCTTCTCCAGTGGGCGGAGTGATCGAAGTGGAGACCTGGGTTTCCATCCCCAGCGACAAGGCGTTGAAAACCGGCGAACTCGAATCAGCGGGATTCTTTGAAATGAAAATCCGGAACGTCGGGCAGGCCATCCCTCCCGAAGCCCTTCAAAAGGTTTTCAATCCTTTTTTACCACAAAGGCCCAAGGCACAGGCCTCGGATTAACCGTGACGAAGAAGATTGTGGAAGATCATACCGGTTCGATTTCAGTAAAGTCGGATGAGATGGGACCGTATTCACGATCTGGCTTCCGCTTAACCAGGCGCAACGCCGAAACGCTTTTGGTTTCCTGCAACCGGGTTTAGGTATTTCTCACTGGAGTTGCATTCTGCTCAGGCATTTCAGGGCCTCAGCAAGTCCACCAGTAGGCTTCGATATCGGCAAATTTGAATTTGAAGCCCTGCGACTGAAGTAGGCGTGGAACAACTCTCTGTCCGTAGAATTACCGACCCGAACTCTCCCATCAACAACCTGATCATGAATGCCGGCGCGGGCATAATGGAAGGCCGACGCAACACTTTGCCGATGGCTCTTGCGAGGTCCCGGTTATTTACAGGTCCGGGCGCGGTGAAATTTACCGGCCCGCTTATTTCTTTGTCGGTCATAACAAAGTGTGCAGCGCGGCACAGGTCCTCTATATGAATCCAGGAGAACCACTGCCTACCGTTTCCCAGGGGTCCTCCGACGAAAAAGCGAAACGGAAGGATCATCTGCGCTAGAACACCCCCGTCTCTTCCGAGCACAACCCCGAAGCGGGTAATGACCACACGGACACCTTTTCCCCGGGCTTTCGCTGCCTCGCCTTCCCAGTCAAGGGCCAGGGTCGCGTAAGAAAACCGTCACCAGGTGGAGAAGACTCACCTAGTTCCTCATCCCCTGGACATCCGTAATAACCCACAGCGGAAGTGCTCACCAGAGTGACCGAACTCCCTCTTTCCGCAGGAATGGCATCTACCAGATTTCTTGTCGTGAGGATTCGTGTGTCGTAAAGGAGACGCTTGTATGCCGGAGTCCATTTCTTGAAGATCGGGACTCCCGCCAAGTTTATCAACACGTCATGGCCTGAGACTGCCTCTTGCCATTCACCGGGCTTGGTCCCCTCCCCCACCACATAAGAAATCCCCTTGGGAAGACTCTTCCCCCTTACCTCGGTCCTCACCAGGCCCGTGACCTCATGGCCTTGGTTAAGAAGGAAGCGGCCCAGGTGTGTTCCGACAAAACCATTTGAGCCGGTAATAAAGATTCTCATGGCTTTTGTGCCCCCCTTTCTCCCGCAGGCACCAACTTAAAGTTACATTCGTCGGCTATAAGCAATTTGGACCACAGAGAGGCCGGAAAAGTCCTCTTTTTCTAAATGGGGATTTAGGGAATTTTCAATGAGTTAGATTAAAATCCCCCTGCCCCCTTCTTACAAAAGCGCAAAACAAGTCTGCGTCTCAGCGCTCATGCCCCTTTCCCCGCGGCGTCCTCAGTAGCGCGGTCCCGCTGCATATCAATTCCTGTCCGCGTCTCCCACACCAGGTAATGTTAGGCACCCGTCGGAACAACAGTTCCCCTCGGCGCCTTGTTCTTCCCACTCAGAACAGACATCGTTGGAACTAGCAGGCCGGGCCTCTATTATTTCAAGATCGTATTTGAGAGCCAGGCCCGCGAGTGGATGGTTCAAGTCAATGACAATGGAATCCTGTCGCACCTCTCGAATCAAAACCGTATCCGGTGCGTCGGAACCCCTCGTCACCAGCGGAAGTTCCATCCCCGGATAAGGTTCGAAGCCGGGAGGAAAGTGAAAATCCGCTTTGCTCTTCTCTATAACCAACTCTTCGTGCCGCTGCCCAAAAGCCTCGTCAGCCGGAACAGTGAACGACAATTTTTCGTCCGCGCTGTGTCCAACAAGGCGCCGTTCAAGTCCGGGGACAACGTGTCCGTAACCGGTCACGAAGTCCATGACTTCGCGCTCCCGGCCCCCTTGAGCACCGGTCCGTCCACTACTCTGACTGTGTATCCTATTTTGACGTAGCCACTTCGATCGGCAATTTTGTAGGTGTGCGGTACCGTGCTATCGGTCATTGAATGTTCCTCCTGGGTGATAATCGAATAAGCTCCAAAACGAAAATAGTCATCGCATCCAGCATCTCACAAGATGGCCTGAAGATTTCTTCTCAAGAGCCGGCGGTTCTTTGCATATTTCCTGAACTTCCGGGCATCGGTCCTGAAAAGTACAGCCGGGAGGAAGCTTACGCATATCCGGCACCATTCCTTTGATGACGTGCAAGCGGGATTTCTTTCCCGCCCCCTCATCTATTCTGGGAATGGACTTCAGCAGTCCAATCGTGTACGGATGCTGAGGAGAAGAGAAAAGATTATCTGCCGGTGCCTCTTCCACAATCTTCCCCGTGTACATCACTGCGACTCGGTCGGCTGACTCCGCTACGACTCCAAGGTCATGCGTAATCAGGATGATTCCCGTGCCTTTCTCGGCCTTGATCTCGGTCATCAATTCCAGGATCTGAGCCTGAATGGTCACATCCAGCGCAGTGGTCGGCTCGTCGGCCAACATCAGCTTGGGATCACAGGCCAGGGCCATGGCTATTATGACCCGTTGCCGCATCCCGCCGCTCATCTGGTGCGGATAATCCTTGGCCCTCTTTTCAGGAGAAGGGATTCCCACTTTCTTGAGCATGTTCACGGCCGCTTCTGCCGCCTCGCCTCTGCTCATTTCACGGTGGACTCTAAACACCTCGGCGATCTGATCCTGAACTTTGAATACGGGATTCAGGGAGGTCATCGGCTCCTGAAAGATCATGGAAATATCATTCCCCCTGATCTTGCGCATTGCGGATTCACTCAGTTTCAGCAAATCGGTCCCTTCGAACAGGACCTCTCCGGAGACTATCTCTCCCGGCGGCGACGGGATTAGGCGCATTATGGAAAGAGCAGTGACGCTCTTGCCGCAACCGGATTCTCCCACAAGACCCAGAGTCTCGCCGTGTCGCACGTCCAGATCCAGGCCGTCAACAGCGGCAGCGGTTCCGTCTTCCGTGGTAAAGATCGTTCTGAGGCCCCTGATCGTGAGGAGTTGATTGGTCATTGGTAAACTATTACGCTGTCACAGAGAAAATCTCAAGGGTGCGATTCGTAGTCCCCCAGTTGCATGCGGCAAAAGATTGTCATTGCGAGCGAAGCGAAGCAATCTTTTCCCCTAACCGCTTAGATTGCTTCGTCGTTTCACTCCTCGCAATGACACATGGCGCTCCCTCCCCTCGTGACTGAGGACTAACTGTGACCCGGACTTGATGAAGGTTTCCAACCTCTTCAGATGTCGAGGTGGGGGAGGACAAAGAACGCGCCGAAGAAGCCGCCTCCGAAACAGAGGAGGGATACGAGAAGCGCCATCACCAGGAAGGAACTGCGATAAAGAAATGCGTCCAGAGCCGAGCAGACCCACACACCAACTGCGATGAGCAAAGATGGGGTCTGCACGTCGTATTCGACATTATGCGTTACGAAGAGAGGGACAAAGTAGAGCACGACATTGGCGAAGAACAGCAGTCCGGCAAAGATCCTGCCCCGAACCATCTGCCCCAGGCCGGGAAAAACCAGTGACAAAACCGCGGAATAAACCCTGGATCGCCCTTTCTTTTCTGTTCCGCGATCTCTGTCTTCCCTCATAGCGCTACCCCGTGCATGCATTGCGTTCCTATGCACCTATAGTAAAAGACCCGCCCCAAGTCAATCCTCGGCTGGAACAGCCATCAGTAATCTATGCCTTTTTGTGGTTCTATCCCCTCGCGATACGCGTGTTTGATTTCATTCACCTCCGAGACTGTGTGAGCCCTCCCTATCACTTCCGGATTCGCGTCCCTCCCGGTCAAGACAAGGTGCATCAGAGGAGGCTTGCTGTCGATAAGATCCAGAACTTGCGGGAGATCGACAAGTTTCAGATTCAGTGCATTATTAATTTCGTCGCAGATGAGAATATCTAATTTTCCCGACAACATCCTCTCCTTGGCAAGTTCTATCGCGTCCTGGGCATTTGCACGGTGTTCGCTATGGGGGTACGGATTCCCCTGTATTCCGCAGAATCCTTTTCCGGTAAGGTGATGCTCCACCTGAGGTGCCAGCGATTTCAACGCGCCGATTTCCCCTGCGTACATGTCCCCTTTCATGAATTGGACCACACAAACGTGCAACCCATGTCCCACAGCGCGCGAAGACCATTCCTAAAGCCGACGTGGTCTTGCCCTTGCCGTATCCGGTGATGACCACGACCAACCCCTTCTTCTCTTTCGGTTCCAACATCTGTAATGCCGGTTCGCTCATAAGCGTAGCCCTCCGTTGCCGCCCTTATACTTAATCTAATATAAGACGCAGAGGCAAGACAGGAGAGCTACAAATTACACTAATGCGGATTGCCAAGAATTGTATCTGATTGCTGTTGAAGAGATCCGCCGACTATTCTTCGGTTAGGACACATGCACTATTCAAACCGAAGCAAGACAAGGCATCCGTGTCACACGGCATACCGTTTCTTTATCACATCCCGTAATAACGCCAACTTGTCCTGTGGGGATTGTGCTGGGAATCTCTTGGTAAGAGCCTGTACAATAAGCTCACTTGGGGTGACATCTTTGAGATCACATTCTTCCATCAATCTCTTGATGAGGTGTTCCGGCAGTCCCAATTCTTGGATTTTCTCTACAGACATTGTTCCTCCTTCCAATGTCAGTGTTAAGGGAAAATCCAGTGCAATCAGCACAACCGCCTCACGCCGGCGAGTAAAGTCCAAAGGATGTGCCTCAATTGAAAACCCCTGTCCCTTAGCATGTTGCCAACAGGGAATTGGCGCCTGCCCTGTGAGGTTTTCTTGCAAGGGTGATGCCAAGCGCAGTAATCTACTTAAGAATACAAAGACATACCCCCCTGCTGGGGTCCAGGCGAAGCGAAATCCATAGAGCAGTTTTTTCACACTATTTAAGCCTGAGACAATAAGTGCAAATTATTTTCGCACTTTTGAGTGCTCCTAAATTCGCTGCTGCAGCCGATTGCAAAACGTGACAAACCTCTTGGGGCGATCATGGCCCAGGCCAGTTATAAGGAGGCCATAAACACCCAGTCCTGATGCTTGTACCGGACACCCTGATTGTCGCACCAAGCCCAAAGAATCGACCACCAACAGTGCTTAAACAACATTGGGACATGCCGAAGGTGGTCCCAGCACCTGGTATACTTGATCCTGTCACTTGCATGGCGGTGACTTGAGTGACCATCCCATAAGCCCTATTGTCGCGTCGAAGACAGCCTGAGCGCTTATCCCTTCAAGGCATATCCGATCTGAGCATGAGCGTTTGCGGCAAGCCAGACAGTCAAGTTCGGTCCGGCGGAACTCACGCGATGCCCCTCCCCGTACGGTCCCACCTTTGCCGGGTCGGTGGGACCGAAGAGCGCGACCACTGGTGTTCCTGCAAATGCGGCAATATGCATGGGGCCTGAATCCACGCCAACGTACACGTTAGACGCTTCTATCAGGGCCACTGCTTCGGCAAGGTTGAGCCTACCCGCGGCTATTATGGGCTTCTGCTTCATCCTCCCAGCAATCATACGAATGTACGATACGTCGTCAGGGCTACCGGAAAAGACCACGGCCGCGCCTGCCCGCTCAATGAGAAGATCAGCGAGTTCGGCCCATGCTTCCTCGGTCCAATATTTCGTCTCCCAGCGTGCCGCGGGATTCGCATACACAATTCGAGCCCCTTCCGGGACGCCGGATTTCTGAAGAAACTCGCTGACCCGCTTCCGGGCAATGAGATCAACAACAATCCGGTAATCTTCCGGTAGTGTGGAGCACTCAAGATACTCTGCAAAGGCCATATTCTTGTCCACCGCATGTCTGTTATCCGGGGCATTCCCGACAAGGCGATGCTGAAAGAGCGTATTCAACTCCTTGGCATCTCGAAACCCTATCCTAAAGCCGCGGGGATTTGTGAGACCCAGCAACCCGCTCCTAAAAGACGCATGAAGGTCTAGAACTAGGTCATAGGGATGATCCTTGAATCCTTTTCTCAGTCTCCGAAGAGTTGCTAATGTGGCCGAAGCAGCTCGTATAAAGGCCCAGCGGGCCGCGTGAGGATCGCTGGTGGACGGTATAGAAATCGGGATTATTTCGTCAATCGCAGGATCGCTCTGGAGTATCCCTTGGAACCCCTTCTGAACAATCCAGCCGATGAAGCAAGAGGGATGATTGCGTTTGAGCGCGTGGACCAACGGGAGCGTGTGAACAACATCCCCTAAGGAACTTGGCTTCACAATGAGTATGCGCTTGTCAGTAAGATCCATCATGTCAATTTAGAACCAAGGAGAATCGGGGAGGAACTTCTTGTAAGAAGGTTCCCCCAATCTTACCGCTTTGAAACCGAGTTCGTCCCCTGCTGCGCCAGGGCTGGTATCAATGACGCAAGTGCAGTCCAAAAAGCTTCCTCGTCATCGAGAACCATTTCTATTCTGAGAGCGGCAACCTGGTCGATTTCCTTGAACCACGCAGGGAGTTTCACCCAGTCTTTTTCGGTTACCACTACGGGCAGTCCCGCGGCTCGATCAAGGATAGACCGCAACTCTTTGTCTGTGAACCGGTGATGATCCGGAAAAGAAAAGTGGTCCACTACTATCCAGCCCAATTTCTCAGCGGTGCTGCGGAAACGCCCCGGATTAGCTATCCCTGACGCCAGGATCACTTCCCGTTCTGACAGTGTGTCGGCAGGCGCGTAAGATTGAAGATTCGCGCCGCTTGCCAAGCCTGAGGGAAGTGGATGACAAGTGAAAACCGGTCCCCGAACGTAGTCCACGGCAGAAGCGGGAATTGTCCCCCCTTCCATCAGCACTACTATATCGGCCCTTCTTAAGGCGGACAAGGGTTCACGGAGTCGTCCCCACGGGAACATGTGGTCTTCAGAGCCGTTCAAAAGCACTATATCCGCGTCTCGTTTCAAAGGAAGGTGCTGGAATCCGTCATCAAGCACAACCACATTGCAGCCGAATAACTCATGAGCCGCTCTGACCGGATAAATCCTCTTGCGCCCCACAATAACGGGGACATCGGGAAGCCGCTTCGCGATGAGATAGGGTTCATCACCGCAAACGTCGGGACCGACCAGAGGCTCGCCTGAAGAACCATCTCCAACCACCTGATATGGCGCTCGGTTGGTCCCCCTGTACCCTCGGCTTACCACCGCGGGTTTCAAGTTCAGATTCTTGAGCATCCCGGCGAGAAAAATCACGAATGGAGTCTTGCCGGTCCCGCCCAGTAACAGGTTACCGACCGATATCACAGGCACCGGAGCCTTGCGCTGCGACAGAACCCCCCATCCGTACGCCTTTTCCCTGACCTTTTGCACAGCAAAGTATCCTGCTGCTGGAAAAGACAGTACGGCGTTCACCGGTGAAATACCTGAACTCATTGTGGGACTGACATGTTGGAAACGGCACGGGCCTCTTCGGATGACGTTGACTGGGAAGCGAATTGCATGTTGTAGAGCCGTGCAAACTCCCCATTCTGAGCGAGAAGCTCATCGTGACTCCCCTGCTCCGCTATTCGCCCGTCCATCAGCACGTAGATACGATCCACATTTCGGATGGTGGAGAGCCTGTGAGCGACCACAAGAGTGGTTCGTCCCTTCATTAGCTCTTCCAGCGCACCCTGGACCGCCTTTTCCGAATCCGAGTCGAGATTGGAGGTGGCTTCGTCTAGAATCAGGACGGGTGGGTTCTTCAACAACGCCCTGGCTATTGCTATTCGCTGGCGTTCCCCGCCGGACAGCTTGATTCCGTTCTCGCCGATCATCGTGTCATAGGACATAGGGAGAAGTGTAATAAAATCATGGGCGTGCGCGGCCTTGGCCGCGTCAACAACTCTTTCCAGAGGAAGATCCGGCCGGCCGGTACAGCAATGTTGTTACGGATGGTATCGTCAAACAGAATGGTCTGCTGGGTGACGATGCCGATCTGTTCGCGGAAAGACCGTTGGGTCAGGTCCCGCACGTCTGTCCCATCAATCAGGATGCGGCCCGAGGTCACGTCATAAAACCGAGGCAGGAGATCCAATATCGTGCTCTTTCCTGAGCCGCTCTCACCGACTATCGCAACGGCTTCACCCGCCTGGACCCGCAACGTGATGTCCTTCAGAACCAGATCCCCTTCGTAAGTAAAGCTCACGCCCTCGTACACAATATCCTGCTGAACCGTCTCCAGAGCCGCAGCTCCCTGGCGATCCTGAACATCGGGAGGCGTATCCAGGAGCGCAAAAATTCTTTCTCCAGCGCTTATGCCCTCCTGAATGGTCATGTTGACTTCGTTGATCCTCTTTATGGGCTCGTAGAGCATCAGGAGGGCGGCCATGAACGAAAAGAACGTTCTCTGGAGTCGATTGTCCGGTTATCACTTGGCTGCCGCCGTAATAGACAATGGCGCACACGCCGAAACCGCCCAGCGTCTCCATCATCGGGTTTGACAGGGCCCGCACCTTGAAGCGTCTCATAAATGCGTTGAAGAGCGTGTTATTGACCTGAACGAATCTGTCACGCTCGTAATGTTCCATAGCAAACGCCTTGACTATCCTGATCCCCGTGATGGTTTCATTGAGGCGTTCGGTGATGTCCTCCAGTGAGACGAGCATACGCCGGGAGTAGCGTTTGAGTTTCTTGCCAAAGGATAGGAGAGGATAAATCGCCAGAGGAAAAACCAGCATGGCAATCAGCGCGAGAGTGAAATCCCGATAGAAAACCACGAATATGAGGGCCACAACAGTGACAGCGTCCCGCACCATCCCTGTTATTGCACTTGTCATGGCCCCTTGAACCAGGGTCACGTCATTACTCATTCTGGACAGAAGTTCTCCTGTGGAATGACGCACAAAGAAACCGACCGACATTTCTTCCAGCCTGACAAACATTTGTTCCCGCAGGTCACGAATGATGCTCTGGCCGATGTAGGACATCAGATAGTATTGGCCGAAGTCACAGGCCCCCTTCAACATGTAGACAAGGCCGACCAGCGCAGGAATCCACACAAGCATGGAAGAGTTCTTTTCGACGAAGATGTCGTCTAGCGCCGGCTTCACGAGGGACGCCAGTACGCGGTCAGGCCCGCAACCCCAATCATGCAGATCCCTGCCAGAGCAAGCTTGCCCCCGTAAGGCTTGAGGTATTTCAGCATTCGCTTGTAAATGTGCAAAGCTTGTCTCCGGCTTAAGAGCGCAGATTCCGGGTAGGAAATCCTGTTGAAGAAGCCCGGTTTGTTAAATCGTTCAACGATCCTGCACTGGGCCGGTTGTGACGGCTGGGCCTTCGGCAGGAATGCCCACGACTAAGATTTTAGCCTTGTCCGCCTTGCGAATCATCTCTTCATAATTTGTGATCAGCGTCTTTCCGGCCTCAACGGCCAGCACACGGGCCTTTGCCGCTATCATGCTGTCAATGGTCGAGGGTCCTACGCCGGGGACGTCGAAACGCATATCCTGCTCGGGTTTGGCCATCTTGACCACAACCCCGTTGGGAAAGCCCAGTTCACCTGCTCGCCGAATCGCCTTGTCGGTCCCCTCAATGGCCTCAACCGAGATCACCGCGGCATTCTTCACTACCACGGTCTGGCCGATGTCCAGCCCTCCAACACCCTGAGCCATTCTGCGGCCAAAAAGAATATCTCTCCACTGCTTCTCGTTCGGCGATTTCTTGGTGAGTACCCCCAGAGGAGCCATAAGCTTTGTGGCCCACGACGTGATTTCCTCGACGACAATTCCGTCTTTGAGTAACTCGGCTGCTAGAGCCGCGAGGAGCGTGTCATCCCGCCAGTCGTCGAGCGAACGGATAATTCTGAGGACGCGACGGTCGGGTCTCAGATTCCACGGGCGGAGCAGATTTGATTTCTCTATTTTCCCGGCCATCACCACTCGATTGATGCCGCGAGACTTCAGGATGGAGATGGCTTTTTCAAGCTGGCCGAGTTTCAGCCAGAAGATTTCGGCGGCTCGCCCTTCCATTGCCGGATCAGTAAACCCTGGAAAGGCTATTGCCACGACCTGGAACCCTCGTTCAATAGCTTCATCCGCCACGAGAAGCGGCAGATCTCCGGTTCCTGCTATAATGCCCACGCTACCCAAGGTCAAACCGCCCGAAATGTGTGCCGACTCAACGAGACGCGTGCGGTACCTCGCTTGGAACTGGCCAGAAAATCGGCAAATCTCAAAGCCTCCGGGGTGTTCATCATTTCCGCGTGGATCTTTTGCACAGCCTGTTCCACTTTCAACGATGACCTGAACGCTATCTTAAAGGCCCTCTTGAGTTGTCGAATGGTTTCCCTGGCGAACCCATTACGCCGTAGGCCTACTTCATTGAGGCCATATACGTAGATTCGTGACCCTGAAGCCAGGGTATAGGGCGGGACGTCTTTGGCCACTCCAGAGACACCTCCCACCAGAGCGTACTCACCGACCCTTACAAACTGGTGCACCGCCACAATTCCGCCGAGAATCGCGAGAGTACCTATCTCTATATGGCCTCCAAGGTGAGAGGAATTCGCCATAATGACCCCTTGCCCGAGGATACAGTCGTGGGCCACATGACAGTACGACATGAGGTAACAGTCGTCGCCGATGATCGTTGCGCCTCGTCCTCTGACCGTGCCGCGGTGGATCGTCACATATTCCCTCACCATCACACGGGCACCGACCTCTACCCGCGTGTCCTCTCCCTTATAGGTGAAGTCCTGGGGAGGGCCGCCAATGGAAGCGAATTGAAAAATCCGGCTCTGGGCGCCAATAGAAGTCTGTCCTTGGATGGTAACGTGGGGACCGATTTCGCACTCATCCCCCGATACCACCTGTTCGCCGATTACCGAATAGGGGCCTATGGAGACGTTGTCGCCGATTACAGCTCCTGGATCAACGATTGCTGTTGGATGGATCATGAGGTTTCCTTGCGGTTGGATTGAACTAGGCGCTCCAGCTTTTTAATCCGATCCAGGATTTCCGGAAGCCGCTTGAAAAGAGTCTGGACGCGAAGAAACACCTTGTGGGGCATGGCAGGAATGGAGCCGGCCATTACTGCGCCGTCCGGGACATTCCTGTAAATTCCTACCCTAGTGGCGAGGACCACTCCGTTACCCACTGTGACATGATCTCTCACACCGGCTTGGCCTGCAACGACGCAGTAGCGTCCGATGGTAGAGCTGCCGGCGATTCCGGCCTGGGAAGCGATCACAGTGCTCTCGCCGATTTCAACATTATGAGCAATCTGAACAAGGTTGTCGATCTTCACCCCTTTGCCCAAGCGTGTCACGCCGCTCAGTGCTCTGTCCACGGCAACTAAGGCCCCGATTTCGACATCGTCGTCGATTTCAACCGTCCCGTTGTGATACTTCTTTATGTAGACGGGGAGGCCGTTCTCATCAGCGGCCCTGGCATAGCCAAAGCCGTCTGAACCGATGACTGTCCCGGCATGTATAATGACCCGCTTGCCGATTTTGACCTTCGGATAAATGGTGACGTGGGGGAAAATTCGTGCGTCCTCTCCTATTTCCACATCTTCCCCGACCTCAACGTGGCCGCCCACAACCGCGCGGTCTCCAATTAGCGCTCCTCTTCCAATCACTGCGAACGGGCCTATCGATACGTCGTCTCCCATACGAGCGTCGGGATGGACCTCAGCCTTAGGGGAGATGCCCGCGGGCACAGCACGGTACGGGTAGAACAAGCCGGTCAACCGGGCAAAAGCCGCTTCAGGGTTGTCAGAACGAATATGCGGACGCCCGCCCGGATCAAGGTCGTTAGAAAGGATCACGGCCCCCGCGGAACTCTTTGCCAATTTTTCCAGAAATTGCGGCCCGGCCACGTAAGTTATGTCGTTCTCGCGGGCGTATTCAAGAGGTCTCACGCCCGCGATCGCGGGCCCTGGTGTTTCTGAAGATGTGGCGCCGAGAAAGCGGGCAAGTTCTTCCAGGGTATGGTTCATCGTTGGAGCCGCTTGCACTTCTCTTGCTATTTCGGAGCTGCTTTCTTAGGAGCGGCAGGCGCCGGAGCAGGACCAGCAGCGGGAGCCTTTTTAGGGGCTGCAGCGGGAGCCGCCGCTTCAGCGTCGTACGCTTTGGCTACCTCATCGGTGATATCCAGGGCATCATCCGCCGAAAGAAGCGCCGCTTGGTTAAAGACCATCATGAGGCCTTTCTGAGCGCGAATTCGAGCTATTATTTTGGTCAGATCACGCTGAAAGCTCTCCATCGTGTCCCGTTCCTCGTTTCTGTAGGGAGTTCTGAGCTTCCTTTTCCGCCAGCTTGAACTCCATTTCCTTTATACCGATTTCCTTTATCTTCTGGTTACGGGTATCCTCCTTCAGCATGGGCCCCTGCTTTTGCAGTTGCTCCTGCAGATCCGCCAGTTCCTTCTTCTTATTCTCCAGGGAGGTCCGCAACGTATTCATGCGGTCCATGAGTTTCTTCTGCATCGTCTGCGCCTTCACCGATTTCGAGGCAAACTTCTGCAAATCAACGAACGCCACTTTGAGATCTTGCGCTTGGCCTGTGACAACACAAACGAGTACCAGCGCAGACACGGCGCATACGAACGCTAAAAAATGCTTCCTCATAATGTCACTCCTTCATTTTTTCGTAGGCTTCGGCACGAAACCTTATCATAGTTAGAATCGACTACTGCCGGGTGGACCCGAACTTGTCCGCGACTTTACAGTTAAAAGCAGAATTATAACAGGGTGGAAAGTTCGGTCACGCTCGAGTCACAATCTCCAGCTTTTCAGCACAATCCAGAACAGTTGACCCATAGCAAAAGCAAAAGCGCCCGGCTCCTCACCTTTCTGTGGATTGACCTTCCATCCATATTCTAGCCTGATGGGTCCCATTGGCGACACCCACCGGATTCCAACACCTACACCTGCCTTCACGTCCGTTAAAAAGGGGCTATCGGAAACGTTCCAGGCATTCCCGACGTCGAAAAAGGCTACGCCATTAAGTTTGAGCTGTTCCACAAGAGGGACAAGACATTCAACATTGGAGTACAGGGCCCTATCTCCTCCCATGAGATTACCGAATCGGTCCCTTGGGCCGATCTCTCCTTGACGGTAGCCGCGTATACTCTGGATTCCGCCCAATTGCAGCCTGCGGTCAAACGGTATAGGGTTGTCACCCACTTCCTGCAACAGCGTCCCGTTCCCACGAACCTTCAAGATCGCCTTCCAAAACAAGTGTTGGTAATAAATTGCCTCGGTGAAATAGCTCGAAAATGAAACGTCACCGCCCAAACCTGAATAGCGGGTACCCAGGCTGACCTTTGTCCCGGCACTGGGGATCATGGCGCTATTACGCGTGTCCCTACGTAAAGTTCACGGATAATGAATTTTCGGAAGTGTTCACAAACTTCTGAGCGGTGGTACCATAGCGCTGGAGTACCTCGACCACCGACCGAGCAAAAACCTGCTCGATCCCACTAATTTTGCTGGAATCCCGAGCAAACCCACTCGTCATGCTCCACAAACCATAAATGGGGTACCCCAAATGGACGCTGAAGCCGTCGCTGTCTCTGACGTAATTGGACCTCTTTCGATTGGGACTTATACCCGTGCACTGTCCCGCTGAGCGGCATGTCAAAAATCCAGGGATAGGTCAAGGATCCCTGGTACGTGTTACGCCGCCCCGACAAGTTGCCTTTGCTATTGGCTACGATGCCCAGCCCAAAAAGATTCTTCTTTGAGCTCCAGATTGGCCATTGCCCCGTCTTGAGAAGAATACCCGAGCCCGCGGCTAGAGAGCCAGTCTTTTTTTCCATTACCTCTACGCTCACGTTCATCAAGTCGGGCCTGGAGCCAGGAGAGGTTTTCAGCCTGACGGCTTCGAAGAAGTCCATACCCTCGAGCCTACTCTTTGTGGCCTCAAATCTGTCGGCATTGTAGAGATCGCCCTCACTTATTGCCAGTGAACGGCGAATAATCTTGTCGCGGGTGCGTTCATTGCCGACAATGTCAACCTTTTCGATCGTTACCCGGTCCCCCTTGCGGATCTTGTAAGTGAGATCCAGGTAGTTATACTGATCGTTCGCTGATTGACGGGGTTCGATGTCCGTATATGCATAGCCCAAGTTATTGTAAATCTTCGTGAGGGTCTTGATGTCCTCCGCCACCTGCGATCTCTTGAACCACGTCCGGGGCTTTACCTGAAGTTCCGCGATCAACTTGTCGGCAGGCGCTATGAGATCCCCTTCCACATTAACTTTCCTGACCTGATAACGCTCGCCTTCTCGAATGGGGTACGCTACCTTGACGGAGCCGTCTTTTATGTCTATGCGCGGTGCCCCAACCTGGACGTTGATGAATCCATTGTCTAGGTAATAGGCTATGAGGCGCATTCTGTTCTCTTCAAGCTTCTCTCTCGTGAAGCTGCCCGACTCGTCCAAGAACCAGAACCACCCCTTTTCCTTGACGGTCATGATTTTCTTCAGGTCGCTTTCCGGAAGACTTTTCCTCCC
The DNA here is from genome assembly GCA_963786905.1 of uncultured delta proteobacterium. Lineage (GTDB taxonomy): Bacteria > Desulfobacterota > Desulfomonilia > Desulfomonilales > Desulfomonilaceae > CAWBBA01. Next base: position 54,219 of record CAWBBA010000027.1, on the reverse strand, counting down.
CTCCAGTACCAGATCTGTGAGATAGCTCTTCTGCCCTTCGTCTATCTTGAAAACCAGCTTGGCCTCGCTTGGGGAGAGTTCTTTAATTTCGTAGTCGATTTTGGGTTGGTAGTATCCGTCCTTCTCGTACATCTTCTTGATTTTGGCAATGTCGTCACGGATTTTTTCGATGCTGGCTACTGTAAAAGACTTCGTCGTCAAGGTATCGATAATTTCATCTTTCGAGAAGAGCTTATTTCCTTCGATATCTACTGTCTTTATTGAGGGGCGCTCCTTTAGAGTAATGTGGAGGTCCACTTCTCCTTGGGCGACATCCTCGGCCCGAATCTGAACGTCGTCGAAATAACCCATGCCATAGATTTCTCGGATCTCGTCACTGATGGCCGATCTGCGGAATGGGCTGCCGGGCTTCACGTCCAGTTTGTTGAGAATCGCATCTTTCTGGATTCGCTTGTTACCTTCGATCTTAATTTCATGGATTTTAGGCCTGTTCAGAGTCACACTTCCGATCTCAACCGCCATTTCTTTCATCCGAGCGACAAGACTCTCCACGTCTTTTCCGTCGGCTGAGAAGCGCCGAGGCTTTTGCGGCTGATCTTTTTGCACCACCGATACTTCAAGCGAAAAACCCTCATCCAGCTTGGAGACGCTCCCCCATAATGCCGCCTGGCAATCCACCCGATCGGCTACTCTGCTCACACGGGCCGAATCTACATTTCGTTCCTGCACGATAGCTTCAAAAGGCTTGCCCGAGACGATCTCGACGTCCCCTTCTCGCGCCAATTCCGCGCCGAGAGCTCCGGCCAGTTCATTTCCGAACGTTTCTCCGACCCCTTTGGTAATAGCTTTGAAGGGGAAGATCATGATCTTCTTGAATTTGGGCTCTTGTCCCAACGCGAGCATGGGGATCAACATTAGAGCCGCTATGAGTGCCGGCAGCTTCCTCATTGAAGCTCCTGCAATCTACCGCCCACCAGCCCCACTCTCCTGTCCATGGATCGCGACAAGGATTCCTTGTGTGTGACCACGATGAGAGTGGTTTTGAGTGCATGGTTCAGCTTCTTCATGAGGACTTCGATCTCCTCGCCGGTGTCGGGATCAAGGTTGCCCGTAGGTTCATCGGCCAGCAGTACTTCGGGCTGCATTACCAGGGCTCTGGCTATTGCGACTCTCTGCTGTTCGCCTCCGGATAGTTCGCCCGGCCGATGGCTCGCTCTATCTGCCAAGCCGACGTCTTGAAGCAGTTGCAGGGCTCTCTCTCTGATCTCTTTTCGCGACTCTCCCGCGATCAGACCCGGCATGACGACGTTTTCCAGCGCTGAAAACTCCGGAAGGAGCTGGAAAAACTGAAATACGAACCCAATGCGTTTGTTTCTGATGTGAGCCCGATCAGCATCGCCAAGGTGGAGAATATCTACTCCGTCCAGGAGCACTGTGCCGGTAACGGGTTTGTCCAGCAGCCCAAGAATGTGAAGAAAGGTGACTCTTTCCAACACCCGATGGACCTGTAATCGCGACCGTCTCTCCGGACCGGATAGAAAAGTTGACTCCGCGCAGAACCTCCACTTCCTTGGTTCCGTTGGAGTAAGTCTTCCAAAGGTCCCTTATTTCATAAAGCCAGGGATTACTCATACCGGAGCGCCTCCACCGGCTCGAGGCGGGCTGCTCGCAGAGAAGGGTACAGTGTGGCCAGAAAGCAAATGGTCAGGGCCACCACGCAGATGATCACTACGTCCGAAACCTCAATGGATACCGGAAGGGTGGAGATAGTGTAAATCTCTGTCGGGAGTTCAATGATCGGATACTTAGCCAGAATGGTCGATCCGACTATGCCGCCCACTGCACCCAAAAAGGTCCCCACGACGCCCACCAGCATTCCTTGCACGATGAAGATCCGCATTATCCGATCTGATGTGGCTCCCAGCGCCTTCAAAACAGCTATGTCGCGGCTCTTCTCCATGACCAGCATGATGAGGGATATGATAATATTGAAAGAAGCAACGAGGATTATGAAGGTCAGGATAATGAACATGGCGATCTTTTCAAGCTTGAGAGCGCTGAAAAGGTTTCTATACATGTCTTTCCAGGTCCTCGTCCAAAAAGTGGTCCCCAAAGATGCTTCAATCCGAGTTCCCAGCTTGGGGGCGTAGTAGATGTCTCTCAGATATACCTCTATTCCAGTGACCCCTTGGCCCATTTCGAAGAACTTCTGTGCCTGGCTCAATTCCATGTACACGAGGTTGGAGTCAAATTCATACATGCCGGACTGGAAAATGCCCACGATCCTGAAATTGCGCACCTGAGGCACTGCGCCTATCGGCGTTCTCTTGCCCTGAGGAGAGATCAATTGGACCACATCTCCCATGCGTAAAGAGTTCAGCACCGCCAATTCCTTGCCTACAATGATCCCGCCCAAGCCATCCGCTTCCGCCGTGAGACCATCCATGGAACCCTGAACAATGTACCTAGGCAGAGAAATGACTCGTCCCGCGGTCCGGATATCTATACCACGAACAATTACACCTCGCACTCTGCCATTGGTGGAGAGCATGGCCTGGCCGTATACGTAAGGGGTTGTGGCTTCCACTCCGTCAAAAACGCTGATCCGGTCCATTATACGAGGCCATTCGGTCACCGTACGGCTGGAATGGCTCATGACCACAAGATGGGACACGGTCCCCAGGATCTTCTCTTTCAGGTCCTTCTCGAAGCCGTTCATGACGCCGAGGACGATTATGAGTGTCATGACACCCAGCATCACCCCCAACACGCTGAAGGCGCTTATCACCGAAATAAAAGCCTGCTTGCGCTTGGCTTTTATGTAACGCAGCCCCACGGCGATCTCGAAAGGTAAGTTCATCCAATACCTTTTTCCGGCCTCATGTGGGGAAACAGAATCACCTCTCGAATCGATTGGGAATCTGTCAGAAGCATCACTAGCCTGTCTATTCCGATGCCTTCCCCAGCCGCTGGAGGCATGCCGTATTCAAGGGCTCTGAGAAAATCCTCATCCAGGAAATGGGCCTCGTCGTCTCCTGATGCCCTGGCTTGCACCTGCTCTTCAAACCTGCTGCGCTGGTCCAAGGGGTCGGTGAGTTCCGTAAAAGCATTGGCCATTTCCCTACCGCAGATATAAAGCTCGAATCGATCAGTAACAGTGGGATCTTCGTCATTACGCCTGGCCAGGGGGGAAACATCTACCGGGTATCTATGGATGAATATGGGACCCCACAGCTTCTCTTCCACTACCTCATCGAAAACCGCCATCCACAGCTTTCCGAGTGAGTCATTCTTGTCCACGTCAAGACCCATCTCCACAGCTTTGATAAAAACCGCGTTTCGGTCATCGATCTGTTCCTGGTCCAGACCGCAATGTCGCAAAAGGGCCTCTCTGACCGTCATCCTTTCCCAGGGTGGGGTGAGATCGACCTCACGGTCACCGTACCGAACCTTGAAGCTCCCTGTGATATCCTTGGCTAACCCGGAGAGCATCTCCTCTGTCGTGACCATCAGGTCTTCGTAGATGCTGTAAGCCTGGTAGAACTCCAACATGGTGAATTCAGGGTTGTGTTGGGTTGAAATTCCTTCGTTCCGAAAATTCCTATTAATTTCGAACACTCTGTTAAAACCACCCACAAGAAGCCTCTTGAGGTAGAGTTCCGGGGCGATTCTCAGATAGAGCCGGCGATTCAAGGCATGGTGAAACGTCTCAAAAGGTTTAGCAGTGGCGCCTCCCGGAATGGTCTGCATCATCGGCGTTTCGACTTCCAGGAAGTTCCGTGTCGTCAGGAAGTTTCTGAGATAGGCTATAATATTGGATCTTGTCCGCACCAGATCCCTGGCCGAGGGACTCACTATCAGATCGAGGTACCGCTGCCTGTACCGTGTCTCGACATCGGACAGACCGTGCCACTTCTCGGGGAGAGGCCGGAGAGACTTGGTCAAAATCTGAATGTGGTCAACCAGGATACTCAGTTCGCCGGTCCGGGTCCTGAACGGCCGTCCCCGTACTCCAATAATGTCCCCGACGTCCAGTTTCTTTACCAGCTTGTAGTTTTCCACTCCCAGCGTGTCACGTGCCAGGTAAGCCTGAAAATCACCCGATTCGTCGTTGAGCCTGAGGAACGAGGCTTTGCCGAGAATTCGCAGGGCCATTATCCGCCCTGCCATGTGTAGAGGATCCCCCAACAGTTCGAGGTCGGCCACATCCCCAAACCTTTGCTTGAAAACCGCTGCATTCACATCTGGAACAAAACCTGTGGTGAACGGCGGTATGCCCAAGTCTTCCAATTCTTCTATTTTCCGAAGTCTCGCCTCGGTAAGGGAAGAAGCGTGGGGAATTTTCGATGTTAGGGAAGGATCGGACAAGTTCTGAAGTCTCCTCGCAATTTTCCAAAATCAGACCGGGTTTTTATCCTTTCCGCCCCAAAAAGTCAAGGTTACCGCCTTCCGGGGAGCTCCATCTGCTGTGGGCATGCCGGTTGGAACACTTGCAGGGTACGGCATCTGAGTTCGTAGGAACGTCTTAAGTTCCCTTAAGCTGATTTCAAAAATGGATTATATTTCTTTTACTCCGCTGCAGCAGGATTTGCGTCTACCGCATCTGGGTCGTTGTGGCCCCGTAGGGACCGACAAAAGTAGCCCGGGGATTCATCGCCAGAAAAGCCGGTGATGAAAGAGACCAGGTCCCGGAGGGATGTCCTGTGACCAGAACCAAAATAATCACTCCTCCCGTATGGGAGCAACAAACCTTAATCGTCCAACCCGGTCCCGACGATGAATAAACTGTCTCAAGACCGTTAATGATGAAACCGCGAGGCACGCGGGGGCGGCGCAAAGGCCAATGCCTTCGGGTTCCGTGAGAACAAGAGATCTCCGTTCGTGAGCCCGCGGCCTTCCCAAAATCGCTGCCCGAGCGTATAGCAGGTTCTGGACTTCATGTCACTTCGCGCCCTCGAATCATGACGTCCGGGCCGCCCAAGCAGACTGGTCGCCGTGACCGTAGCACTATTTCAACTCCGACAGGATTCTTGAAACAGGTTCTCAATCGTCGGGTTACTTTCAATCGCTCTCCTGGGCCACGTTAGCTAAACGAGACAAATAATCCATTCAAAAAAAAAGAGGCATTCTCAGCCTCTTAACTCTCTTTTGCCGAGTTCGAGCCTCAGCGGCCATTATGATGCTGCCCCCAGACCGTCTTAGGTTCAGCCGCCGCCGCCGCTCATGACTCCTGCCATCGAAAACACGGGCAAATACATGGCTATGACCATGCCACCACAAACGCCGCCAAGGAACACGATCATAATTGGTTCCATCAATTGGGTCAGGGCCTCGACCGCCGCATCCACCTCTTCGTCATAGAATTCTGAAATCTTTGCCAACATGGCGTCAAGCGCGCCCGTGGCCTCTCCCACGGCGATCATTCGCACGACCATTCCAGGAAAGACACCTGTTTCCATAAGAGGTTCCGCGATGGTTCGGCCTTCTGCAATAGCAGTTCGGGTATTCATGATAGCCTTTTCGATAACTACATTTCCCGCGGTCCTGGCAGTGATCTCCAGGGCGTCCAATATCGGAACACCACTCGAAATCATGGTGCCCAGAGTGGAACAGAAGCGGGCCACCGCTACCTTTTTCAGGAGTAGGCCAAATATTGGACTCCTGAGCGCTAAGCTGTCTACCGTCCACCTGCCTTTTTCGGTGCGGTAGAATTTTCGAAAAGCGAACGCGATGATGCCCAATATTACGATCATGTGGATAATGTAATTTTGCAGAAAGGTGCTCATGGCCATCACGAGAAGCGTCGGACCCGGCAACTTTTCACCCGCGCCTTCGAACATTTCCTTGAAGACCGGAATGACAAAGACGAGAAGGATGACGACAACGCTCACGGCAATGGTTATGACCACGGCGGGATATATCATCGCGCCCTTTACTTTCCGCTTCAAAGCTTCCGCCTTCTCAAGGAATGACGCCAGCCTGCGGAGAATGGTGTCGAGGATACCTCCTGTCTCGCCTGCATGCACTAGATTGACAAAGAGGTCGTCAAACACCTTGGGGTGATTCTTCAAGGCGTCTGCAAAAGTGCTTCCACCTTCGACACTGGACTTGACGGCCGCAAGAACTTTCTTGAAGGTCTTGTTCTCCTGCTGGCTGGACAGGATTTCGAGACATTGGACAAGCGGGAGACCGGCGTCAATCATTGTCGCAAACTGGCGAGTGAATATGACGACGTCCTTGGTACCGACTTTGGGCTGGAATATTTCGATATTTTCGAAGAGGTCCTTGGGCTTCTTCTTGACCTTTATGTCGGTGTAATTCATCTTGCGCAATTTGGTGATTACGACCGACTCGTTTACCTCGTTCATCTCGTCCTTGACTATATTCCCCGCCGGTGACCTAGCTTTCCAAACGTATTCAGGCATCCACTACTCTCCTTATGATCTATCGCGTGTTCATGCGCCCGAAAAACACACTCTCATCCGGGTCTTATACCTTTTTTTACAGGTTTACCTACTCCACCACCACCCATCATCTGTTTCAACTCATCGGGATCCGGGGAGCGCGACATGGAGTCATCAAATGAGATGACTCTCCTCTGATACAGGTTCAGGAGCGACTGGTTCATCGTTTGCATTCCGGATTTTGCCTGCCCTATCTGAATCTGTGAATAGACCTGATGAACTTTGTCTTCTCGAATTAGGTTCCGAATAGCGGCATTAGGCACCATGATCTCGAGTGAAAGTGCCCTCCCCCGGCCGTCCATGGTGGGGATAAGTGTCTGGCACAGGACCCCCTCCAGGACGAAGCTTAGCTGGGCTCGGACCTGCGGTTGCTGGTGCGCCGGAAAGACGTCAATCACCCGGTTTATGGTCTGAACGCAAGAGTTGGTGTGGAGGGTCCCAAAGGTGAGATGGCCGGTCTCGGAAACGGTCAGCGCCGCCTCTATTGTTTCCAAGTCTCTCATTTCGCCGATCAGCACTACATCCGGGTCCTGCCTCAAGATGGAGCGCAGAGCCGAATGGAAGCCTTTGGTGTCCTGATGCACCTCTCGTTGATTAACGATGCAGGACTTGTGTTGATGGGTAAACTCGATGGGATCTTCGATAGTTACGATGTGTTCGCGACGATCTGTATTGATCTTGTCGATCATGGAGGCCAGAGTCGTCGACTTGCCCGATCCTGTAGGACCGGTCACCAGTATGAGCCCTCTGGGTTTTGAGCACAACTCATCCACCACGGAAGGTAGTCCCAACTCCTGGAAAGAGCGGATCTGGTAGGGTATGAGCCGGAACGCTCCGGCAAGGGCCCCACGCTGCATGAAAACATTGGCCCTGAATCGACTCAGACCACGCACTCCGAAAGAGAGATCCAGTTCCTGATTCTCTTCAAAGCGATGCTTCTGGGCATCAGTCAGGACGCTGTAACAAAGCTGCCTGGTGTCCTGGGGCTTCAGGGGCGGGTACTCCAGAGGGATCAGCTCACCCCTCACGCGAATCATTGGCGGAACTCCGGGAGTTATATGCAGGTCCGAAGCTCCCCGTTCAACCATCTCTTTCAGAAAATCGTGAAGGCTTGCCAAAACTTGATTCCTTTCGGCGGAAAATCCGCTGCAAGCGGAAATCCCGGCTTGATGTCGATCCAAGGACCCTGTAATAAGGGCTGACCCATTGTGTAACGCGGCAACCGCCGGCCTCAGTCGGCCATGGTGGAGCGGGCCACTTCATTGATGGTGGTGATTCCTTCTTTCAACTTGTTGACGCCGGCCATACGCAGAGTGTCCATGCCGAGGCGGACGGCCTCTCTCTTTATCTCCATCGAAGAGGCTCCCGCAAGTATAAGTTCTTTAAGCTCGTCGCTAATCGGCATCACTTCGTATAACGCAATGCGACCCTTGAATCCCGTGTTGCTGCACAAGTGGCAACCTGTCCCGTTATATACGGGAAAAGTCCCTATTTCCTCCATTTTGACGCCAAGATCTCGTAGGGCTTCTGCCGGCGGATCGATTTCCACTTTGCAACCGGAACATACTCTGCGCGACAGCCTCTGGGCAATAATGGCGTTCACTGAACTTGCCACAAGAAACGGTTCTATGCCCATGTTCAGGAGCCTGTTTATCGTCTGGGGGGCATCGTTGGTATGGAGAGTGGAAAGGACCATGTGGCCGGTGAGTGCTGCTTTGACGGCTATTTCGGCAGTTTCAAAGTCACGTATTTCCCCGACCATAATGATGTCCGGGTCCTGTCGGAGAAACGACCGCAGGGAGGAGGCAAAAGTCAGGCCGATCTCCTCATGCATCTGAACCTGGTTGATACCATGAAGGTTAAACTCGATCGGATCTTCTGCCGTTGAAACGTTCACGTCAGTAGAATTCAGCTCTGAAAGGGCGCTATACAGCGTAGTGGTCTTTCCGGAACCGGTCGGCCCGGTCACAAGCACCATCCCGAAGGGCTTGTGAATGGCTTCCTTGAAGATCTTCAAGGGGGATTCCTCAAAACCGAGCTTCGTCATGTCAAGCTGAAGAGTCGACTTATCCAGCAGACGCATGACGACTTTTTCACCGTAGAGCGTCGGCAAGATCGAGACGCGGAAGTCCATGTCCCGCCCCTTGCCCAATTTGAGTTTTATGCGGCCGTCCTGAGGCAGACGCCGCTCGGCAATATCGAGCCGAGACATGATTTTGATGCGGCTGACCACAGGATTCTTGAGCTTAAGGGGCGGCTTCATGATCTCGTACAAGGCCCCGTCTATCCGCAGACGTACCCGTAAGACCTTTTCGTAAGGCTCAATATGGATGTCGCTGGCTTTCTTGGTGATTGCTTCGCGTAGCATATAATTGACCAGCTTGACTACCGGCGCCTCTTCGGCAAGCTTGGCGGAATCCGTGGGATCCAGATCAGAGGTGTCCGAGCCGATAGACTCCAAATCGTCATCCTGAAACTCCTCGAGCATGTCCTCAACATGGAGCCCGCTGTCATAATAAATGTCCAGAGCTTTCTTTATTTGCGTCTCCGTGGCTATGCTCACCTCCACGGAGAGATTTGTCATAAACTTGATGTCGTCAATGGCGTTCAAATCGGTGGGGTCAGCCATAGCCACGTGGAGAGAGGAATTAACCTGGCTGTATGGTATGGCCATGTATTTTTGAGCTTTTTGGGCCGTAATCGCCTTTACCGCGTCGGGGTCCACGTCAATTTCATCGAGAGATACGGTTGGAAGACCAAGTTGCCTTGAGAGAAACTCTACCAAATCGTCTTCATCGAGATAATCCAATTTCACTAGGGCGCTGTAAACCTTGCCCCCCTGATTGCGCTGATAATCAAAAGCGCTTTCAAGCTTTTCCTCATCTATAATTCCGGCTCTCAGGAGCATTTCACCTATTCGATCTTTCATAGTCGGCTTATTTTGGTCCTCAAATTATCCATTAAACTCTGTGGTGCCAGACGTTTCCGGTATATCTTTCATCTTACCGCGCGACCGAGCTTTTTTCAAAAGTTTTTCTTGTGATTTCAACTAGGCTGCGGGATAATTCTTGAAATCCCCTTCCAAAAAACCTCGAGGTGATTAACTCTTGCCTTCCACCGTTTACATGACTGATTTGTCCGCAGACTGGAAGAAGAACGTATCCGGCAAGGTGGTGAATCTGTTCGACCAGTTCAAACCTGCCGAGATCTTTGGCCCCAGGGACCTGGTGGCAGTGAAGCTCCACTTCGGAGAGGCGGGCAATACCGCCCATATTAGGCCCCAATATGTCCGCAAGGTTGTCGACCGCCTTAAAGACCTTCACACAAAACCTTTTCTGACAGATACGAACACCCTGTATGTAGGATCGCGAACAGAGGCGTGGTCACATCTTGTGACAGCTTTCGACAATGGCTTCACAAGGGAGGTCACGGGAGCCCCGGCGATCATCTCGGACGGGTTGCGCGGTAACAACACTGTTATGGTATCGCTGAAAGGCCGCCACGTCAAGGACGCACACATAGCCGCAGACATTCATTATGCCGACGGGCTGGTCGTCCTGACCCATTTCAAGGGACATGAACTCACGGCATTCGGAGGCACCCTGAAGAATCTCGGCATGGGCTGCGCTTCTCGGGAAGGTAAATTGGAGCAACATTCCAACATTTCTCCTAAAGTGAGTAGGAAAAGGTGCATCGGCTGCGGAGAATGCGTAGTCTGGTGTAAAGGCCAGGCCATTGCTGTTGAAGGCGAAGCCGAAGAACGCAAAGCTCGAATCAATCCCGAGAACTGCGTCGGCTGCGCCGAATGTATACTCACGTGTAACCAGCGAGCGATTCAGGTGCAATGGAACGAGTCCATTCCCGTGTTCATGGAGAAGATGGTTGAGTACGCGTCGGCAGTGCTCAACCACAAACAGAAGAAGGCTAGTGTTCATGACCTTCGTCACCGACGTCTCACCACTCTGTGATTGCACGCCGTTTTCGGATCGGCCGATAGTGCCCAGCCTTGGCATCTTAGCGTCCGCCGACCCAGTGGCTATTGACCAGGCCGCGGCTGATCTGGTTAACGGGGCTCCAGGCAATCCTGTCTCTGTTCTCAACAAGGCGATGGCTCCAGGCGAAGATAAGTTTCGTGCTCTTTTTCCCGAAATTGACTGGGAACATCAGCTTGAGTACGCTGAACAGATCGGCTTAGGAACACGCAATTACGCTCTAGTAAACATCTGATATCTGCTCCCATAACTGTAGGGCTACAACGACTCTTGAAACTGCTTGAACCATTAGTGATGCGGCCGTGCCGTCCGGCTCTTCCGTGCAAGGATGAATCCCGCGTGCAGTGCGGAACAAATTCGCGGCACCATGAATTCAATCTGCCGGCCATCGGGAATAAGCAATCTCATGGGAATGCGCTGTCGAATAAGTAACTACTCTTATGGAGTGCTGTTCGTAGCGTATGAGATCTGCCGGAAACGGCGACAACTGGTGTGATGCAGCGCTACACGCTTGAAGAAGCATTGGTATAGAGCGCGAACCGGATTTAATTGCGAATTCCAACTCATCCTGCAACCGCTCTCACGTCTTCAAAGACTGAGTCCGACCACCTTGCCACAATGACAGGCTATTTAAAGCCATTGTTTAGATTATATGGTCAGTTGCTCAATAAAATTCAAGGACTGCCTTGACAGAGGTTGCACAGTACTATAGAATACCGTAGGATCAGGTTGAAATGCCTATGCCTGTTCTTCTTATACACACCTCAGCTCTCTCTGTTGGGCTGCAAGGAGAATGAAAAATGTTACGAACAGGACTGTTAACAATAGCAATGATCGTGGCCTTGCAAGGATTATGCTTCGGACAGGGGTTTCTGGACTCGCTCCTCGGTCCCGGCGGCCTTGGTCTCTGGGGTGGCGGCGACGCTGCTTCCCAGCAATACAACAACCCCCAAATGTGGAGTGGTGCCCAGGGGCCGCAGCAGCAGCCCTACCAACAGCCTGGTGCGCCCGGACAGCAACAGATGACCTATCCGCCTGCAGGCGCCCAGGGTTACCCTCAGGGCTATCCTCAGCAAGGTTATGGTTATCCTCAGGCGCAAGGGTACGGCCAGCCGCAACAGGGAGTTTATTCGGATTGGCAAAACTATCCGCCGGCTCCCATTGGCGGCAACCAGCAGCAGTATGCCCCGCCGCAGGAGTCTTCCGCTCCGCAGCAATACCCGGCCCAGCAGCAGTACCAGACCCCACAGCGGTATACGGCCCCTCCCGGCCAGGCCGCTCCTCTAAGACCTACACAGGGAGTTCCTGGACAGCCTGCCTTGCGGCCCGGACAGTATGTTCCCGGTCAAGCCCCGGCTGCCGCGGATGATCTTCCTCCTGGAGCCGTGAGAATGACCACCACCACTCCTGAGGGAACAAGGGTCGAGTACTATCCACCCACCGATGAGCCCGGTCTGACCCAGGGTGCAGCCCAGCCCCCTGTTCGGAGGCTTAAGCCCAAACCCGCCGCACCGAAGGCTCAAAGCGCAAAGCAAGTTCGGCCCCGCGAACAGACCACGGGCGGAACCGAATCTACAGGCGGCTCGCCCATAGCAATGCCGAAACCTGTCGAGATCCCCCAGGGCCAGGATCCTCGGTACGGGTGGGGTGCGGCTGTTAACCGAGGGCCGATTGCCCCTGACGCAAGGTGATCCGGAACAATAATGAACTGTTTCGGATGAGACGCGGCCCGAGCCGCGCCCTTACTTGACCACAGACAATGCAGGATTTGAATGGCCGGTCTGGACCGAAATTGAAAAGGACCGGCCAACTAGCGTTCAGATGGCGCTTGAAGTCTGTAAGACACTCTTCAGAAATGTAAGCGTCCACCTTCCCCCCATCGCCCCAATCTCTTGACGACCTGAGTATCCTGGGATACTTTGGAAATATCCCCATCAATCAAGAATGAATCTCGTGTTGTTCAGTAGAGGCAATGATGATTGACTCCCCTTCCAAGAAAGAGGCTTGCGGGATCTTCGGAATCTATGGAGCGGATGACCCTGCTCGCCTCACATACTTGGGGCTTTACGCTCTTCAACATCGAGGACAAGAGTCCGCAGGCATTGTTGTCAGCGATGGTAACACCGTTCGATCGCATAAGGGAATGGGCCTGGTCCCGGACGTATTCGAGGAAGGAATGCTCCAGGACCTCAAGGGAACGATGGGGATCGGACATGTCCGATATTCCACTACAGGCAGCTCAATGTTGCGTAATGCGCAACCGTTCCTCGTCGAGCAGATCGACCGGATCTTCGCGCTGGGTCACAACGGCAACATAGTGAATGTAGCCAAACTCAGACGGAAGCTCGAGGCACAGGGAGCGATATTTCAAACTTCCACGGACTCGGAACTGATCGCCCATCTCGTGCTACACAAAAAAGGACCGTTCGAGGAGCGTCTGGCAAAAGTCTTTGAAGAGCTGAAAGGGGCCTGGTCGGTGGTGTTTTTAACTCCGGAAGGAGTGCTGGCCGCACGGGATCCTTACGGCTTTCGGCCTCTGTGCATCGGACGCAAAGGCGATGCAATAATTTTCACTTCTGAAACGTGTGCCCTGGACATCATCGATGCAGAATACGTTCGAGATGTCGAGCCGGGGGAGATCGTCATAGCGGATCACAACGGTTTGCGATCCGTTCAGGGCCCTAGGAAATCTCATTCGGCCATGTGCATATTTGAGTATATCTATTTTTCACGCCCTGATTCGATGATTTTTCAGCACGGCGTCTACAAGGTCCGCAAGCAACTCGGTTTGCAAGTAGCTCTGGAGAGTCCCGCCGAGGGCGCGGACATAGTGGTCCCCATGCCGGCTTCGGGTAATTATGCCGCGCTGGGGTATTCTCAAGGCAGCGGCCTCCCGTACGAATATGGCGTCATCCGTAATCATTACGTGGGACGCACCTTCATACAACCATCGCCTTCCGTCAGGAATCTAGGAGTAAGGCTCAAACTCAACCCCGTGCGTGAAATACTCCAGGACAAGAAAATAGTAGTCGTGGACGATTCCATTGTCAGAGGGACGACCAGCAAATTGAGAACGAGAACGCTGCGAGAGGCTGGAGCCCGCGAAATCCACATGCGGGTAAGCTGCCCACCCATTCGTTTCCCTTGTTTTTACGGCATAGATTTTTCGAGCAAAGGTGAGTTGATAGCTTGTTCCAACACAGTGGAACAGATATGCGATTTCATCGGCGCAGATTCTCTGGCCTATCTGAGCTTGGAAGGCATGTTCCGGGCCATGCCTTACCCGGCCAAACATTTCTGCAGCGCTTGCTTCACCGGAAAATATCCTATCAAGGTCGATGACGACTCCACCAAACTCTGCCTTGAATGCGGGCCGCTTGAATCCAGCCGGTGGCCGTAACTGGCCTTGAGCGATGGCGCGAAGTTTTTCTGAGGCTTGCCAGCCCCATTATGCCAATTGCCAAAAACAATGTCTCTTTGGCCATCCGAGATTGAGAATGCGGAAAGCCCATGGTGAAGGGCGTTTTCTCCGTCATTCCCGCGCACGCGGGAATCCAGTAGGACCGGCCTCCCCGCGAGACGTGGGGTTGTTCAGGAGTCGCCGGCAGGGACGCCGGCGCTACTGCCGGTTCAAGTTCGGGGTCCAGTCCCGCGTTTTACCTGAATGTGCCACACTCTCAACGGAGAGCGCCTCTTGCTTGGTGCCACGGATGTGCGCAGCTCATCCGTGCCGGGCCGTGTCAGGCGGCACGCTCGTCACTCCAGTTTACAATTGAGTCCCGCGGGGCGGAACACATCCGTGGCACCAGATTCTGTCGCGGCACTTTCATGTTCCGTTGTGACTGACAGGTCATGGGGGTTCGCGGGAATGGCGCAATCGCCTCCGACAAATCGGTCAGAATTTCTGGTATTCGTTATAGCGCACACGGAATTACGCGCCGTAACACGGCCATGTTAGTGCTTTGAACGTGCAATATTACCAGTAACAGGTTTGCACTTGAAACCGACTGTGCTACGGTCGGTTTCTGAGAAAGCAGGCCGGCCTTGGGCCTAATTGTACAATCCTATTGGCGGGGTTGGAATGAGACATAAGAAAAGGGAAATTCAAGACACGGCTCTGATTGAGGAGATCATAGCGAAAGCCGAAGTTTGCAGACTAGGATTGTGCAAGGACGGAATGCCGTACATCGTGCCTGTCTCCTTCGGCTATGATGGCTCGTGTATCTATTTTCACACCGCTGCCGAAGGCATGAAAATAGACTACATTGCCGCGAATAATCAGGTTTGTTTTGAGTTGGAACACGATGTAAGAGTTATTCCGGATGATAAAGCTGCCTGCAAGTGGTCCATGTCCTTTTACAGTGTAATAGGGTTCGGCACTGTTGAAGAAATAACGGAATCCCACAACAAAATTTATGCCTTGGCGCAAATAATGAAACATTACTCGAAGCAAGAATGGGACTTCGATGAACAAATAGTCGGAAAGACGCGGCTGTGGCGCATTGCGATTGACCGAGTCACCGGCAAACAGTCCAAAGACAGACTCGGGAGTTGATCAAAGGCTGCTGCAAGAACCAGGAGTTTGTGGAGGAGTAACCGGGGAGGGACTTTCTGCAACCCCGCTAAGCGTTGAGCTCCCCCGACCACTCCCCCAAAACTGCCAATTACTGCAAACTCATTTCTGAATGCGCTCTCAATAACTTGAGCAGATTCAAAGGGAGGTGCATCATCAATAGTTACGCGGGTAACCCGCGATATGGTAGAATGCAATCATGAAGAAACTACGTATATACGTGGACACATCAGTGATTGGTGGATGCTTTGATCGCGGAGTTCGACACTTGGTCTAATGCTTTGATCGAAGACTTTCGAAGCGCTCGGTTTCATATGGTCCTCTCTGACGTGACGGCAGCCGAAGTGGCTCTTGCTCCGGACGTTGTTCGCAACCTTCACAAGGAGCTCGCCACGTTTGCAGAAATTCTACCTGTAACCGAAGAAGCGGCTTGAGGTGCTGGCGACGTACGAAGCTCGTGGTGTACTCGGCTCTCGTTTTCGCAACGACATGCTCCATATTGCTTTGGCCACCGTTGCTGAAGTAGACGTCGTGGTAAGTTGGAACTTCCAGCATATCGTTAGATTGGACAAGATTCAGCTATTCAACGGCATCAACGTTGAACTCGGTTACAAGGCACTGGCTATTTACTCCCCGCGGGAGGTGACTACCTATGGCAGAGAACACTGAGATTCGAGCGGTCGAGATGGTTCGGCGCATTCGTGACGAGCAGGCGACCATGCTGACGGGAAAATCGAATGCTGAGATCATAGCTTTCTTCAAAGAGGCCGGAGAGGCTGCCCGCGTTCAGGCGCAATCCCCGCGAGAATGGAACAAGAACGATCAGCCCCAGGTTGAGCAAGATGGCTAACGCTACAAGACGAGATGGAGACCGTAGATCATGCTACTGGAATACATTCAGGCGGGATTGCGCGACGCAAAATATGAGATTCTGCCGGATGACGGCGCCTGTACTACGGAGAAATCCCTGAATTTAATGGTGTATACGCGAAACTGCAAACACGCTCGAAGAGTGCCGGGAGCAGCTTCGAGAGGTTTCTGAGGAATGGGTCCTGTTTTCGCGTTCACCGGAATCTTCGGTTGCCGGTAGTTGGTAGGTCGGGCCGTTCCCGGCGCAAATGCGCTCCCACGAGCCGCGTGAACGAACTGAACTGAAATCAATGTCCTGAAAACGAAACAGAAGAAAGGCAGTCAGAAAGATTTGGTGAAAGCCACGGTAACCAAGGCGTTGTACGACACACCATATCCCGAGCCACGAATCCGTTTATTTGATATTGAGCAGGAGATAGGGGATAGGCTTCAATCAAAGGGGTTCCTTTGTCGCAATGCATCACTGGGGAAACTTGTCGAGCTACCACCGGACCCAAACAAAGACTTCTTTTGCGTCCCGAAACTCAGACATTCCACCGAACATTCACGAGTCCCAAATCATAATAATTGACCTTTCCGGAGCAGAGAAAGTTCCGTATGATGAGTCCCAAGTCAGGGTTGATAACCTGAGCGCAAGCCGATATTCTTGCCTTCACGCCAAGCATCCACAACGGGTCTTCGATCCGCGGGGAGTACTCCGCAGCCTTCCTTGGGCGTAAGATTCAACATCTTTTCGAAAAGGATTTTATCCTCATAGCATTTGCGTCAGCGGCGCAGAACATGAATACAGATCCATGGAGACTGGGCCGCAAGGTGCCCAGCTAGGCTCAGTTATCACCTACAGCAATTACTCGTTCAAACGTAAC
This sequence comes from uncultured delta proteobacterium, assembly GCA_963786905.1. GTDB lineage: Bacteria > Desulfobacterota > Desulfomonilia > Desulfomonilales > Desulfomonilaceae > CAWBBA01. Next base: position 37,454 of record CAWBBA010000027.1, on the reverse strand, counting down.
GTCCCCATGAAGCAGAATAAATATGGGCAGCTCGTAAATCTAATGCCGGCTGCTGAGAAGCTGTGCCCCGTTTCCTGCCAGTTCGTAAATTCACTGTCCTATTATGTTACATTCAAGCACCCCACACGCTTGAATGGCCGCCAGACTGTAGAAGCGGAAAACTTCTTTCCGTTACTGCGTGACGTCGATGATGATATCGTCTCATATGCTGAGTTCAGCCGGTCCGCAACTTTCGTTTTTCCTCAGATTCCGACGCGAAAGCCGATTTCATTGAGTCACTGTTAACCACCGTGTTGCCAACCCTTGTTCCAAGGCTATTTCCCTACCATGCACGTTTCGCATGGCTTTCTCAAGATCCATATTCACTTCCGGGTGAACGAAAACTCCTGGAAAATCGGCAGAAGTTGGTGGAGGAATATAAACAACGGGTGGAGAAGATTGATCATGACATTGCGGAGAACCGGCGGCAACGCGGCTTTCTGCACAACCTTCTTACTCAGACCGATGCCCCGTTGGTCAAGAGTGTTGAAGAATTCATGCACTGGCTAGGCTTTCAGGAAGTGCGCAATATCGACGAGCTTCAGCCCGACAAGAAAGAGGAAGACCTGCAAATCGACTTAGATGACGGAGGCTTATTGGTAGTGGAAGTTAAAGGTATCGGTGGAACTTCGACTGACTCTGACTGCTCACAGATCACCAAGATTCGATTTCGCCGTTGTGAAGAGCGAGAGAAGCTTGACGTGAAAGGACTTTACATAGTCAATCATCAGAGACATCTTGCACCTGAGGACCGAAAGAACCCTCCATTTTCAGGTGTGCAAATCACGGATGCGGAAAATGATAAACGCGGTTTGTTGTCAACGTACGAGTTGTTTAAGGTTTACTATATGATCCTTGATCGTATCATGACCAAAAATGAGGCTCGGGCCGCACTCACGAATAATGGTCTTGTTCAGTTCACTCCGAGAAACGTGATTTCGCTTGGCAGCCCTACCAAATTCTTCAAGGATCGTCACGTCGCTATTGTTGGGCTACGTGATCAAATGGTCCGAAAAGGCCAATCTGTGATTATCAGAACCAACAATCGATTCAGCAAGACGACGATCGAATCAATCCATGTTAATGATGTTGAGGTTGAAGAAGCAGGGTCCGGGGAAGTCGGTCTGCGATTCGCGATGCAGCTCCCTAAGAAACTCGAAATACTGCTACGGGTGAACGAGTCACTTGCTTGAGCAAATCGCACACGCCGGCCGCGAAAAGGGAGCCGGAGGACCCCGGCGAAGGAAGATCTGTCCCTGCCTCAAGCCCGTGCACCCAACTCCTCCTTCGCCCGCCGTTCCAGCAGCATTCCAGCCAGTTCAAGGTCCTCAGCGGTGGTGATCTTTATGTTGTCCTCCGAATCCTCGACCACTTCCACCGGAAGCCCCAATCGCTCCACAAGCATTGCGTCGTCAGTCCCAATGAATCGATCTTCGATGGCTTTCCTGTGAGCCTCCAGTATCAACGAGGTCCGGAAGGTCTGAGGCGTGTGAGCGAGCCACAGATCCGCACGGGGGATGGTCTCCAAGTGCGCTTGGGTCCTCTTTTTGACCGTGTCCCGGATCGGCACGCACGCGAGGGCCGCGCCGGTCGATTCAGCAGCTCTGATGGTGGCTGTAATCACGTCGGCAGAAACCAACGGCCGCACTCCGTCATGAATCGCAACTATGTCTGTGTCTTTAAGCCTCATTAGGCCATTGTAAACCGAGGCTTGCCTGGTCGCGCCTCCTGCAACGACTTCTATCACCTTCTTCAGGTCAAACGGTTTCAGCACCTCTGCCTTGCACAGATCTTCATCCCCCGGAGGCACCGTCACCACAATCCGATCAATGAGCGGATGTTTCTCAAAATTCATGAGCGTTCGAGCCAGAATGGGCACACCGTTCAAAGCCAAATACTGCTTCGGAATACGGCTCCCCATTCTCACACCCGCCCCTGCCGCTGTCACAATCGCCGCAACAATCATAAGCTAAGCCTCCAAGGCAGTGGCAAAAGATTAAGAGCATTTGAAGAGGAACCGGGGAAGGACTTTTTGCAAAAAGTCCCTCCCCGGACCCCACCCCAAAAACTCTTATTATTTTCGGCTCATGCCCTTAGTGGCGAGGGCACCTTTTTTGCAAAAAAAGGGCCTCCCCGGTCACTCATCGAATACTCTTGAAGTTTTGCAGCCACTATGGCCATTCACGGCTACCCGGCATTCTTCAGATACTGCTGAGATTTCAGGGCTTTGATCACGCGGTCTTTCCAGCCTTTGGGCACATGAATCGTATGGGTGAGGTCCCGCTTGTTTCGTACAGGCTCTGAATCCTGTCTCGTTCTGAGCCAAGCCCCCATTGATCTCCCGGATGAAACGGACCGAGGACTGGGTTACTGTGGCCAAGAAAGTCAGCGGAAGATCTCGGCTCAGTTGAATTCCCTCCATAGTATCGAAATGTATCGGCGCGATGGGGGGCACTCCCAGACCGTAGAACTTGCGATTGGCATCAATAATCGAGAAGGCTATCCAGCGTGGGACGTAATTTTCAGTCTCCAGCGGCAGTTTCATATCCCAATACCAAGGTGTCTGGTATGCAGCTATTCTGAATTTAGTCTCGCTAAAGCCAGCGTTGTATGCGGCAGCAGCAGTGAGCCAGCTCGAGTCATTCTCCGAAGCGCCGAGTTTCGTACGCAGCCACTTCATATACCTTGCCGCAGACCTGGTGGAAATGGCAAGGTCCCGCCGCTCATCTTTCCAGCCGTCCACCTGGAGGGCCCAATCCAGTTCCGGCTCTTTGGCGCTGGACCGCACTGCCGTCGGCCTGACGAATTGCCACCAACCATGAGCCATTGAAGGTGAGACTACTGTCCGGCTGTAACCCGATTCCAATGCCGGCAAGAGTGCGAATTCCCAGGGTACGCCTTCCCTCTCCAGGATTCGTTTGATTGCTTCGCCGTACCGATCCCTGCGTTTGAGCCAGATCCCAGTGCTGTCACGAAAATCCGTGAGGAGATAAGCGATCTGATACTCTATCCTCCGTCGTACATCCGTCCTCTCCACCGGGACCTTCTCACCGCAGAAAACCAATCCGCTATTGACCGTTTCCGATGGGAGCCCTTTGCCGGAGATCGTCGCTGAAGCAGTTTTCGGGGGCAGATATCTCAGACAGTCGAGCGTGTGTTTTGAGATGATCTCGTCCCTCATGGCCGCAGCAGTATTCTGGAGTCTTCGCATGTTCCCGAGCCGTATGGCGATATCCCTGACCGGATCGGCTGTCAAGAAATCGTAGGGAAGATTATCTTTCCACAGGATGAATCGCGCAAAAACACTTTCAGCCGGCCCGGGCGTTCTGCCCGAAGCGGAGAGAGTCTCCAACCCTCTAATATCTTTGTTGGTAGACAGTTTGTCGTAGGCTTCCAGGATCTGGCCGTAATTGACGGGAAGCTCACCCGCGCGCGAATCAGCGTGGGCAATCTCCCCGGCCAGTTGGCGCGAAATGTAGTAAGCCGAGAGAAGAGGGAGTCTTGCTTGCACTTCACGGTCGAGAGCCGGGTAATGCAGCATGGCAAAACAAATTATCGGAACCAGGAAGCAGGGGCCGATTGCATAAAGAAAGTACCTCATGGCACATCGGTTCCTCTGCGGGAAAGGGCGGCATTTTTGTCAGGGGGCCCGGCCTTGCCCAGCAAGCGAGCCAGATACCGCACACGTGGATTGTCAGGAATGATGTCAAAGGCCTTTTGGGCCTGTACGCTGGCCTTTTCCCGGTGGCCACTAGAGATTAGAGCGACGATGAGGTTTATTCTGGCAGGGATATAGTCCGGAAAGGACTCGACATTTCTTTCGTAGAGTGCAATTGCGGGAGCGACCTTGCCTTGTTGTTCCAGAGTGATGGCGGAATAGAATAACGGCCGCGGATCATTGGGGAAAAGCCCTCGTGACAATCTGAAGATTTCCGAGGCTTTATCAAAACTCTTCGACTCCAGCGCACGCAGTCCGTTCCGAAGCAAGTCCTCCTTGGAAGGATTGGGTGCTTGGATTGGCGAATCCATGCTGCGTGACGACGCCAACTGTGCGAGATTGCGTATCGCGGAGCCATCACGCGGGTCTATCTCCAGAGCGCGGCGATAAGCCTGTACAGCTTCTCTCCACTTCCTCTGGTCCTCTAATGCGGCCCCCATCTGGACCAAGGCCCGGACGTGTGTAGGCGAATCAGCAAGAACTCTCTTAAATGCTTCAACCGCTTGAGCATTCTTGCCCTCGAATCTTAGAGCAAGGCCTTTCTCAAAATCGGAGACTTCCCCTGCGGCGCAAAGGACCGAGACGACCAGAAGCAGAAGCAGAGTTATCAAGAGGCGCTGATAGCAGGGCAAGGGCAGTCCTCGCAAATAGAAACCATGATAATGGACTAGGATACAAATATCATGGAACCAACCGCAAGTGAAAGATTCCGGAAGATACCCCGACGCACCCATGCCGCATCGCCTCGTTGTCTTATTGTCTTGTCACGCTTTTATCCTCGGCTAGCGGAGGCTGTCGCCGGCGTTTCTATATACTCTGCCTCACTGTCAGAATCGGATACAACCAGCCGAAGCTCGTCGGCGATGTTCTTAGCAATGGTCTTTCTGAAGTCATCGTGATGCTCGAACAGAATCAGCGTGTGGATAAAATACTCGAACCTCTCACTAAATGACCATAATCCTTTGAAAAAGTACTTCCAGAAGCTCCATCGGGATGGATTCAGTATTCCCTGGCGACCAAGGGTCAGCAATAGGGCCCGCAACTGGGCCGCGGAGGGTAAGCGAGGCGGCTTCTTCAGCCGACGGGGCTTCATCAACGAGAACTCCTTAAATGCCCGTCGATAGTAGGATTTTGGATCATAAAGACTTTCATATATGTTTATGACTTCCTGAGTAAGTTGGGCGACAGGGCGGACAGTCTCGTAATTGATCAGACCGATCAGACTCGTGGCCTTATCCGAAGGTATGAAGGGCGCACGCCCTTCCCTGGCAAGACGCTTCCACAAGTCTGTGCCCGGCGGAGCCTGCAGGAAATTGACTAGTATCTGAGGAATATTGTTGCGCGTGGCAAAGTCGATGACTCGACGATCCGCCCCTGGCTTCTCGTTGTCAAAACCGACAATCCAGCCGGCTTCAATTTGAAGTCCCGCGCTTATAATCTTGTGGCACGCCATGTCGAGATCTGTTCGGGAATTCTGGTGTTTCTTGGTCTGTTCAAGACTCTCTCGATCGTCGGTTTCGATTCCCACGAAAACCTTGTAGAAGCCCGCCTCGACCATGAGGTCCAACAACTCTTGATCATTGGCCACATTCACGGAAACCTGCGCGTTGAAATCAAAACATTGGCCGACAGATGCGTGCCAACTGATCAATTCCCTTAGCAACGTCTTGGCAGCGCGACCATTGCCTACAAAATTGTCGTCAACAAAGAAGACGTTTTCTTTCCAGCCCAGGCGTCTGAGCATGTCCAGTTCGTTGATGATTTGCGAAGGGGTCTTGATCCTGACCTGGCGTCCCAACATATGTGTCACATCACAGAACTCACATTTAAAGGGGCATCCTCTCGAGAACTGGACGCCCATGGTCAAGTACTTGCCCACGTCTAGGAGGTCAAATCTTGGAGAAGGCCAAGATTTGAGATCCGGCCTGGCCTCGCTCCTAATGATCACACCGCACTCGTTCCGATTCAAAACGTGCAGAAATCGGTCTAGGCAGGATTCCAACTCTCCGACCACAACAATGTCCGCGCCGTCACTCAGAGCTTCCTCCGGTGCATGAAAGACCGCGGGCCCGCCAACTACAACCTTCTTACCGTGTCTCTTTGCCTCTTGGACCGTCTCAACAATTCCTTGATGTTGAACATTCATTCCGGAAATCATCACCAGGTCGCAAGTATCCCAGTCTTGTCGGGTTACTGTTTGAAAAGTCAAATCGATAAGGTTGAATTCCCAGTCCTGCGGAAGCAACGCAGCAACAGTTATGAGCCCCAGAGGAGGATGAACGGCTTTGCGCCCGAGCATCATCAGGACCCTGTCCAATGAATAGAACGTCTGGGAAAAACGTGGATTCAACAAGAGTACTCTCATATTGCGACTCCCCAAAAGTATACTTCTAAAAATGCTTCATGCCGAAGCCTGACGTACTGAGCCTTCCGGGCCCGGCAGGAGCGGGCTTCCCCCGGCGTCTTCTCTCAAGACATGAAGTAATCACCACCTGCGGGTCAGCATTCTCTGCAGAGGCTACATTAGGCGTGAGATGGTAAAGAGACTGCCGATACTATGCCGGGAACTATCATTCCATAGAGCATGGCCAATTTAGCAGCAGAATATCGGAAAGTTTGTTGCGGACGATTTCGCGGAGCCTGACTTGGCAGCCCACGTATCAGCCACCGGGCATGTGGCACAATTTCTAAAGTTCACACGCTTTTGAAACAGACCACTGTCCTTTCGAGTGTTACACAATTACCGTTAATAGAAGATGGTGTCAAGTCCAGGGAACTGATGGGGGCCATTCCTCTTCCCTTCACATGCAGGAACTAGTGCTCGGTTTCACAAGTTCGGTGACGTATTTCGGAAAGCCTTGGTGGGACAGGCAAGATGAAACTGTCTCAAAACTAGAATTTCGGGCGGGAGATGACCTGGGTGGCGTAGGGGCGGTTCGTGAACCGCCCAAAACCAGGGCGCTTCTCGAAGCGCCCCTACGGTGAGAATATCCTCAACAGTATTTTGAGACAGTTTAATTCCTGTCCCACCAATCCATAGTCTCTAATCCGCTTTCATGGTCTTGCGTCCATGGATAAGATCGCTCGAATTACGAACTGGACCACGTAGGGTGTCATTATCCCAATTCACGCATGTTTTGCGATAGTCTTCGCCGGCTGAATTCTGCTGTCCGCGGCGCCTCCGGACCCGTGACTCGAACTCCAACTCCGCGAGCCTTGCGGCAAGGCCGCTTAAGTGATAGAGTAATTTGTTGCCATTGCTCCAGCTCGGACGTATCCCCTTCATCTCAGGAGAAGCCTTTGGATCTGCTCGACTCAATCCAGTGTACCATGGAAAACCTGGAACAGGAGTTGATTCAGCAGCTGAGAAGCCGCGTCCCCGTGGCCTTCGAGATAGGCGCTCATATTATGAACAGCGGTGGCAAGAGAATTCGTCCCCAGCTTGCCATCATAGCAGCTCGTATGGGCGGGTATTCGGGAACGGACGCGGTCAAGCTGTCAGGGGCGATTGAGTGCATCCATACCGCCACACTGCTTCACGACGATGTGGTGGACCGCGCTGACACACGTCGGGGTAGGCCTTCAGCGAACACCTTGTGGTCCAATGAGATGTGCGTTCTGGGAGGTGATTTCATACTGGCCAAGGCATTTTCGGCTCTCACGTCTATCAAGAACCTGCGCATCCTCGAAATCGTGTCCAGGGCCACAGAGAGACTGAGTGAGGGTGAATTATTCCAGATGATGAATATAGGGAACATTCGACTCAGCGAAAAAGAATATATTCAGGTCATCACTGACAAGACAGCAGTCCTGATGGAAGCAGCCTGCCGGGGTGGCGCCATCCTAGGAGGATTGGGCGGTGCAGAGGAAGAAGCGTTGGCCCAATTTGGGTTCAATCTCGGCATAGCCTTTCAGATGACCGACGATGTGATAGATTACCGGTCCGACAAAGAAACTATGGGAAAGATTCCTGGAAAGGACCTGGAGGAAGGGAAGCTCACACTGCCCCTGATCTGCGCTCTCAAGGAAGCAAGCAGCGAGGAAAGGACACGCGTCGAAAGTATAGTCACCCAAAAACAGTGTTCCGACGGAGACCTGGCGTGGGTGAGGGCCTTCTTGGAAACGCGGGGCGGAATCGAGGAGACGCTTCGGAAGAGTCGCGGCTATCTGACAATGGCGACCGACCAGTTGGAGATTTTCAGCGACTCGGAAGAGAAACGCGCTTTGATGACCCTTGCGGACCGCATATTATGTAGGACGTATTGATCCCTGTACTGGAGGATGGGCAAAAAATCGTCCCGGAACTATTTCACTGGAGAAAGGTTTCTTCCTTTCCGATAGAATTCTTGACAGAAGATGGTCCCCTTGCTAACAAAACCTAAGACTTCAGCGCTACGTCGAGGATCTCACGCTGTGAGACGTAAGCTTTCATTCATCCTTGTAACATTCATTGCGGTGCTTGCCGCGGGCTGTCCCTCGCTCTGGAAAACCGACGTGGTTGAGAAGGACGCAGGGCCGGACAAGCTCTTCCAGGCGGCAGAGGAACAGTTCCAGAAGAAGCAATATGCCCAAGCCGTAGAAGTCTTTGAGCGGCTGAAGTCCGGGCATCCTGATTTCAAGAAGATGCCGGAAGTCTACTTGAAAATAGCCGACTCACTCTACGATGATAAATCCTATGAAAAAGCCGTTGCTCGGTACCAGCAATTCATAGACCTCTATCCCGGCAACAAGGAAGTTTCCCGGGCCAAATTCAACATAGGCATGGCCTACTTCAACCAGATCAAGAATACGGTGGATGTCGACAACTCGGTCGTTCAGAGGGCCACGGCGGAATTCAAAGCCCTTGCAGCCGATTCCAACGCAGGGGAATGGGCAAAGAAGGCTGAAGAAAAGTATAACGAGTGCCGCAAGAAGTTAGCAGAAAAAGAAATGTACAAGGCCCGCACGATGTTGAGTGTAAAAAACTATCAAGCTGCGCGGCTGGCCGCCAAGCGTGTGCTGGATGATTACCCCAAACTGGGTTACGATAACGACGCGTCGGAACTGATCAAGAGCATCAAGGGCAAGTAATCCCACTCGGACATAAGGGATAAGACCAAAATTCTCTCGGGGAGGACTGCCGATCCCCAACCTCCCCTCAAGAAAGCTTCTTCATAATATCCTCATTTGGGTCATTTGGCAGGCCACCGGAAATCAGAGTTTTGTATGTCTTGACCGTCACTTGGCCCGGCAAAGCGCCCTTCGGGCGACCCAAATCACCCACGTCCGCTACAATCACTTCCACTTTCCCCTTGCCACGAGCTTTAGAGAAATGAACCGCTAGATCCGCGGCTATTTCCATGTCCCCGATGGAGATTTGCTCACTGCTTTCTCGACGGAGAATCACATGGGACCCTGCAAAACCCTTTACATGGAGCCACAAGTCCCCTTTTCGTGACTTTCTGCGCAACAAGAAGTCATTCCCTTTACCGCTCTTACCCACGAGAATGAGCTTGCCGGCAGGCGTTCGCACCTCACGAAACAGTGCCGACTCCGACGTGGGCCCTGCATCTGTTTTGCCGGGTGACTTAAGCTTCTGCGGGGTGCTGAAAGGCATTTCCACTGCCAGGCGTTCAAGTTCCGCAACGTCAGAGGCTTCTCCGAGGAAGAAAAGCAGGTCTTCAAGTGCCTGTTTTTCTTCAAGGGTTCGATGCATTCGTTCCCGCACCATCTTCTCGCCTCGTTTGCCTTTGGCAGCCTTCTTGAAGATTCTGTCCATGTTGGCCACAGCGTCCAGCGCCGGGTCCAAGCCGACGATTCGACGCCCACCGGTCGTCCAATCCTCAACTTCTATGTCGGTCATGCCCTTCTTTACACGTTTCAGATTGGCCTTCAGCAGTTCGCCCTCCTCACCGCGATCCGCGAGTTGCTTGAGTCTTTGAGCATCAGCTTCTATTTTGTTCAAACGGCGGTCCAGTGAATGAATGCGAGCTTTCAAAGGTGCTGCCAGCTTCCGTCTGAAACCCTCCACCAAGTGCGATTCCAATTTGGGCCTAAAAAATGCATCCACTGCCTCGTTCATGGATGAGAAACACTCATCGAGGGAGGCCACGGCTTCGATTGTGGGGCGCCTTCTTCCGTCCGGTCTTGTAGTAATACCAGGGGCAAACCTGTTCATGTCGAGATCATAGAGGGACTTTGTCGGAACGCCGCTCCTTGCCGGTGGAGGGAAATAATCCAGACCGGGCAGAACCACTCGACTCCCAATTCCTTTCTCCGTGATATGATGGAGACAATCCATAATCCGATTGGACTTGCGGTCTACGATGAGTATGTTTGAGTCCCGTCCAAGGATCTCAAGAACAAGATCTCTTTCAGCTCTCTCATCCTCCGGGCCACGCACGGCGATAATTCTGACGACACGGTCATCCGAAGCTGCGGCGACTTGAACAATTCTTGCCCCTTGGAGATGCGCTCTGAGATAAGCGCAGAATCTCGGAGGAGTCGGCGGATTCGGAATTTTAAGACTGGTTAGATGAATGCGGCCCAGCAACGGATCAGCGCTGAGCATGAGCTTTTTCTCTCCCCCTGTCCGGAATCGTATGCGCAACACGATTTCTCTTGGCAAGGGTTGATAAATTTTGCTGACAAACCCGCCTGGAAGCAGTTCATTAAGTTCCTGTGCCACTTTTTGGAGAACAGCCAGATCCATCTACGTCTCGCGCTCCATCACGTTAACGGTTCGCCGACAAACTACCTGTAGGAGCGACCCGCCCACTTTGCCACTTCAAGGCGTTTATCACAACTCGAAAGACTTTTGGTCAGCCGAACTATACCATAATGGCGCATCGGAACCTCCCCGGTTATGGTAAAAGGTATTGATGTTTGAGGTAAAGCCGCGGGCTGGGGGAAACCAAATGAGTGTATTGACCAGAGATGAGTTGTTTCAGGCGATGAAAGACGGCCGGATCGAAATTGAGCCTTTCAGCGAAAACATGGTCGGCCCGGGCTCAGTGGATCTCAATTTGAGCAACCAGTTCAGGATCTTCAAGAAGCTGCGCCGCGGAGTGGTGGTGGATGATACTATGGATCTCGAAAAAATCACCAAGCTTGTCTACTGTGAGCGTTCTTTCACTCTTTTGCCCGGTGAGACTATCCTCGGAATAACACAGGAAAGAATCCGGCTAGCTCCCAACCTGTGCGGGTGGATTCAAGGCCGATCCCGGTTTGCCCGTATTGGTCTCCTGGTGCACATGACCGCGAGTTTCATTCAACCCGGCATAAACAATCGGCAGGTCCTGGAAATCAGCAACATGGCTCCTTTTCCCCTCATACTCAAACCGAACACCCGGATCTGTCAGGTTGTCTTTCAGACCACCATCGGTGAAGCGGTGTACCGAGGGGAAACACATGGCCCAAGACACCTTGTGAAAGGTGATTGAATGCCAAGGTACGATTTTGCCGTGCCCAAACTGTCAAGGCAATACGATGGCTAACAGAACTATCTCCATGTCGGACCAATTGTACAGATTACCTGTTGGTGTCATCCCTGCCGCGAACCGGATATCTTGCGCCGCCTCCGATACGAAACCGCTCCGTATCCTCATTCCATGATGCAGACTGCCCCGGAGCAGGGCCAGTTCATGGCCCTATTGGTCCAAATTATTGGAGCAGTCAACACCATAGAGTTGGGCGTTTACACCGGCTACAGCTCTCTCTGGACCGCGCTGGCTCTGCCTCCGCAAGGCAGAATCATAGCGTGCGACATAAATGAAGAGTGGACTTCCATGGCCCGCCGGTATTGGCAGGAGGCCGGCGTGGCAGAGAAGGTTGATTTGCGGCTGGCACCGGCTATCGAAACTCTTGAGGCCCTCTTGGAGGCAGGAAAACACGGCTCTTTCGATTTCGTCTTCATAGACGCTGACAAGGAAGAATTACGATGCCTATTATGAACGGTCTCTTGAACTCCTGCGTCCCGGCGGATTGATTGCGGTGGACAACGTGTTGTGGAGCGGGCGAGTTGCAGACCCTCAGGCAAGAGATGACGCTACCCTCGCGATCAGAGCGTTTAATCTGAAGCTGCGTGACGATGATCGAATCAAATTGAGCCTTGTCCCCATAGCCGACGGCCTCACACTGGCACTCAAACAAGGCTAGGGAATCATCCCCCGATCCGATTGCGCATCGAGAAAGGCAAAATCGGGAGGACCTTCTTGTAAGAAGGTCTTCACTGATTCTTCTTGGTTCTAATGCACATTCGTATCAGCGGGTGATTGAGGAGAGGCACCTTCCGAAGAACGGCTGGACGATCTCTACTGCGTTGTTCTCGCAGAGTTCGTGGCAACAGAAGCAAGAAATACACTTCTTGCGGTCGATTACCATTGCCCCGTCTATCTCGTTGATGGCGCGTGGCGGGCAATGGGCGAGGCAGATCCCGCAACTGCGGCAAGCTGCCAGATCGATGGCAGGTTTAGTGATGACATGGTTCTCCATGAAACGGCGCACGGGATTCCAATAGGAGAGATTCCAGGCCATTGTCACTGATTTCGGCGCCTTGAAGTCCTTCAACGGAAATCCGTCAAGATCGTCTCCGACTCTACGGATTTGCCCGCCATCCGCAACCCCTACCCCCATACTCTCCCCGATGACACACGTGAGCAGGGAGCGGACCTTGTAGCCCACCAACCTGCAGATGACCGAATCCAACGCCACGGCATCGGTGGACGCGCCGAGAATCCCGACATGGCGGGCATCCCCGCTGTTGGGACCATTTCCCTCCATAGCAAGAATGCCGTCCACAATAGAAAGAACCGGCCGGATCTTTTCAAAGATTTGGACCAGAACCGTTGCGAAGCAATCAACGTCCTTCCCGGCCCTTAAATGCCAGGAAGCTTTGTCAGTGCCGATAACGGTTCCAAAGAGATTCTTGACAGCGAGGGTGAGCACCATCTGGGTGTGGGTCTTCAGCTTGGCCAGATTGATGACCGCGTCAAATTCAAACACCTCGCGAGCCAGGTCCATGCGTCGAAAAAGCCGCCCCGTGGAGAATTCCACCGGTAGCTTCTCCACGAACGGCACCGCCTGGATGGCCATTTTCTTCATAAAAGGCTCGTACCCGCATTTCGACAAAACCTTTGGGAGATTGCCGAGAGGCGGGCTGTCCCCGATGAAAGGGGTGGCCCCAGCATCAATCACCAGAGAAGCAATGGCTTCTACCACCGCGGGATGTGTCACGACCGCTTCATGAGGGGCCGCGGACTTGAGCAGATTCGGCTTAAGTAGTATCCGATCCCCTCTTTTAACCAATGAGGACATACCTCCGAGATCATCGAGACACTTTTCGAGAAACTGACGCCAAGAGGGGCGGTTCATAATTCTCACACTTTCTGACCGTGACCAGCGATTTCATAATGGTTGTTTAGCATTTACCGGCCTACGGGTAAAGCCTCCAGCGACCGCGTGATCAATTCGCCAATGCGTCGATTAAATCCGCGAACTCCGATTAAAATGCTTATCTTTGCGTTTGCAACCTGCTCCCCTTTCATGCTATGCTTAGGTGCTTTGGGCTGTATGGGGCTGCAATTTAATGTATCGACAATTTTCTCCAGCAAAGCGCGCTTGGGGAGGTAGTCTGCCGGACTCGAACACCGAATGGGAAAGCTGCACCTGTGGAAGCCTGCCTGGAACCTGGTGGCTGAGGTGCCAGGGACAGGTTGCGAGGCAGGTGTTGGCTTGCGTTCACTGATGGTGCGTTGCGTCGGTTGCAGACTTTGTTTTGAAAGGAAGTCAGCTTGATTCCGCGCTACACCCGCCAAAATATGGGAAGACTCTGGGAACCACGGCACCGTTATCAGAAGTGGCTGGATATAGAATTAGCGGTTTGCGAGGCATGGACTGAAAGAGGAGTCATCCCACCCGAAAGCATGGAATGCATCCGGACGAGAGCCGCATTTGATCCGGAACGTATCAACGAGATTGAAAAGATCACTCGTCACGACGTTATAGCATTTACCACATCCGTAGCTGAGTGTGTAGGCGAGGACTCGCGGTTCATCCACCGGGGCCTTACTTCCTATGACGTCGTGGACACTGCTCTTTGTCTGCTGCTCAAAGAAGCGGGACTGCTTATTCGCGAAGGGCTGGTCGGGCTGCTGAATGCACTCAAGACTCGCGCCCTGGAGCATCGTCATACCCCGATGGTCGGCCGCTCCCATGGCATTCATGCCGAACCAATTACTTTTGGCCTCAAATTGGCGGTCCTTTACAGCGAAATGTTCAGGCATCTCACTCGCTGGGACGCTGCATTAAAGACCATTTCTGTAGGCAAGATTTCAGGGGCCGTAGGAACCTTCGCTCATCTGGATCCGCAGATGGAGGAAGACATCTTGCAGAAGCTGGGGCTTGAACCTGCCCTTGCTTCCAGCCAGGTGCTTCAAAGGGATCGCCACGCAGAGTATTTCACCGCCTTGGCTATGATGGCCTCAAGTATGGAGAAGATCGCGGTCGAGATAAGGCACCTGCAGCGCTCCGAAGTGGCAGAGGCGGAGGAATTTTTCCACGAAGGGCAAAAGGGTTCGTCGGCCATGCCCCACAAGCGGAATCCTGTGCTCACCGAGAATATCACCGGCCTGGCTCGTGTGGTCCGGGGTCATGCTCTGGCAGCTATGGAGAATGTGCCTCTTTGGCATGAAAGGGACATTTCCCATTCTTCGGTCGAAAGGATCATTGCGCCTGATGCCACAATATTGGTTGACTTCATGCTCCACCGCCTTACTTCGGTCATAAGCAACCTAAAGGTGTACGAGCAGAAGATGTTGCAAAATCTGCAAATGAGTCACGGGCTTATTTTTTCAGAATCGGTTCTCTTGCAACTGGTGGACCACGGGCTCACCAGAGAGGACGCCTATGCTCTGGTTCAGCGCAATGCCATGAAAGCTTGGGAAGATCAGGCAGACTTCAAAGAGATCCTCCTGCGCGATCCAGCGATCCTGGAGCACCTGACTGTCTCTGAAATAGAGGCAGTCTTTGACATCAGCCGCGCACTGAGGTGGGTCGACTCGGTAATAGATAGAGTTTTTTCTCAAACAGTTTCATGATGTTGTATTAGAAAGTTAATGTAAAACTTTCTTGACTTTTGGCGCAACTACCTGTAAAGAAAAGCGTATGTTTGCTTGCATTCTGAAAAGACTGTTAGCCTCCCCCCGCTATCGGACTGCAAACATAGTCCCGGTGGCCCTCATTCTGCTCATAACGTGTACCGCGGGAGCCTTCGGCAGCGAGCCTCTTTATCCTGTAGCGCTCATGAACTGGATGGTGGAAGGGACTTTCCACGCTGTGATCGTCGACAAGGCCGAGCAGCGTCTGAGTGTTTGGCAGATCAAGGACGGCGAACCCTCCATGGTCGAATCCTACCGGTGTTCCACTGGTGAGAATGATGGGGACAAGTGGGTTCGGGGCGATATGAAGACTCCCGAAGGGGTCTATTTCTTCTGCTCGGTCATTGACGGACGGACGCTTCCATCCAAGTATGGGATGTGGGCTTTCACCACCGACTACCCTAATTTTGTAGACCGACGAAGAGGCAAGAACGGTGACGGCATCTGGCTTCACGGAAGGGACAAGCCTCTCGGGGCGAAGCCAGATTCCAACGGTTGCGTAGCCCTTGAGAATCAAGACCTGATCAAGGTGTCGCGGTTCATCAGGCTGCAGAGTACTCCCATTATCGTTGTGGAAAAGCTGCTCATGGCGCCAAGGTCAGTAATTATGGAGCAGGAACGGGAACTGAGGAACTTCATCGAATCTTGGCGGCAGGCATGGGAATCGAAAAGCCTTGATGGGTACATGGCCCACTATTCACCGAATTTTCAGAGTTGCTGGCTCGATTTCAACGGCTGGAAAGAAAAGAAACGCCGGCTAAACAAGCGTTACTCTTCCATCCGTGTCAAGCTGGGCAACGTGTATCTCTACCGGCAGAACGGCATCATTACCTCCATCTTTACCCAGGCTTACGGCTCCGACGGCTTCCATAGCTCAGGCATTAAAGTGCTGTACCTTACTCACGGTGACAAATACAACATTTATGCCGAGGATTACCACCAGCCTGTTGACGACCCCTTTCCGGTACAGACCTTGTTGGCCAGAGCCGGAGCGGATCCCGGCACAAAGCGAGCTGAACCGAATGATTTCCGTATCCGCCTGGTTTCCACTGACGAGCCGGAACCAGCGCCTAAGGGTGAAGTCGAGGCCCCACAGCCTTCCGCCCCGTCGCGAGCGGTGGTCCTGGATCGCATAAGCGGCCGGACTGCTAGAGAGGGTGCGGCACCCCACATCGAGATGAATGAAAAATACTTGGGCGGTCCGTCCCCCGATCGCCTGATTGTAGCCCGCCTGATGCCCACGTACGTGCCTCTCCCGAGCATTGAGCCGGTCGTAAGGAAGGAAAAGCCGGAAACTCTGGTGGCTTCTCGAGCCAAGATTCCGGAAAAAATCGACCCGAGTCCAAGGGAAGAGCCGACCTCAAGGAAAGAAAAACCGGAAACTCAAGTAGTTTCCAGGGCACAAATTCCGGATAGCATCAAACATAGTGCTAAAGAGGAGAAAGCAGACCGAAAACTAGCGGAGCCTCCCCACGGTCGCATGAAATCGGAGATGAGATACTTACTGGCATCTCTGGAAAAAATGACTCGACACGCGCGCACTGAACCAAGAGAGACCAGTGGCAAGGATGTCCGGGACGGACAGTCGCACGCGTCGGGATGGAAAACCCTCGCATCCAACGGCAAGGCGTCGGATAAGGCGTCATCAGATAATAAGGCGGTCATGGCTTTCCTCGGTGAGTGGAAATTGGCCTGGGAGCAAAAGAATCTTGACAGATTCATGAAAATGTATCATCCCGATTTCGAGCACGAGGGAATGAATTACGTAGCGCTCCTGAAGACTAAGAAGAATTTCTTCCGCAAATACCGAACCATCCGGGTCGAAGTAGACCGGGTGGAAATCAGGAAGGTGCAAGGCCGAGTTCTGGTGAGGTTCGTCCAGTCCTTCCAGGGAGATAAATACAGTGATAAAGGTTGGAAGAGTATGGTCTTGGATGGCGGCAAAGATTCGGGGTTCCGCATCGTCTCGGAGGGATGGACCGCCTTATCGGGATCTTCCTCCGATTCCAATACCTAAAACCCGGACCAATGCCCGTTATTCCGTAGTGCTAATGAGTGAATCGGGCAGTTCACGCCAGATGGAGTTGACCCCATTCCGCATGCGCGTCGGCTTAGCCGTAGCGGCTGTGGTAATTGGCCTCGTTGTGTTTGCCATCATCGGTGCGGGAGGCTACCTGTCGAGCAAGGGCGGGACTACGAGCCAGCATGATACGCTCGGTCAAAAGGTCCAATCGCTGCAGGAAGAGCTTAGAAGCAAAGAACTGGAGATAGCAATCCAGGAGAAGCGCCTGAAGGAATTGCAGGAATCGCCTACCTTGGCAGCGGTGCCCCCGCGGCCGACCAGGGAAGGGGCACCTGCGGGGGAAGGAACGCAAGACCAAGAATTATCTGTCGAGAATGAAGGTCCGCTGACGGCCCTTCAGGATGCAGTCAAGTCGCCTACCAGTCCTCCCGGCCGCTCCAAAGCTGTTGATGAGGAAATAGAAGAGAGCCCGAGTACCCTTCTCTTCGGCGGAATCCGCCACGAGAAAATTCGCCGGTCGCGGATCGACTGAAACCCCGCTTGTGGGCCCTGGAGAAACAGAGGGAAGTTCGGCCCAGGGGCCGATCATCAATTTTAACGCACAGGACGTAACCGCCGTCGTTGAGAGTCCCAGTAGGTGGAAGCTTAGCTTCAGGCTTGTAAAAGACCACCCGGACACTTTGTTTTCAGGATACGTATTCGTGTTTGTGGAGACGGTCGATCAGAAGGGAAAGAACAGAATAGTTGTTTATCCCAGCAATACTCGGCTCGCAGAAGAAGACCTACCGGCCGACTACAGGGAAGGGAAATCTATTACCCCTCCTTTTAGGACCAATGCCCGCGTGGCATTGGATTACGGGGATGATCGGCCGGGAACATCCTTGTCTCGGGTATCCATCCTGCTATATGACGAGAATGGAAAGATCGTTTTCCAGCGGGGCTTCGCACGCAGCGAACTAAAGATGGTCGGCAAAAAGGGTGAGGGTTTGGATGGTGCCCGCTCAAGATCCGCCCAGAAGAGACGTGCACTATAAAGCTTGGATTGGGCTCCACACATTTTGGTTGATGCTTTTTGTGAGGGCAATGCGCCCTCGTTTGTTGTAATGATGCCGAAGGTCGCATCCCCTGGGGCTTGCATCGCGTGCTCAGGTCCTGAGGTCGGTTTGTCGAACGGTCAGGTTGTCTATGTCGCTCATTTCCAGAATCCAGCGGGGGCTCCTCGGGGTCTCAATCCCGCTCGCCTTCTTGCTCAGTCTTGCCGTGCCCTTCGCAGCCCCGGCGGAGACTATCCATAAGGTCTATTTCAAAGGGACGAATTCCGAACTGGATGTGTACACCATTAAAGGTGGCTCGCCGGGCCCAACACTGTTGCTCATGGGAGGGATCCAGGGGGACGAGCCAGGAGGGTACTCAGCCGCGGACCTTTATGCCGATATTTCCCTGAAAAAGGGGAACTTGATCCTGGTGCCCCGGGCGAATTTCTTTTCAATTGTGGAAAACAACAGGGGCGTTGAAGGAGATATGAATCGGAAGTTCGCGGATCTCCACCCCAAGCGTCCCGACCGGGACGTCCTTGTCGTGAAGATAATTAAGGACCTGATGAAACGAAGCGACTTCTTTTTGAATCTCCACGACGGATCGGGCTTCTATTCCCCGAAATGGGAGTCTCCGGAACGAAACTCCACGCGGTACGGACAGTCAATCATAGTCGACGCTGAAGAGCACACCCGCCCAGACGGAAGAATCATTCCAATGGGGAGCATTGTGAATAGAGTGCTGGAGAGGGTTAATCCCCAAATATCAGCCGCGGAGCACCTGTTCAACTTCAATAATCACCGGACCCTGCGCGCCGATACCACACATAAGGAGCAGCGGCTTTCTGCAACTTATCACACGTTGACCAAAGTAGGCATACCAGCCTTCGCAATTGAAACTTCGAAAAATATTCGTGATTATCGTTTAAGGGTCCGATACCAAACCATGGTAATAAATGCTTTCCTGGATGAGTTCGGCATCATACCCGACAATCCGAAGATCTACCTCGATAATCCCTATCTTAAATATCTGATCGTTTCGATCAATGGCCGCACCCCAATCGTTGTGAACGGCAATGATGCGCTCAGAGTTCACGCGGGCGACAAAGTGAGGATAGTGCACATAGAATCAAACTACTCCCGGGGACTCACGAGCGCGCATCAAGGGAGCAGGTGGATTCAACGACCTGAACGAGGAAGTGAACCTGATCAAGGACACCCTCATACAGGTACAAAAGGATCGTTTCCTTATCGGCACCATCCCGGTGGAGATCATTCAAGGACGTTCACGCAACTCCGCAGGTGTGCAAGTGGAGCGGAAGGTTCGATATTTTTGTGTCAGGGTCAACGATAGGACGTTCGCGGCAGAGCCGGGAGAGGAAGTGACGGTCATGCGGGGGGACACGATTACTCTGCTGGATCCGTCAACCAATTTGGATCCTGAAGATGAAAAGGCTTTGAGGGTAGATCTCCGTGGTTTCCAGGTGCAATCGTCACCGGTGGAAGACCGGAGCCACCGCATTAACACCGCCACGGACCTCCAGGACAAATACGGGCGCAGGCGCGGATCGGTCACAATCTTCCCCCTTCAAGCCAAGCTGAACAACAAAGTCATTGGGGAAAGCTATATTGCTGTCGCGGAGCCCCGTGTGGAATACCTGGTGCTCCGTGAATCGCAAGGCGGCCCCTTTGTAGCCTATCCCGGAGACAAATTGGAATTGCCGACAAATGCGCTAATCAAGATTATGGATGTGAAGACCAACGTTCCTGAAGCAACCGCCCTCTTTATTACCATGGCGGGCAGAAACAGTGAGATGGCAACAGCCTGGGTCGGCCACAGGCATCGACGCTTCGAAACTGACTGACGACCTAGTCCCTCTAGATATAACTCGCGAAGGTCGGAGCCTTGGAAGAATATGGATCAAACAGGGAAAGGAGTTTCGGCTTTCCTCAGAGAATAACCGCGTTCCCTTTTTTCCGGTCCGGTACTAGCTCCGTGGCGGGCTGTCGGGTTTAGCTTATCCTGGCTATCTTATTGTTTTCGTCAACGAATATGTTGCGCGCCTTGAAGCCTTTACATTCGGAATCCTCCAGCGCCACATAGGAACAAATAATAACAAGGTCCTTGACCGAAACCTTTCTAGCTGCCGCTCCGTTCAAACAGATCTCCCCTGAACCGGCCTCCCCTCTGATTACGTACGTAGCAAATCTTTCTCCGTTGGAGACGTTGTAGATGTGGACCTGTTCGTATTCAAGAAGGTCCGCGGCATCCAGGAGAGTTGAATCAATCGTTACGCTTCCTTCGTAATCGACGCAAGCGTCGGTGACTTTGACCCTGTGGATCTTGGATTTTAGCATCGTCCGTTGCATTTCCCGCCTCCTGCAGGAAAAAATCATTGTTAAAGTGCTTGCTTCGGTTCCTACGCTTCGTATTTCTTAAGCGTCGGGCCCTGTAGCAACATGTTGTCGATAAGACGCGTCTTGCCGATCCGGACCGCGAGCACTGCCAATGCGTCGTCTGCCACGCGCTCCAAATCCTGAAGAGTCTCCGGATGAACCAAGCTGACGTAGTCTATCCGCGCGTCCGGTTCCCTCTGTATCCGATCCGACATTGCCTTGACGTACCTCTTTCGCATTTTGCTCTCCCCGATCCAAAAGGCTTTGGGCCGTTTGCAATGCCTGGTAAAGGCACGTGGCCTGCTGTCTCTCACGCGGAGACAGATAAGAGTTCCGGGAACTCATCGCCAGCCCGTCGTCCTCGCGGACCGTCGGACACGGAACTACTGTGACGTCCAGATCCAAGTCTCGCACCATGGTCTTGATCACCCGGAGCTGTTGATAGTCCTTTTGGCCGAAATACGCTGCGGTAGGGGAAACGACATTGAAAAGCTTAAGGACGACGGTGGCCACTCCTCGGAAATGCCCCGGCCGCGAAGCCCCGCAAAGCGGCCTAGCCACATTTTCCACTTCCACAAAGGTCTGGAAGTCCGGGCCATAAATATCGCCCGCTGCCGGCATGAACATGGCATCCACTCCTACTTGGGCGCATTTAGCCAAATCAGCTTCCGGGTCGCGGGGGTAGTTGTCCAGATCCTCATTTTGTCCAAACTGAGTCGGATTGACGAAGATGCTTGCCACCAGCAGGTCGTTTTCGGAGCGGCCTCGTCGCATGAGACTCAAATGGCCCTCATGGAGATACCCCATAGTGGGGACAAAGCCGATGGTCTTGCCCTCCCGCTGATGGGATCTGGACCAATGCTTCATCAGCGCAAGGGAAGTCAAAGTCTCCATACACTGTTTTCCCACAAAAAAAGCCTTCCGATAGGAAGGCATGTTTTAACCTTAGAATCATCCTTCCGTCCCGGTCAAAAAGATCCAGGCGGTATATGTTTCACAAAACCAAAAAGGTTCCGGGTCGAGATGTGACTCCAGATCCTGACTACACTATATAGCCGACAACGTTTGTCGGTCAAGAGGAAAAGTGTGTTCTGAGCCAGATATTCAAATATTTAGTGGCGAAAGGCGCCCTCTGTTTTCTTGAAACTCTATCGCTCCCAAGGACATCTAATGTAATAGACGAGATTCAAGAATGAATGTGGCGGGAATCTTTTCTGAGAAGGGAGGAATGGCTCATGGAAAGCCAGGACAAAGCCGAGCAGATCGTTAGAGAGATGGAACGTGTGGCTCCCTATATGTATGAAGGGTTGTACGGCAATTTTTTGAGGAGTTTTATGGATTCCGACAGATCCAAATGGAGTGAGGACTTATCGAACTACTTGATGCGTGCTAACCAGGATTGGGCAGAGGTAGGGCCGGAAATAGCATCCTTGTTATGGGAAAAATTCGAGAGGAGAATCTCCTGTTAACGTGACAGGCTCGTTCCGATTACGCGTAGGAGTCGTGATACACCTTTTCGGAGTGAGAAAATGAGTACAAAGGAAAGTCGCGGGAACGACCGTTCCCGCGACTTTGTTTTTTCTCAAAGTGGTATGTCGGGCTACCCTGCTTACGACGCTTCCTCTGCTTGCGCAGGAGGAGGTGGCACGTAGTTCGGAACTGTCGGCAATGTCACATCTCTTCCCGCAGACTTTGCCCACACGATGGCAACCGTCCTGTAGCCCAGATGGGCGAATTTGGAAAAAGGCAAGTACAGAAAGAGCGACAGCACGAACATCAGATGAATCGCGTAAAGAATGTACGCGCCGGGGGCCTGTCCCGCCCAACGGCACAACTCCGTCAACAAGCCGGTAACGCCCGTTCCAAAGATCATGAACAGAAACAACCAATCGAAGTAGGAGCTGTTGCCGGTCTGTTCCGGCGCAGTGAGCCGCCGAACCAGCATGATACCCAGGCCCAGCACAAAAGCCACGGCACTGACGTTGCCCAGGAGTTTGATGGGAATGGTTCCGGGGCCGCCTCGGGACGGAGGCGCTATATGGAGAATGTCGATGTTGAACGCGACGATGGCCGTGGTGATAAATAGCCCTATCATGCCCCAGAAAACGAGAAGATGGGACAGCGTACCGTATGTTGTTCGCCTCGCAGTCCTTGAACGTCGAGTGCGGAAGAATATCCTTGAGTGCCTCGATTAGACTGGGCACAAAACCTTTCCGCTGAGTGCCGACTTCCAACGGGTTGTTGGATTCCAAGTTGTTCCAGAAGTTTCGCAGACTCAAGACCAGGGAAACTACTGCGAAAATCAGAGCAAGAGTATATACGATCTGGATGTGGATATAATCGATAAACTGGCCGTAGTGAACGGGTTTCGGAAAGGTAAAGCCGTTGTTCATGACCAGGAGCAACAGCACGACAACCACAGGGATGCCCATAGTAAGGACGAACAGTGAGGGCTGGCCTACCAGATTCCCCAGAGCGGACGGCCACGAGTTCTCCTGTATGTTCATTTTGCGGATGGCCTTGAGCACGTCGCCCGGATAGGCCCCGCGGGGGCATTGAGTCGAGCAGTCGTTGCACTGGTGGCATAGCCAGACATCCGGATCATTCAAGAGTTTCTTCTTCAAGCCCCACTGCGCCCAGATCATCTCTTTGCGCGGATAGGGATTGTTGTCCGGAGAAATAGGACACGCAACCGAACACGTAGCACACTGGTAGCACTTTTTCAGGTCGCCGGCCCCGGCCGCGATAAGGTCCTTGGTGAACTGAAGATCAGGTTCGGCAACAAACTCATTCGCCATGGGTGAACCTCCTTAGAAGCCTTTATATGGGTTGGGATCAAAACCGGCGAGCGTTTCCATGAAATCGTCTACCAATTTCGGGATCATGTGGAACTCACTTATCGCCAATTGGTGGACGGCTATACGTTCCGACTCCAGGACGAGCCTCTGCAACGTTTCCGAGATCTTGCCCATTCTATATTCCGCCAGCTCGCTCCCTTTTATGAAGTGGCACTGGTAGTCGTCACCGTACTTACATCCTATCAACATGATGCCGTCAATGCCCTTGGACAGCGCATCAGCGATCCATACCATGTTGATGTTGCCGAGACACCTCAACGGTATAAACCTGACATAGGGGCTGTACTCAAGCCTGTTGATTCCTGCCATGTCCACAGCGGGGTAGGAATCATTCTCACAGATAAAGACCACCACTCGCGGTTTTTCCGCGTACTCATCGGGAACATTAATGGATTTCACCATGGATCCGATCATGTCCACTGAATGATCCCTGAAAGAGATGATCCGTTCAGGACACGAGCCCATGCAGATGGCGCAACGCCTACAGCGGGTAGGATTGGGCAATGGCGTCCCGTTGGGCTTTTCGTCGTACGCTCCGAACGGGCACTCTTCCGTGCAGCGCTTGCACTGCGTGCACCGTGTGAGGAAGATCTCGGGGAATGACTCATCACCCGCCCTCGGATGAACTGCCTTGCCCTGTGCCACAAGCTCAACGCACTGTATCGCTTTAAGAGCAGCGCCGACCGCGTCGGTTTCGCAGCTCTGGAAGTCCATGGGTTGTCTCACACAGCCTGCCGTATAGATTCCTGTCCTCTGAGTCTCGTACGGGAAACAGATGAAATGAGAATCGTTGAACCCGTATGGGTTCTCCGGCAGGAACGGGCCCTGGCGGTACTTGAGATTCAGTATCGCGGCATCCTTGGTCGCGGGGACCATCCCGGTTGACAATACCACCAAGTCCACATTGAGCTTCAACTTCTCACCAAGGAGCGTGTCTTTGAGTTCCACATTGAGGCCCGACGACCCGTTGGAAACCCCTACGGCAGTCCCCTTGGAAAGGAAGACCCCTGGGTCGTCCTGCATTGCCTGGTAGAAGAGTTCGTACTGTCCCGGCGTCCTCATATTCTCGTAGAAGATGTAGGCCTTGCCCTCAGGATTAGTCTTTCGCAGGTACTGCGCCTGCTTCAGCGTAACCAGACAAGCCACGGACGAACAGTAGAGCAGCGGATGCTCGGCTTCCTGGTTCGCCGCATCTATGAACGCGATGCTGGTCACCGCCTTGCCGTCCGAAGGTCGTAAGATTTGGCCTTTGGCTGCAAGCTCTTCCATCTGAACGCTTGTTATCACATCGGGGTAATTGCCGTAGCCCAGGTGCGAATAGCCCGCAGCATCCTCAGGCCGCCATCCGGCCGCCAGAACTACTGCGCCCACACGGACCTTTTCGTGTTCGAATTCAATGGCTTCAGTTACCTCTTCCTCGGCCGCGGCCTCCTCCGGTGCCGGAGCAGCAGGTTTCGCCTCTTCTTCTTCTCCGGCTGCTTTGGCCTTCTTGGCGGCGAGCCATTCGTTTTGTTCCTTGTCCAGCTCGTCGATCCAAGGTCCATCGGGTCGAATCACAACGTCGAACATTCCGGGAGCGCCTGAAATGCTGAAAACCCGTTGACCGGTGTAGACCTTGATCTTGTCGCTTGCGTTTACTGCGGCTATCTTTTCCTGGATAGTCGAATCAGTCACTTCGTCATAGGGCGGCTTTCCCGTGAACACCTTATGAAACTTGTTGGCCCATCCGCCGAGCTGCGGCTCCTTCTCGACAAGGGTGACCTGATATCCGGCGGCGGCAGCTTCCAGAGCCGACGTCATGCCGGTCATCCCGCCTCCGATAACCAGAATTCCTTTGTCCACCGCTTCCATAAAGGGCGGTCTGTCCTCATATTTGGAAGTCTTGGTGATCCACATCCGCATGTAATCTTCGGCCAGCATCTGGGTATCTTCATTATTAGCGGGATGGGACCAGACGACGTGTTCCCGAAGATTCATTCTTTCCGTAATGACACCGTCGAACGTGAATTCTTTCTGGAAGACTCTGGGCGAAGGACCGGCGATGATGACCGCGGTGAGCGCCTCATTTGCGATATCGTTCCTTATGATGGCGAGCTTGTCCGGATCGGTCCAGTAAGGTTCGGCCCGGCAAACCGCCACCTTAAACTCGTCGGTGGCCACAGCGGAAAGGGCGTCGATGTCCAATGCGTCCTTAATCCCGTAACCCGTATCAATGTAAACTCCGATTTTGTGGTCCATTGACTTACCTCCCCACCGTGTCCTGAAGGGCTTTCAACGCAGCTCCGGTAGCATCCTGCAAACAGGTGCCTACATCCATAGGTCTCCTCGAGACTCCGGCAGGATGTATGCCTTGTTCCGAGGTCATGAATCCGAATTCGTCATAACTCACGCTCAGGCCAGGCACTTTTTCGACGCTGGTGTTGGGTTGCATTCCAGTGGCGAGGACGGCCATATCGAAGGTGCGCCGAATCTTCTTGCCCGAGAGAATGTCTTCTCCTTCGAGGATCACGTCTTTCGTGACCGGGTCCTCGGTTATGTTCACGATCTTCCCCTTGGTTAGCAGGATCTTTTCGTCATTCCTCACTTTGTCGTAAAAGAATTCGAAGCGTCCATACGCTCTCAGATCGATATAGAATATGTGGGCCTGCGCATCAGGATTATAGTCTCTAAGGTAGGTTGCCTGTTTCAAAGAAGCCAAGCAGCATATTGAGGAGCAATATGGCAGGTGGTTTCTGTCCCGCGAGCCGGCGCACTGGACAAAGGCAAGATTGTTAACCTTCTTGCCGTCCGAGGGCCGAACGATCTCTCCTTTGGTCGGACCTCCGGTTGCAGCCAATCTTTCCATCATTACGTTGGTAATGACGTTGGCGCATTTCCCAAAGCCCAATTTGTCCAGCTTGGTGGCATCGTACGGCTTCCAGCCGGTAGCCCACACCACGGAACTGACTTCCACATTGAAGGTTTCCGGCTTCGCATCCAAGTCAATCCGTATACCTTTGTTGCTGCAGGATTCTATGAAGGCGCTATACTCCGGACTACCTTCGGCCTTCTTGAGAGCCTCCCGGTCAGCCACGAGATTCATGGGATAGGCCATCTCATACGGCAGATTCACTGCTTTGACCGTGTCCATGCCGTAATTGAAATCGTTAGGAATTTCCACGGGACAATCGTCTACACATCTGCTCGTGGCAGTGCGGTCCTCCACGTATCGAGGCGAAACCTTGATGGTGGCTGTATAGTTTCCGGGATTCCCGTTGATGTTTTCCACTTCCGCCAGCGTGTACACCGCGATGTCGGGGTTGCGTCTTATTCGTCTGAAATTAATCTCCAGGCCGCACGTGGGAGGACACAGCTTCGGAAAATACCTATTCATCCGGGCTACTCGGCCCCCAAGATAGGGCAACCTCTCCACCAGGATTACTTTGCATCCGGCTTCCGCGGCTTCGACCGCGGCCGTAATTCCGCTAATACCGCCCCCGACGACCAGTACGGTTTTGTTTCCAGCCATGCTTCCTCCCTGAAAAGGACTATGAGGGGACAAGAAATTGCCCCCTCATCGGCTTGTGTGGCTCTCGAACAAAACTCCGGGCACCTGTAAAGCGCCCGGAGTTCTGAAGGTTAGTGGATTTTAATTAGACTATGTTGATGATAGGAACTTTCTTCATTTCCCATTGGCCGTTCTTGTAAGTGGCGTTTACGAACACCTTCCAGTTGGCCTCATCCAGCTTCGCGAAGTCGTTCCGCATGTAGTAGCCCGGCCAGCGGGTCTCTTCACGGAAGAGAATGGTCCTGACATGAACTTCCGCCTGCCACATTCTCTGAATGTTCTCATGGCAGCGCATAAGCTCGTGCAGGTCAGCGGCAGCCAGCTTCTCGGAGTCTTCCTTGAGCCAGTCGATGAGCTCAAGCGCTCTCTCCAGCTTGGGTTTGTTGGTCTTGAAGCCGGAGGTGACGCCGCCCGCGTACTCATCCATAATCTTCTGCAGACGGAACATGAACATCTTGGGTTTCATGAACTCGGGGTTGATGTCCGGATCGCTGGACTTGGCTGAATGCTCGGCGAACAGGTCAAGAGGACTCAGGATCTTCTTCTTCAGCTCATCCACCTTGGCCGCGTCGACTTTGGGAAGCGTGTTGTTGTCGAGCACGAAACGCACCATCGACTTACCGGCCGCACGACCCTCGGCATGGGAGCCTGAGGAGAACTTGTGGCTGGAAGCGCCGGACGCGTCACCCGCGGAGAACAGACCCTTCACGGTGGACATATACTCATAGCCCCAGAAGTACTCTTTCGGAGCCAGATCCTTGGGACCGCTCACCCACGCGCCGGAGGCGCCGGAGTGGGAGCCGATGAAGTAAGGCTCAGCGGCCGCGATCTCGGAGGACTTCTCTTCGGGCTGCACGTTGGTGCCGGCCCAGAGAATGGCCTGGGAAATGGTCATGTCTAGGAAGTCTTCCCACGCCTCGGACTCCAGCTCCTTCATCTTCTTCTTGTAAGCCTTCGGATCATCCTTGAGGGCATCGGCGATCTTCTGAATGGCTTCTTCCGTTCTCATGTAGATCGGACCCTTGCCTTCGAACTCATCGAGCATGCCCATGTAGTTACGCAGGTTGGCCGGGATCGGCTTCACTTTGCCGTAGGAACCCCAGTTGTCCAGCTCGGCCTTGCGCTCCACCATGTACTCGCCGCCGAATGCGTTGGTCGCACGGGACTTGAACAGGAGGAACCACGCGCCGACCGGGCCGTAACCGTCTTTGAAGCGGACCGGGATGAAACGGACTTCCTGGCAGGTCTGCTCCGCGCCGGCGATCAGTGTGAAGTACAGGCTGGAGCCGGAGTTCCACGGCGGATACCATGCACGGCCAAGACCTTCACCTGTGCTTCTCGGCTTGAAGACGTGAACCGCGCCGCCCATGGCCGCGAGGACCGCTTTGGCCTTGAACACGTAGAATTTCTCTTCACGAGTGCTGAAGCCGACCGCGCCGGCAATACGATCACCGTCCATAAGGGGAGTAGTGATAAACACGCGCTCGAAGTACTCGCCGCCCTGCTGAGTCAGAGCGTTCTTGGCAGCTTCGGCCACGATGACTTTGTAGGACTCGCCGTTGATCATGAGCTGCCAACGACCCTCATGAACAAAGTTGCCCTGCTCGTCCTTCCAGATGGGGAGGCCCCATTTTTCAAAGAGATGAACAGAAGAGTCCACGTGACGAGCGATGTCATAGACCAGGTCTTCACGAGTGATGCCCATGAGGTCGTTACGGACGTAGTTCACATAGTCCTCAACGGTGTTGTTGCCGCTGGTTATATCCACGTACTGGTTAATGGCCGAAAGGCCCATGGCCACCGCGCCGGAACGGTCCATGGCAGCCTTGTCCACCAGAGTGACCTTCAGACCGTTCTTGCTGGCCCAATAGGAGGCCTCGACTGCAGCGCCGCATGCCGCCATACCGCCGCCGCAGAGTAGAATATCAGTGGTTACTTCGACGGTTTCAAACTTCGCCATATCTTGGTACCTCCTAAGGATTACTTCTTGAGTGTGGGCAGCTCTTTGAGCCGCAGAGCCTCGGGCTCATTGTACAAGCACTGGCTGGCCAGGTCCGTCGTGACCTCGCCGTAACCGCCATCAGGCTTGGCCGAACCTTCGGTAGTGGTCCGGATGGGGAACTTGAACCGTTTGACCATGCCGTTGCGGAACTTGACCGTCCACATGATGTCTTCGGAACCCCTCAGGGGCACAACCGACGCTCCCATGGGAACGAAGTCGGCGTAACCTCTGACGTCTATGGCCTGCTGCGGGCAAATTTTCACGCAGTTGTAGCACTCCCAGCACATTTCGGGTTCCATGTTCCAGGCTTTCATTGTTTCTTTGTTCAGATTCATCAAGTCATTGGGGCAGATG
Organism: uncultured delta proteobacterium; assembly: GCA_963786905.1. Lineage (GTDB taxonomy): Bacteria > Desulfobacterota > Desulfomonilia > Desulfomonilales > Desulfomonilaceae > CAWBBA01. The sequence continues at coordinate 8,347 of CAWBBA010000027.1, read as the reverse complement.
TACATGCAAGCGGTCTTATCCTGACCCTTGCATCCATCACACTTCTCCATGATTACGAAACTTGGCATGAACCAACCTCCTAGTTAGTTTGAGCTTTTTTTAGAGTCATGCAACTCTTGTAGTCACGTGGCGCGCATGGACGCCAGTTCTGTGAAGGCTCCTCCTTTCTATACATGGTCGCTGCAGCCCCACAGGTGATCTGCATGGTGTGAGAGTTGTTCACCAGTTAGACCCGGATTTGCGTTCCAGCTACGTTCCTCCCCCCGCCATCGGAACGGTTTTCGCGGAGTATCGGGTATAGACAAAGGGCCGCAATCCAGTAGACCTTTCAACAAAACTCCGAGCATCCCAAACCATAACGGATATTTACGATATTCTGCAGTATTATACCGGAGGTCCGGCTCAACCCCCAGTACCGCCGAAGCAGTTAAGGAATATCGGATTCAATCAAATCTTGCGCTGGTTGTCAAGATTTTTTTCCGTGAGGAAGCGGTCAAATTATCCCCAAATTACTGGCGAACGCCCTTGCCAGGGAAATCCCCCTATGCTAAATTATAAAGTTCAGACCCGGTCACGTTAGAAGGAGCCCCTCATGACCCCTGCGGGAAGGAATGACCCGTGCCCATGCGGAAGCGGTTTAAAATATAAGAAATGTTGCCTGACCAGACAAGGTGCTCAAGACGAACTGGACGAGGTGGAGAGCTTCCGGGCCAAAGCCTTCAAGAAAATGTCCGATGAAGAACTGGTTGGAGGCCATAGACGGGTTCAAATCCATCCTGGAACAGGTCTCGGACCCGCATATCATTCTTGAAGCGGTGGCGGCTTGTTATGACGGCCTTGAGAATTATCTCATGGCAGCGGAATTCTATGAGAAAGCCCTCGCCGTGTGTCCGGAATCACGAAGCTTCGACCTGCACTACCGCCTCGGCGTCTCCAGGGCCTGCGCGGAACGAGTCGAAAAGGCCATCGAGGCTTTTCGGCAATGCTTGGCACTGCAGAATGACTCAGTGCAAGAACGGCAATTGATCCGCATACTTGATAATCTCGACGAAATCCGACAGGGAACGAAGAGCAGCAACCTCTTCCATGTCCAAGTGCAACTTCAACGCGCATTCTCGGATATGGAGGCGGAAAAATACGAATCGGCCGCTGCCCGACTCGAACGGGTAGCAGCGATGGACCCACAAAATCCCGCGATCTTGTACAACCTGGGAGTTGCGTACGCTTTCTTGAAGAGAGAGGACGAAGCTCTTGCGGAATTTGAGAGATGTGTTGAATTGAAAGCCGACTATGTTGAAGCGTGGTACAATATGGGACAGATTTGCATGCTGAAGCGGAAGGACTTTTCCCGTGCACTCCACTGCTTTGACCGGGCCGCGACAATTCGACCGGATTACGTAGGCGCCCACCATCAGCGTGGAGTGGCTTACGAATTACTCGGAGACCGACAAAAAGCCCTGGGTTGCTGGGAAAGGACCCTGGAACTGGATCCGGAAAACAAGCAGGCCAGAGACAACATTCAAAGACTCGGCGACTCCTTCGCAAACCAATCTTGCCAGTGACCGCACCGGAAGGGACTGATTGATGAAATTGAAAACCTCGCCATGTGATGACAAGCGCTTGATGACCTGGGATGACACGTTCTCTTTCAATTGTCATCCATCCATTGACTGCTTCAACTCCTGCTGTAAAGACGTGACCATATTTCTTACTCCCGCTGGATGTGGTGAGGCTGAGAACGGCCCTGGGAATATCTTCCACCGAGTTTCTCGAGACATATACCCATCGGTTAATTTCCCAGACGACCGGTCTTCCGGCAGTGGCTCTCAAAATGAGTGCAAACGAAGCCAAAACGTGTCCGTTCGTCACTGAAAAGGGATGCTCCGTGTATGATAGTCGGCCCTACTCCTGCCGGCTCTATCCGCTGGACACCGAACAGGGCGTAGAATATACGTTCATTGTGGACGCGGGAACCTGTCACGGGCTCAAGGAGTCCCAAGAGTGGACGGTTGAGAGGTGGCGACAGGAACAGGGTCTCCACGCGTACGACGATCTCGACCATAATCTCAAGGATGTTATGTCAGCGGATCAGCTTTGGGAAAGCAAGATCCAGGACCCGCGAATGCAGGATATGTGTCTCATGGCGCTGTACGATCCTGACAGGTTCAGAGAGTTTGTATTCAAGAGCAGTTTTTTTCAGAAGTTCCATGTGGATGATGACATAGTGGAAATGATACGGGACGACGATGTCGCGCTTCTGTATTTTGCAGGCCAGTGGCTGCGTTTTGCCCTTTTCGGCAAAAAGGGGTTCCTGAAAATAGACCGTGATTATCTTGATCGAAAGAAACGAGAAGTCCTAGGCGGATGAAGGCGAGAAAAATGAAACGATTTGCATGGCCCGTAGTGGCGCTCCTACTCACCGTCATGATAGGGGTCTCCCTGGCAGCAGAATCGTCTACCGACACGTACATCAAAGATCTTAAGAGCGACAGCCCGGAAGTCCGAGCCAAAGCGGCCTTTGAACTAGGGTGCGGCTGAAGCAAATCAGCGAGGGCGGTTCCGCCTCTCATGGCAGCCCTAAAGGACCCGGACCCCAAGGTACGGAGCGCAGCGGCTGAATCGCTAGGCTTTTTTCCGCGGGAGGCCTCGGAATCGATCCCCGGGCTAATGGAACGCCTGGCGGATGAAAAGGTAGAAGTTCGGCGCTCGGCCATCCAGTCGCTCGGCAGACTGGGCAAGGAACACCACAACGTGGAGGAGGCTCTCCGCAAATTTCTTGACGATCCTGACACCCTTACCAAGCTCAATGCCACCATAGCACTGGCATCCGTCGGAAAAGCGGATGATACGGTGATTCCCACGTTACTTACGGCCATCGGCAATAAGGATGAGGGAACCGCCAAAGCAGCGGGTCGCGTGCTCAGTGACCTGGCAATTGACAAGCCGGACAAGGTGCTACCGGGTCTCATGGAGTCGCTGGACCAGACCGAAGAGCCTGCGGTCATCAATACCTTGAAGGTTTTGAGGCAGATGAAAGCCGCGGCCGCGCCTACTGTGCAGAAGATATCAGCCCTGTACGATAAATCGGGCGCTCAGGTTAGGATGGAAATTTTGGACACTCTCGCTGCAATTGACAGCGAGGGGGATCAAGCCCTCCCCCTATTGGTCAAGGCGCTCAAGGCGCCTGAGCCGATGGTCAGAAAAGAGGCGCTAATGGGGGTCATGCGGTTTAGGTCCAAGGCGGACTTGTTTCTGGAACCGCTGAGCGAATCCATGAAGGAAGGGGACCTGGATAATCGCCTGTTGGCCCTCGGAATCGTCAGAGGCTTGGGTCAGCAGGGCATGAAGTCGATCCCCACACTGGAGGAACTGACGGAAGACCCCAATGTGCGTATTCGCATAGCCGCAGTCAGTGCGCTTGCCACTTTTAGGCCTCCACCGGAGGAAGTCCTTGAAAAGCTCAGCCGCACGCTTAAAGACTCGGATAATGGTGTCAAAATGGCTACAGTGGGTGCGCTCCGCCAAATCGGGTTCACCTATCCGGGAAAAGTGACAGAACTGCTGCAATCTGCCTTGCAGGTCGAAAAGAATGAGCAGGCGAGACGTTCTATGGCATCAGCGCTGGCCAGTATCGGCAAGGCGAAGCAGCCCGCTGCCGGACCCGGAGCAGATCAGTCGCAAAATATGAAGCCCAAGTACAGCAGATAGTGCTTCGGAAGCATCTGCTTCTCTAGTAACACCGATTGTGAATGGCAGATACGGCACGAAAAGGCTGGTAGGGGAGCACCGGAAGAAACTGTCTCAAACTCCGGATGAGATCCGGTCGTGCCACGATGAGGCTGCCACTACCCACATCTGATACCATCGTCGGGTCGAGGGCTATTGTCAAGGCGTGTCACTGTGGCCCTTAAATATCCAATTCATGCACCTCACGTGCATGCTCCTTGATGAAAGAAAAGCGCTTCCTTACGTCTTTTCCCATGAGGGTGTCAAATATCTCGTGGGCCTTCTCCTCGTCGTCTATGCCTATTCTCAGCATGCTGCGAGTGGACGGGTCCATCGTCGTAGATTTTAACGTTTCAGCGTCCATCTCCCCAAGACCTTTGAACCTTTGAATTTCAATCTCCTTGCCGTTCTTCTGTTTTAGTAGCTTTTCTTTTTCCTCATCCGAAAAGACGTACCGGATTGCAGCTTTCTTTCCAGATCCTATCCGTATTTTGTAAAGTGGCGGCACTGCCAGGTAAACATGCCCTCGGCGCACCAGTTCAGGGAGGAAACGGTAGAAGAATGTGAGCAGCAAGGTTGCAATATGATGGCCGTCTACATCCGCATCAGTGTTGATAATAATTTTCCCGTATCGCAGCCGCGAATAATCAAATGTTTGACCACTTCCCGTCCCGATGCTCTGAACCAGATCGTGGAGCTCGCGGTTAGCCTTGAGTCTTTCTGCAGACGCCTGCTCAACGTTGAGAATCTTCCCTCGTAGCGGCAGAATGGCTTGGAACCTTCTATCTCGGGCTTGTTTTGACGAACCTCCGGCACTGTCACCCTCGACAATGAAAAGCTCCGTGCCGTCTCTCGATGTAGAGGAACAGTCTGCCAACTTGCCGGGCAGCGTTAGTCTACGTGTCGCGGCCTTACGATTAACTTCGTCTCGTGCCGCTCGTGAAGCGGTGCGAGCTTGAGCAGCCAGAACAACGCGATTTGTTAATGCCGTTGCCTGTGTGGGGTTCTGATGGAGCCACGTCTCAAAGGCAGTGCGGATCACAGGTTCCACCTGCAGAGCTGTACGGCTGTTGAGGCGCTCCTTGGTCTGTCCTTGGAATTCCAGATTCTCGTGCAGGTAAACCGAGAGGATCGCTACAAGTCCTTCGCGCACGTCCTCGGCAGAAACGCTCTTGATCCCTTTGGGAAGACCGTTGCGCTTCTCAATGTACGTCCGCAGCGCGCGAGTTATTCCGTTCCTGAATCCCGTTTCGTGAGTTCCCCCGGCCGGCGTGGGTATGGAATTGACAAAAGACAGTATTCGAGTCGATGTCTCGGATGTCCATGCCATGACCAGTTCCAGCCGCAGATCGTTGTCGTGCCGGTAATAAAACGGCTGAGCATCAACCAGAGGGCGACCGACCACCAGCTTCTGCAGAAAATCGGTTATTCCTTCTGGATAGAGAAAAGTCTCAACAGTTCCTTCCGCCTCATCCGTCAATCGGATCTTGAGGCCCGCAATAAGGAAAGCCTTGCTTTCCAGACGTTCCCGTATCAGATCCTTGGAAAAGGCTATGTCAGGGAAGATCTCGGGATCGGGCAGAAACATGACTTTAGTGCCCGTACGTTTCGATGCTTCCATCTTCCGCAGAGGCGAGAGGGCTTGTCCACGTCGAAATTCCTGGGCGTGACGAAAGCCATTACGGCAGACGTCCACGACCAGTTTTTCGCTCAGGGCGTTCACCACCGCGGCCCCCACTCCGTGAAGGCCGCCTGCGACCTTATATGTGTCGTCATCAAATTTTCCGCCCGCATGAAGGTTGCAGAAAATCGTCTCTACCGTGTTCTTGCCGGTGGTCGGGTGTTTTTCGACCGGGATACCCCGTCCCTGGTCTTCGACCGAGATACTCCCATCCGCACCCAAGATGACGTCAATGAAAGTGCAGTGGCCGTTGAGCGCTTCGTCTACGCTGTTGTCCAAAATTTCCCATACGAGCTGGTGCAGTCCTTCCCGACCCGTGCCACCAATGTACATTCCGGGGCGCTTGCGGTACCGCCTCGAGCCCTTTCAGCACCTGGATGTCTTCAACTGTATAAGAGTCACTCATTGAATCTGGCCTTTAACGCTCCTATCCGGGGCCACTTCCAGAATTCCTCCGCAAACGCTTTTCCCGGCTGTGGCCCGATTTCTAACCGGGATGTTCTTTATTTGCACCCTTTTGTCTTTGCCTCTCTTGGGCTTGATCTGTATATAGTCGTCGGAATTCACGAGTTGCATGGCAATCACCTGTGACCCTGAAGGAACCTTCATCATGCGCACTCCTCGTGCTGGGCCGGTCAGGATTGGAACCTGATCTACAGGAAATACCAGGATGTTGCCTGTATTAATCGCAATGGCGACCAGTTCTGCATCCTCGGGCCGGACCGTGATCACTTCGTCGTCCCCTTCCAGGTTCACCAGGCGCCGGCCGATCCGCTTTGTAGCCTCCCGCAAGATCATATAGTCGAATCTGAAGCCCTTGCCAAGGCGGGTCATCAAGAGGCCCCTTGAGGGCGTCGATGCGTCGGGAGTGACGGTTATTTCGGGCAGGCTGCCGGATGGACCGAACAGGTAAATTTGCGATGGAGGCTGACCATATCCGTCTCCTTCGGTAGTCACTTCCTCTTCCTGGCCGGGGAGCTGCTCTTCATCCTCTGCAACACCTGTTGCAGGATCGGGAGCTATGAACCCTACAACAAACTCTCCGTCTACAAAATTCAGGAGGCTTCCGATAGGTTCTCCGAAACCCAGCGCAGCGGGGACGTCCAGGGCCCTAATAACATAGACCTTTCCCAGATTCGAAAAGATGGCCACATTCCTACCGGTATTCACCCTCACCAGACCGAAAAGGCTGTCCCCTTCCCGGAATTTCAACGAAGCATCCTCCCCGACATCACTCTTGATACGGCGGATCCATCCTTGTTTTGATAGAATGACCGTGGTGTCCGCATGTTCTACGAACTCTTCGGGGTCATATTCGAGGGCGACCGCCTCTTGCTCTCCCACTATTCGTGTACGCCTCTTATCCGCGAATTTTGTGGCGATATCGGCAAGCTCGCGGTCGATGATCTGCCAGAGTCTCTCGGAAACTGGCAAGATCTCCTGAGATTTCTTGAGCCTCTTTTTTCTTTGCTGCACGTTCATCCAGAAGTTTGCCGATTTCCATTCCCACAAGCTTGTACAAGCGCGTCTCTAGAATGGCCTCGATCTGTTCATCGTCCACAGGGAAATTCTCTCTGAGGCCCTGCTCCGCCTCCTGCCTGCTCCGAGCCGACCGGATGATTTGCAATGCCTTGTCCAGATCCTGAAATACGAGTGCGAAGCCTTCCAGCACGTGAATCCGTTTTTGAAGAATCGCTAGCGTGTGATTCAGTCTGCGAACCACCTTGTCGTATCTGAAGTCCAAGAAATGTCTGATAATAGCCGCGAGCCCGAGCCTCTCGGGGACCCCTTCGGGCGTAATGGCAATGAAGTTCAGCGGGAAGTTGATCTGCAGGTCCGTGTGCCTGTAAATAAACGCCATTACCGAATCAGGTTTCACGTCTCCCGCTCGTAGTTCCAGTACAATCCTCACGTCCGTGGTGCTCTCATCCCGCACATCCTGGACGTGCTTGAGTTTCTTATCCGTGATCAGTTGGGCTATCCGCTCGATAAGCCGAGATTTGTTGACTCCGTAGGGAACCGACGTGACCAGCAAATTGGTACGCCCGTGTTTCACGCTTTCCACTTGGAAAGTTCCACGGACTCGAATGGAACCGTGACCAGCCGTGTAAATCTCTGCCAGATGGTCCGGATGGTCCAAAATCTCGCCACCTGTGGGAAAATCTGGGCCCTTGATATGTTTCAGTAGATCTCCGGTCGTCAGGTCCTTCTTCCTGATCGCCGCTCGACATGCGGCAATAACCTCGCTGAGGTTGTGAGGAGGGAAAGAGCAGCTCATACCGACCGCTATGCCGGAGGAGCCGTTGAGCAAAAGATTGGGAACGGCTGAAGGGAGTACGTCCGGTTCCTCGCCTATGGCGTCATAAGTAGGCCGGAAATCGGTAGTGCCTCGATCTATGTCCCTGAGGAGCATCCCGGCAAAGATGCTTAGCCTCGTCTCAGTGTAGCGCATCGCGGCGGGTGAATCGCCGTCGATTGAGCCGAAGTTCCCGGAACCGTCTATGAGCGGATATCTCAGGCTGAAATCCTGGGCCATTCGAACAAGTGCGTCGTAGGCAGCCTGATCGCCGTGAGGATGATATTTACCAATTACCTCGCCCACAACCGCAGCGGACTTTCTCATCTTAGCAGCGTCGGTCAGCCTCATTGAATGCATTGCGTAGAGAATACGGCGATGTACAGGTTTGAGCCCGTCCCGCACATCGGGCAATGCACGCGACACGATGGTGGAGAGCGCATAGGCGAGATAGCGCTTTTCAACTTCGAGGTGTATGGACGCTTCGGTTTGTCCACACTCTTTTTCAGGTCTTACAAGCTGCACGTCTATATTTCCTCTGCTTCCTACGTTCCTTTTCACTCACCGATGTTCCGTCCTTCGGCAGGGAACACAACATAGCCAAGCGGACATTAATAGCAACACAAAAAAACGGCAAGGGCCAA
>CAWBBA010000026.1:0-61103 GCA_963786905.1 uncultured delta proteobacterium | reverse complement strand
TCCCTGAATTTCTCTGACGTATAGGACAGCGCATTCACGTCTTTGACAGTGAACCCTACAAGGCCTGACAGAGCACCTCAGGAGCCACACGCTGATTTGAAGGCATTTTTCCACTCCGCGCACTCCGCGCACTCCGCGGTGAACGATCCCCTTCCACTGCCTCTGTCGGAATCCCAATTGCCCGAAAGGTATGGACATGCTGTACGGAGGCCACGTCAAAGCCCTCGATGATATCGGTTACCTTCAAGATCTGAAATTTGACCTGGGTGAAGTAGTCCTGCGAAACGCTGAATCGCGCGGATATTGGCTCGATTCAGGGATTACAAATGGTTTTGATTCAGGCTTTTTTCTCATTGCTCACGGCCCTCGCGAAGGTCCCCCAAATGACATCAGGCACTTATGGGAGAATTACTATCCAGCTCTCCAGGACACCATCGGCGTAGTTCATCGGCTGGGAATAGAATTCCTTACCATCCACATGTGGCTGGATCCTCGCTTCGTAGGTTCGGAGGCACGCGAGGAGAAGCAGAGTCTTTTGAGAGCCCTCTGCCGTTTTGGCCGTGAAAACGGTGTGCTAATAAGTCTTGAGAACCTTTCCGAAACAGCAACAGATCTGGGACCGCTCTTGGAGGCTGTGCCGGATCTCGGCCTCACGTTGGACGTCGGGCACGGACAACTCCTCACGGACACCAACACGTCGTTCGACATCATCGAAAACCTGTCCGCATCAATAAAGCACATTCATCTCCACGACAATCGCGGTGGCCGGGGCGTAAAGGATGATCTACATCTTCCGTTAGGAGAGGGAATCATTGATTTCCATGGAATATTCGAGCGCCTGGTGAAGAAAGGTTACAACGGCACCGTTACCCTCGAACTGGAAAAAGAAGTTCTGGAGTCTTCAAGGAAAAGAATCCGTCAGATTGTCTGCGATATTAACGGCCCAAGCTATTCTGCCGGTAAGTGAAGCCGTCGCCTATCGCTCATGTCAATCGTCTCGCATATATTCATGGGAAGGGATTTCTGATTCCAACCGCGAACACTTTATTGGCCGAGTAGTCTCGTCAATGGGAGGGAAGATGGACAAAAGCAAGCTTCTGAAAGCTAATGAAGAATTAAGCACCTTACGCAAGCCTATACGTAATGTTAATGTTAGACATAAGGAAAGTCTTAGCGCATTAGAAAGGATTGCTGTCAAAGTTACAGATTATGTCGGCTCAATGGGGTTCTTCTTAATAATTTTTGCGTGGACCCTATTGTGGCTGGGTTGGAATACTCTGGCGCCACACCATTTGCGGTTCGATCCTTTTCCTGCCTTCGTATTATGGCTCTTTATTTCCAACATGATTCAGATATTCTTGATGCCTTTGATCATGATTGGTCAAAATCTTCAAGGCCGTCATGCTGAAAAAAGAGCAGAATCTGATTTTGAGGTGAACATTAGAGCGGAAAAAGAGATTGAGGTCATACTCTTGCATCTGTCCCATCAAAATGAGCTTATTATGAAAATCCTTGAACATATTGAGAAAAGCAAAGATAGTTGAAAAGGCAGCAACACTGGTTATTCATAATGCCTAAGAGCGTGTTGCTAAACATGGCGGAATGTTTTCTCCTGCTTGACCGGGCAATGGGCTTCGTCTCCTAAGGGAGACGCTTGGCTCCACACACCGGTACCGCCCCTAAGACCGTATCCAAAGTGCCTCGCAGATCTTTCGTGACCATCATCCCCTCCTTCCTGGAGGCCGGTCATGGCCATAGCCTCTTGATTAACCTCAATAATATCAGCATACTAAAATCTATCCGGCGAGCCGGCATTGGTTGTTCGCAAGTGTCGGCTGTGCTAGATTGCCGGCCATGCCTGTTGATGGACAACATGGAGAAACCGTTCAGGGTGCGGTCGTTCGCATCGCCTCCGAACCGAAGACGGCCCAGCGCGGCGGGTACCTCTTCCGAGGTCTGGAGATTTCACACGACGGTCACAGTGACCGCGTGTTTCTTATGTTTCCTGAATTTGCAGGCGAAGACCTCTATGGTTTTCCTCTCCTGTGTTGGTCGGGTGCGCGGATTGCTGCATTCAATCTTCAACTGAACAATCGGCTCGACGATGGAAGCGTCATTTACACTGTCACTCCGGAAAGCCATGTTGTACTGGAACCCTTTCGCCTGGTGAGTGTTACCGAAGCGGTGGAGGCCGCTGGGTGCATTCGATCGGCCGACCTAAGGTACCGTGTGGGCTCGGGTGAACCTTTCTGGATGGCCAAGGGGCGCCTCATCCATACTCTTTTGGATTGCTTGCTCTACAATCATGCGGAGTCGTGGGACCGCATTTTTCCGGAAGCCTACCAAGAAGCACTCCCGGCTTTAATGGCCGTGCTCCCAGGCTCCGGGATTGTTCCCGATCAGAAAGAGTTTGAACAAGAAGCCAGGACCCACTTCAACAATCTGAAATCGTGGCTAAAAGAAGAGCGCGCAAGCTTTTCTCTCGTGGAGGTTGAAGAGGATCGCATGTCCACGAGATGGGGGTTGAAGGGGCGAGCCGACGCTCTTCTGCACAACGGAAACCGCATGGCAATTCTGGAACTCAAGTCCGGGAAATTTCCCGCGGAGGAACATCGCCTTCAGCTTCAGGCTTATTCTCTCCTTTTCACTCCGGACGGAGAAGACAGCGCACCGGATGGTTACCTCCTCTATTCAGCTTCGGGCAGGGTCGAGGCGCTGGACGGCGCGGGAAACGGAATCGAACGAACAATCCTTGAAGGACGTAACCGAGTAGTTGCGTTGAAACACTCATACACGCTCGAAACCAACCCGTTCGGTGAACATGACTGCCCACGCGAAGGTCGGTGTTTTTCCAGGGCAGCCTGTACCCGGTTTCTTCGGAAACCCTGCCGGAGCAGGCGAGCCCCTTTTGAAGGGGGCTTACCGAGATTACTACGACCGATGGCTGAGGCTGCTATCCCACGACGCATGGGTTGAAGAGGGAGAATTCGCCCGGGTGTTGGATGCGCGCACCCTTGAAGAACGAATAGCAGAAGGGACCACCTTCCCGGTCTTGGATATCAGCCTTATGGTGAGGAGTGAAGCTCCCCAATCGGTGGCGACAAATGATTGCGAAACAGTCTACAGACCCGGCCAGGTTGTCGCTAACGTGGCGCTCCAAGACACGGTTGCGGACGTAGGTCCTGGAGAAGAAGTTCTCCTTCATTGTGGGGACCCATGCAGCCCTGCCGCGATGCGTGGTCGTGTGATTGATTCCGAAGAGACGCGAACGCTCGTAAGGCTCAAGGTGCCGTTTGCTCCCTTTTCTTCAGGCCCCCCTACCCTATCGCAATTGCCGGCATTCGACAGCGCTCAGGGTTGGTTCCTTGACAAGGTTCCGTTTTCAAGAGGCCGTGACGTGGCTCGACACGCGCTCTTCAGGTTCTTGGACAAGGCCGATCCCGCGGTAGTCGCTACTGTGGTGGGCACACCGCCACCGGCATCGACCGAACTGCGCGGGCCTTCCGGAGAAGAGCTTCCTCCACCGCTGAGCCTGGAGCAGGCCGGCGTTAGCCAAAAGGAATCAGAGGAACCGCAAACAGTGAACCATCCCTCTGAGGATCTTTGTTTCTCGGAGGGACTGCAAAGTGAATTGAACCAAGACCAGGAGTCGGCAGTCAGGGCGGCACTGGACTGCGAGACCTTCCACCTCGTTCATGGGCCGCCGGGAACGGGCAAGACCAGAGTGCTGGCGCGGCTCATCCGCATTTGTTTGGACCGCGGAGAACGGGTGCTCGTTGCCTGCCCCACCAATGTAGCTCTCGACCGAGTGCTTATCTCGCTAATGAATCTGGGGGTTCGGGATTTTCTCCGAATCGGGGGCAATAGGAATCTTTCGACTGAATTCCTCGATGCGGTGGAAAGATGTGGGAATCCCCCTATACTCCTTGAGGAGCTTGGAACCAGGGAGAGGAATTTCAAGCGTTTCCGGCAACGAGTAGATGAAATGAGACTGATAGGGGCCACCGCATATCAATGTGCCGCGCATCCCTTTTTCTTGCGCCAGCAATTTGACCGTGTAGTAATAGACGAAGCCGGTCAGCTCGATGAGCCATCAACCCTGGGACCGTTGACTTTCGCGCGAAAATTCATTCTTGGTGGCGATCATCTGCAGCTTCCCCCCGTCGTGAAGACACGCGGCCAGGATTCGGATTCGAGCGTGGATGCAGGACTCGGCCAATCGCTTTTCGAGCGTCTTTTCTCCTCCGCGCCTTCGTCGCAGATTTCTCGTCTGCGCATGCAGTACCGGATGAATCTTGAGGTGCAGTCAATTTCGTCGCGGCTTTTTTACGGTGGCACTCTGTTCCCGTCTCCCGAGGCAGCGGGGAGGCGCCTGAAGATTGACCGGCAGGCATCCGGAGATGCACAGATTGAGAAGATAGTGTCTCCGGGAGTGCCGGTGGTATTTGTGGATGTGCATGGCGGCGACACGGGAAAGTCCAGTTCCGAAGAGGCGGCGGTAGTTTGCAAGATTGTTGAGAGGCTCCTCGCCTCAGGTGTGCCCTCACATGAGGTTGGAATTATTACCCCTTACAAAGCCCAGCAAGCTCTCATTCGTAAACGCCTCTTGAACAATAGACGCGGCAACTTACAGTCCCTGTCTGTCGATACTGTGGATCGTTTCCAGGGAGGAGAGCGCGAAGTCATAATTTTGTCGCTGGCTCGCTCAGACGCTGTGACCTCGTTTCTGGCCGATCCGAAGCGCCTGAATGTTTCCTTGAGCAGAGCCCGCTCGAAGCTTATTCTCCTGGGGCGTGGCAGCGTGCTGGAGGAGCACCCGCTCTTTTCATCCATTCTGGATTGTGTGGAGAGAATTACCGTGAGTGATGCCGATTCGTCATAAATCAAGAGGGTTGCCGATATGAGTTCAGCATCCTTCGCCGAAACGGTATCAGTAGGGGTAATTTGACGTAAGTGATGACCGACTTGCTGTGAGGCCAATGCTAACGTGTCCGCAGTCATTTAGAAGCACTGCTGGAAGCCAGTAGTGGCACCCAAGATCCCCTGTACTGCCGACGAAAGGGCAGAATGAAATCGACTAAGTGCCGCGCCATACCGACCCGGAACCATGCTTTGTCAGCCCAAGCATTTCGACACGAGGCGAACATGGCGAAGAAACCGGATGAGATCTATTTAATCGACGGAAGCTCATACATCTACAGGGCTTATCATGCCATGGGTGGGCTTTCCAATTCGAAGGGCTTTCCAACGGGCGCAGTTCTCGGCTTCACAAACATGATCGTAAAGACCATGAAGGACAAGGCCCCTCAGCGGATCGCGGTGGTATTCGATGCAAAGGGCCCGACCTTCAGGCACGAGATGTACGCGGAGTACAAGGCAAACCGGCCGGCGATGCCGGAAGACTTGAGACTCCAAGTCCCTAAAATTCATGAAATAGTCGAGGCTTATCGATTGCCGTCCCTCTCTGTTCAGGGCTTCGAAGCGGATGATATTATCGCCACTCTCACCCGCCAGGCCAAGGAGAAAGGATGGCAGGTAGTAATAGTCTCCGCAGACAAAGACATGATGCAGCTCGTCCAAGAAGGGGTCACAATGTGGGACCCCCAGAGGGACATGGTTTACGACTCTGAAGAAGTCAAAAAGAAGTTTGGCGTGAGCCCCAATCAGATTCTCGATTTTATGGCCCTCATGGGAGACAGTTCGGACAACGTTCCCGGTGTGCCCGGCATAGGACAAAAGACAGCGGCCTCGTTGATCCAGCAGTTCGATTCTCTGGAGGGAATCTATTCACACTTGGATGAGGTCTCCCAGAAAAAGGTCAGAGAGAATCTCGCCGAGAATAGAGACAAAGCATTCTTGAGCCGAGAATTGGTGGCCTTGAATGACGAGGTCCCCTTGGATTCGGGCCTGGAAGATCTGACGGTCGCGGAACCGGACGCGGACCAATTAAGGGAGATTTTCAAAGAACTGGAATTCAAACGCCTTCTCGGGGAGTTACCCGCGCAAAGAACTCTCGATTATTCAGGCTATTGTACCATCACGACACTAGAAGATCTTCACCAATGGGCAGATCGGATCAGGAAGATAGGCAGGTTCGCTGTGGATACTGAGACGACTTCCGAGCAGCCTGTCCGAGCCGAACTGGTCGGAATTTCGATGTGTGCCGAGGATGGAAAGGCCTGCTACATTCCCGTGGCTCACACACAAGGCGATCAATTAAACAAGGAAGAGGTTTTGTCGGTACTACGCCCCCTCTTGGAAGATCCGAAACTCCCGAAGCTGGGTCAGAATATCAAATACGACATGATCGTGTTCAAGAAGGAGGGCGTGGAAATTCGTGGGATCGAGTGCGACACCATGCTCGCATCATACCTCCTTGATCCGTCTCGCCGCGGACATTCACTTGACGACCTGGCCGAGATTTTCCTGGAACACCGAATGATTCCGATCAAGGAACTCATAGGGACAGGAAAGAGCCAAATTCTATTCTCTGATGTGGACATTCCCACGGCCTCCGAATATTCCTGTGAAGACGCGGAAGTAACGTTCAAGGTGGCTTCAATCCTGTGCCCGCGGTTGGACAAGGAGGGACTCGGTGACCTTTTCAGAGAAATTGAATTACCGCTAATCCCGGTCCTGGCGGACATGGAGCTTGCGGGGGTCCGCATCGACACGGCTTATTTGAACCAGATCTCAGAGGAGTTCGGCAAAATCCTTCAAAAGGCCGAAGCCCAGATCTATGAACTTGCCGGAGAGGATTTCAATATCAACTCGCCGAAACAGTTGGGCGAGATTCTCTTCAATAAGCTCGGCATGAAGTCGACCAAGAAGACCAAGAGTGGGCTTTCAACCTCATTGGATGTGCTTGAGGAACTTGCCCTTGAGCATGAATTGCCGAGAAAGATTCTGGACTATCGTTCGATTTACAAACTGAAGTCAACTTATGTGGATACGCTGCCAAATCTGGTCAATCCCAGAACCGGCCGCATCCACACTTCATACAATCAGGCGGTCGCAGCGACCGGGCGGCTCTCATCCTCCGATCCCAATCTCCAGAACATACCCATTCGGACTGAGGAGGGCCGCAAGATCCGCAAGGCGTTTGTGCCGGACGAAGGTTATGTCTTCGTGGCTGCCGACTATTCACAGATAGAGCTGCGAATAATGGCTCACGTGTCCGGAGATGAACGGCTGACGGCAGCTTTTTCCGCCGGAGAAGATATACACGCAATTACGGCCGCGAGTGTTTTTGAATGTTCACCCGCGCACGTGACTCCGGAAATGAGGCGCAAGGCCAAGGCGATCAACTTCGGGATCATGTACGGCATGGGGGCTTTCAAGTTGGCGGGGCAGATCGGCGTAGGCATGAAGATGGCAAAGCAATACCTGGAGGATTACTACCAGACCTACTCGGGCGTGAGAAGATACATGGAAGAAGTACCGGAGAGAGCTACCAAAGATGGCTACGTGACCACCATTTTGGGGAGGAAACGTTTCCTGCCGGACCTGAATAATCCAAACCGGATCGCCCAACAGGCAGCCCGCCGCGTTGCAATCAACACTCCCATGCAAGGGAGCGCGGCGGACTTGATGAAGTTAGCCATGATTAGGGTTCACAGAGCGCTCCAAGAAAGCCGTATGTCCGCGAGAATGATTCTCCAGGTGCATGACGAACTCATAGTCGAAGTGAAGAAAGACGCGGCAAAAGACGCGGCAGCCCTTCTGAAAAAGGAGATGGAAGGTGTTTATCCGCTGTCGGTGCCGCTCCTGGTGGAAGTAGCCACTGGAAATAATTGGGACGAGGCGCACTAATATGGACAACACTCTGGAAGCATGGATCCTAACCATAGGAAACGAGATCATCAACGGTGTCATTACCGACACCAATCGGGAGACAATCGCCCGGGAGTTGCGGTCGGTCGGAATTTCAATAAAAGGGATGTCTTCGGTGGGTGACGATCCCGCTCTCATTGCCGATGCCCTGGCGCACACAATGGAAAGAGCGGGAATCACTGTGGTGTCCGGAGGCCTTGGCCCCACGGAAGACGACAAGACAGCCGCGTCGGTTGCGGATTTTCTCGGTGTGCCTCTCAAATCCGATCCCGAGCAGTTGGCGCGTATCGAGGAGCGTTTCCGCCAATGGGGCCGCCCCATGGCCGCGAGCAACGCGAAGCAAGCGTTGTTTCCCGCGGGGGCGATACCCATCCCCAATGATTACGGCACAGCACCAGGATTTATGATTGAACGGAGCGGCCGCATAGCTCTCTTCTTTCCCGGGATACCTCGCGAGCTGATCCCGATGCTCCGGCTGAAAGGGATTCCCGCTATACTGGAACGTTTCGGATCTTCCGGCCAGGTGTTCAGGACTCGCACCTTACACGTGTACGGAATATCCGAGTCCAAACTGGGCGAGATTCTTGCTGACGTGGCTCGTGATGAAGATGATTATCACTTGGCCTTTTTGCCCAGGTTTCCCGTCATCAGGCTCAGAATGGATGCCAGTGCCCGAAACGTGCAGGAGGCTGACCAAAAGCTTGACGCCAAACAACGAGTCGTGAACGAGCGGCTCAATGAAAGCATAATCTCGGATGACGGCCGATTCATGGAAGAGGTCGTGCTTCATCTTTTGCAAAACAAAGGCCTAACCCTGGCTCTGGCTGAATCCATAACGGGTGGGATGATCGGGGAGATGCTGACCCGGGTGCCGGGGTCTTCGCAGACGTTCATGGGATCGATTGTCAGCTATTCCAATGACATGAAGGTAGGCGTCCTCGGAGTGTCGGATGAAACTATCCGAGATCATGGGGCCGTCTCACATCGCTGCGCTCAGGAAATGGCAATCGGAGCGCGTAGAGCAGGCAAGTCCCATATTGGTCTTATCCGCAACCGGTATTGCGGGCCCGGACGGCGGTACCCCGGATAAGCCTGTCGGAACGTTCTTCCTCGGTCTGTCCACAGAGGAGACTACGATAAGCCGTGGCTTTCTCCTACCGGGCAGCTCGCGAATGGGTGAAGACATTGGCCGCTATGCAGGCGCTGGACCTGCTGCGCAGATACCTTCTCGGCTATAGGATCTATGGGAGCGAAGAGGGTCGGCAGACCTAGAAGAATACCGCCACCTGAAAAAACGCGCCCTGCCAGCGAGCCTTCAAGTTCAAGTCGGATGGTGGAGTGAAAGGTGCATTGGTGAGTGGATCAGTTACAGGCACATTTACGTTTGTCTGCGGATTTGCGTCAAGACTCACAGACCGAAATCCGGCCTCAATGTCGAAGGAGAATGTGGCATGCCCATAAAGGCTCGTCTCCCAGATCGCGGGGCGCAAGCCTCCTGATATTTCCCAATCCGTAATTTTGCTTTCTGCTTGTCGATTCACCAGCGGCATGGGAAAGCGGAAACGCGCCTGAATTGTGAAAGGGATTTCACGGATGTGAGCCGGAATCGCCCTGGCGTGGAATCCTAACGTCATGGGAGGGACCCCTGTGTACCGAGCCCCGTTCGTGTCCAGGAATTTCACGTCGTTGAGGTAGTAATCATAATCGATCCCGAACCTGAAAAAGGGATAGCGTATGACATCGAGGTCCAATCCGAGGCGTGAAGAGCTGAATTCCAGCTCAGCGCCCGGTGGGTTCGCCTGATTAACGATGGGGGTCTGGCCCCGATATACGTTTTCTTCGGCACTGAAGCGCAATCCCAACCGATCAATGTAAAGGATCCCCCAGGCTTCACCGAATGGCTCGGGCTCGTCTATGAAGCCGGTACCGAGCGGCCTTTCAAGTCGAAATCTACACCCCCCTTGGTCACGGAGGCCGAGGTCAACCTCGCGAGAAAGACACGGGCCCCTATCGCACCTCTGAAATCGGACCAGTCCCACCATGCGGACGATCCCCACCACGAAGCGTTCCCGGCAGGCGAAGCACTTGGACACAGTAGAACCACCATAAGCCCGAAGAGAACAGAGGCGAGAAACAGTCCACGGAAGTTGGGTTTTCGACTTCAATCCATACCTCTTTCTCGGAGGCAATAAAACAAACACGCATAACGCTATATGATTACAAGTGAATATATATCATCTGAAATCGTTGTGTCAAGCAATTCCTCTCTGCCCGGAAAGCGACTCGGTCACGCCTGATATTTCAGGTGTATCACAAAATCAGCGGCAGCAATAATATTGAATCCACTCTTCGGATATATTATGCTGTAGCCGGTATTAGACTCCTGACAATCCCTGTGGACATATAACGGAGGAGCAAGTGGCTCTCAGCAGCGCGCCTCGCATCCTTCTCGCCAAACCCGGCCTTGACGGACACGACCGTGGAGCCAAAGTGGTGGCCCATGCTTTGAGGGATGCCGGATTCGAGATCATCTACACGGGCCTTCATCAGACGGTGGAAATGATTGTGCAGGCGGCTATTCAGGAGAGTGTCGATGTAATCGGGCTGTCCATAATGTCAGGCGCACACATTCCCATTTGTCGAAAACTTCTGAATTTGTTGAAAGATAAAGGAGCTGAGGACATCATGGTGCTGGTAGGCGGTGTGATACCCAGCCGGGACGTTCCCGTGTTGAAAGACATGGGCGTCGCCGGCGTCTTTCCAGGGGGCTCTGACATTGACGCGCCTGCCGCCTTTATCCGGGAACAACTCAAGAAAGAGCGTAGACTGATTTCTCAGGGGGCGATTATGGTTCTATCTCCGTCACCTTATCGACCGACAAATCACATTCG
The DNA here is from genome assembly GCA_963786905.1 of uncultured delta proteobacterium. Taxonomy (GTDB): domain Bacteria; phylum Desulfobacterota; class Desulfomonilia; order Desulfomonilales; family Desulfomonilaceae; genus CAWBBA01. The sequence goes on along the minus strand of CAWBBA010000026.1, from coordinate 50,379 downwards.
GGTCATCACCGCCACCTCTCTCTTCGACGGACATGATGCAGCCATCAACATCATGCGAAGGATCTTACAGGCGTCCGGAGCGGAGGTGATTCATCTGGGGCACAACCGAGCAGTCGCGGAGATCGTGACCGCGGCCATCCAGGAGGATGCCCAAGCTATTGGTGTGAGCTGCTACCAGGGCGGCCACATGGACTACTTCAAGTATCTCATCGACCTGCTTCGAGAATACGATGCCACCCATATCAAGGTTTTCGGCGGAGGGGGCGGCGTAATTGTGCCCGAGGAAATCAGGGAGCTGGAAGCTTACGGAGTGACCAAGATCTTCAGCCCTGAGGACGGCCGTAAGATGGGTCTCCAGGGGTTAATTGACTACTTCCTCGAACAATCCGACTTTACCACTACCGACGGCACCCTGGACGGAGATCTCGCCACTCTTGAGACGGGTAATTGGAAACTCATCGCCAATGCGATCACAGCCGTCGAAATAGCCAAAGAATCTGAGAACGGCAACCTTACTGGAATTCGTACGATGTTGCGGCAAAAGATAAACGGGAGGGGCGCTCCGGTACTCGGGATAACGGGCACAGGCGGTGCTGGAAAATCTTCTCTGACCGACGAGATCGTCCTCAGATTCCTCAATGATCAACCCGATAAGACCGTTGGGATAATCTCCGTTGATCCTACCCGCCGCAAGACAGGAGGGGCGCTTCTGGGTGACCGAATCAGAATGAACTCCATAAACAATGACAGGGTCTACTATCGGTCGCTGGCTACGAGGAACCGAGGCTCGGAAGTCCCCGAGTACATGGAGGAGGCGATTGAGGTACTCAAGGCAGCGGGATTTGACCTGATAATTGTAGAGACAGCCGGTATCGGCCAGGGAGACGCTGCGGTAGTGCCCCTCGTGGATGTTTCTCTGTACGTAATGACCTCGGAATTCGGCGCTCAAAGCCAGCTCGAAAAAATCGACATGCTCGATTTTGCGGATCTTGTGGCAGTGAACAAATACGATCGCAAAGGGTCTGAAGATGCGATTCACGATGTACGAAAGCAAATTCAGCGCAATCGAACAGACTTCGGCAAGAGCCTCGACGATTTCCCCGTCTACGGCACCATTGCCTCGCGCTTCAATGATGACGGCGTCACCAGCTTGTACGTCGGCATCATGGAGGCCATCAACGAGAAGACGGGGGGAAGTTGGACAACGCGCATGAAAGCCAGACCGGACAAGAAACCTTCGTCACGAACCATAATCATTCCCCCCGAGCGGTCCCGCTATCTTTCCGAAATCGCCGGCACTGTGCGGAAATATCATGCATGGGGCGAAGAACAGGAGCATCTTGTCCGCAGCATCTGGCAATTGGATGCGGCTGCCAAAGCCCTCCGAGAGCAAGGTCTCGATGAGAGTCCCGAAGCGCTTCAGGCCATCAGGCATGCCCAGGAAAACATTGAGGCCAAGCTGGACCCCCGGGCCCTGCGGCTGGTTGGAGAATGGGAAGATATCAAGCAAGCTTACTCGGGGGACGAGTTCGTATTCGTCGTGCGCGACAAGGAAATCAAGACGCGGCTGACGAACCGAACCTTGAGCGGTCTTACGCTTCCGAGGATTGTTTTACCGAAGTTCGAAGATCGTGGAGAAATACTCAGATGGCGTCTGAAGGAGAACTTGCCCGGGATGTTCCCCTTCACTGCGGGGGTCTTTCCATTCAGGAGGCAGGACGAGGACCCGACCAGGATGTTCGCGGGCGAAGGAGATCCGTTCCGCACCAACCGGCGTTTCAAGTATCTGTCAGCCAACAGCGAGGCCAAACGACTTTCAACAGCCTTTGACTCAGTGACCCTCTACGGCAAGGACCCGGAGGAACGCCCCGACATTTACGGCAAAGTCGGAACTTCCGGGGTGTCCGTGTGCACGCTGGATGACGTCAAAGAGCTGTATTCAGGATTCGACCTCTGTTCTTCCAACACGTCTGTCTCCATGACCATCAACGGACCCGCGCCCATGATGTTGGCCATGTTCTTCAATGCCGCGATAGACCAACAATTGGCCAAATTTCGGAAGGAGAAGGAATCTGAGCCCACACCGGAAGAGATGGCCAGAATAAAGGCGGACGTGCTTCGCAACATCAGGGGGACTGTGCAGGCTGACATTTTGAAAGAGGACCAGGGACAGAATACCTGCATATTCTCAACCGACTTCTCCCTAAAGATCATGGGTGACATACAAGAGTATTTTATTCGCAACAACGTAAGGAACTTCTACTCGGTCTCGATTTCCGGCTACCATATTGCTGAAGCCGGGGCCAACCCGATAACGCAACTGGCTTTCACTCTGGCCAACGGCTTCACTTATGTGGAGTATTATCTCTCGAGGGGCATGCACATCGATGATTTTGCTCCTAACCTCTCCTTCTTCTTCTCCAATGGTTTGGAGCCGGAGTATAGCGTAATCGGCCGGGTGGCGCGACGAATATGGGCTATTGCCATCAGGGACAAGTACAGCGGAAATGAAAGGTCCCAAAAGCTGAAATATCACATCCAGACCAGCGGCCGGTCTCTGCACGCCCAGGACATCCAGTTCAACGACATAAGGACGACACTGCAGGCCCTGATCGCCATTTACGACAACTGCAATTCCCTGCATACCAATTCGTACGATGAGGCCATCACCACGCCAAGCGAAGAATCGGTCCGCCGGGCTCTTGCCATTCAATTGATCATCAACAAAGAATGGGGCTTAAGCAAGATAGACAACATCAATCAGGGGAGCTTCCTAATAGAGGAACTTACCGACCTGGTGGAAGAAGCCGTACTACAGGAATTCGACAAATTGTCCCAGCGAGGCGGGGTCTTGGGGGCGATGGAAACAGGATACCAGCGCACCAAGATTCAAGATGAGTCGCTTTTTTACGAGACCCTTAAAGGCTCTGGAGAATACCCGATCATCGGCGTAAACACGTTCTTGAATCCTCACGGGGATTACAGCGGACAGTTGTCGATCGAGCTTGCTCGAGCCACTGAGGAAGAAAAAGCGTCCCAACTTCGAAGATTGCGGGAGTTCCAAGAGCGGAACGAGGGAAAGTGCGATATGGCTCTCGAACGACTCTACCGCGTTGCTCTGACCGGCGGAAACATCTTCGAGGAGCTTATGGAGACTGTAAGGTGTTGCTCCCTTGGCCAAGTTTCAGACACTCTTTTCAAGGCCGGAGGACAATACAGGCGCAACATGTGAGATCTTTTTGCCACTAAGTGAGAGAGGCTCTACCGCTATCCAAGCCGTGGAGCCTCCTCTTCTTTGACCGCAAACTCGCTTCAGCGCATCTTGGAGTATGCTTTTTCCTCACCTTGTGGGCCAATCTCAACAGTCTTTACACTGGAAACTCTGCCGGTAGGCTTATGGATAAGTCTTATCCCGTAGGAGCCGGGAGGTAAGGTGAGCTTTCCTGAATAGCGTCCGGTGGAATCGGTAACCACCTCCATATGGTCTTGCCACGGGCTCTGGGAAGTCTGCAACGTGACCCGAGCATTGGGGAGATCAGGAAAACCGCCACTAAATACCAAGTCATCGTTTGTGACATTGGCAACCAGCGTTATGCGGCTTTCGGTTCTGTCGGCGGGGAGATCGTGCTTTCTCTTGACTCGATCGTAAAGGCCATCTCGCATCTTCCGACTGAAACGTGTACTCGATGTCTTATATGGAGCTGCGAACGGATTGTTCCCTTTGAGCAACTCGGCCCAATCAAATGCCAGGTTGATGCTCCCCTCCACCTTGTAGTTGTCTCCACGCCCCGCATCCGCTCCCTTCTCAAAGCCCGCGGTCCACATGCCGTCTCTTGTCTTGAACGAAAGGCCGGCCTTGTATCCTCTCAGATCTGTCTGATCACCCCGATAGGAATGGACCTGACCGTCCATTCGGATGTCCAAGGAGTCCACTATCGCGGGGAGCAAGAATGCCACGCGCGCGTCAACACCCGTCGGAAACATCTCACGTACAAGCGAATTTCCGTCCTTGGTCACGGTGCGCAGCTCATTTACAGGAAAGTAAGTGTTAACAGCCAGGCTCAGGTCCGAGTAACGGCCAGGCAAAGCGGCCAACTCGATCCCGACCCCTGCTTCCTTCAGGTACTCTCCCTTGAGACGTCGCGGCCTTATCCAATCGTGGAACGCATGGAACCCCACGAGGGTTTCAGAGGTGATCAGATGGCGAAATCCGCCGCCGATGGAGAAACTTTCTTTGGCTCCGGTCAATGAAATGCGAGGCGAAAAAAAGACGCTCTTGTCCTTCCATCCTTTGATGGGAAGGAAATAGTCCGCCTGCATGGTCGGCAGTCCCTCCCAGCGGTCGTAACCCGCGTCGAAATTAAGCCCACGCCGAATTGTTCTGAGGCAGGACAAGATTTAAGCCGTGTTTGAGCGTCGGGTCAATATAGCTTTCGGGGCGTCGGGAATCCTGGCGTTGCCTTGTGTCGACCGAGGCCGCCTCGAGATCCTGTAAAAGCCTCTGGTCTTGTGTGCCGGCAGCGGACGGAGTGATATTTTGACGCTGCTGCGGGGGGAGCGGACAAGGCGGACAGACAAAGTAGCACAACGCTTAAAGCCGATAGTCTGATTATTAATGTAAAACATTCACTTTTCAATGTAACATCTCGAATAGCCAGGCTGTTTCAAACGTTATATCATTCACTTTCTCTTGTCAAGCAAATTGGAGGACCGTATGAGAAGCCTAATCGGCGCTAACTGAAGGCCATATCTTGGTCCCGCCAGACCCCACTCACCCTGCCCGCCTTTGAGCGGCAAGATGCATGTCCTCCTACAATTGCTTTTCAATAATCGTGCTAGATTTACTGCTCATAAGCAGAGTATTACTGCGGCACAACGGCCGCCATTGACGCACGCCTTCACCACAAGGTATAAAAGTGTGGCTCGGCGTTTGGCTCGGTTACTTGGGAAGCTTGTTTGTTCACTGCTCCATGCGAGCTGTCAGCGCTGGTCCTTGGGAACGGGAGTCCGAGATTTCCTCGTCTGAAAAGTTATGGGTGGGTGGCTCCTCGTCTGATTACGTGCTCAGGAAAAAACTTATGGCATCAAAAAGACCTTCCTGGATCGAAAAACTAATTCCTCCCCACATCCTGTCGATTCCGCCTTATGTTCCAGGCAAACCCGTTACCGAACTCGCAAGAGAGCTGGGAATCACAGAAGCCATTAAGATGGCTTCCAACGAGAATCCACTAGGGCCTTCCCCTTTAGCGGTAAAGGCCCTGGAGACTCATTTGTTGCAGTCCCATGTGTATCCAGAGTCGTCTGCTCCGGAACTTCGGGCTGCCCTTGCCTCCCGGTTCGGGCTGTCGCCGGATTCGATTATCCTTGGAAACGGATCCGATGAAATAATGGAGATGGTCGCGCACGTATTCCTACAGGCGGGGGACGAAGCCGTGATGGCCGCAAACGCCTTCTCCATGTATCGTATCTGCGTGGAGGCATTTGGAGGCAAAGCTGTACGGGTTCCTCTGCGAGACTATAGGTCTGATCTCAGAGCGATGGCAGCGAGAGTCACAGAACGGACCAGGCTTGTTTTCTTGGCGGTCCCCAATAGCCCCACGGGCACCATCGTGTCTTGTGGTGAGTTTGAATCGTTCTTGAAGGATCTTCCCAGAGGTCAACTCGTGCTGGTGCTTGATGAAGCGTACAGAGAATACGTTCAGGAGCCCGACTGTCCTAATGGCATGAATTACATAGGCAGCGACTTACCGATTCTCGTTTTGCGGACATTCTCAAAGATTTATGGGTTGGCCGGGCTGAGGGTGGGGTACGGGCTTGGCGACTCGTGGCTCATCGAGTTGTTGAACCGTGTCAGGCCTCCCTTTAATGTAAATGCTCTCGCTCAAGCTGCCGCTGCGGCGGCTCTGGATGATGTCGAGCATTTGAAACAATCGCGTGCCATGACACACTCCGGCATGGCATACATAGTCCGGGAATTGAACGAAATGGGTATGGAGACTATCCCTTCTCAGGCGAACTTCGTCAGCTTCTGCTGGGACAGAAATGCCAAACCCCTTTACGAGGCACTACTGAGAGAAGGCGTCATAGTAAGGCACTTGGGCTCGTTCGGGATGGAAAACTGCATCAGAGTCACTGTGGGCAGAGAGGATGAAAACAAGCGATTTATCGCTGCCTTGAAAAAGACGCTCTCGAATACAAGATAGGAGGCTGTTGCGTATCGCAATGCTTTCCCGAATTGGCGGCACTAGGTGCCTCTTGTGGCAGGATTTCCAAGGTGCCGGCATGGAAAAAACCTAGTATGTCAGACTCCTAGGAGCCTAGGTGACGTAACGAAGCAATGGATGGAACTTCCGCATAGGACGATTGCGTCATTGAGTGAAGTTACGCAAACACGCTTCTAGGTCCTCGAATCGGGTCCGATGCGGAACGGGAGGATCTCATGGAACTCCCCAAGCGGGGTACCGAGTGCTCAGAGCAACAGCGGCACGGCTTGGTAATAGCCATAGATGGCCCCGCAGGCGCGGGAAAGTCAACTGTGGCACGCTCTTTGGCCCAGCGTCTCGGATTCCAGCTCCTGGACACTGGTGCTCTTTACCGCGTCATGGCTTTGCATTTATTGCGCCATGGGATTGCCCCGGAAGCAGAACATGTCCCTCAGAGTGCGGTCACGTCATTGGATCTTAAAATGGAAGCGGATGCCGGATCGATGAAGCTCTTTTTGGGCGCAGAAGAAGTGACCCATTTGATCAGGGATGAACGCACTGGGGCTGCGGCTTCGGTGTTTTCAACAAGAATCGTCGTGAGGCAAGCCTTGCTGGGTTTGCAGCGATCAGCCAGAGAGAGATGGAACCTCGTGGCCGAGGGGAGAGACATGGGAACAGTCGTGTTCCCTGATGCCGCTGTTAAGTTCTTTGTGACCGCGGATCTGGCGGTCCGGTCCAGGAGGCGTTACCTCGAGTTGCTGGCAAGAGGCGAAGACGTCGAATCCCGGGAGGTCTTGGCTGAAATGCGCGCTCGGGATCATCGAGACGAGTCTCGTGCCGTCTCTCCTCTGGTGAAGGCCCCGGATGCCATTTGTATTGACACGACGAATCTGGCGCAAGGAGAGGTCGTAGACGAGATGATGTCTCACATTAGACAAAGGCTTATGGGAGCAGGCGAATGTTAATAGGTAGTCGGAAGGGAGTTGACCCGAGGCCGAAGGGCGCAAGTCGATGCACTGGGTCCGGCCCCAGGTAGAGTGTGGTCAGCATATCGAAAAATGTTGATACGAACTAAAGTTTCTCTTGTCACAGATCTCTAAAATGGATATATTTAGTTGATTGTCCTAGGCTGGTCGAGAACTACAAATGGGACAAAAGAGTCTGGGGGTAGCAACTGGATGGAAAACTTGGAAACCCAAACCAATAACAACCTTCCTGTCGAAGAAAACGAACAGGAAATCACGAAGGAAGAGGATTTTGCTGAACTAGTCGAAAGCAGCTTCCACAAGGTTCAAGAAGGCGAAGTCGTCACCGGCATGGTTGTCCAGGTGACTGCCGAACACGTCATGATTGACGTGGGATCCAAATCTGAGGGACAGATCCCTATAGAACAGTTTCTGGATGAACAAGGCAGTCTTACGGTGAGCGTCGGAGATGAAGTTCAGGTCTTTCTTGAAGATACGGAAGAGTCTTCCGGCCAGGTAAGAATATCAAAGAGCAAAGCCGACAAGATTCGCATCTGGGATGAGATTGCCGAAGTATGCGAAACAGAAAAGACCATCATGCGGCAAGGTGATCGCGCGCGTGAAGGGGGGCCTGCAGGTCGATATAGGCGTGGCCGCCTTTCTTCCCGGTTCTCAGGTCGACCTGAGACCTGTCCGAAACTTTGAGAAATATATCGGCGAAACCTTCGAGTTCAACGTCCTTAAATATAACCGCAAACGTGGCAATATTGTTCTCTCGCGTAGACCTCTCCTCGAGAAATCCAAGCAGCAAAAAAAGGATCTCATCCTCAACGCGTTGGAAGGGTCAGGCGTATTTACCGGCACGGTGAAAAACATCACCGACTACGGCGCGTTCGTAGATCTTGGAGGAATCGACGGCCTTCTGCACATCACCGACATGTCGTGGGGTCGCATAAATCATCCCGCGGACATCCTCAAGGTGGGCGACCAGATTCAGGTCAAGGTCCTGAAGTTCGACCAGGATAAAGAGCGAGTCTCCCTCGGCTTGAAGCAGACTCAAGCCGATCCATGGGAGAATGTCGAGGAGCATTACCCGGTCGGAGCGAAGTGGACCGGCAAGGTCGTCAGCATCACCGATTACGGGGTCTTCGTCGAACTTGACAAAGGCGTTGAAGGGCTGGTCCACATTTCGGAGATGGCCTGGACCAAGAAGCCCCGCCATCCTTCCAAAATGGTCCAGGTGGCTGAAGAAGTAGAAGTGATGGTGCTCAATGTGGACAAGGAACAGAAGAGAATATCCCTGGGCATCAAGCAACTCAAGCCGAATCCCTGGGACGTGATCGCTGAGCGTTACCCGGAAGGAACAAAGATCGAGGGCAAGATAAGGAACGTAACCGACTTCGGCATCTTCGTAGGCATAGACGAAGGTATCGACGGACTGGTGCATATTTCCGACATTTCATGGACCCAGAGAATCAAGCATCCGGGCGAGCTGTACAAGAAAGGTCAGACCGTTCAGGCGGTGGTGCTTAACATAGACAAGGAAAACGAGAGGTTCTCGCTTGGGATCAAGCAGATTCATGAAGATCCGTGGGAGACTATTCCGGATCGCTATCCTCCTGGCGCCAAAGTCCAAGGTAAGGTTACGTCCGTCACCGATTTCGGCGTCTTCCTCGAGATAGAAGAAGGAATAGAAGGGATGATCCACGTCTCCGAACTCTCGAAAGACAGGGTGAATTCTCCTGCCGACTTCACCAAGGAAGGTGAAGAACTTACAGCCATGGTCCTGAAGGTAAACAAGAAGGACAAGAAGATAGCTCTTTCGATCAAGAGCCTCGAAAGAACCGGCGACTATGACCAGGTGAGGGGCTATATGCACAGCCAGGAAGTAGTGGCATCCAATCTTGGAGACCTTCTCAAAGAGAACCTCGGTACCAACTTCGGAAAAGAATAGACCCGCAAAATGATTCTAGCGGCCGGGTTTGCGGATATCTAAGCTCGGCTGCTTCCTCGTTCCCATACCGTAAGTGGCGTCGAAGGAGTCGAGGCAGTTCAAAAGTTCCGGTTTCCGCCTACATCATTATCAATTAAGCCGGTGTGAGATCGGCTGAATCCTCTCCGAAAATCCTTCTTGCTGCTTCAACAGCCTCATCTCTCGTTGTGATTTCTCCAGCGGCCTGGAGTTCCATCAATTTTCTCAGTAGGTTGCCCAGATGCGGACCGGGACTGATTCGCAATTGGCTCATGAGGTCTCGACCGTTCAGCAGCGGCTTCAGCGGAGCCGCTTCTGCTTCGAGGCACATAGCCAGCGCCCTCAGCACTTGATTCCACGCCTGCCCGTACGCCTCGGGCCTTCTTGCGGGTCCTCGTGAGGCTCCAAGATCCGCGAGGAACAGCAAAAGCAACCCGATGACGTTACTCTTGAATCTTGCGTGCATCCGATGTATGGCCCGCCGCGAAACCTCTTTTCCGGTGAAAATGGTCGGCCTCATGTGTCCCGCGATTATTTCGCCGATGATCCCAATCTCCCTGGTAGCGAATTTCAGGCGCCTCCCAACTTCATCGAAGATCTGTTGCGAAATTCTTTCATGGCCGAAAAAGCGGATCCGCCCTTTGGAATCTACAAATCTTGATTCCGGCTTTCCTGCATCGTGAAAGATCGCTGCCAGTTTGAGCAGCGCTACTCGTGGCCTATCCTTGACCAACTCTTGCCGGACATAAGCGTCAATCTGATCGCTCAGGGGACCGAACTGTAGCGCCTTGTTCGCCAGGAGATCTTCCATTCGGCATACCGTTTCCAGGGAATGGTTCCAGACGTCAAGATGGTGATAGTCATTCTGGTCGCATCCTTTCATGGGCAGCAACTCGGGAAAGAGAGCATCAAGAACTCCGCATGCATCCATCTGTTTTAGAGCCGGAAAAGACGATTCCGTCGCCAGAGTCGCGATCAATTCATCTCTGATCCTTTCCTGAGCCGTCGAGGCAAGCATCCCCAGGGCGGAAGTCAGCATTTCGAGCGTGTCTTCGCTTATCTCGAACTCCAGGCGTGCCATGAACCGGAATGCCCTCAGGATGCGTACAGGATCGTCCTGAAAGGAATACTTCGAGCATGCTCTTATAGTCTTTGTCCGCAGGTCTGCCCTGCCTCCCGTCGGGTCGTGCACGCGATTCTGACAGCCAAAGAGAAAGTCTCGGATTCCCACGGCCATGGCATTGATCGTAAAATCTCTTCTCTGGAGGTCTTCAGCAAGAGTAGAAGCTCGGAACGAGGTTACGTCCAGAGTCAGCGAGGGTTCTCCGTGAAGAGCAATCCTGCCGGTTCCATGTCTTGGATCCAATGGGACAAAGGTCGCAAGACCTGCCGGAACGAGTAGCCGCCTGGCGCGCGATCTCGAATCCATCGCCATCTACGGCAACATCCAGGTCCTTTCGCTTGATCCGTCCAACAAAAAAGTCGCGGACTGCACCCCCCACCACGTACGATTCCGGAGCTAGGTCTTCAATTATAAGTGAGAATTGACCTCACGCGAGGGTCATGGCTTGTTGCTTCCATGTTGATCGCCCGGAAAGGCTTGGGGCAGATAATGCAGAAGGAAATGATGCAGAGCGGCGTTCAGGACAAGGTTAGCTCAGCCCGAACCTGCTGATTGAGACCCGGTTCAGAGCTGAGCCTGAACCAGCTCAAACCGAATGGTCCCTACGATCGGAGATGAGGTCAACAGAAGAGGGATGCGATGTTGGTCGTTGGATATCCACAGCTTTCCCGTCCCGAGTTCCTTTTTGTCACCACCCAATTTCACCAGCCTGAGATCCAGGCAATAAGCAGCGTGAGAGCCGGTTTTCACAGTCACGTTCCCCAGGCCCGCTGGGTTGACGAAAAGGCGCGACCTGTCCTTACCGTCATAGATGTCCACAAACATCGGTTTGCTCAAATCCTTCCGGTGTCTGAGCATAAAGGCTGCCGTGATCGGATCGCAGTGGCCGGCAAACTTTTCAGAATGGCTTTCTTTCTCGCTCCCCTTCTGTTTGTTAACCTGCACCAGGTTTGTCTTGTGGTCAAAGGTCAGATCGACCAATTCCGGTCCACCCAAATTGGATTTTAGTTGAAAGCTGTAGGATTGAGGTTTGAAAGTATTAGCCGAGAAGGTAGCCTGCACACGACTCCAAAGCTCCAATAGCGTCTTCAGAACACCGTCGCTCACGGCTTGGGCTGTGACGCTTATCTGCTTGGAATTCCTTTTAGTAGCTATGTCGCCGTGGCCGGCCTTGTTGCCATTCCACGTGACCTCATACCGGAGCACTTCCGAACGTTCCAGACTAAGACAATCCGACACCCCTACGACCAAGAACCAACAAACGGCCGCTGTCAGCCGCGACAATCACCTTCTTTTCATGCACAAACATTTAGCCAACATATCGTTCCACCACAATTCGAGAGACGGCAAGTAAATCTTCGGAGCTATTAGTGGTTAACAGTATACACTATCGAAAGCGCCGCCAGAAGAACTTCGTTGTTCTTCTCCGGCATAGTTATTACAAGAGTGTCTCCCGTCAGCCTGGTACGGCCATTTCACAGTATTGCCGGCGTCATCTGTTATGGTAATCCCATTATTATCCAGAGCATATTTCCCAGTCTGGCTCTTCATTTTATCAGAATTATCCTTGTCCATTCTGTTAAAAATCACCTGGCCTTTGTCGGTGAACTCGATGAGCGTGCGAGTACCTTCCCGTGGGCGTTCTTCGTCCCCTTTTCGCTGACTTGGTAGAGGAGTTCCCATGTGTCCAGGAGATTCTTGTCCGATGAGGCCGGTGAGGGTGGTTCCCCAGAAGATGGGCTAGGTTCCACGCGAGCGCTCTTGGGCAGCGTCGTGGTAATGCACGAAGCACACAGGAACGCCACGAGGCAAATCGCTGCCCCGATTATGCGTTTGGAAAACAAGGACATGGACCATATCCTCGAAGGTGATGCGGCCGTTTATGACAAATTGACGCGCTTAGCTGTCGCGGCCGACCAGAGCTACCAGAGGTTCTGGAGTACTTTTTCGCCGGCTGCAGGCTCTGAGACGCTTTTGGCACCGCCTCGCTCAGAATCTGCCTTAGCGGTGACGGTTGTAGCCACTTCGTCCGGTTTGCTGGGTTTGGCGGTGGGCTTCTGAACTGGAAACTCGCCTCTGGCAAGCCTGGTGAGAAAGGGCTGGTCGGCAACAACGCAATAAGAGCCGACTTGCAGCGTATGAAAAACGGCCTCAGCGTCCTGCCAGTCAAGGCCCAGGCAGCCGTGGGTCAGTCTCCCGCCGGTGGCTTCAGCATAGTGTATGTACCTGGCCCCATCGAACACCAACTTGTACCGGAAAAATCCAGGAACCCGGCGATCTTCCTCCCTTTTGGGTATAGGCTCACCCTCTTCGAGGAAATACCAGTTAGGTCTGATCCAATCGTCTACGGGCACTTTGCGACTTATAGGAAATACTCCCACTGGTGTCTCAAATGCCCCATGATTCGTTCGCCCCTTGCCGATGGCCACGGGTCCTATTCTGAGCAATCTGCCGGTGTGACTGTAGAGGTAAAATTGGAAATTCCGTTTGTCCACAACGATAAAGGGCTTTCCGTTCTTGTTTCGCATCATGGCGCCAATATTATTAGCCTCTGCCACGACCCCATTGATTTGTCCTTCGTCGTGCATTCGGTGGCCATAAGGATTATCATAGATCTGCTGCTGGGTTCCGGGATCGACCTGAGCGGCGGGTCGTCCTGCTCGATTCACCTGGTCCCTCAGGATCATCTCAGCATCTCGCTGATCATATTGAAGATTACCCATGGGCTCTCGGTAATATTGCTGCCCTGCCCTACCTGGATCTTCTTGCTCCGGCCCATAGGAATACGGGTAACCACCCGGGTAATACATCTGGGCAGTGACGCTCGAACCAACAAGTGAGAGGGAGAAGAGCAATCCTAGACATGTCGTTATATTACGCGTCATTAAAGCTCTCTTCGTGCCCATCACTGCGAAAACTCCTTCATTACGCTGAAATCGTTTCCATCTATAATGTAAATCCACACCCCTGTCAACCTGTCAGTCCCAGGGGGTTTTTCCTACTAATTATACTACCGTATCTGTTCCGAGAAGAAAGCCAAATCCGAGCAAGATCTCATTCAAATAGTCCGTACTTCTTCATTTTGTACTGCAAGTTGCTGCGTGAGATCCCAAGAGCCTTGGCCGCTTGGGCTTGAACATTGGCTGCCTTTTTCAACGCCTGGCGGATCATTCGCTCTTCGAGGGCATCCAGAGTGCCGGCCAAATTCTTCTCACCGGAAAGCAACGTATCGAGCTCCTCATCGATCGGCGGTGATTTCCGTACCTCGGGTAGGGAGATCCTCCGGCATGACGGTCCGGCCCCTGCAAAGTACAAGGGCCCTCTCGATCACGTTTTCGAGTTCCCTTACGTTTCCTGGCCACGAGTATGAGCACAATGCACTCGTGACATCAGGATCCACCTCACGGATACCGCATGCCAATTTTTCGGCGAATCGGTTCAGAAAGTGCGCCACGAGGAACGGGATGTCATCACGACGATCCCTCAGGGGAGGCACATCAATCCGTACCACGTTGAGTCTGAAGAAAAGATCTGCCCGAAACCGTCCGGCATCAACCTCTTCCTTTAGGTGTCTTGTTGGTTGCAGCCACTATGCGGACATCCACTTGTATGTCTTTGTTTCCGCCAACTCGCTGAAACTCATGCTCTTGCAGCACTCGCAGCAGCTTCACCTGGAGGTTCAATGACATTTCACCCACTTCGTCCAGAAAGAGGGTCCCGGCATTGGCGAACTCGAATTTCCCCTGCTTGAGGCCGACTGCCCCCGTAAAGGCCCCTTTCTCGTAACCGAAGAGTTCTGATTCGAGGAGATTTTCCGGAACAGCAGCGCAGTTAATGGAAACAAACGGGGCCTTGCTTCGCGACGAGGCTTTGTGCAGGCCTCGCGCAATTAGTTCCTTGCCCGTGCCCGATTCCCCTGTAATCAGAACCGTGGTGGGCGTATCCGCCACCCGTTTCATGATAGCGAAGACTCTCCCCATCGCCCTGGACTTCCCTATGATGTTCCCCCACAAGCTGCCCAACTCGGTTTCCAGGAGCCTGATATTCTTAATGAGGGACCGTTTTTCCACTCCGCGGGCTACGGCTCTTCTCACGTCTCTGTTGTCAAAAGGCTTTTGGATGTGGTCTAAAGCCCCTTTTTTCATGGCTTCCACGGCCTGATCCACCTCGGCAAAAGCTGTCATGAGAATCACCGGAAGGTCCGGATCAATGGCCAAAATCCTATCGAGAAGTTCAATGCCGGAAATCCCGGGCATCTTGATGTCGGATAGCACTGTATCCACAGGGGATTGAGCTATCAGCTCCAATGCTTCAGCGCCAGAGGAGGCGGTCAGCACGTTGTAACCTTCGTCCTCCAAGAGGTCTTCCAATACGACCAGATAGTTCTTTTCGTCGTCTACCACCAGGACCGTACTCATGGTCAAGCTCTCACTGTCCAAATAATCTGACTCCTCGCAATCTGTTCCTAAGTGCTCTGTTTCGCAAGTTCGGTCGAGTGACGTCGCCTCCACGGGGATCGGTAGGGCCGGCGTCCCCGCCGCGGCCTCGGACCAATGCCCCGCGTCCCGCGGGGAGGCCGGTCCTGCCGCTAAAGGCATCCGGCTACTGGCACCAGACCGATCAGAATACGTGACCGAATTTCGGAAACAGAGTAATTAGCCCTGTAAACGTGTTTCGATCCCACAAAAAATACTGTCCGCCTGATTTGCCGAAAGTGTTTTGCCGCAATTATCGCGTAACGTCACCCTATCGGGGAACTCCGCCGACTGGTTGGTCTTCAGCCAGCAGCGATATGGTGAATTCTGCACCCTGACCTTCCCTACTTCGTACCGAGACATCTCCTCCGTGGGCGACGATGATGTTGTGGACCACCGATAGCCCCAGGCCAGTGCCCATCTCGTGGGTGGTAAAGAAAGGAGTGAAAATCTTGGACAGATCATCTTCTCGAATTCCATGTCCGTCATCGGCGAAATCTACCCTAATCCTAGATGCTTCTTGGGAAACGCTAATTACGAGGGTCCCCCCATCCTTCATGGCCTCAAAAGCGTTCATCGCCACGTTCAAAAAGGCCTGATACAGCAGATCCGCATCGCCCATTACGATAGGATGAAATCCGTTTAGCCGCTGATCGAGCCACTGGATCCCCCGGGCCTGTATTTCCTCCTCCAGATTGTTCCTTACCCTGGCGATTACATCCCTCACGTCTATGGCCTTAGGATTCGGTGACCGCGGTCGGGCAAAGTCCAGGAAGTCCGTCAGAATACTGCTCAAACGGGTCGTTTCTTCCACAATGATTCGCGAGAGTTTCTCAATCTTAGATGGGTCCGGATTTCTTTTCTTGGCCAGGACCTCCGCAGAGGACCGAACGATTCCCAGCGGGTTGCGGATCTCATGCGCGATGGTGGCCACCATTTGCCCTATGGACGCCAATTTTTCCGACTGCTGCAATTGTTCCTCAAGCCGCTTCTGTTCCTGCCCCTGCTCCAGCAGCATCCTCTCTCCTCGTCGGACGATAAGCGTGAGCATGACGAAGAGAAAAACCATCAAACCCGCAGCCACCAGGATCACCACAATGATGGATCTCTGGAGCGCCACGTATTGATCTGTGACGTCCTGGGTGATCTGGATGACACCGTAAATATTTCCCAGCATCCAATAGTTGCCGGTGCTTTCTCGCAGCGGATAGTAAGTGTCCGCCAACCAGTTTGCGTGCCACTGGGTAGGCGAGCCCCTCTCCTGGCGGATGAGCGTAGCGTCCTTCCCGCCGGCGGCTTCGTCCACCGCTGAATTCTGCGCTTCGTACTTTCCGATAAGGTCATATTCGGTGCTGTATACAATTTTTCTCTGGAGGTCTATCACCTTAATTCGCTGTATTTTCAGGCCGTAGGTGAAATCTTTTATCAGGGAATCCAAGGCGCCGAACTGATCCCATTTACGGAGGTCCATGGGTGTCCCCCGAGTCTTGAGAGGTGCATAAAATCCTATATATATGTTGTAGTTAAGATTCTCTGCCAGCAATCGGGCGTAGTTTTCGGCGCTCCTCAGCAAGGTGTCCACGTTTCGTGTGTAGAGGAACGCCCCGAGTAGGAAGGTAACAATAGCGATGACCGCAAATCCCGAAATAATGAAGTACTTTAATAATCTGAATGGCCCGCCGCCAGTGATGGCCGCGAACATACCCTTGCGCATGAAACTCACCCGTTTAGGATCCCTTTCATGCGGGGCATTTTATCACCAGGTGTCTCAAAGGTAAAGTCCAACGCCCGGAGCAAAAGCCCTTGCTCTAGCCTTCCACACGAGGTTGCTCAAGCGCGATTTCGAGTTTCGTGTAGGTCCGTTACCCGTGGCTAAAGACCGCCATTGCAAGCGCAGCGAAGTCCCGCGTCCCGCGGGACACCGCCAAAGCTGAGATTGCTTTTTCGCGGAATGCAGGATTTCACTCCATGCACGAACACATGACCAGCGATTCCCCTCGTAACTGAGGGCTTGAAGTTCTTTGATGTAAATAGAAACGGGTAAGATCGTATGTCGGGCTAGTTAAGGCATTATTTGAATGCAAATCGTCCTTGGCCACCGGTCAGTGCGTTAGTCCGGACCTTGGAATCAGCCACATAGGATCTTTATGCATTTCCCAGATCCTCAGGATTCATCCTCTCCAGAATCTTCGTCAACTCTTCGTCCGTTTGCTCTATGTCTTCCTGGGTGAAGATCACCTTTTGCCGCGACACGTCTTCCTGCTCGCCCTGAGTCATTCCTTCAATTACTTTTTCGCTGACGAAAATCGGAACGCCCATCCAGGTGGCGAGCACCAGCGAGTCCGACGGTCGAGCATCGACGGTTACAAGTTTGGAGTCGGAGTTCTTTAAATAAATCGTGGCATAATAGGTGTGATCTTTCAGGTCGTCGATCTCGATGTGTTCGACGTTGACACCGGTCTTATCTATGACATTCCTTAACAATTCATGAGTGAGAGGGCGCTGAAATACCTCTTTGTTCATGGCCCGTTGAAGCGCCATAGCCTCTACCGGCCCTATCCAGATATATAACTCCCGCTCCCCGATCTTTTCCTTAAGAATCACAACCGGCTGCATGTTCCGAGTGTCGGACGCTATTCCCGTAATCGTCATCTCCTTGAACTTCTTGTCACTTTTCATGAGGGACCTCTTAGTCTCTTGCCGACAGAGCGGAGGGCTTATGATGTGGCCGAAAATCTACACAATTCTATCCGTAAATTAACACCCGCTCCCCGATGTTGTCAATGAGTCCGGTTGGATGGGGCAGCACTGGTGCTACTGGCATGCTGTCTGTCTGACAGAAACCCCCGTATGCCGACATCTTGCTGAGAGTCACCGCAAGTCTCTCTTGTCCCTCGTTTGGACGTGGACTCAGCTATTGACTTGCGAGTTTGTTGGTGTAAAATCCGCTTCGCCGAACTCGCCATGACCCCAGGTTCCGTCGCACCAACAACTGCCAGGTGGATTGCCCTGAGATCAAACTCACCGTCAAACGGCCGACGAGTTGGTCAGGCTCGGCGATAGATTACCAGCATTGCAGGAAGCAGACCTCATTGTGGATGCTTTCATAACTCGAGAGAAGAGGTGTTTCAATGTACTTGCCGAAGATAGCCGAAGAGAAATGCAAGTCATGCGGTGAATGTATTGACGTTTGCCCCGCTGACGTGCTCGAAGCGGACGACAAGGAGACCAAGGTCGCTAATCCTGCCGATTGTCTTGGATGCGAATCATGCGTGTCAGTCTGTCCCGAGGAAGCCATTACAGTAGAGGAAATTTGAGCCGGAAGAGCCCTCTCACTCCCATAGGCGTTTAAATAAGTTTCTAAACCCTCTTCGTCCCGGAGGGACGGAAAGATAGCCCGGCGATTCAGAAACTGTTTCCAACTGCCCGCTCATGCCACAATCGTAGGACCGATTCTTTGTAGGGGCGGGTTTCAAACCCGCCCTTTGTCGGATTACCGGAATCGGGCAGGTTTGAAACCTGCCCCTACAGACGCTCTGTGCAGTTACCGCGAAGAAGGCGGGCACAGTGCCCCGTGGAGCGTCGCGAATCTACCTCGGTAGCGTGTCACGACTTTTCCATCCACCAGGGTTTTGAGACAGCCTCTTCATCGCCGGGAAATCAGGAAAAGGAGACATCCGTAGTCCCTTTAGGGACGATTGATCGGTTGGATTGCTCGACGCTGTGTTTCGCCGTCCCGATGAGACTGGAACATGTTTGGTTTCGCCTTTACCCGACGATGAATCGCCGGGCTACTATTCCCGCGTGCCGCGGGATTCCTACGGAACAAAAGGTCGTGGAACTCTTATTTTAACGCCTATACCCCTTCCCCCTCCCGTCGAGGGAGGGGGAAGGGCGCCAATCGGCTGACATTAATAACAACAGCCTGCTTTTTTGATGCCTTTTGGCAGGCATCGGCCTCCGCCTGCACCGGCGTCCCGAAATCCTCACAGTCAATTCTATTGGTATGCTTTGTCACATGAGAGATCCGGCCAGGGAGTCTGCATCCGCGTTTCCACTCAGCGGGACCCTCCTGGAAATCAGTATGGTCCCAAAGGGCACATCCTGATAAGCTCTCACCAACTGTAACTTTACCAGTTCCAGAAGGGCCAGGAAGGTGGTGAGAATGTTGAGACGGGAAAAGTCTTCCTCGAAAAGTGAGCCAAAGGTCACCCATTGCTGAGTCTTTAGCCGCTCGAGGATCTGCTGGATTTTGTCCTTAACCAGGAGGCGCTCAGGCTCAAGTTCAATGAGGTCCCGCCGAGAAGTCTTTTCCAGGACTACCTTCAAAGCTTGGAGCAGATCCACGATGCCCACGTCAAGGGGTTGACTTCGTTTGGGAGTATCGACATCCTCGTCAGAGGCTTCCCTGACAAATACCTCCCGATCCAACATCGGCAGGGATGCCAAATTCTCCGCTGCTTCCTTATAACGCTTATACTCCAGCAAATGGGCAATCAATTCATCCCGGGGATCTAGCCCCGATTCGCCGGTCTGCTCTTCTTCGTCGGCCGGCAAAAGCATTTGTGACTTGATGTGCGTAAGATAAGCGGCCATGACGAGATATTCACCCGCCACATCCAGGTTGAGAGACTTCATTAATTCAATTGTCTCTAAATACTGCTGAGTTATGAGCGCGATGGGAATGTCGGTGATGCTGACTTCGTTACGATGGATCAGATGCAATAGGAGATCAAGCGGCCCCTCAAAGACTTCCAGTTTTATCTCGTAGGACATTAGAATCAGCTCAGCCCGTACAAGAGCAACGTCTCAATGAACCTCACGGGGGGAATAATAACGTAGCTGACTGCTCCAGTAAAGACGAGAAGCATGAGGATGATGAAGCCGTACGGTTCCAGTTTCTCGAGTTCGTAAGCCTGCCGCCGAGGTAGCATTCCACCAAGAATCTTGGCTCCGTCGAGAGGCGCGATGGGGATGAGATTGAAAATCGCAAGAATCACGTTAATCTTGACGCCAAAGACAAGCATTCCGACCGCTGGAGCCAAAACGAAGCTTGAGCCTCGCCCCACTATTCCCCACCCAAGAAGAACAGCTATGACATGGAGTATGACTGCTAAAACTCCGGCGGTTACTAGATTGGCAGCGGGGCCTCCGAGACTGATCCAAAGCATGTCTTTCCTGGGATTGTGCAGGTACCGAGGATCTACAGGCACAGGTTTGGCCCAGCCGATCATCTGGGTCAGCACCAGCACCAGTGTTCCGATGGGGTCAAGATGACTGATGGGGTTGAAGGTGAGTCTGCCTGCCAATTTGGCGGTCGGGTCCCCCAATCTGTAGGCGACGTAGCCATGTGTATACTCGTGCACCGTTATGGCCAACAAGAAGCCTGGAGCAATCAAGGCAATATTTTGAATCATGCGGGCAATATCGAAGTCGAACATCAGCCTACGCTGTCGGCTCGTCCCGCGGCCAATGCTTCGACCGCGGGGAACGGGCCTGGAAATTGGAACAGGGGTTTGAAGAGTGGAATCCAGCTACAGATGTGTGGTTGATGCCCGGAAGTTCAAGACATCAAGTGGCCTGCCTGTAATCCCTTTGTCACACAATTTCGTGGCATTGGAACTAGCCCAAGCTAATCACTTGGCCTTCTTCTTGGTGTCTGTTTTGCCTTTGGCCGGAGCCTTGCCCGCGGCTGCGCCTTTCGCTTTTCCCTTGCCAGGAGCAGGTTTTTCCTCGACCTTCTTCTTTTCTTTCACCTTTTTTTCGCCGGCTATGATTGCCGCTCTCGCAGCTACAGCCTCGGCTCGGCGCTGTTCCTTCTTCTCCGCCAACTGCTTGGTCTGCTCTTCGAGGAACGAAATTCGGGCCGTCGCGCCTTTAATCTGTTTAATCTTGGCTTTGTAGTGCTTGACCTTAGGGTCCTTCGCGATAGCCGCTTCCGGAATCCCTTTTTCCTTGAGCGAAGCCTGGCGGGCTTCCATTTGCTTTAGATATCGGGCCTTTTGACTGTCCTTGGTTTCCTGGGTCTTGGATGGCATGTGTCACCTCTTCTGATTGCCTGTACGACGAATCAATTACAATAGGATAGCGCCCATCTCAAGTCAAGACCATAAATCAGATTCTCGCGTGAATCGTCTTGACATGAAGTAACCGAGAAACTAAGATGAGTGCCTTGCTGGGGGATCGTCTAGAGGCAGGACGACGGGTTTCTGGCCCCGTTAACCGAGGTTCGAATCCTCGTCCCCCAGCCAAACACCTACCGAAATCTATAACGAATTTCTCTAGCCAACCACAAAAACTGCGTCAGGATCCAACTGAAGCGTCCACTGGAACCATCGTTCCGGGCCAGTCTATGGGACTCTGCCCCCGCTTTTTCCTGGGTTGATTCAACATTTGAGCATATTTAGGGCAGGTATCCAGCCCATGCTATTAGGTCTTCCGTCACAGTGACAGCGATATTCTCTCTATTTCCGTCTTCCGCTGCCACATTCACCGATATGGAGACATGGGTGCAATCATTGCCGAACACAAAGGAAGACCCCCCAGAAAAATGAAACGCCAGTACCACTTGGTGGCATGGCGTCTCTTTTCACCTTTAGATGCAGAATTGTAGAGCCTATATCAGGTCCGTGGGGCTTCTGACAAGAAGATTTTCACAGCACAGAGTCCCGAGGCTTCACAGGATCAATTCTACGTGAGTGTTCCCCTCGCCTCACCTACTTAAGCCGGTCTCTTCCCTGAAATCGTGACCGCGCAGGGCCTGGGAATTCTGGGAGCGTGTTTCTACAGAAACTTGATGTCTTCACAGGATTCGGCAAACGCACGGATGATCTGACTGTCTGATAAGTGTTGGCGCTCTAGCTGTTCTCCTTTGGTAATCAGCCCCACATCTACCAGGTATTCCAAGACCCTATCGAAGTCGTAGACCGTCAGACCGTACTTCTCACTCATCTCTAAGTCGGTCATCCCGGAGCGAATATCTCTGACGAATTCCTTGCCGTCGATAGTTCGCGCGTTTGGCTGCGTCTTCGGCATGGTTCCGCACTCCTTTCACCCATAATGATGAGGCATAGACAAAAAAGATGCGCCGGCCGAGGACAAAGCAAGTCGAAAACGAGGCGCGGGTAAACAAAACGAGGCGCTGGTGTCATCATGGGGGAAGGAGCGTTAAGCCAACGCCTCACGATGTAGGCTCAGGGGGGACACATGGCGAGTTTCCGGGAAAGTCGAATCTCGGTCTTGGGTCAGTTTGAATCCTCAAGAAGTTCACGCCCCGCGCTCGAGCTTGTTGGCAACGGGTTAATGCCTGAAGGCGCCGACCTTCAAATCAGCCTGAGTGTTGAAAAACGGTAGCTGGTGACCGCGAGGTGTTCTATAGTGGGGCGGCTCGCGGTTCAGAATTGAGGAGCAGAGAAAGTCTACAATGGAGGCAAAATGAAATTCTTAATGAGTTCGGTGAGTGAAATAAATTCTTATCCTCCGCCTGCCCGAGTCTCTCACCTTAAAGATATAAACGGTGATCCGCTGTGGGAAGTTGAGATATCTACGCTTGAGGAACTGATCGAATACATCAGGGCTTGTGGGGATAATGTCGTTATTAGACTAGCGGTGGAAGTCGACAAAGAGATCCATAATGTACTCCATATAGCCTCTGACCGCCTGGCACCATCACCCAGCCTACTACCATGACAGATGGCGAAAATAAGCCCCTCTCTTCAGCCGCTATGTCAACGCAAGGTTCTGCCGGTGCATTAGATGCCCTCACCGAGAAACTTGAAGCCTGGCTCCACGGGTTCGGGTTGGTGAGTCCGTAGACATCCAAGGACCTGTCTGAAACCATAATCCTCGTCCCCCGACCAACGACCTATTGAAATCTGTCAGAACAAACTCCGAAAAACTGGCAGTGGGCTAGTTTGAGTTTTTACCTCACTGGCGAAAACAACTCATTTCGTCACCCCGTTTAATCCCACGTCCTGCGCGGGACGCGGTCCAGTGAATTTTCCTGGATTCCGGCGTCCGCCGGAATGACGACACGGCCGGCTCCACCGAAACCTAAATTTCAAACTGACCCATTATCTGGCCACTGAAAATGCTTGTAATTTGTTGTATAGCCCCTGACAATTAGTACAGGTCTCCGGCAATTGAAGGCGGGGAGGTGAACAAGGGTTAAGCGGTCCTGGCAGGACTTCAGCACAGGCGGGGGCATAAATTTGTTGGTCTAGGCTTATCTCCGATTGGACCCGTGGGCGTGAAAGGGCCGAACTTCTCTCAGACGGGAGAAAGGAGTGTGTACAATGAAGGCAGGAATCTTCTTTACCGGTTCAGGACCCATACTCATCCTGACCTCGTACGGATCTCTGACGGACCCGCGGCTGGTGGAAAAGTTGGCCACTAAGGGGGTCAAGAAGTTCGTTGCTTTCGATGTTCCGTTGGAAATGGCCAAACAAAAGTACCAGCATCATTACAACGTTATCACCGGCGACCTTCACCAGCAGGATGACCTGAGGATACTCGACTACGACGGCCATCATGTCTTCAATCTGTTTCGCCTTGAGGAACTGGGCAAGCCAATTTTCCATGAGCCGTGACCCTGCGGTATTGAGTTTCCCCGCCGGGGCCCCTGGCTCAGCGAGGGGCCCCAGATTGTATGAGCTCGGCGGACGGTCCCCCCTTAAAAACTCTTCCCTTAATCACAGCGAAATCTGATAAGATATATTCTTTCGGCATCGACCGAATTGCCATTAGTCTCGAGAACGAGGGAGACGGAAGTTGAAATCGCTGATTAAAGGGTTGGTTTTGGTGGCCGTCGTCGGAGTGTCATTTTCTTTGTGCGAAGCACGAACGGTTTACGCTGGGAACGGTTTTGGGCCGGGCATAGAGGGGGTAAGCTTCGCAGAGATCGGACAGTGGCAGTCCAGATATGGAGGCGGCGCGTTCAATGGTTGCGACTTTCCTCCCCCACCCTATTGCGGGCCGGCATATTCGCACCCGGCGGCTGTGCAGAAACCGCCTTCTCCTTGTCGAGTGCCGAAGACCAAGAGAGCCAAGAGCAGGAAATAGCCGCGCCTGTGAGACGAAGTATTGGTGAGCAGCCTAGAACATGCCAGTGACTTCAAAGTTGTGACAATCCTTTTCCTCAAGTCTGAACCCGTTCGATGGGTGGGCGCAGCGGCTCATTCCTTTCCGGACCCGCAAGGCTGGCAAGATCATTCCCAGGTGGTTGGCTGCCGCGGCCCACTTCATGACTCCGGCCTCCACTAACTCTGCCAATTCAATCACCGTGTTCCGCTATGAAGAGTTTTGATCCTATATTCCCTCCGGATCATGGCCCCCTCGGTATATATATACATGTGCCGTTTTGCATAGGCCGCTGCAATTACTGCGCATTCGTGACGAACCGCTATAGGCCCGATCTGGCGGAACGATACGTCGATGCCGTCCGGAAAGAGATAAGACTTTGGGTCAACGGCCCGGGGTCCGTTTTCATCTCGGACGATGCTGAGGTGGATACCATCTATTTCGGCGGGGGGACCCCTTCTCTGTTGACTCCGCGTGCAATTGCCGAACTCATCGAGGCAGTTAGATCTTCCTTTCGAGTCCTTGAAGCACCTGAAATCACGATAGAGATCAATCCAGCCACCGCTGATCGATCTGCGATATGTGAATTCCGGCAGGCAGGAGTGAATCGGGCAAGCCTGGGGGTGCAATCGCTACATGATACCGAACTCGCGGCCATGGGGAGGCTGCACAAGGCGAACCAGGCCATCACAACGTATCAGGACCTTCGTTATGCCGGCTTTGAGAACATCTCCGTTGATCTCATTGCGGGATTCCCGGGACAGTCCGGCAAATCACTGCGAGATTCTCTCGAAAAGGCGGCGGAACTCCAACCTGAACACCTCTCAATTTATCTTTTGGAGTTGAAGAGCGGGACGAAACTCGCCTCAATGATACGGGACGGACAGATGCCCCCTCTTGACGACGACCTGTCCGCGGATCTTTACGAAGATATCTGTTTGTTTGCTGAGAAAGCAGGGTATCAGCACTATGAAGATCTCGAATTTCGCCAGGAACGGACGATTCGCTCTGCACAACCTGAAATACTGGCAGGACCAACTTTTCATCGGTTTCGGCCCGGGAGCGCATGGAATGACAGGGCGCGGGCGTTATGCGAACCTCGAGAATCTGGAAGATTACGAGCAGGCCATAGGAGAAGACAGGCTACCCTTCCAATTATTTACCGAGATGACGCCAATGACCCGTTTCAAAGATGCTCTGATCATGGGGCTCCGATTGGTGAGAGGGATCGATCTCGATTTATTGGGAAAGCGCTACCAGGTTGATGCCAAGGCTTTTGTGATGGAAACTATTGGAGATTTACAACCGGCTGGTCTTTTCGTTCTTGACCGGGATAACCTGGTCCTTACCCCCAAAGGTCGTCTTCTTTCCAATGTGGTTTTTTCGAGATGGGTTTGAGCCTGCGCCATGATTTACAGTGTCTGCCAACAGTTTGGGCATGCATTAGTGTAGCTTTCCAAAGAAATCGGTAGGCCCGGCGTCCCTGCCGTGCCGCGCCGTAGGCGTGGTTGGTCTATTTACGCATGACCGGCAGGCACGGATGAGCTTCGCACATCCGTGGCACCATACAACGCACCTGCACAGAGGTCTTGCGGGACTACCAATATCGAGAGATTACTCTTCACTGTCGGACATTGATTCCGGTACACGCAATAACCCTACCCTCCCCTGTGCTCCGCGCTTCGGCTCGTACAGTTGACAGCACGAGTTCCCTCCCCTAGAATCAGCCTATAAAGCTAAGGAATTCCAAGAAAAGCCTGCGCTCATTCGGGCCGGGTCGTGAGAATACAGGATGAAAATGACCAAGAATCTCGACAAGATTACCTTAAAGGGTGTGGATATCTATTTGGTCGATCCACCCGACCTCGACGTAGAATGGGTGGGGATGCAAGAACCCCTCACTCAGCTTTTGGCCTCGTGGTCGGCTGACGACCTCGATCCGCCTATGCAGCCTAGAATACTAGGCAAACCCGGGGTAGGGAAGACCTCCTTGGCGATCACCGCGGCCAAAAAGATGAAGCAGGAGCTGTACATCACACAGTGCACTGTTGACACCAAGCCTGAGGACCTTATCGTCTCCCCGGTCATCGCGGACAACGGTAAAATCCGTTACATGGCTTCACCACTTGTGACAGCCATGGTACGTGGCGGGGTCTGCCTATTGGATGAAGGAAACCGGATGAGCGAAAAGAGTTGGGCATCTATCGCACCCCTTCTGGACATGCGGCGCAGCGTGTACTCGATAGTTGCAGGGGTAGAGATCAAAGCACGGCCCGAGTTCAGAGTCTGTGTGACAATGAACGAAGACGCTTCCACCTTCGAGGTCCCCGAATACATTCATTCCCGCCTGCAGCCGGCCATACACATGGATTTCCCGACGCGAGACGAAGAATATCGCATACTCAGAGGCAAGTTGGATGGGCCGTCCGATGACCTGATCCGCCACGTAATTGATATACTGCAGCAATCTCATTCAAGAGACGAAGATTTGAGCATACGTGACGGACTGAACATCGCCAGGTATGCACACAGATTGATAAGATCCAATTTCAAGTTTGATGAACGGGAAGCCCTTGACCAATCAGTCCTCCAGATTACAGGAGAGAACCGCGCCTCAACTGATGGGC
Organism: uncultured delta proteobacterium; assembly: GCA_963786905.1. GTDB lineage: Bacteria > Desulfobacterota > Desulfomonilia > Desulfomonilales > Desulfomonilaceae > CAWBBA01. Next base: position 23,936 of record CAWBBA010000026.1, on the reverse strand, counting down.
CAAAACTGGTCTGATCTAGTAAGGTACGGCAATATTACTCTCATTGGGGTCCTGCATTACCGCGTGGAATTCTCGGCGCTTGTGAACACGTATGTCCGCAATGAGAAGCCCGATTGCATCTGCGTGGAGCTTCCTCATGCCCTGCGCAACGAGATTGTTTCCGGGGTGCGACGCTTTCCATATCAGTCTGTAATTCTTTACGAAACGGCCTCCAAAGAAAATGCCGTCCTCATAATGGAAGGCTCCGACGGTGTTCAGGAGGGGGCTCGATCCGCCCTTGAAAACGATATCCCCCTCTGGTTCATAGATCCTCTGCCGCTACGTTACCCGCTGTTCATGGACCGCATGCCCGATGCTTACCTCATTGACAGGATCGGGCAAAAAACGTTCATCGAGACAGTGGTTTCTCGACACAAGGACCTCCTTCGGCAAGACGAGGACAACTTGCAGCGCGAGACTTTTATGGCCTCCCGTCTCCAGCACGCGGCCCGTGATTATGAGAAGGTGCTTTTTATAGGCGGCCTGGCACATATTCCCGGGATCCTGGAGCGACTTCAAGAGCCTCAACCGCTGCCGTTGATGAAGACTGGAGTGTCTGCTGCGCTTGTGGCGCCAATCCATCCGGATTCGCTGAAAAGAGGTTTTACCGAAATTCCTAAGATCACGGAGGCCTTTGAGAATTGGCGTAAAGATCCTGACGGAGCACTTCCAGCGAACAGACACGAGATGATTGTGTCGCTAATGGAGGCCGCAATTGACTACTACACCCGTCAGACCCGCCAGGAAGTCCCCGATTATGTTCGCGTCACTTGGGCGAAATTCTTGAGGAAATGGCTTGCATTCAAGGGGGAGTTGCTCCCGGATATGTATCATCTCGTCTCTGCCGCGCGTTCGGCAATGGATGAAGACTTCGGCTATCACGTGCACGAATTCCTTTCGGACTATGCCTGGGCCAACGATCCCTTTGATCCGTCGGCTGTGCTTCTGAACGAGGACAACTTGATGTTTCACGGCCACAAGATAGTCCTTCACAAGAAGCTGAGGACCTTCTTCCATACTTCCAGGAAATATCGTTTGAAGGCCGTCAACACCACGAAGTGGAAGGAGCACCTGAAGCGTAAATGGGAGACCGCTGACCCCAACGAGGTGGATATCTGCTCTTACCCGCCTGAAGATGTGGAAGTGGAGCGTTGGGGTGAAGCGCTTATGAAGCATGCCAACCACTTGCTGCAGTCGGCTCAGACAGATGCTCAGCCCTTTGTGGCGGATTTCGGAGGGGGTCCCGACATCCGGCAGACGCTCAGAAGGTTCTATGAGAACCGTATCTACGTCAAGACCGAGGACCAGGGCGGCCTGGAATTCGGCTCTATTGTCGTGATCTTCGATGATGACGAGCAGTTCATCAACTATCCGTTCCAGATGACGTGGCTCGGGGAGCACTCTCAAGAGTCGGACATGGCGTTTTATTCCACCTTGCCCGGCGCTGAGATAGTTGGACCCGGTATCAGTCGAATGGAGCACGGCGGATTCGTGATGTCTTATCCACCCATGCGTATGTTCGACATTTGGATTGATCCCGCGTTCGACTTTGTTCCCGCACGGCACGAGCGGCTGTTGGTGGCCGGAATTGTCTATTCCGAAAAGTCGGGGGTTGTCTATGTCGCTCGTAAACGGCCCGCGGCACGATGGAAGAAACTTGCGAAGAGCATGGGAAAAAGGATCATATACATACCACTGGGTTCGCTTAACCCGATACACGTCAAACGGATGCGCACGTTCCACATGTTGCAGAATAAGGGCCTGCGCAACTTCGCCCACGATTTCCTGAAAAAAGGCTGACGGCTGATAAGAGCAATCCTATTCTTTCATCAAAGGCTCTCACGTGAAACGAACTCCTGGACGATCCGGAAATTCGTTGACAGAAATGCCCTTCCCTATATATGATGCTCTGCCATTGGAGCCGAGGTAGCTCAGCCGGTAGAGCAGAGGACTGAAAATCCTTGTGTCGGTGGTTCGATTCCGCCCCTCGGCACCACGAAATAAGAAGAATCCCGCCTAGTCGTTTATCGCGACAAGGCGGGATTTCTTTTCTTGGTAGCAAATGCACCAGCCGATGTCTGACATGACCTCCGCCTTACCGATTATTATTAATGAGGAACCGGTGTGAAACTTGCGTGTCAAATTGGCGGAGAGAGAATTTTAGCCTGGCGTAATTGGGCCAGTCAGTGGAAATTTCTCATATAGCACTATAATTGCTAGTAATTGTACGATCATGCTTCACCAGGGCCGGAAAATTGATGCCGTGCCGGGGTTTTCACCAGAAAGCCGTTTCCGACTTTGTCTATCTCCCTGAAAAATAGGCCATGGCCGCGGACACCATCTATTGCTGGCGAAGCTCTAACCGCAGTAATCACAGCTTATTCTTGCTCAAGTAACTTCTTTGAAAGGAAAAACATCATGGCTATACGCCGCATTGCCAAGGTATTCAAAGGTCGGCCCACAGTCGAGGGGGCGGGAGTGCATCTCAAGCGGGCCTTCGGCTACTCGCAGGTCCCGCAGTTCGACCCGTTCCTGATGCTCGATGACTTCCATACGGCCAATCCGGCCGAATACCTGGCCGGATTCCCCTGGCATCCTCACCGGGGGATCGAGACCATTACCTACATTCTGGAAGGGCTCGTGGAGCATGGCGACAGCATGGGGAACAAGGGCGTAATCACTCCTGGCGATGTTCAATGGATGACCGCGGGTAGCGGCATCATCCACCAGGAGATGCCCAAGGAAAGCCCCACCGGGATGATGTGGGGGTTTCAGTTCTGGGCCAACCTGCCGGCAAACCAAAAGATGATGCCTCCTCGCTATCGGGATGTAAAGGCTGCCGACATTCCTGATGTAACACTGGAGTCGGGGGTGTTCATAAAGATAATCAGCGGCGAAGTGGCTGGTGTCAGAGGCCCGGTACGGGACATCGTCATAGACCCTGAATTACTTGATGTTTCAATTCCCGCGGGGACCACCTTCACCCACTCGGTAAAGGAGCGGTCATACGGCGATAGCCTACATTCTGGACGGTGAAGGATATTTCGACGATCGACGGGACGCATTCGCCTTACGAAATGGCGGGCTCAGGATGGATGGATGTCACCAGACGTTGCATCTGCGGTCCGGAAACCGTCGTGCTCTACGAACGTGACGGTCAAGAAGTGGCAATTGTTGCCGGGGACAGGCCGGTACGCTTCTTGTTCATCTCGGGGGCGCCGCTGAATGAGCCGGTCGCCTGGTACGGCCCCATTGTCATGAACACCCAGGAGGAACTGCGCATAGCCTTTGATGAATATGCAAAAGGAACGTTTGTCAAACACACATAACAGGATGAATGGCTGTTCGGTTTTGGATAGGTTTTACAATCCATGAGGAGGAGTGTGCCGGATGCGAGACGATTCTTTAACCTGCCAGGAATCCTCATATTCATGATGCCTGAGGTCATACACCAGGCCATCGTCCGTCTGTACTCTGAAACAAAGGTAATCAGGTTCCCGCCAGGATTCCAGAATGGCGCGAACCTCGATCTCCCGCTCGTCCACGAGAAAGGAGATAGGCCTCTCATTTTCCCTGTAGCTTGCCAAGCATCGGACTGCGGTGTAATTCCACGATTTCAGAGTATTCTCAGACATGGTTTACAGCGATTGTTGTTACGGACTTTGTTCAACGACTAGAATCGTCACCAGTTCGAACGATCTCCACTTAGTGCGTCTGTTTCGTAACTTCGATGACGTATTCGTACCCCATTTTACACCGTTCCGGTTCACGCATGTCTCTTCTCCGTTCCGGCGGCCCTGACACCACAGACTCCTCTCTCCTCCCACCAACACCTATTCATCTCAAGTTCTGACCGACGGGACTTGAAATCATAAATCAACCTCTTCAACTCCTCGGGAAAATGGTATAGTTTTACAAATCACGCTTTTTGCCCAGGCATCTTTTGGGCAAAAGCGGTTATTAAAATAGTAACATCGTAGACTTGCGGCAGCTATTAGTAGTGTCCCGAGGATTCACCAGACGACCACGGGGCTACCACACAGATTTCTAATTGGTGTATGGGACGGCTGTAGGCGCGCGGGTCGAGTTGAATGAATTGAGTGCGTCCTTCCCTGCATTCCAAATAACTCTCCGCCCGGAGCTTGGGAACATGTACCGTGAACTGATCTCTGTGTTTGATGCTGACAATTCTCCTCGCATGGCCTCTCCAGGCCCAGGAGAAGCCGGTTGATACTGGTAAGACGCGCAAACCTGTCCTGGTATGCTCAACGACCCAGATCGCCGACTTCGCTCGCCAAGTGGTCGGGGATAGCTGTGAGGTCCATTGTATCTTGGCGCCGGGTGCTGATCCGCACACATACATGCCGACGCCGGGCGACGCAAAACTCGTCCTTAAAGCTGATCTGTGCCTTCAGAACGGCATGCACCTGGAAGGCAAGAACTGGATGCAGACCCTCGCCCAAGATGCCGGAAAGCCTCTATTAACATGCACCGAAGGCGTACAACCCATTGAACTCGAAGCGGAAGGGCAGAAGGTCAATGACCCGCACACGTGGTTTACTCCGAGAAACGCAGCGATATACGTCAACAACATCGTTCGGGGGGTCTCGCGGTTAGACCCGGCTCACAAAGCCGATTACGAAGCAAGGGCCAGAGCTGTACCTTCAGCAACTCAGAGTGTTGGATTCGTGGATTCGAGAAACAGTTCAACTCCATCCCGGTTGACAGCCGGATACTTGTCACCAGCCACGACGCTTTCAACTATTTCGCAAAAGAGTACGGGTTCAAGAATCAGGCGCCTGTCGGCTGGTCCACCGGAGCGGAAGTGGGCGCCGGTATGACCCCGGAACGCAGAAAGCAGGTCATTGAATCGATCAAAGGCTTTCGAGTGAAAGCCGTCTTTGTCGAGACCAGCGTAAACCCGAAGCTCGTACGTGAAATTGCCAACGAAGCAGGAGTAAAAGTCGGTGGAGAGCTTTACTCGGACTCAATGGGTCTCGGCCGGGTCTGCCGGCGAGTCATACATTGGGATGATGCGAGAGAAACGTTCTGGTAATAGCAACTTCCCTCAAGTAAAGGTTCAAAATGCGGCCGGTTCTGGCGGTTCTTATCTGGGTAGCCCTGATAGGCGGACTGAGCGCCTACATGCACGCGCGGGAAAAGATTAACCCTGCACGATCTTATGAAGCCCGTGCAGTCACAGACGCTTTTGCTCTGGAAGTAACCACTACATTTGACCTGGAACCCGACCCATTTGCTCTCAAAACCGACACCGATAGCGCTGCCCCTGCTCTATTGATTCGAGTCAACGGCAAAGAAGCGTTCCGCCGGAACGACCGAGTTGAACGGGGGATTCCTTTCCGACTGGAGCCCGTTCCAGCGTTAATTCAGGGCCACAATGAAATATATCTTGAAGCGAATCCTCGTATGGAGCATGCGGACCGTTCCCTGGCGGTGAGAGTCAGGGTTCTTAGAGGCCTCACGCCTGTAGCGGATCAATCTATTTGGTCCGAATCCGGCTCGACTGTAGCCACCACGTTTCGCGTGGATGTCGAGCCCGAAAAGACTCCGGAGGCAGACACTCATGGCCACTGACTCGAGCAACGTTCCGGCCATTGAGGTGGAACATCTCACGGTAAGCTTTGGCCCGAAGCCCGCGCTTCTCGACGTCTCTCTCCGGATCGATCAGGGTCTTCTGGTGGGAGTGATAGGCCCTAACGGGGCCGGCAAATCAACCCTGGTCAAGGCGGTCCTCGGATTCGTGAAGCCTGACATAGGTACGATCAGACTGTTCGGGACCCCGCTGGAACAAGCGAGGGGAAAAATGGCCTATGTGCCTCAACGGGGGGCCGTAGATTGGGATTATCCCATAACCGTGTATGAGGTCACCATGATGGGGCGCTACGGAAGCATCCCTTGGTGGGGAGACCCGACTCCCGAAGACAGGCGGCTGGCGAACGAAGCGCTTCAGATGGTGCGTATGGAAGATTTTCGCCACCGCCAGATCGGACAGCTTTCCGGCGGCCAACAGCAGAGAGTATTCATGGCCAGGGCTCTGGCTCAAGGCGCTGACATCCTGCTCCTTGACGAGCCCTTCGCCGGCGTGGACGCGGCTACCGAAAGAGCGATTCTGGATGTGTTGGATCGTGCGAAGAGAAACCGGCAAAACCCTCGTGGTAGTTCATCATGATCTTGCCACCGCCGCGGAATACTTTGACCAGCTTGTATTGATAAAGCAACGGGTCTTTGCGTACGGCCGTCCTGACCGGGTGCTGAACTCCGAGCTGCTCTCCGAGGTGTATGAAGGTAAGCTGCGCATTTTCGCCGCCTTGCCGCGAACAGGGCAAAAGCAATAATGGAATTGGTCTATCAAACTTTAATCGCGCCTCTTCGGTGAAACCTTCTTCATCAAATCCCTCATAGGCGGCTCTGTGGCTGCTGTTGTGTGCAGCGTCGTCGGCTGCCTGGTTATTCTGCGGCGCATGGCCTTTCTGGGAGATGCTTTGTCCCACGCCATGATAGCGGGTGTGGCCGGCGGCTACCTGTTCATGAAATTGCTGTTTAATACCGAAGCCCATGCTCCTTCCATGCTGCTCGGGTCTTTGATGGCTGCGGTGGTTACTGTGGCTTCCATTGGGTTTGTCTCCAGGGTTTCCCGGGTCAAAGAGGACACAGCTATCGGGATCATGTACACGGGTGTCTTTGCCGCTGGTGTGGTGCTGGTCTCCATCTTCAGGAATTACATTCACATAGATCTCGTTCATTTTATCATGGGCGACGTGCTCGGCGTGGCCGATCAGGACCTGTGGGTGGCCGCGATCGCCGCGGCTTTGGTGCTGTCGGTAATAGTGCTGTTCTACAGACAATTTCAGCTTACGAGCTTTGATCCGGTGATGGCCGCGTCCATTGGGATGCCTGTGGTTTTGATCGATTATGCGCTGACCACCTGCGTTTCATTGGTGGTGGTGAGCGCCGTGAGCATGGTCGGGGTGATTCTGGTAGTCGGCCTGCTCATTACGCCTGCTGCAACTGCCTACCTGCTCTGCGATCGACTCGATAGGATGATGGTCCTGGCTGCCGTGTTTGGCGTAACGAGCGTGGTTGGCGGCCTCTATTTGTGCATCTGGCTCGACTCCTCAGGTGGAGGAGCTGTAATGCTCTTCTGTACCTTCCAATTCCTCGTGGTCCTGATACTGGCTCCAAGATACGGGCTCTTGTCCAACTGGCTGCGTCTGAAAAGGATGGTTCCGCAACAATTGATCGAAGACGTCCTGGGATCGGTTCTGCGTTTCCGTGGCCGACCGGCAGCGATTTCCGATTTGAGCGAGCTCTTGGCAACTCGCAAGGAAGCGCTGGCCCCCGCGGTCAAGAGCATGGTGAGAGACCGGGCTGCTCGTCAGCCAAAACGAGGGATATTCCCTGTCCCCCGCAAGGTGAGAAGGAGGCCAAGCGCATTCTTAGGGCCCATCGACTGTGGGAGACCTACCTACGCCACGTCGGTATGGCACCGAGTGAAGTTCACGCGCGACGCTCATGAGCTTGAACATGTTCACGATGTGGAATCCGTTGCTTACCTGGACGATCTGCTGGGGCATCCGACCCACGACCCGCATGGCTCTGAAATCCCTGAGAACACTATCGAAACTAACGAGGGCATGGTCTACCCGATCAGCTCACTGCGAGAAGGTAAGAACACCGCTAAAATAATGGAAGCAGGCAAAGAAGCCCTGTTCTTGAATCTCCATCCAGGAGAAGGTGGTTACAATTGGCCCTCGCAAAGCTGATGACACTCTGTGGACCATAAGGCTTCAGGATGGCAGCGAAATTCTCTTGGATCACAAAACCGCCGACTCGATACTGGTAAAGACCATTAATTGAGGCCTATTTCTTGAGACAAATACACGGTTGCCTAATATAAAGGCACCGCGCACACAAATAAGGCTATCGGCAAAGCAGGTGTCAAGTCACAGTCCTATCTCCGCCTGAATCGTAATTCAACATGGCCCACCTTGTACTTGTAAGACTTCCCCCGAAGTATTGATAGTGAACTGCAAGTCTGCAAAGCGGTCGCTACTAGAAAATGCTTGTTGATTGGGGTCGTCAACCAGCTCCATCGTGTAACGACATCGAACGAAGCCTACCGACTTAATGGTCATTACCAATTCGCCATGCTGATTCAGCACCTCGACAAATGTGCGAACGAACCCCCGGTCAGGTTTTGATCGTGAGCGGTGAGTCTCAAGGACCGTTATACGGGCCGAAAGAATGTCACCTGGGCGTACAGGCTTGAGCCAGCGTAGTTCATCCACTCCCGGCGAGCCCAGACTGGCTACACGAGATACGTAATTGTCAACCAACAGCCTCATAATCAGACTTGCCGTGAACCAGCCGCTCGCGATCAATCCACCAAAAACGGATTCTTTTGCCGCGTCCGGATCAGTGTGAAAGGGCTGAGGGTCAAAGCGTCGAGCAAAGGCAATCATTTCATCTTCCACGACTTCAACGCCGCCGAACTCGTGGACCACCCCGGCCATGTAATCCTCAAAGTAGCGGTCTTCCCTAGGAATCTTAAATGTCATGATACCTGTAGAACTCCTTTAGTCGGTCAAACGCTGCTGTCGGCTTCTACAAAGGCATGCTCGGCCACAGCCGTTGGCAGGCAGTATGAAAATCTCGACAAGTTCGACCATCACAGCTCCCCCTCGGGAATTATGCAGGGCCAGTCCTGGTCTGTCTCGTACTGCCGGGCGCAACAACGACCGCCTCCGTGGCGGGGATGCCGGAGTGGCCCGAGCGGAAGAAGGACGAACGATTGAGCACCTTCTCTTGGAATTCCTCGAGGTACAAGTAGATTACCGGAGTGATGTAGAGCGTGAGGAACTGAGACACGACGAGGCCACCAACCACGACCAGCCCGAGCGGCCGACGAGAAGCTGCGTCGGCCCCGAAACCCACTGCGATAGGGATAGCGCCGATGACTGCCGCGAGTGTCGTCATGATAATTGGTCGGAACCGGTCCATGCTGGCATCATGGATGGCCTGTTCGGCGGATTCACCCGCGTCACGTCGCTGGCGGGCGAAGTCGACGATCATAATGCCGTTCTTCTTGACGATTCCCATCAACATGAACAAGCCGACAAAAGCATAGAGCGACGCCTGTTCTCCGAACAGAAACAGAGTCAGCAAGCCTCCCACCAGAGCCGTAGGAAGGGTCGAAAGCACCGTGACAGGGTGGATATAGCTCTCATAGAGAATGGCCAGAATCACGTACATCACGAACACCGCAAGGGCCATCAGGATTGTCAAATCTCTGACCGTGTTCTGGAACGTCATGGCCTCGCCCTGCAGGGTAGCTCGCATGGTCGATGGCACGACCTCGGCCGCGGCCTTGGTGATGAAATCGGTGGCATCTCCCACGGCCACCCCGGGCTTGAGATTGAAGAAGAACGTAACGCTCGGGAACTGGTTGAGGTGATTAACGCTCTGGGGGCCCAGGGTGGTCTTCCACTTGACCAGAGCGTTGAGCGGCACCAGATTCCGTCCATCATCGGACTTGATATACAGGAGCGAGAGGTCCTGGGGCTTCGCGCGTTCTGCATCCGCTACTTCCAGAATAACCTGGTACTGGTCCTCAGGTTTCTTGATGAGATAGAGGTAATTCTGCGAGTAGGCGTTTCGCAAGAGAGCCAAAATCCGCGTTTCTGAGACCCCGTACATCTTGGCCTGGTCGCGGCGGATGTCGATGTCCAGATTGGGTGTTTCGTGGAAGTAGTCCGAGGAGACGGTCTGAAAACCCGGATACTCCTTCAGTTTCCCCATGAGCTTCCCGGACACGTCATATACTTGATCGGGATTCACCCCGGACACGGAGAAAGCATACTGCCCCTGGTTTCGGTTTGTCGCACCCGTGCTGATCTCCAGCACCGGGAAAGGTCGCAAGAACGGGAAGACACCGGGAATAGCCCCAATCTGGCCCATCAACTGGCCCGCGACCTCCTGAATAGGCGCACGCTCGTGGGGAGGCTTGAGGAACTCGAGCAGCAACCCCTGGTTGGATGCTAGGAACTGCCCGTTTCCGGTCATTGTGAAGGTGGCCTCTACAGCGGGATTCTGCCGGATCGCCTCATCGGTCCGGTCCTGCAGAGCATGCATCTGCTCGGGAGACGACCCCTCGCGAGCGATCATTACGCCCCAGATGAAGCTGCTGTCGCCTGCGGGAAGAAAGGTCTTTGGAATAGCCATGAAGAGCCCTACCGTGCCGACCAGGCAGACGACCCAGATCACCACGGAGATCCATCGCCTCCCCAGGAACCACCAGAGCGACTCGCCATAAGAAGCGAGGACACGTTTCTCCGCCCCACCGATCACCCGCTCTACCCACGTTTTCTTGGTGCCGGGACCCCGATCCTTGAGCAACCTAGCGCACATGAGAGGAGTGAGTGTCAGCGACACAAGGCCCGAAGCGAAGATCGCGACCACGATGGTGATGGCGAATTCGCGAAAGATCCGGCCGACCAGACCGGACATAAAGACAAGCGGGATGAACACCGCTGCCAGCGAAATGGTCATTGCAAGAATGGTGAAGCTGATCTCCTGAGCGCTGTTGATGGCCGCCTGCAACGCCTTCTCACCAAGATGCTCCATTCGCCGAACGGTGTTCTCCAGGAACACGATTGCGTCATCAACTAAAAATCCGATGGCCAGCGTGAGCGCCATGAGCGAGAGGTTGTCCAGGCTGTAACCGAACATTCGCATTGCCATAAAAGTGAGCAACAGCGACAGCGGGAGCGCCACGGCAGGGATCATGGTGTCCGTGGCCCGCCCGAGAAATAGAAAGATTACGATCACCACCAGGACGAACGCGATGATGAGGGTCGCTTCCACGTCCTCGACGCTGTTGACGATGGTCCGCGACCGATCGTAAATCGGCGTGACGCGTATCGACCCGGGGAGTTCCGCACCGATCACCGGCAGCAAATCACGTATGCTCTTTGCCACTTCCACAGCGTTGGCGCCGGCCTGGCGAAAAACCGCGACGACCACGGTGGCAGACGGAACGGGATAACCGCGAAGCCAGAACCGCATGTTGATCCGCTCATCCTGGACCGAGTCCTCTACCTCGGGCCACATCGCGAAGATACACCGGAGCGCCGTTTCGGGAGTTTACGATAAGATTTCCATAGGCCTCCGCACTTTCCAGTTGGCCCTTCGGCCGAAGCAGCACAGTGCCCGCGGAGCTGTCAAACTGGCCCGCGCCGGTGTAGCTTGTGCCGTTCCTGATCGCAGCGGCCAGGTCATCCACGGATATGCCGCGAGCCCACATCTTGGACGGGTCGGCTTTGACTCGAACGGCAGCCTTCGTACCGTACACGGCGACTTTGCTCACGCCCGGCAAGATGCTGATCCGTTCCCCGACCTGGGTGTTGGCGTAATCGTAGAGTTGGCCCCGTGTGACCGAGTCGGTAGTAAGCGCGATGTACATGATCGGCTGGTCGTTGGGATTGGTCTTGGAAAAGGTCGGCGGCGACGGAAGATCAATCGGGAGGCTGCCGGTTGCCTGCGTAATGGCCGTCTGCACGTCCGTGGCGGCCGCATCGATGCTCTTTTCCAACACGAACTGGAGAGTTAGGCTCGTGTGTCCCTGACTACTCTTGGAGGTTACGAGTTCCAATCCGTTGATCTGCATGAACTGGCGCTCAAGCGGCGTGGCGATGTTGTTGGCCATCGTGTCGGGGCTAGCTCCCGGATAATCCACCTCTACCTGGATGACCGGGTAGTCTACCGCCGGCAGGTCGTTCACCGGTAGCCGCAAGTAGCTGAGCACACCGAAAAGGATCACTGAGACAGTCAAGACCGCCGTCATTACCGGTCGGCGAACGAAGGGTTCCGAGAAGTTCATGACTCCTCCTCTTTGGTCGCTGGAGGGGAACTCACCACGGAATGAGGCTCCTCAATGTGGACCTTGCCTCCGGGCATCACCGCGAGCTGTCCGTTGACGACCACGCGCTCCCCAGGCTTCAGTCCGTCATCGACGACCACAAGCTCATCTTGCCGCTGCCCCAGCTTTACCGGCCGCAGTTCCGCGGTGGAATCCGCGTCAATGACATACACGAATGAGCCTTTTGCAGACATCTGAGGAGCAGCCGCGGGAACGAGCACCGCTCCTTGTATCGTGCTCAGAATGAGTCGGACTTTCACGAATCTGCCCGGCCAGAAGTAATGATCGCCATTAGGTATCGTGGCCCGGAGTTTGACCGTACCCGTGCCTTCTTGAACCGCGTTGTCCAGAAAGGTCAGCTTCCCGTCCCGTGGTTTCTCGGGCTCATCTGGTAAGCGCACCTCTACTTTGAGCGTTCCGTCTTTCATATTCCGCTGCACGGCAGTCAGTTCATTCTCGGTAATGGTAAAGTCCGCGTAGATCGGGTCCAACCGCTCAATTACCAGAAGCGAGCCGGTGTTTGCAGCCACGACATTTCCGATGTCCACGAGCCGCTGCCCTGCCCGCCCGTTTATTGGGGAGCGGATGGTGCAGTAATCGAGATTGAGGCGAGCAGTTTCCACCGCAGCTTGGCTCTGTTGGACTTGGGCATCGGCCACATCCAGCACGTTCTTTCTCTGGTCATATTCCTGCTGTGAGACGGACTTAGTCTCCAGAAGCTCGGCGTAACGTGAGAACTGGATTCTTGCCAACTCCAGTTGTGCCTTGTTCTGGGCAAGGGTGGCTTCGGCAGACTGGAGCTGGGCCTCGTAAGGCCGCGTGTCAATTGTGAAGAGAAGGTCACCGGTCTTCAAGTCCTCGCCGTCAGTGAAATGGATCGCGGTAATCCGACCGGACACCTGCGGCTGGATGGAGACCACCTCGCTTGCCACAGACTTCCCGATGCCGTCGAGGTACACGGGCACGTCCTGCTTAACCGCCGCGACGACGGTTACTGGGGCGGGTGGACGGGTGAACCCAGTCTGGGTCCGTTTATCACACCCAGCCAAGCGCAATTACCAACAGAAGAAAAACAGCCAGTGCCTTAACAGAACGAATTTGCATGTGACAAGTCTCCGTTAATCCCTTATGAAAGCCGTCCACCGGGGAGCGACAGTCCTCGGCTCGCGGGCTGAGTTCGAATACCCGACCACAAAACGTTTGACATTTCCTTCAGACAATCAGGTAAAGGTTTTGACGGGTCCAGCGACCACAAGACCGTTGTGCCGAAGAGGGCCCGCTGGAACTGAAGCGCCAATTGAATCGGCGTGAAATCGTCTCGGATCTCGCCACGTTTTTGTCCAGCTTCCATTAGCTCTGCGAGCATCTGCCGATCTCTTTCAAGGTCATCCGCCATCTGGTGACCCGCAGATTCACTAGAAAACAACGGGGCGAGAATGCTCCGCACCAGCGCCGGTCCCCGAACAAATTCTTCGGTAACTATCGAAGCAAGCTCGTAAAGCAGTCGATCCATCGATTTCGGTGACCCTATGGCTTGCGAAACGAATTCCCGGATCTTACCCATCTGCAACTGGCAAAGATGAGCGAGAATATGCTCTTTGCTAGGGAAATAGTTGAAGAAAGTCCCTTTGCCGACATCCGCGGCATTGGTAATATCTTCTATGGTAGTCCCCACGACCCCGCGTTCAGAAAAAAGACGTAATGCCGCGCGGATGATCCGCTCGTGTGTTTCTGCGCAACGCCGCTGCCGCCTGTTGGGTGTTTTTTCACATGACTGTGGAAGCTCTGGACTTACTTGACCAAGGGAATTGTTCATGGGTAGCTCCCGCTTCGACCTTAAGTCTAAAGTGACTATAAGTCAGGCATGGGTCGCGGTCAAGACTGGCTGGAAAAGATTTTCTATACCAATTGCCAAGATTTTTGTCCGATTTGCTGAATTTCACCGTCACCCCGGACTCCGATCCGGGATCCAGTGTGGATTCCCGCCTGCGCGGGAATGACGGCAAAACGCCCATCACGGCACCCAATACACCAACCATCTCTCGACAGCAGGGGCCGCCATAGTTGTTCCCAAAAGCTCTTCGAGAGCGAGGTCGTCCCGCGTAGGCGGGACACCCGCAAATTAATCTGCGTTCACTTTCGAGAAGTCCTATATGCCGTGCCTGCGACGGGATCAAATAGGCTTTTCCGGCTGCATGACGCGAAAATTCCGGGGACGGATTTGCGTTCTTTAATCTAATATGCTAGGGGTCTTCTTAATGAGATTCACCCTGCCGGCAATCTAGTGCTGGTGGGGTTTTGTATTAGGAGCCAACCAGTCATGCTCAAGTATAAATGCCTTCTGTGCGGAATCGAATGGGGTGATCCTGGCGCAACCGAACTCGATATCTCTCACGGATGCTGTCCCGCATGCATACGAAATCAGTACACAAGCAGGATCCACAGGGCACAACTGCAAGCAGGGTTCTCTGATTGCTTCAACCGCGGCTACAATGACTGCGCGGAAGACGGCTGTTGCTTCAGGGCCGCGTGTCAGGACGAAATGATAAATGGCTGGAAAAGAGCCGTAATACAAAGAGCCGGGGCTGCAGAACCTGAAGGATTAATCTGCGAGGTAGCGTGCGCCTGAGCATCCCCCTACCCGTTTCCTCAGCGAGCTTTGAGAATTTCCACGATTTCTTTGTGGTGGTTTCTCCTGGGCGGTCTGAAGCGCGGTCGCGCCGCCATCGGTTTTTGCATTACCGTCGGCTCCATTGTCCAGGAGCAGTTTGAGCACCTCCGGATTACCTCCCGCAGCCGCACTGTGTAGGGGCGTCCAGCCATTCACGGTCTTGGCGTTGACATCTGCGCCTTTGTCCATGAGTGTTTTCACGACTTCTGGGTGACGTTTCCAGGCTGCTTCCATCAGAGCAGTCCCGTCGTCCGACGTTTTGGCATCTATATCGGCTCCTCTATCGAGGAGGAGCTTCACGACGTCCACTTTGCCACTTTCCGCAGCTCGCATCAAGGCCGTTCGACCATCCTTGTCTTTGTCGTTAACGTCAGCGCCCTTGTCCAAAAGCAGTGTCGCCAATTGTATGTGGTCTTTCTTCCGCCCGGCAGTCACGTCCATTCCAGGAGGCAAGTATACTCCTGGTGGGCGACCGTCGTAGACAGCAGTCATCAGGGGCGTACCGCCTGTGGCGTCTCTTATATTGATGTCGGCGCCTCTCCCCAAAAGGACTCTCACCACTTCTAGATTTCCGAGGTAGGCGGCCTCACTCAAGAGCGGCAGGCCAAATATACCCTTCCCATTGGGATCCGCGCCTTTGTTCAAGAGGAACTTCATCACTTCCAAGTGCCCTAACCCGGAAGCAGCAACGAGTGCATCCCCGTGTGATGCATTGACATCAGCCCCCTTTTCCACGAGGAGTTTTACCACATCGACGTGACCTTCCAGAGCTGCCTCTGCTAGAGCCGCATGACCGCCCTTGGTCTCTGCGGCATGGAGATCCGCGCCCTTATCAATGAGCAATTCCACTAATTGCAGATGTCCTTTCTGCGCGGCCTTTATGAGGGCGGTCCAACCATCCGTCGTTCTTGCATTTACCTCAGCCCCCTCCTCCAGCAGGTATTTCGCCACTGTGACGTGACCCTTTATAGCTGCCCATATAAGTGCCGTGTGACCCGACTCACTCTTTGCATTGATATCCGCGCCCTTCTCCAAGAGGAGTTTTGCGACTTCGAGACGCCCTTTGTCGACAGCCCACGTAAGCGCCGTTTGACCCTTATTGTCCCTCGCGGTGAGATCGGCACCAGCGTTCAGAAGCAATTGTGCTATCTGCATGTGACCTTCCGCGGAAGACTGCATGAGCGCGGTCCCTCCGTGCTTTTCCTCCCTTACGTTGACATCAGCACCATTTTCAAGAAGCAGCTTGACCACTTCCAAATGGCCTTTCTCGGCTGCAGGCATCAGAGCTGTCCACCCGCTCTTCGTCTTTGCGTTGACCTCAGCCCTATTCTCCAGAAGTAATTTTGTGACCTCCGGATAACCTTCGCGCGGCAGCGACCATCAGGGGGATCTCTCGCCTGTTGTCCCGTGCGTTGACGTCAGCACCCTTCTCCGCAAGCAATTTCACGATGTTCACATGGCCGCGTGATGTAGCCCACATGAGGGCCGTGGTGCCCTCATTGTCCCGTGCATTGACATCAGCTCCCATCTCCAGGAGCTGCTGCACTATTTCAGCGTTACCTCCCAAGGCAGGCGCCATAAGTTCCGTGTGACCCTCATTATCTTTTGCATTGACGTTAGCGCCCTTGTCCAGAAGCAGTCTTGCCACCCCAACGTGACCTTGCACAGAAGCACCCATGAGTGCCGTGTCCCCATCCTTGTCCCTTGCACTGACATCAGCGCCGCTATTCAAGAGGCGTGTGACTTCCTCCAGGCGGCCTTCCGTAGCGGCCTTGATCAATTTCTCATTTTGATCCTTGGCACACGCACGAGCATAAGCACAAGACGCAACCACAAGTAACTCCGTCGAGGCCCTTGGAATGCGGCGGCGCTTAGTGGACATGAATCCCCTCCCTGCTATCGGATTGATTTATGCTTTGTGTGTTTACATCTCCCCAACCGGGGCATTTGGGCAGCATATCACAAAGGTAACGAGATATGCTCGCTTCTTTTCCGGTCCCTAAATTTTGCGTTTCACGAGCTTGGCCCCATTTGCGCAGTCGAGCCGTCCCGGTCAGTGAGAACGCGGGAGTGCCGGTCCTACTAAGTGCTGTCGCAGCACGTGAGGTCACGTCCTTGTGTCGTCCCCAAGGCCATCGGCGGGAACACGTCACCGAACCGGTGAAACAGAGTGCTCAGGCCGGCTGAGGAGAACTTGGCGCTCGCAATGATCTATTAAAACGATTTAGAAAATTGCCCAGCCACCAATGAATTATCAGCGCAAGCCGTAGTCATCATACCGTAATTGCTGACTATAAAAACCCCTTGACATAACCACTACAACGATTTAGTAAATTGATTTAGGCATCTCATTTTTCCCTCGGCATTTTACGCGGATTCTTTACCAAACTGGAAACTGATAATGAGCAGAATTATCAAAGACGCATGGAGTAACTATCAAGGATATTGCCCGAATCGCCAAAGTTTCTCCATCCACCGTTTCTCTGGTCATGAATGACAAACCCGGGGTCCATGAGGAAACCCGATACCGGGTTCACAAAATCGCGCAAGCGCTCAATTACAGACCCAACCTCGTAGCCAGATCGCTCGTTAAGGGACGTTCCCACGCCATCGCCATGCTGATCACCAGCACTCTGAACCCGATCTTCCCGGAAATGGCCGCGGGCATGGATGAAGTCCTGAGGAAGCACGGATACTCCCTGAGCATTATCTCAACCCATGGCAACGACGAAGTGGAAGCTATCGAGATCGAAAAAATCAGGGCAAGAGGCATCGACGGCATTATCACTTCCGATGCGCTGGTCGACGACGAGAACATAAAGGATCTTGTCAAATCCGGCTATCCGGTGGTCTCGGTCCTTCGCCGCATTTACGATTGCAAGGAACTTGATTTCGTCGTTGTTGACGGCATCAAAGGCGGGTACATGGCTGCCGAACACCTCATACGGTTGGGCCACACCCGGATAGGGCTTATCAATGGGCCTCTCAACACATCCACCGGCGTAGAGCGAGCTGACGGCGCGATCAAGGCGCTCGAAGACTACGGCGTCCCTGTTGTAGACGAACTCATTCATCAAGGCGATTTCTTTAAAGAAAGTGGTTACGTTGGATGCGAGCAGTTTCTTAAGCTGAATTCCGAGAGAAGACCGACCGCTATTTTTGCGGGTAACGACGACATGGCGTTGGGAGCTTTTGAGGCGATATGGGAGGCAGGTTTGAAGATACCCCAGGATATCGCTCTCGTTGGATTCAACAACGTGGCCACCACCGCTCTTCAATCTATCGAAATTACGACCGTTTCTCAAAACAAACAGGAGATGGGTCGCTTGGGAGTCAAGCGGCTGATTGACAAGATCGAGAAGAATCGCGGCTACAAGAAGCCTTACCACATTGTGCTGGAACCTCGACTAATCATTAGGAAAAGCTGCGGATTCTCTGCTTCGTCCGGCTACTTGCTTCCGGTGAGCACGAGACGTCAGATATAGACATTCTCTTATATGCAAGGAGAGTTATCATGTTCAAAGGGAAAATAATTGATCTCAGTCAAGACATTTACCAAGGAATGCCTGTTTATCCGGGGCACCTGAAGACGGTGATCTGGACCCACATGTCTCACGAGGAATGCCAGAGGCTATTGGGCACAGGCTTTTCCTATGAGACACGTGGCATAATGCTCTGCGATCATGGACCCACCCATATCGACGCGGTGAGCCACCTCTCACGGAATCCCAATGCGGAATCAATCGAGGAGCTTGCTTTAGAGAAGTGCATCACTCCGGCCATCTGTATAGATGTCAGTGATATTCCTCAAAAAAACCAGTTTGGACGGAAGAAGATCGAAGACGAATTGAAGAAGTGGGGGCTTGATATTCGCCAGGGAGATACCGTTCTCTTTTATACAGCTCAGTACGACCGTTACTACGGAAAGCCGGAGTACATGACCGATTATCCCGGCCTGGACCGCGAAGCAACTGAATTCATTATTGATCAGGGCTGTTACAATTTCGGGGTTGATTCCGCTAGTCCCGACATGTGGTACGACAAGTCGTACCCGTGTCACAGCGTATGTGCGGAACGGGGGATCACGCACATAGAGAATCTGTGCAATCTCGACAAGGTGGTCGGCAAGCGATTCACTTTCATTGGACTCCCCCTGAAGATCAGAGAAGGGACCGGGTCTCCCATCCGAGCCGTGGCCGTACTCAACGAATAAGAGGACCGATGGTTTACCGCTGAGATCGCAGAGATCGCAGACGAATCCGTTCTCGGTACTTTTCATCGGACTTGGCGCATTGGGCATGCAAGTGCCCGATATTTGGGAACCTCATTAGACGTCCAGTTTTTCCGATGGATCATATTGGTTTTGGGCTAACCATTTTATTGCCTCTGCGGTCTCTGCGCACTCTGCGGTGAATCAGTCTTGCCTAGCGAACGGGTACCTTTGAAGACACCGAAAAGGGGGAAGATCAATATGCTGAAATACTTGAAAAAGGCTGTTGAAAAACCCAAAGAGGATATTGCTGCGGTTCGGGAGACGGTACGAGAAATTCTCGAAAAGATCAGAGAAGAGGGCGAAGCAGGACTTCGATACTACTCCGAGAAGTTCGACAACTGGTCTCCGAAAAAATTCAGAGTGACCGATGATGAAATTCTCGGCGGCAAAAAAGCAGCTGCCCGTCACCGAGATAGAGGATATTCAGTTTTGTCAAGCCCAGATACGAAATTTTGCCCGTGAGCAAATGAAGCGCACTTGTTGATTTCGAGGTCGAAACTATGCCGGGCGTTCACCTGGGCCAGAAGATCATCCCTGTCGCTTCAAGCGGGTCCTACGTTCCGGGCGGGCGTTACCCCATGCTCGCTTCAGCCCACATGACGGTGATTACCCCGAAAATAGCGGGTGTCCCGAGAGTCGTGGCTTGTTCCCCTCCGGTCAAGGGTCAGGGCCTCTGGCCTGCCACGCTTTACTCCATGGTCGCCGCAGGCGCTGACGAGATCTACTGCATGGGCGGTGTTCATGCCTTGGCTGCCCTGGTCTACGGCGTGGACGGATTGCGAACCGGTTGATATGATGGTCGGGGCTGGGAAACAAGTATGTGGCCGAGGCGAAACGGCAGCTTTTTGGAGCCGTGGGGATCGACCTTCTGGCAGGTCCGACGGAGATCCTGATCATTGCTGATGACACAGCGGACCCCTTTATTCTTGCCGCGGATCTCCTTGGGCAGGCGGAGCACGATCCGAATGCCAGGCAATGTCTGATATCTCTGTCCATTGAAACCGCCCAGCAAACCATGAAGGAAGTGGAGCGCCAGCTAGTTACGCTCCCGACCAGGGATGTCGCCGCGGTTGCCTGGCGAGACAACGGCGAAGTCATCGTCGTGGATTCACCGGAAGAGGCAGTGAAAGTCAGCGATGAGTGGGCTCCCGAGCATCTTGAGGTCCAGACCAAGGACTGGAAGTATTACCTTGATCACTGCAAGAACTACGGATCCGCGTTTCTTGGCGAAGAGACTACAGTAGCTTACGGCGACAAGACCATAGGAACTAATCATGTCTTGCCCACCATGAAGGCGGCTCGATATACCGGAGGGTTGTCCGTGGGTAAGTTCGTCAAGACGGTTACGTACCAATACGCGACCAAAGAGGCTTCTTACAAGATCGCGGATGTCTGCGAACGGGCGTGCAACTATGAGAATATGTTGGCCCACGGGATCTCCTGCAAGGTGAGAAAGGAAAAGTACTCGAAGTGAAAAAGCCCGAAATGTCGCTTCATAGCAAGGTGGCGCTCATTACGGGCGCTGCCGGAGGAATTGGCAAGGCCATTGCCATGGCTTTCGGGGCAGCGGGGGCGCGTGTTTTTCTTAGCGGCACGTCCGACGGAAAAGTTGACGGATCCTGGCGGCCGCATTGAAGGCGGAAGGTGTTGAGACGGCATACAAGGCGATTGACGTCAAAGGGTCGCCAGCGCCTCCCAGGAACTTGTAGATGCGGTGGTCCAACACCATGGGCACCGTTGACATCCTGGTGAATTCAGCGGGAATCAACAGACCTCAGAAGTCAGTGGACGTGACCGAGGAGAACTGGGACGCGGTGCTGGACACCAATCTGAAGGCCGCATTTTTCCTTTCCCAGGCTGCGGAAAGGAAATGATCAAGAAAAATGGGGGAAAAATCATCCACATCTCCTCGCAGGCAGGCCTGATCGGCTTACCTCTTCGAGCTGCCTACTGTTCGAGCAAGGGCGGCGTGAACCAGTTGACCCGAACGTTGGCCTTGGAATGGGCCCAGCACAATATTCTCGTAAACGCCGTTGCCCCCACTTTTGTGCTCACTCCATTCACCAAGGGGATGTTTGAGAATAAAGAATTCTTGCAGTATGTCCTGGACAGCATTCCTCTCGGTCGGATGGCTGAACCCGAGGAGGTTGCCTATGCTGCTCTCTTTCTTGCTTCGGATCTTTCCAATATGATTACGGGACACATCCTCACTGTGGACGGGGGATGGACCATCAAGTAGAGGATAACCGGAAAACGATGAATGGGCCTTTCACAAATCAAATAGAGGAGGAAGCATCATGAGATCAATGAGATTGTCGGGGTGTTACCGGCCTTATTTTGATCGTGCTCAGCCTGTTGAGCCTGAGCCTCTTTGTGGTTGCACCGTGCTCTGCACAAGAAGGCCAGAAGGTCATCAAGTACGGAACTATGCACCCGCTGACCGGTGCCTATTCTGTTCTGGGCCGGGACCAGCAGCGGGCCACCGAACTGGCCGTGAATGAATGGAATGCCAAAGGTGGGGTACTGGGTCACAAGATCGTCTGGGTCTCGCAGAGACGACCAACTCAACGGCGCTGTCGCTCTTCGGAGGGCCAAGGAACTTGTGGAAGAAGAAAAATGCGACTTTATCGGAGGAACGCTTTCCGGCGCCATCTCGTTGGCAATAAACGAGTTTGCCTGCAAGAACAAGATCCCCTATGTGGCCTACTGCCAATCGGACATGGTGCTCGGGAACCGATCAGTGCAAGTACGGCGCAGCTTTCATGGTGATACCCTATTCTGCTGCTCTGGCGGTCTCCAAGTATGCCTTTGAAAATCTGGGCAAGAAGTGGTTCGCGATCACCGCTGACTACCGCTGGGGACATAGCCTGCTGGAGGGCTGGATGTGGCAGAGCGAGCAGATGGGCGGGCAATTCCTCGGAAACGTGTATGTGCCTCTGGGCACTTCCGACTTTTCCACCTATTACGCCAAAGATCATGGCGGCAAATCCTGATTTCATTGTCATGAACAATCTTGGGATCGGACCAAACAGCCGCTATCAAACAAGCGAATGAACTCGGGCTCACCAAGAAGATGAAGATCGTGTGCAGCAAGACGGCCATGCACACCATCAAGGAACTTGGCCCCACCTATGACGAAAACGTCATGGGAGGGATGACCTTTTTTTGGAAGTTGCAGGACAAGTACCCGACCAGCAAGAAATTCGTTGAAAGCTATATGAAGAAATTCGGAGATCCGGTCGAACAGGACGGTGAATCCGGATATGTGGCCACCAACGTCCTTTTCATGGCCATCGAAAAGGCTGGAACCGTAACGGACAAAGAAAAGATCATGAAGGCCATGGAAGGGATCAAGTACGAACTGACCAAAGGTCCCGAATATGTGCGTGCTTGTGACCGCCAGAGGGTCCAGAGCTATCTCCTGGTGAAAGGAAAAGGAGAAAAGGCCAAAGACTGGGATATCGCAGACATCATCGCTGAAATCCCGGGTGAAGCAGATTCTCATGTCGTGCGAGGACAATGCAAAGAAGCTCCCATTTTCCAAGATTAAACTTCCTAAGTAGACGCGATCGGGTGCGTCGGAAAAGGACGCCGGCATGTAGGCGCCGGCACGGGTGAGGAGCAGCGCCACCGAGTTCTCTTCCCGCACTCTTCGCGGGAGAGGGCTTTCGTCTCCTCGTGAGGCAGGGGAGGGGAGACGATCGGGGCGTCTCGTCGCCGCGTCGGGGCCATCATAGGGCCTGTACCAGCCTCCGGCGCAGCCGGGCCACCGAGAGAAAGGCGATCCCTCATGTTACCGGATGTGCCCTGGAACGTCATAGCTTTGCAGCTATTTTTCGGACTTGCATCTGGGATGCATCTACGTCCTTTTGGCAAGCGGTCTATCGATCATCTATGGACTTCTGGATGTAGTCAATTTTGCCCATGGTACGTTTGCGATGCTCGGGGCATATGCCGTCTTCGTTGCGGTCTCGCTGTCCGGGCAGCTTCTTCGTAGGGATGCTAAGCGCCATCGTCATCGTGGGTCTGATAGGAGCCCTCACCGAATTCTTCCTTCTGAGGCCTCTATACGGGAAGGACCCTCTCTTACCGCTGCTGCTGACCTTCGGCCTTTCGATTGCGATCCCGGACGGGATGAAGATTGTTTTCGGGCTCATTGGCAAGCCGGTCAATTATCCCAAGGCCCTGACCGGCGCAACCTTGCTGGGACCGATGATTCTTCCCAACTACCGATTATTCATCATCTTCTTTACCCTGTTCATCATGATCTCCTTATGGCTCTTCCTCAAGAAGAGCGATCTGGGAATGATCATTCGAGCGTCCACCCGCGACAGTCTCATGGTGCAGGTCCTCGGCGTGAATGTTTCACGCATTTGGACCATCGGTTTTGCCTCGGCATAGGTCTGGCCGCTTTGGCCGGGGCTATTGCAGTACCCATGATGTCTGCCACAGCCGACATGGGCGTTGACATGACAATGGTTGCGTTCGTCGTCACCGTTGTGGGAGGCCTCGGGAGCCTGGGAGGCGCCATTGTAGGCGGCCTATTTATAGGATTGGTCGTGGCCATTACCTCCTTCATCGCCGGCGAATACGCCAGCGTCTCCATGTACATGTGTATGGCGGTCATCCTGCTCGTTCGCCCGAGGGGTCTGTTCGGAGAATCGGGAAGAGAATAGGAGCGGCATTGATGGGAAATGAAAGCGAACCAACGGTCGTGATTTACTCGGACCCCACACCAAAGCCCACGGTTGTCATCGGGGCTCTCGTGTTCCTTGTTTTTCTGCCTCTTATCGTCTCAACCCCTCTGGCGACTGAGATTCTCATCTGGACGATCTTCGGACTCGGGTTCAACCTTCTCCTGGGCTATACGGGGGTCCTCTCATTTGGACATGCCGCTTATTTCGGGCTTGGAGCCTACAGTGCGGGGCTGGCCTTCAGATACTGGGATGCCGGCCTGTGGACGGGTATTGGCTTGGGAATCCTGGCTCCCATGGTTCTCGCCTGCTTCATTGGCG
>CAWBBA010000025.1:0-165653 GCA_963786905.1 uncultured delta proteobacterium | reverse complement strand
CGATCAGGAACAGGGCCGCGAAGACGGTCCCGGTCTTCGCGCGGGAGGCGGAAGACCGCCGTGTAGAGGACGTAGGCAACGAGGGCGAAACCTGCAATGCCCAGCAGGCTCCCGACCAGGTCCTGGTTCTGGACCAGCCACCACACGATGCCGACGCCAGCGATTCCCGCCAGGTACAGCCGCCATTCCAGGGTGATGCCGGCGGCGCGGCGGGTGAGCCGGAGACCGGGTCGGGCGCTTCGCCCCTGCCCATCAGCAGGGGCTTGCCCCACATGAACACGGCGAGGCCGAATAACATCCCGATCCCGGCGGCGCCAAAGCCATAGGCCCAGCCGTAGGTCTCGCCCAGGTAGCCGCAAAGCACGGCCCCCAGGGCGGCCCCCAGATTGATGCCCATGTAGAAGATCGTGTAGGCCGGATCGCGCCGGACATCGGTCCGGGGGTAGAGCTGGCCAACGATCACCGAGATATTGGCCTTCAGGAATCCCGAGCCGACGATGATGAAAGACAGCGCCAGCCAGAAGATGTTAAGCGTCGGGCTGCCCTGACCGCCTTCGCCTTCCACACCCATAAGGAAATGACCAAACGCCAGGAGCACGGCGCCATACAGCACCGCCTTCCGCTGGCCCAGGTAGCGGTCAGCCAGGTAGCCGCCAATCACCGGCGTGATGTACACGAGCGCCGTGTAGGCGCCGTAGATGATGCTGGCGCGCTCGTCGGAATACAGCCAGTGCTTGGTGAGGTAGAAGATGAGCAGGGCCCGCATCCCGTAGTAGGAGAAGCGCTCCCACATCTCGGTAAAAAACAGGACGAACAGTCCCGGGGGATGACCGAAGTACGTCCTTGCCGGGATGGCGGATCCGGGCGCCGTCATTCAGGCGGGCTTGTCACGCGCCGGCTGGTTGGCGGCAGCGGGCTGGGAAAGGATGCGGGCCATCACGATGCCAGCTTCATACAACAGATACATGGGTATCGCCAGCAGAGTCTGGGAGAACACGTCCGGAGGCGTCAGCAGCATGCCCACGACGAAGGCACCGAGGAACACGTACTGGCGGTTGGCCTTGAGTGTCTCGATGCTGACGATACCGGTCAAGACCAGCAGCACCGTGGCCACGGGAACCTCGAAGGCCACCCCGAAGGCAATGAACAGCACGAGCACGAAGTCCATGTAGCTGTTGATGTCCGTCATCACCTGCACGCCGGCGGGAGCCGCCGTCGCGAAGAAGCCGAACATGATCGGGAAAACCACCCAGTAGGCGAAGGCCACGCCCACGTAGAACAGGAGCACGCTGGAAACCAGCAGCGGGACCGCGAGGCGCTTTTCGCGCCGGTACAGGCCCGGGGCGACGAACGCCCACACCTGGTAGATGATCACCGGTATGGCCAGCATGATGGCCACGTAAAAGGTGGCCTTGAAGGGCGTGAGGAAGGGCGACGCCACCTGCGTGGCGATCATCGTCGAGCCCTTCGGCAGCTGGGACATCAATGGCCGTGCCACGGCCTCGAACACTTCCTGCGTGAATGGCAGGAGGCACAGGAAAAGTCCCAGGACGCCGCCGACCGCCTTCAACAGGCGCGAGCGCAGCTCCAGGAGGTGCGACATCAGGCTTGCCTCGGGGAGTTCCTCCGGGGCGTCGTTGTGCTGGAAATCGTTGTCCACCATGGCCGTCGGGGAGCGTCCCGGCCTCAGGGCTGCGGGCGATGCGCAGTCTCTGCGCTCTCGTCAGCTGCCGCCATCTGCTCTGCGTTACCGGAGCATCCGGTGAAGAGCCGGGAATGAGGTCGTCGGCGCCCGGGCGGCTGTAGGTGGGCTGGGGTGGCGGGGGAGGATTAACGGATGAACTGTCGCGAGCCGTGATCCGGCGCTCCTCGGCTTCCAGTTCGTCCCGGATCTGCGTCGTCAGGGTGCGCGCCATGCGCCGGGCCTGGCCCGCGTAGCGGCCCATCTGGGAGGCGACTTTCGGAAGCTTTTCGGGGCCAAGCACGACCAGGCCCAGGACCGCGAGAAGGGCCAGCTCCCAGAAACCGATTTCGAACATCGCTGGTCTGCCCTCGTGGATGCCGGTCGGACCGCTGGATGGGACTCCCGGCGGGAACCACCGGCGCCGGGTGCTCAGGCGTTGCCGCTACGCTCCGATTCCCGCTTGGCCGCACCGGCGTCCGGGAACTCCGCGTCGGGCTTGCCTAATTGGCGCGGTTCTTCCGCGTCCTTCTCGGCGTCGCCCATGGCCTTCTTGAAGCCCTTGACCGCGCCACCCAGGTCCTGGCCGATATCCTTCAGGCGCTTGGTGCCGAAGATCATCACCACGATGAGCAGGACAATGAGAAGCTGCCAGATGCTGATGCCGCCAAGTCCCATGTGCGTATCTCCGGTGAATTCGCCGCCCCGCGTGGAGCGACGTGGCCAAAAGGCCGTGATAAGCGACCCCGATAAGCGATTAGGATAGCCTGATCGTGGTGCCGCTACGTGACAAACATCACGGTCGCGCCACAGCGCGTGGCGGCACGCGCAGGGAAAACGTGACGGGACCCGTATTGACGAGCTCCACTTCCATATCGGCGCCAAACTGGCCTGTCTGCACCCGGGGCCACCGGGAACCCGCCCGCATTCACAGATGTCCGACGAAGCCTCGGCCTCGTCGGGGGGCGCCGCCGGCTCGAAGCCTGGCCGGTTGCCGTGGCTCGTGTCCGCCGCCAGCGTGAACTGGGGCACCAGCAGCAGTTCGCCGGCCACGTCCGTGACGCTCAGGTTCATGCGCCCCGCGGCATCGGGGAATACGCGGTACGCCAGCAGCCGTTCCGCCAGGCGCTCCGCGCCGGTGGTGGAGTCGCCGCGCTCGACCCCGACGAGGACGAGCAAACCCGGGCCGATGGCCGCTACGGGAACACCTGACACGGAGACTTTCGCCCACTTGGCGCGCTGCAAAAGACCAATCATGCGTTATGTTCCCACTTTTGTGCGATTACGAGCCAAATATTAGATGCCGAAACCACTTTATCCAAGTAGCGAAATTTGTGGGAATAACATTCAACATTCTGGCCGATTCCGGTCATTTTCTGGCTAAGGCGATTCATAAAGCCGCGTGTTCAACGCGATTTATGGCGATATTTATGCTGGTCGCCGCCTGCGGCCCGGTGGACAAGCCAGCCACCGACGGCCCGCCCCTCAAGACCTACCGCCATTCCATGGACCAGGCACCCACGACACTGGATCCGGTGCAGGGCTCCAACGTCTACGCCAACTTCGTCATCGTCAATGCTTACGACACGCTCTATTCCTATAAGTATCTTGCCCGGCCCTACGAGCTGAAGCCCAACCTGGCGATCGACTTTCCCACCATTTCGCCGACGGCCTCATCTACACCTTTCGCCTGAAGCCGGGCGTGTTCTTCATCGACGACCCCGCCTTTCCGGGTGGCCGCGGCAGGGAAGTCGTTGCCGAGGATCTGATCTACTCCATCAAGCGCCAGTTCGATCCGAAGAACCAGCCCCAGGGCGCCTGGCTCTGGCAGGGTCGCATCGCGGGCCTGGAGGAGTGGAAGGCGGCGGGTTCAGACTACGACCAGCCCGTTGACGGCCTGCGGGCCATCGATAACCACACCCTCGAGATCCGGTTGATCCGGCCCTATCCCCAGCTGGTCTCGACGCTCGCCCAGGGCTATTCCGCCCTCGTGCCCCGGGAGGCGGTCGCGAAGTACGGCAAGGGACTTGGCGTGCGGCCGGTGGGCTCCGGTCCCTTCAAACTGATTTCCTACGACACCGCTCGGGTCGTCATGGAGCGCAATCCGAAGTATCGCCAGGAGCCCGTGGACCTGGCTTACGAGGGCTACGATCCCGCCACGCAAGCCTACAGCGGCGTCGAAGCCATCCAGGGGCGGTCGCCTCCTTTCGTCAACCGGCTCGAGTTCAACTTCATCAATGAGCCGAGCGCTTCCTGGACGTCCTTCACGAAGGGGGATGAGATCCAGCACACCGTGCTGCCCATCGAGCAGGTGGAGCGGGTGCTCGAAAGCAAGCGACCTGTCACCCTGCGGCCGGAGTACGCCAGCAAGTACCACCTCTACACGGGGCTGGAGGCCGGCTTCATCTCCACGTCCTTCAACATGAATTTCCCGGACTTCGGCTACAACGCGGACCCGGAGCGGGAGCGGCGGAACAAGGCCCTGCGCTGCGCGATCATCAAGGGCTACGACTGGCAGGGCCGGAACGAGAGCTGGTACAACGGCATCGGCCAGGTGTTTCCCGGGATCATCGTGCCTGCCAGTCCCGAGTTCGACGCCGGGCTGTCCCTGGCCAGCGTGACGCGGGACGTGGCCGGCGCCCGGCAGCTGCTCCGGGAATATGGCTGGACCCCCGAGAACCTGCCGAAGCTCGTCTACGGCACGGTGTCCGGCACCACCGAAAGGCTCAATTTCGAGCAGTTCCGGGCCTGGATGCGGGAGATTGGCTTTCCCCCGAGAAGGTGGTGCAGAAGACCTATGCGAATTTCGGCGACATTTCCCGGGCCTGGAAACGTAACCAGCTGCCACTGGTCAGCAAGGGTTGGGGTCTCGACTATCCTCGTACGAGGAGAACACCCTTCAGCTTTTCTACGGCCCCAACGGCTCACCGGGCTCGAATGACGCCAACTGGAGGAACGCGGAGTTCGACCGGCTCTACGAGCTCGCCGCCGTCATGCAGCCGTCGGAGGAGCGCACCCAGCTCTACCGGCAAATGAACCAGATCGTGATCGACGATTGCGTGGCCATCACGGGCTTGTCCCGGACGCGCATCTACCTGTCGCACAAGGACGTGATCGGGGTGCCCGACCGCGAGATTCTCGGCGGCTTCTGGCTCAAGTACGTGGATGTCATGCCGGCGAAGGTTGCTGACGCGGCATCCCGGGCGGTCAAGGGCAGCTGACCGGTGGAGATCCTCCAGTACGCGCTGCGCAAGCTCATCGGGGGTCTCCCACTCATCATCGGCGTCACGCTGGTCAGCTTCGCGCTGATGGTCTACTTCGGCCCGGACCGAACCTACCTCCTGCTCGGCAAGAACGCGACGCCGGAACAGATCCACGAAGTGCGACAGCCGCTCGGCTACGACCACCCCTTCCTGCGACGCTACGCGGACTACCTCCGTGAGATCCTCACCCTGGACCTCGGCGCTCCCTCGACCGGCGAGCCCGTCACCAACCTTTTGGTGAGGACCATCCCCGTCTCGCTGATCCTGATCCTGCCGGGCTTCGTACTGGGCCACGTAGTGGGCCTGCGCGTCGGGCTGGCGGCGGCGCGCCGGCGGGGCCGCTGGAGCGACCGCTGATCGGGGCTGTGCGGTCACCGGCATGAGCGTCAGCTTCCTCATCGTCATCATCGGTTTCCAGATCGTGCTGAGCTCCCGTACGGGCTGGACCTCTTTCCGGTCCGCGGCTGGAACGTCACCGCCCTCGCCCGCTACCTGACCTACGTCGCCGTACCGACCCTCGCCCCCATGTTCGTGACGCTTGGCTACAACACCCGCTTCTACCGAGCGATCTTCGTCGAGGAGATCAGCCGGGACCACGTGCGCACGGCGCGGGCCTTCGGTCGCCCGAGTCGCCCACCTTTTTTCGAAGCATCCTGAAGAACAGCCTGATCCCGATCATCACCCGGATCATGTTTTCGATCCCACTGGTCATCATCGCCGGCGCGCTGCTGATCGAGAGCTACTTCGGCATACCCGGCGTCGGCAAGATCACCTACGAAGCGATCATCACCGGCGACCAGCCGGTGCTGAAAGCGGTCGTCAGCCTGACCGCGATCGCGTTCGTCCTGATGGTGGGCCTACCATTCCTCTACCGGGCGGTCGACCCGAGGGTGACCCTAAATGAGCGCCGTGGCCCTGCAGGCGACGCGGGCGTCCGTGCCCGTGGCGAACGCGGGGCCGCAACGCGGCCGGCAATTCGCGCGACCGGGCCGGCATGGTCGGGCTGGGCGTCGTTCTCATCCTCTTCCTGGCGGCGGTCGCGGTCTGGCTGGGCTGCCGGGCAGGGCTGGCCCGACCTCGCGTGGAACGAAGTGGGAGCCGGTGCCCGCGGCTCGCTGACGCGACCTGGTCGCGCCAGGACATTTTCAACCGGGCGATCTCCGCACCGCCACGGCCTTCGAGATCGGCGTGATCGTCGCCCTCTCGGCGACCGCCCTCGGTGCCGTACTCGGTGCCTCGCCGGCTGGTTCGCCGCGGCTGGATCGACGACGCGGTGGTGTGGCTCAGGGCGTGCTCGACGCCATACCGTTCTACCTCTTCGTCGCCGCAGTCGCCTACGCCCTGACGGACCACCCCTGGGCCATGCACCTCGCGATGATCAGCACGTTCTGGACCGCCACCGGCCGCCTGATGCGCGCCGAAGTCATCAAGCTGAAGACCCTGGAGTACGTGCACGCGGCGCGTTCGATCGGCGTGCCGGAGCCGCGATCCTCGCCCGCCACGTCCTGCCCAACACCGCCCACATCCTGCTGGTGCAGGCGACGATAATCTTCGTCGGCGCGATCAAGACCGAGGTCATCCTGAGCTTCCTCGGCCTGGGCGTAAACGACGGCGTAAGCTGGGGCCTGATGATCGACGAAAGCACCAAGGAAGTACTCGCCGGCTTCTATAACAACTTCCTCGCGGCGTCCGTGATGATGTTCGGGCTGCTGATGGCCTTCAACCTGCTGGCCGACGCCCTGCAGGACGCGCTCGACCCGCGGAAAGTCGGTTGATGCCGGCCCAGGCCCCGGT
Source organism: uncultured delta proteobacterium (assembly GCA_963786905.1). GTDB lineage: Bacteria > Desulfobacterota > Desulfomonilia > Desulfomonilales > Desulfomonilaceae > CAWBBA01. The sequence continues at coordinate 158,915 of CAWBBA010000025.1, read as the reverse complement.
ACCAGTGCTGCGGGTCCGCGACCTGTCCGTGGAATTCGTCACGGAGGAGGGCGTGATCCGCGCCGTCGACCGCGTCAGCTTCGATGTCCAGCCCAACGAGACCCTGGGACTCGTGGGTGAGTCGGGCTGCGGCAAGACTGTCACGGGACTATCCATCCTGCGTCTCATTCTCGCCTGCCGCCGGGCCGAATCGCCAGCGGCAGCATCGAGCTGAACGGCCGGGACCTGGTGCCCTTGTCGAATGGCGAGATCGAGGATATCCGCGGCCGCGACGTCTCGATGATCTTCCAGGAGCCTATGACGGCGTTGAACCCGGTGTTCGCCATCGGCAGCCAGATGGCCGACGTGCTCTGCCGTCACCGTGACCTCACGCGCCGGCAGGCGCGCGGTGTGGCAGCCGAATTGCTGGCCAAGGTGAGCATCCCAGCAGGCCTCGCGGCTCGACGATTACCCGCACCAGCTGTCCGGCGGCATGCGCCAGCGGGTGATGATCGCGATGGCGTTGTCCTGCAATCCGCAATTGCTGATTGCCGACGAACCGACGACGGCACTGGACGTCACGACCCAGGCCCAGGTGCTGCAGCAAATCAGCGCGCTCCAGGCCGAGTTCCGCATGGCCGTGATCCTGGTGACCCACGACCTGGGCGTGGTCGCCGAGACGTGCCGGCGCGCGATCGTGATGTACTGCGGGAGCATCGTGGAAGCGGGGAACGTGGCGGCGCTGTTCAGCCGCCCCCGGCATCCCTACACGGCCGGCCTGCTGGCCTCGATTCCCCGGCTGCGCGCGGAGCGGCTGGCGGAACTGCCGGTGATTCCCGGGCGGGTGCCCGACCTGCTGAACCTGCCCGCCGCTCGGTTCGCGGACCGCTGCCCGCGGGTGCAGGAGCGGTGCCGGGTGGAGCGGCCGACGCTGGCGGCGGGTGGGCGGCCGGCACCGCGGTGGCCTGCCACTACCCCTTGTAGCAAGACGGCCGAGGCCCGCCGCTCAGGTCACCGTGATCTTCAGCATCTTGTCGCCCTGCTCGATGGCATCGACCACATCGATGCCCTTCGTCACCTTGCCAAAGACGGTGTGCTTCCCGTCCAGGTGGGGCTGCGGGCAGTGGGTGATGAAGAACTGGCTGCCGTTGGTGTCGGGGCCGGCATTGGCCATTGAGATGACGCCCCGCTCGTGTTGGAGCGGGTTGCCCTTGAATTCGTCCTCAAATCTGTAGCCGGGACCGCCGCGGCCGGTGCCGGTGGGGTCGCCGCCCTGGACCATGAAATTGCTGATGACGCGGTGGAACGTGACGCCGTCGTAAAAGCCCTCCTTGGCCAGGAAGACGAAGTTGTTGACGGTGTTGGGCGCGTGCTGGGGAAAGAGTTCCAGCACGATGTCGCCCTTGTCCGTGTCGATGCTGATCTTGTAGCTGCGGTCGGTCTCGATCTGCAGGGCGGGGGGTGCGTCGTACTGCTTGGCGGGCATGGCGGGGCTCCGAGACGTGGGGGGGAACGTTGGGGGGAGGGGCTGCGAGCGGGAGTAAGGCGCATGAAGCTCCGGCGGAGGAGCGCGGACCATCCCGCAGAAGCAGGCCGCGGCATCAGTAGGGCAAAGCCGTCTGATGGCAGTGTATGAAGCTGCGTTCAGCCGTCATGGAATTCGTGTGGGCCAAATGCTCCTCACGAAGGATGATCTCACCCACAGAAGACGTTATCTCAACGCCCGCAACACGCTGACAACGCTTCTCTCCTGGGGAGCGGTGCCGATCATCAATGAGAACGATACGGTAATGGTCGAAGAGATCCGGCTCGGAGACAACGACAATCTGTCAGCCCTTGTAGCTACTCTTGCGGATGCGGACCTGCTGCTCACTCTCACCGACATGGAAGGATTCATGGATTGCGATCCTCGTACCAATCCGAATGCCTGTATCATCCCGCTGGTCGAGGAAATCACCCCTGAAATTAGAAAACTGGCTGGTGGCACATCATCGGGGGTTGGGCTGGGAGGGATGGCTTCCAAGTTGGATGCCGCTGCAAAAGTAAGAATATCGGGCATTCCCATGGTAATCGCGGGGGGCAAGACGCCTAATATTATTCGCCGGACAATGGAAGCCGAGATGTGCGGCACTCTCATCATGCCGGCGAAAGAAAGAATTTCGGCTCGAAAACATTGGATTCGTTACAACCTGGAACCTGAGGGGGATCTCACCATAAACGCGGGTGCGACGAAGGCTATCACTTTACTGGGCAAGAGCCTCCTTCCCATCGGCGTGACCGAGGTCAAAGGGCATTTCGAGCACGGCGCAGCGGTGGTTGTTCGCGATCCCAAAGGAAACAAGGTGGCAATGGGGCTGGCCAACTATGCTTCAGACGAAATGCAAAAGATAATGGGTCATCAGACGGCTGAAATTGACTGGGTCCTCGGTTACAGACGCAACGACGAGGCCATTCATGCGGACAATCTGGTCCTCCTGGACGGGTGAGTGGGGCAAGGGGCAGATGCGTTTTGGTCATGACCGCTGAGACTCGCCTACTGCCCTGCGCACTTCATAGCGCGTATCGGTGTTAAAGAATAGACCCGTGCATGCTGTGAGGCTCCCTTTAGATCACCTTTTCGTAATGCTTGCCGCACGTCATCCAGCTTTAGAGCATCATCTAACGATAAATACGGCGACCAACCCTCGTCCGTATAGATGAACTCGATATCGACTTCGGCCACATATTCGCCTTCGTGGACTAACTTTGTTTGAAGTTTCTTTCTCATGGCATTCTCCGCTGGAAATCTCTTGACCAGCGCCGTGGGTCTGGCCTGTATGCCGTAACTACAACAGCCGGCGACGATCTTCCTTTCGGTACACCCCACACCACATGTATTGGGTTGCCTTGTGAGTCTTTTTGCAACACAAGGACACAGGGGCCTTTCGGGAACTCAGGATAATCCTCGATGACGATGGCGTTATCCAAACCAGATATTAGGTCTCTCACATGAATGTTGTCAGCCGCTAGCTCATCATAGCCGTGACTCGATATGAGCACTTCTCCTAGGGTAGCTAGGTCGCGAATCTTCTTAAGAGTCTCACTCAAAATATAATGTCAAATCCTTTCAGTCGTCCATAAGATTCCATAACACGTCTACTGTTAGCGTCTCAAGGGTTTTCGGCTTCTATTCCTTGTCTGAGATGGACAACACTCCGCCGATGCGGCGGCGCACCTCGGGGCTTGACATTTTTTCCGCAATGCATAACTGAAGACCGGCTCTGGAAACGGAAACGCAACGACGATCAGAGAGGAGAATTAAAAATGTTTCGATGGAGATTCGGCACTGATCCGACTTGGCGGGAACTTGAGCGACTTCAAAGGGGCATGGATGACCTGTTCCATGCGGTGAGCGGGACTCGCAAACCGTCGCTCGATCCCTTGTGGCGGGGAGTTCGGCTCTTTCCGCTTCTCAACGTGCGGGATCTTGACCAGTCGTACGTTGTTACTGCGGAGATTCCGGGAATGAAGACCGACGATCTCGAGATTAAGATCGAAGGCGATACGCTCATGCTGAAGGGAGAACGAAAGCCTGAGGAGGCCGGTGAGGAGATAAGCTATCACCGTCGCGAACGGGCTACCGGGACTTTCCAGAGAAGCCTGACCCTTCCCGGCAAGGTGGACGCTGAGAATGTTAGCGCAACTTATAAAGACGGTATTCTTACCGTCAAGTTGCAGAAGGAAAAAGCCACTTTGCCTAGACAGATTGCGGTCAAAGTGGAATGAGAAATTATTGATTGCCAGTAAGGAGGAGAGTCACATGGCAGACCAAGAGCTTCAGGCCACACCAAAACAGCAGGCAGAGTCCCCCGAGGGGGAATTCACTCATGAAGGCACATATTTTGTCCCGGCGGTAGACATTTTCGAGAATTCAAAAGAGTTAGTCCTCTTGGCCGACATGCCGGGAGTCCGTTCAGGGGATGTGGAAATTGACCTCAAGGAAGGCACTCTAACTATCGTAGGGAAAGTCGGTGCAGAGAGCGAAGAAGGGGAGCCGATCCTGGTTGAGTACCAGGTAGGAAACTACTTCCGGAGCTTCCGCCTGACGGATGTCATAGACCAGAGCAAAATTACTGCCGCTATGTCGGACGGTGTACTCAGACTCAAATTGCCCAAGGTTGAGAAAGCAATTCCGCGTAAGATTCCTATTACGACTGACTGAGAGTGCATGGGAAAAGGGGGAACTGATCAGGCCGAATGTTCCCCCATTCCATCCTCGAAAAAGGCTTGCAGACCTGCGGGACAAGCTCTGTGTATCTTCCCAAATTGGTTAATGGGATTTTCTTCCATTCAAGGTTTCCCTAATGTCCATCTTGACAGCCGCCGGGCAATGCAGACATATTATTAGAAAAGCAAAGTGAGGGTTATAATATGCCCGTGCGATCAATTGTGGTCGTCCCGCATGGGGCTTTGGACAGCAAAGCAGCCGAAGTGACCAATATTGACGAGCAGATTAGAAAGCTCGCCCTTGATATGGCCGATACTATGTACAAAGCGCCCGGTGTGGGGCTGGCCGCGAACCAGGTGGGAGAGCTGCTCCGGCTCATCGTGATCGATGTGGTGTATCCTTACGCGGAGCCGCAAGACAAGAAGAAGGATCCTCTTTTTATAATTAATCCCGCAATTTGCTCCAGCGACGGAGAAGTTTGTAAGGAAGAAGGCTGCCTGAGTGTTCCTGAGTTCGAAATCGACGTAAAACGGGCTGCTTGCGTCCAGGTGGAGGGAGTGGACCTGGATGGGAAGCCGTTGAGGATAGAAGCTGACGGATTGCTTGCCAGGGTGCTTCAACATGAAATCGACCACCTGAACGGGACTACTCTTCTCGACCACGCGTCCGCGCTGAAAAGGAATCTTTACCGAAGACGGCTCAAAAAGAGGACCAGGAGGGATCAGTGAACCTCCGGGTGGTCTTCATGGGATCTCCTGAGTTCGCAGTCCCTACTTTGCGCGCGCTGAGCGCGAATTTTCTAGTCACCGGAGTTGTCACACAGCCCGACAAACCGAGAGGTAGAGGTCAGAAGACTCTTCCCTCAGCAGTAAAAGCAGCGGCGGTGGAGTTAGAGTTGCCCGTTGTTCAGCCGACTGGTCTTGCGTCGCCGGAAATTCTGGCCGCGCTTGAACAATGGAAACCTGATGTCATAGTGGTTGCGGCCTACGGGAAGATCCTTCCGCCAGAGATACTGTCCCTCCCCCGGATGGGCTGTGTGAATCTTCATGCTTCGCTTCTGCCCCGTTATCGAGGCGCGTCACCGATCAGCTCGGCCATACTTGCGGGAGATAAGGTCACAGGGGTCTGTACGATTTTCATGGATCACGGGATGGACACAGGTGACATAGTTCTTCAGAGGCAAATTTCCATTCTAGAGGATGACACAACGGGAACACTGCACGACAGGTTAATGAGTGAGGGCGCCGATCTGGTGGTGGAGACCCTGAAATGTATGGCTGAAAACCGCGTCCAAGCCGTACCGCAAGATCATAAGAAAGCAACGTATACTCGCCTTCTAACCAAAGAAGACGGACGCATCGAATGGGAGCGAGATGCGGAGTATCTGGCGCGCCTGGTTAGGGCCATGAATCCCTGGCCGGGAGCGTTCTCGGAAATCTCTGGTGAATCCGTCAAAGTCTGGGAGGCGGTGGCAACGGAAGGAACTGAAAAGGCCGGTTACATTGCGGGCATTCGGCCTGAAGGGGTGTTGGTGGGAACCGGTAAAGGGCTCCTTTTGCTGCTGCAGGTTCAAGCACCCGGAAAAAAACGTGTGTCCGCGGCTGAATTTGCGCGCGGGCGGCGCCTTCGGCAGGGCGAGGTTCTCAATCGCTCAAAGAGTGGGGCGCATTGAAACACAAGTCGCTTCAGCGGATCCCCTGTGAGCCTTTAGGAAAGTTGAAACTTTGTTAATGAAGACCAAGGGAGACACAACATGAATCAGGTTAAAACGGTCGTTCTTCTGACTTTCTTGGCCGCCCTTCTAGTGGTCATCGGTGGAGCCATAGGCGGAAAAAACGGGGCCACCATAGCCCTTGTAATCGCACTGGTGATGAACTTCGGAAGTTACTGGTTCAGCGACAAGATCGTCCTGAGAATGTACAACGCCCAGGAAGTTACAGAGGCCGAGTTGCCGGACCTGTATCGTCTAGTGATGCAATTGACGCAACAAGCCGGTTTGCCCATGCCGCGGCTCTACATTATCCCAGACGATTCTCCTAACGCCTTTGCCACAGGTAGGAACCCGTCTCACGCTGCAGTGGCCGTCACCGAAGGGATCCTGAAGCTTCTCTCATGGGAAGAACTCGCTGGTGTCATCGCTCATGAACTGGGACATGTGAAGAACCGGGACATACTCATTCAGACCATCGCGGCCACAATCGGAGCAGCTATTACCTACTTGGCGCATTTCGGGTTCCTCTTTGGGGGCCGTTCGGATGACAGGGAAGGCGGCGGGTCGATTGTCGGCATGATCCTTATGATGATCCTCGCCCCTTTGGCAGCGGCGATCATTCAGATGGCCATATCCCGCTCCCGAGAATACATTGCCGATGAAACAGGTGCTCACATTTGTGGGCACCCGATGTGGCTTGCCGGCGCGCTGGATAAGTTGCGACGGGGAGTAGACGCTGTTCCGATGCAAGCAGAGCAGGCAACGGCTCACATGTTTATTGTAAAGCCTTTCGCCGGCGGCGGCCTTGCAAATTTGTTCTCTACCCATCCGCCGATTGAGGAGCGGATCGAGCGACTGGAGCATATGGCCGGACATTGATCAGGGACGCATAGGATACTGCTCCGGAATTTGACGCTTCCCTTTTTATAGTAACCGGCAAAAGCAAGGGCTGCAACTGAGGATGACTCAGTGGGGACGGGCATCTTGCCCGTCTTTCAGAGACAGGCAACCTCGCGTTTCGCGCGGGGCTGTCCCACCAATCCGCGTCCCGGGCCGGCAGGTTTCCCCACAAAGTAGGTTCTACCCTACACTGAAAATTGCGGAAGCTTCCTCGTCGAGAATCCATTTGAAACCGAATAGCGAAAGACCTTCAGCAACAAGAGGACGGCACGCCACACGGGCCAGCGTTGCTAGAGAAGTAGCCTTGCACGTGCTCCTGGATGTCAGCTCCGGCCGTTTTGCTGAGCATGCCTTGTCGGTTCATTTGGACAGGACGAATCCCCTACCGGAGGATCGGGCCCTGGCCACGGAACTTGTTTACGGAGTTCTGAGGTGGCAGAAGCGGCTTGACGCGGTGTTGCGTCGCTGCTTGGACCGGCCGGGCAAGAAGCTGGACACCGGTCTAAGGGAAATCATAAGAATTGCGCTGTACCAGATACTGCTGCTCGACAGGGTACCTGACCACGCGGCCGTAGACCAGGCAGTCATCCAGACCCGCCGCCATTGCGGAAGCCATGCGGCCCCATTTGTCAACGGGGTTTTGAGGAACGCTCTGCGCAAGCGCGATGCTGTTGACCGCTTGCCAGGGCAGGATGCAGACTCCCTGGCCGAGTATTACTCCCACCCTCTGTGGCTTGTCACACGCTGGGTCAAACAATTTGGTCCGGATGAAGCGCGCAAGATTCTGATTCATAATAACTCGAGGGCCCCGGTAGATATCCGCATCAACAGGATAAGGGCCACACCTGAACAGGTTGAACAACTACTTGCAGAGGAGGGTGCCGCAACGCGGACTGTCCCCCTCATGCCGAACTGTCTGCAAGTGGCCGCGATAAGAGGACCCGTTCATTCTCTACCCGGATACCCGGAGGGCTTTTTCAGCGTTCAGGCACGCGCTTCCCAGATGATTGCCCCTCTACTAGCTGCGGAACCTGGAGAGCGAATCTTGGACGCGTGCGCGGCTCCGGGCGGGAAGACCGCGCAACTGGCTGAATTGATGGGGAACATCGGCCTGATTGTGGCTGTTGACGTTGATGCGATCCGCCTGGAAGATACGCGTCAGAACCTCCAGCGTCTGGGAGTTCGCTGTGTGGAACTACGATGCGGAGACGTGAGTGAGCCGGAGTTCGTTTCAAGTCTTGGCCTCTTTGACCGGATATTGCTCGACGCGCCGTGCAGCAACGTGGGGGTCCTTCGCCACAATCCGGAAGTGAAATACCGATTGAGACCGCATGATCCAACCGAGTTCGCGGAGCGGCAGTTTAAGATGCTGGAGGCCACCGCGGCTGCACTAAAAAACGGTGGGACTTTAGTTTATTCGGTCTGTACCACCACGACGGAAGAAACATCTGGTGTCCTGAGCCGTTTTCTCAACAATGGTGATGGTTACAACCTGGTTCCCCTCGATCCCACGGACGTGCCATCCTCTAAATTTGTAGACCCTAGCGGGTTTTTCAGCACCTTCCCTCCGACCGACTACGACCCCCTGGATGGTTTTTTCGCAGCGCGCATTCAGCGCGCATAAGACGAAGATGAGAGATTTTAGAAAATATAATCGAATGGATCGAAAAATGCGCGAGCCATACGAATTGGCATTTGAGGTGATTGTCAAAGACCATGTACATTTGGCAATCCGAGATGAACAATTAAGGAGGCTCACCGTGCCGGGCCTTTTCGCCGTCATACCTACGAAACGATGGACTGGACCCAGGATCTGATCCGGGGTGCCCGTGTCGTTCCTGCAAATCGGACAAAACTTTTGGTAATTAGTATGAAGCGTAAGGGGGGGTGAACCCTCTTTGTGTGAGGAAGACTTCCCCGATTACATTGCTGCGTAGGTGGAAACGCGCTGTTCGCCAAAAATGAATTCAATAAGTGATCGCCGCGCCCGAGGGCTCGTGAAAAAAATTCGCACAGGTCGAGTCCGAGGGAGAGAGTGCGAAGAAATTTCTCACTTTTCGAGTCATGTGAGAGCGGTCTGTTTTTTGGTAATTTCGTAAAATCCGGCACTTACAAAATTGGCACATCGGTTGCAGAAGAAGAGGGCGAACAACGACTCCTAACCATACCCTCTTAGCAATCCTCCTACTTTGGATTGCTTTTTTTTTGCCTATTTCTCCCCGCCACGACAGTTATCACTCCGTAGTTCCCCATAAGCTTCGACGTTTGGGCGAGGAGCACCCCCAAGGCCAAGTCGATCAAATCCAATGCCGCGTCCAAAGGCCCTACCGACTTAAGGACTTCTGCCAACCAGGCTGTTGTGTTTCCCTTAATTTGCCTGTTCCTTAGAAGCGCCACGGACCTGTTCTGATACCGGCTGCAATGAGCGGGCCGTTTCCAGAGCCTTTGCAACCCATACCTGACCAGCCCAAAAGGGTAGGCCGTGTACAGTGCGTCATTATGAAACACAGCTCGCACCTCCATGCCGCACCGCCCCAGATAGTTCTCCACCGCACGCGGAGTGAACAGCCAGAGGTGTCTCGGGACATCTTCGGTGCAACAGTGCTTCATGCCGGGCGCACTAAAATTTGGCACTACGAAGACAAATATTCCGTCATCCTTCAGCAACTGCGATACTCGTTTGAAGAAGGCCGAAGGCGCTCGCACGTGTTCCAACAGTGCCCATGCAGTAATTGCGTCATAATGCTTTTCCCGAAAATCCATAGAGAGAAAGTCGCCGACCTTGATCGGGACGTCATGAGTGGTTCCCCAGTCCATGAGGTCAACTCCTTCGACCTCCCACCCTTCTTTGGACGCGTGATTAATGAAATCACCCCGGCCGCACCCAATGTCGAGCAATTTTCCCCGCCCTACGGGGAGGTACGTCATCATTCGTCTATACAAGGAAGCCAGGTCCGTTTTGTCTCTAAGATAGTCGCCCGGATAGAGCAAAGGGATCGATTCGGCCGTGGGCATGGGATTGACAAACGCCATGCCGCAGTCACACGCTACAAGGTGGAACTCCTTCTGCGTGATAGGGTCTATTTTCGAATAGAGGAGAACCTGATCACTCGATCCGCAAAGGTCGCAAGGGACGTATTCGGTGAAAATATTATCGAAGGCCATGGGTTCCACTAGATAACACTCCGCATCAGAAAAATAAATGTACCCACGCTGAAGCAGCAGGCTGTTTCCCAAAATGTCCTAATAAGATTGTTGCGTTTTTAAAATCCTTCTAATAGGATTTTTGGAGAGGCTTGACAAGCGGGCTGCCCCGGGCGGGTGGAAGATAGGACCTCAGGATGGTTCCGACTGCCCTTTACGGAGCAGGACGGCGTCAAGAAACCGGGGGCACGAACGCGCACAGGCCACAGGGCTAAGGAGGTTGAGGATGGAACTCACTGAAGCTCTTATAAGTGGGGCCCGCGATGAAGTAATTGAGATCTCCTTTACGGGGGATGAGGACGAATGGAGTGAAATAGCCGCAGTACTCAAAGAGTCGGATTCGGACTTGGCCACTGAATTGGGGCTGAAAATCCGCGAAGCTCTCCGCACTGCCGGCCAGTAGCAGTTGCCTTCAAAACGCGACAGCGGCTCGCACCACCACGAGCCCCCCGGCTGGTGCTGCCAGACACCACTAGCAGGGCGAAACAAATTGGCTATCCGTCGGCCGTCAGCGTTAACTGAGAATCCCAACAACGCATCCAAACCCAGCTTACTCCAGGCCGCGGGTCTCAGAACCGCGGTCTCGTTGAAGTGCCGACGACAACCTGAGCTTCTCAACAATCTGGCCCGCCCTGAATGAGCTCCTTACTAAAGGCCCGGCCATCACTTCCTTCATTCCCGCGGCCACTGCCATCTCTTTTAGATCTGCAAACTCTTGTGGCGGAATAAATCGGTGGACCGAATGATGACGGTGTGTTGGCTGAAGGTATTGCCCGATTGTAAGCACCGCGCATTGCACGTCGACCAAATCCCGCACAACGCCCATTATCTCCTCTCTGGTTTCGCCTACACCAACCATTATGCCCGATTTCGTCACAATGCTCCCGCCCCACTCGCCAACGCGCCTCAACAGCTCCAGGGACCGCGGGTACAAGGACCCGTGACGCAAGTCCAGGTACAGACGCGGGACCGTCTCCAGGTTGTGCCCTATGACGTCCGGCCTGGAAGCGATAACTGTCCGCAGAGCTTCTGCTGAACCCTTAAAGTCGGGAATCAGTACTTCAATGGTGGTCCGATTCGAGACCTTCCGGATGGCGCGCACGGTCTGTGAAAATGCCGAGGCCCCACCGTCAGGGAGATCGTCCCTTGTCACCGAGGTGATTACCACGTGGCGCAGATGCAAAGCAGCGACCGACGCGGCCACAATATCAGCTTCAGCGCCATCAAGAGCCGCCGGCTTCCCGTGAGCCACGGCGCAAAAACTACAATTCCTAGTGCATTTGTCACCGAGTATAAGGAACGACGCGGCGCCCATGGCGGAACATTCCCCCTGGTTGGGGCATCGGGCCTCTCTGCAAACGGTGTGAAGGCCTTTTCCGTACGCTTTACCGCGCATCTCGGCGACCGCGGCTGCAGTGGGCAGCGTTGTGTGAATCCAATGCGGGAGTCGGCGCGTCGGCATTTTCAGACCTCACCGGCAGAATTCAGCCCTGTGACCCTGACAGTCGGACTGGGAGAGCCGAGGCGCTCCGTGGGGCAAACGGGTGCAAAAGCACAGCCTATTGTCGTGGGTCTGCTGTTATGCTGAGAAAGTCGCTGTTGGTTCCAAAGTATGTTGGTGGATGAACCGGCGCGCATGCATTGAAAAAAAGGGAAGTGGAGATTCCTGAAACAACTCTGACCAGCAACAATTACCTCGCTCACCGGAAAACCCCAGTCTTCAAGCCCCACAAAAATGAAGACCGTCTCCGGTAAGGTATCAAGGGGGGGGAGTCATGATACAAATGGAAGACGGCCTTTCGTCTCTCAAAATATCTCTGGTCCGTACAAAAAGTCAACCCCTACGAACTAAAAAAGACGTAGGGGTGAAAGATGACTCCCGGAACCTCGCGATACCATTCCCGGTTAATGACAGAATAAGTCATGGCGGGACATTGTCAACTTATAAAGTTACGTAGGTTTTGGGTAGCCAAACTACCCAATCACTCGCAGATCCAGCCGCGATACAAGAAAACGCGCTTGCCCATCAGGAAATCAGACGCAAGTTGTGATCCATTTTTTCTTAATGTATCATTCTTCATACGCGCTCCCGCAGGGTCGAAAGGCAGTGCCTGAATTCAATGACAGGCCCGCAATCCGCCCCTCGAGTGTTGCAGAAACCATTTTCCGAGCATCAGCCATGCCGTCGGCGCGGGCTGACCAGAAAGAGGATTAGTAATGTCGGATTCGTTTTCCATTGGCGTCATTCCAGGAGATGGAACGGGGCCCGAAGTGGTGCGAGAGGGGGAGAAGGTCCTCGCTGCGGCTTCATCCGTTCACGGGTTCAAGCTGGATTTTGTGGATTTTGATCTTGGCGGTCGGCGGTACCTCGAAACAGGGGAAACTCTTCCAACTTCCGTCCTGGAGGACCTGAAGAAGGTGGATGCCATCTACCTTGGAGCCATAGGACACCCTGACGTACCCCCCGGCATTCTTGAAAAGGGGATTCTGCTCAGACTTCGCTTCGAGTTGGACCAGTACGTGAATCTCAGGCCTGTCAAGCTCTATCCCTATGTGGAGACCCCTCTCAGAGACAAAGGGCCGGATCAAATTGACTTCCTTGTAGTCCGAGAAAATACTGAAGGATTCTACGTAGGCTCCGGCGGCTTCTTTAAATGGGGAACCCCTGATGAAGTGGCTATCCAAGAGTCTATAAACACTCGTAAAGGAATTGAGCGTCTGCTCCGTTATTCCTTCGAGACAACGCGAGCCAGAGGGAAGCAGAAAAAGCTGACCCTGTGCGGCAAGACCAACGTGCTTACCTATGCTTGGGACCTGTGGATGAGGGTCTTCCAGGAGGTCTCTGAAGAGTATCCCGACGTAACCACAGACTATGCCCATGTAGACGCGATATGTATGTGGATGGTAAAAAACCCGGAGTGGTTCGACGTGATCGCCACGGACAACATGTTCGGAGACATCATTAGCGATCTTGGGGCAATGATACAGGGCGGCATGGGTATAGCCGCCGGAGGGAATGTCAATCCGCAAGGTGTCTCCATGTTTGAGCCCATTGGCGGATCAGCTCCCAAGTATACGGGCAAAAACGTGATAAACCCGTTGGCCGGCATACTCGCCGGAGCGCTGATGCTGGAGACTCTGGGCCAATCCGCCGCGGCGAAGGCTATCGAGGATGCTGTAGTAAAAACCCTTCCCAATCTCAAAAGCTTGGGAGCTGGTAGTATGGGTTACTCCACCTCTGAGGTGGGAGACATGGTGGTCCGCAACCTCGAGGCCGGACCAGGTCTGCGGTAAGATTTGTCCGGGCAACTTTTCCTTGAGATAGCTGTCTTTTTTTTCAACGGCAGAGTCGTCTTGGAACTCATGTAGCAGCCGGAGAGAGCACCATTCACTAGGATCGCGTGTCGTCTCTTCAAAGATATCGCTCCTCTTGCTTGAGGGAGTCCGTACAGGTCTGTATTATACGGTCTCGTCGAAAAATGTGGGCCTCAGCCGGGTACCTGGGGTGCCTCCGGAGCGCAGTCAGGCTATGTCGTTCGTAACGGATGGTGCTTCCCGAAGACCTTACTTAATCTATGGCTAATCGGCTTTACATCCAACAAGGACCTTATGAGCGATAATCCGACACCAAAACTGAGAGTGCTTCCATTGGGGGGGTTGGGAGAAATCGGTCTGAACATGATGATCGTATCTTTCGGTAAAGATGCCTTCATCATTGACACAGGGCTGATGTTCCCGGACGAGTCCATGCCCGGGGTGGATATCGTCATACCTGACCTGGAAGTCGTAATTCGGCAGGATTGGAATGTGCTGGGGATCGTCCTTACTCACGGTCATGAAGACCACATAGGCGCGCTCCCTTACGTTCTCAAGAAGATTCCCGCTCCTATTTATGCAACGGGACTCACTATGGGGCTGATTGAGAACAAACTTGAAGAATTCGGGCTTATGGGAAGCAGCGACAGAAACGTAGTCACCGCGGACAGCATCGTTCAACTGGGTCCTTTCGAGATAGGTTTCTTCGCCATGTGCCACTCCGTGGCCGACGGTGTGGGCTTGGCCATTAGGACTCCTGCGGGAGTTATTCTTCATTCTGGCGATTTCAAACTGGACCCCACGCCGATAGACGGGCGCCTATGCGATCTGGAGAAGATCGCCGGCTATGCGCGCAACGAAGTGCTGGCGCTGTTCTCGGACAGCACCAATGTGGAAAAGACAGGGAGCACGCTCTCGGAAAGCATGATCCGTCCCGCCTTCGAGATCATTTTCAGAGAGGCGTCAGGACGCATCCTCATCGCTACTTTCTCCTCAAACATCCACCGGGTTCAGCAGGTGCTTCATCTGGCACAGGAATTCGGTCGCAAGGTTGTTCTTGTCGGGCGGTCCATGGCGTCTAATGCCAAGATTGCGGCCGACAGGGGATATCTTGACATTCCTGACGGCATATTGGTGGACATGAAGGACGTGGAGAGCTTACCGGATGAGAAAGTAACGGTACTCTCCACAGGCTCTCAAGGAGAGCCCATGTCCGCTCTTTCGCTCATGGCCCTGGACCGGCACAAGTTCCTGAAAGTTAAGCCCGGAGACGTTGTGGTTCTTTCGTCAAAGTTCATTCCTGGCAATGAAAGGGCCATCACGCACATAATCAACGAGTTTTCGAGGCGTGGCGCCCGCGTGATGTATGAAAAGGTATCCGACGTCCATGTCTCCGGGCATGCCAGTGAGGAAGAACTGCGTTACCTAATACGCCTGGTTCATCCAAAGTGTTTCATACCGATTCATGGAGAGTACAGACATCTGTTGCGCCACGCACATATCGCGATAGAAGAAGGTATCCCCGCTGACAGGGTTCTCGTAGCCCAGGATGGAGACCTCGTAGAGATTTCCCCCGAAGGGGCCCGCGTGATCGAGCAACTCGAAGTTGGTCGGGTCTTTGTGCACGGGAAAGGAGTCGGGGACATAGGCCACGATGTTCTCCGCGACAGGCGGACGCTTTCCGAAGTGGGCTTAGTTACTGTGGTCTTAGTGATTAATCGCGAGACTGGTAGAGTGATCGCGGGCCCGGAGGTCCATTCACGAGGCGTCACCTTTGATGAAGTGGAACCGGAATTGCTGGAAGGAGTCCGTATCTCGATCGAAGAGCGATTGGCGGAACTGGATCCCGGGACTCCGGAAGAGTGGGACAACTCCAAAGAACACATCCGACTCGCGGTCCGTAGGCACATCAATCGAATCCTGGGCCGCAAACCTCTGGTCCAGACCATAGTCCTCAAAGTTTGAAGCCCACCCCTATTTCCCAAGCCTGGTAGGTGAGAGTCTGCGCACCCGTGCCTACGCTTTGGTTCCGCTCGCGCTGCTCAGCCAGACCCGCATTCTATTTACCAAGGCGATACGATTTTTCTTGCAATTGTTGTGCAGTTGGATTACCTCATAAGACACGTTTGGCAGGAGAGCCCGGCAGGGACGGATCGAAGGGGCCAGGCCAAGCGTTTTGGTGGGTAAACGGTCTTTTTTGTTGCCTGCCGATGGCGGCGGGATTTTTCTTGACAAGGCGCGTAAACGCGTGCTAGGTTGACTAAAATTTTGGTCTAACAGCTCTTGTATTGGAGTATGCTTCATTTAAGGAGGGTTTAGGATGAAGAAGTCGTTGGTTATGTTGGTCGTTCTGGTTAGTTCTTTGGCCCTTGCCGGGTCGGTGTTCGCCGCGGGCGATTGGGGCTGCTACTCGACGCCGGGCGTCAAGAAAGCTCCCTGCGTTGACCAGGTTCTCTGCAAAGGCAAAGCCAAGGGCATGGAAAAGCTCTGCGGTCCCGGCGCACCCTCGATCAAGTGGTCCGGCAGCTGGATGACTGTGCTAAAGTGCCCGGCAGTCGACAAGCCCGCGAAGGTGGCAAAAGCCAAGAAGTTTAAGAAGTAACAAGCCACGGTCTGCAGCAAGGTTCTCATGCCTAATGTGGCAAAGCGAACCTGCAATACCGAGCGGTAGTCACATAACTCAAAAGTAAGAACTTGCTAAGGCCCTTTCACTCTGTGGGAGGGCCTTGTTTTGTCTATCCGTCGTGTAATCTGTGTGCAGCTCCTCGCTGTTTAGCTCCAGTTCCTTGCCTGTGACAGGTTCAATATTGTCGCCGCGTGTAGATAATGGGCCGACGAGCCCGGTTCTTCATAGCCCGATAAGTTAAAAAAAGGGCCAACCCGAGGCACAGGATCCCGCAAGCTATTCCCGTGGCCGGCAGATGATGCTGATCGCTGACTCTGCACCGATGCCGAGAGAATTACGTAGAGGACTATGGCCCCCACCCCAGTCAAATGATCGAAAAACATAAGTGGTGAAAAAATCTTCAGGTTTTCCATGGCCCTTCGCCTATTGACCGCTCTTTGAGCCAATTCTCGTTTGCATAGTCATCCGTGTCAGTGCCGGCTTCCCCCGTCTAGGATGGCCGGAAACTTCCTTGGCCCCCGATTCCGGTCGAAAAGGCTTGAGCAGACCGACTCTTTTATAGTATGACACATTAAGATTGGCCTCAAGAGGCTTTCTGTCTACTTGTACCGAGGGAGCAACCTTGCAACGAACAACTTTTGATGCCGACAAGGATGACGGGCTCGTCGTTCCCTTGCTCGATCTGAGTCCCATACATCGTAGCATCGGGGCGGAGTTGAGAGACGCTGTCCTCGGGGTTCTAGAAAGTAATCGTTTCGTTGGCGGACCTGAATTGGAAAGCTTCGAACGTGAGATCGCTGCTTATTGCCGCTCACATCATGCCATTGGGGTCTCGTCCGGCACTGATGCCATTATCGCGTCCTTGATGGCTTTTGATATCGGCGTTGGGGATCAGGTGATTGTGCCGAGTTTTACTTTTTTCGCTACGGCAGGCTCTGTTCGCCGACTGGGTGCGCAAATAGTTTTCTGCGACATCGAACCTCGGACATTTAACCTCGACCCAACAAAGCTCGAGAAGCTTATCACCTCCCGCACAAGAGCAGTAATTCCTGTGCACCTGTTCGGTCTCTGTGCCGACATGGACGCAATTATGCAGATTTGCAGCCGGCATGGCCTAAAGGTGGTGGAGGACGCGGCCCAGGCCATAGGGGCGACTTACCAAGGAGAAGATGGCTGGAACCATGGGGGATACAGGCTGTCTCTCGTTCTTCCCTTCGAAGAACCTCGGGGGGATCGGCGATGGAGGCCTGATCCTGACCCAGGACAAGGAGGTTTCAGAAAAGCTGTGCAGGCTACGCGAACACGGGGCAGAGCACAGATACTACCACTCGCTAGTAGGTGGGAACTTCCGGCTGGATGCGATTCAGGCTGCAGCCTTAAGAGTGAAACTGTCTCACCTCGAAGAGTGGCACCAACAGAGGAGAGATAATGCCGGCGCGTATATTGACGCATTTTTGGACCTTGAGAGAAAAGGATTGATGCGTCTTCCTTCAGATGTCCCCGGTTACAGACATGTGTTCAATCAATTTGTGATTAGAGTCAGTCGACGGGACGCGCTCCAGGGGTACCTCAAGTCTCACCTTATAGATACTGCCATCTACTACCCTGTTCCGCTGCATTTGCAGGATTGCTTCGCTGAGCTGGGATACAGAGAAGGCAGTTTGCCGGAGTGTGAAAAGGCCGCCCGAGAAGTGCTTGCTCTGCCTATCTTTCCCGGCCTGACCACCGCTCAAAGGTATAAGGTTATCCATCATGTGAGAGAGTTTCTTCTAAACTGACCCTATGCGAGGAGTGTGGTTTCCAGCCGGCATCCCAAAAGTCGCAACGTGCCGTGGAGACCCGGTCGGGAAATCTGCCTTGCCCCTTCTCTGGATAAATTAGATTTCATCTGTTTGCGAATGAGGTCACCGGAATGAAACGGGTCGCGAGGCAGCTTTGATAATCGAAATACGGAATCGCTTAAGCCGTGACCTAATTCTGAGCGGCGAAGCTGACTCTTTGAAGGCGCTTTTTCGTACTATCAAACCGGGGACCGGCCTCTCGGGCGCGGATTTGGCCGGTGCTAAACTCGTTGGTGTCAAATTGGCCAAGATGGATCTTTCAGGGGTGAATCTGTCCGGCGCGAACCTGACAAGAGCTGATCTCTCTGAAGCCAATCTGACTACCACCAATTTGACTCGCGTTATTCTTACAGGGGCTAGCTTAGTAAGGGCGGACCTCACCGAAGCGAACTTGACGGGTGGAGACCTGGTCTTGGCTGACCTGGCCGGAGCCTCTATGGTGAATGCCGACCTTTATTGGACAAATATGACCGGGGCTAATCTGAGCGGAGCAAACCTTTCCCAGACCAATCTGGCAAAAAGCAATCTTACGATGGCGAACCTCACTGACGCGGATCTGTTCTGGGCCGATCTCGGTGGGACGAACCTCACTATGGCCAATCTCACCAGGGCGGTATTGACCGTGACAAATCTGTCCAAGGCAAACCTGACAATGGCTGACCTCTCAGGCGCGACTCTTGCGGGAGCAGATCTGGGGGGCGCGGACCTCTCTGAAGCGAACCTGGCAGGCGCAGATCTCACTGAGGCAAACTTACGGGGCGCCAATCTGGCCGGGACGAATCTCACGGGCACGGATCTGGGAAGGACCAAGCGCTGACCGCGACCTGATCTCCTCAAGAGTGTTTGCTAAACCAATAGTCGTTTTTCCTGCGCAGAGGGTGCGCTGGCACTTGCGGGCTGTTCACATCAATAGAGCGCTGGATGTGCTAGTTCAGAGGCAAAACCCTTTCAGGTCCATTAGTGCAGTTCCCGAAAGTAATCACGGTTTGACATGTGGGTGCCACTGCTGGCTTGTCCAGCAGTGCGGCTCCGTTGAGAAAACATTTATGAGAATGACGATAGGAAATCCCGCGAATCGCGGGACTGGTCAAGCCAGCAGTGGCACCCCGACGCCTGATACAGGCTGGTGGGACAGGCTTCCAGCCTGTCTATTGGGAATGACAGGCAACCCCGCGTTCCGCGCGGGGCGTCGCCACCAAATCATTTTCTGTTTTCGCGATTACTTTTGAGAATCGCTATAGTACGCGTCACCTGCGATCCCCACCGTCAGCGGCCCATCTTTGTACTTACAGTCAAGAATTATTGCATATCATTTATCCGAGAACTGCCATCATGACAACCAATTATTCTGCCTCAATTTGGAGGCCTGCAATAGCAGGCTTGGGTACCATTAGAGTCTCCCACGCCGTTTATCCTTGATTCCGCAAAAGATGTGGAAGATAATGTGCTTCTCAGAATAGATTCCAGTCCTCCAACCGAAAGTAATTCCTGTTATCGCGCCTGATCGGGCTTCGATTTGCTTTGATACAATTCCAGTAGAGCCAAGGAGGTGTGTCGTGGAAAAAATCTGGCAAAAATTATATGTCAAGAGGGTGCCAAAGGCCATCGATTTCGATGAAATCACCTTGCCTGAAGCACTCACCCGAACCGCCACCAGATTCCCGGATAGACCCGCCCTTGTTTTCCAAGGCACGATCGTAACCTTTCGGGAGCTGGAAGATATGGTTTCCCGCTTCACAGGCGCACTAATGGCCATGGGCGTTAAGCAGGGAAGAAAAGTCTCTCTTGTTATGCCGAACCTCGTTCAGACCGTTGTAGCCATTTACGGCGCTCTCCGAGCCGGTGCAATTGTGGTGACGCACAACCCGCGAAATGACGACATGCAACTGGAATTCCAGATCAACAACGCAGGATCCGAGATAGTGGTCTGTTTGGACGTTCTTGTGCCCAGGATGATCAAAGTCAGGAAACGGACCGGAGTAAAGAAGATAATCTCGTGCCATATCCGCGACTATCTTCCGTTCCTAGCCAAAAAACTCTTCCCTCTGGTGAAAAAAGACCTACACCTCAAAACACCGGAGGAGAGCGATGTCTTTGAGTTCACAGAGCTAATCGAGTCAGGCAAGTCCCACGCCCGAACGCCTCACCTACGGATGGACGATACGGCATTTATTCTGTACACAAGCGCCACCACCGGCAAAGCAAAGGGGGTAGAGCTGACTCATGCCAATGCTTCCGTAAACGTGCAGCAACTCCACTCCTGGTTTCCGACCTTCATAGACGGCCAAGAGGCAGTGGTTGCGTGTCTCCCCTTCTTTCACGTCTTCGGGCTGAACTGTTCGCTCAATACCGGGATCTTTTATGGTTATGCAGTCGTTTCTTGTCCCACTTCCCGAGCCCAAAAGTATCCTAGAAGCCATTCACAATTCCAAGGCAACTTTCATTCCGGCTCTTCCGAGCTTCTACACGGGAATGATAAACGAACCCAGTTTGAAAAAATATGATCTCAAATCCCTCAAGGGCTGCTTTTCGGGCGCCTCTCCACTGCCGTTGGAAACGATCAGCTCGTTCGAAAAACTAACGGGAGCCCAAATATGTGAAGGCTACGGACTGACTGAATGCTCGCCGGTAAGCCATATCAATCCATTCGGCGGAAAGACTAAGCCAGGGACAATAGGTCTTCCCGTCCCAAACACCGACGCAAAGATTGTGGACGTAGATAACCACACAATAGAGATTACGACTCCCGGTGAGCCTGGTGAGCTATGCATAAAAGGGCCGCAGGTGATGAAGGGGTACGTTAACCTCCCTGAAGCAACTGCGGCAACTATTAAGGATGGGTGGCTTCTCACAGGGGACATCGTAACTGTAGACGATGAAGGTTTCTTCACCGTGGTAAACCGCAAGACAGAATTGATTCTCTGCGGAGGGGAAAGAATTTATCCGCGAGAACTTGACGAGGTGCTTTACTCGCATCCGAAGATCCTTGACGCCTGTGCCATAGGGGTTCCCGACCCGGACCAAGGCCAGAGCATAAAGGCCTTTGTTGTATTGAAGAAAGGTGAGCAAGCTACGCCCCAGGAGATCATAGACTTTTGCAAGAGAAAACTAGCCCCGATCAAGGTGCCCCAGTCTGTGGCTTTCTTGAGCGAACTTCCTCGAACCCCTGTCGGTAAAGTTTTGCGCAGAGAACTAAAGCGAATGCATCTTGTGCAGACTTCCTCACTCAACCTGAAGAAAACACATTAGGAGTCCATATGAGTCTGTTTGTTATAGATAAAGACAAATGTTGACGCGACGGCTGTTGCACGGAAGAGTGCCCCCTTGGATTAATTGAAATGAAAGGTGAAGACGCTTTTCCGTCGTCGGTGGAAGGGGCGAAGGAACTATGCATAGACTGCGGCCATTGCGTCACCGTATGTCCGGCCGGTGCGTTGTCTCACAGGAGCATGAAACCGGAGGATTGCCCTCCAATGCAAAAGCAGCTTCTGTTGACTCCCGAGCATGCCGAGCACTTCTTGCGTTCCAGACGGTCCATTCGAACTTACAAAGATAGGCCCGTTGACCGTGCCGTTCTGGCCCGTTTGATTGAAATCGCTCGGTTCGCGCCATCAGGCCACAACTTGCAACCCGTACACTGGCTGGCAGTTCAGGACACGAAAGAGGTTAAGAGACTTGCCGGGCTGGTAATCGACTGGATGCGCCTGATGATCGCGGAACACCCCGAAGTGGCCGGGCCTATGCATTTCGACCGCGTGGTCAAAGCGTGGGAGCTTGGACACGACAAGGTCTTCCGCGGAGCCCCCCACATCATTGTGGCCCACGGCCTGCGATCGTTGCCCTCGGCCCAGCCGGCCTGCATCATCGCCCTCACTTATCTGGAACTGGCAGCCACCGCTCACGGCCTTGGCGCGTGCTGGGCAGGTTACTTCAATGCTGCCGCAACCTTCTATCCTCCGATGATGGAGGCATTGGCCCTTCCCAAAGATCACCAGAGCTTCGGAACCTTGATGGTGGGATATCCGAAATACCGCTACCAGAGGCTCCCCCTGAGAAAAGAGCCGAAAATTTCTTGGAGATAGTAGCCTGCACCGCGTCCAAGACATGTCGCGCGGGCCTCGCGCTGATGAAATGAGGCTGTCAGCCAAGTGCAAATGGCTGAGGATCGCATTGGTTCAAGTAAACGCAATGCGAATCGCCGGGGGAAACACTTGACGGCTCTTGGAACGATCATCTTCTCCATACTGGTACCCGGAACGTGGGCAGTCCTGGTTCCGTATCTATTGATTGCTTCAAATTTCGAGCTGTTTGCAATTGAAATTGGCCCCCTCAGATTCCTTGGTTTGATTCCGATTATTGTCGGAATAGCGTTTTATTTGTGGTGTGCCTGGGGCTTCACGTTTTTGGGCAAAGGGACGCCCGCCCCGATTGCGCCACCCAAAAATCTTGTGATCAAGGGCTTATATAGGCATGTCAGAAATCCGATGTACGTTGGGGTTCTGCTCACACTGTTTGGAGAGGCTTTGCTGTTTGAATCTGCCACGCTGTTTCTCTATGCCATGCTGGCATTCGTAATATTTCATACGGCCATTGTCTACTATGAAGAGCCTACCCTGAGGCGCAAATTCACGGATTCGTATGAGCGCTATTGTAACTCTGTGCCCCGCTGGATACCTGGCCAGAGACAAGATGAATAAGAATTAAGTGGTCAGAGTTCGCATTCTCAAAACAGGAAAGATGCCTGAACTCGATCATTCGATAGTCGAACCCGGGTGTTCCGTGCTGAAGCAACTGCGAATTTTTTGGCAACCCCTACATATGCCTTTGCGCTTTTGTCCCAATTACGCTTGCCGAGTCACGGCACCGTTATTAAGGTATGAGTACGATTAGGTGAATCGGCCGCCTGAAAATTGTGTGGAGGTGAGTATCGGCTGCCTGGGTGAGTGCCGGCAGCGTTACGCACGGCACAGGAGCGGACAAATGCTGAAAAAGAAAGGATCGGAAAATGGTGCGAGTTGATTTCAGCGATGAGGAAGCCGGAGTAATGAGGGAGATCCTGGAAAGTTACCTTTCGGAGTTGTCTTTGGAGATCGGCGACACGGATAGGTTCGCTTTCCGAAACGATCTGAAACACAAGAAGGCCATTGTTATGGACCTGATTGGGCGTATGCATAGGATGGCTGCGTGACAAGTGGGCTTTCGGTAATCCGAGCCGGATGCTTCTAAATATATGGAGTTCACACAAATGTATGTGGGCAGGGTTTGCACCTGCCCTTGTTTCTTTTTTGGAAATGCACTTCTCCGACGGACCGAGGGAGAAGCACATACAGACACTGGCTGGAGGACCATGAGTCTCGTGGATAGCAAACACTGGGGGTTCAAGATCATCAGCGAGAAATGGTCGGCCCATCATAGGGATTCTCAAAAGTAACGTCGGTTTGGCTACTCACGAGACTGGAAGATTGTCATTGCGAGGGCGAAAGCCCGAAGCAATCTCCAACTTGCTGTAACTGAGATTGCTTCGTCGTTACACTCCTCGCAATGACACGGTTAGGCCATTGCGCAACCCGGACGAGAACCCCCTGAACCAATCCGATGCTATCTTGGAGAACTGCGCTAGTCCTAGGGCGAACTTCCCATTCTTTCCAAAAGGCTTTCATCTAGTCCTAATCCAAGCCGGTTTTCTTGAAGGCGACCTCAAGTCTGGGTGGTTGATATTAGGCTTGACATCATTGTTTTTAGATGCTAAAAACAGCGTATGGATCCGGAGCCCAGAAAACTGGCTGCACAAATTCGCCGCGTTACCAACCGGCTGATCTTCTTGGAGAAGCGTAGTGTTTTGCGCCACGAGGGCCTACGGTTGCATCCGTCGGAAATCCATTTGATGCAGGTCATAGCCGAACAGCCCGACCTGAACGCTGGTGAAATGGCTCAGAAGCTTGGAGTCAGCAATGGCGCTGTTTCCCAGACCCTGGCTCGGCTTGAAAGGAAAGGGGTCATCAAGAAGGTTAAAGACCCGTCCCTTAAGAACAGGGTGACCGCTTCTTTTACTGCCTCTGGAAGTCAGGCAATCCAACTCTTCGAGAAAAATCAGGCCTCATCTGTGGAGGCATTCTCCCACTATCTGGCCGGACTCTCTGAACACGACAGGGAAGTGATCGGGAGTTTTCTGTCGCAGGTAGAGGAGTTTTTGAAGAAATTAGATTAGCTCTCTTTTTTTGGACTATGTTTATAGTAGCTAAAAACACACTGGCAATGTTCCTCTTAACCGAGGCTTAACCAAAGGCAAAGGAGTGTAATCATGCAGAACAAACTGATGACCGGGGTGTGGCGGTACATGCTGGGAGTCCCGTCCTTCCTGTGGGAGAAACAGATTCAGAAGGCCGAGCGCAAAGTGAAGCGTTCCACTGGATTCATGACTCCAGAGCACAGGTTGGTACATCACTTTGTAGTCAGGGAGATGCCACGCGTCGGCACGCCCATTCCACAGGAACTGGTGGCCCAGGAATTGTCTCTCACCTCCGAACGTGTGTCGGATATCCTGCGAGACTTGGAAAGGCGCCTGACCTTCTTGTACACAAACAGCGATGGACAGGTGACCTGGGCCTATCCGGTAACAGTGGAGAAAACGCCCCATTCAATAACCTTCCATTCAGGGGAGCAGTTATACGCTGCCTGAGCCGTGGACGCATTCGCGACGCCCTTCGTGCAAGGGCGACTGAGAGATGAAGAAGTGTCCGTCAGCGTGGTCTCTGAATGCGCCTTATCCAAACGTCCAATGTATATGGAGATCGACAGCGATATGAACTGCTCTTGTGAGGACCCGAATTGCAGTCCCGTAATCTTCGTTCCTGACGTGGATTTCAAGAGTGTGAAAGATCCCAATATAATCGACGCGTTTTGAAAGCTGAGCGTTTTCTTCTGGTCAGAAGAACACGCCAGAGAATACCGAAGAAAGACGCACCGGGTGCGAGGCTCCTATTTCACCGCCCGGCAAATTGCGTATTTGAACCGGCGCATTCAGAGTGCATTGTTTGGATGGTGATTATAAGCAGGAAACGGCGGACAGGGGCGCCCCTCGCTACCATATCGGTTCTCAAAAGTTTCTGTCCTTTTCGTCGGCACGTGATAAACGGAAATGATGGTCTTGGGTGCCACTGCTGGCTTGTCCAGCAGTGCAAGCATAGAAGACACTGCTGGACAAGCCAGCAGTGGCACCCACAAGCAAATCGGGCCTTTCTTTCGAGAACTCCTATAAATCGTAAGCACCCGCGGTACCTGCCGGTACTGCGGATTCCCGGTGCTCGTGATAATGTCGGAGAAAGCGGCCGTCACGGTGGGTCTTTCAGATTCTCCATTTCGGATGGCCAAATGGACATTATTCTGGGCACCGGCTCTATGCTTGCTCATGACGACTTCATGATTGATTTGCACGTGGCCACAAAGTAGGCAGGATTGTCCGGCGTAAATTTGATATGCTTTAATAGTCCGGATTTTCGATGGATCTCAACATGGCTAAAAAGATCCGCCCAATCAATCTTAACTGCATACCAATGCTCGGAATTGAAAGGGCCCGGACTCTCAACTTCTACATCAACAATGTCCTCAGCCGGAATAACGAGTGTCCGCAATAGGATCCAGCTACGGAGCTCAACGCGGTCAGGGAAAACGCGATAATCTTGCCACATGTTCTGGCGGATCGCTGTGAGACGTATATAGGGAAAGGGTGAGGCGAATTGATTATCAATAAACTTCTCCCGCTTCATTAGCTCAAGCAATTCAGTGTGCTATCTATTTTACGACCTTCAGCATCTGTTTGAACTTGTCGCCTCCTGCTACTTTGAGCAGTTCGAATAAGGCTGTTTCAGTGCTGGTCAGCGAAGCGCCCAGCTCTTTGCATCGCTCCAGGCCAATGTCCTTGTTGGCGGAAGTCCTGGCGGAGACTGCGTCCGTGACCACTTGTACCTCGCACCCCAGATTCAGCAGGTCCGTGGCGCTCTGATAGACGCATACATGGGATTCGATGCCACAGAGCAGGGCCTGCTTGCGGTTGAGTTTTAGTAGCTGCTCCATGAACCGCGCCTTCTCCGCAGCAACTGAAGCTCAACTTGCTGACCGGTTGCATGTCGGAAAGCAGCGCCGCGACTTCAGGAACGGTAGCCCCCAGACCTTGGGGATTCTGTTCCGTCCACAGAATGGGCAAACCGAGAATCTTAGCTCCCTGCACCATCTTAGCCGTGTTTTCCACGAGAGCCTGTTTTTCATGCATGGCACGAACCAGCTTTTCCTGAAAATCTACTACCAGCAGAACGGCATTTTCCGGCGTCAGCATGCTCACGTCTCCTCCCTCCGATCTCAACCTGGGTTCACCCTTGATCCGAGATCTTGGATAGAACGGTTTCTTTGCCTTTTGCATTCAGTTTGATGGCGACTAGACCGCCGCATTTTGCACAGACTTTCCCTCTGGGCATTCCTTGGTCATTGAGCAATTTGGTAACCTTACGATAGTCTGTCCTGAGCAAAGTCATGCCGCAAAAGGGGCATTCCATTACCACCCCGTGTTTCAAAGAATATCATCTTTGCGCGTCTGATCTTGGGAGACATGTGCTCACACCATTCGCTGCGGCATTGGCAGCCGCTCTCTGAGTCCAGCGTAGGCTACTGGTTTGCAGAAGTATGGCCTGGGTCAGGTCCCAGAATGTTCAGAGGCGATTTACCTTCTCCCGGCTCTCCAGTGACGTATCCGAACTCATCCTTCACAATTTCCGCCACCTTTTTGTACAATGTTCTAAAGGAATATCTGCGGGACAGACCTCTGTGCACAAATTACAGTCGATACATCTTCCAGCCATGTGAACAGCGCGGGTAAGGTGGAACATGGGGTTTTCCGGAGGCAAATCTCCTGTTTTGATCAGCTTGTCCTCTTCAAGCGTACAGACATTGCAGAAACAGACCGGGCAAACGTCCCGGCAGCCGTAGCACTTGATACAACGATCAAATTCCCCCATCCAGTAAGCCAATCTGCCCATGAGGTCTTTGGACATTACCTCATCGACACTGGCGTTGGAAACCGGCTCGGCCTTTTCCCCTGCGACGAACTCGTCAGGAAAAGGTTTGCGACATTCATGTGTGCGGGCCAATTCCTGGGGGCATGCGATGCCCACTCTCATAATCCTCTCCGCTGTGCCGATTTGGTTCCAGCGCAACAATTCATTCAAAGCCCGTTCGTCACAGCCGCGCAACAGCACTCCGAAAACCTTTTCCGGCTCACGGCTGAGGACCGTCATAAGAAGGCGAGCGATGGGATAACGAGCATCTCCCAGGCCTTCCAAGTCCCCAATGCTGAAGCCATTGTCCAGGTCGTCAGGCTTTTCATAAAGATACGGAAAGATGTTTCCGTCTTGATTCTTGAGGCCCAAGAATGCTGCTATCTTTCCCTCGTTTAGAAGCGCCTTTACATGGTCTCTTACTTGTTCGATCATTTTATCTCTCAGTCGGCTGGTTTGTCGCATTTTTTGTTGGGATGCTACCGGCTCTCCACCGCTTCGCAGCCACAATGAAGTCTATCCGGCCTTCTCCATTCCGGCGGCCCGGCCGAGCGGGGATGGTCCCAGGGCACGGATCTTTTCGACAAAATCAGTGACAACCTGAGCAAAACGCGGGCCTTCAGCAGAAGAAACCCATTTGAGGACAAGCCTCTCCGGATCGACTCCCGAAAACTCGAGGAGCTGTCTTCATGAAAGCCATTCTTTTCACCGTCATGTAATTACCGTACAGGTAATGGCAATCCCCGACGTGTCAGCCCCCCACAAAGACGCCGTCTGCCCCTTTCTGAAAGGCCTTCAATATCTGATGCGGGCCGACGGTTGCGGAACACAGTGTCCTGATGGTCCGCATGTTGGGAGGATATTGCAGTCGGCTCACTCCCGCCAGGTCCGCGCCCGCGTATGCGCACCAGTTGCAGAGAAAGCCGATTATTGTCGGTTCAAACTGTTCGTTGGACATTTCCTTCCCCTTCAAATTATCCCGCAAGGGCCTGTTCGATCTGAGCGTAAATCTGGTCGTTGGAAAAACCGTCCAGTCGAGCGCTCGCCGATGGGCAGGTGGCCGCGCAACCGCCGCAACCTTTGCAAAGCACCTTGTTCACCTGGCAAACGCCTCGGTCCTCCATATAGTTGATGGCGCCGTAAGGACAGACGTCCACGCATCCCAGGCAACCGCAGCAGGTCTCCGCGTTGATATCCGCGACAATGCCGCTGGTGTAAAGCGCTTCCTTGGAAAGAACCCCCGCGGCCCGGGAAGCCGCTCCAAGACCCTGGGAAATGGCCTCTCGAATGGTAGACGGGAACCGGGCGTTCCCGCAAAGATACACCCCGTCAGTGGCGAAATCCAGCGGTTTCAGTTTCACATGACCTTCCAGGAAGAAGCCGTTCTCGTTCACCGGCACCTTCAGCATGGTGGATATGTCTCCAACGTCCTCCTGAGCGATCAACGGCGTGGAAAGCACCACCAGATCAGCCGGGATGGCCATTTCTTTGCCCATACGCAGGTGGTAGACCTTGACCTTGGCCGTTCTCCACTGAGGGCGGCCTGTCCGGATCGTACGTCACGTACCGGACACCCATTTCTTTGGATTTCCGGAACATGTCCTCGTTTTCTACGCCGTACATCTGCATGTCACGGTAGAGAATCGTCACGGTGGTTGCGGGTTCCGCCTCTTTGAGCAGTATGGCATTTTTGACCGCGGTCATGCAGCAGATGCGGGAGCAGTACGTCCGCTCTTCGCATCGAGAACCGACACACTGCATCATAACCACGTTTTTTGGCTGGGTCCGGCCCTGTTTGAGCATGGCTTCCAGTTCCAGATGGGTAATGACCTTTTCGCCGTCATAGCTGAAGAGGCCTTCAGGTTTCAGGACACGCGCACCGACAGCCACAACGATGACGCCTGCCTTGACTTTGCTTTCCGTCCCGTTTTCGGCCATGGTTACGATGTAATTCCCAACGTAACCTTCGACTTTTTTCACTTCGGACTCGGTGTGGATCGTGACTTTGGGATTGCTCTCAAGCCTCGTCGTCAGGTCGTCCAAAAGAACGGATGGAGGCTCGTTGGACGGCAGAATCAGGTTCAGATCGTTGAGCAGGCCCCCGAGGCGGTCCTGCTTTTCAACCAGATCAACCTCGTACCCCATGTTGCCCAGAGCCATGGCCGCGGACATTCCCGAAACACCGCCACCGATTACGACGGCCCTATGAGAGAGGCCCAGTTTTATCCGGCTCAATTCCCTCAGTCGAGCAGCCTTGGCCACCGCCATTGCGATCTGCGCTTTGGCCCTTTCCGTGCCCTTTTCCCCTTCCCGCATGTGGACCCATGAGCACTGGTCTCGGATGTTGGCCATCTCAAAAAGATACGGATTCAACCCCGCCTCCTCGCAAGCGCTCATGAAAAGAGGCTCATGAGTTCGCGGAGTGCATGATGCCACCACAACCCGATTGAGATTTTCCCGCGGAATCGCTTCTTTGATCTCGTTTATTCCGCCCTCGGAGCAGGTGTAGAGATTTTCCTGAACAAAGACCACGTTGGGCAGGGTCTTGGCGTACTCGACCAGTTCCTTCATTTGCAGGTATCCCGCGATGTTGGAACCGCAGTCGCAAATAAAAACGCCTATTCGAACGTCAGATTTATCTTCGTGTTTCAATCTACTCTCTCCCTCATATAGCCAATGCCCGGCCGCCGGTCATGACCACTTCCGCGGCTCGGGCCGCAGCACTGCTGGCTTGGGCCACGGACTCGGGAATATCAAGAGGCCCCTGCGCACATCCGCAAGTGAAAATTCCGGGAACGTTGGTATCCAACGGCCTATTGGGGTGGGTCTTGACAAAGTTGTTCTCTTCTAGTTCCAAGCCGAGAAGCTCCGCGAGCTTAGCGATCCCCCGAGGGGCCGAACAGGCATTGGCCAGAATCACCATGTCCAGCGTCATGCTTACAACCTTACGCTGTTCTGTATCCTCGTAGTAGACCACAGGATTCAAGCTCCTCGTCCTGAAGGATCTCCGCAACTCTGTCCGCGAATGTACTTGAGCCCGGAAACCTCGGCTCCGCGGACTTTGTATTCCTCGAAGCCCTTTGCCGACGG
Organism: uncultured delta proteobacterium; assembly: GCA_963786905.1. Taxonomy (GTDB): domain Bacteria; phylum Desulfobacterota; class Desulfomonilia; order Desulfomonilales; family Desulfomonilaceae; genus CAWBBA01. The sequence continues at coordinate 128,995 of CAWBBA010000025.1, read as the reverse complement.
TCCGGAGATCCATGTAGAAGATGTACGATTCGGTCTCAGGCTCATGTTCTTTGGCGATTATTGCTTCTTTGATTGAGTGCATGCAGCAATAGCTGGAGCAGTACTTGTGGAAACGAAAATCCCTGGAACCCACGCACTGGATGAATCCGAGCTTCTTGGCCGTGTGGTATTTGTGTACGTGCTCTTCCAGCCACTTTTGCTCGCTGGCCAGAGCCGCTGCTTCGGCCGCATCTTCGGATTTCTCCGCCTTCTTGATCAGCTTGGGTAGTTCTTTGAGCCGAGCCTCGCCATGAATGACAGAGGGCCGCGTCAGATGGCCTTTGGTGGGGCCGCCCGCGCTCAGCAGCCGTTCCATTTCCAGTGAAGAGATTACGTTGGGCAGCTTGCCATAGCCGTATTCGGAAATCTGCGTCGCGTCGAACAGTTCGTAACCGGTCGAGACGATGACCGAGGCCACGTTCAGATCCACATAGGAATCTTTCTGCTCGTAATCGACGGCCTTTGCCTGGCAGACCTTGGCGCAGACACCGCATTTCTGGCCCTGCAGGACCTTGCAGTGATCCGGATCGATGGTGAAGACCGAAGGTATCCCCTGAGCATAATCCTTGTAGATGGCCTTGCGCTCATCCAGCCCGAAATTGAACTCATTGGGCACCTTGGTGGGGCACTTTTCCGCGCAGGCTCCACACGCAGTGCATCTGGTATTATCAACGTATCGAGCTTTCCTGTGGACCTTGACCTTAAAATCACCGACCTGCGCCCGAGAATTCCGTTACCTCGCTGTAAGCCAACAGATTAATGTTGGGATGTCGACCGACATCCAGCAGCTTAGGCGAGAGAATTCATATCGTGCAGTCATTGGTGGGAAAGGTCTTGTCCAACTGGGCCATTTTGCCGCCGATGCTGGGGTTCTTTTCCACCAGGTGGACCTGGATGCCCATGTCGCCAAGATCCAGAGCAGCCTGCATTCCGGCTATCCCACCGCCGATGATGAGAACTTCCTTTGAAGCCATAATTTGTTACCGTCCTTCGGTTCAACTGCGTTCAGGTGTCAGCTTGACTGTTGATGCACGTCAGGTCTTGAGGGTCTGGGCCAGAAGATCATTTATGTCACGGATCTTCAGGCCCATTTCCGTGTCCCGCAGGGCACAGTTCAGATGCACCCGGCACTTCGGACAAGCGGTTACTATGGTCTCCGCTCCTGTTGCCGCAGCCTCGTTCAGCCGATTCTTCTGTATTGCCTTGGAGCAACTCGAGCAGCCCATCCATGCGCTCGTACCGCAACAGAGGCCGTTTTCTCGATTGTGCTCCATCTCTTTCAGGGTGATTCCCGGGATGCTCTGGATCAACGTCCGAGGAGCATCCATGATTCCTGCCTGGCGTCCGAGACGGCACGGATCATGATAAGTCACAACGCCTTCAAGAGGAGCGAAACTGACGGCTCCGGATGCCACCTTGTCAGCGAGCAGCTCGTAAAAGTGGACCAGTTCAAGGTCCATTTGTCCCAATACTTCGGGATAGTATTTCTTGAAAGTGAGGTAACCTTCGGGGCACTGGAACACCACACGTTTGCAGCCCAGGCTCTTTATAAGGTCAACATTGCGACGTGCCAGCTTAGCGAAATTCTCCGTGTCGCCGTTCCACATTAGGTCGTGGCCGCAACATCGCTCGTCATCGTGTATAACCGGTTCGATCCCGATGGAATTGAGAAGTTTCAGCACCCCTTTGGGCCCATCCATGACGTCCAGATTCCAATCGTCATGAAACTCCACATCCAAGAACGGAGCACACCCGACAAAGTAGTACGTGTCGCCGGATTCGGATATCCGGCCTGCCTCTTTCGCCCATTCGGTTTTGCTCTGCTTTAACGTCAAGGGTCTGCATTCGCATGATGGTCTGGAACAGACCCCGGTGCGCCGGAACACCGCCCTTCCCTTGCTTCACCGCCTCTTCGCGGACCATCCGCACGAACTCAGGATAATCTATCTTGGACGGGCAACGAGAGCTGCACTGACCGCACGAAAGGCAGGACCAGATGTTAACATCCTCCAGAGGGTTCTCTTCTTGATCCATGAGAACCTTTTCGACCATCAGACGGGGCGAAAAGTCAGGAGTGACTCGCGAAACAGGACAACTCCCCGTGCAGATCCCGCAGTCCAGACAATAGTAAGCCTGAGTGTGATCGACAATTTCCGGTAGTTTCATGCGGCGGTCTCCGTCTTGACAAGGGGATTCCTGCCCAGCTTCCGGACTTCGTCGGTAAAGCTCCGGATCACCTCGGCAAACCGAGTGCCTTCTGACGCGGACACCCATTCCCGTCGAAGTCGTCCGTCTTCGATACCGAGCAGTTTCATAAGCTTCCGGGTCTTATCCAGGACCTTCTGCGCTTTTTCATTACCTTCCAGGTAATGACATTCGCCGAGGTGTCAACCGGTGACAAGGACGCCGTCCGCGCCCTTTTCAAATGCTTTCAGAATGTAGGACGGAACGAGCATGCCCGAACACATCAGCCGGATCAACCGGATGCTCGGCGGATACTGCATTCTGCCCACACCCGCGAGATCGGCTCCTGCATACGAACACCAGTTGCACGCGAACGCTATGATTTTGGGGTCAAACTCAGTGGTCATGTTGTCTCCACGAAAAGGAGTTTTGTCTCTCGATTAACGCCCCCTCTCCCTACCCTCTCCCGCCAGGGGAGAGGGTTTTCAGACCCCCTCCCTCGACGGGAGGGGGAAGGGGGAGGGTGATGAGACTTCGAAATCAATCTGATCTATTGAGCATCTGCGGCCGGCAGGGACGCCGGCCCTACCGTCTGCCCAGTAGGACCGGCCTCCGTGCCGGTCACCAAACGCTGATTACCTCAACCTCTAGCTCAGAGCGGCGTCTATCATGTCTCCGACCTGGTCGTCTTTGAAATGGCGGACTTCTGCGGCCCCTGTCGGGCAAGCCACACCGCAGGCTCCACATCCCTTGCACAAGGCAGGGTTAACCTCGGACCTCATCACGCCGGGAGCCACTTCCTTGAGTTCCGGAGCGTGGAACGGGCACACGTCCACACAACGGCCGCAGCCTCTGCAAAGATACTCGTCAATGAAAGACACCATGCCCGGCGCGTCCACGTACCCGCGGGCCAGCGCCTGGGCCGCATGTGAAGCCGCGGCATCGGCTTGAGCTATGGTTTCATCCAGAGGCTTTGGATAATGAGCCAAGCCCGCAAGGAAAACACCATCCGTGGCGAAATCCACAGGCCTTAACTTCATGTGGGCTTCCAGAAAGTAACCGTCTTCGTTCGTCGAAATCTTGAACATCCGGGCCAGTTCTTTGTTGTAGTCATTTGGGACCACTGCCGCAGCGAGCACCAGGCTGTCGGCTTCCAGAGTCATCGTGCCGCCGAGGATCAAGTCCTTGACCTTGACTACTATTTTTTGACCGGTTTCAACGACAGGCGGGGCCTCGGGTTCGTACCGGACGAAGACCACCCCCATCCTTCGCGCTTGCTCGTAATACGGCTCGTTGAGCCCATAAGTGCGTATGTCTCGATAGAGCACATATATATTGGCAGCCGGATTGGCTTCCTTTAAGGCGATGGCATCCTTCACCGTATGATTGCAGCAGACCTTGCTGCACCACGGCCGCTCTTCGCAGCGGGAACCCACGCACTGGATGAAGACCGTAGTGCCCGCCTTCATGACAGCCGGGTCCTGAGCCTTCATTGCTTCGCTCATCTCCAGATGAGTCCTGATTCGCGGATCAGAGCCGTACCCATAAATGTCAGGCTTCCATTCGCTTGCCCCGGTGGCTACCACTGCCACACCGTGCTCGATCTCGACAGGCTCACTTCCTCCAGTCGCGATTTTCGTCTTGAAACTGCCGATAAAGCCCTGAACGTCCTCGATCCGGGCATTGAAATAAACGCTGATCTTGTCGTTGGAAGTGGTCTTGTGCACCAACTGCTCCAGGTATGTCCCGACGTCTTCCCCTTTGATGGTGTGAGCCAATCTCAGGGCATTGCCCCCCAGCTTGTCGCCGGCTTCCACCAAATGCACAGGGAATCCCTGATCAGCGAGGTTCAAAGCCGAGGTCATTCCTGCAACCCCGCCGCCGATCACGAGGGCCGACTGAACCATCCCCAACTGTTGATCCTGGACTTGTTCGAGCAATCGTGTTCTGGCCACGGCCATTCGGATGAGATCAACCGCCTTCTCGGTGGCCTTCTCCTTCTCTTGCATGTGAACCCAGGAACAGTGCTCACGAATATTCGCCATCTCCACCAGGTATTTGTTCAAGCCGGCCTCACGAGCCGTCTCCTGGAATAGCGGCAGATGCGTGCGTGGGGTGCAAGAGGCCACTATGACACGGTTGAGATTGTTCTCCTCTATCACCTTCTTGATCTGCTGCTGCGCATCCTGGGAGCACGTGAAGAGATTTTCGCCCGCGTAGGCCACTCCCGGCAGCGTCTTGACCCGTTCCACAGCGTCGGGGACGTTTACTGTAGAGGCAATGTTGATGCCGCACCTACAGACAAATACCCCGATTCTCGGCTCCTGTCCTGTAAAATCCTTTTCCGGCGGAAGCTGCTTCTTGGTGGTGAGCGTGTTGCGCTGGTCCGCGAGCAGACGCACGGCAACTCCAGCCGCGGCTGAGGCCTCCATGACCGTTTGAGGAATGTCCTTGGGGGCTTGAAATGCGCCTGCAACAAAGACGCCCTGTCTTGTAGTCTCTACCGGGTCAAAGGTGCCGGTGGCGCAGAAATGGTTTTCGTCCAGACTAACGTTGAAAATACGGGCTGTTTCGAGAGTGGACTCAGAAGGCTTAATGCCGACGGCAAGCACCACCATATCAAAGGTTTCGGTAATCAACTGGTTGTTTTCCGATACATACGTTATCTGAAGGTCCTTCGTGACAGGATCCTCCACTACTCGGCTGACCATCGACCTGATAAAACGAACCCCGCCGTCGCCCTTGGCGCGCTCGTAATACTTGTCGAAGTCTTTGCCGTAAGCGCGGATATCCATGAAGAAGATGGTAGGTTCTATGGAGGAGTCATGTTCCCTGGCGATGACCGCTTCCTTGATCGAAGCCATGCAGCAGACAGAGCTGCAATGCGGCATGCCTTTCCTTCGATCCCTGGATGCTACGCACTGAATCCATGCGATCTTGTGCGGATGCCTCCCGTCGGATGGCCGTCTCACCTCTCCTTCGAATGGTCCCGATGCGCTGAGTATGCGCTCCATTTCCAAGTTGGTAACCACATTGGGCATCCTGCCATGGCCGTATTCCGACACGTGGGCTGTGTCGAATAGTTCGTACCCGGAGAAAGAATCACCGCGCCCACTTCGATGTCTTCGATGACGTCTTTCTGCTCGTAGTCGACCGCGCCTGCCGGACAGACCTTCTTGCATACGCCGCACTTCTTGCCCAGAAACACGCGGCAATGTTCCGTGTCGATGGTGTACACCGACGGGATTCCCTGGGCATAATCCTTGTAAATGGCCTTTCGCATATCGTGGCCGAAATTATATTCATTCGGGACTTTGATTGGACACTTTTCAGCACAGGTCCCGCATGAAGTACACTTGTCCGGGTCCACGTACCTGGCCTTTCGGCGAACTTTGACCCGAAAGTTTCCGGCCTCGCCTTCGATGGCCTCGATTCGGCTGTAAGCAAGAATCTCTATATTCGGATTCTGCGCAAGAGTCTGTAATTTGGGGGAAAAAATACAAGCGGAACAGTCATTTGTCGGGAAGGTCTTGTCCAGTTGAGCCATGACCCCGCCGATACAGGGTTTCTCCTCAACCAGATATACCTTGAAGCCTGACTCCGCCAGGTCCAGTGAGGCCTGAACTCCGCCTATTCCCCCGCCGACCGTCATTATTGCGCCAATTTTTTCAGTCACGATTCCGCTCCAAAATGATGCTCGGAAATTAACTGGTGTTTCAATGCCTGCTAAATGAACTTAAATCAGCCCTTTAGCAGCGAGCATGTTCTTAGGTGAGACCATGTGTTTCTCAAACCATGCGGCCGAGTGCGGGCTGGCGAAGGCCACACCGATAAGCTCCGTCAGGTACAGGATCGGCACCTCGTAAAGCTTCCCGGTCTCCCGGGAGATGTCCGCCTGGCGGGTGTCCAGGTTCGCCTGGCACATGGGGCACAAGGTCACCATTGCATCCGCCTCTACAGTGAGCGCCATGTCCAGAAGCTTACGGGAGAGCTTGAGCACCAGGTCGGTACGGGTCAGGGCAAACGAGCCACCGCAGCAGTCCGTCTTGTACGGCCAGGTCAATACCTCCGCACCCAGGGCCTCGAGTATGTGGTCCATCTGCATGGGATTCTCAGGGTCGGCAGGCTCCACCACCTCCACAGGACGTACTGCAAGGCAGCCGTAGTACGGCACTACCTTAAGGCCGGAGAGGGGCTTTACTATGCGCTCCTTCAAGCGTTTGAGTAGCTCGTCAATATGGAACATGTCCATACCCGAGATCACCTTTATCTCGCCCTTGAAAGGGAACCTCTTCTTAAGCTCCTCTTCCTCCATGATACGCCTGGATGCAGCCTTCATCCTCACATGGCAGCCTGCACAGGGGGCAACCACGTCCAGGCCGATCCTCTCCGCGGTCATGAGGTCTGTGGCAGGAAGGGCCGATTCGAGATAAGCATCCACCATGTGGGCTGATGAGGCGCCACAGCATGTCCAGTCCGGGATCTCTTTGAGGGTAACGTCAAGCTTCTCGGCAGAGTACCTGAACGACTCATCCAATTCCTGCGCGCTGCCTGTTAGGGTGCATCCGGGGTAGTAACTGAATTCCATGGTCTATCCTTGTATGCAAAGAGTTCGGGGGAATACGACTATTTCATCCCTGACTGCTTAAAGACTTCCTTCACCTCACTCAGATGTCTTCGAACGGTGGGGCATGAGATGTATCCTCCCTTTACGGAACATCTTCCAGCCCAGCTCCATGTCGGAAAAGTAACTCTTGGTCTTCATCTTGTACATACCAATGAGAAACAGCTCGTGAACGCGACCGAAGGTACGGATGGTCTTGAGAAACGTCGTGTGAAACGTGGGTACCTCAGAGTCACCGCCGGTGGCTATGTTCTCCCTGAGCACCTGATGGCGGACCGGGTCCAATAGAGCAGGCACATCAATGCCGTTGGGGCACCTCGCTCCGCAGGTATGGCAGGTAAGACAGAGCCAGATGCTCTTGGATTTCACTATCCGGTCCATGTTCCCCAGCACCGCAAGGCGTACAAGCTGATGCGGGAGAAGATCCATCTCCGGAGCCACAGGACAACCCGCAGAGCACTTGCCACACTGATAACATTGATGAATCACCGATGATAAATCCCCCACCGGAGGAGTTACTTGGGTGGACGTTTCGATTCCAAGTTGTGTCATCTTTCTTTCCCGATAAACATGCTGACCCCTGAGCGCACCGGTTTAGGGTCGCGAATGCCGGCATTTCCGCTCACTGGGCCGCTGGGAGTCTAGCGAGAGGACAGCCTGCTCTTGAAAGGTCATCTTTTTACGAACAACACACGATGGGTTAAATCTGACGAGTCATCGGAACAGATAGCTCCAGATTCGATATTAGTCCGCCGGAACCCTCATGTCAAGCGAAGATTCTATCTTGGAAACAGGGGCTTACCGGGTCCGCAGACTCTGGGGTGAACCAGCCAGCGGTAGGCCGTGACGGCACGCACCCCGACTGAAACGTTAGTTCGTCCGTCGCTCCCGCGTCTACGGGAATGAAGGGTGAACCAATTGTTCGGTTACTGGTTGGCTGACACGAGAAAGCCCCAATGACTTCTTCGGCGGGATTTCAAATTCCCGAGAGTAATTCGAGCAATATCACCGCCCGCACAAATTGCTTGACAGATCGGCAATAGAGATCTAGAAGCAATGCAATCAGGATCTTGATTGTGAGGCTTTTCAAGCGGCCTATGTGGGGTCGGTACCCTAACATTTCTGTGATGATCCTTTTCGACTGAACTATGTCTCCGGGTTAGGGGAAGTTTGCTCATGGCATCCATAGTTGATCTGTGCTGGACCAGTTCGGAGGACCTCTTCGAAGACCTCGACCTTGACGCCCTATATGCGCGACAGTTCCGAACAGTGGGAGGTGACGCTTGCTCCAAATATCCCTATCTGGTTTTGGTATACACCGGCAAAATCACCATAGGAATTAATTTGGGGGATGGGTTTGAATTGCGGGAAGGGGCCCGTCACCATTCTCAAGGCGGCAGCCGTCCTGTGCAGGATGATCCACCCTTCTCCTGGAACCCTTTCAAGGAGCCGCCTGAGTGAAGTTGTTCGACTTGAGGACACTCGCGTCCACAGAAGGGGGCGAATATGTCCTTGGGGCCAAAGACCTTCATATTCAAACATGTTACTTAATCTATGGCTATCTTGAAAGCGGGGAGGATCGGCGACTTATAAAGCCGGGCGAGACTCATGACGAGATTTTGTGCGCAATTGACGGCCCGATTCTGATGCACACCACACGCGGGCCGGTCACTCTGCCGGCGGGCCATGCAGTCCATGTCAAGGAAGACGAATCCTTCTTTGTCTCCAATCCCTTGGACAGGCCCGTGGTCTACATCATTGCAGGAGGCCGGCGGTGACCGAGCAACTTGTCGTGCTGCCGCGGTCTGAATATAGCCCCGCGGGGAGCAAATGATCGCGTAGAGGCATCCCGCGGGAACGCGGGACCATGACAACTTGACCGCCATCCGGAGGACAAGTTGCCAATTTCAATGCGCTTCCCCACAGGGGCCTCAGCGACGTTTGTAGGGGGTTGAAACTCTCCCGAGCGCCTGCTATCTTATTCGAAAAGACGTTGGTTCAGTGTTTCTCGTGCCTGAGTGGTGGAATTTGGTAGACACAAGGGACTTAAAATCCCTTGGGGCTTGTCCCCGTGACGGTTCGAGTCCGTCCTCAGGCACCAGGCCAAGTGTATCATCGATCAATAAATGTCATCGCCCTGCCGCTTTCAGAGCACCTGCCTTCACTTTTTATTCCGCACGAACTCAAGACTTGCACTGATTAGCATATAAAAGGGGATACACAGGGGTGCGCGTGCCGAGCGTCAATTTGGGGAAATGTTTTGCATTGACTATTGGATCATGTTATTTGTATTTAGTACGATAGTTTGCAAAAGTTTGAGTAAAGGAACTTGGATTCTTGTTGAACAGGAGTGATGCGGTACCTTTTGGAGAAAAGGAGAGGAGCGACGAATGAAAAAGGAAGCGCGAATTCAGGCTGAGAAAATGTTTCTTAAGGCCGGGGGCAAAATCACCAACAGAGAGATAGCAAAGCTGGTGAAAGTAAACCCCCTGACCGTTGGCCGATGGAAACGTGACGACGATTGGGAATCAAAATTGAAGATAGGAGAGCATGCCGCTCCTAAAGAAGCCGCCGGTGTGGTAAGGAAGAAGGCCGCTCGTGACAAAGCTGTGAAGCTGTATATGGAAGTTGGGGGTAACATAACCAACAAAGAACTCGCGAAGAAGGTTGGAGTAAGTCCAGCGACAATCAGCAAATGGAAGGAGGCAGATGGATGGATCGACCAACTTACTCCTTCGGAAGTGGATGCGCCAGCCGAACTGATGGAAGGGGCCGAGCTTGATATTGGCGAACTGGCCTCTCCAGAGCAAATAATTCAGATCAATCAAAGGATAGACAGCCTGCTCAAGCGAGACTACCTGACCGCAAGTGAGGTTGCCGATCTGGCCGAAGCCAAAAGCGCCCTGCTCGAAGCTGTGGACATTTATCTGGCCATTGTTCATGATGTCGGGGAAATGAAATCAGAGGACTGATCGAGCTTCCTCGTTGCCTTTCCACTGCGAGAACTCCGGAATATGATCCCCCCCAGCACGTTGCTCTACATTTATGAAATTCGGGGGGATCCTGGAGACTACCTTTCCGATCCTCCCGCGTCGTTCATCGGACTATGGAACGAGGAAGGATTCTCTTACCTTTTTTTCACCAAGCCGGAAGACGAATACGTTAACGACCGAGTTTGTGCCCGCGGATTGGCACTGGGATCTCGCCACGAAATGCAGTACGGGGACTGGCAAACTGTGCTCCCCCCTCACGGCATCAAGGTGGCCGGGGTCTGCTTTGTCGGCCCGGACCATCCCGCGCCGCCTCCAGAGGCCCTATTACTGGACCCATCGGTGGTATTCGGGGATGGCAGCCACCCTACCACAAATTGTTGCCTCGGTTTCATGGAGAAGATTATCCGAGCCGAGCTTATAACTTCTATGCTCGATTTGGGAACGGGAAGCGGGATCCTCGCACTCGCGGCTGCACGCATGGGAGTCAAACGCGTGCTGGCCGTCGATCGAAACCGCCTGGCTGTCCAGACAGCCAGGGAAAACGTGAAAACAAACTCGCTCGACAATATCATTCGCGTTGAAGAAGGAGAGGCCAGACTGTTCATTGACCAACCCTTTGATCTCGTCACTGCAAATCTACCTTTCCATGTATTGAGGGAGCTTATTCCTCTGAAGGCCGCGGCTCTCCACAGGTTTTGGATTGTGTCAGGAATCAACGAGCAACAAGGAGAAACACTCAAGGAACTCTTTTCAGACCTGGGATACGAAACCTGCCGCCACAGCATGGATCATCCGTGGGTGACCTTCACAACTGCCAAGCGATGTTCTATAGAGTAACTAGGCCAGGACGGATTGAAACTAAGCGGTCCAATTCATAAATTCGGTAACGTATTTCGGGCAGAATTGGTGGGACAGGCATCTTGCCTGTCATTTCTTGATCGACAGGCAAGATGCCTGTCCCACCAATACAATGGATTCGAATCTCTTTTGATTATTTTCAGTCTTAGAATGCGCCGCCCGAATTAAGAATTAGACCACTTAGACGAACACGTCGCGACGTAACCTAGGCGGACGGTCCCGTGTCTCGCGGGATGCCCCTACTTCACGAACATGAGGCGCTCCGAAATACCGTTTTGGATGCACATGTGGATAACGTAACACTACGGAGAAAAGATTGATGGAAAACTCCTTTGCGCCCCCTCCGGTTGACGGAGCATGGATCACCCGGATAGAGGGCGGACAACTGAATGTACCCGACAATCCGATTGTGGGATTCATCGAAGGCGATGGCGTAGGCCCTGACATCTGGGCTGCTTCTCGCCCGGTAATCGATGCGGCGGTGCTCAAGGCTTGGGGCGGAGCTCGCCAAATACAATGGTGGGAGATACCCGCGGGAGAAAAGTCCCTGCACAATTACGGGGAACACCTCCCTGACCATTCTCTGAAGGCTATCCAACGAGCCGTAGTTGTTATCAAAGGCCCTCTGACGACGCCCGTCGGAGGGGGATTCCGAAGTTTGAATGTTACTCTCCGCCAGAAGTTGGATTTGTACGCTTGTGTACGTCCGGTCCGATACATATCCGGCACTCCTTCGCCAGTGCAGCGCCCCGAAGATGTCGACATGGTTGTTTTCCGGGAAAACACGGAAGACGTGTATGCCGGCATCGAATGGAAATCGGGAAGTGAAGAAGCCGGAAGGATTATCAGCTTCCTCAGAGCCGATATGGATGTTCAAGTGGACCCCTCTTCGGGCATAGGACTCAAGCCCATGAGTCCAGGGGCCACAAAACGGCTGGTGCGACGTGCGATCCAGTTCGCGCTCGATAAAGGAAAACAAAGAGTCACACTGGTTCACAAGGGCAACATAATGAAGTTTACTGAAGGGGCTTTTCGGGATTGGGGTTATGAATTGGCCCGGGAGGAATTCTCTGACAAAGTCGTCTCGGAGCACGATCTCCTGAAAGACCTTAATGGGGAAATTCCGCAAGGTAAGGTCCTGCTCAACGACAGGATAGCCGATGCCATGTTTCAGCAGGTGTTGCTCCGGCCAAAAGAGTATGAAGTGCTGGCCTTGCCCAACTTAAACGGTGACTACCTGTCGGATGCACTGGCTGCTCAGGTGGGCGGTCTGGGGATGGCCCCCGGCGCTAATATAGGCGATCTCTGCGCGATTTTTGAAGCCACACACGGCAGCGCGCCGAAGTACGCTGGGCTGAACAAGGTGAACCCTGGCTCTTTGCTTCTGTCAGGCGCAATGATGCTTGAGCACATGGGATGGGAAAAGGCTGGGGCGCTGATTGTGGCGGGCATCTCCAAAGCGATTCAGAGAGGGACCGTCACCTACGATTTGGCCCGACTAATGCCCGGGTCCCGGGAAGTCACCTGTTCCGGCTTTGCATCGGCGGTAATTGAACGAATGGAAGCGGATTTTTCTTAGCAGATGAAGAAACCGAATTTTTTTGGAAACAGCGCGCCTTCCCTTTGAAAAGATTGACCCAAAACCCGTCTCTTAAAGGGTTTTGGCCATAAGGCCGGTAAAAAGTCTTGACTCGATCGTGCCTCCTCGAATATCCTCCTCACTCACCGCGATCCGGAGTTTTTTTTGTGTTTGTGAATGGAGGGTTGAAGGTTACCCCGTCCCGGGAGATACTTTCTCCGGTGGGCGGTCTTTCGGGACGGGGCATACAAAACAGGCCGTGATTCTTCGCAGGTTAACCCGCCAATCTACCGTGATGATCTATTCACCAAACGTGATATGTTGTGACCGGAGCCCTTTAGAGGGAGGTGACCTATGATCATCACTCGTACACCGCTTCGTGTGAGCTTTTGCGGAGGGGGGACGGACCTTCCCGCATACTATCTGCACCAACAGGGCGCGGTGGTCAGCACTAGTCTCAACAAATACCTGTATATCACCGTTAACCGGCTGAGCCGCTACTTCCGCCACCGTATTTTGCTGAAATATTCTCAGTCAGAACTCGTCGATTCGGTAGAAGAGATCTCCCATCCTATCATCCGCGAAGCCATGAAAATGACCGGAGTGGTGGACAGCGTCGAAATTACATCCATGGCTGACATACCCGCGGGCACCGGCCTCGGTTCTTCGAGTTTCTTATGCCGTGGGACTTCTTCACGCTTTGCACACGTTCAAAGGTGAGTACGTCTCCGGGGCACAACTCGCAAGAGAGGCATGTGAAATAGAGATTCAACGGCTGGGTGACCCTATAGGCAAACAGGATCAGTACATCGCAGCGTATGGAGGTATCTGCCATATCCGCTTTAATCCGGATGAGACAGTTTTCGTAGACCCGGTCATCTGCTCTCACGCCACCAAAATGGCCCTACAGGACAATCTCCTTATGTTTTTCACGGGGACGGCCAGACGCGGCAGGAGACATACTCGAGGTGCAACGGGCGGCCACACAACAAAAAATGGATGTCCTTGCCCAGATGAAGGACCTTTGCGGCCAAGCCCTGGAGGTCCTCAAGGACGGTCGTTCTCTCAATAGGTTTGGAGAAATACTCCACGCGGGGTGGCTTCTCAAACGCACGCTGGTAGAGACTATCAGCAATGACGCTATCAATAACTATTACGAATCTGCGCGTGAGGTGGGAGCCATAGGCGGAAAGCTTTTGGGAGCGGGAGGCGGAGGATTTCTCTTGTTCCACGTTGAACAGCAGAACCAGAATCGCGTGCGGGAGGCTCTCCGTGACCTTCAGGAACTCCCGTTCATGTTTGAGCCTCAAGGAAGCAAGGTCATCTATATTTCGGATGATATGTCAGCCTAGGAGTCCGTTGCGTCATCCCGCCTCCCGCTGGACTTTCCCGAGTTCGCGGCACAATAGCGCCATTGAGTGTGGTTGCGCGGCAATCCCCTAGCGAGAATACCTACTTGGAAGTAAGCAGCCGCGAGCCATCAGGCCATGTCTACCCATTCAGGCGACTTTTCACCAACCAGAAACACCTCCGTCTCCTCGGGGGTTTCAAGCAACGGTTCGATCTTCTTAGAGAACTCTTTTCTCTGTGAAGACTGCTGCCATTCCTTCCAGCGTTTTTGGCTGATCCAGGTGCTTAGGACCGTCAGCTTATTGGGGTTATTAGCGCTCACAAGCGTTTCTCCCGACATGTAACCCTTCTGAAGCGTGGCTAACGATCTGAGTTCCATGAGAAGCCTGGACGCTTGTTTCAGGTTGTCCGGCCTGAAACTCCTCGTAATAAGCACTTTGATGGCCATGACATGCCCCTTTCTTGGAGTACCGTCGGCAGGAAAGATTGACCCCCCTATTCCTATATTATTTTATCACTTCAATTGAGCAAGGTGCAAAATTCCTGACCGGTTTGCAGCTCCAGGTAATCAATTTCCTCACTCGAGTGCACGTCCGCATTACCCCTGAACATCCAGCCCTTTCAGATAATTGGCTGCTCCTTCGGCGATTCTCTCGGCAATAGAGGTCAGATATGCCGGACTCGTCAGTTTTCCGCGTTCGCGCTTGTTGCTGACAAAAGCGCACTCTACCAAAATGGCAGGCATTTTAGCTCCCAGGAGAACATAAAACGGAGCTTGCCGTACACCCCTATCCCGTGCCGGCGTGCCCGCGCCTTTCCGATTCAGGGACAGAGAGCTGTGCACAGAGATGGCCAGCTTGGCAGATTCACTCTTCTTTGACGTCACCACGAGGTCAACGAGCGTTGCCTCTATGTCGGTCATCTTCGATAGAGGAATGCCGTTTTCACGTGCCGCAACTCTCATGGCCCCCCGCGAGCTGGCCTTGCTGAGATAATAGGTCTCAATCCCTTTCGAACTCGAATCCTCTGCCGAGTTGCAATGGATTGAAATGAAAAGGTCAGCGTTGGCTGTGTTGGCCAGAGCGACTCGGTCTTCAAGGGAGAGGTGTCTGTCGTCTGATCTCGTGAGCACGACTCTTAGTGGCGGATTCTTGCCCTCAAGCGTAGTCTTGAGCCTCTTCGCTATTTCAAGGGTCAAGTCCTTTTCTTTGAGGAGACCATCCTGCGACACCGCGCCAGGATCCTTGCCGCCGTGTCCCGGATCTATCGCGACAACAAACTCCTTTGCCGAAGGATTAACGATTTTCTTTACCGTGAAACCATCGTTAACGGTTGGGGAAGGAAGGGACGCGCTTTTGACGGCAGGTGACAATTCGATGGCTCGTCGTTTTTGGTGTCGGCCCGGGTAATGAGCTTGCCAAATGTGGAATCAGGCGCGTCGCTTCCGATGTGGAGCGGGTGACCTGATTTCACTATGGAGATCCTCTTGGGGCTAGTCGACGTGGATTCTCTATTGGATTCTGACTTGAAGTTATTGGGATCCGGAAGCGGCGAATCACTGAACGGGTTGCCTATGTGCTTGTGCGAGGCACGAGGCGCCGAGTCTTGTCGAGTGGAAAGCGTATATACGGACTGATCGGCAGCGGCCGTTGGTTGTCCCTTCTTAGCCGGTGGAGCATGGAACTGCCTTGGAAAGTCATTTGTTCTCGTCTGACCTGAATTTATCCTAGGGGAATCATTGGCCTTTTGGGAACGCAAATCGAGAGCTTTCCGCTTCAAGGCTGTGCGCTTCTTTCAACTCGCGCAAGCCCATGATCAGATATGGCCCTCTGCGATTAAGGTTGCTAAAACGACTCAGGTGCCGAATCGCCGTGTCCAGGTCTCCCGCCTTGCCACTGCGGCGGTACAGCTCCAGAGAAGCCTTTCCCGCAAGAAAAAGGGACCGATTGGCCATCCGGCGGTCTTTTCCTGTCTCATGGATAGACAAGAACGAATGTATAACCCGTAACCAACCTTCCCTGCTTTCACCGGTGCCTTTGGACAGTTTCTGTAAGGTGCCGTAAGTCTTGGAGAAGGACGGAATTTCCGGCGACGGGGCTGCCCCCACGAACGATCCGCTAAGGATCAAAATGAGAGCCCCGATAGATCCAGCCATGCTTATCGGAGAAGTTCTTGATTTCCGTGACAAGCCTGCGGCGTTCACGCTACTCATGCGAGCCGGTTCCGTCCGTGGTCCCGGCTTGACTCCAGAGGAAGGAGTTTGAGGAATTCATTGTGCAGGTCGAGGGCCAATTTCCCGAGCCGCGCCATGTTTCCTCCTCTTCGAGGGGTACGCGGACAAGGGACGCACGCGAAGGACCTCGCTGGGGATTTCGTTGATGCAAGAGCAGGATCGAGCGATTTGTTGGTGAAGCTCCGCGGGAATGGTTAAGGTACGGTTGCGTAATTTCCAGAGCAAGGGGCACCTCCTCGACATCGTTAATATGGATATAACATATAAATAACAACAGATTCAATCAATTTACTATAAATTACATTAAGTAATTCTCTTTGACCCCCGTCCGCGCCCCTGCTAGACTCATGCTGTACCATGCGTACTAACTTGCGATCGGGAGACGATCAGCCGGCACGGATACACCACATGTCCATAGATCAAGTTGACTGCGAAAAAGTGATAAGAAAATTGATCTCCGCGAAAGCAGAGTTCGCTGACCTCTTCTTTGAGGAGAGGACAGGCACTACTATTGTGTACGAGAACAGAAAGGCCGACCGAATCCGGCAGGGAATTGACCGGGGGGTAGGGCTTCGAATCATTAGCTCGGGCGCTACACTGTACGCGTATTCGACAGAGGTGACTCCTGCCACCATAGATGAGCTTGTCAGCACTCTTATGCAGGCTGATCCTACGCGGTCGGAATCGGCTGGGCTGGTTTTCAGGGCCGTGCAGAGTGATCGACAATCTATTATTCAAGTTGACCCCGCGGATGTGGGCCTGAGCACCAAGATGATGTTCCTTGCCGAAGCAGACGAAGCAGCGAGGGCCTTTGGAAATGAAATCGATCAGGTGAGGGTCACCTTTTCTGATGAGTGTCGGCGGATTGTACAGGTGAATTCTGAAGGTGCGCGGCTGGAATTTTCCCGAGCAGGGGTTGTTTTCACTGTCCACGTCACCGCGCGGAGAGGGGACCTTGTACAGACGGGCTACGAACCTGGGGGCGGTCAAGTCGGGTTGGAGTTCTTCCGGGAGAAACCACCGGCAGAGATAGCATCTGTGGCTGCGTCCCGAGCTTTGATGCTGCTCAGAGCGCGAGAGGCCCCTTCGGGTCGGATGCCTGTGGTTTTGCACAGCGACGCGGGTGGAACAATGGTTCACGAGGCGGTGGGCCATGGGCTGGAGGCGGATTTCATCGGCCAGAATATGAGCGTGTATGCGCATTCTCTTGGAAAGAAGGTGGCCGCGGATGTAGTCTCCGTGGTCGATGATCCTACCGTGCCTAATCTCAGAGGTTCATATCCCTTTGACGATGAGGGAACGCCGTCACAACGTACGCTTCTCGTGGAGAACGGTGAGCTTAAGGGATTCTTGTACGATCGCCTGAACGCCATGAAACAGCGGACCGTATCAACGGGAAATGGTCGCCGAGAATCTTATCGCCACAGGCCGATCCCTCGGATGTCCAACACAATGATACTTTCGGGCAAGGCCGACCCGGAACAGGTTCTCAGGGCTACCCCTAACGGTCTGCTGGTAAAGAGAATGGGGGGAGGCCAGGTAAATCCTGTGAACGGAGACTTTGTTTTCGAGGTGGCCGAAGGCTACCTGATCGAGAACGGCTGTCAAGGAGAGCCCGTGAGAGGCGCCACGCTTGTAGGCAATGGACCTCAGGTGCTCCGAAACATAGACATGGTCGCCAATGATCTGGGCTTTGGCATTGGAACTTGCGGGAAGGATGGACAGGGCGCGCCGGTATCCGACGCGCAGCCCACACTTCGAATCGGGACTCCGGATCAGCCTGACACGTGGATTACTGTGGGAGGCACGGCCCCAACTTCGTGAGAGAGTGGAACAGAATGAGTGAAGATAAGACAAATAAACCCGGTTTTTTCAAGCGCTGGTTCAAAAAAGACAAGGCCTCCGAGGAGCCTTCAGAGGCAGAAATCCCTGCCGAGTCTGCGGAAGCGACTGCTCAATCTTCTTCGATTGAAGCAGCTGCGACGCTTGAGCAGGCTGTTGAAGGGCAAGCTGAAGAATCTGCTGAAACCGCGGATGAAAAAGCCGGCTTATTTAGACTGAAAACAGGTCTACAAAAGACCCGAAAAGGATTTCTCCGGAGCCTCGACCAAGTATTTCTTGGAAAGAAACAACTGGACGACCAGATGGTGGCCAGGTTGGAAGAAGTTCTGGTCACTGCGGACATAGGCGTCAAGACGGCCTACGAGCTTCTGGAAAACGTGACTGACAGAGTGAAACGGCGGGAACTCGACGATTCCGAGGCAGTGATTAGCCATTTAAAGGCGTTGATTAAAGGCATCCTTTCCAACGTAGAGGCCCCTCTGAGGGTTGGCTATGGATCGGGTCCATTTGTCGTAATGGTGTTGGGGGTGAATGGTTCCGGCAAAACTACCACCATTGCCAAAATTGCCGGCCGATATCAGGCTGCGGGCAGAAAGGTGATATTGGCCGCGGGGGATACATTCAGGGCCGCTGCCGTTGAGCAGCTCCAAATTTGGGCCGATCGCATCGGCTGCACGGTGGTGAAGGGAAAAGAGAAAGCAGACCCATCATCGGTGGCGTTCGAGGCCATGGAACGAGCGTTGGAAGAAAACGCGGACCTTGTCCTTGTCGACACCGCGGGGCGCCTTCATACACGGGTTCCTCTCATGGAGGAGCTGAAAAAGGTCAGTCGCACACTGGCGAAAAAAATCCCGGACGCGCCGCATGAGACCCTTCTCGTAATCGACGCGTCCATGGGGCAGAATGCGATCTTGCAAGCGCGAACCTTCAACGAGGCCGTCCCTGTGACCGGAATCGCTCTCACCAAGCTGGACGGCACATCGAAGGGGGGTGTCGTGGTAGGAATCTCGAATGAACTCAAGATCCCTGTGCGTTATATCGGCATCGGGGAAAAAATGGACGATCTGCGTGAGTTCAGCGCAAACGACTTTGTGGAGGCGCTGTTCGCGGAACCGGGCTCTCCGCGAAAGAAACTGACAGTAAATAATCACAAGGAGGGATATGGCATGGAGATACGCAAGATTGTGAAAATCGTTGAAGAGACCCACAGAGAAATGGGCAAAACCGTGGATCCCCCCACTCGGCGAGCCGCGGTGGCTGCTGTAATAACGAATCCTTTTGCGGGCCGATATGAGGAGAATCTCGACCAACTGATCAACATCGGTGAAGAACTTGGCGGACTATTGGGAAAGATAGCCGTTGAAGCCCTAGGAATCACACCTGAACAGGCTGAAAGTTACGGCAAGGGGGCCATAGTCGGACCGAGAGGTGAGTTGGAACACGCCGCGGCGATTCTGCACCCCAAGTTGGGAGGACCCTTCAGAGAAGCAGTGGGTGGAGGAAAGGCCCTCATCCCGTCCTCGAAGAAAATCGGCGGTCCTGGAACCGAAATAGACATCCCGGTCCATTACAAGGACGCAGCATTCGTGCGGACCCACTTTGATGCTATGCCGGTACGGGTCCAGGACGCGCCTCGCGGAGATGAAATAGTGGTAGCACTTGTCGTTACGGCTTCGGGAAGACCTCTTCCAGGGTCGGCGGCCTTCTTAAGGAGCAAGCGAAGAAAGAAGACGGGCTCAGGTAAATGCTTTGTAGGGGCAGGGCTTGCCCTGCCGCAGCACGCATAGGGTGCTGGTGAGCACGCCTACGGCGAGAGAACCTCACCGGTCGCGGGTTTCACTCACCCGCTCACAGGAGAATACTTCGAATGATGCGATTCCCCCGCATTCACTGCGGGGTCACCACATCCTACGAAAGCCAACGACCATGCCACGTTGAACTTACGAAATCGCGTAGCTAGCCTCGTAGGGAGGCCTGTGGCCGCCGGCGGGCACAGCCCGCCCTACGCGAGGTCTGATGGCGCACACAAAGTCTGGAGCGCGTGCCACCGACATGACTGCCATCGTGTTCGCATTTGAGGCCGAGCGGGGTAACTAAATGTCAATGAGGGATGGCTGGGCGGATGAGGTGCGATCAAACCAACAAAGCGAGTGATAAAAGTTTTTTGAAGGGGGGTGCTGGGGGGAAACTTTTTTTCAAAAAAGTTTTCCCCAGCAAATTCTCTTATCTTCTCTTCTTCTCTTTCTTTTCCTTCCCTCTCCTACCGGTGCACAAACGGTGCTTTGGAGCGGGCGCCCTTTTCGACAAAGTTTTTCAGTCCGATTTGGTTATCCTCTGTGGTCCAGCACTGACCGAAAAGCTTTTGCTTCCCACTTGAGTCCGTCTTCGACCGTCATATTTGCGCCTTCGAGGATCGCCTTGACCGCGAAGCTTATCGATTGCTCGGGAAAGGTGGCCGATATCCAGGTCGGGCAGCTTGTCGGGCACTTTGGAAAGCGGGCCCATTTCGATGAGCCTGCACGGTAGTCTTGCCAGATGCAAGTTCCTCGGGCCAATTCGATGGCTCGTTCCAATACGTCACCTTCCACCACTTCGTTTATGAGTCCGAATTCGAGGGCCTGAGCGCTTGAAGATGGGCTTTGCGGTGCGAATCATCTCCGCCGCCTTTTCAAAGCCGACGAGCCTCGGGAGTCGCTGAGTGCCGCCCATTCCCGGGATCAATCCCAGATTCACCTCCGGTTGGCCGCAAACATCTTCAATCCTTTGGGAGCCACCCGAGCGGTGCAGCACATGGCCAATTCGCATCCGCCGCCCAGCGAAAGGCCGTTGATGGCGGCCACGATCGGTTTGCCCAATTTGTCCAACTTTGCCGATGCAATCTGGCCCTTTCGTGCGAATGCCTCCCCTCGCGCAGGGTTGGTAAGACCGGCCATCTCCTTTGATGTCAGCGCCGGCAACAAAGGCCTTGTTCCCGAAGCCGGTGATCACCGCGGCCTTAATTTCCGGATCGCTCTTTATGATTGCGACATAGGCTTCCAGCTCCTTGAACACTTTGCTGTTGAGCGCGTTGAGGGCTTTGGGGCGACGAATGGTAATTATTCCGACGTCTGCCTTTCTTCTCGAACAACACATCGAGGATTTCCCAGGGCTTGCCCGAAGCAGCCTGTTCCCGTAGGGCCTTGGAAACCGGCATGGCAGGATATTTCTTCGCAAACGCCTCCACGAGTTCCGAAGCGCCTTGTCGACACCCAAGGAATTCATGAAACTGAATGGAGGCTTCATATCCAGCGAAACACTGATGAGCAGATCGAAATCGCTCGTGGTGATAATGTTCGAGTCCAGCATGTCGCAACCATGGCGAAATAAGCTCCCTGAATCTCCTCTGTAATAATCTTCTCTTTGTCAGGCGGGACCTCAACTGTTTCGCCACGGGCGGGCACTTCCCAATTGGAGTTTGTCTCGACCATTTTCTGCAGCCGCTCGGGAACTCTGAACCAGGGGTTTAAACGCTTGTGCATCTCGGAAAGGCCGTGAACGCAGATCGGATTCCCGCCCGTCAGGTTTTGGGCCGGTAAAGGGGCCTACGGTGAGCCCAAGGCACTTGGATGCTACCGCGTCCACCTGCTTGGTATCTCCCAGGCCCGCATCCACGCATTGTATACAAGCCAGCATAAGCCCTTCGAAGACCGGGTCCACCGCGTACCCGTATCGGGACCCGACTTTAATCGGGATTTTCCCGATGATCTCATAGAAACGCATCATGAATTCAGTGATCTCGGTTCCGTATCCTTGCCCGGGATGATTTCCAGCGCGGGATTGCGTTCCGCGGGGAAGAAGTAATGAGTGCACAAGAGCCCGGCCTTTATGGGCAAGTTCCTCGAAGATTCGTTCCGGTTCCAGGTGTGAGGAATTGCTGGTAAGAATCGCGTCCGGAGTGACGAGTTCCTCCACTTGTTTGAAGATCCGCCGTTTCAGAGGCAGGTCTTCCGTCGCCGCCTCCACGACAAGATCCGCGCCTTTCAATTGACCGTAATCGGAGGTGAAGGTGACATGACTCTTCATGCCCTCGACCTCGTGGGGTTTGAACGCTCCTGTTTCGCCGCCTTTGTCCACCTTTTTGAATAGTTTTGCTTTTCCTTTTGCGAGAGCCTCTTCAGCTACATCCACCACGACCACTTGGACGTCATAGGGATGTAGCACTTTTGCGAAATGCAAGGCTATGTCCGGACCGATCTGGCCGGAACCGATCACGCCGACTTTGCTGATTGTACATCCACGGAACGAAAATGCCATTTTCATCCTCCTTCAAGGAAATTGCCGATTGAGAAGACCCTTATAGAATACCTCTTTTAGCTAGGAAACCTTGATAAGGCACTGGGCAGTAATAGAACCCTCACGTTGCCAGTTACAAGAGGAGCAAGGCCGTCTCACACTAATTCGCATTCCGTCAGGGAACTCTGAGATGCGAAAAGTTCGTCATTCCCGCGCAGGCGGGAATCCAGTCTTGCTCGCTATAACCCTTCTGGATTCCCGCCTCGCGGGAATGACAGGTTAGCGGATTCTCGCTCTTCTTCGACGCTATGTTACTCATTTGAACGCACATTCGTATCATGGGGCAATTACCTTGCCCGTAGAGCATAACTCTCACGAAAACTACCATTTCCTCTTCCTGGTTGTAAAGGTGAATTGTTCACTCTGTCGCATCGTCACGTTCCCGGTAATGAGATTTTGAATTCAAACGGGAGGATCGAAATGTTAACTCCTGGTGCGGGGCTTGAAGTTTCGTCCACGGCTCGATTCGAATCGGATTCGCGCAACTGCGTTTCACCATGATGAAATTGTGGCCGGTACCGGATTATATTTCTCCAAATGGTTATTCGTGCTATTTTCGGTGCTTGTTTGCAGATCAATGTTTTAGGAGGCATGCGATATGGAACTCGACCAGGCTGTCCTGGGTAGGCGAAGCATTCGGGCATTTCTGCCGGATCCTATTCCACGTGACAAGATCCAAAAGATCGTTGAGCTTGCGCGATGGGCTCCGTCCTGGGGAAACACTCAGCCGTGGGAAATTGTCGTGGCAGACGGGGAAAAGACTCTTAGTTTAGCTAAAGCGTTCCAAGAAGAGGCTAATGAAAGGAGCTGGGCCTCGCTCAGACATTCTTATGCCCGTAGAATTCCCGGAACTGCACAAAAAGCGCTACATAGGCCTGGGAAGAGATCTGCTTACCTTCCTGGGAATTGCTCGGGATGATTCAGAAGGCCGCAGACAGCACTATCTAAACATGTACAAGTTTTTCGGCGCGCCTGCTGTCATCTATCTCGTCATAGACGGTCGGCTGAACGAACCGTATTCCTGTCTGGATTCAGGCTCCATTGGCACCACAATTTGTTATGCGGCTGTTCAAGAAGGGCTCGGCACCATCTATCTGGCCGCAGCAATGCATTACCCGGACATCGTGAAAAAGGTCTTGGACATACCGGAGGATAAGAAAGTTGTTATCGGCATAGCAATCGGAGTGCCACATCCGGACGCCCCGGCAAGCCTTTTTAGAAGTAATCGGGAACCGGTGGAAAACATATTGCGATTTGCCTGAGGTCAGCGCGGATTTGGCTTCTTGACTAATAGGACGAGTCGCATTATTATGAGACTCGTCCCATCGTTCGACAAAGAACCCGTCAACAGTCATGAAAGTTCCGGGAACGCTAGAACTATAGTAGTTCCTGGGACCGCGATACATAGCTGACGGCTGCGGAGAATAAGAAGACGCCATGAATAGGCGTGAATTCATTATTTCTGTCGGCGCGGCCGGGATGTTTTCACTGCTCCCTCCGATTCGGCTCCACGCTTCTGCTCCCCCAAAGCAAGTCGCAGCCGGCGAAGTAGGGCTCAAAGGCCCGTTCGATATTGCATTCGATCCCTCCGGAAACATTCTGGTTACTGATCCTCCAGGCTACCGTGTAGTCTGCCTTGATTCCTCACACCGAGAGGTCGCCTCCTTCGGACGGCCGGGGGCCCAAAAAGGGTGTCTGAACTTCCCCAAAGGGCTCGCGGTTGACCGCGAGGGTCTTATCTATGTTGTGGATTCCAACAACTGCCGTATCCAAGTCTTTGACCGCAAGGGGACAGTGCAGCGCGTCATAGGAACCATAGGGTCCATTGGCGGTTCCTTCGCAACTCCGCAAGGGGTGTTCGTAGACAGTACCGGACGGGTCCTGGTGGCTGACACGAGAAACCATCGCATACAGATTTTTCAGGGGGAAAATCCAGTTGCAATACTGGGAGACCTCGGCGACGGAGACGATCAATTCAGGCTCCCTACGGCCTGCGCAGTGACCCCTGAGGGAGAAATTCTGGCGCTGGACAGCAAACACGGCCGGATCAAGGTCTTTGGGGCAGACCTGAAGTTCATACGGAGCTTCGGTGACGTCGGGAAAGAGCCAGGCCGGCTCAACATGCCACAGGGGATGGCGCTGGATGATGCAGGCCGCGTCTGGGTCGCCGACACCGGCAATCACAGGATTCAGGAATTCAGTCTCAACGGTAAAGTGGTGTCCGTAATCGGAAAGGAAGGTTCCGCCGAGGGTGAATTCAAGAGTCCGACGGGAATTGCCTGTCGAAAAGACAAGATTTACGTGGCTGACAACGGAAATGGAAGAATACAGGTATTGGCCCGCAAATGAGAGGCGATAAACCGAGTTTGGCAGGACCGGCCTCCGTGCCTGTCGTGCCTTGGAAGGAGGGACGCCCGCCGACTGGGGATTCGTAAATAGACAGGCAGGATGACTATGTCCCACCCCTGCTGCGAAAGTGCAGTACTAAGTTTCCTACGCACGAGCAGCATCACACCTCGTCATCATAGCGAGACGTTATGGACATTGAACAGGCCACTATAGTTTTTCTGGTGCTTATATTTGCTGCGGCTGAGATCTTCCGCTTTATGAGAGGAAGACGGGGTGTCATCGTGTGTGAAGAGGACGCTGGGTTTTCTGGAATCGCCCTCCCGGTGACGACCGTGAAGGTGAAATTGGAAAGCGGCGACGAGGTGACAGCCTCCATGAACTGTTGCACCGCTTGCCTGGGCCGATTGAAGGTTGGCGACGAAGTCCGCGTCTCGAATTCTCGCGACGGATACGTGGTGGACCTGCCTTGGTTCAATCGCCGATCCTGTCACAGCCGAGCTTCGATGAGCATTTGAACTGGAGATATTAGGTGGAAATTCTGGGATATATCACGCTCTTCATCTTCTTGAGCCTGATGCTTCTTACTCTCTTTGGATACATCCGAACTCCGGTTCAGACTGTGCTGGTCCTTTCGACGGTGTTGTGCCTTCTGGTAGGAGGAGCCTTCCGGTACGCCTATTCGGGCTGGGACGCGGTCATGCTTCTTCCCAATGAGTTTCTCGGCGGAATCATTCTGCATCCTATCACTGCTCTGCTTACCGGTCTGTTTCTGGCTGGAGGTTTAAAGGCGTCAGGCGGATTCGAGGCTTTAAAGGTCATTCTGCGCTATGTTCGCAAAAGCCCCATTGGTCTCGTGGGCACACTGGTCATTCTGATAAATCTTCCAGTGATCTCGTCTCTTCCCTGCGGCAGGATTCTGGCCGCGGCGCTTCTGCCTCTGTTGTTCACCTTCGGCTTTGAGGGCGGGATGGGGATACTCACGAAATCCCAGCTTATAGTCTTGATAGGTGCGTTCACACGTAATTCCATGGGTTCTTGCGGACCATCGCCGATCGGCGGTGTGGGACAAATCGGAGAGGGCTTTCTCGGCAGCTTCTTTGCTACCGCATCAGAGGGAATCCTTCGCGCTCCGCAAGCATTTTCTCTTATGCTGGGAACCGCTATAGTGGCTCTATTCCTCAAATTAGTGAGTCAGCGCCTTTACCCGAACGACGTCGCTCTTCGAGAAGCTCCAGCGGGAATGGGAGGCGAGGAACGCGTCGAGCCTGACATCCAGGCGCCGCTTGCCGGTTATCTTGCGTTGGTTATCTTTGTGCTGTCACTTCTTATCGCTATATTTCAGCCGTTCGGGAAAATGCCCGTTCAGTCAGTGCTGGTGGCCGGCGCGTTGCTGATGATAGTCGTTTGTCGAATCCGTCTCACTGACCTGATGGAAGGGATTATCCTCCTACCGGTAACGGCAATGACCGCGGGTTTTCTAGCTGCCGGGGCGCTGGCGGCCACCGGAGGCTTTGACGCCCTGGGTGTGCTTTTGAACAGCCTCATCAAGGCCCCGTTTCTTGGTGTGGCTGGGATGCTGGCCATCTTCGTCCAGTTCCAAACAATCCTTCCACTCTCTTGCGCCAGGATTCTCACAGCCGCCCTGGTTCCTGTACTGTACCTGTTCGGTCCGGCGAAATTCGCCTTTCTCGATTGGCCTCAACTGGCAATCGTCATGGCCGCGTACATCATAAATGCGACAACTTCTTGTGGCCCTTCGCCTCTGGGCGGAGGTGGCATGATGGGTGAAGGGACCATGAGGGCTGAAACAGGGTTCATAAAGGGAGCGTACACTTTCGCTTCCATGGCTATTATGGCGCCGTTGGCTGCCATTTATATGAAGTTCCTCAACCTTTCGGTTTTTGAGCCTTCCAATCCCAACTTTGTCAGGGACATTGTGACGATCGCTGAATTCGCGCTCGTCATAGCTGGTGTGAACGTAATCTTTATCTTCGCCGGCAGTCGCGTGTTCGGAGCCAACGCATCGAAGAATTTCGCGATTCAGGTTGTCGGGTTCCTGCTCAGCGGGGCTATGGCCGGCGGTATCCTGGCTTTTGCCCTATTCGAGCTGAACGGAACAGCGATCCTTCAGGGAATCACGGGTGGCGTGATAGCAGCGGGGCTGATCGGGCTCATGGTCCCCAGGATGTTGTCCCGGCGGATGTCCGTCTACGTTGGGTGGACCTGATTTTGAACCCTCGGCGGACCGAGGCAAGGGAGAGCCTCAGCCTGCCATAGGAAAGGTCTAGCGGGAAGTGCCCGCATGAACGAGAATTTTTGAGGACAAGCTTTGCTTACGTGGATCATCTTTCTTTTTGTTGGGGCCGTTTCCGGTTTGATCATAGCCTGGGCCCTGGACATGAAATCTCCGAAGGAACTCCTTCAAGGAGCCGCCGGAGGATTAATAGCCGGACTGCTGATGGCGGCCATGCTGCCTCACTAGGACCGGGACATCGAAGCTAATGTCAGAAGAAAAATCGACCGAAATCAAACATAAACGGCAAGATCTCGACCAGCCGATGGTGCTTCCCGGGATTCACCGGTACCAGTTCTTCACCAACCTGAAGGACCGAGGCTGGACACTCAATCTGGACCGGATTGCGCTGTTCGGGGTTGTCTCGGCCTTGCTGGCAACTGTAATAAAGCCTCTTCTCAGGGGCAATCCGGCAACCATCTATTGTTATGAATGTCGAGCCTGTTATGCCACCCAGGATCGGTGCCCGGTGGGCATTATGTTTCAGGCTGAATTGGCCGTAGCCGGCCGCGTTACGGACTATGACCGCTTCATACGTAACGGTGGTCTCAAGTGCATTCGCTGTGGGAATTGCCAGAGCTACTGCGTGCAGTATCTTCCCACTGCCCAGATGTTCGCGACTATGCAGGAAGACACACGCGCACAGCGCTCAAAAAGGGCATTGTGCCCCGGTACTCCCTTGAGAAGGCCATGGCCCAGGGACTTGTAGGAAAGGAATTCATCGATGACGTGGTCAAGGCTCTTGCGTGATCCTATAGGGTTTTTGTGGAGTGCCCTGACGACACGCGGGTACGTCTCACGGTGTACCTGATTCTGGCGGCCGCGCTCTTCCCTTCGAGCAGGTTTGTCCTGACGATTGCTCTACTTGTGACTCTGGGAGTAATGTGGACAAAGGAATATCGAGCCGGCAGAAGCCTGAAAATCTGGTACTTGGCCGCGGCGGTTGGCATTATTCTCGTCGGTTACGCTTTTGCACGTTTTGATGTGAAAAGTGTGGACGAGCTGCGCTTGGCAAAGAGCCCCTGGGGCGCGGGGATCGCCCTGGTCAATGATGGGACCTACAGGGGTTCCGGAGAGGGCTTCCGAGGACCGATAGAGGTTCAAGTCGGCGTTCAAAGTCACCGCATAACTGATATCCGCACGCTTGAATATCCCGATCTGATCTCAGTCGAAGATAGTGAATTGACCTCGTATAGGGACGAGCTTCTCAAGAAAGGGATGCTGGAGCCCCCGGGTCAACCCGCAATGTACCGAGGGGCCAACCTGACTTTGGCCGGGTATGCTAATGCCGTTGAATCCGCCTTATCCAAGGGTATACCGGATTATCCGCAGTATAGCGTCATATCAAGGGTCTTTTTGAATACGTTCCTGGGAAAGGCCCCGGATCGGGTAACCTTAAACGCGTTGGCAATTCTCTTTGCCGCGTTTATCGTGTTTGAGTACACCCTGCAATCCATGTTGACGCCCGGAACGGGACGCTCCATCAACTGCTACAATTGCGCGAGCTGCGTCGGCGCATGCCCGGTCAAGGAAGCCGAAGGCGTTCAAATGCCCATGGGACTGGTTCTGCTAACGAGGCTGGGCGATTACGAGAGGGTTGTGGAACTTTCCAAGTACTGCGTCGGTTGCGGGAGATGCGCAGCAAAATGCCCCATAGGCAATTCCGGCCCGCTGGTCATTTCCGCGGCTTTCCAAGCTTGTATAAAGCAAAGGCGCGAAAAGGAGCTTGAAACCCAGGGGGAGACAGCCTGATGGGTCGAGGGGTGTGGTACATCGTCGCGGTCGGCCTGGTGATCATCGTTGCGGTGGCGGTCACCGGGGAATATTCGCTGCGGAGCGCGACCTGCATGGCATGCCACAGCCAGGAGGCGTCTTTCGCCCAATGGATGGCCGGGCGGTTGAAAGCAGAAAAGAAGGGATTCGCCCACGAACTCATTGCCTGCGCTGACTGCCACATTCAGGGGAGCGCTGAAGGCACTCCAGTATCAAGACTGAGGGGTTTACTTCATATAGTGAGCTATGTGGTGCCACAGATCGAGCCTCGGCGGGCCCAACGCGCAGAGCTATTCAACAGGGCGCGTATTCCAAGCGAAAGCTGCCAATACTGTCATTTGGCGGCGATATACCGCAAAGAAGTTTATCTCAGAGACCTTCCTCCCGCACTCCAGAAGATCGGCCTGGTCATGGACCATCGCAAACACGTGCTGGCACGAGACGACACATGTGCCAAATGTCACGAGCGTTACAAGGAGCAGGGAACCGCCCAGGCGGACAAAGCTGTCACGTACACCGACGTGAATCACCTGGCTTGCGACTCTTGCCACACTTCAGCGTCTCATGCGTACAGAGGTGATCGTTTGCTCCCCATGACGGAACAAGAGTACTTGGCCGCCAGAGAAGGGGCATGGAACAAGCTTTCCACAAACCCCAGATGGATGGTGGCCCTGCCGTCGGAGAAGACATGCAGGCGCTGTCACAACGGCAAGATACATTACAAGACCAAAATCTTTCTTGCTGATTGTCGGGAGGATAAAGATTTTGAAAACTGCGTAAAGTGCCACCCACTCATGACCAAAGAGTACTTTGAGCGGTACAGACGTGACCGAGAGACCTTAGCCTCGGCGCCAAATAAAGAGAATAATCGTTCGCAAGGTAAGGCTGTTGCCGCATGGGGATCTGGTACAGAGGCTGTGATGTTGAGCCCACACAGCGAGCAGGCGAATTGACCCCAAGATCCCATTCGTTACGCAGGTAAGAAGGCAATCCGAACTTGTGAACAGGAGCGTATACAATGGCTACGAAAAGCGATGAGCCCAAAGACAAAATCAACCGGGAAGTAGCGGATATTCTCCTCGGTGCCAAAGAGCCGCCGGTGGCGCGGTTCCGCCTTTTGTCAAAGGGCATGGAACCGTATCACCGACTTTACATTCAAGATCCGGGGTCGGAAATCACTGGGGACAAAGCGTGCATTGCTTGCGGCAACTGCATAGATTCCTGCCCTGTGCTCCGGAGAGACCCGAAGCGTTTTGAGAAAACCGAGCAACGCACTTCGTTTGCCCTGGAGTCGTGTGTGGGAGAAGACTGCGAACAATGTTACTCCTGCGTTCTCGCCTGTCCTCAGGTAGACACGGCGTACAAAGACTATATCGTGGACGAGGTGATTCCAGAGACGATACAGCCTGCTCCGCGGATCACTGCGCTTGACAACTACTTCATGGCGCTTATCGCCTTGATACTGGGAATTGTTATAGGCGTCTTTGTTGCACGCTAGGATTTTGACAAACACATCACAGATCGAGGCTGAAGAAAGGATCAGAGCACATGTCAACGGTTGAGCAACAACAAGCCGCCCAGGAAACGGGCTTCCCGATGGAAGCAGCAGTGAGGACCGACCTTGTGCCCATTTTTATTGCGGGAAAGCGGTACGAAGTCCCCAGCACGTTAACTATACAGAAGGCATTCGAGTATGCCGGGTACCAGTTGATCCGCGGATGCGGATGCCGAGGCGGCATCTGCGGAGCTTGCGCAACGGTCTACCGCATGCCCGACAGTCCCAAGATATATGTCGGCCTCGCATGCCAGACGGTAGTGCAGCCCAATATGTACCTCGCTATGGTGCCGTTCTTCCCTGCCAATCGTGCGGTTTACAACATTGAAGAGCTGGCCCCAAACGTAAATACTCTCCTGAAGTACTACCCGGAAATCGCCAAGTGCATGGGTTGCAACACTTGCACCAAGTCGTGCCCCATGGACATTCCGGTCATGGAATACATTTCAGCGGCCTTGAGAGGCGACCTTGAGAAAGTGGCGGAACTCTCCTTCCCCTGTGTAATGTGCGGCATTTGCACTTCCCGCTGCCCCGCGGAACTGGCGCAGTACAATATCGGTATTCTTGCCCGCCGCCTGACAGGAAGACATATTCAACCAGCCGCGACCCATCTTCGAGAGATGATCGGCAGGATAGAATCGGGCCGATATGAAGAGCCGCTGAAGAAGCTAATGGCCACGGACATGGAAACACTCAGGAAACTTTACGTGGACCGACAGATGGAACCGCACACCGGGGATGAAATGTGGCAACCGGATGACAAACAGTGGCTCTAATGGATTCCATTGGGACACATGAAGTGAAAGGTCACCGTTCACCCGCATTTGGTGACCGGCACAGAGGCCGGTCCTACCGGGTTCATGGTAGGGCCGGCGTCCCTGCCGGCCATGTTTCTGGCCGAGCAAACCGATTTGCCGGTGACTGGTTAAGATAAGCTCTGTCTCAGGCTGCATCGCCTGTAAAACCGGAGGCAACTATGGCATATACGCCGGACCTTATGGCACTTATTAAGAAAGTTGAGAAAACCCGCCCCGAAAGAGTTGCTCGAAAAAAGGCGGGGCAAGAGTTCCCTGCCCTCACCCTTGATGAGCGCAGAGACCGCCTGGAAAAATACCATCCGGACTTCCGATTGGGTGCGCTTCGAGAATTGAAAGTAGGACCGAGTAAGGGCTATGAAGTAGCCCAGGAGATCGCGGATACCTTCGAAGCCCGCAGTCGAGTGGACCCGGACAAGATCGACTTGAATGAAATCCATTACGAGACGGACGTGCTTGTGATCGGGGGCGGAGGGGCCGGGACCGCGGCTGCATTGATTGCCCAGGAGCAAGGAGCGCGGGCAATCATAGCCACCAAACTTCGACATGGCGATGCCAACACTATGATGGCCGAAGGCGGGATACAGGCAGCTACCAAGGGTTGGAAGGATTCACCCTACTATCACTATTTGGATGTAATGGGAGGCGGGCACTTCGAAAACGATCCGGAACTGGTCAAAACCATGGTCACTGAAGCGCCCAAGGTTATCGGCTGGCTGGAACGTCTTGGTTGCATGTTCAACAAGTGGTCCGACGGCAAGCTTTTCACCCTTCATGGAGCGGGCACTTGCCGCAAGAGAATGCACTATGCCGGTGACATGACCGGCGCAGAGATCATGAGGACCCTTCGGGATGAGGCTCGCAACCGCGTCAAGGACATCGGCGTCCTCGAGTTTCTCCCGCGGTGGAACTGGTCATGGATGACAAAGGCCGATGCTCCGGCGCTGTGCTGTACAACCTCGAAACTGAAGAATACTTTCTTGTGAAAGCCAAAGCCGTGGTCATGGCCACGGGTGGGTCGGGCCGTCTTCACATGCAGGGATTTATGACTACCAATCATTACGGCGCTACCGGTGACGGCTTGGTCATGGGTTATCGTATGGGGGTGGCTGTCCGCTTTCTCCATGCAACCCAATACCACCCGACAGGTGCGGTTTTCCCAGAGCAGGCTGAAGGGCTCCTGATTACAGAAAAGGTAAGGGGCGCTGGCGCCAACCTGGTCAACATCGATGGTGAGCAGTTCGTGTTCGAGCGCGAACCCCGTGATATAGAGTCGTCAAGCATAATTCGAGAGTGCACCAAGGTCGGCAAAGGAGTTCCGGTGCCGGGGCCGGGTGGCAAATGGGGCGTGTGGTTGGATTCGCCGATGATTGAATTGCTAGAAGGCGAAGGGACCGTAGAGCGAGAATTCCCGGCTAAGTTCATCCTGTACAAGCGGTACGGGATAGATATCTCCAAGCTTCCTATGCTGATCTACCCGACTCTCCACTACCAGAATGGCGGACTCGCTTACAATTCCGATGGTTCTACGACAGTTCCGGGCTTTTTTGTGGCGGGTGAGGTAGGCGGTGGAGTTCACGGGGCCAATCGCTTGATGGGGAATTCGCTTCTGGACATCACTGTTTTCGGAAGGCTTGCGGGTGAGACCGCGGGCAAATACGTTAGGGAACGCGCCGACATAGGCCCGCTCAGTGTAGAACACGTGAGAAGGTTCCATAATGAACTCATAGACGCAGGAATCAAAACGGACAGGGTTTCACCTATGATTTTGCCGGATTACGGAACCGCTGAAGTCAAGAAAAGACAGTGGACCACCACATACGTAGGGACAGTTCGCTAACCAGCGCAGCGTCTGAGACCATCGCAATGATACGTAAGCTAGAAAAACAAAGCACGCTTCACCGAATACGTGAATACTTCCGGCATTTGCAGGACCCTTCTCCGTACTGGAGAGTCCAGGCTGCTGCATGGGGGATCATTTTAGTGGTCGTAGTAGCCGGCGGTGTGCTGTTTGCCTTTCTGGCGCTTTCAGCGGTCTTTGGAGGCGGAAGCATATCCTACCAGGCCGTCGGATCACCCGGACCGGTAGCATTTCGGCACTATAGTCACATGTGGTTCAAGGATGGAAAGTACAAGGAGTGCAAAACCTGTCACGACGCCATTTTCGCTACCCAGAAGTACGGGACCTATGTGCTGAGGGCCTTAAAGGACTCTCCACCTAAGAAGATTCACATAGGGCGGGATGCCTCGACTCTTTATGTTCCGGGTTCGGCACCTGCCGATGAAGTTTCTCTAGCTGGTTACGAAGTACCGAGGGCATGTGCAACCTGTGCCACCGGAAACTGTCACGACGGCAAGGAATCCTTCAGCAGATTGGAATGCTTGGGCTGCCACCAAGCTAAGTAAGAATTTCACCGATCGAGGATGAGAGTCAATTCTTTGAAATGAGTGTAACATTTAAGCCAAAAGGTGGTGTGCTCCAATCCCGGGAGGAAACTCCTGGAGAGACAGCTTCGGGCAGCAGCACGGGCGAGCAGAAACCCAAGCGTTGGGGAATGCTGGTGGATCAACGAAGGTGCATCGGCTGCCACAGCTGCTCCATCGCGTGCAAGAGCGAAAACAATGTCCCGCTGGGTTACTGGCGCTCCTGGGTCAAAGGGATACAGAAAGGTCACTTCCCGGATGCCTCCAACCATTTCCTCCGGCGCCTGTGCAATCAGTGTGACGTCCCACCTTGCGTGCAGGTTTGCCCTGTGCAGGCGACTGTAAAGCGTGAAGAGGACGGCGTGGTGGTCATGTACTATGGGAAGTGTATAGGCTGCGGAATGTGCATTGCCGCGTGCCCGTACCGATGCCCGCTTCTTTAACCCTATCCGTCATACCGCAGACAAATGCGACTTTTGCTCAGCACGGATCGACGCAGGACTCCAACCCGCGTGTGTAGAGGCTTGTGTGTCTCGTGCGCTGGTGTTCGGAAACCTGGACGATCCTTCGAGTGAAGTCTCACGCCAGCTCGTGTCCCTGGGAACGAGCGTCATCAAGCCGGAATTGGGAACCAAGCCCAAGGTCTTTTACGTGGCAGCCGATCACCAGCTAATGGGGAGAATCAAGTTCTCCGACGATTTCAAAGAAGAAATACTCGAATACGGCCGAAGCATCCCTAGTCCTGAAGCCTCGTACTGGAAAAAAGGGGAAGGCAAATAAATGGAAACCGCGGTTCTCTACAACGTGCCCCATGCGGTCCCCTGGAAGATTTACATTCCGCTCTATTTTTACTTCACGGGGCTATCCGCGGGCTCGTTTATCCTCTCGACGCTGTCAACCGTTTTCAGAATTAAGCGCTTCAAGCCCATGGCCCTCCCCGCGGCAATTATCTCGTTCCTGCTGTTGCTGCTGGCGCCTGCCTGTCTTATTCTCGACCTGCATCAGCCGACTCGATTCTGGCACACTCTTGTTCCGGAATATTTCAACAACACTTCAGCCCTGTCTTATGGCTCCTGGCTATTGACCGCTTATCCGATAGCCAATCTCATATACATCTATTTCATATTCGTGAAGAACGACCGAGTGACCCGAATACTCGGGATGGTCACCGTTCCTCTAGCTATATTTGTCCATGCGTACACCGGCTTTGCTTTTGCTCTGGTCAGGG
This sequence comes from uncultured delta proteobacterium, assembly GCA_963786905.1. Taxonomy (GTDB): domain Bacteria; phylum Desulfobacterota; class Desulfomonilia; order Desulfomonilales; family Desulfomonilaceae; genus CAWBBA01. The sequence continues at coordinate 94,524 of CAWBBA010000025.1, read as the reverse complement.
CGCGTGCGTGGTGGCACTCCGCACTCATGCCGGGCTACTTTCTTACCTCTGCTCTCCTTTCAGGAATTGCGCTGCTTGCAGTAGTGGCCCTTATGATGGACAGATACAGGCAGGAAAAGTTGGAACCGGAATTGTACACGAGTCTTCGCCTTATGATGATCGGAATCCTGTTGGTAGACCTTTTTTGGAATGGTAGCTTCTGGCTGACACTCTTGGTGTCCAACGCGGACGGGCACACGTCCATCCTGTTGGCCTTGCACGAAAAACTTTACGTCTGGGGGGAGCTTGTCTCGGGCATGCTTATCCCGCTGGCGATACTTGTCTTCCCACGGACCCGAGAGGATAAGGTGTGGCTTTGCCTTGCCTCGCTGCTCATCATTGGCGGGGTGTTTCTTATGAGATATTCAGTCGTCTTTATCGGCTTTGATATACCGCTGAGTTGACGCGCATCAGATGAGAAAAACATGGCTTATGTAACTCGACGAGAATTTCTTCGCATTGCCGCTTTGATGGGAGGTGCGTCCCTGTTCGCGGGGTGCAGTCTCTTCCCCGAGGACGCCCCGGTTCCTCAATATATCAAGGGCGCGCCGGGCGTGGACCCTTTGGAAACACTCCCGGGTATAAGCAATCTGTATACTGCCTGCGGATTGTGCGCCGGAAATTGTGGGATCTGCTGCCGGATCGCGCAGGAGACTCTGGTCAAGATCGACGGCAACCCTTTTCACCCTGCTTCTGCGAACCCCCGTCTCCCCTTTGCAACCCCTCTTGAGAAAGCCGCCACTCAGAGTGGCAGCGTATGCGCGGTAGGTGGAAGCGGTATTCAGACACTTTACGACCCGTTCAGAATTGCGCGTCCTTTGAAGCGAGCCGGATCGAGAGGCTCTGGAAAGTGGATTGCGCTCTCGTGGGATCAGGCGCTCAAAGAAATATTGGAAGGCGGGAACCTCTTCGGCGAAGGACAGATAACCGGCCTCCGCGAGATTAAGGGATCAGGCGAAGGTCTTAAGTTCGTTGTCGGCAGAGCCGACTGGGGCGCTCTCACGTTTGTACAGCGATTCATGTCAGGATTTCCTGGGGCCACGCTGGTTCGCGATAGTGAGTATCGGATGAGCGACACTCTTCGCGTCAGTTGCCGAACAGGTCTTTGGTCCCGGCAAGGGCCCTGTTGCCGCGGATTACAAGAATGCCCGAGTTCTTATCAGCTTCGGAGATGCTCCGCTGGACTCCGGGGTCCCCCTCACTCTATTGGCAAGGCAAATCGCAGATGCCAGAGTCAACGGCCCCTGCCTCAAGTGGGCAGTGGTGGATCCTCGGCTCTCTACATCAGGCTCAAAGGCGGACTTATGGGTGCCGGTGATCCCGGGAAAGGACCTGGCCTTGGCTTTGGGGATCATGCGATCCCTTCTGGACAGATATCCCGGCATTGTCCAGCCACCCCCTGAAAGCCTCAAGAATAAGGCCCTGAGCAGAACCATCGATGACTATGTAACAGAATCCGGTGTGCCGCCGAGCATCATCCACAGACTTGCCGACCTACTGGTTGAAGGCGGTGAGAGAACCGCTGCTATTCCTGGAGCAGGCGTCCTGGTAAGTGAGAACGGCAAGGAAACAGCCTTGGTCATCCTTGCGCTCAACAAGATGGTTGGCTCTATCCCAGGTGCCGGCGGTCTGGTTCACAGGAAAGACGATTTTCTCGATAAAGCCTATGCAAAGGCCATGGCCGGATACGAATTCAGAGGTGAAACCGCAACCACCGATTTATCGGCCAAAGCCCTGTTCTTGTGGGACGCAGACCCCGTGTACGACGATCCCGCGGCAGCCTTGAACCTGAGAGACAAAGGAGAAGTGCAGCTTATAGTAGGAATTGATCGACAAATTACCGAAACAACTGCCATCGCGGATTATATCCTTCCAGACACCACCTATCTTGAGAGGTGGGATGTTTGCGTCTCACCACCTTCTGTGACCACTGAGGGGTTTGGCACGCGGCGGCCTGTCGTGGGGGTGGTTGACCCCAAGACTGGGAAGTATTTTCCCATGCTCCCCGAAACGAGACAGATGGAGGATATTCTTATAGCATTTGCGGGACATCTAAATTTGTCTGGTTTCGGTGAAAAAGGGATCAACTCATCTACTCCTCTGAACTCAGGTCGGGACTACTATACGTGGCTGCTTTCCGTAGTTCTCGGGACAATGAAAGAGGCTGGTTTTGATGTCTCACCTTCCATTGAAGATGTAACCAAGGTTTATGACAGGGGCGGCTTCTTCTCCTCATCTAAGAGTTTACCAGTTGTAGAGGCGGGTAAACCCAAGGTGGTTTACGCACCCGAGCTTCGGGAGACCTTTGGCCAGGTCGCGTATCCGTCTGTCTCCCGCAGTGATGATGAGTTTTTATTCATCACCTACACGCTACCGTTTCATCGAACCGCGCGGTCCGGCATTAATAGTTGGCTGCTGGAAGTCTCTCCAGAGAACCGTCTCGCAATCAACTCCCAAGATGCCGCCAAACTTAAAGTTGTTCAGGGCGCTTCCGTCTCGATTGAAACTACTGACGGAAAAGCTCATCTTCGGTGCAAGGCCCAGATTGTGCCGGGGATCAGACCCGGTGTAGTAGCTTTGGCAAAGGGCTTCGGGTATCGAGAGGCGGGCGTTGCTCGACAGATAATTGACGGCACCGCCACTTCTGAGGACAAAACCCGAGGAGCCGGCGCGAACCCTTCGATGCTCATGCTTGGAAAGGCACCGGCAAGAGTGAAGGTGAGGCCGGTCTAAATGATTTGAAAGGCCAGCTCAACCTCAAAATTAATTGATTAGACGTTTTACTCTTTAGCAAGCTCCATCATTCGATAGATAGTGTGTAATCTTCTCAGTATAAGAATGTGGGTTCAAATGAGTAACACAGGATCGTAAAAGTACGAGAATTCACTAGCCTGTCATTCCCGCCATTCGCGGGAATGACGAACTTTGCGTATCTCAGATTACTCTGACGGCATGCGAATTAGTATATTAGGAGAAACTCATGGTGATCCACGATATTTCCCTCCCCATCTCCGAGGCCCTGGTTGTTTGGCCGGGCGACCCGGCAATCCACTTCTCTCAGCCGTCGCATCTGGACAAAGGTGATAAGGCCACAGTAAGCCGACTGGACATGGGCGCGCATACCGGCACTCATGTGGATGCACCTTGTCACTTTATCAGAGGCGGCCTGGGCATCGACTCATTGGACCTGAATACTTTGGTAGGACCGGCGTTTGTTGTCGAGGCCTCCGCAAATGGCAACCTGTCCGCAGACCTGTTGAAGGGACTCGCCATTCCTCCGCATACTCAGCGTGTTCTCTTCCGCACTCGAAACTCCGAGCTGTGGTCCCAAGGAGAACGTAGTTTTTCCAAAGACTTCGTGGGCATAACCGGGGACGGCGCTCAATGGCTTGTCGACTTCGGCGTGCGCCTCGTGGGAGTCGATTACCTTTCAGTGGCTCCGTTCGGTCAGTCAGTGCCAACTCATCAGACCTTGCTGCATGCGGGGGTAATTATTGTAGAGGGTTTGAATCTCAGCGAGGTTCGAGCCGGTATGTACACTTTGGTATGCTTGCCGTTGAAGCTGGTCGGAATTGACGGTTCACCTGCTCGGGCAATTTTGATCGAGGGAAACCCGGATTAATACTACTGGGCATACGCAAGCTGGTCTGTCTGCGGACAGATAGAGCGGTTCTCGAAAGTCTTGACGCAATCCAATACGTGTAAAGGGAAGAATCAGTAGCGCCGGCGTCCCTGCCGGCTATAACTGGTTGATTTCGAGACTAATTATTCACCGGCGCGGAGGCCGGTGCTACTGGCTTCTAGGAATCGCTCTTCACGGGCCGTGATTACTTTCGGGAATCGCTATAAGAGATAAGTAGCTCCCACTCTGGACAGATTCCACGTGCAATACGAATCAAAATACAAGCTGCCCCAAAGCAGAAATTGAGGCTTGGTCGGACCATACTTTTGAACCATCGAATGAAAAATTGAGATTATAGAAATTGTTGCGCAACTGGTGATCGCCATTTGTCAATATTCTCTTGAAATCGGCCTCGACATGCGCACTCAAAGCGCCTCTCCGGAAAAGCCCCATACTCACCAGAAAGTGCCAGCAGTGCCCGACTGTGTTTTCCTCTGTCACCCGCTCCCCTTTGCGCAGAAGGTGAAGGTCTTCGTTTCTGGCTCTCACCAACGCATAATCAAGCTGACACTCTAAGTCTACCCTGGGGAAATTGTTCAAAATGTTGCCGAGATTGAGAGTGGTATTGAAAACCCCGCCGAAATACAGGTGGTTAAATCTCTGCTTGAAATCTATGCCGTCTCCAGGCAAATCCACAGCACTGCTTCCCAGGGCAGCCTGGGCGCCGTCATGAGTGGTGAAATAAAAATACTGATATCTGTATCCCAAAAGCGGTCTTACGTTACTGATTCGCAGCCACGGAATGCTCACGGCCACATAAGTGTCAAACAAAAGACCTTTGTTCAGCCTGCACGCAGATTCGCTGAAAATAGTCTTTTGAAACGGATTTGCGTCGTCATCCCAATCGCTATCGTGCATCTTCAGTCCGCTTTCCCGGTTCACATTTACCCACCCCTCGGCGTGTACGGACCATGATCGAGCCGCATATTTCGCAGTGAGACCCAAAAACCACTGATCAACGGGAAATTCCAGGCGGCTGAGAGGATCTTGGAAAGGAGGAAAGGGATTGACAAACTGATATGAAGTGAAACTGTTAATAAACTTCTTTATACCCATGGACTGGCATAATCGCGGAGAGCCTTTGACAACATCTACAGCACCGAAAGCATTCCAGCCGCCAGGGAAGCCTGGAACACCCTGAGCGTGACACTCCACCGTAATACAGCACCACAACGCGAGAGAAGCGAAAACCGCTACGACTCCTCGTACAACCATACCTGTTCCTTCAACAAAAGATCCGGATCAGATCCGGAATAATATAAGAAAGTTAAACCCGAAGCGAACCCGCTTCAAACGTGACATTCTTCCGATACAAATGTGACAAGGCTACTTTTCTTGCAGTCTTGCCGCAAACGTAACGACACAAACACAGTTGGCCGACATGATTTATGATTTTTATATCATCGGTGAAATCATAATAACACAGGGTAAATGGCAAGTCAAGCGCGAATCAGGATTATCTAATTACCATTTGTTACATTAAATAATAGTTATAAGTATGCAAATATTTATAATAAAATATACTGCACTATTTTCAATGTCCCGACTGCTCCATTCTGCAAAGGAGTGTTTTTTCACGTCCTCTTCGTCGTGACCACAACGAAAGCCCGTAGTTGCGCGGCCGGAAAGCCCCGCAGAGGGCGTCTTGTGGCTGGAGTGGTTTTCTGCTTCGAGTAATAGCAATGAGCCCTGCAACAAGTAACCACAGCCCAAACGTGGCTGATCGCCGATAGCTTTCGGATTGAAGTCGCGAAGCCATGGATGTGCCAAAGGCTCATCAGTGCTCGCAAGCCTGACTGTACGTCCGTGGCTCCAGTGACTGAGGCATTTTCACACTTCAATGTGGCGCTCTGCGCCATAAGAGTTGACATAACGGCGCAGCACGCGGAGGGCACTTACTGGGACTCGTTGGACCCCATGGCAAAAGGGAAAAAACTCAACGGGCCGGCATCGGAGACGGAAATTACAGACGACTGCATGACGTTGTCAGGCATTTCTGGCGTATTCTTACCTTGATACCCCTCCGCCGTCTTGACACTGGAATTATAGTTATGGTTTAATAATTATTATTTATATACTAATTTAATTGATTAATTATCGTTGATGCATTGTCGTTAACAATAAGACTTGTCAGTGTCACGGAGATGCAACCTGACTACAGGTTCTTCGTTAGCCTCAAGGCCTTAATTTTCCAATAGATATATTGCTTCTGCAAATACGAGGACAGCCGCCATTATCGCTTGACAAGAAGAGCTTTTTGTTCTAGAAATTTAACATCCTAGAGTGTCGGTTCATACAATAGGCATTGGCCTCTCAATAATCGTGAGAGGGCTTGTGGTTTATTTTGTTAGGAGGATATGGATATGAAACGTGTCGCTGTTCTGTGCGTTGGCATTCTTGTATTGGCCTTCGTTCCGGCCGTGGTTTCCGCGCAAGGCTTTCTGCCCGGTCTTCCTGCGTTTGGGGGATTCCTCGGGGGACCTTACACCTGCGGGGAAAAGCCATTTCCTAGGGTAGGTGCGCCGGTCTTGTATGTCGGTTGGATGGAAGGCCCGAGGGGCACAAGTTTTGGGGCAGATACAGACGGTTTGGGACTGGGTGGACTCCGCAAGCTCACACAAAAATATGACAATCGCGGCGTCTGGTTCGGCTTGTCTGATACGGTCGCCCTCACGGATCGCCTGGGATTTGTGGCCTCTGGATGGTATTTAGTGCCCGTCAAACACCGTTTCGCAACAGGTGTTCAATGACGGAGACGGCAGTTATCCTTTGTTTGGGCGATCGTGGAACACTAATAGCCAGTGGTGGTTTGTGGATGGGCTATTTGCCTTTGGCCCGTGTTGTGGACCCGCTTCCCTGCTCGTGGGTCTTCGGTACGACTATTTCACCACCCGTTTCCAAGATCCGCCTTTTGCCAACATTGAGGCCTCCGGCACAACCGATAATCATTGGCGACGAAGCTGACGTCACTTCTCAGGGCTGGATCCCTCTGATCGGGGTTCAGGTGGCTTACGAGGGTGCCGCTTCCAAATTGGCGGTAAGGGCAGTGGGGTTCCCCACCACGTTGGGTTCGGTAAAATACAGCGAGACAATTCGGTCACTAACCGGGTCGAAGCAACAGGCACATATAATGGCGGCAGCTTTCTGGAAGTTTTCGCTGAATATTCCAGAAAGTTCGGTGGAGCGGATGTCGGGGTTTTCGGCCGGTGGAACAATTTGCATGGGCGTTCGGATCTGAGTGTGGATCTTACCCGCCGGCGGCAGCCAGACATTCAAACTGGGGCTGTCGCGGAGCTCATGGACCCTTGGTGGCAGCTTTAGTCTAAGCTTCAATACACCACTGTGACCTCGTGACCTCGGAGAGAAATACGTTTGATCTTCTCGCCGACCATGCCAACTTAAGTCATTGAGTGGCGGTTCTTGCAAATGACCCTCTCCGGAGGGTTTTTGCTTTTTTGTTAATCTGTGAGGCGCCTCCAATGTATTGCGCAACGCACCGTACGGGTTCACAATAATTATAGGGGCCCGTGCCTGGATGCTTAGGCATGACGGAGATGATGGTGCTCCCTCCTGACGAATATACCATGTGGCTGGAACGAGCGTGGACCGGCAAGAACATTGAAGAGTTGGATAAGTTTTATTCGGTCCTGATCCAGCGCGTGAAGAGAATAGATCCCATCACCATCGCTGAGACGACCGATGGCGAGTACAGAGGAGGGGACGGTGTCCCCCGTGTCGTGATCCCTTTTCTCCACAGTTGGTTCGTCTTGGAATTGCTTCCGTACCGCATCCGGGCGGGGCATGAGGTAGTCGACACCCTCCCGATGAAGGTGCTGGCATTGCAGCACCTGATAGCGGCTGCGGAGAACCAGGGAACTGCCGTAAGGGTTATGGGAGAGTGGATCGACTGCCGTTCATTGAGGCACGGAGCCGTAATGGGGGCTCATTTCTCCAAAACGACGTCTGAACTCCTCAACCGCTATTTTTCCCTGGCTCGGGACCAACGGATATCCCGTGCGCTCCAATGGGGGGGAAAACCGGTGGATCTCGGGGACGAGGCATTCCTCTTCAAGTTCTTCCCGAGGTTGCCTGTCGCACTCATTCACTGGCAAAAAGACCCCGAATTTGATTCTTACAGCAAAATCCTGTACGACGTCTCAGCCAGCAACTATATGCCCACTCACGGGTTGGCCGCGCTTACTGAGTTCCTGATTCACAGACTGGCAGAGGGATAGACGGTACTAAGACGTCTGAACAGGTGTTTGGCTGGGTACTGCATTCCTTGTCACTTGACTCCTCCGCCGGCTGGGCCTGACCCCAGCTTTTCTCTCAACTGCTTCACCCAGGGCCGGATCATCACAGCGTGGGGTGTATCCCCCGCTTTCTTCAAGAACATCTCCCATGTCTTCAGTGCCTCGGCGTTGTCCTTTAGGTCGTCTCTAAGCACAATCCCCAGGTTGAACAAAGCCATCGAATGTTCCGGGTCCACATCCAAGGCCTTGCGGAACGCCTTGACTGATTCATCGGGTTTGCCGAGCTTCCGGTAGCTGATCCCCATGTCGGTTATAACGTCTGCATTACGAGGGTCGATTTGTAAGGCTTTCTCGTAGGCTTCCACAGCCTTTGCATGATCACCTATGTCGAAATAGTCGTTTCCCAATTGCACTAGAGTGCCAAGATCGTCGGGCCTGACTGCCCGACTTTTCTCCAAGTCGGCTATTCTTGCTTTCAATTCAGCCTGTTGGTCTCGTTCCGCTGTAACGGTCCGAGGAGCCTGCACCGCGCCGACTCCGCTGTCAAGCTTCCACGCGGAAAATACTATGCCGGCCAGGAACCCGGCCACGAAAAATCCCAACCATCCGAGCCAAGATGAGTTTTTTTTCACGGAACCTACTCCCGGACACTTTATTTTAGCGTAACATAAGCAGCGCCTTGAGGGAAGATCCCAAAAGGCCCATGCTAGGAGTCTTGGCCTATTGCTCCGTCCGGAGCACATACCGACACGGACACAGACTGGTTGGACAGCTCCATCCGGAACGCTGGGTTGCGTGTCTCTGGCGGACGGACAGGATCTCCGTTGCCACCGACTCATCCTCAGTTTCGGTAATTACTTTTGGCAATTGCTATAATGCCGGGACGGATATGGCGGCTGAAGGCTTTTCGGATGTGGCATGTCCGTGGTAAAGTCGGTTGATACCAATTCGCTGTCGAAGAAACGACCACGCCTCAAGCGTTGCGGATCGCCGGAGCCAACTGTTGTGATTCAGTACAACTCGCTTGAAAGAGCATCCCTATGACAATGCTCATCCCCGATGGTCACGAGATTGAACTCATGGTGCCACGGACTTGTCGTTCAGTTCGTTCGTAGCACTAACGTTTCAAGCAGCTTCATGCGTCGTTGTAGCATTCTAGCTATTGGGGTGGTATTAGTACCCATTCTGGACATCACTTCAACTCTGCCGTTACTATTTGAAAAGATCCTCTCGCGAAAGAATAGAGATCAGGAGAGTTATTTATGGAAGATATCAAGAAGAAATACAAAACAGTGATGGATGATCATTTCCCTGAGACGATGAAGATTGTGTTCGGAGATCAGACATTGGAATACAGGAAGCGTGCCTGGAAGATCGCTGATTCGTCAGGGGGCCTTGTAGAGAAAGGCCTACGGTACGGCGAAAATCCGGGCCAAGAAGCGGCCCTGTACGAACTGACGGCAGGCAACCTGGCGCTTGGCGATTGCAGGTTCGTGGCCCCCGGAAAGGGTCTCGTAAGCTCGTTGACGGAATCGGAAATGATCCAGGCCGGCAAACACCCGGGAAAAACCAATCTTACAGATGTGGACAACGCTCTAAATATACTTAAGTTTCTTATGCAAACGCCAGCCTGTGCCATAATGAAGCACAACAATCCTTCCGGCGTAGCGTCTCACTCAAGCATGTCCGAAGCATACTACAAAGCCAACATGGCGGACCGCATAGCTGCCTTCGGCGGGGCCGCGGTCTTCAACCGCACTCTGGACAAGCCTACAGCGGAATTGATAGCCGAGAACTATCTCGAAGTGGTGGCCGCGCCTGATTACGAAGAAGGAACCGTAGCGATTCTTTCCAAGCGCAGGAACCTGCGGATACTGTCAATTCCCAGGATCGACCGGCTCCAGGACTATGTAAACATGCGATTTGTTGATTTCAAGTCTCTCATAGATGGCGGAATTATTGTTCAGCAGTCCGCGGTTAACGCCATTCGGTCGCCGAAGGACCTTGTCCCTGCCCGAGCACAGCATCAGGGCAAGGAATATGTGATAGAGCGACTCCCAACGGAGAGGGAAATTCAAGACATGATTTTCGGCTGGGCCGTGGAGCAGGGTGTCACCTCCAATTCAGTGCTGTATGTAAAAGACGGCTGCACCGTGGGTATCGGGACAGGCGAGCAAGACCGGGTGGGCGTCGCGGAACTGGCGGTAATCAAAGCGTATGTAAAGTACCGGGACCGACTTTGTTTCGAGCGTCACTTGGTACCTTTCAATGAACTGAAGAACGAAGCTATTTGTAAAGACCTGGACGCGGAGACGCTGGAATGTAAAGCCGGCCTGGTCGGATCAGTGATGGTGTCCGATGCGTTTTTTCCATTTCGAGACGGAGTGGACGTGGGGATAAGGGAGGGAGTTTCTGCAATAGTACACCCCGGTGGCTCCGAAAGAGACTTCGAATCGATTCAGGCCTGCAATGAAGCACACCCTCAGGTGACGATGATGTTCACAAATCAGAGGGCTTTTAAGCATTGAGATGCCGCTTTGCCTCACGTTGCGGCCGAGGTATCGAGACAGGGTCGGGGTCCGAGAAATGATAAAAGCAATCTTTGCTGTCTCGCTGTATTGGATGGTCGTATTGCAACCTGGAGTTTCAGCGGCGACCTCCTTTCAGGAGTTGGACAAACGCATTCTCGATAGCGATCTCGTCCTCAAGAGTGCCCTTGAGATGCCCGACCGCGGAATCCCTAGTGACTTGATCCAAAGATGCAGAGGGCTTGCGATTTTTCCGGCTGTTGTCAGGGTGGGGCTGGTATTTGGTGTGAGCTTCGGGAGCGGGATTGTCCTCAGGAGAGACGAAAAGACCGGCCAGTGGAGCAGACCCGTTTTTTTTAGCATTCGCGGCGGAAGCGTCGGTGTTCAGGCGGGCGCACAGGCTACTGACTTGGTTCTTCTTGTGATGAACGAGGAAGGGCTTGAAGGGCTACTTGAGGAGAAATACACCCTCGGAGCCGATGTCTCTGTTGCAGCAGGTCCTGTGGGCAGGCAGGCTTCTGCGGAAACCAACGTCCGGTTGGATTCCGGCATTCTGTCTTATTCGAGATCAAAGGGCCTGTTCGCGGGCTTAGCCCTGAAAGGGGCTGTGCTGGAACAGGACATTGAAGCGAATGAAGTCTACCATGGGAAAGGGATTACGGCCCAGGACGTCTTTTACGAGGGGAAGGGGTCTCTTTCGGACGATGCTCGCATTCTTATCAAAACCTTAGAGGACGCCACGCGTTGACCACGGGGCTTATCAAAGAGTCACTGTCTCCCACACGTTGGCAATGCCCCGCCATTCGAATTCACGCTGAATTATTGGCGGAGCAGCAAATATCCTGTTGAAAAGGGAAGAAGATTCGTTGATTCCAATTCATTGGCAGTCGAATATAAAAGGGCGCCCAAGACAGTCCTACCTGAAATCGTGCTTTTCTTTGGCCGTGCTGATCATGCTGGCAACGTGGCTTTATCCAGGCCAGGGCACATGGGCCGGTCCACAGGGAATCGGAGAACCGCCTTCCAAGATAGTGATCTTAAAGGAGAAACAACTCTTGGAACTCCATCAAAATGGTAAGACTGTAAAGACTTACAGGGTGTGCCTGGGCACAAACCCGCTCGGTTCCAAGCGTGTCACAGGAGATGCAGGAACTCCTGAGGGCGAGTATTTCATCTGTTACAAAAGTACCTGAGAGCCGCTTCCACCGCTTCTTGGGTATCAGCTATCCAAGTGCCGCGGATGCACAGGCCGCGTTTGAAAATGGCTTGATATCACTCGACAAAAGAGATTCTATAGTCGGCAGTCTCAAGACTGGGAAGGCCCTTTGGGACACGGCATTGGGGGGATGGGTCGGGATTCATGGTTATCCGACCGACGAATATGAGAGGAAGTGGGTGACGCTTCTCTATCCCAAACCTGACAATTGGACTGATGGATGTATCGCAATGTGGAATTTCGAAATTGAAGAGCTATTTTCGAAAGTTTCTTTAGGGACGCCGGTTGTTATATCGCCCTGATCCACATCTTGCCACATATAGCGTGTGCAGGAAGTATTGGACCTGTCAGAGGCAGGGAACTCCGCGGGACTCGGAGGCGACTCCGCATACTGATTGGTGGGACGAGCGTCTGAAATTGTCTCAAAATCAGTCAGTCAGGTCGGAAATGCTGCAGGTCTTGTAGGGGCGCTTTGAGAAGCGCCCTGATGTAGGGCGGTTCTCGAACCGCCCCTACGGTAAGAATCTGTCCGGAGGCTATTTCAAAACAGTATCTCATCGTGCCTGTCTCCAAAAGACGGGCAGGATGCCCCTAACCGCCGAGTCATCTTCAGTTTCTGATATTACTTTTGGCAATTGCTGTAATTGTGCCGCTCGCTCAAGGTTTGCTTTTGCGGGAACCTGCCTTTTCAAGGTCTTCCTCATTCTGTTTCAGGTAACTCTCCGCCTGCTGAATTAGGTTTTTCAGGTCGGGGACGGACATTGTGTGCAGGTAGTCGATTTCCCCCTGAATTTCTTTCAAGATGTTAGCAAGCTTGGCTTGGCGTTCTTCAATCACCAGAAGGGTCGCGGCAACTTCCGTAGAGAGGCCCGATAGGCCGAGAATTCTCTTTCTGCTCAACAGCCAGATGATGACAGGGAAACCTACTGCTATGACTATCAGGGCAATCACCATCAACCGTATATACTTGATCAGTTCCGCTCCGAGCATTTTATTGAAGTAAGAACGCTCCTCCGCTTTTTCGCCAGTAGCCTTGATGGACTGAAGCGTTTTTTCAATCTCTTCTATACGCGCCTCCCGAGTCACCTTCGACTGAACCAAAGCCTCCTCCCCGGGAGATTGGGCAGCTATGGAGGTTTCGGTCTTTCGGGGAAGTGAAACCCCCGACGTCTCTTGAGCAAGAACCGGGAGATCAATCAGGCAGCAGAACGTCGCAATCAGCGCCAGGCAACACGCACCCCTGATGCTGAAAAAACCCGCCTGTTCTTTGTCTGACTTTCTGTCTGTCATGTTCGCAACTCCATCATTTGATAATTCCTATTTCCCTTCCTACGCGTCCGCATATCTCCACGACCTGTTCCAGGTCCTCCATAGAATGCGTGGCCATAAGACACATCCTTATTCTCTGACCCCCTTGCTGCACGCCGGGGGCCAAAACGCAATTGGTAAAGAGTCCCTCATCAAAGAGGCGTTTCCAAAAGTAGATGGCGCGCATGTCGTCTCCTACGATCAAAGGGACGATGGGAGTCTCAGTGGGCCCTGGATCAAAGCCTAAGGAAATTACCTTTTCCATTAAGAAGCGGGTATTTTCCCAAAGACGCTCCCTGATTTGCGGCTCCGTCTCGATTACCTCAAGGGCCGCCTGAACGGCCGCGATGGCGGATGGAGGCATGGAGGCCGAAAAGATCAAAGCACGGGAATGATGCTTGATATATGAAATGACGCGCTCTTCTCCGGCAACGAAGCCACCAAGGGATGCAAAGGACTTGCTGAACGTCCCCATGACTAGATCCACCTGGTCTGTTAAACCGAAGTGCTCCAAAGTCCCTCTACCGGTTGCGCCCAGCACTCCTAGTCCGTGGGCATCGTCTACCATGATTCTTGCCCCGAACTCCTTAGCCGTGGCGACGATCTCCGGAAGGGGGGCGATGTCCCCTTCCATGCTGTACACACCATCGACAATTACCAAGTATGCCATCGGAGTCCGCGCTGGCCTCAAGATTCTTGCGAAGAGACTCAATATCATTGTGTCTGAACCGCCTTACCTTACCGAACCCAAGGCGAACCCCTTCAAGAATACTCGCATGAACCAGCCGGTCCACGATGACCGTGTCAGTCCTCATGAGGAGCGGCGCAATAACTCCTTGATTGGTTATAAAGCCGGTGGAAAAGATTTGGGCCGCTTCCTTTCCCATAAAGCGGGCAAGTGAGGCTTCAAGCTTCTCGTGGAGGTCGAGAGTGCCGTTGAGGAACCGGGAGCCCGAACAGCTCGTTCCGTACTCCTCCAGTGCTCTCATGGCGGCTTCCTTGACCTTGGGATGAGTGGTCAGCCCCAGATAGTTATTGGACCCCACCATGATCATGTCTCGACCGTCGACGGTGCAGTGCGGGCCGTTAAGCTTGGAGATGGGTTTGAAGTACGGGTATATCCCGGAGGATATGGCCTCCGCAAGACTCAGTTCCACGCCGTTTTCGGAAACAACGGGGTTACGGGTGAACGAAAAGCATTTCTCAAAAAGATCAGACATTGTGCAATGTTCCCGTCTGATTCGATCCCCAGCTAAGGCGCCTCACAGACACATGGACGATGCCCAGCCGGAATCAACGGGATGCCTACTCTCCCTAATTTTGATGTCCATCACCATGAAAAACGATGGCCGGTGCGAGTCCTGACCGACGTGCTCTCAGGAATATCTCCTACCGTCTCCAAGGCAAAGATCCAAACAGTGGCTCACGGGTTCCAGGAATTTATCGGGCAACCGACAGCCTTCTTTTAGTTATGCCCTACGGACCTGCAATTCGTCAAGGTTCCCACTTGGGTGAGAATGTCTCAAATAGGTTAGGTCCTGAATGAAAATTCGCCAGATAGAAGTTCTGGTATGCATGAACCGTCTAGACTTATCCATTCTCTCTCTTGAAAGCAGGGGACCCACGCGGAATTAAAAAAGAGGGCCCGTAGAGACCCTCTTTTTTACTCGGTTGCCGACTGTTACGGAAGCATTGTGACCGCTAGTATGCTTTCAGGAAGTCAGCCATGATATCGACCGATTTCTTTTCCACCACCTTGTCGAAAATCTTGTCCTTCACGTCTTTGGGAAGCAGCTCGATGCTCTTGGTGGTGGCGCTGTCGAATTTGGCTGTCGGGAAAGACTTCAGGATCTTGTCCTTTTGAGCGTCATTGGCATAGACCCGGAGCACTTTCAGCCCTGCCAGCATCTCTTCCGGCAATTCGGCCAGTCCGGCCTTTTGCAGTTTTGCGTATCTATCTTCGTTGATCCAAATATTGATCGGGAATTTTTCCTCAGCCATTGTGTAACCTCCTACTTCATAGGGCGGAATTTCGAAAACAGGAATTCTCTTTTCGAGGTAGTTGTCGGTCACGAACGGGGAGCCGAAACCGTACTTTTCTCCGCATTCCATCATTACGTCAAATACTTCGGGTCTGTAGATGAGACGCGGCGGCTTGACGCCGTCCAGCACGATGCTTCTGATAACGGTTCCGCTGAACTTCTGCCACTCTTTCTTGTGGTCGCAGAGTCCCTCAGACGTAATTTCGCCGCAATGCGGGCAGTACAGCCAGTTCATGGAATAAACCGGCGACGATGTTCAGCTCGTCCTGGACGGTGGCCAGAAGATGATGAGCATCGTACGCGCCGTAGTAAGTCCCCACGCCGGCATGATCCCTGCCATACATGTGATGGGTCAGGCCGAGGTTGGTTCTCAGAGCGGCGTGGAATATTGCCTCTTTGGGGCCGGCATATCTCATGTCCCAGAAGGTCAGTGACGTCAGGTGGTTGTGGTCACCGAAGTACCCGGACTTTCTCAGTTCGTCCTGGGTGAGAATGATGGCTTCGTCAATATAATCACCCTTGCGCTTTTCGCCGATGATCGCGTTCACCAAAACGCCGACAAGAGGCTTTTCGATGGGAAGTTCTGCATAGGCCTGGAACCAAGCCCCTTTCATGAGCCATTCGTGTCCGGTATGAGGGACGTTTCTGGTCTGATGAGCGACGATCCTTTCCCAGCCTTTTTCCTTGAACCTCTTTCTCATTTCCAGGGGGGGAATGAAATACGGATCGTACAGGAGCGTTGATTTTCGGCCGTTCACGAGAGTCACTTTTCCGCCGATGAACTTATCTTTGCAATCGTAGATTCGAGCACAGCCTGGGTGCTTCGCCTCGTCAGTTCCGTAGACCGCCTGACACATGGCCTTCTTGTCGTAATCGAATACCTCTTCGACCTCGAGGATTGCCATGGGATTGCCGCCATAGGTCAGTACAACGGAATTCCCCACCTTCAGGTTGTACTTGGAGATCTCCTCATCCGAGACGTCAGAAGAAGATGGGATGCTCCAAACAACGCCGTTCTGTGAGCCTCATGTTCTTGCAAACGGATTCCACATCCGCCTTGTTCATGAAGCCTTCGATGGGTGTGAAATATCCATAGGTCAACCCTATGACTTCATTTGCGATCTGGCTTCGGATCGGAATTTGGGTGAGACCCTTGATCTTTTCGGCAGCCTCCTTGGGCTCCATGATCCGCTCGACGATGTCTTTTCCACCGTGTCCTATTTCCGCCATATTCTTTCTCCTTTCTCCGCCTTAAAGTCCTTACTCGACTTTAGGAAGAAGTCCTTTTACGGGTTCGAGAAACCGCACCAGAATATAGTGCGGTGCTCCCACTCCGCCCGGTAACGTTTCAGCAAAAAAGAATGGAACAACAATGATAGTCGCGAAAGGGGTTTAGTGTAGTGAAACTGCGGTCTTCTGTCAAGGCTAAAAACACTCGCTCTCTTTTTGAATCGAGACCTGGTACCGTCCAGCCTGTCTTTCAGAGAAGAGCCAAAATGTGACCCGGAAAGACTCCCTTAACCGCTATGACAAGTGTCCCATCTGTCGTTTTTTAGCAATAGCCATGCCAACCCAGAAGACCGCCACTCCGCCGAAACAACGAGGCTGTGTCTCGTGTCTGCTGGCCACGTTCTCTTTTCACGATACATATGTCTGTCAGGATTCTTTACAGAATGTAAAGGGCCTCTGTAATCGCCTCACTTGGATCATCCATGCGAAACGGACGCAAACTTTGATCTATCCCTCACTTACTCGGGGACGTTGGACACTGAGAGGGCGCAGGAAAGTCACAAGCCCCCCTTACGAATTTGCCTATCGCAGCACCATGCTAAAGTTTTTGGAAGTTTCAGCGGCTTGCCGTCAGCAATTCCGGTACTCGCCAATGTGCGCGCACCGGACCCATAGGGGAATCGGAGAAACGCTTTGCAATGAGAATCCCGGTGAGTTCTTTGGGTGAAAAATAGGCTAGAGGGTTGTACATCTTGTTTGTTACGCGCACTTCCAGGTGGAGATGCGGACCGGTGGAACGTCCCGTGTTGCCCACCAACGCAATCTTCTGTCCCCGGCTTACCTTCTGGTTCTTCTTCACCTTGATGTCGCTCAAATGCGCATAATAGGTGTAGACTCCGCAGCCGTGGTCAATAAGGACGGTGTTGCCGTAACGCCTAAACTTCTTTCGGCTCCCCGTAAAAATGACGCGGCCGTCCGCGCAGGCTACAACGGATCGTCCCACAGGAGCTGCGATGTCCAGACCTTTGTGAAAACGACCCCATCGGTAACCGAATGGGGAGGTGAGAACGCCACCCGGTACAGGAAATTTAAGCTCCGGCACAACCGGATCTCGCTTTCCCAATATGGCGGCTGAAAGCACCTGGCGATTATGATTCTTGCTTGCCGAGCTTGCCGTTGCGCTCTTCTGCCATCGAGAAGCTTGTTCGTTCTCATCGAGAAGAGCCTGAGCAGGCAAGAATACCTCATCCCCCTCCTTCATGTTGTACGGTGGGAGGACCTTGTTGATTTTTGCAACCTTGGCAAAGTCGAGGCCGTACACATCGCAAATATGTCGGAGGCTCTCCCCGGCTGCCACGATATGAAACGCCCCCTCCTGTTGGGGAGTACGGGATGGGGATCCCTTTTCCGCTATATCAACTTTTTGTTGAGAAGGAGCTTTTAACTCAGGGGTTTTTTTGACTATTCCTACACCAGATGAACACGAGGCGAGCAATGGCAGAAGAATCGCCACGAACCATTTGAATGTACGATCCATACCTTCTCCACACGGAAAATCCAATCCATTGGAGCGCCATCATACCATGTAATCCAAATAACGTCAATTATAAATGCTAGTAATGATTATTTTCTAGAAAATAGATTATATTATTGACATAACTATTAATGGGATAGAAGCCGGTAGAGACACAGAGGCCAAGACAGGGAGCAGAAACCTTGTCCGTGTCTCTGTGTCTCTCGTTTCTTTGCTAATGAGCGGCTTCGAATCCTGAAATCCGGAAGTGAGCCGAGCCGGTGGGGAGAGCGGCAATCGGCCTTTCGATTTTCCGCAAGCAACTATTTCCCGGCGACCGGAGCAGCGGCGGCGGCGAGCAGCAGCGCGCGGCTGGCCCAGGAGTGGCCGGAACGACCGGAGCGGCAGAACTGGCAGGAGCAGCCGGCTTGGCAGGCTCGGTCGCCTTTTGAGTCCCCTGATTGCTCTGTTTGACCACCAAGCTGGTGAGCTGCTGTTTGACGCTGCCCAACTCTTCGTTATACTGCTTGATTTGCCTGCTCAGATTCGTCTGGGCACTCTTCTTGATGTCCTCCATTTGGCTTTCCAGGCGAGCAATGTGAGCATCCAATTGTACCCTCTGTTTCACGAGGCTATCAATCGAACCCGCAATCGCCTTCGCCTGCTGATCCAAGCCCAAGTCGCTCTGCTGTTTCGCCTGATTGATCTGACTTTGTATGCGTTCGGCCTTTTGTTCGAGCGTTGTGATCTCCGATGAAAGATCCTGAGCATAGCTGTTCAGGCAAAGGGCCACCATAAGAATTGAAAGAATCATCGTCAGGATGACAGTCTTCTTCATCGCTCAACTCCTCGTTCCATTGATTTGAGACCGCTAGTCTCATTCCTCGGGGGACATTCATATCACAGGCCGCAGAGAATGCAACATAATTTTTTGCAATGATGCCAAAAAGTTCGGCCTTACATGAAACTAAAACTTTAAATAATCTATTTGGGGTGGCTGTTCCGAGCATAAATCGGTTCAAAGTGAGCGGGGCACCTCTTTCCAACGGTTTACCGTGCAGGCGCTTCCCCGCCCGCACCTGTCGCTCGGTAGCGGACTGTTCTCGCACCAGGATAAAAGCCGTTCCACGCGGGGCCGCTTTCCCACGCAATTCAATGCCAAAAGTAGTGTCAGATTGCCCATGAGGAAACCTGCCCCGTCGCGCAGCAATGCGCCTACGCTGAGCAGATTCTCGTTAGCGTGTGCCATGACCCTTCAAATAAGGACGGGACTTTTGGCAATCGCTATAGAATGCTCAAGAAGAAAACGCTCGGGCAACATCTGCAAAGATGGCCCGATTCGGCGCCCAATAAAATCCCCTTTTTTGTTTACTTTCAGCGGGTCTGGTGGTAGAGATGCGGCCTGTGACGACAATCCGGCTTCCTCCTGCAGCGACTGCTATGGAAAGCCGGTATTTCATAATAGATCTGAAGTCTCGGTACTTCATAAGAGGAGGCTTCCCGTCTTGAGTGGCTGGTGCCGTAAGATTGCGACCCCCCTTGCCGAGTGGTTCCCGTTAATTCTATTTTCGGCGTGCAGCCTGCTGCCTGACCTTTGTGAAGGGGCATCCACAATCCCGGGTGAAGGCCAACACGGTTTTTTTTACGCAATCACTCATCTCCACCCTGTCGTTTATCTCATTCTCCTTTTCATAGCTGTATTGTCAGTGATTAATCTGGTTGTACAGGGCTGGCTGCCGCCAAGAGTATGGCAGTTTTCCAGGATCGACACCTTCTCCCCAAAGATGGGGAGGAAGGGCGCCCATGGTTCCCCAGGGCAAGGCTTCGAGCAGGCGCGACCGGGTTCGTCGGCAAGCCTACGTTAGGCAAAGCCAGCCGTAACCCGCCAGGCCAAAGGGGTCGAGATGAGGGGATCATCGGCGTTCGCCGCGTGGCCAAGGGTTCGGATCCCGGGACGGCAGCAAACATACCTACGCCCATGGAAGGCATAAATCACTCTTTGCCGCAATTTGCCGCTACTAGGGCGGCCCAAACCGGCACTCCAAGGATCCTGGAGCGCGAGCCGGATCAAAAACCACCTGCACAAGAATTCAAGTTTTCGTCCGCGGTGGATCTCCTATCCCACGAAGAAATGGAGCGCCGCGAAAAAGAACAACTAGTGGTCTCCGGAACGGTCAAGGGACCGGACGGCCAGGGGATTGCCTCGGTAATGGTTTATTTGACTGATCAAGCGGGCAATCGCGTGGGACAATCGTCTCGTTCAGCCCGGGATACTGGAGAGTTCAAAGTCTTGGTGAATGAACGTGGCCGGTACGCGCTCACCGGGTACAAAAGAGGGTTCATTATGGAGGGTAGTGAGCCGCTGATTTTGCCTATTGAGTCAGGGAAGATTGAGGGATTCAATTTTCGCATGATGCCCGAGGGGTGTCTGGTTCATGGCCGCGTCCTCGTCGAGGGCGAGAAGGGAGATGCTCCTGATTTAGAGGTGACGTGCGTATGTGCTGATGGAGCCTTTTCCCGTTCAGATCGAACCGATCCAGCCGGGGAATTCAGGATTTCCGGCGTACCGCTTGCTTCCAAATGTTTTATTGAAGTCTACGGGATAGATGGCGAGGTTCTGGCGCGTTCGGCTCCGTTCGAGACACTTCACAAGAAAGAGGTTTATCGTAAAATAGCTATTCCTTCCCTTCCCAGTTCCAAAAAGACCTCAAGCGTAGGTATCGAGCCTGTTGTTGTGTGGGATGATGATAAAGGAGACCACACGGGGCCCCCGCATCCCCCCGCTGCAGGATCGATAACCCAGACCTGACTTCCTCAATTTTGTCCGGTCCATTGAACGAAATTGCCAGTTCCTGGTAGATTCACCCGCGTCCAATCAGAACAGAGTAGACTTGCACTTCCCCTTTGAGCTTTCCAACCACCAGCCTACTCATCCGTGCATTTGTAGCGGTAATGATGGCCTCTATGGTCTCCTTCTCGGCTGCTCCGGATTTTAACAGGTCCAATTTATTAAGGAAAGGCACTATGCGCGCTGTCCGGGGGACCCGCTTCAGTGCGCCTTCGGGATGGCTCAACAGTCGGGCCACGGCATTTGGCTTGATTATCTCTCCCGGCTCAAGGCCCGTGACGGATAGGAATCGCTCCAGCCGAAAAACCCATTCTTCAGTGGCTGGCTTTCCAATGCTGTCCAGGCCGATGACAGGAATCACCAGATCCACAAAATCAGGAATTGCAGGTTCCCATCTCTCGGGCGCTTTGATTGGGCGACCGGCCGCTCCGTCGGCCTCGATCAATACCCGGTCTGCCACATCCAGGCAGCGCCTTATTATATCCGCAGAGACGCCTTGGAGCTTGCGGCTCGAATGGTCTAGAGACTGAGCGACCGTAACATGCCCCCATTCTGACAGATGGGTCGGGAGCGAGATAAGTTCAGGATCATCCTCCAAGAGGATCAGCCGTGGAGATTCGTCAGATTTCGGCGGGAGAATCTTCGTAGTGGTTGTGGTGACCACCTTCTCGTGGTGTGCAACCATTTCCCCGGCCAAGGCGTACATGAGGGAACTCTTCCCCCTGCGCCCACCAAGGCCACGCTGCGAATTGTCGAGTCGATATCAAAGCACTGCAGCAGAGATTCTTTATCCAAAGATACGGCCAAAGATCAGATCCAAGGAGGTGTCAGACTGTACCTTATGCGAAACGATGAGGCGTTCCCTGATACGATCATGGGCCCCTTGCATTGTTCGTACTTGTAAACCTTTAATACGTAGGTACCCCTGTTCCCGATGTCGTAGCATTTGGTCTGGTTGTCCCAGGTAATCCAAACTTTGAAGCGATCCAAGAGCGTATAGGGCGGATTACACCTGATATCGAACACCTGCACGTACACCGGCCCGACATACCCTTCCGGCCAGTTAATGAAGTATCTGGTTCCCCTCGCCCATGACAGGGTTGGCAAGACTATTATAATGGAAAGTAAGACTATTGAACGACAAATCCATTTGCTCATGTCAGTTCCTCTCGCACGACCTCTGATCATCCAGAGAAATGTCTAAAGCAATATATCATGAATAACAGCAATTTGAAAGTATTTTTTGATGTGTTATCTAAGGTAGGGAACTATCAGAAAATAACTATATTGAATCAAGGCCATTTGGGTTCAATCGTGCAGCGGCCGCTACCAGTTATTCCCGCTCTCGCGGTAATAACTGGACACAAGTTGTTGCCTGCTCCCGCAAGGTGGCCAACGGTAAAAGTTGTAATATTTGTGTGCGGACAGCCGCTTAGCCTTCGGTTCGCCCGGTTTGCTTATTGGCACATGCGGCGGAAGGAACCGGTGAGTCGGTCTCAAGACCTGGATTCAAGCTGTTGAAGAGCGCAATCTGTTCTTGGATGGACAACCTGCACTTGGCCTTACTGCCCCCCTTCGAGCGGCATGCCGCGCAACGCGTCTCCGCGCAATTCTGGCACATCTTGCAGTCCGGACACGGATGTTTGCCTGGTGAGGCGTGCTTTGAAGGAGATTGCATCATGGCACCTGTCATGTTAGTTTAACCAGTCTTTCAGGTGTGTCAAATACCAAGAGCGACTTTCACCTCCCAAGCTGTCGTTAAGACAGGTCATCCAAAGACAAGATCGCTCAGGCTAGAGAGAATCTCATGAATCCTGTTGTTGTTAAAGAAACCAACCTATCGCCGCTCGTCCTTGTAGGCCGGGGGAAGGTAAGGGACATCTACCGCATTGAAGATAAGCTGCTCATTGTCTCAACCGACCGGCTATCTGCCTTTGACGTCATCCTTCCGGACCCAATTCCGGATAAGGGAAAGGTTCTCAACAAGCTCAGCCTGTTTTGGATGACCAAAACACAGGATATAGTCCCCAATCATCTGATCACCGCGGACGTGGATGAGTATCCGGAAGAGTGTCGCAAATCCTCAGAAACTTCTGGACGGTCGCAGCATGCTGGTGCGGAAGGCTGAAACATTCCCTGTGGAATGTGTCGCCCGAGGGTATATCATTGGCAGCGGCTGGAAAGATTACCTGAGCACGGGAAGTCTTTGCGGCATCACTATGCCGCCTGGTCTTAAGCAGGCCGAAAAGCTTCCTGAGCCCATTTTCACCCCATCAACCAAGGCCGAAATCGGAGACCATGACGAGAACATCTCATTTGATCGGGCCGTGAACTTGGTGGGAGCGGAAACCGCCCGATGGTTGAGGGATAAAACCATAGAACTCTACTTGCAAGGTTCCCGATGGGCTGAGGAGCGCGGGATCATCATAGCGGATACCAAGTTCGAATTCGGAACTGTGGACGGTGTCCCCACCTTGATAGATGAAGTGCTCACGCCGGATTCCTCTCGCTTTTGGCCGATGGATGAATATCGCGCCGGTATTTCGCCACCTTCTCTGGACAAGCAGTTCGTGAGGGACTACCTGGAAGGCCTGGTTTGGGACAAGAAGCCTCCTGCGCCGATCTTACCCGCGGAGATCATCTCGAAAACCAGGGCCAAGTACTTGGACATCTACCGAATTCTCACCGGAAGCGATTTGTAGCTGGCTCCAACTACGTCACCAGATTGCTCAAAGACACGGCCACCGCTCTACGGATGCATGCACTCTCTCGCGGGGTTGCGGTTGTCATTGCGAGGGCCGTAAGCCCGTGGCAATCTCTTCCGTAGAACAGATTGCTTCGTCGTTTTACTCCTCGCAATGACAGGAGCGGCGAAATGTCCGCCGCACGACTGAATGATTGCCTCTCCGCGTCCAGTCCGCTTGAGTGACCACGCGCAGCGTAGGCATAACCTCGCTTGGTAAACCTCTGACGCGCAAGATTACCGGGACAAGCGCCTCTTCATTCCCCTTCTGGTGTCCCATCTCTTACTTTCTGACTTTTCCCACTTATTCAGGCAGTTACAGCGTTTAGGTATTCTCAAAACACCGCTTGACATTAACCATGTTCCGGTAGAGATTACCCCCGTTGTTTAACTTGCGAGTATTAGTCGTGGGTCGCTTGAGGCAGCCGCTACTCGGCATTAAAATAATAGAGGAGGCGAATGACGTCATCCTTTAGAGATTTCCGTGTCTCAAGGTCGACAACGGTCGGCAAATCAAATTCTTGAGTAGGTCTGGAGCCGGTCATGTACAAGAGCACCAAATTCATATTCATAACAGGTGGTGTCCTTTCCTCCCTGGGGAAAGGATTGTCTGCGGCCAGCATAGGAGCGTTAATGGAATGCAGGGGCCTTACTGTGACGCTCCTGAAGATGGACCCTTACATCAACGTTGATCCAGGGACCATGAACCCGTTCCAGCACGGCGAAGTGTTCGTGACAGATGACGGCGCGGAGACCGACCTGGACCTGGGGCATTACGAGCGATTCACCCATGCCCTGCTCCGGCAAAAGAACAATTTCACAACCGGCCAGATTTACGACTCGGTCATACAGAAGGAAAGGAGAGGAGAATACCTCGGAGCAACAGTCCAGGTGATCCCTCACATTACTGACGAAATCAAGGACAAGATTCGGAACCTGGGAAACGGGGTCGATGTGGCCATTGTCGAGGTAGGCGGTACCGTGGGAGACATTGAAAGCCTTCCCTTCCTTGAGGCCATACGTCAATTGCGAGCCGACTTGGGACCCCAAAATGTGCTCTATATTCATCTTACCTTGCTCCCGTTCGTTAAGGCCTCGGGCGAAGTGAAGACCAAACCTACACAGCACAGCGTGAAGGCCCTCAGGGAAGTGGGCATCCAGCCGGATATCCTCATATGCAGGACCGAAAAACAAATCACCCGCGAGGTCAAAGAGAAGATTGCCCTGTTCTGCAACGTCAGACCGGAAGAGGTAATTGCCGCTGAGGATGTGGATTGCATTTACGAGGTCCCCTTGATGTTCCACGAAGAAGGGCTGGATCAGAAGGTGATTGAGCATCTCAATATTTGGACTCGTGCCCCGAGACTCGATGGGTGGATATCGTTCGTAGACCGCGTCAAATCCCTGCAAGACGAAGTAACCATAGGCATCGTCGGAAAGTATGTGGAACTTCGCGAATCCTACAAGAGCCTAAATGAGGCCCTCTTCGCTGGAGGGGTTCATAATAATACGAGGGTCAATCTAAAATTCATAGATTCTGAAATGATAGAAAAGCATGGCATTCGCGGGGAGTTCAGCGACGTGGACGGCATCCTTGTGCCGGGCGGCTTCGGTTCGCGCGGGATTGAAGGGAAAATCGCGGCTGTGCAATATGCCAGGGAAAACCTTATTCCTTACTTCGGTATCTGCCTTGGAATGCAGATGGCAGTGGTCGAGTTTGCAAGACACGTATGCGGGATGGAAGGCGCGAACTCAACCGAGTTTGATTCTCGCTCACCGTACCCTGTCATAGACCTGATGGACGAACAGCGCTCCATAAAGGACAAAGGCGGCACGATGAGGCTTGGAGCCTATGAATGTGTGATCCCCGCGGACAGCATATGCTACAAGATCTACGGCAAAGAGGTTATTAGCGAACGGCACCGCCATCGCTACGAGTTTAATTCCAAGTACAGGGAGATGCTCGAAGAAAAGGGTCTCAAAGCGGGAGGACTTTCGCCTGACGGCAAATCTGGTAGAGCTGGTGGAGTACGCGGACCATCCATGGTTCGTAGGATGCCAGTTCCATCCTGAGTTCAAGTCACGGCCCATGGATCCTCATCCACTCTTTGCTTCGTACATAGAGGCTTGTGTAGCATACGGCAAGCGAAACCGCGAGAAGGGCGATGTTCGACGTCTTGTGGTCGGTGGACGGCCCAAGGCCGAGACTGACCGGCGGGAAGCTGACGAAACCTTCCCCTGACGAGGCCGCAGCCAGGAAGCAAGCTTTAGAAGCTTCTTGAAGCGGGTTTCGGAAGAAATTTCTTAGTGGTCCAATTCGCAATTCGGATAGCGCATTCTTCGATTGGAGACAATGAGGCAAAATTTGAGCCCCTTGTATTGGTGGGACAGGCATCTTGCCTGTCTGTCAATAAATGAGCGGTAAGATGCCTGCCCCACCAATTCTGTCCAATGGCATTGAAACGGGATCTTAGAATTGGCCCAAGTTGCCGTGTGGGGGCGTCCCGAAAAACGCGAGACCGTGCCCCTACTATTACATACTGCAAGCGACGCTTCGGAAGATCGTTGTCTCAACTTCGGTGCGTCGCGGTATAAAAATTCCTCATGCGTATCTGATCGTCGCATGCACATCCATGTTATTGAATTCTTTAGCAGTTGAAGAATTCCCAACTGACAGGAGCGAGATGCATAGTCCTCTTGAAGCGCCCAAAGCAGTGGATCTGGGTTGCCATCGTCTAGACGCTGGGAAACTGTTCTTTGTTCTCGGCCCATGCGTTATCGAAAGTGAAGAACTCACACTGCATGTTGCACGGGAAGTGGCCCGAATAGGCAATGTGGCAGGGGTCCCCGTCTTATTCAAGGCATCATTCGACAAAGCAAACCGCACTTCCGTGGAGTCTTATCGCGGTCCTGGACTGAAGCAAGGTCTGGCAATTCTTAAAGATGTCAGACAGAAAACCGGACTTCCTATAATTTCGGACATTCACACTCCGGACCAGGCGCCCTTGGCTGCGGAAGTTCTAGACGTGATCCAGATACCCGCGTTCCTCAGCCGACAAACCGATCTTCTCATAGCTGCTGGGCGTACCGGTCGGGCGGTGAATATTAAGAAGGGGCAGTTTCAGGCGCCGGAAGACATAGAGTACGCCATCAAAAAAGTCTTCAGTACCGGCAACAGCAACATCCTCCTTACGGAGCGCGGATCCAGTTTCGGATATCGGGACCTTGTGGCGGACATGCGATCCATACTACGCATGAAACGCTTCGGCTATCCGGTAATATTTGATGCGACGCATTCCGCGCAGCTTCCCGGTGGCGGTGACGGTTGTTCGGGGGGAAATCGCTCTTTTGTAGCCCCACTGGCAAGGGCCGCTGTTGCAGCCGGCGCGGACGGCATTTTCATGGAGGTTCACCCGGATCCGGATCATGCGCTTTGTGATGGCCCCAATTCGTTGGCTTTGGCTGATCTTGAGGCCCTGGTCTTGAATCTACGCGACATCCACAATCTGATACCTGCTTCCTCCCTGCCTACTATGGCCCCTCTTCCTCTCTCCAAAAGTGAAACCTTGCCGGACTCCATGGAAAAGAATCTGAAAAAGATTCGGTTGATAATTTTTGATGTGGACGGGGTGCTGACTGATGGCGGGATTATCTTCGGCAGCGGGGGGCTTGAGATAAAATCCTTTAATGTTAGAGACGGACATGGTATAAAGATTGCTAAGAGGTGCGGTCTTGACATCGCCCTAGTCACAGGAAGAACTTCTGAAGTGGTTCAAAGACGTGCCCAGGATTTGGGAATTGAAAAGGTGTTCCAGGGCGTGTGGGACAAGAAGCCTGTGCTCGCTGAGCTCCTGACCGAGTTGAATCTGACGGCTGATCAGGTCGCGGTCATGGGCGACGACATTGTGGACATACCTCTGATGCGAAGGGCAGGAGTGGGATTTACGGTTCCTGAAGCGCCGGAGGAAGTTCGTTGTGAAGCCGATTACGTGACTCGATATCCCGGCGGCAGAGGCGCTGCGAGAGAGATCGTCGAGATCATCCTGAAAGCCCAGGGTAAGTGGGAAGCCGCTATGGCAAGGTACTATGAGTAAGAAGAACGCATAGTGGCAACGAATTCGCACAACATGAGATCAGGCGGCGGGCGCCGGGTGGACGTCCGAATGAACCACAAAGAGATAGAGCGCTGGTACAGGCTGAGAAACCTCAAACGAGCTTCCCAGATCCTGGTGGTGGTCGCGGTGGTTCTTTTTGCGTGCGGATATATGGTTTCCCGCTTCGTGCGGCCGAGTGATGACATGATTGATCCTCCAGGGCCCGCGGACGGAGGTATACGAATCGACAATTTTTCGTACTCCTCGCCGGGCGCGCACCCTTGGGAGCTTCAAGCCGCCACGGCTTTCGTCTCTGAGTCGCTCGACAGAGTCGAGTTGAAGGGACCGAGAGTGGTTTACCAGGGAGGAGCCGGCGGAAAGATATTTTTGGGCGCAAAAACAGGCAGACTGGACAGGAAAAGCCGCAATGTCTCCGCGCAAGGGGATGTTACTATAGAATACGAGAATTTCTTGTTTTCGACGGGTGATATCGATTACTCAGATGAAAAGCGCCTTGCCGAAACGTCCTCCCGGGTCTCTGTGGAAAGTGGTGATCTTCATTTGACAGGGAAAGGGCTGAAGGTGTCGGTGGAACGCGAAGAGGTGGTAGTCGAGGAGAATGTCAGGGCCCGTCTGTTCAACGTTAAATGGGTGGAGCCCAACGGGCGGCTGCCCATGTGACAGGGAGAGACTCCCGATGAAACATAAGATCGCAGGTTTGGTAGGTTTTCTGGTTCTCGGCTGTGTATTGACGGGGGCACGAGCAGCTAACGAGTATCTGGGACTGGGAAAGGGCTCGGACCAACCTATCGATATCACGTCCACTAAGTTCGCCGCCAGGAACACCCCTAACGGAAAGGAAGCAACTTTCCAGGGGAACGTGAAGGTGAACCAGGGAGACGTGACCTTGAGTTGCGATCAGTTGGTCTTAGTCTACGACGAGAAGGCGGGAGTCAGGTACCTGGGGACGGCAGAGCTAAGAAGCTCGCCAAGAAGCTGGAAAATGTCAGCCAGATCAAGTCTATTACCGCATCAGGTAATGTGAAGATAGTTCAGAATGAACGGATGGCCGTGGCCGGCAAGGCCCTGTACGACAATGCGAAACGGACCATTACCCTGACGGAAGGTCCTCGCCTCTGGCAGGGGACCGATGTGATGGTGGCTAACACCATTATCATCTACCTCGATGAGAATCGTGTAGACTCGCAGGGAGGGGAAGAAAACCCCATCAGATTCAAGATAAATCCCGAACAACAAAAGAAAGAGAAGGAGAAGTAGTCGCGGAAGCGAGAGAACTGATGGCTCGAGGTTTGGTGAAGGAATACGGACACCAACGCGTAGTAGATGATGTGAGCATCCGTATTCGTTCAGGCCAGGTTGTGGGTTTACTTGGTCCCAATGGAGCCGGCAAGACCACTACGTTCTACATCATTACCGGGCTGGTAAAACCGGACAAGGGGGAAGTTTATCTGGATGACCAGGAAATCTCCCAACTGCCGGTGTATCTCCGTGCCAGGTTGGGGATAAACTATTTGCCACAGGAAACCTCGGTTTTCCGAAAGCTCACTGTAGGCGAAAATATCATGGCTATTCTAGAAACAGTGGAGACGGATAAAATTCGACGTAACGAAAGACTTGAAGAACTACTGGCAGAGCTGGACATCGCGGCTTTAAGAGACCAG
This sequence comes from uncultured delta proteobacterium, assembly GCA_963786905.1. Classification (GTDB taxonomy): domain Bacteria; phylum Desulfobacterota; class Desulfomonilia; order Desulfomonilales; family Desulfomonilaceae; genus CAWBBA01. Next base: position 65,346 of record CAWBBA010000025.1, on the reverse strand, counting down.
AGGGCTGATAGCCTCTCCGGAGGTCAGAAGAGGCGCTTGGAAATCACTCGCGCCCTCGTGACTGACCCGGATTTCATCCTTCTCGATGAGCCGTTCGCAGGGCTGGATCCGATTGTGGTCTTGGAAATCCAGAAGATCATCGCCAAGCTCAGAGACCGCGGGATAGGGGTGGTGATTACTGATCACAACACTAGAGAGACCCTTGGAGTTTGTGATATAATTTATCTCTTGGATAAAGGCCGAATCCTCGAACACGGAGACCCCCAAACCATCGCATCCAGCGAACGCGCCAGAGAAATCTACCTCGGTAAACAATTCAGTATGTGATCAAATGGCCCTTGAGATAAAACAACAGTTGCGTCAGACCCAGCAGCTGGTCATGACGCCGCAACTTCAGCAGGCAATCAAGCTCCTCCAGGTACAATCACTTGGAGGTGATTGATGCTGTGGAGCAAGAACTCAAAGAGAACCCGCTGCTCGAGGCCTCTACCTTTGACGAATCCCTAGCCGAAGGTGATTCCGACCCAACAAGGAACGATCTCAGTTCCCTCGAAGACATGACGAGAGAGCCGGAGCGTCCAGATCCGGGAGACATCTTTGAAGTAGATTGGGAGAACTACCTGGAAAGCTATGGAGGAGACTACTCCCCGGCGCCAAAAGATTTCTCAGACCGGCCATCGATGGAAAATATGGTCACTTACCAGGAAACCCTGTTTCAATATCTCCTGCGTCAGCTACAACTGAGCCATATAGAAGGCGAGGACCGCAGGATTGCCTTAGAAATTATTGGCAATGTGGATGAAAATGGCTACCTCGATGTGGAACTCCAGGAATTGGCCGATTCTCTGCAAGTTCCGTTAGAAGACGTTGAGCGGATACTGGCTGAAGTCCAGACATTCGATCCTCGCGGTGTGGCCGCGCGTAACTTCTTAGAATGCCTAATGATCCAAGTTAGGGCACTCGATCCGCCTCATCCTTTAGCTGAGCGAATTCTAGAGGAGGCCTTCGAAGTCTTTCAGCAGGGAAAACTCGACCAAGTAGCTAGAAAACTCAAGGTTTCTATCGAAGAGGTGAAGGAAGCAGGTAAAGTCATCTGCTCAGTCGATCCCAAGCCGGGTAAACCTTTTGTTAACTCCGATACAGTCTACGTGGTCCCTGATATTTTCGTCATACGAACGGGAAAAGACTATACAGTGGTACTCAATGACGATGGGCTCCCCAGGCTCAAGATCAGCTCCTTTTACCAGCGAGAGTTGCACTCTCACGGTTGCGCTTCAGGTACAAAGGATTATATTCAAGAGAAGATGCGAGGAGCGATGTGGCTGATCAAGAGCATTCATCAGCGACAAAGGACCATTTACAGAGTAGCCCAGTCCATTATAAAATTCCAACGAGAGTTCTTTGATAAGGGGATTGACTACCTTCGGCCCCTCATCTTGAAAGATGTGGCCGACGATATCGAGATGCACGAATCTACCATAAGCCGCGTCACTACCAACAAGTACATGCATACCCCGCGTGGCATTTTCGAACTCAAATACTTCTTTAACTCGGGAATAGGTTACGGGGCCGATGCCATAGCATCGGAGTCGGTGAAGAATCAGATCGTGCGAATAGTCAAGAACGAAAACCCGAAAAGACCTGCTAGTGACAAACAGATTGTAGAGGAACTGGCCAAGTGCGAAATACACATTGCCCGTCGTACCGTAGCCAAGTACAGGGAATTAATGAGTATTGCGCCATCGAGTAAGCGAAGAAAGAAATACTGAGTCAATGGATCTGAACCAAGGTCCTTGTAAGGAGGTAACACTATGCAACTTTCTGTGACTTTCAGACATTTGGAACCATCTGACGCCCTGAAGAATTACGTCCAGGAAAGAACTTCACGGCTGACGAAGTACATCGACAGACCCCTGGAAAGCCAGGTTACCCTCACCGTACAGAAATTTCGGCAAATGGCCGACGTGGTCATCAACGCCGACGGTATCCGCATAGCCGGACAGGAGTCCCATGAGGATATGTATGCGGCCATAGATCTGGTCATGGACAAAATCGAGCGCCAGGTAAAAAAGTACAAGGGGAAGATAAGGAAGCACAAACCTTCTCTGGGAAAGGAAATTACGTGGCGACGGGACATCTACGAACAGGAGAGCTTTGAGGACGACAGGGAACCGGTGGTGGTACGAACCGAGAACTATTTCGTGAAACCTATGTCCGTAGACGAGGCAGCAATGCAGATGGATTTATCCCAACAGGAGTTTCTTGTCTTTAACAATGCGTCCACGCAGACGGTGAACGTGCTTTATCGGCGAAAAGACGGCAACTACGGTCTGATAGTTCCACAGAATTCTTAGGAATGAGATAGCGAAAACATAAAACCCACAAATGTGCCCGGTTTGGAGCCCTCTGAACCGGGCAATATATATGGCGTTGGAATATAACTTGGTATAGAGTACTTGCCAAAAATATTGTGCAGTTGGCCACCCGAGATGGAGAATTCGGGAGGTTCACCGTGCCGGGAATTTTCTGAGTCATTCCCGCAAATTGGACAACATCTTTTGGCAATTGCTATTTATCAAGAAATACGGAACGAATAACAGTGCCGGCGACCCGACCGCCGGGGATTTTTCGGTTTAGCGGCTATGTAGGTACTGAGAGCTTAGAGTATTGCACATGAGGATTCTCGATTTCCTTAGTTTTGAGGCAATAATTTCATCACTCGAGGCCGGTTCAAAGGAAGCGGTGCTCCAGGAACTAGTTGAGCCTATTGCCAAATCCCACCCCAATATGGACAAGGACCGTCTGATCCAAACTCTCATAGAGAGAGAAAACCTCGGGAGTACAGGCATCGGCGGTGGTGTGGCGATTCCTCATGGCAAGTTCGACGGTCTCGGCCGCTTGGTGGCTAGTTTCGGGAAAAGCCCCAAAGGAATTGATTTCAATTCCATGGACAACAAGCCAGCGTTTCTTTTCTTCCTGCTAATCGCCCCCAAAAACTCGGCCGGTGAGCATCTCAAAGCTTTGGCGCGGATCTCCCGGCTGTTCAAGGACCCGCTGCTGAAGAGCGGTCTTCAACACGCAAAATCCGCAGAAGAGATTTACGACATTCTTCAAGATTATGATCTGCGCCTTCCCTGATATTATTTAGTGAATTTCTACAGCCTTGCGAAATTGGCCAGAATACGTAAGCCGTTCTCCTGGCTCTTTTCCGGATGAAATTGTACAGCGAAGATGTTTTCCCGGGCCACAGCACAGGTAAATGTGATGCCGTAATCCGTTTCCCCTGCCACGTCGGAGCCGTCGTCCGGAAGAACATAATAAGAGTGAACAAAGTAAAAATGGGAACCATCCGGAATGCCCCGAAAAATTTGCGCGTCTTTGCGAAAGACGACCTGGTTCCACCCCATGTGCGGGATTTTCAAGCCCATTTGTCGGCTGAAAGCTTTGACTCCTCCGCGGATGACTTTGAATCCCTCATGGAGTCCGAATTCTTCGGATTCATCAAATAGAAGCTGCAAACCCAGACATATCCCGAGAAAAGGACGTCCCGATTCGATGAATTCCAAGATCGGCTCAATTAAATTCAGTCGGGAGAGGTTCTTCATGCATTCCGGAAACGCGCCTACGCCTGGGAGCACAAGACGGGCAGCATTTTTGATCTGTTCGGCATCCCTGGAGATTACCGCGCGCGACCCCACCTTTTCGAACCCCTTTTGGACGCTCCGCAAATTACCCATGCCATAGTCAACGATAACTGTCATCAATGCCTCAACCAAATTCCCACTTCTCCAAACAAGTTACTCCAGTACCTCCTTTAGTGGAAGGGACACCCGTGACTCTGGGGTCCATTTCCACAGCCTCTCGCAATGCTCTTCCCAGGGCTTTGAACACCGCTTCGGCCGCATGATGCGGGTTCTCACCCGCATGAACCGTTGCATGCAAGGTTATGCCGGCGCGATCTGCCAGAGCCTGAATGAACACCGGCACAAGGTCCAGAGAGAACCCTCCGGCGCTTCTGCCTCCCAAAGGATTGGAAAACACCAGAAGCGGGCGACCGGAGAGATCGAGCGCGACCGATGCCACAGCCTCATCCATGGGGACCATGGCAAAGCCGTACCTGCGTATTCCATGCTTGTTCCCAAGGGCTTGCCTCAGAGCTTCCCCCAAGCAGAGCCCCACATCCTCCACAGTGTGATGGTGGTCCACGTGGAGGTCACCCTTGGCTGAAATCTCCAAGTCGAGCAGACCGTGGCGGGCCACATGGTCGAGCATGTGATCCAAAAAGCCGATCCCCGTGGAAATCCGCCCTCTTCCTGTGCCTTCAACAGAAAGCTTGACGTGTACATCGGTCTCGGCAGTCTTGCGGGAAATTTCAGCGGCTCTAGTGACAGTCCGCTTTTTGGCCTGAGTTCGCGTCACAGCATTTGGTCCTTTTCACGTCTGATGTCGGCCCCAAGATGGGACAGTTTTTCTTCAATGCGCTCGTAGCCGCGGTCCAAGTGGTAAACCCTGTGGATTTCGGTCACTCCTTCGGCAGCCAAACCTGCCAGGATTAGCGAGGCGCTGGCCCGGAGATCGGTGGCTTGCACGTGCGCGCCGGAAAGTTTCTCAACCCCGTCAACTCTTGCGGTGCGGCCGGAAACTCTTATCCGTGCCCCCATACGTACGAGCTCCTGAACATGCATGAAGCGGTTTTCAAAGACATTCTCAGTAATCCGTGCCTGCGAGTCTCCCAGGGTCATGAGAGCCATGTATTGGGCCTGAAAATCCGTGGCAAAGCCCGGGTAAGGGTCAGTAGCCGCATCACGACTCCGTATCGTCCCGTTGGAAACCACTCTTACCTCACGGTCGGCTACCTCCAGTTTCAATCCGGCTTCTTCAAGTTTTTCGAGCAGGGCACTGAGATGATCCGTTTGGCAACCACATACTCGGACGTCGCCGCGGGTGATTGCGGCTGCTATTAAATGAGTTCCCGCCTCAATGCGGTCCGGCATCAACTCATGCGTCACTCCATGGAGAGAACTCTTTCCCTCTATCACGATGGTGTCAGTCCCCGCTCCGCCTATGCTGCCGCCCATTTTGTTGATAACGTGGGCGAGTTCCACCACTTCCGGCTCGACCGCGCAGTTTCGGAGAACGGTGGTTCCGTCGGCCAGAGACGCTGCCATCATAAGATTTTCCGTGCCGGTAACCGTCTTCAGGTCGAATGTAAAGTCGGCTCCTTTCAGTCTCCTGGAGCGTGCCTGTATGTAACCGCTTTGGAGTTCAATGGTCGCTCCCATCGCTTCCAGGCCTTTGAGATGCTGGTCGATAGGCCGGGCTCCGATGGCACAACCCCCTGGAAGGCTCACGTCCGCCCTACCTTCCCTGGCCATCAAAGGGCCCAAAACCATAACGGAAGCTCTCATGGTTTTCACGAGTTCATAGGGGGCCGTGTGATCGGTGATCTCTCTGGCCTTGATCCTCAAAGTGCCGGCCGTGAAGTCGTTAAGCTGAACGCCGAGTTGCAGCAATATTTGTTTAGTGGTGCGGATGTCCTTGAGAGTGGGGATTCTATGGAAGACGATCTCGTCGCCGGAGAGCAAAGCAGCGCACATAACGGGCAAGGCCGCGTTCTTGGAGCCACTGACTTCGACAGCTCCTCTCAAGGGAACACCACCGCGGATCACGATCTTTTCCATGAGTCCTCTATTCTTTCAGCCCTTGGGACGCCACTTCCTGCCGTGCATTCAGGTGCCCTGCCGCTTGCTGCATCGGCTCATCTATATGGCGAAAAGCCGCGGATGAAAACTTCTCCCGTGGCTGTATACCATCTTCGGAGAGACCACGCAACAGATTCACCTGAGCCGAAGAGCGTGTGGTAATGAACACGGGCGCATTCTGAGAGGGTCACAAACGGACCAAGGGGACACTAGCTGTCAACATTGTGGACATCCATGTCCAAAGGTTTGACATTTGTGAAAGACAGCAAATACTGTGCCATTGGCTCACGACCGTACAACGCTTTCCTGATCCGCTGAACGAAGAAACCAGTGTCACTGGTTCATCTCTTGCAACCTTTTTTGACGATTGAACTTCCTTCTCAAAACTGTCCCATAAGGTGAAGCCTAAAGTGTTGACCGTCATGAGAGGCCGCAGAATAGCCCTCCAGGGACAGAAAAGTGCTCGTGTATGGCCTTCTGGACCACAGGGCCGGGCTCAAGGAGGAGTCAACCTCGGATTGAAGTCCCGCTTCCCGCCACCCGATAAGCGGGAAAGGGGCAGTTCAGTGATTCTTCAAGGCGTCTTTTGTCGGCCGGTATACTTGACCGGCCGCAGATTTCTTAGATGGAAGGAGATCGTTTCATGACAAAACCCGAAATCGTATCATTTATCGCCGAACGCGCCGATATCAGCAAGAAAGCTGCTACCGTTGTTCTGGACACCATCGTTGACACCATTCACTCAGCACTGAAGACCAAGGAAGGAAAGATACGGATCTCCGCGCTCGGCACCTTCAGAGTAGTACACATGAATGCGCGCAAAGGCGTCAACCCCCGCACCGGCAAGAAAATGACGATTCCTGCCATGAGGGTTCCCAGGTTTTCCCCCGCCAAAGCCCTAAAGGAGAGTGTTCGAGGAAAAAAATAGTTGCTTGACACCTTCGGATATGGGAATATCAAAGTGTTCCTGAATATCGCCGAAAAGTAGTAACAATCTGAATTTGCTGGCCTCTTTTGTGGATGTTGGAGGGCGTGGAGAGGGGTATGTCCTGGATTAGGGGGCTGTTCTGCACGGCGATCGTCGTGATGGTATCCGTGAGCGTGCTAGAGGCGTCTTGGGCCTTTAGCACGCGATACTCGTTGTATGGTCGGGCCAAAGTAGTGGACGTGGAAGCGCCGAATCTACTGAAAGTTAAAATGCTCGACCGGGATGCAACGGTAACGATTCGCCTGCTTGGAGTAGGTTCACCGCGCAACAGGGATCGGACGAGGCACCTTAGTCCGGAGGTTCTCCTTTACATAAGGAAAAACGACCTCTGGGAGATCTCGCGCAGTTATGTCCAATCCCTTCTCGACAAGAAGATAGTGGAAGTCTGGGCTAGGAAGTGGGATCGATTCGACGACAAAAGTCGATTACTGGCATATGTTATTATCCCAAACCAGGCGGACGAGCCCGTGGACGTTAATGGTGAAATCATCAAAAACGGTTTAGGACTTGTCACCAGAGACTATGTGCACGTCACTTTTGTCAACTACAAGTTCCTCGAAGACGATGCCAAAAAGAAGCGCCGCGGTATTTGGAAAGGCCTTTCCATTAGCCGAGTTTCTTCGCTGAATGAGTAGCGCCTCCGGCGCCGGGCGGTAGCGACATCGGAAACGATGATTCCTGTTGGACACGAACCACCTGCCAATTCCTTCCAACGGTCAGGTCTTGACAAGATCTTCGGAAGAATTTCACTCACTGGGAATACCCTTTGTCGAAGCAGGATTCGAGGATTACCTGAGGGATGAATCACGCTTCCAGGGGCACGCGTGTGGATTGGTCCGCTGCCGTGACGAACGCGATGTCATCGATGCTCTCCGAGTGGCAAACAAATTCAGCATTCCGCTGACGGCCGTGTCGGGTAAAACTTCGCTAACCGGTGCGTCTGTCCCCCTTGGGGGCCTCATTCTTGACGTCAAAGGGCTGGCCTCCATCGCTCCCAATGATCCGACGCTAGTGGGTCCTGGCGTCGTTTTGAAGCACTACAAGGATCACGTTGCTTCGATGGGGTTGTTCTACCCGCCCGACCCAACGTCGGAAGATTCGTGTACGCTCGGCGGCAACGTTGCCTGCAATGCTTCAGGACCTTTGAGCTACTTGTACGGACCGACTCGTAACTACGTCCACGGATTGAGACTGGCGCTTCCGACAGGGACCGTTCTCGAAATCGAGCGCGGGCAGGTCATCAGCGACAAAGGCATTTTCCGGGTGCCGGCGGATTCGATGTTGCCTGTTAGGGCAGAGGATCTTCTTGTACCTGTTCCGAAGAGAGCCGCGTCCGACTGGAGCTTCTGTAAGAACGCCGCGGGCCTGTATTCCTCTGAGCCGATGGATCTGATTGACCTTTTCATCGGAAGCGAGGGTATTCTCGGGATCGTGCTCCAGGTCAAGACGCGCTTACTTGTACGCCGAAATCCATATTTCTCCCTGATGCTCTACCTCCCCACGCGAAACCAGACAATCCAAGTGGTGATGCTGCTAAATAATTTCAAGAGATACTTTCATGACGGAGAACAAGGCTTACGCCAAGAAATTGAGAGGATGCTGTTCAGCTCTCCGGAACGGTCGGCCAGTCTTGATCTTGAGGAGTTCCGTGGAGTGGTTCCGTCCTGCATGGAATGGCTGGGCGCGTCCGTCGGACCCTTTTTATCATACGAAAGAGCCGGGAAGTTATCGGGAACCTATGGGTGTCTCTACGTCGAACAGGAGTATCCGGAAGGGGAAAACCCTATGGCAAGCGCCTCACAGTGGGCCCTCCTGGTGGATACATTAAATGGTTCAGTCTCGGCCGAATCTCCCCCTATTGAAGCCGAAGTTGCTCTTGATGAGAATCAGATCCGCAAGATGAGAAGAGACCGGCAGAACGTGCCTGAAAAACTCAATGAATCGATTAGACCCGGCATGGTGAAGATCGGAACGGATTTTGCCGTCCCCATGGAGCATCTCGGAAGATTGTTGAATCTATACGACGAAACTCTGCCTAGAGGAAAGTCCTACGTATTTGGACATATCGGGAATGCCCACATTCACACGAACATCTTGCCTGAAACCGGTGAGGAGCTGGAATCCTACCGTTCCCTTACACGAAAACTTGCGCTGGAAGTGTGCAACCTAGGGGGAAGCGTTTCCGGAGAGCATGGGATTGGTAAGCTGAAGCGCGAGGCGCTGGAGTTGATGCTCGGTGCGGCAGGGATCAATGAAATTAGAAGGATCAAACGAATTCTGGACCCAAACCTCATTCTGAATGCCAACAATATGGTCAAAATTTGAAAGATCGTCTGCGTGCAGTTGTCGTACGACAGATAGATCTTTATCCCAACTTTGGGAGGCGCCACTTGGTGATCACAAGGAGCATTCTTCAAGCCTGAACCGTTACTGAACCTCCCCTAATCATAGGCCAAGCCTTATCACGGCTGAATTCCCATCAAGAAAATCTACGCATTCTTCTCAACTTCTTGAGGAGTCTCTTCCGAGCCAGAATGGATTTTTTCTTTTTCTTGACACTAGGCTTGTCGTATGCACGCCTCCGTTTGGCCTCTCCAAGGACTCCGGATCGCTGCAACTGCTTTTTGAATCGTCTTAAGGCGCTTTCAAACGGCTCGTCTTCTCTGACCACGACACCCGGCATAAGTGTGCACTCCTTTGGGCTGTGCCCAAGGGTTCTTCTTCCCGGACACCGAATCGCGTAGACGGTCAGGCAAGAGTTCGCATACGCAAACCCTTGCCCGATCTTCATGGTGCTGTTAGCGTTGAAAGGTTACCAGCGCGATTTTCCCGAGTCTCGCCTTCCGCCACCGCCGCCGCCGCCCGAGCTGTTCTTGGGGCGAGCTTCGTTCACTTTCAGGCTGCGGCCGCCGAGTTCCTTGGAATCCAATTCCTGGATCGCTTTAAGACCTTCTTCCCGGTTTTGCATTTCGATGAATCCGAATCCCCGAGAGCGGTTCGTGAACTGGTCAACGATGATCTTGGCCGAATCCACTGCTCCATAGCTTTCAAAGAGACTCTTGAGTTCGCTTTCGCTGGCATCGAAGGACAGGTTGCCGACATAAATGTTAATACTCATTCTCTAACTCCTTTAGAAAAAGCACCCGATATATTTTGCGAGAGTGCGTTTGCGGTTACGAACAAGGGCTCTTTGTGAACGGGGAGAAACCGGCTGAAGTTACGGTGTGTCAGTCCTCGGCACGGGCGCCTATGTCCTAGGATCTTAAGTCTTGCATAACGCCCGTGGTCCTGAAAAGAGGTCAACTGGAGAAACACAAGTTAAGGTTCGCGTATTACATTATGCCAGGGCGCTTTGCTTGTCAAGCGATTTAGCTGTTCAATCCTCCTCGGCAAAGGGGTTACGTGCCAGACGGCAGGTACAGTTGCCCTCATCCCCTTTATTCCATTCATTGATGATTCGCTTCAGGCCTACCCTGTCGAGAGCGAGGTAATGCTTCACCCGGCCTTGCGTGATCAGACGCATCTTGTAGGCGAAAAAAACCGCCTCTTCCAATAGAGCCGGAGTAAACGGAAGGCGCTCTTTCAAAAGCCCTTGCCTGTCCAAAAGGTTCAGAATTTCCGAGTAAGCGCTATTCTGCTGCTCTGAATTTCCCTGACCATTCATAATTCACTCCCAGGTTGATCAGTCTTCCGTGCCTGAAGAATTAGTCCCTTGCCGGCGGCTTCTGTTTCAGGCGCGGCCGCGTAATCAGTTGCAAGTTTTCAGGCTAACCTTTATGTTTTATATTTTGAATACAAAAAACTTCTTCGGACAAAGAAAAATGAGGACAATTTCGGCAGCCGACATAACAGCGGCAGTCAGACGCCTGTGTATGGATGCATGCACAATTCTTGGCGATGACGTCATCAAACTTCTCGAGACCGCTCTACTCAACGAAGAATCCTCAATCGGCCGCGAGATACTGGGACGAATTATCCAGAATTCTCGAATAGCCGCGGAAGAAAAAATCCCGCTCTGCCAGGATACCGGCATGGCCGTAGTATTTGTGGAAATAGGTCAGGACGTTCACCTGACAGGCGGGGCACTCGACGAAGCAATCAATGAGGGTGTTCGGCAGGGGTACCGTGACGGAAACCTGCGCAAGTCGGTGCTTCATCCCATAACTCGTGTCAACACTGGGGACAACACGCCTGGGGTTATTCACACCGAAATCGTCCCTGGCGAGGGCTTTAAAATTACTCTCGCACCGAAGGGATTCGGATCGGAAAACATGAGTCGAGTCATGATGTTTCCACCTTCTGCCGGTATTGAAGGTGTTAAGGACTTCATTGTTCAGAGGGTGGAAGAATCAGGGGGTAATCCTTGCCCGCCGGTAGTGGTGGGAGTGGGGCTTGGCGGCACCTTTGAGAAAGCCGCTCTGCTAGCCAAGAAGGCATTACTTCGCCCGCTGGGTACCCAAAATCCCGACTCGGATCTGGACAACCTGGAAAAGGAACTACTCGAACGGATCAACAGACTCGGGATCGGACCCATGGGGCTCGGCGGTCGCACCACCGCCCTCGCAGTGCATGTAAACACGTACCCCACTCATATTGCCAGCATTCCATGCGCAGTGAACATACAATGCCATTCGTGCCGTCACCGGGAGGTGGAGCTTTGAAAGTCGAACCGAGACGAATTGTCGCTCCGCTTGAAGAAGCGCTGGTGCGGGAACTTCGAGCTGGGGATGTGGTGAGCTTGTCAGGGACCCTCCTCACCGGTAGAGACGCGGCCCACAAACGGATGACAGACCTGCTACGCGCCGGGGAGCCCTTGCCGTTCTCGATCAAGGGAGAGGTTATCTATTACGTAGGTCCCACACCCCGCTCCTCCCGGCCGCCCCATCGGTGCGGCAGGCCCAACGACGAGTTACCGCATGGATGCTTATGCCCCTTTACTCATGGAGCACGGCCTGAGGGGAATGATAGGAAAAGGCCCCCGCGCCGAAGCGGTCAAGGAGGCCATGATCCAGTGGGGAGTTGTGTACTTCGCCGCGGTAGGCGGCACGGGCGCGCTGATATCACGCTGCATAAAAAAGGCTGAGATATTGGCCTGGGAAGAATTGGGACCTGAGGCGGTGCGCAGACTCGTGGTTGAAGATCTACCGTTAATAGTGGCCACCGATACTCAAGGCGGAGATCTGTACGTAACCGGAAGACAGAAATACAAGAGATAAAGGGCATAGAGAAAGACTCGTTAGGAAACCGGGCCTGCTCTTCCTACCCTTCTCGCCGGGGAATCCGAACCATCACGACTGTTCCTTTTCCTTCCTCCGACTCTACGTTGATTGTGCCGCCCATTGATTCTACCAGTCCCAGGCATACTGCCAGTCCCAAGCCGGTCCCTTTCCCCGGTTCCTTTGTGGTGAAAAAGGGGTCGAAGATCTTCGTAAGGTTCTCTTGAGAGATTCCCGAACCCGTGTCCTGGACCTCAATTTCCGCGGCATTTTCATTCTTGCGGGTCCGGAGAGTTATTTTGCCCCCTGATTCGGGCATGGCGTCTGCAGCGTTAAAGACCAGATTCACTATGATTTGCCTTATCTTTTCCGGCTCGGTCTCCATCAACGGCATGTCCGCAGCAAGCTGAAATTCAAATTCAACGCTGCCAAAGCCCTTTCGGCCACGTATGAGGGACGCGCAGTCTTTCACCAAGGCGTTGATGTCACAGGAGACTATGTTCTCTGGAATGGGGCGCGCAAATTCCAGCAGCCTCTGCAGAACGTCATGGATGCGCTTGAGTTCCCTGTCCATCCTCGGAAGTATTTCCGTACGGGACTCAGAATCCGGGCCTCGACTCAAGAGTTCGGCGTATCCCATGACTATCTGAAGAGGATTACCGATCTCGTGAGCCACCCCCGCAGCCAACCGCCCTACTCCGGCAAGTTTTTCCGATCGCACAAGCCCTTGTTGAGCCGCTTCGAGGTCGCGATTGCTCTTCTTTAGCTGCTCTATTAGCTCCTGCATCTTTTCGCGGTCGTCCACGATCTTCACGATCATGGCTTTGAGGATTGAAGATATTCTCTGAATGTCGCCCTTCAGAGCCGGCGAAACTGAAGGATCCGGAGAATCGGCGATCCCCGAGGCTTTTCCCGCAAGTCGGGCGATGTCCCTCACCGGGCCTATAACCGTCCTGTGGAAAAGAACGTATCCGAGAAAGAATAGAGCGAACTGGGTCATGATGAGGTACACGCCAAAGAACTTCCAGGCAGGCGCAAAGATGGAGGGAGGAATTTCAAGAAACGCTCGGACTGCGCGGACTCCGTGCGAAAAGGAACCAGTGACATCTACCAGGACAACCGTCCCTTTAAATAGGCTGCTAGGCCAACTTGCCCCCACGACCCTGATTCTGCGACCCGGTTCTGAAGGACTGGGCGGATCAGGATCTTTGCCTACAGAGCAGCCACCGAGAACGTTTCCTCCGGAATCGTACAGAAGAATCTTCAGTCCTGCGCGTGCTCTACACACACTTCGGACGGCCGCCCACATGTGCTCAGGAGAGTCTGAATTCAGGATTTGTCCTTGAAGGAGGTCAACAATTACACCGGCTTGCTGGATCTTAAGATCAACGGCCGCGCGTTCCAGTGAAGCGCCAAAAACAACGAATAGAAGAATACCACTAACGGCGAGAATCACCGCCAGGTTTATCAGAATGCCCCATCGCACGAGGTGTGCTCCCCAAAAAATCCTATGATATGCAGCCCTTCGTCTTAGTGATTCTTAGCACATGGCCGTCGAAAAGCATTCAAAAAGTTTTGCGAATTATGACCCTGGCGACGACTATTCCATCCTTTTCTTCCGCCCTGGCCTCGAATTGCCCGGCTGACGCTTTCTCGATGTGCTTTGCTGCCTCATTACGGAATTCCAGCTTCGCCCTTCCCGCCTCATCGAGAGCCGCTACGTTGATGTCTCTCAGGTCGAACCGCAGACCCGTTCCTATGGCTTTCAGAGCAGCCTCTTTCAGGCACCACATCCGCGTGAGATCAAGCCAGCGTTGGCCACCCTCCCCTGCGGCTTGGATCTCTTCTTCGGTGAAGTAATCCTGGGCCCAGGCTTCGCTCCTGGCTTCTACCTTCTCCACATCTATGCCCAGTCCTTCAAACGTCCCGGGAACCGTAGCCGCAGCCATTGCCAGACCATTTGAATGGGACAGCGATATACTATTTATTTGAAGCCCTGGCTTGACTGATAGTTCGCCAATGGGCTTCCCTTGCTCATCTTGGATGATGCGAATATTATTTTCCGAAATGGTCCCGGTGTCGGTTGTCGCCATCACTCTCCGAATGCTTCTCTTCAGCGCGATCCGGCCTGCCAGCCATTCCGCTGCCCGCTTCGGCGTAGCCTTTTGGCCGTGCTCTCGCACCTCCTCATCGTCAAGGGCGAGTTTCAAAAATGCTTCGGGAGCTTTTTCCATCTCACTGACGATCTCGGCCACCGGCAGCATTTCCTCAAAGACCTTCCCGGGGAAGCCGGTAGTCTGCTCAAGTTCCACGATTTCTACACCTTTCAGGGAGATAACTACCCGGCCTTGGCGGTCCCTGATTAGCCCGTCAAATTTGATGACGGTTCTGCCCTCCAGACCTTCCTGAGAAGTTTCAATCGGGACCAACTCTCCCTCCCAGGGGAGTGAATCAACCGAATGAATTTCGGCCCTTTTTATCCCCGTGGGGAGAGCCATTATTCCACGGCATTCCACGCCAAAGGCGGCTGCAGCCTGAAAAGCGGCTTCCACACCAGAGGGGAAAAAGTCAGTAAACATGACCTCGCGTTCGGCCGTCTCCTTGTACCGAAACCTGACTCCCTTTCCGTTACCTTCGATACTCACGTGATCGAGAAACTTGAAGCCGGGCCCATGGAAAAATACAGAATAGAGGTCCTGATCCGCGATCCAGACCGATTCCTTCCAGTCGGCCGATTCCAGAAACGGACTCGACTCTGCTCTCCCAACCGCAAGGCGGCACTCATGATGCAGCCTGGTTGATCCGACCTTCCGGCCGCTGCGGTCTACAAACCATGAAAAGATTCTCGCATGGTACGTAGTATCGTCTTCGGCGCCATTGGGAACGCGTATTACTTCGACTTCAGCCTGGAAGGGCTCATCCTTGAATATTTTGAGAGGGCTGACAAAACGCACGTTTTCAAATACAGCGTCCACGGCTTGCGGATTCAACAGAGCAGCCGCTGCCCGCATCATCTCCATTCCACCCACTCCGGGCAACACTGCCGCGCGGTCGATGCGGTGATGATTTAGAAGAGGATGAGAAGGGTCAAGCGCGAACTCGGCCCTCACATATTCTCCGGGCAGGATCGAAATGACCCTTCCCTGCTGTCCGGCAATCTGCAGCTCGCCCAAATCTGTCGAACCGGGGATAGTGAAGGCATCCGAAGCAAAGGGACCCAGCTTTCCGGCAACCATTACCTCACAGGCACCGGAAGATCGGCCTAGATCTTGCGCTAGGATCTCAGCGCCCTTTTGCGGTGGAATGAAGTCAATGCCGGCCTCTTCAAGGCTCTGTTGCACGCTTCCCCTCGTGGCCATACCGATTTCGGACCACGGGGCCCAATCCACTATGGAGACTTTTGCGTCCCAATCGTGATCTATTTTTCTCAGCAAATGCGAAAGCCCATCGTTGGCAGCGGAATAATCCACCTGTGCCATATTGCCGAACCGTCCAGCGACACTGCCAAAGCCAACAACTCGGCGAGGCAGCGTGCCGTGACGGTCCAGAGCCTCCATTATGTTCCGCATGCCTTGAACCTTGACGGACACAACGTTCTCCATCTGTTCCAAGGTCTTGCTACGCAGCGCACGGCTCACGTCAATTCCGGCTCCGTGGATGACCACGTCCACACGCCCGCATGTCTGCGCAACCTGGGCAATGGTCTCGTCCACAGAATCGCGGTCGCGAATGTCAACCGGCCTGTAAATGACCTCGGAGCCCAGGCCTCGTAGCTTGCGAATGTGCCTGAAGACTTCGGCTTCAGCCTGCAACGCGGCAAGCTCCTTTTCCACTTTTACAGGAGTAAGAGCTGTTCCGTCTCGCTTCATTCGGTCCACGATCCTGTTCTTCTCTTCCATCCACTGTTCGGGAGCGAACTCCGCTAGCTGTTCCGCACGGCTCGACAGTGACGTCCGACCGAGAATCACGATGGTCAACGGACATTGTTCGGCAAGATGCGAGATGCAAGCCGCAGTAATGCCCCTTGCGCCGCCGCTGGCCAGAACAACATCCCCGGATCTGATTCCAGGTTCTCTCTACCTCCTCGATCATGGGGACCAGCCGAATAGCCCTAAGCTCTCCGGTTTCCCCCACCGCAGTTTCGAGCGGAAAAGCTTCCGTGAGACTGCGGAAGATTGCCTCTGATGCTTGCTCGGACCCAAGATCAGGATGCAAGTCCAGCACTCGTACAAACGTGTCGGGATATTCCTTGGCGAAGGCTTTGGTAGCGCCGGCAACCGCTCCGGCGATATCACCGGTTTCTGAGGGGACGTCAAATCCGTACGCACCGTCCTCCGAAACAGCGGTCACCAGGAACGACGGCCCAGTCTCAAAAATTGTGGCACAAGCCAAGTAAAGCTCGAAGGTTTTTCTCAAGGAAGCGGGATCACCCTCCATTGGAAAGAGGTTGATTAATCCTATCCGCTTCGTAGATGAATCTCCCGGCAGAACAGGTTCGGCAATTCGCTTTACGTTGGAGTAACCGAGGCCACCCAGTGCGCTTGTCACGATCTCAGCCAGCACGGAAGGACCACCCAGAACCAGCACCTCATCCGCCTCAGGCCGTGGCACTCGTTCAAGAGGCGGCAAGGCCATGAGCCTTGTTTCAAAGAGCCGCACTTCTTCTTCAGCCCTCGGCACTTTTTCAGCGACCACTTCCTGCGGTTGTTCAGGAGCCACAGACAATGCATTTCGGCGCTTCTCCTGTACAAAGCCGATAATGTGCTTGATAGTCGGAAAATCAGCAATCTTCAGCCCGTCGATGCGAGGAATGTTGAATGCCTCCCTCACCTCAGAGATAAATTCGGCCTGTTTGACCGTGTCGATACCAAGGTCTGCTTCCAAATCCAGATCGGTATCCAGCATGTCCGCAGGGTACCCGGTCTTGGCTGAGAGGAGTTCGAGAATTTTGTCCCTGACTTCAGCTCCATCGTCCGCGGGGGCGGCTGTTCCCTCTTGTGGCTCGACTCCACCGTAAGAAGCAGAATCAGGCTCGGTGACTTTCACGGTTTGTTCACGGACAAAATTGATTATGTGCTCGATGGTTGGAAATTCAGCAATTTTCAGCCCGTCGATGCGGGGGATGTTGAATGTATCCCTCACCTCGGAGATAAATTCGGCCTGTTTTACCGTGTCGATCCCCAGGTCTGCTTCCAAATCCAAGCCAGTGTCCAGCATGTCCGCAGGGTAGCCCGTCTTATCTGATAGCAGCGCCAGAATCTTCCCTCGGATTTCTTCAGCTCCACCGATTGTTTCCCCGGCAGATCGGGCAGCTTGAATTTCAGATTCGTCGCGTTGACCCGCCGCAACTGCTGCCTGGGCCGCAATCTGTTCCACGGAGCGCTCGCTTAATCTCAGGGTTCGTTGGTCCACCGAAACTACCGGATCTGTGTAACCGCTGATCTCTTTTAGCCAGCTTCGATGGGTGTGGAGATCATTTATGCGGTTCTCTTCACGACTCGCAACCTTGTACAGGGCCATTACGATCTGTGAACCAAACCCTGCTGCGAGCCTGAGCGAGTAATTTGACTCGCAGGCCCCTCCACGGCTAAGATTGAGGTCCGAAAATTCAGGGTCCGGCTGCTTGAGATTCGGAATGGGCGGCACCATTTGCTTCTGAAGGCAGCGCAGGGCTACAACGTCCTCCACCCCTACCCCCATGGTGTGGCCCGTGAACCCCTTGGTGTTGACTATGGGGATTAGCCGAGCCTGCTCGCCAAAAGTTTGCCTGAGGGCATGAACTTCCGCCGCGGAGCTTCCGCCGCGCTTTGGTGAGTAAGTTTCGTGGGACATGAAGAAAACATCCCGGGCGAGATCCTGCCGAGAAAGACCGGACTGCTCTTCCCATTTCCCTATCATCTGTTCCATGATGGAACTGATATGGTCCACGTCCAGGCGGGTGCCGTGAAATCCGCTGTTGGCTACTGCTCCGGCCTCTATTGTCGCTATCCCGTCCATGCCTCTCTTTTTGACGAGATCTTGGCTTTCTAAGACTATGCCCACAGCGGCGGAACCGAGGATCAGGCCATGCCGCCGATCATCGAAAGGAAGAGCAGCTTCGCTCACGTTGCCGTTGGTCGTGGCTGCGCCCACGGCCAGAAAGCCGGAGCCGACCCACGGGAGCAGTGTCTGCCCGGCCACATCGTCCGCTGCAATGACGATGACTCTCTTCGCTTGACCCGTGCGGATCCAGTCCCGCGCCAGCAACATGGCCTGAGTTGTCCCCGCGCAAGCTGCATCGATATGGGTATTCGGCCCTTGGGCTTTGATCAGTTGAGCCATTTGGCCTTGGCCCATGCTGATGACACGCAGCAGAAAATCTCTATTGAAGGTGTAAAGCTCTTCCGATCCAGAGGGGTTCAGACTGCCGAACTCTTCAGTAAACCATGCGGTAATTCGTTCCCGTTCTCGGTCGTCGCCGACACGGGCCACAAGCCCGGTATAGAATTCAATGAGTCGCTTCTTGGCTCCGGAGCCGTAGCGAGTCGCCGCTTCCCTGGTCACCTCGTCAACCAGGGAGGCCATACCCGGAAACGCCGAGGCAAAGATAATTCCCGTTTCCTGCCTCAGAGCCGGCGGCAGAGCCCATGATTCAGGCAATTCGTGCCCTGTGCTGGTGGTGCGAATCTGACGGATCAGAGGAATGCCCGCGTCCCGGAGGGCCTCGAGGCCGGCGGCAATCGCCAGGCGGGTCGTGACGTCCATGGACCGCACCAACCGCTCATCCAACCCGTATTCCTCTATGACCTCTTCGTCGTTGAAAAAACCGGCGAGCTTGATTACGTCGGAAATGTCCTCCACCATCTGGACTTCCACTTCCCCAGAAGGCCCTTTGAGCAGACGTTCCACGTTCTTTTCGAGCATTCTGCGACGGCCGTCCTCCGGGATCTTCTTGATGAAGTTCCGGCCCAGTATCAGATCGTCGAGCGTTTCCCTATCAAACGGGAACCGTACATCGCTGGGAAGCCCCGCAGCCAATCCGCTGACTACAACCGGATTGAAATCCATACCTTCGGATTTCACCTGTCTGACGGTTTTTTCCAGCGGGAGCACGTTCTTCACAAATGATTGGAAGCCCGATTTGATGAGCTGCCGAATCGGCTCGCCCTGGATCTCCAGGAACCTGCTGAACTCTTTCTGAGATGCGATCTCCCTTATCTCAGGGTCCAGGAGCCCCACTAGCGGATCTGCCTGCTGCGCCTGCACCGGTTGCGGTTGCTGTGAACCAGCTTCTGAGGCTTGTGCCACAACTCTCAACTCGGTCCTTCCGAGACGAACCGCAGGCCGCTCGACCTCTACCGGACCGTCGGCCCCTGAAAAGTCAACTGCGATCCCCTCTGCAGCCAACGCGGCCAAGGTTTCCATGAGTTGGAGCATGCCTCCCTTCTTGGGATGGTTGGTAGGCAGAGCCACAACATCTTGTGAGAGCGTGTCCAGCGTCAGATTGCTCATGACCCGCTTGGGCCCGCATTCCACGAAAATCCTGATTCCCTCGCTGTAAAGGCGTCGCAATGTTTTGACCCACTCGACCGGAGCCGCAAACTGTTTGCCCAGGAGATCGCGAATTCTTCCGGGGGCTGCCGGGCCCACAGGGTAAAAGTCTCCGGTCACATTGGAGAGGACCGGAATGGAAGGCGGATTTACGCTGAGTCTTTCAAGGGTCTTCATAAAAGGCTCCCGGGCAGGGGCCACCACCCCGGAGTGGAACGCAGCAGACACCGGTAGGATTGTCCCGTCTATTCCTCGGGCCTTGAAAAGCTCACCAGCCTTTTTTACGGCCGCAGTCTCGCCGGAAATCACGGTCTGCTTGGGCGAGTTCTTGTTTGCAGCAACCACATACCCGTCAACTTCGGCCAGCACTTCTTCCACCACCCGCGCATCGGCTGGCAGGCTCATCATCAAGCCCGGATCCGCGATGCTCACTCTGGCCATTTCACGCCCGCGCACCGCCACTGCTTCGACAGCATCTCTGAATGTAAAGACACCCGCTGCCACGCAAGCCGCATATTCGCCCAGCGAATGGCCCGCGCATGCCACCGGTCGCACCCCCATCGAGGACAAAAGCCGAAAGATCGCAGCGTTGGCCGTCAGAATCATTGGCTGAAGGAGTTGCGTATCCTTCATTGCATCTGCCTGACGGCGTGCAGCCTCGCCGTTGTTTCCGTTGACCAGGAAATACACTGGAGGTAACCGTAGGAAGGCCAAGGGAAGCCAAAATCTCGTCCGCTTCTTGGAATGTCTGTGCCACCACTGGGAATCGTTCCGCTAGATCGCGCAGCATGAATGGATACTGCGAACCCTGTCCGGGAAAGAGAAATGCTATCCCTCCTTGGGCCTTGCTTGGAGCGCCTTGAGACACATGTATGCCGCGAGTCGGGAAGATAGCTTGCTTGGCAGGATCAATCAGTCCGTCACGGATGAGGGAAAGCTTCTTGGCTGTGGATTCTGAATCCTGAGCCGCAAATCCGCACCGGATGTCAAATGGTCCTGTCTCTTGTCGGCATCGAGCGGCTAGCACGGCTGCATTCTCTGGAGTCAAGTCCTTGAGAAGCCTTTCGACCTTACTCAAGAGATTTCCGGGATCCGTTCCACCTATGACCCATGCGTCTCCCTGAATTTGCATTTCCGGAGGACGAGGCCAATCGGGCGGTCGAAATTCAATTATAGCCTGGACTTTCTTTTTGCCCGCGACCAGCCGAAGGCCGGGAGTATGTTCCTGGACGATTACGTGAAAATTGGTCCCGCCAAATCCGAACGCGCTGGCGCCGGCCCTTCGAACAGACCCGCTGTCGATTTCCCACGGCCTCGCCTCGGTCAAGAGGAACAGGGGAGACGAATCCCAATCAATACAGGGGTTGGGCCGTTTCACATTGGCGGTCGGGGGCAATGTACGGTGGTGCAGACTGAGGACGGCCTTTATCATCCCGGCAGCGCCCGCGGCTGCTTTGAGGTGGCCTATCTGTGATTTCACGGACCCGATGCCTACCGAGGCTCTGGGAATTCCCGCCTCCCTGAACAAGCGGTCCAGAACCGTCAGCTCAGTCTTGTCGCCCACCGGCGTGGAAGTGCCGTGAGCTTCAATGAGGCCGATCGATCCGGGGTCAATCCGCGATGCACTTAGGCAAGCCCGCACGGCTCGTTCCTGTCCAGCGGCATTGGGCGCGGTTATCCCCTTGCCTCTCCCGTCTGAAGATGAACCGATTTCCACTATTGTCCCGTAGATCCGGTCACCATCGCGAAGGGCATCGGAGACCCGTTTCAGAATCATGATTCCCGCGCCTTCGCCCATGACGAACCCATTGGCCGATTCGTCAAAGGGCCGGCTGCCGTCGGGGGACAACGCTCCTATTTTGCAAAACTTGATGAAGGAGGACGGGTGCATAGCCGCGTCCACACCGCCGGTCACAGCGTAATCTATGCTCCCTTCCCGCAATGCAGCAACGGCGTTCATGGCCGCGGCCATGGAAGACGCACAGGCCGCATCAACGGTAAAGTTCGGGCCCTCCAGGTTAAATACGTTGGCCACTCGGCCTGAAATTATATTGGCTAATTCGCCGGGGAGCGAATCCTCCGTAATCTCTGGGAGATTTTCCAGGTAACGGGACCGGAACTGGGCCACTAGATCTTTCTTGACGCTCTCATTCAAATCCAGCGAAGTCACCGCTTCCTCGAGGCAGGATACTGATCTGGGTAGACCCACTCGTTCCGCGTACCTGTCAGTGGTGTCTCCGCCCATACTGTTCCCGAGGATTACCCCTACCCTCTTTCCCTTCAATTTCTCCGGGGAGAGGCCGGCATCCTGGAGAGCATCGGCCACGCAGGTCACAGCCATTTGCTGGGTTCGATCCATCTTCCGGGCCACTGCGGGGGGAATGCGATACTTGAGCGGATCAAACTTGAAATCCCCTATAAACCCTCCAATTCGTGTGTAGGTCTTGTCAGGGGCTTTGGGATCAGGGTCATAGTAGAAATCCGAGTTGCCGCCCCAGCGCTCTTCGGGAACCGGGCCTATTCCGCTGCGTCCGCTGATGATCTGCTGCCAGAAACGAATCCGGCGAATCGGAACCGGGAAAGCGGAGTCCTATTCCGACCACCGCAATGGGCTCTTTTTCGTAATCCATTTCCACGAGCGGCTCTGTGTAGGGCGGCTCTTTGCTCAAATCGTCTTCAGCTTCGGTGAACACCGGCATTGCTTCGAAGATACGCCTGCCTTCTTCTATGATTTCCTCGTGAAGTTGCTCAATACTGCAAGGGCTTTCAAGAAGAGAGACCACCTGTCCCATCAAGTACAGACCGCGATCAAGTTGCTCTTCAGGAGGCAAATCACAGAACACCGGGCAATCCCAGGTGGCTGTGTCCGGATCGATGGCGCACCCCTTCGAGGCGAGCCTGAGGGACCCCAAGTTATCTTTTTCGTACAGTTCTTTGCGCTCCCGCAAAGGCACTCCTGCTCGAAGCCGCTCCTGCTCCCACTCTATGAGCTGCGAGGCCATAGGAGAGCCCGCGGCGCGTGCCCTGGTGTTTACGGTCCGACCTATGACTACGGTACGGTCGCTCTGCAACGTTAGTTTCTGATACGTGGACGTGATAGCGCATGTCGAAACCGCTTCTTTGACGGCAAGATATGCTGTCCCGATCTGCAGACCCAGATTGAGACCTTTTTCTACAAAGTCCCCCACCATCCCGGCTACGAAGGCTGCGGCCCGGCCGGTGGCTATTCCTCCTGCGAAGAGTACACTAACTTCACTGAGATCGACTCCCTGTGCCGCGGCTGCTTCCAAGGCGTTGAGATTGGCGTTCCAAAGGTTCAAACTTCCCAGCGTGCCTATGTGTCCGCCTGATTCGCATCCTTCGAAGACGAACCGCCGAAGCCCTGCCTTAAGCCCCTCCGCCAGTATCGACGGCGAGGGACAGTGCAAATAGCACGCAGTCCCTATCTCTTCTATGGCTTTGGCCAGATCTATGCTCCCTGCGGCCAGGATGGCAAATGGGGGCGGGTTATCCCTCATTATCTCCAGGTGGGCTTCGTAACAATGCTTGTTTACTTCCAGTCCGATAAGACCAACACCGAATCTCCCGTTGGTTTTTTCTCCGGCAAGGCCGATTCCCTCTCGCGCAATCGGGCCCGGCATGTTGCCCATGGCGAGAAAAGGCAAAGCGCCTCCTGCGGCCACTGCGGCAAGGAAGCCGGGATTGTCGCTCACGTGGGCCATGGGGCCTTGAACTATGGGGAAGCGTGTTCCGTGGTCGCGGCAAAGTGAAGAACCTTCGCAGAACGGCCATGCATGGCTAATTCCTGCCATTGCATTTCCGAAAGCCTCGACGATGGCCTTCGCGGTCCCATGCTGGGCTGCCAGCTCTTTGGCCGTCCCGATGTCCTCGGACATTGGCAGGAGCATCTCTTCGGAATCCGGTGAGATCCCGCGGCCTTGGAGAGCCGCCTGAAGGCGCTCGCGATAAGCGGGAAAATCTTGAGGCGGCAGAGTATCTTCCTGCTTCTTCAGCTCCCGGACCATACGAGTACCAACGTGGGAATAGACCCGCAGCGGAGTTCCTGTCCCGTCTGCCAGCGTTACAGTAGTAGGGAGCCCCAGAGAATTGAGAAAATCTTTTAGCGAGGAATTGACCTGGGAACCTTTTGTGAGCAGAAGATGAACGTCCAGAACCACACCTGTGGCACCGGCCGCCCTGGCGCCGGCCGCAGTTCGGAGGACTCACCCCGCCTTGCAGGAAGAGCGGAAGGTCGGACAGAGCACGGATTTCCTGAAGTAGCACCAACCCGCTGGTTTCGCTTACCCAGCCCGGACCTTCGTTCCCACGGGCAACGAGACCGGCAGCCCCGGCCTTTTCAGCCACGGCAGCCTGACTTGCGCTGCCGACTTCCACCAGAACAGGAACCCCAAATTTCTTTAAAGCTCCTGGTTCCAGTGAAGAAACTTGCTCAGCCTCTTCCAAAGGAATGACGACCAGTTTGATCCCTTCTCCCGAAGCAAATCTTTCCAAATCCTTGATCAAAACCCGCACGGCGTGAGGAATGTCGGGCGAAACTTTGAATTCGGCGGGGCCGGTGGTCACGTGATCTACAATTCCCAGCCCTCCCGCACCGGAGACCTCCTCCACAAGACCCGGATCCGCATTAATTCCAGGGTTAACGTAGAGCACGGGTATCTTCAAATCAAAAGGCATTGGCAATTTCATGAGATCACCTTTAACGTATTAAATTTGCTTGCCTGGACGGGAGGGACCACAAAACCGTAAAACAGAACCTCTTTCACCGTTTCGATCTCATTCAGAAGAGATCCTTCAGCACCTTCGTGCAACCATTTCTGAATCACTCCGTTAAGGAAACCGATGATGCCGAAAAACACGGTGAAATAGTTCATCTGTTTGAGGTGACCGTTCCGTGAGGCTTTCCAGCAGCGTCTCTTCAGGCCGGGTAAGGCAAGTATGAGTTCATGGATAAATTTTTCGGAAAACTCCCGGCCAAAATCTTTCTGTTCTTGAATGATGACTTTGAAAAAAGCCGAGTTCTTTTCGAAGAAGCTGAGATAATTCTTGATGACGCTCTCTATGATCTTCAGCACATCTTCCTCTTGGCTCAAGTCATGGCGGGCGTGTTCCACAAATTCACTTATGGTGTCCTCTTTGAGGGCATTGAAGAGGCCTTCTTTGGTGTTGAAGTAGCGATAAACGGTCCCTTTGGCAATGCCGGCCCTTTCAGCGATGGAGTCGATTGTCGAGGCGTGGTACCCCTTGTCCGAGAATTCATCGAGTGCGGACTGGAGTATTCTGGACCGCGCGTCTCTTTGTTTCTTGCGCTTTGGCCCTTCACCATCCGCTGGACGGCGCAAGGTCTGGAAAAGCAGATCTTCCAGTATATTTTGTCGTGGAATTCCCGCGTGATCGGCAACATCAAGCACGCTGCGGTAGAATTCCCTAACCAGTGGGTCCGAATAGATGGGGGAAGCTGCCAATGCCTGGGTGGCTTTTTCGACGAAGAGAAGTACGGTTTCTTCGTGTGTTAAATCCGAGTCGTCTTCTTTGGCCAGTTCTGTCCGAAGTATTCGGACAAGTTCCGGCACAGCGAAGGTATCTTTGTGGACTTTGGTTTTGGCGATGACGTCTCGGATGTTTTTTTCGAGATCGGACTTCATGGCGGCCCTCCAGAAAACACAATGGTCAGTCAGAGGAATCAATGACTGACCAGTTAGTCTTACATTCTTTTTACCGAACTCGTACGGTGTGTGTCAAGAGTTTTGTCCGACCGGCAGCTACGCGTCAGTCGCAGGGCGGGGAAAGAGCAGGCCGTTTTTTGGCCCGTCGTCTAGGCCATTCAAAACCCTCCTAAATCCCCCTTCCGAAGGGGGGCCAGGGGGCATAGGAGCTAACTTAGCGCTTTATTCCCCCCTTTCTTAAAAGGGGGCTAGGGGGGATTACAAGCTAACTTATTGAACATCCTCTAAATCCCCTTAGAAAGGGGATTTAATGGCCCTCCGCTCTCTGGACCCAGAAAAAAACGAAACTGACGGCAAGTTAGCGCCAGAGCAGAGCATTTTCCAGCATACAATTGGTTACGGCCAGCACCGTGCAATTCCCCAAGAAAATGGGGTTGGAAGGACTAGGCTTTGCGTGGCACGGTTGTGGGGCTACATCGGAAGGCTATTAAGGCCAGAGTAATTGGTTGTCCCGACTACAGCCAAAAAGCTAACGTTATTTTGACTTGACATATATCGTGTCGAGATATATCATCGACCACAAAGGGGGCAACATGGACGTGCAATCAGTTCTCCTCGGCTTTCTCATGCGTAACAGCATGACCGGTTACGATCTCAAGAAAGCTTTCTCGATCTCGTTTTCATTCTTCTCCGGCCTTAGCTACGGCTCCATCTACCCCGCACTCAAGAAGATGGAGAATCATGGACTGGTTTCCAAACGGACGGAGATTCAGGATGGTGCGCCAAATCGTAAAATCTATACCATAACAGACGCTGGCAGGGTGGCTTTCCTTGACTCTTTGAGATCGCCGTTGATCCTAGAGCAACCCAAGAGCCCGTTTTTGATGAAGGCCTTCTTTTTCGCCCATCTCTCCCCCGAGGAGCGCCACACGATTGCGGACAAGTACCTGAAATCCATAGAGGAGTTTCGTGGACAGTTGGAGGCGGCCAGGCCCGCGGTTGAAGCGCATGCTGATCGGTTTCAGTACTTGTGCTTTCAATTCGGCCTTCGCTCTTTCCGGGACTTGGCCCGCAATGTATCTGAAACCATCCATGCTTTGAACGAAGAGGAGGCTGAGAATGGAGGGTGAGTCATTGGTAGAAAAAGAAGGAGAGCAAGGACCGTCCAAAGGCCGGCAGATCTTTCTGTACATCGGACCTTTCCCGGCTCTGGCGTTCTTCAAGATCTGGGCCTCCACCGGAAGGGAACCCGGGAGCTTGTTGGCCGTGGCTTGCGCCATGCTCGTCTACTGCGCTTGCGTTTCTGGTGCTGGCGCGACGCTGGGACAAGCCGACCTATTTTGACTGGGCAGTTGGCGCATATTTCCTGGTCCTTTCGCTATCCCTTGCTCTGTGGCCCAAAGCAGCCGGCGCGATCCTTCACTGAATATGCTGTGACAGGGATCTACATCTGCCTGTTCTCGGCGGCTTTCTTCCCGCCCATTCTGGGCTTTGACCCCTTTACTTACCACTACGCCAAGAAATCTGCGCCCCCAGCAGTTTGGGAGACCCCGTTTTTCCTTACCATCAATCGAATCATGACCTTTGCGTGGGCAGGACTTTTTGCAGTCTGCGTGATTGTAAGTCTGTATCCGTCGGTCATTACTCGAGCCTTCATCCCCCTCAGCCTGATCGTCGGTGTGGGCTTTCCCTTCAATCTCCGGTTTCCGGACTACTACCTGAAACGCCTCGGCTTGCCCGGCCTGGCTGAGATGCGGAAAATCGGGCTGGAGGGGCGGCACGGAAAACCTGATGTTTCAGGCACGGGGACATCGCCTTATTCAGCTCCCCCAACCTCTGACCGCCTTGCACCTGAACCTTCCCGATTACGACTTTAGCGAAGCATCGGGCGTTAACGGGTCCTCACAACTTCGAAAGGAGACCACCATGAAAGTTCTCGCTATCAACTCCAGCCCTAGGGCTCGACGGAATCAGCAAGACGGGATGATGCTGGACGCCCTGGTGAAAGGCATGCGCGACGCGGGCGCAGAGGTGGAAACGATCCACCTGCGTGAAAAGAAAGTGAAGTATTGCATCGGTTGCTTCACGTGCTGGACCAAGACCCCGGGAGTCTGCGTTCACAAGGACGACATGACCAATGAGCTGTTCCCCAAGTTTCTGGAGGCTGACTTGGTCGTGATGGCTACGCCTTTGTACCACTATACCGTGAATGCCAATATGAAGGCTTTCATCGAACGAACGCTGCCAATGGTGGAGCCTTTCCTTAATCGGCTTGGCGACTCTACTTCCCACCCCATGCGTCAAAAGCCCCCCAAGGTAGCAGTCTTGTCAGTGGCCGGGTTCCCGGAAGCATCTGTCTTTGGCCAGCTCACCGCATACGTTAACTTCCTGTTCGCCAAGGGACTCGTGGCCGAGATCTACCGGCCCGCGGCTGAAATGTTGAAGCTTCCTCAGTTCTCCGAGACAGCGCAAGAAATCCTTGAAGCCACAGCGCAAGGCGGCCGGGAACTGGTTCAATCCCTGAAGATTTCTAAAGAGACGATGGAACGAATTACCAGGCCGATCGTCGATGACTTTGACACCATGGCCAACATGGCAAATGTCTTTTGGAAGTCCTGCATCCGTGAGGGATTGTCGCCCAGGGAGTTTGATCGAAAGGCATTTGGTTCCACGTCCCGATTCTCTCGAAACCTTCATGATGATCATGCCGATGGGATTCAACGGCGAGCGAGCGGGTGACATGAGGGCGATCCTTCAGTTCAACTTCTCCGGTGAAGTCGAAGGCTCATGCTACTTTAAGATTGAGAATGGAAAAATCGAGGCAAAAAAGGGAGCCGCGGAGAAACCGGATCTGGTTGTTGAATCACCTTTTGAGGTCTGGATGGACATCATGACAGGAAAGGCCGACGGCCAACAAATGTTCATGCAGCAGAAGTACAAGGCCGTTGGCGACCTCTCTTTGTTGATGCGGATGAAAGAGCTGTTCGGCAGAGGGGAGAAATGAGCATCCATTTCATGAGATAGCTGGCGAATGATTCAGGCTGAAACTTTTTGTCACACTGCCAGGTGTCGGTATCGTCTAAGGGTATGAAGACATGGAGCGCAGGCTGGAGACTCGAACTGGTAAGGTGACGGGTCTGAGACGGTCAGACTGGGCAGGTAAACCCATCGTCACAGAGGAATAATCACGGATGAAACTTGAAATGGAGGCCTTAGTCGATAAGGCGCTGGAAGGCGATCTGGAATCTCTCGAAGAGCTAATCGCGGGACTTCAGGACAGAGTCTACGGATTGGCAATCCGGATGCTCTCTCATCCGTCGGACGCCGAAGATGCCACCCAGGAGATACTGCTGAAGGTCGTCACGAATCTGGGGAGCTTTCAAAAGAAAAGTTCGTTCACAACCTGGGTGTACCGGATTGCCTCGAACCACCTGTTGACGACGCGCAAGCGAAGAGCCGAACGCTGGGGCATCTCATTTGAATTCTGTGAAGAAATGGTTGACCGAGGGCTTGAATACGGCCGTTCTAACCCGTCTTACGAGGCGGAACGGGGCCTCATCGTCAAAGAGACGATGATCGTATGTTTGCAAGCTGTGCTTCTGTGCCTGGATCGCAAGCTCCGCCTGACATTTATTCTCGGCCACGTTTTTGAGACAAACAGCGTTGACGGAGCACAAATCCTAGACATTACCCCTGCGGCGTTTCGTAAGCGCCTATCCAGGGCAAGAGATCTCGTCCGGGATTTCATGAAAAAGAAGTGCGGCCTCTTCAACTCGGAAAATCCGTGCCGCTGCGCGCGGCAGATCGCGTTTGAGGAGAAGAGAGGCATGATAAATACTGAAAAGCTGCTTTTCGCAACGCACCCTTCCAAGAGTAATAAGGAAATGCCTAACCCTGATCAACTGCGACTCATGGATGAATTCCAGAGACTCGCGGCTCTGTTCCGGAGCCATCCCGACTACGTGGCCCCGGCAGGATTGATCGAATACCTGAAGACCGCTCTCCGGACATAAACCTTTTCGTTGAGAGAGCACTGGATCACTGGGACTGCTCGTCCATAGGGCCGATGGGTAGAGCGATGCTCAAAAGCAATGGCCGGAAAAGAAAATGATTTGGTGGAGACGCCCCACACGGACACGCGGGGTTGCCCGTCATTCCCAATAGACAGGCTGGAAGCCCGTCCCGCCAGTCTATGTCAGAAGCCGACACGCATTGCGTATGAGATGAAACTGGTCCAAGAGTCGCAAAATGGTCAACGCGAAAAGGTGCCACCCCTAATTCCTAATGACAACCAGCCAGCGTAGCATGACTCGAACGGAGGGATCGCATGATGAAGATTGATGAAAACGCGTGGAAGATGTTTCAGCAGCACCTGGGTTACACTGACGAGGAAATGGCGAAGTTCCGAGCAGATCCTAGGAATGCAGAGGTCCTCCTGAAAGCTCCGGAACTCATGAACAAGACCATCGTCGCGGAGGTCGTGGAATCGCACGGGTGCAACAGCCAACACAAAGTGGGAGACAAGTTCTACCTGGACGGCGCGGGAAATCTGATCTCAAAGCTCTGCCCCAACAGGATGTGTCTTTACGCGGTGAGCGGACTCAAGCCCGCGGTATTCGCGTTAAACGAGTTATTTTATGCTGGGGTGGATCCCAATGAAATGCGATTCAATAGGACGGGCTGCTCCGATGTCGGTGTGGAATGCGGCGGTTGGGGCCGCATTGTCATGGCAATTAGAGTCGAAGACCGGAAGAAATAAGCCTGTGCCGAAAGCCGCGGGGCCGTGCCTGAATAATTAGGCATGCTCGCCGCCATTCACTTACGAGGGATAATTGTCGGTTCTTTGTCATTGCGAGGAGTGAAACGACGAAGCAATCTAAACGGTTAAAGACAGAGATTGCTTCGCTCCGCTCGCAATGACGGCAGTCTCTATCCGCTCATGAGTGAATGCAGACACATACTCGTCGTTTTCGCTTGACATAGGGTTGCGGGAGCAGTTACTTTGTATACGAAATGAATACGAAGTCCCCCTATGATGAGTGCGTTGTATACCTATTGGCCAAAGCCTATCAGCGAGCCCATGCGCTCCTCAAGCGAAGAGTTTCGGTTTACGGCTTAACCCCCATCCAGCAGCTTGTCCTGGGAGGGTTGTGGCACGAGGAGGGCATGTCCGCAGGCGACTTGGGGAAAAAACTGGGTCTCGATCCGGCTACGCTCTCCGGCATCCTGGACCGGATGGCTGAGAGAGAGTGGATCGTTAAGCAAACCGACCTGGAGGACAAGAGGGTCCTGAGGATCTATCTAACGGATGAGGCCAGAAACCTCGAACCCAAGCTGACGGAAGAAAGGGATAGTGCCAATGAAGAGATTCTCCGGAACTTGTCTCTCGAGGAAAGGGTGCTTCTCAAACGGCTTCTAAAAGACCTGAGAGACTAGTATTTTTTTGGCAAAATAGTTAGTAGACGAACTAATCGTCTGACAGTCAGCTCTCAGCAAGATCTACATGCCAGAAGTGATCGGAGGGTGAGATGTCGTCGTGGCAAAAAACAAGCTGTGCGTGTTGTGCTCAAAACTGTGGCCTCGAAGTCATGGTTGAAGGGAACCGCATAATCAAGGTTCGTGCTGACAAACAAAACCCTCGCAGTGAGGGGTACTGTTGTCGCAAGGGACTGAAAATCGCTCACTATCAGCAGCACGAAGATAGGCTCAAACGGCCGCTCAAACGGGTAGGCGACGAGTTCAAAGAGATATCCTGGGACCAGGCACTGGATGAAATTGCGGAAAGGCTCAAATCAACCGTAGAGACATACGGGCCCCGCTCCCTGGCTTACATGGGCGGCGGCGGCCAAGGATGCCACTTTGAAGCTGCTTTCGGGGTGCGGCTTCTCCGGGCATTGGGATCGCACTATCATTACAGCCCCCTCGCACAGGAGTTGACCGGCTATTTCTGGGTAAACGGAAGAGGGTTAGGGCGACAGTACTTGGGGACCATGCCTGACCACGAACACACGGACATGCTGGTAGCCGTGGGCTGGAACGGCTGGATGAGCCATCAGATTCCGCAGGCGAGACGGCATTTGAAAAGGATTTCCGACGACCCTGACAAGCTGCTCGTGGTGATCGATCCAAGACGTTCGGAGACGGCCCAGAGAGCGGACATACACTTGGCAGTTCGTCCCGGGACGGACGCTCTGCTCTTTCGATCCATGATAAGCATAATTCTCCAGGAGGGTTGGCAAAAGAACGACTATATCGCAGAGCATGTGAGCGGCTTCGAAGCGATTCAGCCTTGGTTCCTCGATTTCGACCCCCGTCCTGCCATTGACCTTTGCAAGCTGGATTATGATGAGGTTCGCGAGGTGTGCCGGCTCCTCTCCACTCGGAACTGGTCATGCCACTCGGATCTTGGGATCCTCATGGGGAGGCACAGCACTGTCACGTCTTACCTCGAATTGATCCTGCTTGCCATTTGTGGTCGCATAGGTGCTACTGGTGGAAACTTGATACCAGGCCACATTATGCCGATGGGGGCTCATTCCGACGAACGCGACCCCAAAACCTGGCGTACTGCTGCCACGGATTTCCCTGCGATCATGGGCACTTTTCCACCCAACGTCATGCCTGAGGAGATACTGGCAGATCGGGCAGATCGGCTGCGAGCGGTCTTCGTGAGCGGCTCAAATCCATTGAGGTCCTATGCTGACACCACGGCCTATGAACAGGCATTCAAGGCCCTAGATCTGTTGGTAGTGGTAGACGTGGCTTTTACCGAAAGCGCGAGCCTCGCTCATTACGTGCTGCCAGCCGCTTCTGCGTACGAAAAATGGGATGGAACGTTTTTTGCCTGGAACTTTCCCGAAATATACTTTCAGATGAGGCGTCCTGTAGTTGAAGTGGAAGGAGAATGCCTTGAGGAGGGGGAAATCCTCACACGTCTCGCCGACCGTTTGGGTTTACTCCCGGAAATTCCTCAAACTCTGTACGAGGCTGCGTTCGGAGACCGTATGAACTTCGCCATGCAGCTTCTGGCATTTGCTCAGAGCGAGCCCCGTGCGATGAAATTCATGCCCTTCATTCTCGGCAAGACGCTCGGGCAAGGCTCTCGGATCAGTAAACCTTGCTGCACTATGGGGAATGCTGCAGGTTGCCCCCAAGTCTTTGCGGGAAAACGCTGCTCGTGCAGGCTTCAGCCCTGGACCGGCTATGGGGGAAGAAATCTTCAGAGCTGTTCTCGAACACCCCGAAGGGATGTGGATCGGCAAGTGCGATGCCTCGAAGCCCTTGGATGAGCTGAAAACTGACGATAAGCGCGTGAACGTTCTGATTCCGGAACTCGCGGAAGCGGTCATGGATATAGACGTTCAAAGCGAAGAAATGAGCCTCCGCATGAATCAGGACTACCCGCTCATTTTAGCCGCGGGTCGCCATTGGGATTACAACGCCAACACGATCATGAGAGACCCTGCGTGGAACGAGGGAAAGAGTAAAACCTGCACCCTGATGATGCACCCTGACGATGCTGCCGCCCTGGGTCTTGCAGACGGCCAGACGGTGAGAGTAACCACTGAGGCAGGCTCGGAGGATATCGAACTGGAAGTCACCGAAACGGCTCGCCAGGGTCAGGTGGTCATGCCTCATGGATTCGGACTGGTGCACACAGGCCGAAAACATGGCGCCAACGTGAATCGCCTGACAAAAAACAGTAACAGGGACCCGATCGCAGGGACACCGCTTCACAGATTCGTTCCCTGCTCCGTGAAGGCGGTGTGATGCTGAGCGAGTGGGTTGCCTCGGGGTTACCCGTTGCCATAAACATAGCTCAAATGGCTCAGGAGCTGATATCTCATCATCCAGGAGGACAAGATGACCGCGAAAGTGTACTACGATCTGCGTGAACAGATGGACCAGTATTCGATGGGATTCCCTTCAACCGAATCCGGAGTTGAAATTAGGATCCTGGAGAAGCTCTTCTCAGAAGAAGAAGCTGAACTGTATCTCAATATCAGCATGATGCTTGAAACGCCCGAGGCGATAGCTCAAAGAATCGGTCGAGAACCTGGCGCGGTAGCCGGCCTGCTGGACCGCATGTTCGGCAAAGGTCTCATTTTTCGACTCAAGAAAGGGGATTCCGCCAAATACGGAGCAGTCCCCTTTGTAGTGGGCTCATTCGAGTATCAACTTAAAGACATGGACCGGGAGTTCGCGGAACTGTCCGACCGATACTTAATGGAAGCCTTAGGCAAGCAAGGGATAGGTGAGATGGCTCCCTTGCGAACCATACCGGTTAATAAATCAATTGATCAATTGTGGCCAGTGGCGCCGTACGAAGACGTGAAGGCAATGTTTAAGGATAAGGACAAGATCGGTGTGTCGAAATGTATATGCCGGGTCCAGCAGGGACTTCTGGACAAGGGGTGCGATAGACCGCAGGAGGTTTGCTTCCAGTTTGGGAGCCACGCTCAATACTACGTTGACAAAGGTATGGGCCGCTTCATCACGCAGGAGGAAGCTCTTCAGATAATCGACAAGTGCGACGAAGCCGGCCTTGTGCCGCAGCCGTTCATTTCTCAGGACGCTGGTGGTATGTGCAACTGCTGCGGCGACTGTTGTGGAATTCTTCGGTCCATCAAATTGCACCCCAAGCCTGCGGAAAGGGTTATGACCAATTATTACGCGGACGTTGATCCCGATGCCTGCTCGGCTTGCGAGACCTGCATAGACCGCTGTCAAATGGAAGCCATTAAGATAGGAGCCGCTGACGTAGCCGAGGTGGACCGTGACAGGTGCATCGGTTGCGGGTTGTGTGTCACCACGTGTCCCAGCGAAGCCTTGTCTCTGCGATCTAAGCCTGAATCGGAACGCCAGGTACCGCCTGCAACAGCGAAAGACTACATGATGCAACTGGCCTCGTCACGGGGGAAATCTCTTATCCCTATCGCCGTATCAAAGCGGTCGCAGAGCTGACCCTGATTCATATCAGTCTGCTCTCTTCTTGAACAGCAGCGCGGCGAGCCCCAGGTAGAAGACGGCCATAGCAAACATGGGGATGACCTGAGGCCATAGGATTTCCCATCCGATCCCTTTCAGGAAGACCCCGCGCACGATGGTGATGAAATAGCGTAGGGGATTCAAGTAGGTTACGTATTGGATCACCGTCGGCATGTTCTCAATCGGGAAGGCATAACCTGAAAGCAGGACCGCGGGCTGTAAGAACATGAATGAAGTGAGGATCGCTTGCTGTTGAGTTCTGCAGAACGTTGAAATGGTAATCCCTATCCCTGCAATGGTTATGAGGAACAGTACCGGAGGTGGCCAGGAAAAAGGGCATAGATCCCCGGAATGGTATGTCGAACATCAGAAATGCCAGCGGCACCACGACCGACATGGTGATTATTTCAATGACAAAACATGGTATGACTTTGCCGAGGATCAGTTCCAGTCTGGTGATGGGGGCCACCATAAGCTGTTCTATGGTCCCGATTTCTTTCTCGCGGACGATGACCGAAGATGTGATGATAGTGGTTAGGGCAAGCATAATTATTACCACCACTCCGGGCACGAAAAAATCCTTGGAGTTCAGGTTTGGGTTGAACCACGCTCTGCTGGCTTCTGCCGCGGTTGGGACTATGAGATGAGGAGTGGTGGTCTCGAAGAGTTGTCCCTGCATCTGGTTCATCCGCTGGTCCATAATGTCGAGTGCAAAGCGCTGAAGGATAGATTGAGCGTACCCCGACACCGTGCCCGCGGTTGTGGTGTCCACCCCGTCGATAAGTATACCCACGAGAGCCGTGCGCCTGGACTTGATCCGCTGCTCTAGATCGGGAGGGATAAGTACGGCCATCGCGGCTTGTCCTGTTTCCAGCCATTTGTCTGCTTCGTCATACGAGTTGAGCATTTGCTTGATAGTGAAATATCCAGACCGTGAGAAGGCTTCGATAATCTGTCGGCTGAGGACGCTTCGGTCCATATCGGCCACCACGGTTGGAACGTCACGTACGTCCAAGCGACTGGCATAACCGAATATGAGGAGTTGGAGTATAGGGGCGATTAACAGAAGGGCGAAATTCTGTCGATTGCGCCTTATTTGAATGAATTCCTTGCGAACAAGGTGCCGTATTCTATTCAGCGATTCAGCGATGGTTCCCTTTGACACGCGGTGATCCGGGTGTCTGCCGGCATTGTGTTCTCCGGGCGAAGTCGACTCGGCTGCCGGCACCTGTTCCGGTACACCTGAATTAGAAAAGTTATCTTTCATAGGAGAGTTTTCCGCAATTTCCTGGTTGCAACGGTAGTCATAAACAAAGCGAAGATTGCCAGCATGGCTACTGGTGCGGCGATCGCCTCTATTCCCACCCCTTTGAGGTATATGGCGCGCAGTACCGTCACAAAGTGGCGCGCAGGAATCACATAAGTGATCACTTGCAGCGCATCGGGCATATTGGAGATAGGGAACACAAAGCCGGAAAGGAGAAACGAAGGAAGAAACGTCCCCAGAAGCGCCAACTGCGTTGCAAAGAACTGATTTGTCGCAATGACCGAAATCAGGAACCCCAAAGACATTGCTCCAATCAGGAAAAGGCTCGAAACCAGGAACATCAGCAACAGGCTTCCTCTTAAGGGCACATCGAAAACGTATTGCCCCATGAGGTAGACCATCAGCAGATCCACGTATCCGAGCGCAAAATACGGTATGAGTTTGCCCACGATAAGCTCGTTGGACTTCACCGGTGTTGAAATAAGCTGCTCCATGGTGCCGGTCTCCCGCTCTCTTACAATGGTCAAGGATGTGAGTAGCGCTGCGATGACCATCATGATTATGGCAATGAGGCCGGGGATAATGTTGTTTCGGCTCTTGAGTTCGGGGTTATAGAGCAGCCGTATCCGAGGTTCAACCGGAGGAATGACTCTCTGCTCTACTGACTGCCTGATGAGGGCCTTCTTGCGGAAATCCTCGTCGAAGGTTGCCATGATGGTTTCGAGGTACACGATGGCTAGGCCGGCTCTGGTGGAATCGGACCCGTCGATGATAGCCTGTATGCGAGTGGTTTTGCCTTTTTTCAGGTTTCGGCTGAAATCCCAGGGTATCACTACCCCAACATTTACGTCTGTCTTGTCCACAGCCTGAATAATCGGCTTGTAGGATTCAGGCGAAAGAACCAGAGTAAAATATCCCGAGCTTGTGAGACGGTCTATGAGTTCTCTTGACTGTGAGCTACGGTCTTGGTCCCAGACCGCGAGCGGGATTTTGTCTACATCTAGAGAAAGTGCGTACCCGAAGAGGATCATGAGCATCACAGGGATTCCAAGCGCCAGATACATCGAGCGGGAATCCCGAACTATCTGCCTGGCCTCCTTGCGAGCCACAGCGAATGTGCGATGAATGTTCATGATCTTCTCAGGTGTCATCCCTCCGAATTTCGGTCTTTCGCCGTGAGGGTAACAAATACGTCTTCCAGGCTTGGGGTTATGACCTCTATCCTGAAGAGGCGGATCCCTGCTTCGCTGAGCTTCTCCTTGGCTGTCGGGATGGCCGTATCCGCATCCGCGGTGACCAGATGGAGCAGGTTGCCGAAAACCGCAACCTCGCTGAAGACTGCTTCTTTTTGCAGCACTTCCGCAGCCTGCATCAAGTGGTCACATTCCAGGTCCACGACAGAATCCTTCATCCAGTTCTTCTTGAGTTCTCCGGGCGTCCCCAGGGCTATGATTCGGCCTTTGTTCATCAGTGCGAGGCGATTGCAGTACTCTGCTTCCTCCATATAGTGCGTGCTGACGAATACGGTCACGCCCTGCAAGGCCAAGCTGTGAATCAGGTCCCAAAAACTCCGCCGGGAAAGCGGATCCACGCCGGATGTGGGCTCGTCGAGAAATAGGACCGGCGGCTCGTGGAGCACCGCGCACCCGAGAGCAAGCCGCTGCTTCCAACCCAAGGGAAGCTCTCGCGTGAGGCTCCTTTTCCTGGCGGTGAGCCCTGCCATGTCGAGGACCCATGCGTCTCTGGATTGCTTCCTCTCAGCATCGAGGCCGTAGATCCCTCCGAAGAAATCCAGGTTCTCTTCAACAGTCAGGTCTTCGTATAATGAGAATTTCTGGGACATGTACCCGATGCGCTTCTTAATTTCTTCGTATTGCGTGGACACGTCCCATCCCGAAACTCGGGCAACCCCGGAAGTGGGGGTCAAGAGTCCGCACAAAATCTTAATCGTTGTGGTCTTGCCCGCGCCGTTAGGCCCGAGAAATCCGAAAATCTCACCTTTGGGCACCTCGAAGCTTACGTGATCCACGGCCACAAAATTGCCGAAGACTCTGGTGAGATTTTCGGCAAAAACCGCTATTTCCCTGTCGCTTTGGTTCAACCGCTCCCTCTATCCATTTTCTTCTCTGGAGCTTGGGTCCTTCGGGATAAGCGAAAGAAAAGCGTCTTCTATCGTAGGAGAAATCCTCTTCAATGAATGAATTTGGATCCCCTCTTCCATGAGCCTCTTGCGGATGACCTCTGCTTTCGATTCCTCGTTGAGACGCACGTGAAGGCCTTCACCGAAAATATTGACATCCACCACACCGGGCATTTTGGAGAGCAGGTCCCGTGAGCCTTTTGCGTCAGACGCGATCAGTTCGATGACGACCCCCTTTACCATCTCCTTGAGTGCGCGAGGCTCACCCATTTGTATTATGGAACCGTGATGCATCAAGCCTACTCGATTAGTCCTCTCTGCCTCGTCCAGATATGCGGTGGTGACGAGAATGGATATCCCTTCTTTTAGAAGGTCATAGAGGATTCTCCAGAAATCGCGGCGAGAAACCGGGTCAACGCCGTTGGTGGGTTCATCCAGAAGGAGAAGCCTGGGCGAGTGAATCAGTGCACAAGCAAGCCCTAATTTCTGCTTCATACCTCCGGACAAGGCTCCCGCGAGCCGGTCCTTGAACGGACCCAACCGGCTGAATCCGAACAATAGCTCAATCCGGCCGGACCGCTCTTTCTTGGGCACTTGAAAGAGGTCCGCATAGAAGATCAGGTTCTCCATTACGGTAAGATCTGCATACAAGCCGAAACGCTGAGGCATGTACGCGAGATGCTCTTTTATGCCTTCCGGATCATCCACCACGGAAATTCCGTCCACCCATGCCCGTCCGGATGTAGGTTCAAGAATTCCCGCGAGCATTCGCATGGTGGTGGTCTTGCCCGCTCCGTCAGGTCCTACGATCCCGAAAAGCTCTCCCTGCTTCACCTCCAGGTTGAGTTCCCTCACAGCCTTGGTTTCACCGAAATCACGGCAGAGGTTTTCAGTCTGTATTATGAGTCCGGAACTCGCTTGCTCAAGACGCGGGCTTCCCAAGTGTCCGTGGTCCCCCTTTCTTGGGCGGTTCAATGTCAACCAGAATGTAGCCTTCCGCTGGCATCCCGATCTTTAGCTCTTGGTGCGGATTTTGAATCGTGATTTTTACCCGGTAAACCTGCTTGACTCTTTCTTCCTTGGTTTGCACGTTTTTTGGTGTGAACTCTGCCCTCGAAGAGATAAAGGTTACTACACCGGGGTACACCTTGTTGGGATACGTGTCTGTGGTGATTGCCGCCTTTTGGCCCAGTTTTATCCTGCCAAGGTTTTGCTCCCCAACGTACCCTTTGAGCCAGACTTCATCGATAGCTGCAACCGTTGCAACCGTAGCTCCCGGAAGGACGACCTCCCCTAGTTCATTTGATTTGACCAGCACCACTGCAGACACGGGAGTCTGAAGAATCGAGTGTTCTGATGTCCAGTTCGATCCTTTTCAAGTCAAACTCGGCCCTTTCGAGCCGCGCTCGGCCTGCCCTAATTTCCTGCTCTCTGGGTCCTTTCTCGAGCTGTTTCAGCCGTTCCGCGGCATTGTTGAATTCCTCCGTCGCGACCCTGAGGGCAGTCTCCTTGGTATCAAATGTGGAAGCCGAGATGGCTTTTTCCTTTAACAGGGGAACGTAGCGGTCGTATTCAGCCTGCGCATTTTGGAGCCTGCTCTCAGCAGACTTGTGCATGGCTCGCGCCTGTTCGATCTCCTCGGTACGCGTCCCTTCTTCCAACTGATCCAGCACCGCGTGTGCGTTGCCAATTTCGGCCTGGGCCGCGCCCCTTAGAGCAAGGAGAGTGTCGGTATCAAGGGTGGCGACGGCCTGACCCTTTTGTACGCGGTCGCCCTCTTCAATCGGCAGAGTCTTTATTTGTCCGGCAATTCTGAAGGACAAATCAACTTCTGTGGCCTCAATGTTGCCACTGACGAAGACCCTTCCCTCCGAGTCTCCATTGCCTTTGAAATGAAGCCAACCGGCCACCACACTGATCACCACCAAAAATACCAGTACGGGTAATATTTTTTTCTTCATGACTAAGCTCTAGCCTTCTTGGTCCCAGTTACAGTCGTACAGCTAAAACGCACGCTCGTCCCGCATTGATGCCACGGATATGCCCCGCGCGGCACGCGGGATTCGCCCGTGTACAAACGACTCTGGCCGCAGATTTGTGGCCTCTGTGCGAACACCATTGCCTGCATACTCCGCGGACAAGCCCGCAGAGTAGAGCATCGTCCACTATACATTCAGGTCCCAGCGTCTGCTAATAAATTTTTGTCTATGCCTGTCCAAAGGCTCCAACACGACCCATCATTCTATCTGATTGGTACTCGCTTTCAAGATCATGAATCAGGCGCGTGCCTACCCATTGTTCAGGAGTCGTCGGAAATCTGGTGCCACGGATGTGCCGAAGGCTCATCCGTGCCGGGACCGGGTCCGGCAGTACGTCCACAGCATCAGGTTGCCTTGCTGGACCTGCGTCTGTCGGCCATAAAGCAATACCAGGCAAGCACGGATGAGTCCCGCGGGGCGGGACGCATCCGTGGCACCAGACTCCATCGCAGCACTTTCATCTTCTGTTGTGACTGACAGGTCATGGTGGTTTGCCGGAATGAAGGTAGGGGCACGGCATGCCGTGCCCTCATCACACACACGGCGGCCGAATTCTTCAGCCGCAAGGGCACGGTCCCGCCTGAGCGGGATGCTCCTACAACAATGGCAGGCGGGCTAAGTCAACAGCATTGGCCTCGGTCCCAGGGACGGACTCGACAGGGATTTTGCCGATTCCGTAGTTACTTTCGCGAAGCATTCAAGCCATGATCACTCAGTTAACCCATATAGTAATCTAACCCTAATAAACCCTTTATTAAACCGTGTTGTATTTAATAACTAGATTTATCTTTTAATGTTGACAACCCAATTTTGTTGTGATATCCACGCCCCGTGAATTATAGGTTGGGGGTTTGGGTGTAGGAGTTTTAAGTGTTTGGAAAAGTAATACAATTGAAAAAAAATGTCTCCTCTGTAAGCCGGGGGGGAGAGCTTCCTACAGCAATAACAGAGCAATTTAACTCAGAAATAATAGACAAGGGTCTCCGGCTGGCAGAGAGTTCGCGAATTTCACATATTAACTTCGGAAGAGAATCTTACTTCGGCCTCGTTACCGATTCATCCGGGAAAGGGGTCAATGTCCACATCTCGCTCCACCCTGAAACCAAAATCCTAACAAGAGCCACCTGTAGTTGCTTCCGGTCCTGTACTCGCACCTACTGCCACCACATAGTCTCTTTCATCAGATACATTCTTAGGCCCGACCCGGAAACAGGCGCCCTGCGTACCCTTGGCGAGGACTTCAAAGATAGCTTTTGGCATGAGATCGGCTGGTTCGGTTACAAAAACTTCGGGGATTCTACCCTTGGATTCAAGACACAGGTGAATCATGGAGGCGAGGGGCTCCGAATAAGCTTTTCCGACCGTAATCGACACGAGATTCTTGCGTTCATGCCCGGCGAACGGTTGGTCGAGGAATTCCTTCACGAATTCTTCGACATAATTCGGCGCGATATCGATGCGACCCTGTTCAGGCGAATGTACGGGAGGAAACTCAAAGATCCGAACGTCCCTTCGCTCCGCCGCCGTCCCTGGCAATATTCGGATTCAGAAGAGGAGATCAACCGAAGAGGGGTCAAGTCCGTCCGCCAGCACCTTGAAGACAGCGTCTGGCATCGAATTGCCAAAGTGGGCTTTCTGGTCGCGGGACGTAGTGGAGGGACCTTCAATTTCCGTTTCCTGGAGTACAAGCAAGAACTGACAGTCGAGGCCCTTGATGAAAAGGAAGCCGTTATCCTCCGCCTTGTGCCGCCAAGAACTCTGATCGGGACGATCATAGAGATGGGTGAGAACAAGGAGGTCATTGGTGATAATCTTCTGATACACTCCAAGCCTCTCAAGACCGGACATCAAGTAAACCTCACGGAATCGTCATTCCTCAATATAACGCCGGTAGTAGAGAATCCTGACCCCGATGCCGACCCATCAGAGGCTTACCTGGATCGCACCGCCATCGAGCAACAATTATTCGGCCGGTATTATTTCTTTCCGGATTGGGGATTCTTCAGGATTGCCTCACACACGAGCGGTCTGCCGGCTGATTACTTCTCTCCGCAGAAGAAAATGATGGTGCCCCCTGAAAAGGTCGCACCATTTCTGAAAGACTATCGCGACGTGCTCAGCGGGGACCCTTCAGTGTTCATAGACAGCAGCCTCCTGGACCACGAGATAGTTGAGAACTACGAACGGGTAACGGTGGACCACAAAGAGTTCAGTGACGAAGGGGTCGAGCTGGAAATAAACTACGATTTCGGCGCATTCCAAATGTCTTTCCGGGAGATTTTCGACGCGAGGCGAAACAACAAACGCTTTCTCGTTAAAGGGGAAAAGTGGATTGACACGATGTCCTCGGAATTCTCCTGGATGGACGGGCTCGACGACCAGGCCCTGATCCATGGAAATACGATCACCATAGGACGCACTGACTATCTCCGATTCCTGGCCCTTCACGATCGCTTGGAAAAACGATTCTCATCTGCCCGGATCAAGGAGTGGTTCGAGGCCCTGGAAATGCTCAAACCTCCCGGGCGCTTGCCGGCCATCAGGGCGATGAAAGGGAAGCTTAGAGGATACCAGAAGAACGGTTACGGCTGGCTCTGGTTCCTCTATCAAAACGGCTTTTCAGGACTCTTGTGCGACGATATGGGTCTAGGCAAGACGCATCAAGTAATGGCCCTCATGACGGGACTGGTTCATCATCTGGCCAAACGCCCCGATAAAATTCGTTTCCTGGTGGTGTGTCCTACAACGGTTCTTAGCCACTGGAAGGACAAGGTCGTGGAATACTGTCCTTATCTCGACCCGTACATTTACCATGGTACAGACCGCTCGTTTCGGGAAGGCTTCGACGAACACCCTCTCATAGTTACTTCGTACGGCATCGCCCTGAGGGACATAGAGATGCTCTCCGAGTTCCGCTTCGATCTGATCGTCCTCGACGAAATTCAGGCGGTCAAGAATAAGTCTACCAAGACATACGCTGCCGTGAAGGCATTGGAATCCGCCTGCACGGTAGGGCTCACAGGAACGCCTATTGAAAACAGTGTTACCGACCTGAAATCGCTGTTCGACATAATTCTTCCCGGATATTTGATGTCAGATTCCTTGTTCGAGGACCATTTCCGCTTCCCCATCGAGGAAGTCTCGGACCGTGCCACCAAGGACAAGCTCTCCCGCATGATCCAGCCATTCACGTTGAGGCGCAAAAAAGAGCAGGTGCTTACAGAGCTTCCGCCCAAGATAGAAGATATCCGACGCTGCACTCTGAGCGAGGATCAGATTCGCTTTTACAGGGACGTAGTGAACAACCGGGGCCAGAGCCTCGTGCAGGCGTTGAAGGACCCGGACCAAAAAGTCCCGTACATGCATATTTTTTCGGTCCTCAACTACCTGAAGCAGATCTGTGATCACCCGGCCATGCTTGAAGGAGAGACAAAGGATTACGGCAAATACACTTCGGGAAAATGGGACCTATTCGTTGAACTCCTGGAGGAGAGCCTCGGATCTGGCCAGAAGGTGGTGGTGTTCAGCCAGTACGTGAAGATGCTGGCACTAATAGAGTCGTTCCTTTCCGATCGTGGAATCGATTTCGCCACCATTAAAGGCCATACGAGGAATCGCTCTGAACCGGTGAAACGTTTTAATACCGATCCGAACTGCATGGTCTTCAGCGCATCGCTGAGGGCTTCAGGTCTGGGAATCGATCTGACTGGCGGTTCGGTAGTGATCCATTACGATCGATGGTGGAATTCAGCCCGGGAAGAGCAGGCCACAGACAGGGTTCACAGAATCGGCCAGAGACGAGGAGTTCAGGTCTTCAAACTCATCACGGAAAACACCCTGGAAGAAAAGATCGACTCCATCATATCAAAGAAGAGGCGGCTCATGGAGTCCGTGGTCAAGGAAGACGACAAGTCCCTTCTCAAGCACTTCTCACGACAAGACCTGATCGAGCTAATATCTTTCTAAACCTATAGAGCCTACTGCCCTCACATTGCCAGTTTCCCCAAGAATTGTGGGCGATTCGCGAATCGCCCCTATCTGGATTCCCGTGTGCGTGGGAATGACGAGGTGCATTGGAGCCACGGATGTGCAAAGCTCATCCGTGCAGGATGAACTTTTTCCGGGCATCCGCTTCACCGGACGTTCCCACTGGAATCCCCATTTTTCTGTAGAAGACATGAGAATTGCGGTAAAGGCGCTGGCGCCGTAAACGTACCGCCAAATTCGACCAAGCACGGATGAGCTTCGCACATCCGTGGCACCAGGCCTGTTCTCCTCTTCCTGCTCGCATCCCCATCAGATTCGCCTGCACCGGTTCCTGGCAGGAATTCCCATTCAAAGCCGATGAGGTTGGTGAACCCTCTTTGTGAAAGAGATTCTCCCAACCCACTTTAAGAAACACTAAGCGTTGCCGGAATCGTCATTTTTCCGCAGGAGAAATGACGATTCCGGCAAATGTTAGAAGTTTCTTGGAGAGGGGTTCGGGGAGGACCTTCTTCCAAGAAGGTCCTCCCCGATTCCTCCCGCACCTACACCTCGCAAGCCAGAGCAAAGCCGTCGTCAAGGGCACTACCTATGCGCCCGACTTTCTTGGCATCGCCGATGACGCTCACATTCACGCCTGCTTGTTCAAGTTTTCGGCTGAGGGAATTCTCAGGCCGCGATCCCATTGCAAGCACGACCGAGTCTGCGGGTATTGTAACGTCGTTCCCCTTGGAATCAGTGTAGACCACCTTTTCTGGAGTGATATCCTTCATTGTGGCCTCAGTCACTATTTCTACGCCTCTCATTTGCAGTTCTTTGAGAAGCACCCATCTTGTGGAAGGCCCGATGTCCTGACCGATCCGCCGCGCCATTTCGATAACCGTGACCTTCTTTATGCCCTTGAGCATGAGGTCACGGAGCACGTCGGGCGATTCTGCCTGGTGCAGCATGAGAAAATAGACCTGGTTCGGGGAAATTGTCCCCTTGGCAGCCAAGAAAACAGCAGTTTCAAGACCGACCGATCCGCCGCCGACCACCACCACGTTCGACCCTGTCTGAACCTTTCCCTTCAAGACATCCCATGCCTGAAATACGTTAGGAGCTTCCACAGCCTCTATGGGCGGCTTGAACGGCGCCGCGCCCGTGGCGACGACCACCAAGTCGGGCTTTTCTGCGGCCACCAGCTCAGAGGTGACCTCAGTTCCAGTACGCACTTCCACTCTATGCTTGGGCAAGACTGCCCGATAGTAGTCGAACAGATAGTGAAAATCGCGCTTATCTG
Organism: uncultured delta proteobacterium; assembly: GCA_963786905.1. Taxonomy (GTDB): domain Bacteria; phylum Desulfobacterota; class Desulfomonilia; order Desulfomonilales; family Desulfomonilaceae; genus CAWBBA01. The sequence goes on along the minus strand of CAWBBA010000025.1, from coordinate 20,526 downwards.
TTGCATCCGCAGACCAGCTTACCTGTCCTCCGATCTGCTGTTCCTTGTCGCAAAGGATGACTTTATGTCCTCGTTGCGCCGCGGTGACAGCGAATTCGCAGCCAGCCGGCCCTGCGCCTGCCACGAGAATTTTCTTGGGCGAGGCGGCCGGTATGATGACAGTCTCCTCCTCCCGGCCACATCGGGGATTTACCATGCAACCAACCGGCAGCAATTGAAACACGTGGTCAAAGCACCGCTGATTGCAGGCCACGCAACGACGGATTTCATCGGCTCGCCCCTCGCGTGCTTTGTTCACGAATTCAGGGTCAGCAAGCATCCCGCGAGCCACACCGACCAGGTCTGCCACGCCTTCCCGGAGCACCTCTTCCGCAATGAATGGATCGTTGATCCTATTGCAGCCTATGACCGGGACCCCCACGCTTTCTTTGATGCCACGTGCAAGGTACACGTAACCTGCCTGCGGGAGATCCATGGTTATCTGTGGGACTCGGCTCTCGTGCCATCCTCCCGTGACGTTGATGCAATCCGCACCGGCCTCTTCCACGGCTGCGGCAAACACGCGGGCCTCGCGGTTGGTATGGCTGTCGGGTACGAAATCATTCCCCGCCACACGAACAATCATGGCCATGTCTGAGCCGACTTCCTGCCGAACACGCTTTATAGTTTCCAACCCGAAGCGCATGCGGTTTTCCAACGGACCGCCGTACTCGTCTTCTCGCTTATTGGTCTTGGGGGAGAGGAACTGGCAGATGAGATAACCTGCTGAGGCCAGGACTTCAACCGCATCAAAACCAGCCTCCTTAGCTCTCCTTGCGGCTTTCACGAAATCCTGCTGGACACGCTCGATGTCGTCCAAGGTCATGGCCGTGGTTTCTTGCCGTGTGAAATAACTCATATACTGGGACGGAGCAAGGATCGGTAATCCCTTAATACTACAGAAGGAATATGCGCCCGCCATGTACAACTGCACCGCGGCCTTGGATCCGTTCCGATGAATGGCCTCGGTAAACCTTTGCAGCCCGGGGATGTAACGGTCATCCTTGATGGAGAGCATCAGATCGATACCAGACGCCTGGTCGTTGATCTCCGCGCCGCCGATGATGATCAGTCCCGCGCCCCGCGAGCACGTGTCGCGTAAAAGTCGATAAAGCGGTCGGTAACTTCTCCGTTGGGTGTGTAGTTGAGGTGCATGGCCGTCATGACAACTCTGTTGGACAGTGACATGGGCCCTATGGATATCGGTTCGAACAGCTTGGTAATCAATGAAACCTCCGGGTGAAATCAGGATTGGCAGAGCCTCATTTTGGGCTAGGCTGAATCAAGCGCCTTCAAAGCTTCCTTTTCGTTTCTCCAGGTATGAGGACATGGCCTCAAAAAGATCTTTCGAGGGCATGATCATGCTGGACCTGGCTGCATTGTAGTCCAAAGCCTGATCCATCGGGACTTCTTCGTTGTAGAGGAAAACGTCCTTCGCGCCCTGGACCGCGAGTGGCGGATTGCCCGCTATTTCCAGGGCCATCTCCAGCGCTTTGGCATCGAGGGTTTCCTTGTCCGCGTACACCTCATTTACCAGGTTGATGCCGCGGGCATGCTCGAGCGTCAAAGCGGTGTCCCCGGAATGCGATTTCACGTGCATGCCCTTGCCCGACCACTTTGGGGAGACGCTGGAGGCCTCCGACATCTGTGATGATGGCAAGCGTTGCCTCGGGAAGGGCAAACACGGTGTCCTCGGAACAGAGACGTATGTCGCAGCACAGGGCAAGTTCCAGTCCCGCACCGAGGCAGTGTCCGTGAATTGCCGCAATCGTGGGCTGCGAGAGACGTTCCAGCCGTGTGTGGATTGCCTGAATGCGCTTGACCTCCTTGTAAAAGGTCACCTTTTGAGAAGCAGTCGCTTGACCGGTGATCGTGGCTATCACCTCATTGTCAGGGCTTAGGTCCAAACCTGCGCAAAAGGATTTTCCGGAGCCCCGCAGTAGTACTACTCTGGCCTCGGGATCTGCTTCAGCCAGGCCCACGGCCTCGTCCAAGGCGTTCCACAGGGCCACACTCATGGCGTTCCGCTTCTCGGGCCTGTTAAGAGTGATGAAACCCACATGCCCATCTCGATGATAGGTGACTAGATCGACGGTTGCTGATGCCTCCATGTTCATAATGGAATATCTCCTTACTTCAGGCTCATGCCTCGACAGTGTTTGCCCCAGGTGTTTGGTCCCGATACATTGCTTCCGTCAAGTTGGACAAGGAGCATATCGTTCTTTCCCGGCCTTTTCCGTGCCGTTCAAAATCCCCCTATATCCCCCTTTAGGAAAGGGGGAGAAACCCAGCGCTGCTCCCCCCCTTTGTAAGGGGGGGCAGGGGGGATTGTTCCCGAATCGCTGAATGATTCACACTTCCTCTGAATCACTCCCGTGTGCCCCGTGCACAAGGGGTTCGCCCGAATACTGTCCCCCTTTTGAGATCGCGTCCCGGCTGAGTGCGGCATTTACCCTGAGGTCCAGTACGTGATGTTCGAGCGAAGGAATGCGTGCTGAATCGGGTTGAGCCACCTTGAGGCACTGTAGCAGTGTCTCCTGGAATTCCATATCGGCAGCTTCCGGGAGCGTTTCCAACAGCTTCATGGCTTCTTCAGGTTGCTCCATATTCAGAAGGCAGCGAACCCTTTTCAGCACCGATGATGGGATCGCTTCTGAAATAGCCTCGTAGTATTCCAGCGCCCATGCGTACTTTCCTGCCCCGACCAAAGTGTCTGCTAATGCATTGAGTGGCGTAGGCTTGCCTTCGAGCAAACCAGCCAGACTCCGGACATCTTCCTGTTTGCCCAATTTGGCCAGTCTAAGAACCAGCATGAGAAAGTGGCTCGGCGTTTTCAACAGAACCTTCGGTTCTGCATCACGTAAGGCCAGGTAATAGAGGATCTCGTTTTGTTCCCGCAGTAGATCGAGATCAGGAAACGGATACGTATTGGCAATGCGAAGTTCCTTCACGTCATCAAGCGTATGTACTTCCAGTGACCTGAAAATCTTGTGAATCTTAGCGTGTACCTCTACTTCTTTTCCTCGCAACTCCTCCTCAACGTAATCGTCGGGGAAGATAAAGCTGAAGTCAATCTCGGTTCCCGCGGCAGCGCCGATGAATCCGGCTTCAAAAGATGGAAGCAGCAGACCTCGTCCCAGTAGCACATCCCAGTACTTTCCGGATATCCCCGTGAACGGTACCCCTTGGATCCAACTCCGAGAGTCGAATATGATTCGGTCCGCAGGCCCTGCAGGTTCCTTGGTCTCCTCGAAAAAACCCAAAGAAGAAATCAGCTCTTCCACATCCGACCCGTCCCCATCCAGTGCGGCGCTGTATCCCTCCAGGAATTCTTCAAGGAGCGAAAACTCCTCTATTGCGCTGGCGGCAAGGGCCCCGTACGCATGAAAGGCCGGCTCGTGCAAAAGATCCGCTCGGCTTGTAAGCAAGAAATCCAGGATCTCAAATGTGCGTTGTTTGTAATAAACGTCTCTTTCCATCTGTTCATTAGAAAGGGCCCAAAGGTTGCGCACTTTCCTGATTTCCACTCTTGACATCTGTTCAGTTTCGTACTGATCGCCAACTGAAATGTACGCTGGCCTGAAACTGGGAAAAGGCTTGATGCCAAAGCGTTCCGGGTTCCGTTCATACATCGACCCAAAGTAAAGCTGCATCTGTTGGGAGCCTGAGTTCGACTGAATAGGAATCTCCAATGAACGGAGGAAACTCATGGTTTCGCGCGCGTCGTCAACAGTTTCCCCGGGTAGCCCGAAAATCGAGAAAAGCTCCGCTTCCATGCCCAGGGAATGAGCAACATCAATATTCTCACCAAGTTGTTTGAGCACGATCCCTTTGTTGGTGGCCTTGAGTACGCCGGGGCTGCCTGACTCCAGGCCGAAAGCCACAGTGTCCGCACCGGCTTGCTGCAATTTTTTCAGCAGCGGAGCGTCCACGAGATCAGCTCTAGTTTGGAACCAAAACGGCGTTGCAATGCCTCTCTTGATTTTCTCCTCGAGTAGTTTCTCGGTTCTTTCCCGGTTTTCAGTAAAATTGGGGTCGGCAAACCAGAATCTTTCTATTCCTTTCCCAGCAAGAAGCTCCATTTCAGCGACAGTTCGTTCAATAGAGTGATAGCGTACTTTGCCTCGGCAAATACGAGGCGTTATACAAAACCAGCAAACATGCCGACACCCCCTGGAAGAGAGAAGAATTGCCGTATTCTTCCCACTCAGGTCGAGCAGATTCGTCAGGTATGGAGAAGGAAAGTCGTCCAGATCTTGCGGCGGTTCAGGTCCCGGCCCGGTGTCGATGATCCGTCCGTCGCGTTTGAAGGTAATCCCTTCCACACTTTCAAGGGGCTCTCCCGCTTGAAGCTTCCTGGCCATAGCAGGCAGGACCACTTCAGCCTCTCCGCGTACAAGCACATCCACGTCTCCAAGGGCTTCAAGCGCCTGTGATGGCATGGCCAATACCTGCGGTCCACCCAGAACTACATGTATTTTCCGATGCCTGGATTTGATGTACCGGCAAAGGAAACGGATCCGGCTCATAGTGCTCTGATATGCTGTGAACCCTACGACCCGGGGATCGATACGGCGAATCCATTTTTCAAGATTCTTGAGAGACAAGGGCCTGTCGCGGAGGTCATCGAGGATGATGCCTTCAAATCCATCAGCCTTAAGCGCGGCCAGTATGTAGCCCGTGGAGATGGGGATACTCTCCGAAGATTCGTAGCCCACGTCATGATTGACATTGATAAAAAGAAAAGACACTTATCACCATTCCATTGCTTATAGAGTCGGGAAGAGGTCCAAGGATAGCATCAAATGAATTTGACTAACAACATGAGATGTTGACCCTTACTATGGCCTCCTGCTAAATCATTACTCCATGAAAAAGATCAAAAGCCCTTGGTATGGAGCATTATGGATACTGGTTTGGACAGCAGCCCTGATCTGGTTCCTGGCTTCAGGAATGTTCAATACGCGGGAGAGCGTTGGCCTGGTTCTCGTATGGCTGGTCCTTGTCGGTATTACCGGTTATCTAATTCTACGCGATCTGAGACAGAGAGCCCGACAACCACGGGCACAACCGTCGCGTGTCGCTCCTCCCCCTGCTCTGAACTCTCCCTGCCCTTGCGGGTCCGGTAGAAAGTATAAGCGCTGTTGCGGAACATGAGCCCAATAAAATTGGGATACCCAGGATTGTGGTGGGTGCTCAATGTCTTGGCCTACTCCTGCCTCGGGAACCCCGCGAGGCGCAGGGCCAGCCCCGGACACAGATCGGTGGGGCAGACATCTGAAACTGTCTCAAAACCAGCATTTCGGGCGGGAGATGATCTGGTGGTGTAGGGGCGGTTCGTGAACCGCCCGAAATTAGGGCGCTTCTCGAAGCGCCCCTACATGCAGGATTCCTCACTGAATATTTTGAGACAGTTTCAGATGCCTGCCCCACCACTTTGGCCTGAAATATGTTACCGAATTTGTAACAAGGAGCACTAAATCAACAGCATTGGGGCGGAGCCTTATCTTGCCAATCTGTATGTGCTTTCGATAGTGTTAATTACGTGTTGTCGCGCCCGGTCCATGGTCCATCCACTCTTCAGCAGGCAAGTAAGATACTGCCTGGCAATCATTTGCATGTCCGGCTCACTCTGAGCCCGAGCTATCATCATCGGATACTGCGAGCAGTCAGGACGTTCCTGCATTTGAGATGGCGGGGGAGGAGGAGGGGTGGATGCCATCGCTGGCGGGCCAGGGGATGGGGGGACATAACCTTGAGAGCGCGGAGCGCGGCGGCGCGAGGGAGCGGGAGGAGCATCTTGCGGGGCATAAGGTTTGACGTCACCGTAGCGAAGTTCGTTTTCATTTACCTGGGGATACGGACGTGAGCGCTGACGGTGTCCGGCATCAGGCTCCTCGGTTGAGCCGGCTTCCACGTAATTGCCGCGGTTGTCGAATTCGGGTGCTTGAGGCACGCTATATGGAAAATCCTGGGCAACGACACTCTGGCTGACAAAAGCCCCGGCCAGGAACAGAGTTCCCGCCAAGATGACAATGATGCCTATTCTCATCATAGCAACGATCTCCCTCTGAGTCGGCGCTGGACTATATCATATGCATGCTGAAAATGCTATTTTGTCCAGTAGCCACCCCAGAACACTGAAGTAAAATACGTTGACAGAGTTCGGACGATTCATTACTTTGAGGATTGGCGCCAAACCAATTTCTAAGCCCACGTGTGGTCGGTTGCGACGCCTTGCGGTCCGTTATAGATTGCTCCAGCGTTGGGGCATCTCGATGGCCCTCGCCATCAACCGGGAGTAGAAACATGGTTGACTTGGATATTCTGAAGGGCAAACGAATACTTGCCGTAGATGATGAGCCTGACGTGCGGGACACCATCAAGGAGTCGCTGATTGACTGCAACGTCGTCACCGCCGGTGACTTCGATGCAGCTAAAGAGCTTATTGATACAGAGAGTTTCGACCTGATCGTTCTGGACATTATGGGCGTGAACGGCTTTGCTTTGCTGGAAGAATGCCAAAAAAGAAAAATGCCGGCAGCGATGCTTACTGCTCACGCTGTTGATGTGGAAAGCATTAACAGGTCGTTGCGATTGGGGGCTGTATCCTTCCTGCCCAAGGAAGAGTTGGCCCGACTGCCGGAACTTGTGGCCGAGATATTGGAAGATTTGGGAAAAGGGCAAACTCATTGGCCCAGGCTGTTTGAGCGCTTGGGGCCCTTCTTCAAAGAAAGGTTGGGCATCACCTGGGCGGATCTGGAAAAGACATCAACTCCGCCGTATTCATATTGAGCAAATCTTGATTAAAAGACTGACGGAACTCTTACCGGCCGTCGGCACCGAATTTGTGGATCTTGTTTATCAACCCTTGTCTGGAAAGCCCTAATCGCCTCGCCGCTATACTCCTGTTCCCACTGCAGCTATCGAGTGCATCCTGGATCATGCTTTTCTCTATCTGTTCAATCGCTTCTTTCAAGGTGACAGGATTGGAGACTGCTATATCGTCGATCATCTTTTCGATGGATTCTGTTATACGAGGCGAAAGGCAGCGAACCGATATGTTTCCCCCGTCGCTGGCAAGTATGTGGCCCCGTTCGATTTCGTTCTCCAATTCTCTCACGTTTCCCGGCCAAGGATATCGGATCAACAGTTCCTGAGCGCTGGGATCAATTCCTCGGACAAGTTTGCCTGTCAGAACCGAGAATCTGTCCAGAAAATGGAGAACCAGCATGGGAACGTCATCGGTTCGTTCGCGCAGTGGCGGAATTAGGATGGGAAACACATTGACCCTGTAGAAAAGGTCTTCGCGAAACATACCTTGCCGGATTCGTTCCTGGAGATCACGGTTAGTGGCAGCGATGAGCCGTACATCAACCGTCTGTGAAGCGTTGTCTCCCACAGGTTTTATCTCTCCGGACTGAATTGCGCGAAGCAGTTTCACCTGCATGGCGGGCGAGGTAGCTTCAATTTCATCCAGAAAGAGGGTCCCCTTGTTGGCGGCCCTGAACACTCCCAGGTGATCGGCCACCGCGCCGGTAAATGAACCCTTCTTGTGCCCGAACAACTCACTCTCAATCAGTTCGGAGGGAATGGCCGCGCAGTTCAAGCTGACGAGTGGCTCACTGGCTCTGGGGCTAAGTCGGTGAATCGCCCTCGCCACCAACTCCTTTCCCGTTCCTGACTCCCCCTGTATCAAGACGGTGGTTTCCGTGGGTGCAACTTTGCGGATTAACGACCGGACTTCTTGAATCGGCCTTGCGCTTCCGATTAGCTCTTCCAGCGGTGCTTTATGTTGAAGGGCCTGCTTCAGACCTACGTTTTCCTGTTTCAACAGCGATGCACTTTGTCTCAGATGGTCCCATTCCTGAGCGTGTTCCATAGATCTGGCCGCCTGCGAAGCAAGAATTTCGAGTATTTCCAGATCAATCGAGGTGAAAACCCCAGCGCGTTTATTCAGCACCTGGAAGACCCCAATCACGGGGCCGCCTGGTACCCTTAAAGGCACACAAAGCACGTTCTTGGTTGTGAAACCGGTCTGAGAATCAATTGCTTTGTTGAAACGAGTGTCCTTATACGGGTCTACTATGTTGAGCGATTGACCATTCGTGAACACCCAGCCGGCAATGCCCGTGTGCCAAGGTATTCGGATCTGATCGTGCCTCAGCCCTACACCCAAGTGGGAATACAGTTCCTCCGTTTCGCGGTCCGCCAAAAAAATGGTTGCGCGTTCCGCGTTCATGACTGACGGAGCTTCCCGTATAAGAAGCTCAACCAAAGAACTCATGTTGGTTTCACTGCTTATCAGAATCCCCATCTTGAAAAGCAGGGATATCCTTTCCAGGTAAGAGCCGAGAGGTCTGACCGCCCTTTTATGCTGAATCGACCCCTCTTCCATGCCCAGGGCTTCCTTCAGCAGAGTTATGTCCACATGAATGGTGATGGCCTGGACCAGATCGTCGACAGAGATCTTGCCTTTTAAGAGGAGGATCTCATGGGGCGATCTTCCTGTCTCTTTGGACTCACGAATCGCCTCTGCATAATCGTCCTTGCCTATCCTAACCGTTTCCATGAGGAGACGGCCGATAGAATGAGGGTCAATCACTTACATTCCCTCCGGTTTTCCCGTACAGGGCAATTTCGCCGGTCTGGCCGTGAATAATCATCTTGCTGCCTACCACCACATCACGTTCGTTGAATCGCACCACTTCCGGCTTGCCTGAGAATTTGACTATTTGCCGGACTTGTCCCACGTACACCCTCTCCAAAGACTTGGAGATATCCGCCGCGTGGGCTCCTCTACCACCTAGACGGCTTAAGAGTGCGGTAGCCACCGGGAGCGAAAAGATCTCTTCCATTATTTCTTCAGGAATAGGATCGTTAACGATAAAGATGAACCCGTCTAATTTCTCGAATTCCTGGAGATTTTCGTTCATGGCGTCTATAATGGACTGAGCCTTATTGATATGCTTGAAGGGAGCAATTTGGTTGCGGTCGGTGACCATGATACCTCTGAAGATCTTGCCCGAGACCCCCGTACCCTGAGCAATCACGTCGTATCCTGACGAGCGGAGAGCCGGGACCCGCTCCTTGCGCTCTCTATCCTTACGAATCTGCAGAATAAATACCTTTCCCTTTTCTATAGTGTACTCGAGGCGGGTATCAAAATGCAGCCGCTCGGCCGTGCGGAAAAGAACAGAGGAAAGCTGTTTCCAGGCCTGGGGCATCTCAGAAGCGAGACATTCCTGGGCCTTCCAGAGGTCGTAGACTGGGATGGTTGCGACCTTTCCGTCAACAACGTCGGTTCCTTGATCGCCTTGCGCGAAATCTCCGCGTAGGTCCATGGTGAAGGGATTGTAGGACACCACACCGGTCCCGGAGGAATTCAGTTCCACGTTCCCATAGACCATAGCTTGCACTATGACGGGAGTGCGCCAATTGCCGTGGATGCCTGCGGCTTCTCTGTATTTTCGCGCAGCGCGACCGTCATAAGAGTGCAGCACAACCATTGCGCAGTGGATTAGGATGTCGAGGAATTGTCCTTTATCCAGCAGTTCCACCACTTTGGGGGCCAACTCCGCGACTCGCCTCTTGTACTCGAATGCGAGACTCTTCATCTGCTCCGCGGTCATGTGGGCTTTCCGTATCACCTGGAGCCGCTCCTTGCTCTCATCGATGATCTCCTGAAACTCGTCCCGCTCTACGCCAAACACAGATTGGCTAAATTCCTGTAAGAAACGCCGGTAACAATCGTACGCGAACCAGGGTCCCACTTTTTCAGCCAGAGCCTCAGCTATTTCATCGTTGATTCCGACGTTGGTAATGGTGGTCATCATGCCGGGCATGCTTACCCTTGCCCCAGACCTGACCGAAAACAACGCTGGATTGGAGGGATCCCCCAAGGAGCGCCCCCATACCTTTCCCAACTTTACCACAGAGCGACCGAGTCCTTGCCTAAACTCGACGTTGGTCAACATTTCGTCCGGCGCTCGCAAAGGTTGGTCGGTGGTGATGACAAAGTACGGGGGAGTATTCTCTGCAAACCGAAGCAACGATGCCTTCAATCCGATTCTGCACGGTGAAATTTCCTGGGGGTCGGGAAAGTAAAAGGGAACCGAACGAGACTGCGCCTTACCTTTTCGGACCGCCCTTCTGCCGGACTCTGCCAGGCGCTGGTTGAGGAATAGTTCCACCTTGTCTATGAAGGTTTCCAGGACCCTCAAGTTTCCATCCCGTGCCTGAAGATCCGATACGTAGAGTGTTTTGAGATAGTTCTTAAAGAAGTCGGTGTCGGGGATCTCTTTGAGGGTCGTCAAATCCTTGAGTTTTCGCGGCAGTTGATCCATCGGGCGGAGTGACAAGAAATTATCGAAAGGTTCTTCAAACCAGTTTCGATAATTGACATATATGTCGTCCACCTCTTTCTTGATGATCGTCACGAGATCCCGGACTTTGTCCAGAGTCAGGCCAAGCGCCCCGGCACGACTCAGGTCTCGGCCGGCCTGTTCCAGGTAGAAACTCGAATGTCCATTTACAGAAACACCGCGCACGAGGCAATCAAGAAAGGTGAGCGCATCCGGGAGATTCTCCATTGTTATATTGTCGAAATGAGTATTGTTTATGCTCGTGGCAAGGGTCTCCTGGAGTCCTTCGAGTCCAAGGTCTTTGTTGAAAGCCTCGAAACGTTGCTCGATGTACGTGGCTTTTTGCGCGTACGCGTGCCCGGCCTTTTTCGCGCGCAAGATAATAGGAGTGCCCGGTTGCTCCTGACCAATCCTATCCATTTCTCTGGCTGACTCTTCCGTGCCCTCCGTCAGCGTCACCGGTTCAGGAAGCGGCTCTCGAATATCGGGAGTGAGAGACTTATCCTTGGTCTCTCTCCGGGCCACGACAATTTGATCGAGCCGTTCCAGATCTTCTTCAGTCGTGGCACCGGAAGTGGACTGGCGAACGATGAAATACTTGGTGTAAAGGCCTTTTGTCAGCTCTATGACGTCGAGGACCATGCGACGCGAAAATTCGGGCCATGTCGGGTCGGTCCGGTACGGCGTGGTATCGAGAAATGCCAACGCCATCATACTGTCTTTATCGGAGGGGTCTATCTTGAGATCCTTGAATATTCGACCACACAGATTTTGTATCCCCTCCGCTTCAGAAATCGAGCACCACTTGTCCATCCCAAGGTATGGCATTGATTCAGAGGGCATCCACTCCGCAATGGCCTCGGGCCGTCCCTCTGAGAAGTATTTTACAATTCCCTGACAAAAATAGAAGTTTTCTATGCTACCGCGCCAGTGTATGTCTCCGCGAAGCTTTCCGAGAAAATTGCCTATAGGCTTTACACCCCGATTCGCCAACTCTTTGGCCAAGCCTGCGGCTGTGAGCCTGAGTGTGTCCAGAGGCCCTATGTCCTTGAAGGAATACGGGATCGCTTTGATGAGGGTTCTTACGAGGAAGTGCGTTACAGACGAGTTTGCCCTCAATAGTCTGGAAATCCAGTACCTGGATAAGATCTTCATCGCACAGGCGGGTCTGGCCGATCTCAGTCTGAATAATGAGATAGGGTATCAGGCGGTGCATAATCCGGGGATTTGATGCGATAATGGAGATCAAGCTCTTCACGTGTTGCACGTGCGCCTGGTTGGCCCCTGTTTCCTCGGCCAATACAAGTGGCTCGCCCGTATCGTCGTCCTCGATGGTATATTTCCTGCCCAAAGGTTGAATGAGCGGCCGCCTGACAAGATGATCGATGAGCTCTTGAGCCATCAGGAAATAGCCCGCTTTACCAAGCGCAACGCCCAGCGATTCCAACGCGTTCAGCGAAGATACTACCTCGCTTGTGGCCTCCGATGAGCAGGCTCTATCCAAAAAAACGTTTGCAAAGGTATCGACAAGGTCCCTGGATGCCTGTTTTCGAGTCTTTTCCAGCCGGACCACTATGTGGCAAATTCCGTCGATAAACAGTTCCTTGACTTCGGGTTTATCTACCGAAAGGATCTGAGCCGCCAAAATACCGGCAAAAGCTTCCTGCACGGCCATAGGAAGAGAATCAATCATATCCAGGAACGCGGAAAGAATTGCTCTCCACTCATCCGTCAGACTCCGGACGAATGATATGCCTTTGGCGATCTCTTCTTTGTCTATCTTGCTACAGCCTTCCAATGCGGCCTGATAGATCTGTCTGCGTTTCTCAATTTCTTCTGCCGAATGGAGATCGATCCTTTCCAGGACCTCTTTACGGAAGCGCTCCAGGTCTGCAAAACTCTCAACTTCCAAAGATATTTCGAGCCTTTTGACCAGATCGTCGGGGCAGGCGCGTATTTCTCCCAGGGCCGTGACCAGTGCTTGAATGGCCATCCGGTCGACGCGAGGCATTAGGACTTTTTGGATCTCGTCTGACTGCTTGTTCAATGATGATCTGATTTCCGAAACTTCCAGAACGCGTCGATCAAAAGAGTTCAAGGTGGTTCGAAACGGCTCTTTAGCCATAAAATCCAGTGCGGATTCCACAAAAGGCTGATACGGCGGGAACGCCTGGCCCTCAGCCGATTTCAGAATGCTCGCAACCAGCCGAGACAAGGCGTATTCCGCTTCGGACCGGGCTTCAGGGTCAAATGGCTGGCGCACCGCGGCAAACAAATAGCTGAATAGTATATCCATCACAGAGGCAAGATGGTCAGCGAGCGACTCCTCGTCTCTGTCCAAAGCGTATCGGGAGATTAAGCGAACCACCTCCAGCCAGTTGGGGATTTCGTAGAGCGCTGGTATGAGGTTTTCACGGATGGCGAGCCGCCGGCCTTCGAATGAGGTCAGATAGACAAGCTCTTCCAAAGATTCCCGTGGAAACCGGCTGAAGAGTTTAAGCTGCGAATCGGTCTGCCGCAGATCTACCAGGTAGGGTGAAGCCTCCTCACCTGCCCGGTCGAGGATCATCAGGACAGCAGTAAGCCCGTCAACCGTGAGCGTCGTCCCTTCCCCGAATTTGACTCCGTGTCGGGTGATGACGGCTGTCATCCCTGCAATCTGGTACGGGTTGAGCGGTTCGGAGTCACTGATCTGTCGTATGATGTCCCGGACTTCCACGGTTTCTTCCAGTCTTTTGAATTTCCGACTAAAAGCTTAAATCATTGTGTTCTCAACCGCAAGAAGTTCAGGTGGTGTGTATGTTTAAGATTTCATGAAGAAAATCCCACGCCGAGAACCAAGGCGCCGACAAGGAGTTCTGGAGAGCCTGGTCGCTGGTCCTTCAGGACCTGAGTGCTGGTGCCACGGATGTGCTCCGCCCAGCGGGGCTCATCCGTGCTTGTCGTTCATTGCTCCACCGCCCGACACTTACGGTAGAAAAGTTGATGCGACGCTCGTACCGCTGAATCCGTCCCGGCACGGATGAGCTGCGCACATCCGTGGCACCAAGCACAAGACCTTGCGACAACCACTGACTTAAGCAATTGCCAAACTTTTTAGCAAAACTGTTTACTTCCGATTCGGATCGTGTTTCCTGACATAGGACCGCAGTTCTTCCCCCATAGCCGAGGCAACTTTAATTCTGTCGTAGTCTAGGGCAACATTGTTGAAGTACTCCAGGATCAACGCATCTCCCAGAGTGGAACTCGGCTTGATCCCTATGAAGAAAAAACCCAATTGCTCGAACTCATGAATCATATAATAAGTTAGGGGATCGCCCAGATTGCAATGGAGCTGTATGACCTCAATATGCTTCAGGCAAAACTCTTTGAGCCGTGCTTTGACCTCATGTACGACATCGGAACCGTACGCCTCGATTTCAATCCAGCCGAAACCTGATGGACTATAGTGCGCAGCATTCAATTTTGAATGAGGCTCAGCGAATCGGGGTTCCGGCTCAGCGGGCTTCTCAAACTGAGGTTCGAGGCCAATATTGCGGTACAACTTTCTTATAAATTCTTTGTGATGCTCCGGCGGGTAGAGCGGGAACTTCTCTGGATTCTCCAGGTATCTAAAACAGATCAGATATGTTTCTCGCTGGCGAAGCGTTTCAGTAAGGCCCCTGAAGGACAACGTTGCCGGGCCGAAGCCGGCCAGTAAACTACAGTCATTGAAGCCGAACCGATGGATAACTTGCTGGGAATAAGTGTGATTCGTTGCAGCCATGACAAAGAGCGCTTTAGCGTCTTCGGATTTTGCCCTTTCAATCAGATATTCCGTGAGCCGAGTGAGACATCCCTGCCCCCGAAATTCAGGTTTGACAACGGCCAGGCCAATTTCTGCGACATCAGGACGAGAGTCCCACCTTAGCAGGGCACAGTGGCCGATTACTTCGTTATCCGGTGTGACCGCTACCACGGATTCCATTTGTCCTATTTCATTGAGTTCGATTATTCTGTCCGGATAGTAAATCTGCCTGTACACAAACGAGTATCCATACGATTTGTAGAAGCATTTCGAGACCTCTATTGCTTCGTGCGACTGCATAGGCCGAACCACGAAGTCCACGGCTTTGGCTGGCGCCGCCCTGTCGGTCCGGGGTTCCTGATAGGGTTCAATTTCACAAACCTGGTAATAGTCTTCGATGGTTCCTGTCTGTAAGTATTTGATAAGGTGTGTCTCTTTCCCTTCCAAACCCATGTTATGGAAAGCCACTTCGTCCATGGTTTGTTTCATCAGAGCGAGGGCGCGTTGAGGTCCGGACAATGGCTTGGCATCCGATGCACGTTTCGGAGATAGGAGCCCGGTTGGTTTGAACGGCAACCCTTTGTCTTTAATCACGATCTTGAGGCCCATAGATACTCGTTCACAACTTATATCAAGTGTGGCTTGGTCATCAGGGCGTGAAGGCTTCCCTGATAATGTTTGAGACCGTCTCTTCGACTCCGACAACAATGGCTAAACAGGCTCTTTCGTCAAAACCGAAATTTTGAGCCACTTGCCGCACGTAAGCGCCGACGACCCCAACATAGGAAACGTCGGTGGGAATGGTCAGTTTTGAATATTGGCATGCGTCAGTAGCGATCATGATGGTGCCACTGTAGGGATTCGACGATGATGGGTCAAGCACAGGTCCTCTTTCGCCACCCGCACTTGAATGCTTACCATATCGTTTTTATCTTTTTTGACTAATTCTCACGATGCTGTTACTTTACGGCAACAATTCTCCGGCGCGGCCCAGTCGGGCCAAGCTACAGACCAACCGACAGCAAAAGTGCCAAAATTGAGTGTGACCGGGGACTGTTATGATCATCGGAATTCCAAAAGAAATCAAAGAAGATGAATATCGGGTGGGTGTTATCCCTCATGGCGTGCGTGCGCTGACTGAACACGGCCACAGTGTACTTATCGAACAGGGAGCCGGAGAAGGTTGCCGGATCTCGGATCAGGAGTACCTGGCCGCGGGCGCACAGATCCTGCCCGACCCGGCCGAGGTGTATGGCCGAGCCGACATGATCATGAAAGTAAAGGAGCCACTTAAAGACGAGTATGACCTGCTGCACGAAGGCCAGATTCTGTACGCGTATCTTCACCTGGCCCCAGCTCCCGAGCTTACCGCGGCCCTTCTCAACCGAAAAGTTATTGCCGTCGCGTACGAAACGATCCAGTTGGATGACGGCACTTTGCCCCTATTAGTGCCCATGAGCGAAGTTGCCGGTCGCATGGCGGTCCAGATCGGGGCGCATTTTCTTGAAAAGACCCAGGGTGGCAGGGGAGTGCTCCTTGGCGGTGTGCCCGGCGTCGGTAGGGGCCGCGTGACCATAATAGGCGGAGGCACTGTAGGCCGAGCTGCGACAAAGATAGCAGTCGGGTTCGGCGCTGACGTCTATGTTCTGGATGTGGACCAGCGACGCTTGATGCACTTGGACGACATCTATGGAAATCAAGTGACTCTCCTGATTTCAAACTATGAGAACATCATGCAGGCTGTTATCAACTCCCACCTTGTGATCGGATCGGTTCTCATTCCTGGAGCCAGGGCTCCCCGACTCATTACCCGTGAGATGGTCAGCGCCATGAAAGCGGGCAGCGTAATCGTGGACGTCTCAATAGATCAAGGGGGATCCTGCGAGACGTCGAGACCGACAACACACCAGCATCCCACATTTGTGGTGGATGAGGTGCTACACTACGGCGTTCCAAACATGCCCGGCGTAGTGTCGCGCACTTCCACCTTTGCTCTGACCAACATTACGTTGCCCTATGCATTGAAGCTTGCGGATCAAGGGATCGTAAAAGCCATTGCAGAGGATCATGTTCTCGCGAAGGGTGTAAATCTTTACAAGGGCGCAGTGACATACGCCAATGTTGCCGAGGCCCTGGGGTACTCGTATACGCCTTTGCACGACTTGGGTCTGGGCTAGCAAGAAGTTATCCCTCAGTTACGCGAGGCCGTCGCTGATCCTGTGTCATTGCGAGGAGTGAAACGACGAAGCAATCTCAGCTTTAGCGATGCGGTAGATTGCTTCGCTGCGCTCGCAATGACAGTCCTTGGCGACGAGTAACTGAAAGGTTACAGCAAGAAAGTGATTTTTCGTCACTACATTCAGTCGCACTTAACAACCAATTGATACTATTTGCTGGCTTCGAGAGAGCAAACGGCCAGGGGGCTGTTTAGGATGCTGACCCAAAACATATATTGGAGGTGCGATCAATGGAAAAAGTCTGGCTCAAATCCTATGCGCCGGGAGTTCCCCCAACTATTGACCTCCAGGATATCACCCTTCAGGAGGCCCTGACACGGACAGCCGGCCGATTTCCCCACAGGCCCGCTCTCATCTTCCAAGGCAAGACCATATCCTTTAAAGAATTGGACGAAATGGTCTCCAGATTTGCTTCGGCCCTGAAGGGTCTGGGAGTTAAACCAGGCGATAAAGTGGCCCTCCTCCTGCCTAACCTGGTGCAGAATGTTGTCGGGTTCTACGGGGTGTTGCGTTTGGGTGCGGTCGCGGTACCGAACAACCCTCTTTACACGGACCGCGAACTTGAACACCAGTTCAATGACTCGGGATCCCAAACGCTCATTTGCCTGGACCTCCTCCTTCCCAGAATGATCAAGCTGAGAGAAAGGACGGGTATCACCAAGATCATCTCGTGTCACATACGGGATTACCTACCTTTCCCGCTCAAGCAGCTCTTCCCCTTTGTGAAAAAAGATCTTCACCTGAAGACCCCTCGGGCCACCGAAGTTTTCGAGTTTACGGATCTGTTGAAGAACCATGAGCCGATTGAGGCAAATCATCAACCCGACATGGAAGAGACCGTGGTACTCATCTACACGGGTGGCACCACAGGTGTCTCAAAGGGCGTGCAAATGACTCACCGGAATTTTTCCAGTAACTGTCAACAGTTGCGTGCATGGACAGCGGAATTCCGCGACGGGGAGGAAGTGATACTCGGATGCCTGCCGTTTTTCCATTCTTTCGGTCTTAGCGTGGTAATGAACATTGGGATCTTTTTTGGCTGGTGCAATGTATTGATTGCAAAGCCCGAAGCCAAAGCCATTCTGGAAGCGATTGACAGGTTCAAAGTAACGCTGATTCCCGGGGTACCGACTCTGTTCAACGTGATTATAAATTATCCGGATATCAAAAAGTATAGCCTAAAATCGGTTAAGGGTTGCTTCTCTGGAGCGGCCCCATTGCCCCTGGAGACCATTCGGGGTTTTAAGGACCTGACCGGCATTTTGATCTCCGAAGCCTACGGCCTCACTGAAACCAGCCCCGCAACTCACTCCATCCCGTTGGGTGGAAAAGAAAAGCCGGGTTGCATAGGGCTTCCGCTCCCGAATACCGATGCAAAACTCGTGGATATCGACGACTACACCCGAGAGATCACGGCCTTCGGGGAACCTGGAGAGCTTTGTGTGAAAGGGCCTCAGGTGACAAAAGGCTATCTTAACCAGCCCGAGGAGACCGCTGCCGTCCTGAAGGACGGCTGGCTCCTCACGGGTGATATAGCGACTGTGGACGAAGAAGGGTATTTCACCATCGTGGACCGTAAAAAGGATATGATTATTTCCGGCGGATTCAACGTGTACCCCCGAGAAGTGGATGAGGTACTATTTGCGCATCCGAAAATACGAGAGGCATGTGCGGTGGGGGTCCCGGATCAGCATTCCGGCGAACGCGTCAAGGCGTTTGTGGTTCTCAAGGATGGACAAACAGCTACAGCCGAGGAGATCATAAGTAGACTGCAAACAATCCCTCACGAAATACAAAATTCCCAAGGTACTTGGAATTCCTTGATGACCTCCCGAAGAGCGCTGTGGGCAAAATCCTCCGTAAAGAACTCAGGGCAATGGATCAAGCAAAGGAGGGAAAGAATGGCCAAGCTTAAGGCTGGAGACAAAGCACCGTCTTTCAAGTTGATGGATCAGGGCGGCAAGATCGTTAAGCTGTCTGACTTCAAGGGAAAGAAGTTGTTGTTATACTTTTATCCTAAAGCCGACACACCTGGATGTACTAAACAAGCATGCAGTGTGAGAGATGCCGGACCGGACCTGGAGGTCGATGGCGTGGCCGCTATCGGCATAAGCCCCGACAAGCCGGAAAAACAGAAAAAATTCGACGAAAAATATGAGCTTGGTTTTCCGCTGCTCTCCGATGAGGATCATTCGGTAGCCACGGCTTATGGAGTGTGGGGGACTAAGAAAATGTATGGCAAGAGTTACGAAGGCATTATCCGTTCCTCTTTCCTGATCGATGAAAAGGGAATGATTCTACAGGCATGGTACAAGGTCGGTCCCGCAGATACGGCTCCCAATGTCCGCAAGGCACTGAGGACCCCACTAAAATAGTGGGCCGGTTCCCAAGGATTTAGGTGGAGAAATTTTGTTCATTCGAAATTGGATTGTTGATTTTGCTGCGTAATCAGTCCCAAAGCGACCCCGACGAGCTGTGAATAACCAAATGCGTTGAATCTGCTTCAGCGAGGCCGAGAAATAATCCATTCGCAATTAACTACTTTGGCTTGCAGATAAAATAGGGGTAAGCGGATTTTTAGTAGAAGATGCAAATTTCGCGTTTGCAAGACTTTCCCTTCCGATAGTCTCGAGCTCAGTCACCTGCCATCTCATAAGTGGTAGCGTGCTGCAATGAGCCGGAACTTCGTTGACTTTTGTCGGATGATTGGATATACTTGCGCCAAGCATTTTGGCCTGAAGTGCGGCCACTTTTTGGTGTTTGTTTGCTATACGTTGCAGTGAGTCCCTGCCGTTAAATCTCGGAAGGGGCCTCAAGGTGTGGGAAATACGTGTTAATTTTTGAGTCACGGGCTGTCACGGATTCGCTGTGTTATGGTAAGAGCCTCGCCCGGCGGCTATCGACAATCTCCACGTCGGCCGGTAGGTTATTGGTCTTTCTTGCGGCCTGTGTTTTGTTGTTTCCCCAAGCCCTGCAGGCCTCCTCGGCGGAAAAGGTCAAGAGCGAGTCCGGTGGCTACTTTGACTTTCCCACCTGTGTTAGATACGCACTTGTCCATTCGGAAGATTTCCTTAGGAATCGCCTTGCTATTCAATTAGCGTCGGCTGATGTCAAGGACGCCCACGCTGAAATTCTCCCGACTCTTCAAGTTGTAACGCGTTATTACCTCGCCACGGCCTCGAACCAGTTGACAACACCTTTGAACGTCCAGCTCTTCATGACGAACTGGGACCCTTATCTTGCTTTGTTGAAGATCAAGGCCAGCGGCATCATGGTAGATATAGGGACGATATCGCATTACGACAAAATTTCCGACAATATTGGCCAGATGGCTAAGATCTTTTATCGTATTCATGTTTTGGAAAAGACCATTCGAGCCCGTAAGCAGATCATGGCTCTGCATCAGAATAAAGTAAGCTACGGACAGAGCCGGCACGAGCAGGGGGCCGTGGACCCATTGGAGGTCAGGCTCTGGACGAACAACCTGAAAGGCGAACGCGTCAAGCTCAAAAGTTTGGAAGCCGAGCTGGAGGAGAAGGTAGGGCAGCTCAAGATGATTATGGGCTACCATCCTGACTATTATCTTCCGCTTGACACGCGCGACGCGGCTAACCAGATCCTCGCGGGATTCAACGGTCAGTTGGTCACGTTTGCAGAAATTCAGGCTGGGAACATGCCCCTGAAGATTTTGGCCAAGAAGGAGCAGCTTCAGTCCAACATGATCACGGGAGCTTACGTTGCGCTCATTCCCAAGCCCGTCTTTGTGTTCGAGGATGTGCAGAATCAAGTGGACCGAACCTCCGGGTTTAACATGGCGTTAGGGCTGGATTACACGATATGGGATGGTTTTAAGCGCGTGCGTGACATTAAGAGACAAAAGATGAAGGCTGAGCAGCTCAAGATAGACCGCGACAAGTTTTCGCAGAGACTGTATAACCAGTTCAAACGTCTGCGGGTAGAGCTTGGCCTCTCCGGAGAGAGAGAAGGGTTTAATCGCGAACAGGCCAGACTTGCCGAGTTGACCGAGGAAAGGGCCTTTCTTCAATATAAGGCTGGAGAAATAACATACGAACAATATGTGGAGAGGCGCCTTGAGAAG
>CAWBBA010000024.1:0-112065 GCA_963786905.1 uncultured delta proteobacterium | reverse complement strand
GGCACTTCACAGATGAAAAGGTTTGCCTGGTCATTTAATAGGTGCTATTATCAGTACGAATAACAGACCACGAGAGGAGGAACTATGCAAGCACCTACCAAATTCTCGGAGGATATTGTTGCGCTGAGTGATATGAAAGTTAATCCGGGCCGAGTTGTGAGCCAGGTTGGCGAGACCCGCAGGCCGGTACTTTTTGACCAACAGAGGACGTGGCGTGGCTGTTGTTCAATCACTTGAGGATTACGAAACTCAAACGGAAGAGTTGGCATTTCTCCGTGGCGTCGTCCAAGGACTGATGGATCTGGAAGAGGGGCGGGAAATGAGCCTTGCGGACGTAAAGAAACGGCTCGGATTGACCTGAATATATGCCCCGGAAATATAGAATAACCTTTGCCCTCTGCCCGCGGTCCGGGTCTCGAGGCAATCCGTACTTGGTATGCTGATCAGCAGATCCCTGAAGTAGGCGAGCGCCTAATAGAGGTGGTATTTTCCGCCGTGGAACGGCTCGCCGACTTTCCTAAAAGCGGCCGGATTGTCCCTGAGTTCGGCAACGTCTATTTAAGGGAAATTATACATCCGCCATTTCGCATAGTTTATCGTATCGACAAACCCGGTGTACAGGATTGTCCGAGTTTGGCGCAGTGAACGAGCCATTAAGATGCCTTAGACGTCGACCCACCTTCATCAGGGAACAGGCGGTTCGTGGTCCTTGCAGAACGGGGCCTCTCCCACAACCGGCAGGCCGCAGGCTCGGCAGAGACCTCTCCTTATCGGATCGTCGATATCTCCGCACACGTCAACCTTGCCCTCCGATCCGGGCTCGGCTACGCGTTTCTTCTCTTCTTGCCTTTCTTCTGTGCTGACCATGATGCACACCTCCTTGACGGGTCTTTATCCATTTAGACGCTCACCAGGATTTTTTGATTCATGGGATCAGAAAAGAGATTCCGTGGGGATTGACTTTTCTCGACAAGAATTTTGATAATGGCTATATCGTTTGACCGAGCTGATTTCACTCCTTTTCGATATTTGCCTCACCCCGCTGGGCGTCGCGATATGGCGTAAAGCACGGTCATGCCGATTATGAACGAGATCAAGGATCCGGCAAGGATGCTGACCTTGGCAGTATCAAGTATCGCAGTCTTCCCAAAAGCAAGGTCAGCAATGAACAAAGACATTGTGAATCCCATCCCGCAGAGTATTGAGCCTCCAAAAAGGTGGTAAAAATTTGCCCCCGCGGGCATGCCAGCGAGACCGCTCTTCACCGCAATCCACGCTAAAGTGAAAATGCCGATCTGCTTTCCCAACACAAGGCCCAGGATTATTCCCAGAGATAGAGGACTTGTCAGAATATGGCTGAGCCGGGACCATTCAAGGCTCACCCCCGCATTTGCCAGTGCAAAGATGGGCACTACCATAAACACTACCCACGGATTAAGCGCGTGTTCGATCCTCAGCAAAGGCGGTTCAACGCTGTTGCAGAGAGCGCCCAGACTGCGAACCGCTGCCTGATGCTCGGAATTGGCATAAAGGCTCGGGCCGCAATTTCCGGCACAGGTGAAACTTTCCAGGACTTCCTTTGCTTCTCCCAAGAATTTATCGGTGTCAATTCGAGAGCGAGCAGGTATGGTCATGGCCACAAGTATGCCGGCCACCGTTGAATGGACCCCCGACAATGACATAGCAAGCCAAACCAGGCATCCGAAAAAGATGTAGGGAAGCGGACCGCGATAACCCAAGATGTTGATCACAACAAGTATCACGACAAAGAGCAGCGCAACTTCGAGATAAAAAGTCGAAATCTGTGCAGTATAAAACAGGGCTATCACGAGGACCGCGCCCAGATCGTCCACAATAGCCAATGCTGCCAGGAAGACTGCGAGCGAGCGGGGAATTCGTGATCCAAGTACTGTTAGAGCCCCAAGAGTGAAAGCAATGTCCGTGGCCATGGGGATTCCCCAGCCTTTGGCCTCAGGTCCGGAGGGATTGAACAAGAAAAAAATGAAGGCCGGCACTATCATGCCGCCAAGGGCAGCTATGAGCGGCAACGCTGCTTTTCGATAGGAATCCAGCTCGCCGACGAGTATCTCCCTTTTGATCTCGAGGCCCACCACAAAAAAGAAGACCGTCATAAGCCCTTCATTGATCCAAAAATGTAAAGGCTTATCAAACTGATATCCGTTTGATCCGACCAGGAGACGTAGGTCCAGTAAGCGCTCGTACAAGTCTGCATAGCCGGAATTGACCCACCAGAGCGCAATTATCGTCACCAGCAAAATGAGGATGCCGCCGGCTGCCTGCAGTGACGCAAAAGATCTGAAAGGACGAATTAGCAGGTCCCCTAAAAATTCTCCCCGTTTGTACAGTTTTCTCTCAGTAAACAACTGCTGCTTTTCCCTATGATTCGTTGTCAGCCCGCGCCTTAGCTCGGAACTGTACCGGTCTAGTTTGCGGGTGTCAATGCGTGGATTTTGGATGAATGAATTGTTGTCTTATTTTTGTGCGAGAACGCCGACAAAGAAGCGGAAAAAGTAGAAAAGCGAGTGTTGCGGCTTGAGCCCTGAGTTGATCAACATTTCTCTTAATCCGGCGCCGGTAAAGGTCTGTCCGATCCATATACCGACAGAGGTCTCCCGGATCAAATACTCGAATCCCAGCGGCCCGTAGAGATTAGGGACCCCGACGAAGACGCTCCCGCCCTTTCGGGTGACACGTGCCATCTCCACCACCGCAGAAGAGGGGTTTTGTAAATGTTCTATGGTGCTGCTGTTCCACGATAGGTCCATGCTTTCGGTCTTGAAGGGAAGGTTGCGTAAGTCGGCCACGACTAGACATAAATTGGGGTCACGGTGGCGGGCTTCGTGCAGAGCTTCGATATCTAGGTCAATAGCGACACTGAATTCCACCCGGGGGTCCTGCGCCAGGATCGACGACGCAAATGCCGGCCCTGATCCTGCTTCCAGCACTTTGCATTTGTCATGGTTTATTGCCCTGGTGAGGAGGTAATCGACCAGTTTGCCATTGAGTTGATTCCGTAAGGCGTCGTACAGGCTGTAAGTCAGTGTGCCGGGGGACCCGAGTTGCCATGACTTCGCTCCCATCAACTACCGACCTTCCTGGCAACAGCCATTATGGAGCTACCGAACGGAAGATTTCCCAACCTGAGGAATTGACTTTCGGCCTTTACAATGGCGAAAAGCAAGCTATTGAGTGCAGGGTGCATCGGTTTGAGTTCCGATCGAGGTGGACCCTCGGAATCTCCAGCCGCTAGACGGAGTCCCAGGCGATACACGGCCACAGCCGGAAAGAGCGATGCGAAAAGGTGAGTCATGCGGATCACTTCCACGGAGCGTTTCCTGAGCAAGGCTGCCAGCCTGCTTTTCGAATAACGGCGAGACGCGTGAACCGCTTTGTGATGTTCCGGTGTCATAAGCCATTGATAAGCCGGAACCACCAGAAGCATATAACCTCCCGGTTTCAGCACCCTCCAGATTTCGCCGTACGCCTGGTCCTCCAGCACTGAATCACACTCTAATACGTCTACGGAGACAACCGCGGCGAATGTATCCGGAGCAAAGGGTATGTCGTTGATAGAGGCTCGGCATATGTTTGTCAGCCCTCTTTTTTTACAAAAAGATGCGGCTTCGGACGATACATCGAATCCATAAGCACTGGAAGTGACCTGTCGGCCAATGTTAACCAGATTCTGTCCCTGTGCCGCATCCTGCATCCAACACCGGTTCATGGCTTTCAATTCCGAGCGCGTGCAGGGTGTCGAGGAGGATTAGATGAAGACCTCTGAACCACCAGTATGAGGGCTCAAGCTCAAATAAAGTCTGATATTCGTGGGATTCCAAAGACGACTTAATCCTTTACAGGGAAGTGGTAGGTATCCGGATCCTCAGGATTGTACCGAAGCGACTTGAGCATGACAAAATCCGACTCTTCAATGAATCGGATCGCGTGAGACTCGTTAGTGTTCAAGATAACGCCCTGGCCTGATTGCAAAAGGAAATCATCCTTCTCTTCTGTTTCCACATGAATTGTGGTGATTCTGGCCAACCCGCTGGTAAGATAAAAGAAAATTATTGTTTTCTTGTGATAATGATTGCCGATCACAGCGTCGGGGTTCATCCGGCCGCCGATCAGGGCCTCCCAGCTCCCGTCGTTCAATACTTCCCGAAAGAGTCCTCGATCATCGATTCGCTCGAAAGAAGGAGTGAGTATCTGGTGTCGCATCAGTCAATCCTACGTAGGCGAGCAGTAAATATGCGGATAACATATTGCATGCCCGTCTTGAAAAATTTGAATATGCTGGGGGCTGATTTGGAGATTCCTTTTGCTCGGTCTCTAAACACGTAGGGCATTTCATACACTGTCAGCCCTTTCTTGCGGCAGGTGTACAGGAATTCCATGAAATATGCGCCGTACCCAGTGGGGATTATCGAAACCTTGTTGAACACAGTCCGACGTAAAACCACGAAGCCGCTGTCATAGTCTTTGATCCCATATCCTAACACCAAACCCGCGAGGCCGTTAATCAGGCGGCTCGAGATCACACGAAGGGCGGCCCTGTCGTCTTTCCCTCCCTGCGCATAACGTGATCCGACCACAATGTCATGTTCGTTCAATTTATCGACCATCGCCGGCAACATGGAAGGGGGCATGCACATGTCCGCGTCCATCCAACCCACAATTTCACCGCGAGATTCTATAATCCCCCGGTTGAATGCCGAAGCCAAGGCCCCGCGTGTCCACCCGTCGTATGACCACGACGCGAGGATCACCAAGACTTTCCACCAGTTGCCACGTCTGGTCCGCGGAATCGTCATCGACGACAATGACTTCCACGGGGTCTTTCACATGCTCGAAAATACTTTGAATCGTATCAACGATATTTTCGCGTTCATTATAAGTGGCAAGCACTATAGAGATCTTGGGATCCCGTTCCACTCAATCACCTCCGAATGACCTCTTTTCAGCCTTGCGTTAAGCCCTGCGTTGCAACCGACTGTAGGGCGGTCCGTGGCCGCCGATTGCGTCGGACACGGTCCGACCTACCTGTTAAACTCGGCGAATCGTGCCTTATGGTAATTCGTTTCCGTCGGGAACTCTAGATCTGAATGATTCCGCGAAGAATCCAGTTCGTCGATTCCCGCGAATTCGGCGGGAATGACAGATTAGTGAATTCTCGTGTTTCTTCGACCCTATCTTACCTATCAGAAGCCTGTAGCACTTCCTTACGCCTTGCATTCCAGCAGCTTCTCGACCACCTCTTCCATTTGCGGTCGAGTCAGGCCGAGACCGGAAGGAAGGTAAAGACCTCGGTTCCAAAGATCCACCGAGACTGGATAATTTCCGGCTACGTCGGGAAAGCGAGGGATTTGAGCCATGAAATACGGGTTGCAGGCTCATTGGACAAAAGAAAGACCGTGTGTCCACTCCCTTTTCCTTCAACTTCTTCATCAGATCGTCTTTGGCTACTCCAAAACTCTCTTCCAATAGAATGCCGTACATCCAGTACACGTTCTTAGCCCAGGGTTCTTCATAAGGTAAAACAAGGTCCGGCGTCCCTGTAAGAAGTTCATTGTACGTTTGCCCGATCCATCTCTTGCGTGCAATCTTCTCCTCAATCAATTCCGTCTGAGCAACCCCGATTGCGGCCTGAATGTTGGTCAGGCGGTAATTGAAGGCCACGACCTCATGTACGAACCGAGGCTCCTGAAAACCTTGGTTGCGCAAAAGACGTAGCCGTTCCGCGAGCTTCTCATCGCGGCACAGCACCATGCCGCCTTCGCCGGTGGTAAGTATTTTGTTGCCGTAGAAGCTGAAGCAGGTGACGTCCCCGAAGCTTCCGGCCTTTCTTCCCGTTAACTTCCGCGCCGTGCGCCTGAGCACAGTCTTCAATAACAAAGAGATTATGCCTTCGCGCGATTTCCATGATGGCTTCCATGTCACAGGGATGGCCGTACATGTGGACCACCATTATGGCCTTAGTGCGCGGAGTTATCTTGGCCTCGATTAGTCCGGCGTCGATGCACCAGGTCTTCGAATCCACATCTACCAGCACCGGCTTGGCTCCGGCCAATATGACAGTGTTGGCAGATACAATCAGCGTAAAGTCCGGAATTATTACCTCATCGCCGGGGCCGATTCCCAAGGCCACAAGAGACATGTGGAGAGCTGTGGTGCAGTTGCTGCAAGCCACCCCAAAGGGAACCCCGCAATATTGGCTGAATTTATCCTCAAAAAGGGAGATGTACTTGCCGGCCGAGGAGATCCAGTTGGTCTCCATGCAGTCCATAACGTACTTCATCTCTCGGCCGTCTAGCACCGGTTCGCAAACAGGAATCATATCTTATCCTCCGACGAGAGGTCCTTAATCATCTGTACGGCATTGAAGGGCTGCTGATCTCAGCAACCCGCCATTCTCTCAAACTTATACTGTCTACACTGTGCGTGTGACCCAGGTCAAGAGAATCGTGGCTCTAGAATTCCGGACAAAAGCATCTGACTTTGCCCGCGCTTTCGTGTTATGGTTTCCTTCAGACCACGAACTGAAGTTGGTGAGCTGAGGCCTCTTTGAAACAATCCTGGATTAGAACATTCCGGCTCAAAATTATGATGGCCTCCATTCTTCTGAACCTGTTTGGGGCAGGATTGGCCTTTGTGTACTTCACGTTCATAAGGACCGGCCTTATGCCTGGTCCCGCGGCAACTGGATGTGCGCACGCAGACCTGGTATTTCGTCTTCGTCATGATCGTGATCTTCTCGGCAGCTATATTGGTGTCAACAAGGTATCCCGGGCGGTTGTGGCGAGATTTGGCCGCTGTCGAAGGACGAGACGGATCCCAGACACATCAAGCCATGGTAGGCAGATTCCTGAATTTGCCTTTTGCTTCTTCAGCGCTGAGTCTTTTTGCCTGGCTCGCTGCGGGAGTTCTGTACGGTATTCTCCCACCGTTATTGCTCTTTCATACACCGGAAGCTGCCCAGTGGTATCGTTCCTACCAGGTTTTTTTCGGTATAGTGTTTGTGGGTGCGCCTTACACAGTGATTTGCCTGTATTTCATCACGGAATGGATGGTAAGAGCTGAAATTCGGTCGGTTTTTCCTCCTGCGGTTCTGGCGAGTGTGCCTCGTTCCTTTCGCCTTAATGTTTTGCCCAAGGTCCTCTTTGCCTCTCTACTGATAGGAACTTTACCAGTGACGATAATTAGTTATGTCACACTGGACCAAATCCACGAGGTCACCGCGGGAATGCTCGACCCGCAAAGCTTCATTGAAAAGATGCCCTTGGTCATAGCCTTCCTGCTTTCCCTGGCCGTGCTGATGGCGGTGGCGCTGTCGGTCTTCGTAGCCAGGAGTGTTTCCGAACCACTGCGGGAATTGCGCTCGTCTATGGATCGGATCCGAAAAGGAAACCTGGACGTGAACATACCTGTGGTCTCCAGTGACGAGATAGGCAACATGGCGGAGGGATTCAATCGCATGGTGGCCGGATTGAGAGAGCGGGATTTCATAAGAGACACTTTTGGGTCTTACCTCAGCCCCGAGGTCGTTTCGGAGATCCTCTCGTCGCCCGCGGGCGTTAACCTTGGCGGTGAACTGCGAGACGTCACCATCTTGGTCGCGGACCTGAGAGGGTTCACTTCGCTCGCCGCCAATGTGGGGCCTGAGGCTGTAGTGAAAATCCTCAACCGTTTCCTGGAAAAAATGGTCGATATAATAACCAGGTACGGCGGAACAATAGACGAGTTCACGGGTGACGGGATTTTAGCCTTCTTCGGCGTGCCGCGACTAATGACGGACGCCCCAGCACGGGCGGTGCAGTGCTCCATTGAAATGCAGAATGTCATGCACACGCTTAATGAAGAATTGCAGAGTGATCTGATCGTGGGCAAGGAGAAGACCGAAGGTGGAAATCCTGTGAACCCCGCAAACTCTTATGCCGGACAACTCACCCTACGGATGGGCATCGCAATCAATAAGGGGCCGCTGATTGTCGGGAATATCGGTTGCGAACAACGCAGAAAATACGGTGCGGTGGGAACCCCGATTAATGTGGCATTCAGAATTGAAAAATTGGCTGGGGAGGGGGCAATACTCATAAGCGAGGAGGTATACAAAAGCGTCGCGGACGTGATTACTGCGCAGCCTATGCCTGGGATCTGAACTCAAGGGGATAGATCACCCGGTCACATTGTACCGTGTAATTCCCTCCGAAAAGGCAACCACAATCTTGCGAGATCCAGAATCTTCTACAGAATCATAAAAAATATCAGGCAGCGATCAAACAATGAAAAATCTGCTGAACCCAGCACGGATCTGACAAAGCCCCCGCGATCCGCGGGATGGCACCCAGCCGTTCGTTTAGCAGGCGAAGCGGTTCGATTCACTCACCACACCCTACACCGGCGGCATGGCGACAGACGGTCATCAGACAGGTCGGCTCGACGCAAGGCGGCCGCCACGGGCCGCCCTACGATTGACTCCACATCTACTCAAGGAAACCATACCGGAGCCATGATCTGAAGCCGCTTCAACATCTACAGTCTCTTGGTTTCCGCTATAAATTAGTCTGATTTGCTGATGACCGCCAAACGCTCGCTGGTTCGTTCAGAATAGGCGCCTTCAGATGATGGCTGTATCTGCTGAATAGCCACAGCTCAGGAATTATTTCCGAAACAAGCTCTCCGTCGTCGAACACCCTGACCACGGAGCTTTCCGAAACTACAACCCCCACCGCTTTTGTTGCTTTGGTTATGGAGGCCGCGGCCATGTGGCGCCCCCCAAATCCCAGCGGGATTTTGATACCTTCTGATGATGCGTCCAGATATCGGCAAGCCGAGATTACTACTCCGTCATCCGAGATGACAAAGGCTCCATCCAGTTGAGCCAACTCTTTGATGGTCTCCCTCATGTCCGGATCATCCACTCGCTTCGCGCTCGTCAGGATGGCCAAGAAGTGGATCCAAGATCAAGCTCTTGGAGCGTTTCAAGACTTCATCAGAATCAGAGACCACTAGAATGGTCCCGATTCTCCGCCCTTCTCGACCTTCTCTCGCGATTTCAACTGCCAGGATTATGGTCTGTTCAAGTGTTTTGACATTGACACCCCGCTTCTGAGAGCAGACCTCGCACAACACTTCATTTATCTCATTCATGTTTTGAGTTTCCCTGGAGCTGCCATCCAACCCTCAGTACCGCCCCTCCACAATTGTGTCGTTGTCGATCTCCCGTAATGAGGCGCTTTGTTAATATCGCATGATCGTCTTTACCTTTTTGTCAGCAACAAGCTCCATTATTCGATTGTACACATTGTCAAAAGGTTCTCCGGAGTTTTGAAAATAGTGGACCTGGTCCCGAATGTAACAACGATTAAGGCCTCCGACCATGTTGAGGATCTCTACGTGAACCAGGGCCTCCGTACCGGCCATTAAATTAAATTTGTCAGGGTCAACGAAGGTATCAAAGTATCCGCTCATGCTGGCAATACCCCAAACAGAGCGTGGCTCGGTGCAAGCCTCGTATGTGACCTTCAAACGCTGGTAATGGTGATGGCGCAAGAAGTCCACGCGGCCTTTAAGGTCCTTAATGGGCTCCCCATGTGCAGGCAACACTAGCGCTACATCCTCCATTCTCGAGAGATCTTCCAAGGTTTGTAAATAAACCAGGAGATCATCGGGGTGAGGAGTTATTGGATTCAACAGCACGTCTCCGCAGAGAAGCGCCTTGTCGTCCCCATTTTGCCCCACTAGGAGGCCGATGCTTCCCGGTGAATGGCCGGGGAGGTGTTTTGCTTCCACATCTCGGACCGACGAGCCATTGATGATTACGGGGCCGTCATGGAAAATTGGTTGATTCACCTTGAGAGCCATGCCCATCGAGTTGAGGTCAAGGCCGTGAATCAACTCCTCCCTGGCCGCGCCCCTTGCGGTCCAGGGCGCGGGCATGCCCGTACCTGCCATCTGATGCTGTCGAGAAAACCAGAAACTCAGTAATCCCCATGGATTGCAAATTTGGGGTGTGTCCAAAATGTGAGCTGAAATAGCCGGCTTCCCATGCCTCAAAAGGGAGCGCCCCATCAGAAAGTGATCGGGGTGCCCGTGGGAGATCACCACAAGGTCGATATCCTGAACTGAGTAACCCGCTAGTTTCAACCCATCCAATAGCTCTCGTTCGCCATAATCCGGGGGGAGGGCCTCGACCTCCGGTGGCATGGGCTGTCTACGAAGATGGTAAAAGAATGCCTTCGCAACATCTGTGGGGATTCCCGTATCCACTAAGATAAGCGCATCGCTCTCGATCAGATACAGATGGGTCGGGCCCGGCCCAATAACGTCGGGACAGAACGTGGTGATTTGGGTGACACGGAGTTTGGCGTCAGAATAGACGAAGCGCCTCACCCGGCCGCTTCCTACCTTTGAATTCGATTTCAGTTCCGTCTGTTCAAGTTTCATGACCATTTAGCCGATTCGTCTTCCTTGAGTTCGCTGCTTAAAAGCGCATTAGTATCAAACATAACGTAAAATCTCGATCTGCAGATCAAGAAAAAGGATACCATATTTCCAACAATTCCATCAGCGCGAGGCAAACCTACTCTTGCCACCGAGGGCGAAAGAGCATCGCAATTTGTTGCCGAGCTTAATTCTTGCTCCGGCAACAGTGAAAGGGTTGCAATGATGGCAAGAAATGATCATCGTCTCTTAACGGCTGCGATGGATTTTTTGCATGGTCTCGGCAGCAAGTGCTAGCGAAGACCAGTAAAGGCATCCGGAAAGGAAGGAGAAGCGATGGTGGAACAAGGTCGGTTTATAAAGAACATACCTTTTTCCGAACCCCAGGTCCTTGTCGATCTGGTTGATTACGAAGAGGGGCGCGTGGTGAGTCGCACCTTTGCACAAAATACTGTCATGAGCCTGACTCTGTTCGCCTTTGATAAGGGCGAGGGCTTGAGCACTCATACCGCGGCGGGGGATGCGTTTGTGCAGGTCCTTGACGGAGAAGCGTCAATCACTATTGGAGAGAAGCAGATAGTCGTCAAAGCGGGGGAGGTCGTGGCGATGCCGGCAAATGTTCCACACGCACTCCATGCTGTGCAGCGCTTCAAGATGTTGCTTGTTGTGATCAAGGGAATGTCATAATTATTCGGAATTATTCACTTGGCAAAGACTTGAACTGTCATTGCGAGGGCGTGAGCCCGAAGCAATCTAACAACCAGCAAGAACAGATTGCTTCGTCGTTTCCCTCCTCGCAATGACACTGATCTCAATACCTGATTCTTTGGCAAAAGGGATGGTTCAGTAATTGTTTGCAGCGTCTGACATGCCCGGACGAGCGGGTGCGACTGGAACCGGAGATGAGTGCGGCTTCCCCATGAGACAATGTACTGCATTGTTTGCAACGGTGATGCGCTCTATTCTTGACAAAAGCCCTTTTAAATTTACATGGTTATGTCTTTTATGACATCAACTGACGGGCGCATATTTTTCAAATTACTAAATATATATCCGCAGTTATAATTCCTACTGAAAACATCGCTATTGACGCAATACCCTCTTCTTGATTTACTGCCATATGAAGGGGACTTACGGCGTCTTTCCAGCCTTTCATCTGCTGCGCTGAGCTTTCACGAGTTCTCCCGGGGAATCGAGGCGCAGATGTCTCCGTTCACTTCAACTTTGCCACTACTGATGCCTCATGAGGTGTCACTCGGTGAAAAACAAGGTTCGGCAATCCATTTTCATCTTTGAAGAGATGCACTCTTTCAATTTCCCCAGAAAGGAGACCACGTCATGACAGTGACACGCCGAGAGTTCCTTGCGATCTCTGGTGTGGTGGGCGCGGGCTTGGCGTTGTCGTCTTTGGGTCTGGACATGGGGCCTGTGAAGGCCTATGCCGCTGACCTGAAGAAGATCGACAAAATGAAAACAGCCAAGCAGTCCACAACGATCTGTGCTTACTGTGCGGTCGGGTGCGGCCTTATCTGCAGTACAGACACCAAAGACAAGAAGATCATCAATATTGAGGGAGATCCCGACCATCCCATCAATGAAGGGTGCCTTGTGCGCCAAGGGCGCGGCTCTGTTCCAGACCACGGCCAACAATCCCAATCGCCTTACAGAAGATCCTGTACCGGGCCCCCAAGAGTGACAAATGGCAGGAAAAGTCCTGGGACTGGGCACTCAAGGAGATAGCCAAGAGAGTCAAGGCCACGAGAGACGCCTATTTCATCGAAAAGAACGCTAAAGGTCAGGTGGTCAACCGAGTTGAGGCCATAGCTCACGTAGGAAGCGCGGCCCTGGACAACGAGGAATGCTGGCCGTTGCAGGCGATGATGAGGGCACTGGGGCTCGTATACATAGAGCACCAGGCCCGAATATGACACAGCGCCACTGTTGCGGCTCTGGCAGAGTCGTTCGGGCGCGGCGCAATGACCAATCACTGGATCGACCTCAAGAACAGTGATGTTATCCTTGTCATGGGCAGCAATGCTGCCGCAAACCATCCCATCTCCATGAAATGGGTGCAGAAGGCCAAGGACAATGGCGGAAAACTGATTTCCGTTGATCCACGGTTTACCCAGACATCGTCCAAGGCCGACTTTTACGCTCCTTTGAGGTCCGGAACCGACATAGCGTTCCTCGGCGGAATGATCAAGTACATCCTGGACAACAACAAGTACTTCCCCGAATATGTGACCAACTACACCAATGCATCGTTTATCGTGGGCGGACAAATTACGATTTCAGCGAAGGTCTCTTTTCGGGATACAACGAAAAGGGGAGATCGTACGACAAATCTACCTGGGCGTTCAAGAAAGACGACAAGGGCATCGCGGAAAGAGACGAGACACTTCAGAATCCCCGATGCGTCTTCCAGCTTCTGAAAAAGCACTATTCGCGCTACACCCCGGAAAAGGTTTCGGAGATAACCGGAACCCCTACCAGATGATCTGGAGAAGGTTTATGAGCTTTATGCGTCTACCGGAACAAAGGACAAGGCCGGCACCATAATGTACGCCATGGGATGGACCCAGCATACCGTGGGTGTTCAGAACATCCGCGCCATGTCCATAATCCAGCTCCTTCTCGGAAATATGGGCATTGCCGGCGGCGGCGTCAATGCCCTGCGCGGTGAGTCCAACGTTCAGGGTAGCACAGATCAGGCTCTTCTGTTCCACCTCCTTCCGGGCTACCTTAGGGCCCCTCTGGCCACCGAGACTACCCTGGAAGCTTTCATCGCCGCTCGTACCCCTAAGACAGCGGATCCTATGTCTGCAAACTGGTGGCAGAACACTCCCAAGTATGCAGTCAGTCTTCTCAAATCATTTTGGGGAGACAAGGCAACCAAAGAGAACGATTTCGGTTATGCATGGCTTCCGAAACTGGATCCGGGCCAAAACTGTTCCTGGCTCAACCTGTTTGATGTCATGTACTCCGGAGGAATCAAAGGTTTCTTTGCTTGGGGTCAGAATCCGGCGTGCAGCGGGGCAAACGCCAACAAGGTCAGACAGGCGCTTGGCCAAGCTGGACTGGCTCGTAAATGTGAACATCTTCGACAACGAGACAGGCTCATTCTGGAAAGGGCCTGGAATGGATCCCAAGAGCATCAAGACTGAGGTCTTCATGCTCCCGTGCGCCGCTTCAATGGAAAAAGAGGGGAGCATCAGCAACAGCGGCCGTTGGGCCCAATGGCGTTACAAGGCTGTTGATCCGCCGGGACAGGCTAAACCCGACGGAGACATCATGGTCGAACTGATGGCTAAGATCAGAGACCTCTACAAGAAGGGCGGGAAATTTCCTGATCCTATCCGGAATCTCAAATGGGATTACACGGACGCAAAGGGCCATTTTGATTCCCACAAGGTGGCCAAAGAGATTAACGGTCTTTTCCAAAAGGATACTACCCTCAAACTTCCCACGGGTGAGGATAAGCAGTTCAAGAAAGGGGATCCTGTCCCGGCCTTTGCTCTTTTGCAGGCCGACGGCAGCACGTCCTGCGGGAACTGGATTTATTGCCAGAGCTACAATGCTGACGGCAATAACATGGCCCGAAGGAAGAAAGACGATCCGACGGGTCTTGGGCTCTTTCCCCAGTGGTCTTGGGCCTGGCCGGTCAACAGGCGGATCATATACAACCGCGCTTCGGTAGACCTGAATGGTCAACCCTTTAATCCCAAACGGCCTCTTGTCAAATGGGCTGATGGCAAATGGGTAGGCGATGTGCCCGATGGTCCGTGGCCGCCCATGAGCGACAAGGAAAAGGGGAAGTATCCATTCATTATGAAGCCCGACGGCGTCGCGTCCATATTCGGGCCGGGACTCAATGACGGGCCGTTCCCTGAGCACTATGAGCCTCTGGAGTGCCCTGTTCCCAACAATCTGCTTTCCAAACAGTTTACAAATCCAACCATCAAGATTTTTACAGGTGAACTGGATAAGCACCTCACCTGCGATCCTCGATTCCCGTTTGTGGGCACTACCTACAGGGTGACCGAACACTGGCAGACGGGCATCATGACACGATTCCAGCCCTGGCTTGTCGAGGCTCAACCGCAGATGTTCGTGGAAATGAGCGAAGAACTTGCCAAACTCCGTGGGATAAAGGACGGCGAAAAGACAAAGGTTTCTTCGGTCCGCGGGGACTGTAGACTGCGTGGCCATTGTAACTACTCGGTTCCGTCCGTTCCAAATCGGTAATGTGACTGTGCATCAGGTCGGGATGCCCTGGTGCTTCGGATGGGTCACCCCGAAGAACGGCGGCGAAAGCGCAAATCTCCTTACCCCCAACGTAGGAGATCCCAACACCATGATACCTGAATCCAAGGCGTTCATGGTTAACGTGGAAAAGGCATAGGAGGTGCAAAATGGCTGAAGGATATTCAATACTAGTTGACACCTCCAAGTGTACCGCGTGTCGTGGTTGCCAGATAGCTTGCAAGCAATGGAACCAGCTCCCCGGCACTCAAACCAAAAATGTGGGAAGCTACGAAAACCCGACAGGACCTCTCGTTCGACACCTACAAAGTGGTGCGATTCGCTGAAGGGAAGTAACGGTAACGGCAAACCGTACTGGTACTTTTTCACGGAACAGTGCCGGCACTGCCTATCCCCCGGATGCATGGCCGCAGCGGAAAATGACGAGATTGTCCAGGATGAAAAAACCGGCGCAGTGATCTACACCGAAAAGACCAAAGATCTTGACTTCAAGGCGACTCTGGAGGGGTGCCCGTATAATATCCCCCGCCAAGATCCCAAGTCCAAGGTGCTCGTAAAATGCACTATGTGCTTCGACAGGCTTAGCAACAACATGATCCCTGCTTGTGTCAAATCCTGTCCCACAGGCGCGATGATCTTCGGAGAGAGGGACAAGATCCTGGACATGACCAAGAAAAGAGTCGAAGAGCTGAAGCAGACTTTTCCCAAGGCTGCTGCGATAAAGCCGGACGAACTCAGGGTGATTTACATCGTGACGGATGATCCGGCAAAGTACTCCAAGTTCGCATCCGGCAAGTAAGTAAGCTTTCTGCCAAGTGAAGCCCGCCCTGCCCTTCAAGAGAGGGGTCGGGCGGTTTTTTTATGTGCGCGGCCGTTCGACCGCCTTGCGCGTTCGTGCTGTTTCATGCTTTCCTATTACACAAGGTTCCACACATGCACAGGAGAAAAAACATGACAGAGGAACGGTCGGCCCAACAAGCATCCGCACGAGTACAAAAGGCCATTGAGCGCATGCGGGAGGATTTGCCCCAATTGGCCACCGTTTTTGACGCATTTAAGGGGCTGTTGGCGGCACAGGCGGCTCTGAAGGCCGAACTTCCCTCAATCAACAACAATGACCTGTCCATAGACCCAATTCAATATTCGCAGGGTGTTCCGATCCTGGCCGGAGAGGCCTTTACCCTTTCCGCGGACGACCTGAGAAGAGCCTCAAAACGTATTATGCCCACCATGGAAAAAGGATTCCCTAAGATTAAGAAACAATTGACCGTCATCAAAAAGGCAATTGAGAGCAAGAATCAAGATTCGGGACTCTGCCTGACTGCGATGGGGGCCTGCGCCGACGAAGAGATTAACAGGACTGCGTCAAACCTTGGTGTGGACATGGGTATTCTCCAATTTGTCCTGGGACAATTGGCAAAACCCTTTGTGCAGAAGCAGGCCGATTCTCTCACACCACTTCCTCAGGACCTACAGTGGCATAAGGGATATTGTCCGGTCTGCGGTTCCTGGCCCGAAATGGGCTTCCTTGAAGGCAAAGAGGGGCACAGGTGGCTAAGGTGCTCATTCTGTAGTCATGAATGGGCCTACATGCGCACCAAATGTCCTTTCTGCGAGTCGGAAGACCAGGACAAACTGGAACTCCTGTTCTCGGAGGATCGCAATTCCGAGCGAGCCGAGCTGTGCTACGAGTGCATGAAATACCTTGTAAGCGTAGATCTCAGGGATCGTGCTGACGATGTTGTCCGGGAGGCGGCTCCGCTGGGGCTGGTTTATCTCGACGTCCTCGCTCAGGACAAAGGATTCTCGCCTGGTGCGATATGCGGCTGGAATGTCATCGATCAGGGTTGACCCAGGATTGAAGGAAGCCCCTGCACAGACGAGCCGAAATAGATGGATTATAGCCCCCATATTACTAATGGCGGCCGCAGCCCTGGGAATGGCTTTGGACGCAATGCACATCTTGGGTCCGGGGCTCCCTCCACAAAAGATCTACAGTAATCTCCTTCTCCCTCTTTTCCGTTTGTTGGCTTACCTTGGCGTCGGTCTCCTTGTGGGGCAGATCGTGGAAACCTTGGGCTGGACAGCGAGACTGGCCCAGTGGGTACGTCCACTCACCCGATGGGGGCACCTCAAGGATGAGAGCGGAGCTGCCTTTATTTCCAGTTTTGTTTCCGGCATCGTGGCAAACACTATGCTGATGGGGTTTTACCGGGAAGAGAAGCTCACTCGCAAGGAACTTGTCCTCACGTACATTCTTAACAATGGTCTGCCTGTATACCTGGTGCACTTGCCGACAACTCTGTTCGTTGTATCCTCTCTGGCGGGGAGCGCAGGCCTAGTGTATCTGCTCATAACTTTTATTGCAGCCTGTCTGAGGAGCCTGGGCGCGCTGATATACGCCCGAATTACCTTTCCGAGGCCCTCGCCGAAGTGGAGCGCCTTGATAAATCATCTGGCGCCTGGTGAGGAGAAGAGAGCCGAGAAGATTTGGCAGAAGTTTCGGGCTCGCTTTCTCCGTCTGGTTCTCTACACTTTTCCAATCTATGTGCTCGTATTCCTGACCAATGAATGGGGGCTATTCGTGTGGCTACGATCCGGAGCCGCCGGTTGGGTTTCGGACCAGGTATTTCCTGTAGAAGCTGCCGGGGTGGTGATATTTACTCTCGTCGCGGAATTCAATTCAGGCATGGCTGCTGCTGGAGCGCTCGTTCACGCCGGGGCCCTCACAGTAAAGCAGACGGTTCTGGCCTTGGTCCTGGGAACCATCATCTCCACGCCGCTGAGGGCTGTCCGGCACCAGTTGCCTGCGTACGCGGGCCTCTTCGATCTGCGCCTGGGAACTGAATTATTGCTCATGAGTCAGGGATTGCGGATCATCAGCCTTATCTTTGTTACCGCGCCGTATGCGCTGTGGGGATGAAGAGAGAAGGTTGTTGACACTATAGCCTGTGCCAGAATTCTTGGCTGATTCTAATCTGCGGAATACCTACTTCCCCTACCAAGTTCGGTCGGGCAGGCATCTGAATCTGTCTCAAAATGACCTCCGCCGAGATTATTGGCGTACGGCGCGCCGCTCGCTGCGCCCTCATTTCGGGCGGTTCGAGAACCGCGCCGTACAAGACCCGCATCTTTTCCTAGCCGAATTTCTGGTTTTGAGACATTTTCATCTTGCCTGTCACTGAAGGACGGGCAGGATGCCCTTCCCCACCAAATCATTTTGAGTAGCGAACCTCCTTTTTTTGGCAATCACCATGACCTGGCACACCAAATTAAGCCGCCTCACGATCGGGAAGCTTGAAGTTTCTTGTACACGATTCCAAGGCAAGGGGTTCGTTATCTAATCGGAAACATTATGAGATGCAAAATACTTGCCCGTGACTCAAATTTTTCTTGACAGGATGATCTCATAGTTGTAAATATTGATCTATGTCAAACTATCGTATTGAAGAAATCCGTCGATTCGCTGAGATGTTCAAGGCGCTGTCAAATCCCAATCGCCTCGACATCTTTCTGCGCCTGGTTTCCTGTTGTCCGCCCGGCTCAACGTGTACTTCCGAGGCTGAAGCGCGTCGCTTTGTCGGCGAGTTAGGCAGGGAACTCGATATAACGCTCTCTACGGTCTCCCACCATATTAAGGAACTTCGACAAGCGAGGCTGATAAGAGTCGAGCGGCGCGGGAAGAACATTGAATGCTGGGTTGACGAGCAGGCGGTGAGCGAGCTGGCCCAGCTATTGGCAGGTCGCGCAGCCAGCGGCAATTTTCAGGAAGAAGCCAGGTCTGGAAGGTCAAATGTCGGTTAGATGCAGCTTCCTCAGGAGTAAATTCACCACAAGTTGTCGCATCTTGATCTCTTATCGAGCGACGATCTCAGGAGAAATGGAGGGGCTGGGCCGACATCAACCCCAAAGACAAAATTTCTCGCTTGTCGAGTAATTTAAGGAAGGACGGAACATGCTAAACAATCTCGCTGTATCAGTCGAATCACTCAGTCCTGAACAGTTGCGAATGATCGAACTCGCGCAGCAAGGGTTTCATTGCAGTGAGATCCTACTGTTCATGGGTTTGGAGGCACAGGGCAAATCGGACCCGGATCTGATACGCGCTGTGTCTGGGCTGGCAGGTGGAGTAGGCTTCTCAGGCGAGACCTGCGGGGCGCTTACCGGAGGGGCCTGCTTGCTTGGCCTGTTCGCAGGAAGAGGCACGGCAGAGGAGCAGGATGATCCCAAACTGAAGTGCATGATTCAGGACCTTGTCGAATGGTTTTCAGAGAAACATGGAGAGGCTTACGGCGGCATCAGATGTCGTGACATTACTCACGATGACCCAAACATTCCGGCAACCAGGTGTCCCAGAATTGTGGGAGGCACGTATCAAAAGGTGAGGTCGATTCTTTCTGAATACGACTTTGATTGGGAAAGGCGCAAATAGCTGGTTTACCAGACCTAATGCGCCAACAACATTTAGGGGAATACGATGGTATGCGGCGAGGATAACTATCCACAGAATTCCCAAAAGGGCTTTTCCGCACGAACCAGAATCGTGAAAACCGAGAATTAGGAGTTTCTTCCATGGCACAAATCGCAAGTAACTGCAATCAACCGAAGCGTGAAGCACCCGCGGATCCCGAGGCAACGTCACAGTGCCCGGTTCGTCGAATCCTATCCTGCTGACCGTCGAAAGAAAAGGCTCAGGTGAGCCTTCCCCGACTTGAACAGCCGTTTGTGACGGGATCAATTCTGACGCCGGCAGGAAGTGTGCCGCGGGTGTCCGCGGAGCTGGTGTCCGCGGATCGATGGGACACCGTGAAGGCGCGGTGGCGTATTGGGCGGATGAAATACAAGGTAGACCCCGGGCTCTACGCCCTGGGGGAGCCGGACGACACAACCCCAGTACTTGTAACGGCCAATTATAAGATGAGCTTTGATGCCCTGAGAAAAGATTTACCAGGTCGGAATGCCTGGATTCTCGTGCTTGACACCAATGGCATCAATGTGTGGTGTGCGGCGGGCAAGGGGACATTCGGTACCAGCGAACTTGTGGAGCGAATCGAATCTTCCGGCCTCGCCAGGGTCGTGTCGCACAGGCGCGTGATCTTGCCCCAACTGTCCGCGCCAGGGGTAGCTGCGCACGAGGTAAAGAAACTATCCGGTTTCAGAGTGATATATGGTCCCGTGAGGTCTTCCGATTTACCGGCATTCATAGACGCAGAATTCAAGGCTACCCCGGAAATGAGGCGAAAGACATTTGACACATGGGAAAGGATCGTCCTGATCCCGGTGGAACTGGTGGCGACGTTGAAGTGGGCCCTCATCATCCTCTCAGTGTTCTTCTTAGCCGGTGGTCTGGGAGGTTCGGAAGGGTATTGGGCAGGCGCGCTTGAACACGGTATGTTTGCGGCTTTGGCGCTTGTCACAGCTCTATTGGCCGGCACCATTTTGACCCCTATTCTTTTGCCGTGGTTGCCCGGCAGAGCTTTTGCCCTCAAGGGACTGATCCTGGGATTAGTAGTAGCCCTGATACCAGCGGTTCTACGAAGCGCCGCCTTAGAACACTGGTCGGGCAGGCTTGAAGTCCTAGCCTGGTTCTTTATAATCCCCGCGATTACCGCGTATCTGGCAATGAACTTTACCGGCGCGTCAACCTTCACTTCGCTATCCGGCGTGAAAAAAGAGATGCGATGGGCTGTGCCGCTTGAGATTGCCGCGGCTTGCATCGGAACCATGCTATGGATCGGATCGCGAGTGGCGGCTTGAAGGGAGTCCAACTATGGGTCGACTGATTTACTTAAAGAACGTGACCAGCTTGAAATTTGATGAAGCTAAATGCACCGGTTGTGGAATGTGCCTTCAGGTGTGCCCTCAGGCGGTGTTGTCCATGCACAACGGACGCGTCGGCATTGATGAGCCGGACGCGTGTATGGAATGTGGCGCGTGCGCCCGGAATTGCCCGGTTGAAGCCTTGTCGGTACGGTCCGGCGTAGGGTGCGCTGCCGCGGTTATCAACGCGGCGCTAGGCCGAAAGAGCTCCGCGTGTTGCTGTGTAATAGAGCCGGAGAAGGGGGATGTTCAAGCAGGCTCCCAGCAGGCAGCAGGCTCAGGCTGTTGCTAGCAGACACTATACCGGCTCCCATAGCTCACAAGCTACAACGAATCATAAAAACCACTGCGAGCGCTTCAGACACTAGGTCCGAGGGACCCCACGGCTCGGCAGCGACGGGCATCCCTGTACGTCGTAGAGTCTTGGACTCACGTTTTTATGGCAATAGCCTTGGCAAGGAGTATATGCGTACGCTCATTGTTCGGCAGGTCTGCCAACCAGAGTTGATGCGTTATTCGGCCTGAATGATTCTGAACTTTTCCCTGAAAGCCTCTATTGGCTGCGCGCCCACGAGCTTGTGTTTTCCGTTAATGATGAATGTGGGGACAGCGGTAATGCCGTATCCGCGCGCTTCCTCCTTGGCTTCTTCGAGACGCGCGACGTACCGTTTCTCTTTCAGGGCCCGGCGCAGGTCATCGCCGTCGAGCCCATCTTCCGAAGCCAACCCCAAGATCACCTCAAGATCGCCGATATCGAGCGTTTCCACGAAGTAGGCGCGGAACACCCTGCCATGGAATGAATCGAAATGCCCCTTGTCACGAGCATATTCACTTGCTTCCAGGGCGAGACGGGAGTTGGCAGCCCGCGAGATTTCGTTGAACGCAATCCCGTAAGTAGAGCCGGCGCTGCTCAGGCTCTCGTACCGTTTCTTCAGATCAACCCCCGGAAAAATCTTCGACATTGGCTTCCCTTCTAAAGGCATTTCGGGGCGAAGCTCGTACGCCACCCACTCGTCCGTCAGAGGAAATTCTTTCTTCAATGCTTCGACAATGCCCTTGCCGATGTAGCAAAAGGGTCAAACAAAGTCTGAAAAAATCCTAGCGTATAGGGCCATGTTCCCTAATCCTTTCGCAGTTCGCTCCTGAGAATCGCGAGGACTTCCGCGTCGCTGAACGCTTCTTCCACAGAATCAAAACAGTGTTTCAATTCTTCTTCCGAAACATTATTGGGATCTTTTAGAGAGTTCAACGGACAAACATACTCCTTGCCCGAGCGGTCCACGACTTTCACATAAGTTTTTGACTCATCCTTGACCTCTGTCATGGCAACCTCCGTTGGTACACATTATGGTTCCAAGCCGTCTATCAAACAAGGTCCATTTTGATGATATCTCGTTTATCCAGATATACAACTGGTGGACCATCAAGAGGCCGCCGGCAAGCAAAGAATTCGTCCCGGACAGCCTTCCGGTGCCGCAAAGAGCTGTCCGGCACCACATTTCAGCGGCGGCCCCCCGGCACCCCTAAT
This sequence comes from uncultured delta proteobacterium, assembly GCA_963786905.1. Classification (GTDB taxonomy): domain Bacteria; phylum Desulfobacterota; class Desulfomonilia; order Desulfomonilales; family Desulfomonilaceae; genus CAWBBA01. Next base: position 89,993 of record CAWBBA010000024.1, on the reverse strand, counting down.
GTTTACCATTGCGGCCCCCCGCGGACGGTGGACCGACCTCCCTTCGTCTCTATCAGGCGGGATAGAGCAGCGGAAATCCGCAGGTATGAGCGAGCCTGCCATGACCGGCAAAAGCGCTCCAGTGGCTACTTTCCGCGATGGACGGCATCAGGCCGATGGTCCGTCAATTTGTCATTTCTGACCCTTGAAATTTCTCTTGACAAATCAGTTGAGTAGAGGTAACCTTCTGCAATTCCTTGGAGTCGTATCAAGGGCTTGAAACTACTATTTCATTAGGAGGGTACAGTCATGACAAAAGCTGAACTGGTTGCTCGCATTGCTGCGGAGGCGAACGTATCCAAGAAGGCCGCGGCCGCGGTGCTGAAGTCATTCGTCGGCGCGGTTCACGGATCGCTAAAGGCGAAGGGCGGACAAATCCGGATTGCGGATCTGGGGACTTTCGTGTCTGTCCAAACGAAAGCTCGCAACGGCGTCAACCCGCAGACTCGAAAAAAGATTAAGATCCCCGCGTCGAAAGTGGCCCGCTTCAGGGCAGCCAAGGCGTTGAAGGAAGCCGTGAAGAAGGCAAAATAAGCGCGGCGTTGGAAAATTAGATTCGGCGCTCTGCCCGGTTGGATGGCGTGCCCTTATGGAACGCATAAGGGAAAGTGTGGGTTTGTTCTTCGGGGCAGAGCGCCAGATTATTTAATGCCTGCAATGCTTGACTCGTGCGATTTTCAGTGAAGGCACGTTCCGCGCTTCACTGCCGTACGGAATGATGTTTTCCCCTTGACTTAATCGGTTTCATACCTCCAGCAATCCGTAAGTCCACGACCTTCGCCTTTCATAGTGCGGTAATGAACCTAGACAATACAGATTCACATTATGTTGGCGCTCCGGCGGAAGAATGTCGTAGCGACAAGGTGCTGCGCTGCGAAATGGTGACGATCGCTATCACGCAGGAAGATTATGATGAACTCAAGAAATCAGGCGGCCCTCGCGCGGATCAGATCCACATGGCATTGCGGCATTATCTGAAGATGCTCAATGAAACAGGTTGGCGGCCGACGTCAAACGGTATTGAAAGGATGTACTCTACTTGTACCATTTTCCAGTGTGCTGTTCAGAAAGACCTGTGTGACGAAATCCGAGACCTGGGTGGGCGCTTCGATGCACACACCATGGAAGCGGTCCGTATGTTCCTGCTTTGAGAAACGCAACTGGTCGCCACAAAAGTTGAGTAAAACCTACGCCGCCTTGATTTTGAAAGCGATCTCCGCTGTTCCCTTTTCCCCTCCGAAAGAGATCCGGCCCCCTATCCCCGTATCCAGTTCTCATCCAGCGGCTTTCTGGAAAAGGCTCCGGAGGAGCTTATCCCTTCTTGATCTCCTTCCCTATTGAAAATGCCTTTGCCAGATATTTCCCGATACCATAATAAGCATTGCGGTCCGGAACATAGATGAACGGTTTTACCTTTTCTATATCAGGCAGGTTATTATCCCCCAGGTGATCTTCATCAACCTTGATATCAAGTATTTCACCGATAAACTGAGTATGTATTCCTATCTCAATTACGTGAATCACCTTACATTCCAGCGCCATGGGGAATTCTTTCACGAAAGGAGCGTTGACGATTTCGCTCTTTACCGGTGTCAGCCCGGCCACTGCAAATTTGTCCTCTCGCTTGCCGGACACACAACCGATATAGTCGGCGACAGCAACCTGTGATTCAGAAGGAATATTGACCGTGAACGCTTTTGTGGCGTTAATGTTGCCAAAGGTATGCCTCTCCTTCCGCAACGAAATAGCTACGCATGGAGGGCTTGAGCAACATATTCCGCCCCACGCCACTGTCATTAGATTGGGTTTTCCGTCTGCGTCGTAGGTGCCCACGACAAAAACGGGCGTAGGATAGACAATAGTCTTAGCACCAATGGACTTTTTCATCTCATGCCCCCTTCAAACAGAAGATTCTTTCAGCCACGCCGTCGGAGTCCAGTGACAAGGGTTTCCGCTTTGCATAACCTATCGTTTGGCTACCCTTAAATAAACCGACGTCAAGGGCCAGCGGCAGGTTCCCTTGGCGTCGATAAAGCATTTCGATATCAATTACTTGCAGTCAGAACACACCTTGACGACTTTGCCTCCGGCTCTTATGCATTCAGATTCATCAATCAGTTTTCGACAAAAATTGTCTATGCAACAACACGGCCTCTCAAATGACGTTTTCATGGTAAACCTCCCGGCGAACATTCTACGTGCCTATTTTAAATATAGGCAGCAGATCTGGCCGGTCAACCCCGATTAAGAATGGGCAAAGCGTAACATCATCTTGAATGCTCAGCGATGATCCGCGGAGCCGGTCGAGCGGGTCGTTCAAGTCTCTAAAGTCGATCTGCCGAACTGCTCACGCACACTAGTGTCATGTCCCGCAAGTAACCTCCATAACCGGGCATCTGAGCCCCTCCCGGGAGTTCCAACTAGCCAGAAGGAGGCCAGCTTTGTCATGGCGAGCGCAGCGAAGCAATCTCACGGGGTTGTAGTGCAAGCGCTGGAGATTGCTTCGTCGCTTCGCTCCGCGCAATGACACTGGCTCGCGTGCTGGCCAGGGCAGGGATTTCAAAGCTGATTGCGGGACACGCACACTAAAATTTCTTGATTATTACCACGCCGGTCACCAACAAAACGGCTCCGAGACATCGCCAGATGTTTGCCGGGTGCTCCTCATAGCCCACAAGCCCGAAATGATCCAATGTGAGACCGGCCATAATCTGGCCGGAAATCATGATAGCCATCATCGTGGCGGCTCCAAGCTCGGGCACGAGAATGATGGTCACGGCGACCAGGAAAGCCCCCAGCAAGCCGCCTGTCCATATCCACCACGGTGAGTAATAAATGATTTTTGCAGCAGGCCACGGAATTCGGAGTATGAGCACATAAAATAGAAGCGCTGCGGTACCGACAGCAAATGAAATCATGGCTGCAAAAACAGGATCGTTTGTCCATAACCGCAATTGAGAATTGATACCGGCTTGAGTGGTGGCACAAGCTCCAGCAACGAATGCGAGAAGGATGTAGAACAGGTCCATCTTGAACTTCTCCTGGTGGGCCAGATTCCCTTGGAGGCCGTATCATAATGCCGGAAAATGGCAAGAGGAATCAAAAGCCTTTCGACAAGTGAGAAAATGGCCTGTGGCATTCAGATTGATCGACTCCTCAGCTAATTGCAGACCTCTGCCGAGGAATTGAAGCTGCCGTGGCCGGATGTTCTCTTTACAATTTGTAAAGAACTCTGACACGGAGTCTGCGTCGGTAATGATGGGGTTTTCAATCACGCTGCAAACTCCGGCTGATTTCCGGGCGTTAGCGGATCAAATTACCTGATCCTTTGGCACGATGTTTGCTCAACTGGTCTTTGGTCACGACTATGCCAAGGAAGGTTTCAGTTGCCAGGGCTCGGTAACTCAAGTATAATTCTTCGCTAAGCCGGAATAGCTAGAGCACATCGCACTGTTTCAAAAAAATCCAGAGCAGCAAAGGCTTGACATAAGCACCCCTGCCTCAGAGGCACGTCTTTGTTTAGCTCCAGGCTCGCGTTGGCTCCGGGGGACTTGTGCCGGCATCGTTTATGCTGGAAGGCTCAGCCCTGGGGGGCAAGAAGAGACCTTGCGGGCCGCCTGAGGAAGTAACTGGCCGAAGCTGATACCTGTTCTTCGGCATAGCAATTCAACCGATTTAGGGTCCCGAGAGGGGCATGAATAGACATGATCGAAGGGAGAAACAAGGATTATGGAAAACACGGTAAGTCACGCTCTGTTCATATTGGAGGAACCTGTCCAATATGTGGCCCTGGCCTTCATGGCGTTGATGTACGCGATCAAGATCCGCGCGACTTCTTGAAGAAACCTTTTCCACCGGAAAAGGCTGAATTAAAGGGTGACCGGGTCATCAGGAGCGCTACTCTCCTTGACGAACGTCCTCAGACCGTGGGACATGGAGAGCACCAGCAAGCACCTCTTTTTTTATACCGAGTTCATCATCTTTCACGTCGCGGTCGCGTTGACGATCGGGTCTACATTCTTCATTCCGCTGACCCCATGGCTCATGACCCCCACGGTCTCTGCGGTAATTATGGTGTTCATGGGCCTCGCCTTTCTTATAGGATTGCGTCGTATCTACAGGCGATTGACAGTCCCCGAAATCAAAATTATCAGCAGCCCGGATGACTATTTTGCAATTATTCTCATGACCGCTTTCTTCGCGGTGGGATTCGTAACGATGTACCTGTGGATCGAGGGAAAGCCGGAAACCGGTTTCATGTGGATCTTCTTCCTGATGACCACATTCTTTCTTCTTTACGTTCCGTTCAGCAAGATTTCCCACTACGTGCTTTATCCCTTCGGCCGCGTCAACTACGGCATGATCTTCGGGGGCCGCGGCGTTCTGAACAAGGGCAACAAGAATATTACGTGGGATCCCAAAACATCTTGATAACCTTTAGAAATCGATAATGGAGGAAAATCAATGTCCGACATCCAAGAAAAACTGGGGGCCTCTGAGGAAGAGACCGCGGCCCCGGAAAAACTAGGCGCTGCGGAAGAGAGAAAGTGGCCCTTCAAATCTGAATATACCCCTGAAATGTTGGCAGAGATGGAAAAACTCCTGCCCGGCAAGCTCAACCGGGTCGTTGCCACATCTCTTGCCGGTTGCATTCACTGCGGAATGTGCAGCGACGCGTGCCATTACAGCGTGTCCATACCTGAAGACAAGACTCTTGTCCCCGCGTACAAGGCAGACAGATTTCGCAAATGGTACAAGAGCCGCTACGACTGGATGGGCCGAATTTTCCCGTCCTTCGTGGGCGCGCAGCCCCTGACCAAAGAGCTGGCCGAAGAGATGTACGACAAGCTCTTCGGCGGCTGCACAATGTGTCGCAGGTGCACCTACAACTGCCCGATGGGAGTTGACTATGGCATGATGGTGCGAGCTGCTAGAGGCATTATGCAGCAGGTAGGACGGTGTCCTGCGAATCTCCAGGAAACCGTGGACACTCATTACAACCACGGCAACAACATGGCGGTTCCTCAGGACGAGTTCATCGAGACCATCGAGTGGATCGAAGAAGAGCTTCAGGATGAGGATGGCTGCGCAGACTTCAAGATTCCTGTGGACAAGAAGGGGGCCCAATACTTCCTAACGTTGAATCCCAGAGAACCGAAGTACTATCCCCTAACTATCCAGGCCACGGCAAAGGTGCTCAATGCGGCCGGCATCAGTTTCACGATTTCTTCCCGGTATTGGGACCTTACCAACTACGCCCTCTTTAACGGAAACGATGCGGATGCTAAACTGTTCGCTATGTGGCAGGCGGAAGACGTTAAGCGGCTCGGGTGCGAATATCTCCTTTCCGGTGAGTGCGGCCACGGATACCGCGCCCTGCGTTGGGAACTGCCGAACTGGGTCGGTGGTGTGCCCTTCAAGATCACCAGTGTGATGGAGCTCATGGCATTGCTCATTCAGGAAGGGAAAATCAAACTCGACAAGAGCGTGTGGGCGGGAAAACGTTTCACCTATCATGATTCCTGCAATATCGCCCGGTCTGGTGGCATCCTAGAAGAACCTCGAATCGTGATCCGCGCTGCGGCGGACGATTTTGTGGAGATGGAACACAACAAAGAGCGCAGCTTTTGTTGCGGTGGAGGAGGGGGCGCGCTTGCCATGCCTGAGTTTTCCCCTCGCCGCATTGCTGCCGGCAAAATCAAGGGTGACGAGATACGCGCCACAGGCGCCAACGTAGTCTTGCAGTCGTGCCACAACTGCACGGACCAGTTAAAGGAAATAGTCGATCATTATCATATAGATGCTAAAGTCATGAACTTAGCCGAGCTTGTTGCTCCAACCCTGGTCCTCTGAAAAAAGACTGGCGGGGAGACGGGTTAGCATGTTAATAATATTTGGGATTCTGTAGCTTCACAAAACGGAGGTTTAACATGGCCAAGAAGATTCTGATCATCGATGATGAGCCGGACATGGTCACTTTCCTGTGTGCCCTGCTGGAGGATCACGGATATGTGACCATTACCGCGGCCGATGGCGAAGAAGGGATGACGAAGATCAAATCCGAAAAGCCGGATTTGATCTCTCTTGACCTCCTTATGCCAAACAAGACCGGGATCAAGATGTTCAGGGAGCTGAGAAAGGATGACGAGATAAAGGATATTCCCGTGGTAATGGTCACCGGTTTCGGCAAGGATGACGTGCCCAGCATGGACTTTAAGGAATGGATTCAGAAGCGGGCCATCAAGCCTCCTGAAGCGTATATAGAAAAACCGGTGAACAAGGAAGTCCTTCTGGCGGCCATCAAGAAAGCTATCGGCTGAGGAAGCGAACGTCCCGAGCACCTGGAGGGCTAAGGTTTTGGGGGATGGGCTCCATCCCCCGGCGCCATTTCTGTGACACCGCAATGGTCAAAGATGCCATACATTTGTTCAGGAGATTTGTCGGCACCCTGAGGTTTAAACTGAGTTTTTACGTCGGGCTTGTCTTGTTCCTGACGGTGGTGGCATTTACCTATCATAGCATTTCGATTCAAGAGGAACACCTGGTCAATGCCCGAGTTCAGGGGGCCCTGAAGGACTCGGAAGTCATCAAGGCGGCTATTTGGAACGGCATGATGACCAAAGACAGAGAGGTCATCAGACAGATAGTCAAAGCTATCGGTGAGCAAGAAGAGTTCAAGGAGATCAACATCTACGACTGGCGGGGAATACTTCACTACACGAGCAATGGGACTCCGACCGCCGTACTTGGTGAGAAGCTCTACGCAGACAGGTAACCCTCTGCTCAGCAACATTGATACGAACGCCTCGGTGAGGTATCAATTTGTCGATCAAGGAAGACTCCTTAACGTCGTAAATCCACTGGTGAATACCAAGAGCTGTTCCACGGCCGAGTGCCACGCTCACCCCGAATCCATCGCGGTCCTGGGAGCGCTGGAAGTCAAACTCCCTCTTGAGGGACTGCGAACCCAGATTCGTGATACGGCTCGTGAGACGTACATATTTGCTTTTCTGCTCTTTGTCCTGATCTCGACGATTATTGGTCTGGGAGTAATTCTTCTCGTGACGAGGCCCCTGAGGAGACTTGAAGACAAAGCCAAGCAGAATGGCTCGCGGTGAATATAACCCCGATGTACCGCGGAAGGGTCATGATTCCATCGCAACCTTGTACCGAGCCTTTGACGAGATGAGCCGCCAGATCAACGAGCGTACCAGAGAGGTCGAACAGAGCCGGAAGATGTACAAGGAGCTTTTCGAAAAGGTCCCGTGTTACATCAGCGTAGTTGACAAGGATTACCGCATAGTGCGCGAGAATGAAGCATTCAAGGTCGAATTCGGAGATCAGGTAGGAAAGCACTGCTTTCAAGGCCGGAAGGGCCTTGTTTCCAAATGCGAAAACTGCCAGGTGGAAAAGACGTTCGCGGACGGCTTGTCCCATCGGTCTGAGGAAGTCTGGAATCCGGACAGCAGTGACAAGAAAGCCTACGTGATTGTACACACCTCCCCAATTCTTGACGAAGACCGGGCAGGTCGCCGAAGTGATGGAGATGTCCCTCGACGTCACACGTATTGTCAAACTGCAACTGGAACTTGCCAAGAGGGAGCAGGAGTTCCAGAACCTTATTGCGAACGTGCCGTGCTACCTCACAGTGGTTGATCGTTCATTCAGAATAGCCTTTTACAACAAGATCTTCGCAAAAGATTTCGGTGACTGTTGGGGCAAGAGTTGCTTTGAGGCGTACAAGAGACGCGACTCGAAGTGCGAGAATTGCCCCGTTGAGAAAACCTTTGCCGACGGCGGCTACTCACACCTCTGAAGAAGTCTGGCACCAGAACGGTCATGAGGTCTATATTGTCACGTATACCTCACCCATCACGGATGAATCCGGTGAAATAGTGGCAGTGATGGAGATGTGCACCAATGTTACCGAATTGAAGCTCCTTCAGAATGAACTCGCGGTGCTTGGCGAGACCATTGCCGGCATGTCGCACTCAGTGAAGAACGTGCTCTCCGGTCTCGAAGGCGGTGTGTACGTAGTGGACTCCGGCTTGAGAAGCGGCAGAGATGACAGGGTTCGTATGGGCTGGCAAATGGTGAAGAAGAATGTCGAGAAGGTCTCCGACCTGGTCAAAGATATTCTCTATGCATCCAAAGAAAGACAACCCGAGTATCGGGAATGTGACCCGGCGACAATCCTTCAGGACGTTTACGATCTTTACGAGGGGAAGGCCCGCGCCAAGGGGATCGAACTGATAAAAAACTTTGAGCCTTCCATGGGCGTCGGTCTTCTTGATCCCAAGGGTGTTCACAGCGCAGTGTCAAACCTCGTGTCTAACGCGATACAAGCTTGCAATCCGGCCAGCGGCCGGGATCGCCATCACGTAATAATCGGCGGCAGGCTCGAAAACGCCAGACTTTTTATCCAGGTTAGCGATGACGGTATCGGGATTCCAGAGCACGTAAGGCAGAATCTGTTCACGAAGTTTTACTCCACGAAAGGATCTAAAGGGACGGGACTTGGTCTGGTGGTAACGAGAAAGATCATTGAAGAGCACGGCGGAACCATCAAGGTCGAATCCACTCCCGGTAAGGGAACGACTTTCTTCATAGAAGTTCCGCTGAGGCCGGCGGAACGGAACAAAGCATTGGCGGCGGTTTGATCCATGTCTCAACATCCTGGAACAGTAGTAAGTTTTGCAAAATATCATAGACGAAAGTTAGGAGGTATTATGAACGGAATCGGCTTATGCGCGATCTTTGCTCGTCAAGGCGACTGGGCCTTTGATTACGCGCTCTCTCTGGCAAGACACCACAAAACCAAATTGAACATCTTTCATTTCCTGGATTCACCGTACACGCTCCGCAGGGATGTCGTTTTTGTGGATGCCGAAAAGACCAAGACTGCTCAGGTTACCCCCGACCTTATCGCGAAAAAAGACAAAGAGATGCGCGAGACGTATGAAGAGCGCCTGGGCGATTATGTGGAAGTGGGTTTTCGGCTCTGCGAGGGAAATGACGAATATGAGTTGAGGAAGTGCTTCAAGAAGGGGGATTATGAAGTCCTGGTGATCGGCTACAAGGAAAAGGGCGCGGCTTTTGGTGGAACAACCACAATAGAGGAATTTACGGCCAAGTTCAAAGGCCCCATCATTCTGATCGGCCCTGACAGTGCCGACTCCTTCTACATTAACGAGCATGCCCGGATGAGATTGGATGACCTGTTGATTCCCAACGGGAATTGGAAGCTGATCGATTCAAAATAGTCTCAGAAGATTGTACCAGAGGTTTGGCAACACCGTGAGAAAGTCCCGAGGCGCAACCGCGGGGCTTTCTCGGCAGCGACGTAGGGCCGTCGGAAGTATTTCTGCAAGCTATGTAACAGCCGTTTGAAAGGAATCTGTAAGGTGAAATTCTCAAGTAGCGAGGAATTCGAACTGCACGTCCACAAGTGCTTCGGCAAGATCTTCGAACAGCTTATGAAGGTGGACGCCGTGATCAAGGAACGCGCGGAACAAGAGGAGGCCGAAGGTAAATATGGCGTGATGAGCGATCTGCGAGACTCGATAGAAGACGTCATCCTTCACTGCCACTTGGCCTGGCAGTATCATCGCCTTTCAAAGTCCGTGGGGAGTGCGAGCACCTGGGACAGAATGGATACCGAGGCCAAGAAAGAAGAGGGGGCATCAACCCAAGAAAAGGGGTAGTTCTCGCTGTAACTTGTTTTAGGCCTGTCTACAGCCTCTCATACAGATCTCATTCCCCCGCCTTTCCCAACATTATGGGATTCCCCGTGACATCCTCATTACTAGTTCATATCTATTGCTGACGGCAAGAAACGCCGATTCTGATGAGCCATGGTAGACCCCGGCTTCTGAACGAGTCTGTGAAAAAGCCGGGAGAGCAATGCGCTTATGTTGGGGGTAGAACGTTCGAGCCAAAGCGCTCCTTTTCGCAAATTCGGTGACATATTTCGGGCCGAAGTGGTGGGACAGGCATCTTGCCTGTCGATTAAGAAATGACAGGCAAGATGCCTGTCCCACCAATACTGCGGTCTCGAACCCTCCCTCATTGTCTCCAGTCGGAGAATGCGCCACTCGAATTACGAATTGGACCACTAAGCTTTCAATTACTCGTGGGCGGTACCCCTTCATTGCGAGGATTGAAATCCCGCGTTCCGCGGGAAAGCAATCTCTGTTTTCGTAGTTTTAGACATTGCTTCGGGCCATCGCCTTCGCAATGACAGTTCGGCCACACGCTATTTCCCCACTCGAAACTCAAGGGTTACGTTCGAGCTTCTGTAGCATTGAACTACCGCGGCTCGTGTGCTATCAATGACTGGACTTTAAGCAGGGGTTGCCTTGCACCACTACTGATTGCAATGCGCTGTCGAACAAGTAACCAAGCCTCGGGCGTGGCAGATCGCCGTTTCGGGCGGGTCTCCGGAGCGCAGTCAGGGTCCGCACTTCCATGACCGCACATCCATCGGTTCTCTCCAGCAAAATTCGCCGGATCATCATCGAAGAGTCCAAGCGAGCAAACGTGGGACACATCGGCTCAGCCTTGTCTATAGCCGACATTATTTCAGTCCTCTTTGAAAGTGAATTGCGCCTGCCGGGGACCGATGATCTCTCGCGCGATCGCTTCATTCTTTCCAAGGGTCACGCGGCATTGGCACTGTACGCTGCTCTGCACCTCAAAGGGATTTTGAGTATGCACCAGTTGCAGACCTATTGCTGCGACGGTAGCCTGCTCGGGGTTCATCCCGAACATCGCCTTGCCGGCATTGATTTTTCTACCGGCTCTCTCGGCCACGGCTTGAGCATTGGCGCAGGTGCGGCCCTTGCATCGCGGCTGAGCGGAACTCCTTATCGTTTGTTCGTGTTGGTCAGTGATGCGGAATGCAACGAAGGCTCGCTGTGGGAGACGGTAATGTTTGCGGCACATCACAATCTTTCAAACCTGATAGCCATAGTGGACAACAATGGACAGCAGGCCTTTGGAAAGACAAAAGACATCATAGATCTGAATCCCCTTGGAGAAAAATGGCAAGCCTTCGGATGGGAAGTGCACGAAGTTGACGGCCATGATACGGCAGCAATTGGAAAAACGCTTCGCGGCTTAAGCCAATCAAGCGGCCCGCCCAAAGTGATAATCGCCCACACGATTTGTGGCAAAGGGGTGTCATTCATGGAGGGCAAAGTAGAATGGCATTACCTGCCGTTGTCTGACGAGCAATATATCCAGGCAGTGCGTGAGATCCAGGAGGCCGTTGCGTCATGAGACACGCTTTTGCCAAAGCACTTTATGACATAGCCGAATCCGACGAGCGGATCGTCCTGATGACGGCAGACCTCGGATTCATGGTTCTGGAGGATTTCGCACAGGCATATCCGTCACGCTTTTATAACGTCGGTGTGGCCGAGGCTAACATGATCGGTCTGGCAACTGGCCTGGCAGCCTCCGGCTTTATTCCTTATGTCTACTCAATCGCAACCTTCGCCTCCATGAGAGGTTACGAGCAAATCCGTAATGGACCGATTCTGCACCATCTGCCTGTCCGCGTCATCGGGGTTGGAGGCGGATTTGAATACGGTCATGCAGGTTTCACCCATCACGCACTTGAAGATTTGGCAATAGCCCGGGTCCAACCAGGTCTCGCAGTGGTGGCCCCGGCAGATCACCTTCAGGCTTCCGCGGCAATTAGACTGACGTACGATCTTCCTGGCCCGATCTATTATCGCATCGGCAAAAGAGAGGACTACGTCCTTCCTGGGCTGGAAGGTCGCTTCAGGCTGGGCCGCGCGGAAGTGGTTCGCGAGGGGCCGGACATTTTGATAGTCACTATTGGGAGCATCTCGGCAGAAGTCGTCAAAGCTGCAAACAAGCTCGCGGAAAACGGTGTCGGAACGACAATTTGCGTGGTGTCATCGCTTCGGCCGGCTCCCTATGGTGACCTTAGTGAATTACTTGAGCGCTTTCCGGTATCGCTCACCGTTGAAGAGCACTATACGGAAGGAGGCCTGGGGTCTCTTGTTTGCGAAATAGCAGCGGAGACTTCAGCAAACTGCCGGATCATCCGTTGTGGTGTGCGAGAATTGCCGACCTCTGTGTGTGGTAGCGAAGGGTCGCTTCGGGAGGCCAACGGCTTGTCCGCGGAAGGGATATGCCAGACCGCACTGAAAGCCCTCGGGGAGTACAGGTGATGACTGAAGAGCCACGCGTGTCAGTCGTGCTTCCGGTATACAATCAAGCGGACCACATCGAGAAGATTGTCAAAGACTATATCGCCGTTCTCGACGGTTTGAAAGATCCCCTAGAGATCATTCTGGTGGTGAATGCAAGCCGCGACGGCTCTCTGGAGCGGTGTCGACTCTTGGAACGGTCCGATAGCAGGGTAAAAGTGGTGCACGAACAGAAGGCCGGGTGGGGCCGTGCAGTTCGGGCAGGTCTAAACGCTTCATCAGGCCAAATTCTCTGCTACACTAACTCGGCACGCACCAGCCCTTACACGTTGGCGTTACACATCATGCTGGCCGCAGCAAATCCCACGCTGGTCATCAAAGCCAACCGAAGGCTTCGCTATCCGTTTGTGAGACGGGTAGGGTCGGTGCTTTACAATTTTGAGTGCCGCAGCCTCTTCGATTTACCGGTCTGGGATGTCAACGGCACCCCGAAATTGTTCGGGCGCAATCTTCTTAACCGTCTCAATCTCAAGGAAAATGGCGACCTGATCGACCTGGAATTCATCGTGAGGTGCAAACAGCTCAAGATACAGATTCTCGAAGTGCCGATTGTGTCTTCACTGCGCCACAGCGGAGAATCGACAACGAACTTTGCGTCCGCGTTTAAGATGTATTGGGGGGCGTTTAGAATGCTCCGTTCTCTGAACAGCAATACGGAGCAGGATGCGGGACCTGAGGATTCTCCATCGTGACTAGTCTGTCGGATCGCGAAGCAATATGGGCCAATCAAAACGAGGAATTTCGCGACCCCGCGGAGATTGTGGGGTACTGGCAGGATACGAACAGTCCCGATCCGCGTCTCTTCGAGTTCGAGACACGCGGTAAGTGGTGGGAAACTCTGGAAGAGCTGGCTATCACTCTCCTGGTCAGCCGGGAGTACCGAACACCTGCTCCTGTCCATGGCGGTAGACCGACGCTCCAGCCCGCTCGTACGCATGATGAGAATGCCCCACCCTTCAGGTCTGGCCGTAGATAGAGTTCGGGGAGTGGTGCATGTGGCCTGCACGAGAAACCCTAACCAAGTATTTGATCTGATGCCTTTGCAAGGGTTGATGACCCGCTTGGACGTGGAAGAAATACCGCTGGATGAAATACCGCTGGTGCCGGTGCGCACGCGGTTCCTGCCGGGTTGCTTGTACATTCATGATCTCGCCATGGTCGGAGATGAACTTCACGCGAATTCAGTGGGTCAGAATGCAGTCGTGAGACTGTCCTCTTCAGGAGGTCACGAGCGCGTCTGGTGGCCGAAATGTATTGAATCGCAGGACGGCCCTGTATTCGGCCAAAACCACCTCCAACTGAATTCTATTGCTGCCGGCGAAACCTTGGAAACCTCTTTCTTTTCGGCTTCCACAGATGAAATTACCCATGAGAGGCCCGGAGATCCGACTTTTCCGGTGGATAGAAGAGGAGTGATCTTTTCCGGCGCTTCCAGAGAGGCCATAGCACGCGGGCTTACCCGGCCGCACTCAGCCCGTCTGTGGGAGAACCGGATCTGGGTTGACAACAGCGGTTATGGTGAAGTCGGTTTTATAGAAGGGGAAAAGTTTCGCGCAGTTTCACGCCTGCCCGGCTGGACCCGCGGTTTGTGTTTCGTTCGTGACGTAATGTTCGTGGGGACTTCCCGAGTCTTGCCACGATTTCGGCAATACGCGCCTGGTCTCGATGTTGATGAGGGTCGCTGCGGGATTCATGCGATTGACGTGAAATCGGGCGAAGTGTTGGGGAGCATAATCTGGCCTTACGGTAGCCAGGTGTTTGCGGTCGAGTGGGTGCCTGCGGATTTCGCCTCGGGCCTCCCCTTTTGCCCTGACAGGGCCTCGCCGAAAGCCCACGAAAAACTGCTTTTCTATTCATTCAAATTGCCACAGGAGGACTGATGGAATTTAGACTACTAATGCTTTCGGCCATGTATGAGAACGGCGGCAATACCACGCACCGTTTTCTTGACGGGCATCCTCAAATGTTCGTTTACCCCTTTGAGTCTCAATTGGGTACCAAGCTGGTGCAGGATCATCTCACCTCCATGTTTCCGGTGAAGTACCGTTGGCCTGCCTTCGCGCTCGATGCAACTCCGTGGCAAGACTACAAGGCCATTATAGACGAGGAATGTAAGGTCCGCGCACGAACCCCGAACGTGAGTAAGTTTCGGCACACGCCTTTTGATTTCAGCGACGATGAACGATGCCGCATCTTCGTCGAATATGTCAGCCGGGAAGGCCGCTCACGCGGGAACAACGTTGCGGCATTTTATCGCGCGACTTTCGATGCCTGGAAGGACTATAATCGAACAGGCCGCGAGGAGGTTTACGTCGGGTACAGTCCTATTATAGCAGTTGACGCTGACAAGATCTTGCAGGATTTGCCTGCGGCGCATGTCCTTCACGTCGTTCGGAACCCCTGGTCTGCTTACGCTGATACAAAGAAAAGGCCGGTGCCGCTCTCGCTGGAGGGTTACCTGACGGCCTGGGTTGAGACCCAGTATCACGCGCTGGTTTTTCAAAAAATCCACCCGGATCGCATACATATCGTGCGGTATGAGGACGTAATTGAAGCCCCTCGGGAGACTCTTGGAAGGATCTGTGCAAAGCTGGGGCTTGAAGCGTCCGACAGTCTTGAGATGCCCACGTGGAACCGAAACCCGCTGGAAGAGGTGTATCCGTGGGGCACTATTCGCAGAGCTTCTCCCGCAGCCAACAAGATCACGGCTGAGGAGTTGTCCGGTGAAGAGATTGCCAAAATCCGTGTTTGGGCGGATCACTATTTAGAAGTATTTAATTATACAACGTTTATGTAGCCGAAATTAGTGGAACATGGCCAAAGTCCTCATCACCGGAGCCTCTGGCTTTGTGGGCAATAATCTGACCCGCCACGTACTGACACTCGGGCACCGGGTGAATCTGCTCTTCCGCGATTCGTACGCGGAATGGCGCGTTCAGGATATTCGGGAGCACACGGAGATTCACACAGCCGACCTACGCGACAGTGATACCGTAAACCGCATTGTTAAGGAAATTGGCCCTGACTGGGTCTTCCATCTGGCCGCTCATGGGGCATATTCATCACAATCTGATGTGATGAGAATACTTCAATCCAACATCATCGGGACCGCAACTCTGCTCCAAGCATGCTTGGAGACGGGATTCGAGGCCTTTGTCAACACGGGATCATCTTCTGAATACGGCTTTAAGGATCATCCCCCAGGGGAAAAGGAATGGTTGGAACCCAACAGCTATTACGCGGTAGCCAAAGCATCGGCCACCCTATTTTGCCGTTATACTGCTCAGAGTCTTGGCTTGCGCATCCCTACGCTCCGACTTTATTCTGTTTACGGACCGTACGAAGAGCCCAGCCGTTTGATGCCGACGCTCATAGTGAAGGGCTTGCAAAATCGACTACCCCCATTGGTGGCTCCTCACATAGCACGGGATTATGTGTACGTTGACGATGTAGTTCGCGCGTACCTTCTGGCAGCTACAGAAGAGAAACAGGAATTAGGCGCGGTGTACAACGTTGGCACGGGCGTGCAGACCTCGCTTCGGGAGGTGGTTGATGTTGCCTGCCGTACGCTGGGAATAGCCGGGGAGCCGAAATGGTGCACGATGGACAACCGAATCTGGGACACCGCCACGTGGGTCTCGAACAGCCAGTTAGTCAAACAAGAACTGGGTTGGCATCCTGAATACACATTCGAGCAGGGCTTTCGCAAAATGGTACAATGGTTCAAGGACAACCCGGCCATGATTGAAGAGTACCGAAGGCGTATTGACGATGCCGGCCAGTGAAGGGAAGGAATCCGCGGCTCGTGTGAACTTGATGCGCGGTGGTCGCAAAAGCGGGGGAGATTCTTGTTGCATGTTCTTGCGCGGCGTGGCAATGTAATGAAATGCAAGGGGAAAAAGCCGCTGATAAGATGATCGGCTGAACCGTAAGCCGACATCACTCAACCTCAGCATTCAGTCCGACCTGAACGAGTCTGCACACAAACCAGGCTGATTTCCGCGTGAAACATGAGCATCCTTCACCCAGTACCTCGTAGTCGAAGATAGCCGCTTTCAGGCAAGGTTTCTTCGTGCGCTTCTGGAAAAGCACCGTTACGATGTTCTCGTGGCTCGAAACGGTCAAGAAGGTCTTGACGCTCTAAAGAATGAAAGGCCGTCTCTTATCTTAAGCGACATTGTCATGCCCGTGATGGACGGGTTTGAGATGTGTCGAATAATCAAGAGTCAAGACGAATTGAAGCAGATTCCCGTCGTACTGCTCACCACCCAATCAAGACCACAGGACGTTCTTCGCGGTTTGGAGTCCGGTGCGGACAGCTACGTTACCAAGCCTTATGACGAAAGCACTCTCCTCTCCACTATCGAGCGTACGCTGTCCGTGTTGACTGTGCAGGTTCCTGAAGAACTGGATGAACACTGTCAGGTCGCACTGGAAAACCAGGTCTACTTGATAGGCGCTGGCCGCCGTCAAATGATTAACTTTCTCCTTTCAGCTTACCGAGACGCGTTTCTTCAGAATCAGCGCCTGGAGGACGCCCGCGGACAACTTGTACTCCTCAACGAAAGTCTCGAAAAGATGGTGGCCGAGCGCACAGAGGCGCTTCAAGAAGAAGTCGCGAAGCGCAGGATAGCCCAGGAGAAGCTTCGTCAACTTGCTATCACTGACGGGTTGACCAAGGTCTTCAACCATCGCTATTTCATGGAAATGGGCAGGAGAGAGTTCGTTCGAGTCAAACGTTACAACCGCCAATTGTCATTGATTATCATGGATCTTGACCATTTCAAGAAAACCAATGACACTTTTGGTCACAAGGTTGGCGACCAAGTTCTTCAAGCCGTGGCCCAAATCAGTCTGAAAAGCTTTCGGAAAGTTGATATCTTCGCTCGTATCGGCGGGGAAGAGTTCGCCGCGTTGCTTCCGGAAACCGGCATGGAACAGGCTTGGATGGCAGCGGAACGGTTACGCCGGACGAGTTTCGCTCGCACGGTTTTGCGGACTAAAGAAGGTGACTTGAGGTTGACCCTGAGTTTAGGGGTGGCCGCGGTAACCGATGAGACGAAAGACTTTGAGCATTTGCTGCGAATGGCAGATGCCGCCTTATATGTCGCCAAAGGAAACGGACGTGACAGGGTGGAAAAAAGCCCTGGCGCTATTTCTGAAAACGCTCGTGAATAAGAGACCGGTATAGTCGGTATTCTCACCTCCAAGGAACCCTTGTTAATTCAGGCTGTCATCTTGAGTATGCGCACATGTAGGAGACGGCCAGTTGAGACGAACCCGCCACATCAGGAGACCCCGGAACCCCCTTGTCCCGCTCATGCGCCTGCATAGTAAGCCTGGGGCTTTTCTGGACAGGAAAAAGGAGGCAAGGCGCAGGGCCTGTCGCGGCAGAGTGGTTTGGCTGTCGCAGAGATGAGGTCGAGGACTGTGTTGGGTCGTCATTTGTTCGTGGGTTTGACGCCGTACCGCCTCCCCTTTACGAGAGTTTGAAAGTCAGCAGCGTCTCATCTGTCTCCACTGTCTGGCCCGGCTGGACAAGTATTTTCTCCACCAGCCCGATGTCTGATCAAGGGAAGAATCTGCTTCGCCATTCATTTCTTTTTTCATAGAATTCCCCGCGTTGTTGCCGGATGCTTCCGGCGGGTGACACGCGTTGTAATCTCTCGGCCACCGTTCAAGGCCGGAGGAAAAATTGCACAATTGTGAACACCTGGAGAATCAAGTTCGCTCAGACTGTTGCGACATTCGTCTTCATAACGATTTACTTCGGCTGCTTAATGCCAAAGCGCAGGTGCCGAAATCTTCGCTGATCCTCTGGTGTAACCCGAGAGCCCACCCTGATCATCATTAGGTTCTCCTCTCTCAAGGCTATGTTGGGCTCATTGGTGTAAACTTCCCGAAATCCCACACGGCTGTACAATTTCATCATCATCTGACGATACTGGACCGCGTTCATGCCGCTCCCTTCGAGGTCCCAATGCCACGAGAAGCCACACATATATGTGATCTTGTCCTCAAAAAAATCTTCGTTCAGGGTGGCCTCCAGTATGCGACCGGCGAGTTGCACGGACCGGAAGTTGCGGCTCACCTCCACCGCGCCCATTTCATACATAAGTTCTCCGAGGGCGCTCCAGCGATCGTCCGGATCAGGATACCAGCATGTGCCGTATCCCACTATAAGATTGGGTTCCAGCAGGGCCAATGTTACTCTGCCTTCCTTGCGTGATGCAATTGTCTCGAAGGCCTCCAGATTGTGAATGATGGATGAGTAGTGCGAGAAATGGCCGAGACCTTCTTCGAGTTGCAGGCCGGCATAGAACCCCGGCGGACAATTCGATCTGATTACGAGCTTTCCCATGGGGGTCTCATGAACGACCGTTGCCCCTAAACTGCCTGAGCGGTCCCTTTCTTTTGACGAATCGGTCAAAAATCACTCCAATCCCTGCAGAGATTCCGTACCATTACGATCAGGTGCCGATCCCGTCCTTGACGATCTTTCACGTAGTCTTTCAAGACCGCCTCCTGATGGAAATCGAGCTTCTTGGCAGCCGCAATGGCGCCCTCCTCGACACCGGCGACAAACTCTGCAATCAGCTTTTCGATCCCCAAATCCATGGCCAACTTCACACTATCCAAAATCATCCAACTCCCCACCTTTAAATCTCGGTATGCGGGAAGAACCATGACACGCAGGTGGGCCAGGTGCCGGATGGAGTCAGATTTTGATCGATAAAGCCTCAGATTGGCAACAATGGTTCCATCGTCCTCTCTCACGGCAACAATCGGCAAGGTATAATCGTAGTCCAGGGCCTCGAACCATTGATGCAGGAGCTGGGGATCACTCAAGTTTTCTCGTAGAAACCACCGCTCTTCTTCCGGGATTGATGCAAAGAACGTCCTCAGCGCCTCTTCATCCGACGGAACCACAGGGCGAAGGAGAACTGAAGTGCCGTCACTAGTTACTATGGCCTTGGGATAATCCTTCATCATGTTGGAGATCCTTCCAGTCGGTGTGGCCGTGAATCTTTCAGCAGTCTGTCTCACGGTTGACATATCAGACGAGGAATACATATTCAATGTAATTTGTGTTTGGCCCACATAGTGCAGCAGGTACGACGCACCTCCCTGCCCACCGGAGGCAACCTTTTCTTACCCCCAAGCCTCTTTTCATGAAAATGGTAATGTGATAAAGGCATGCTGACACTTGTTTCATTAGTGCCGACCGGTTTCTACGGAACAAGCAATATCGAAAGCTCTTAAGCTGTTTTCGTCTTTCAGGAAAGGCCCCATGTGTACCAAACAGAAACAACCCATATGGGACAACCTGTCGGTTAGTCAGCCAAAAGGTGTTATGGATGTATGGAATTCTCGGATACGCCTTGCGTATTGGGCTGTAGGACTAACAGCCGGTGCAATTTTGACTTACACAACCCGTTATTATCTAAATGGCGATGGTATAAACTATATAGAAATGGGCGAGGCCCTCAGACACGGCTGGTGGTCGGGTCTAGTAAATTTGACCGAAAGCCCCGGTTACGCCTTTCTGTTGGGTCTGGGGCAAATTGTATTGAATACTAATCGTCTCAATGAGTTGCAGTTGCTAAAAAGTGTTAACTTTGTTTGTTTCGTTGTTGCCATGGCAGCGTGCGAACTGTTTGTGCATATATTGAAGAGGCAATTCGGCAGTTTATGTGTGGGCACCAAGCAACCTCTACCGTTTCCCGTCGTCAGCGCTCTCAGTTACAGCATGTTTCTGTTCGCGGCTCTGAGCTGGATCAGACTTCGCCTTGTGGCGCCTGAGATGATGGTTTTCGTGTTCATGGTTACGTCAACATCCATTGTCCTTTGGATCAAAGAAAACCCTGTTCCGCATGTCAAATTCGTGCTGCTGGGCGTATCTACAGCTTTGGGCTACTTATTCAAATCCTTCTTCTTTCCTTTTTCAATGATATTCTTTGTCCTTGCGGGCCTTGTTTCAGGCTCACTGAGGAAGGCTGCGCCGAGACTGCTGTTGGCCGCAATGGTAATGCTTATAGTAAGTGGCCCCTTGATATTTTCGTTGTCGCACACAGTAGGCCGTTTTTCATTCGGCGAAGTCGGAAATTTTTGTTACACAACTTTAGTGGCCGGGGAGGGAGAATTGATCAACCCCCCCGCAGAGTTGGCTACACAACCGTCGGTCCTATTTTACAAGAACAATCCTTTCGTGGAATGCACTCGACCCGCCGGCTTCGATCCCTGCTATTGGAACGAGGGCGTCAAGCCGGTTGTCCATATTGTCGGTCAATTGAAGGTGGTTCCGGGCCATGTCCGCGCCATTGTGCTCGACAGTCCATGGTTGTTTATTGGGGCCGTCTTATGGCTCATGATCCAGTGGCGGATAGGGACCGTGAGCTTCCGCGGCCTGTGGCCGCCTTCCGTCCCACTGATCCTACTGACCATCGCGGCTGCGGGCACAGGGATGTACTGCCTTGTGCACGTGGAAATG
Source organism: uncultured delta proteobacterium (assembly GCA_963786905.1). Classification (GTDB taxonomy): domain Bacteria; phylum Desulfobacterota; class Desulfomonilia; order Desulfomonilales; family Desulfomonilaceae; genus CAWBBA01. Next base: position 69,221 of record CAWBBA010000024.1, on the reverse strand, counting down.
CGCTATCTGGCTGCCTTTCTTTTCTTGGCGTTTGTCGCTGTACCTGTTGCTGCCTGAATATGATTTCAAGAATTCCGCAACGCGCTCCAAGGTACTCATGAGCGCCGGTCTACTCGGGGCACTGATTCTGGGAATGACGCTCAATACTGTGGTGGATCAGAGCATCCGCGGACTGCACTCGACCGGGAAGACGCCATCATACAGGGACACGTTCTTTGAGATGTTGGCCATCAAGGATTGCCTGAGCCGGGGGGTGGCCAAAGGGGATGATGTCGCCATGGTGGGTTTGCCGCTGTGGTACTGGGGACGACTGGCAGAGGTGAAGATTGTGGCTGAAGTTACAGACGAAAGCCAATTCATCTCGGCAAGCACAGAAGCAAGAACTCGGGCCATTGATTCTCTTAAATCGACAGGAGTCAAAGCGGTAGTGGGAAAAGGTGAGGCTTTTAGAAAACTGACGGCAGAAGGATGGGAAGCGGTGCCGGGGACACGAGACTTCTGCATTCGCTTCATGGCGGATAATTTGTAATAGTTGAGTGTAATAGTTCCGATTTGTTATTCTTTTCCAAGTATCCGACGGGCTTGCTTCGGAGGCTCTCGATTGCTCAACACATCGCTCTAAGAAAGCCCAACGGCGATCATGGCGCGGACACGCATGATCCTCCCCGATCTTGTACGACTCCCACAAGATTTCCGCAGTTCCCTATCAAAAGAAGCGGTCATGCCGGAGCAACTCTCCGGAAATTCGCTCATCAGGACGATGGAGCTGTGGAACAAGAGCCCTCGCCTGCACAGGTTTCGCAAGACACGCCCATAACCCTTGCCAGCATGCCGCGATCCGGATTAAAGGCAGGGCCCAGTTCCTCAAGGTCTCTGGCGCGACACACTGGACATTCAAGGGGAGCATGCCCTTCCGTGAAAAAGATTTTAGCGAACTCGTTGCCGCAATCGCGGCATTTGTAGTTAAGAATCGGCATGAAATGCCTCCTTTTGCGGCGACTCAATCATCTTGGTCGCCACCGTTTCCTTCTGAAACATTTGTGGCCGGAAATGGCTCGTCAACCAACTCTTTTCTGAATTCTTCCAATCCCATTTCGTACCGGGCAGCTATTTTGAGGCGTTTCTTCCACTTGGGATCTTCGTCGAAGACTTCCATGTTTGCTGCAAATTCCAAGAGCTTCTCCCTGTCAGGTTCGCCTAGTTTCTCCCAGAGCGCAGTGTTGATAAACTCCCAAAGCTGCACGCCAGCCTTCATTGATTCCTCGAAAGCCATTGCCAGGAGATAAGGATTCATCGTCAGTTTGGCGGAGATGACCCCCTCCGGCCATTTTCTTGCTGCCTCTGATTGAGCCACCGCACAGGTTCCCATAGCGACCTCCATGTTCACACCTACCTATTAAACAGAGATGCAGATTCTCGCACAAGAATTCAAGAAATCAAATTAGTATGTTTAATACCAGCGAGACCCGGAAACGCAATGCAAAATGGTTTCGTGCAGGAGTGAGTCGTGGAGGCGTCTCTTTTAGTCAAAGAGAGAGGGGAAATCGGCACCTGAGAAAGATAGATTGTTAGTGCGGAAGCGCACCACAAAATATTGAGAGCAGGACTCCATTTGGATCGCGGGGCTATTCTAAAGAGAAAGATACGGCGAAGCGATTCTGGCCGTAGCTCTCCGCCCCCAGGCAGAGGTCCTGATTATGGCCGCGTTACTGACGTGGCGACGGGGCACGTACTGAAGTATGCCCCGTCCACGCCACAGACTTACTTGTCTTTCTTGCCTTGGCCCCAAACCCCAGGACAATCTTTGCAATCGGTTACGACTTTCCCGGTTTTTAGCGCACAGTTTTCCTGCTTTGTTTTTAAACACTGACCGTCCTGGAAGCAGCAGTTGATGTTCGGCGCAGCCTGTTTCTCCTGCTCCGGCTCTCTGGCAAAAGCCGGGCTGACGGAAATAACAAAAGCCAGCAGGGTTAAAATGACCAGCAACTTCTTCATCACAATTCCCCCTTTACAGGAATAATAAACCCCTTGTTCAAACCTTCATTGGGGCCTTTAGAGACTCATTCGGAATCGGTCGCTTAATGCCCAACTATACCAAATCCGCTTATGGTGGTCCACAAGAATAAAATAGACATAACATAATGCGGCGATTTCACAAGTAATACGCCTTCAGCTTCCTAACCTATGTCACGAAATTGTTAATTCAAGCTTCAAGCTATGAAGGTGTAGATTCTCTTCCACACAATAGCGGACTTGCTTCCACACGTTGAACGGTGGGGAGCACCCCGCGACCTGCCACCTCATAGATAGGGTGAAAGTTATCGTTAAATCATCACATTAGCGTTGTTCGTTTTTGTTCGGCCGCGGCATCAATTTTGCTTCTACATTTATCAGCTTCCCTTTGAGGTCAGTTCTTCCCAAGGAGGTTCCGCATGGCGGAGTCATTGAGCTTCCCGCACGATTCAGCAGGGCCAAAGGGCAGGTTTCATCCTCGGTTTGTCCGCGGAACGACAGAACGCTCTCAAAGACGCGTAATTGAAGCCGTGTCGCAGCCATCGGAAGAGATTGTTGACATCGAGTACAGCCAAGCCTTCCGCAACGTGCGGTCGCTACTAAGTGTTTTCACAGAAATGGGAAAACCGGTCAAGATGGATGACGCTGTCCTTGACTTCGGTTGCGGCGAAGGCAGAATGGTTTATGCGTTTCGAAAGCTGGGCTACCGAGCATTCGGGACGGATATAGCACCTTTTTCAGGGGACGCTGAACGTCTCATCCGGACAGAGGGATTGTGCAGACCGAGAGAGCAGCCGCTAACTGTAATCCATGCTGAAGACTACAAGATACCGTTTGACAACGAGAGCTTTGACTTTGTCGTATCTTGGGATGTCATGGAACATGTTCAGCATCATGCCGAGGCTCTGTCAGAGATAAATAGAGTTCTGAAACGAGGTGGGAGAAGCCTCCACTTTTTCCCATCCCGGTACCTGTATCCTGGAGCCGCACATTGGTGTTCCCCTTGGAACTGTGTTGCAAGGTTATAGTTACCTGTACCTTTGGGCTCTGCTAGGCTTGGGGGACAAGTCCCAGCCGCCGCGTACAGGCCCGAGAGGTTGCCAGAAAGAACTACGAGTTTCTTAGGACGGAGACTAAGTATTTGAGCAAGAGACGCCTGGTGAAGCTTGCTGACGGTGCTTTCAGGGACATAGAGTTTGTTGAAAAGCACTTTTGGAAGCACAGTGGCGGAAAAGGTCAATTCGTTTACAAGATACTCTCAAGGTTAGGACTGGTGAAATTGGTGCCGTTTGCTGCCTCTCTTCTCAGCCCCTTCGGATACCGCGCTCTGTTTTTCGTCAAACCCTGAATTCCGGTTGCATTGTAGAAATCTTCGCGGAATCCCGGACGCTGGCGGAGGCAAGTTATGATGGAAGGAACATCTACGCGCAGAAACGAGCCCACCCCAAATACGCAATAGTGCCAAACCTGGTAATGAGAGATTTTGGCCAGAAATGCTTATATGATTTCGCTCACATCCAGCATCCTGCCAAGAAAGACGGCTGCACTGATGTTGACGGAATTGCTAATTCAGTTGTCCCAGGCAAGGTAATTAAAGGCCGCATAATGCAACGAGAAGCCAATTGGGAACTTGAAACTGAAACGTTCTTGCTGATAAACTGACTGAATTCTCAGTCTGGAACCTGCAAATCTCCGCTCAGAGGCCAAAACTGGGAACTCAGGATACAGCTATGACAAAAGCCGTCCTAAAAACTGCAGAAAAGGCCTCGCCTTTATTCACAGTATTCACCCCGACGTACAACCGGGCGCACACTTTGGAAAGAGTGTATAACTCTTTGAAAAAACAGACGCTGCAAGATTTTGAATGGGTCATAGTAGACGACGGTTCATCGGACGAGACGCGAACGCTTATCGAAAGCTGGTCAGATGAACCCCCTTCTTTTCCGATAAGATATTTTTATCAGTCTAATCGGGGTAAACATGGCGCCATAAACCGTGGGGTTCAAGAGGCCAACGGGTTTTTCTTCATCATATTCGACTCCGATGACGCATGCGTGCCAGAGGCCCTAGAGCGTTTTGCTTATCACTGGCAAACCATTCCTGAAAACGAACGGGATCTTTTTTGCGGCGTGACATCTCTGTGCCAGGACCAGTACGGCCACCTTGTTGGGGTTCCATTCCCCGGTGATGTCGTGGTGTCCAACCACCTGGAAATGATCTACAACTTCAGAATAAAGAACGAGATGTGGCTTTGCGTTCGAACAGATGTAATGAGAGAATTCCCCTTTCCAGAGATTAAGGTCAGATACTTTCCGGAAGCGACTGTGTGGACCAGAATAGCGAAGGTTTACAAGACCCTGTACGTCAATGAAAAATTACGAGTGTACTGGCAGGATCAGCCGTCGCTCATGCGGGGAGGCTCTCCGGCGGACAATGCTGCGGGAGGCCGGTTCGCGCTCTTGGCAGTATTGACGGAACAAATAGACTGGTTTATTTACGATCCCACGTATTTTATTCGCTGCGCGATTCACTATGCGCGATTTTCGTTTCATTCCAACTTGGGTTTATGGTCACAATTTTCCGCTTTGACCAACATTCAAGCCAGAATATTATGGGCGATTGGCTTGCCCATAGCTTGGGCTGTGTACCTGCGTGATCGAAGTAAAGTTGGATATAAGAAGACATAGCGCTCAAACAGCACAAAGGCGCAAAGGCAGCACAATTTTGGAGTCTACTTTATTTAGTGAGATAGGCGTTGGCTTGCAAGGTGTATATACGAGACGCCGCGGCCTTGTCCTAGCAATTATCATTGTCTTGCAGTTCTTCCTCGTCGTGAACAGTTCCTGGAAGGCGACGCCTGACAGCGCGCTCTACCTGGAATTGGGCGAGTCTCTGGCTGGAGGCCGCGGATACGTTTTCAACGGAGAGCCCCACACCTACGTCCCCCCCGGTTTTCCTGCGATTGTGGCTTTTGGAGCTGGCCTTTTTGGGGAGAGCTTTCTGACCTATCGAGTAATCATGGCCCTGATCGGGCTATTGACAGCGGGAGCAGGTTACCTGTTGGTCTTCAGACTGTGTGGCCCAGATACAGCTTTCTTGCTGGGGGGGCTTTTTGCGGCAAATCACATACTCTTGCATAATTCGACGTTTACTTCTTCCGATGTTCCATTTGCCTTTTTCGGTCTTTGCAGTTTAAACGCGGCACTTTCCGCTGCGGGCAACCCGGAAAAATTACGCTGGACGATATTTGCCGCTTTGATTGCAGGAATACCCCCTCTGATACGGATCAACGGATTGGGACTTGTGGCGACCACAGGTTTTTTTCTTTTTTGCACGTGGAAAGATATGGCGCGGTTGCGCCGAGTAGCTTACACGGTCCTATTTCTTGTGTTAGCCGTCGCTCCTATCGCGGTGTGGGAATCTTACAAGGCTTTCTTTCCCAGCTCGGTCAACGAGGGCACTTATTTCAACGCAATAACCGGGAGAACATTCACATATCAGATCGAGGTCACACTAACATCCATTTGGGAATATGTTCAGGAAACTAGCTACGCGCTTACCGCCGCGGTCATCAAGACCGGTTTCATCGAATGGATTGTTCCTCTCCTGGTTCTTGCCGGGATGTGGGTGGCATTTAAGACTGGAGAGCGGCTTCTGCTCCCCATGATTGTGATTCAATTCTGCGGGCTGTTCCTCATGCCGGCTGGAAGCCGATATCTAATTCTACTCATCCCCGGGCTGTATGTATTTCTCGCACTGGGGGTGCTGAGAGTTTCTAAATGGATAAATGAAAGATTCCGTAGACCAACCAGCAGATTTCCCAGACCTGAATACATACTGGTTGGCCTCTTTTTGCTCCTGGCCGTCCTTAACCTGGGGCACAACCTGATCACGGTGTACCAAGCACGGACTGCAATCGAGCCCAGGGGCGCGGAATCGGAGCGAGATCTGCCGTTTTTTAAGGCTGCCCGTTGGCTCCGGACACAGACCTCAAACGGCGTCGTGATGACGATGCATCCCAGGATTCTTCATTATCTATCCGGCAGACCAACAATCGAGCTAACACGCTCCGGGGTGTCTTATGAGCAGACCTGGGTCAGAGACCAGAAAGAGCTACAAAATCTGATCATATCTCGAAGCCCTGCATACTTCTTCTCGGACGCCCTCGACCAGGATCTGCTCAATGAGACGGTAAGAGCATTGCACAACCTCGGGTTGAACCTTGAAGCTATTCCGGAGGTTGATGCCTCGCCGAGGTTCCGCTTGTGGAGAATCATTCCAATATATAAGAGTTCGTGATATCGCCCAACAGCATTACTGTGCTCAATTGCTTTTCGGTCAAAAATGTACATTTTAGGCGTAGTAGCCACTACAAGCTCAGGCTGCAACATGATGGGTTCAACAGGAAAAGGCAGGTGAGAGTTAGTGGAGATCCAACCTATGTTTAGATCTTATCAGGCAAGAGTTAATGCGGCCGAGAGGCAGCTCAGAGAAGAGTTTGCCGGCGACGTGATCAGGGAATTCGGGCCGATTGTTGCGGCTTTCGGGTTCACTCAGTCCGGATGGAGTTACGACAGCGACCTCGACATGATCCAGGTTTATTTCAAGGATCCACAACGCGGCCACGCGGTGCAAGTCGACTGCGACACGCATCACGATACATTTACCGCCAATTACTGCCGACAGGATGCGGAATGGGAAATCTGCAGTGAAGGCAAGCCTAAGAGCTTCATTGGACTTAAGAAGACCGTGGCTCGCTGGCTACAAAATAACTGCGAAGAATGTTGTATCGACTGTCGGACACGTGAGGAGGCATGGGAGGTTGAGAGGTACGCCTGAACTAGGAGCCTTCCTTCCCCGGATGCTTGATGAGCAGGCTCAACAGGAATCCCGCCAACGGCAGTATCATTGTGGATTTCAAAACATTCTACACGGCGAAGTGGTCAGAAATCGCCCCGACTATTGATACGCCAAACCCCCCATGAGCCCAGGAGTGATCCCCAGGTTCCTTGGCAGGAGTTACCGCGCCATTACAATGGTCACGGTAAATGTAGAAATTAGCCCTACCATAATGTGGTAGCGGCCCCGCGGGACGCGGCGTGCCCGCCATGCCTACCCGCATGAAAGCGAATTGGTATCAGTGACGCCATTCTCATACTTGACTGGGACAGTTAATCCCGAGCCGGAACTTTAAGCGGTTTCTCTAGTATAACCAATTTTGATTTTGAGACAATTCTGATATGGTGAATGCACCATGAAGCTCCCTATGGGGAGTCAAAGTCCGCATAACACGCCCTGATGAGGGAAGGGGGTAAGCGCAATGGTTCCGAGAAAAATCTTGCTTTGCACGGATTTTTCAGAAAATTCACGGCCTGCCCGTGAGGTTGCTATTGATTATGCTCAAGCATTCGGGGCCGGACTCGTAATTCTCCATGTGGTCAACTCTTCGAGGCTGGGGTTTCCAGCATTTGAGATGGCGGTCCCTGTCAATGTTCAAGAAGTGCTCAAGGCTATTGAAGAATCGGTTGAAAAAGGCTTTGTGGCACTCGTGGAAGAGTGCAAGAAAACGCTCCCCGATGTGACCACCCATTCTCAGATCGGTGTGCCGGCCAATGAAATTGTCCGTTTCGCGAATGAAGAGTCCGTGGATCTTATAGTGATGGGGACTCACGGGTGGACCGGCTTCAAACATCTGATCCTCGGCAGCACGGCAGAAAACGTCGTGCGCACGGCCAAATGTCCGGTACTGACGGTCAAATCATCTTCAGACTAGCAACCTGCCGTGCAACCTGGCTTATTGGCGCCATCGTGCTGCGCCATGGCTCCGGCCACCGCCCGGGTACGTCGCCTAGGCTCCTAGCCGTCCGACATACTAAGTCTTTTCCTTGCCAGCCCTTGAGATATGCTAACTCCACAGGTACCATCGGCCACGAATTCGGGAAAGTCCCGCGGGACGCGGGATTACGCAACAGCCTCCTGACCTCAACAGTGAGCCATCCATTTGAGATTCAAGACTCTTTGCGCCCTTTACGCGTGAACATGCTCGTGGACTTCGGCCTCGTGACCAGAATGGACATGCTCGTGGGGACCGTGGGTACCGGTATGTTCGTGAGTGTGACCGGAGGCGGCTCCTACGTGCTCATGCTCGTGCGAGTGGCTGTGCGTATGTTCATGGCGATGGACGTGCTCATGTTCATGCGTATGCACCTCGCCCCCATGAGAGTGCTCGTGGGTATGACGGTGTATATGCTCATGGCCATGTTCATGGCCGTGTTCGTGGGATCCTTCCATTTTTGTCTCCTCTTATCCGAGCCACATTACCGCCTCTTCCGTTGTTGAGGCTGTTCTTCAAAAATTAGTTCTCGACCGGTTCGTCGTCAAGTGCATGCCATACTTGAGCCGAATCGTGGCACGCCCGACACACGTCTTTGCAAATTGTATGTTTTATGGTGAAATAAATCCCTGGCCAAAACATTTTGGCTACAAAAGAACGAGGCATTTGGTCTTTGTTACACTCTCCAGTTGGGAGGAAGGGGCGTCCAACAAGGAGGCATTATTGTTAAGAGGTTGTCGGAGGAGAATCAGATGAAAAAAGGGTTGCTCATGGTCCTGAGCGGTAATGCCGAAGATAAGGCCGTTTCAGCCTTTGGACAGGTTTTCAGGGCCCTGGGACAGGGAATCAAGGTCTGCGTAATCGAATTCAGCGGCGAGTCTTGGATCAGCAGATCGGATTTTTCTGAGCGGTTTCAAGACCTGTTGACAATACATGCATTGGGAAATGACCTGGGGTGCGAATCAGAAGACCCCTCTCCGGATTCGGAGACCGCGCAAAAAGCATGGAAGTTGGCCAAGGAGGCCATCAACTCTGGAAGATTCCAGATGGTCGTACTCAACGAGTTTATATATTTGCTGGCACATAAAGCTGTTGACTGCCACGAAGCGGTTGATTTCTTGTCGAAGCGTCCAGTCGATGTGCACGTCATCATAACGGGTGCGGATCCCCCTCAATTGCTTGTCGACGCAGCGGATCTTGTCACTGCAATAAATAGGGTGCAGAGGTAGACGAGCGAAATCCCGGTCAAATTGAATTCCAAAGAGCGCAGACGGCGGCTAAACATGGACTTGATCTTCCTTCTTCAGCTCGCAAACCTATGAAGATGGATACCTTTCTTTCACCTTACGAGAGTTTAGCAACAACCCTGCAAAGACGCTAAATAGCGCTACTGTGCTGAGAATTATTACCGCGCCACTCCACGGCCTAGCCGAGATCATCCGCTCTTGCACGAGGTGAATGGTTGTGTACACCCAGACCACAGCCGCTGCATAGGCTGATAACTGCACAAGAATCAGACTCCACCGTTTTTTGATCAGCAATAGCAGGGGAACCAGAACAGACACCAGCATTAATCCAATATTTCCTCCCCGGAGAAAATGAGCCGCCAAGAGAAGCGAAGCAATTATTAAGGGAATCAGTCTGAGAATCACTTAAACGAGCCCCTTTTGAATACAACCGTGAATTTCTATCCGAAATTTTCCGTCCGGCGGTCAGTAACGCCGGCTAGGAACTCTCGCCCTGTTTATGCTCGTGTTCATATCTCTCAGACTTTTCTGCAAGCTTCTCATGCTTCTATCTATCTTCTGGTTACTCCGCCCTATGTTATTCAGATCGGATCTTGTTCTGTTGTCGAGCCCATAGGGGATGAATTGACCAGGTGTGAGTCGAAGTCTGAGGCCACACTTCTTGCATTTAATGCTGTCGGCCTTTTCTTCGCCGCATCGGGGGCAGATTTCCGCCTGCGGAGGGCTATGCACTTCTGGAGGTGCGTCTGAAACACTTTCAGAGTTGCCGTTAGAAGCGGGAACTGCAGAAGAATACGCATACACGTGAGACGATACAAAAGCCAATATCAAGGCTAGAACTAGCGCCATCATCGGAAGACCTCTAGACAGCATGGCGGACCGCTTTGAGAGCACCATAAGATCGCACTCAGAGCCCATCATCCGAATGACACGTCGCCAATACATCGCACTGAAGACTACTCTGCGGCATTTGTTTGCGTCCGTTTCAATTTGTCCGCGAACTCATGCGATTCCCGATCTCGTGTACTCTTCTAAGATCTTAATCATTTGAGGATACTTGCGCTCGGAGGCTATAGCAAACGGCGTCCTTCCGCTGTTATCGGCTACATCAACAGCAGCTCCCCACTCCAAGAGCATTTTCACCAATTCCGATTGCGCTTTATCGCATGCCCAGATGAGGGCTGTTCTGCCGTCATTGTCAACGGCTTCGAGGTCCGGCCCTGTGGCAAGGACAAGTTTCGCCACTTCTGTCCTGCCACTGATGCAGGCCCATATCAAGGTGGTTCTGCCGTTTTTGTCCTTGGCGTCTAGAACAACTTCTTCGTCCAGCAAGATCTCCATGATTTCAGGTGTCCCGTAGAGTGCGGCCCACATCAAGGCGGTCCTTCCCGCATTATCGTGAATGTTCACGTTCGCCCCTTGGGCCAATAACAGTTTCACAATCTCTTGGCGATTCCGGTAAGATGCCCACATCAAAGCCGTCCTTCCCGCCTTATCTTTGGCATTGATGTCGGTAACGGCCTGCAGTAGGCGCTGGACGTCCTCCGGACTACCCCCTATGCATGCCTCGATGAGGACTTCAGCATCTATTTCGACCTCTCCGGTATCCTCGTCGGTCGAGAAATTCGCAGGAGCTTCAGGCGGGACCTTTTCGAAATCGCTACTCACAGAAACATCTGGGATATGAGGGGGAAGATCCGCCGTGGCGCCTGCATCAACAAGCAGCCGTACCACATGGGAGTGGCCTTTGATAGATGCCCATGCCACAGCGGTAAGCCCTGCTTTATCTTTGGCTTCAACTTCAGCCCCCTGTTCCACAAGAAACTGTGCGACCTCACTCAGACCCCTGTAGGATGCTCTCATCAAAGCGGTGAGTCCGTGCTTGGTTGCTGCGTTTATTTCTGCGCCATGTTCCAGTAGAGTTCTCGCGACCTCCATTTGCCCTGCGGAGCACGCTTTCATGAGAGAGGTCTTGCCGCCATGGTCCTGAATGTCGGCCTTAGCGCCACGTTCCAAAAGGAGCCGGACGACTTCCACGTGGCCCTTGTATGCAGCTCTCATCAGAGGCGTAAGGCCATATTGGTTCCGGGCGTTCGCATCTGCACCTCGGTCCAATATTCTCCGCACATCCTCTAATAGCCCCGCGCTCGCTGCATCAATTAAGTCCTTATTGCCGTATTTGACGTCTGCTTCGACAAGGAACCCACGGTCCAAAGTCAGTTCCAGAGTGTCAGTGATACCTTCCTCAGTGGCCTCAAGCATGGTTGTAATGGTCTTTTCAGCTTCAGGCGTGATTGTTGCTCCTCTTTGCAAGAGCAGTTCCACCACCTCCCCGTGGGATTCCTGGGAAGCCCAAATCAGGGCGGTCATGCCGGCATTGTCCTCAATGTCAAAGTCGGCTCCCCGGTCAAGCAGAAGATTGACCACTGATGTCCGACCGACCCGTGCAGCCCACATGAGAGCCGTGCGTCCAGCCTTGTCCTGCCGATTGATTTCAACGTCCCTGTCCAGAAGAGATTTCACTACTGCCAGATGTCCCCTGTCAGAGGCTACCATGAGAGCGGTCCATCCGGCATTATCTGCAATGTCGGGGTCAGCCCCCTTTTCCAGCAAGATATCGACTACTTCGCGAAAACCTTTATGCGCAGCCTTCGCCAGCGCTGTTCTCCCCGCCTTGTCCACGGCATTCGCGTCCGCTCCATGCTTGAAAAGCAGGTTCATCATACCCAAGTGGGCATCAAATGCTGCAATCATCATGGGTGTCCGTCCAGCATCGTCTTTTGCGTTGGCATCAGCACCCTTGTCCAAAAGCCTCGAGACAATCATAGGCCGGCCGGCGGTCAATGCCACCATAAGCGCGGTTTTGCCGTCCGAAGTCCGAGCTTCGATGCGAGCCCCCGAGTTCAGAAGCATGGTCACCAGTTCCGTATGCCCGTAATAAGCCGCGGCCATCAATGGAGTGTAACCCTGGTTGTCCTGCGCTTCGAGGTGAGCCCCCCGTTCCAAGAGAACTCTGGCCACCACTGTTTGGCCCGTGATGCAAGCCACCATCAAAGCCGTGATGCCTTTTTCATCTTGGGCATTCAAATTGGGTTTCCGCTCAAGAAGTTCCTTGACCACCCTATAGGAGCCTGCGTAAAGGGCCTTCATCAGTGGAGTAGCGCCTGATTCGTCCCGTGAATTGACATCCACCCCCTTTCCCAAGAGCTGTTTCACGTGTTCAGGCCGATTTTTTTGAATGGCCTCAAACAGCGCTCGGCTTTTGTCTCTTGCAAAAAGCATCGGCATTTCACCGTCTTTCTTTTGAAGTCATTCGTCGTGGCACAATGATATACGATGAGAACCCGCCGCTCTGCACGGATAGGCCCCTGGGCAATGCGATCTCCTTGGGGCCGGCAAACGGGATTTTGCGGAGAAAGAAAATCCAGGAAGCTAAACGTTCTGTCGCGTGCTCCTTTGTTACAGCGCTCAATTACGACTTCTCAGTTTCATGAGCAGCCGCAGTACCTCTATGTAGAGCCAGATCAGGGTTACCATCAGGCCAAAGGCGGCGTACCATTCCATGTACTTCGGCGCACCGTGACGTGCACCGTTATCAATAAAATCAAAATCCAGGACAAGGTTCAGCGCTGCAATGATGACCACAAACACGCTGAATCCTATTCCAAATAGGCCGTTGTCATGGATGTAGGGCATGCGCACTCCAAACAGGCCCAAAATGATCGACGCCAAATAAACCAGGGCAATTCCCCCAGTGGCAGCCACCACTCCCATCTTGAAATTCTCGGTCGCCTTTACGAGTCCGGAGGTGTAGGCCATCAACACCGCGAGGCACGTCCCGAAAGTGAGTCCCACTGCCTGAATCACGATACCAGGATACTGAGATTCGGCCAGGGCCGACATACCGCCTACGAAAAGGCCTTCAAGAAGCGCATAGATAGGTGACGTCACCGGAGCCCATTGTTGTTTGAACACAGTTACAAGAGCCACAACAAAACCGCCTATGGCTCCTCCTATCATCCAGGGCATTACGGAAGCCGGATTAGAAGTAAGGAAAAAGAGATGCCAGGTCCACGCGGTGGTCAGCAGCACACAGACCAACAAAAGGGCGGCCTTGTTTACAGCCCCCTGAACGGTCATTGCTTCGCCGGTTTGCACGTAACCGAATTGGGCAAACGTCTGGTCATTAAGTGCAGGATTGCTCGTTCTCATCTTGCCGTTACCCCCTTGCATTTATCTTCTTTTATAGCACTATCCCCGATTCCGTCAATGATTCCGTTCGGGTATTCTCCTTCCGGGAAACGGCCTAAGCATGTCCCGTAGCAGGAGAAGAGCAGCATACCTTTCAGAGGAGATCACATGGGAGACTTTGAGCATTGGGGGCACCTCATGCTAATGCGATTTCAAGTTCGCAAAAAGGCGCAAAATTTCTGAATCCAGCGTCTGCTGGCTGCATCCTTAGTGATAGAACGAACGTCATGAGGAGGTAATCTCATGAACACCAGGGATATTGAGCGCATCATGCCGGAGGGCATGGTGAGCATTCGGCACGAAACTGAAACATGTCCGAGCGTGAAGGGTTGGCCTGACAATGCTTTTTCCGAATGGGTTGCTTCTCACAGAAATCAGGTACGAGGCTTGGTTTGCAGCGAGCCGAAGTACACAGACGCTCCGTTCTGCTAACGGTGCCGCGGGTCGTCTCAATCAACACTTTAACCGGGTAAGGGTGCCCAGGGAGGCACCCGAAACCCGCAAGGCACGCCAGAGGCTGATGGATATTCCCCTACCATAGAGCCTTGGGTCGATATAATCCGGTCCCACCTGAGAGTGACAAAAAAATCTGAACACATGAAAAAAGCGGTTGAGAAAATCGTTGGCTTTGTGTAAATGCCATGAACAAAAAATACCGACGCGGAATACTTCCTGCTGACTAATTGGATGCGAGTAAATCCTATAAACGGCAGCAAAATAGGCGAGGACCGATGCCGCGGATCCAAGACGTACACTCCCCCGGAGGAACCAAGCTATGAATGGACGAAAGCCTCTGCGAAGGCTTCCTCAGCGGCCTAAGAAACGGCCAAACGAAAAGCGCAATATTGGGACCCGTGTCCAACCTTGAAGAGCACGTCAGCCCTGACTGGTGGCGTTCGATTTTTAATGCTCTCTACCTGAAGACGGATGCCGACGTCGTGGCGGACGAGAATATAACCGGCACCGAAGTAGAGTTCTTTGTCAGCGTGGCCGAACTTTCACAAGACTCGAGAATTTTGGACTTATGCTGCGGACAGGGACGCCATTCTTTGGAATTGGCTCGGAAAGCGTTCAGAAATGTTGAAGGGCTGGATCGTTCTCGCTATCTCATCACAAAGGCCAGAGGGCTGGCCACCAGAGAGGGCCTTGGCGTCAAATTCAGGGAGGGCGATGCAAGAAAGACACACTACTCGCCGGACGCCTTCGACTGCGTCATGATACTCGGCAATAGTTTCGGGTATTTCGAGACTGTGAGGGATGACCTGCAGGTACTCAAAGAGGTATTCAGGATTTTGCGTCCCGACGGCCTATGCCTCCTCGACGTAACCGACGGAGATTACTTGAGGGATAGGTTCCAGTCCCGATCTTGGGAATGGATTGATAAGAAGCATTTCGTGTGCCGGGAGCGTTCCCTTTCTGCGGATGGAGAGCGCCTGATATCACGAGAAGTGGTTACGAACTGTAGCAAGGGAGTGATAGCCGATCAGTTTTACGCGGAACGTCTCTATTCAAGGGAAGGTATTGTCAGCTTACTCAAGGAAGCCGGCTTCAGCCATTGCACGGTTCACGGCCAAATCTCGCCTAATTCGCTTCGAAATCAAGACCTTGGCATGATGGAACAACGCATAATAGTTACGGCCCGAGTCGAAAAGGCCTTCACGCCGATCAGGTTGAAACGGGCCCAAGCTGTGAGCAACGTTGTGGTCCTCTTCGGCGACCCTACCAAACCGGACCCTCTAAAGCCCTCAGCAATTTTCGACGACGATGATTTCTACACTATCGAGCAAGTAAAGTACGCGCTCGAAGGACTTCCGCAATACAGATTCAAGTACCTGGATAATCACGATACCCTCATATACGATTTAAAAAAGATGAATGGCAAAATTGACCTAGTGATGAATCTGTGTGACGAGGGGTACAAAAACGATCCCCGCCAAGAGCTGCATGTTCCAGCACTGTTGGAGCAACTTGACCTGCCCTACACGGGCGCCGGCCCTCAATGTTTGGCTTACTGCTATGATAAATCTCTGGTGCGCGGCATTGCCAAGGAAATGAAAATCCCCGTGCCTAGGGCCTTTTTTGTCAAGCCGGAGGACACGGCGTTCGAGCTGCCTTTCTCTTTTCCAGTCATGATCAAGCCCAACTTTGGAGACTCCAGCTTCGGTATCACCCAGCGAAGTGTGGCAAGCAGCCTGGAAGAAGCCTTAAATGCAATCTCCGAAATTCGTTACAAGTTCGGGTACGACAAACCGATACTCGTGGAGGAATTTCTCACAGGAAATGATATCAGCGTGGGCATCATTGGTAATCCCCTGGAGGGTTACACGGTGCTACCGGTCTCGGAGGAGGATTATTCCGCGGTCCCGGATCATTTACCACGCATATGCGGTTATGAAGCAAAGTGGCGGCCGGACTCCCCATATTGGAAGGTCAAATCGGTGCCTGCTTATCTGCCCGAAGACGTGGAGAAATCCGTAGTGGAATGGTGCCTGAGACTGTTCGAAAGGCTCGAATGCAGGGATTACTGCCGATTCGATTGGAGACTGGACGGGGAGGGCAATCCGAAACTGCTCGAGGTAAACCCGAATCCAGGTTGGTGCTGGGACGGTCACCTCGCAAAAATGGCAGGTTTTGCAGCGATTTCTTACAGAGAAATGCTGGAGGCAATCCTGAGCGCGGCGGAAGACAGACTGGGCATCCAGGCGAACGGCAGGAAAAACAGCGGTAAGCGTGCTATCTGAGCGGACGTTATGGGTGGGTGCTCTCTGCAGTAAACCTCACCCTTTTCACACAGACCGGTCGACGGTCCATGCTTTCCCGACCCACATTGCGGATTGATAAATGCCCCTTGGACGGTTGGAGAAACCGTCAGAGGTTCAGTCTACCCGAACCCTTGACGGCATCTCCAAATTCCCGACAATCACTACTTGGTCTTCACCGGTTTCTTACAGTCCTTACAGTCTTTTACTATCTCGCCCTTTGCTTTGTCGCACTTCGCCGTCGTCATCTTTGAGCATTTGCCCTTAACGCAGCAGTTAATCTTGTCTTCCTTGGCCATTGCCAAAGGAGCAGCCGCCATGAAAGCCATCACTGTTAACAGCAAGAAAAATTTCTTCATCAGACGCCTCCCAAAACCCAAGGAGATCTAACCGCCACCCCATACAGAGGACATTTGGGGGGGGAATCGCTGCATCCTACCCCGCTGCATCTGCCAGTTGCAAGGTTTTTCTCAATAGTGAAAGAGTTTTCCCTTGACCAGAATATGATCCCGAGACGTTGGTCAGAATCGTTTGAGATTCTCGGCTGCACCCTTATGGCAAGGGCAAATCAATTATTTTTGAGACATCAGAGACAAATTATGTTGCCACAGAGTTCGGGCATGACGTGGAAGCGGGCCTGGCTGGTGCCCCTTTGGCAGCTCCATGTAAACCGGCGCAAGTAGCCTTGCCCGATTCATCCCAGCCGCCCCCTGTCAGGAGAGGGTCCTCGGGCACAGTTTCTCGATGCGCAATGTAAGCGGCAATCCTTCCACAGGTTGTTCGGCAGACTTTAGCCTGATGACTCCATAGCCCTTCTGTCGGTAATTTTCGTCATCGTGCATCACGACCGCCTTAGGGACAAACTTCAATTGATATCCCGCGTCGAATAATCTCTTTGAAAAGGAGACGTCTTCTCCCTGATAGAATCCCAAATCATCGTTCCATGCGTGCTCGAGGAATATGAAATCCTTGTATATCCCGTACCCGCCTGTGACATATTGGCATTTGTCGAATGCTTCATGATAGGCCCGGAGAAAGGTGAAATTCTCAATGATATTTACCCAGTCACAGTATCGGGACAGATCCGGGTTCACTATAATGCCGGTGGCTATGTCAAAATCTCCGCCGATCTCTTCCACAGCTTCCGCCCACTTTGGATGGAGCAAGAAATCGTCATCTAAACTCACGAACTTGTTGAATGCGGCTGCTCTCGCGAGAACGTTGCGCATGGCTCCTAGCCTCCCCTCTGAGGCTGCCTGGTCCATAGCAAACTTTCTGATTCCGTCATACCCCGTGATCTCGTCAACACAACCGGCGATCAGGATCTCGTAGTGTTCATCGGACAGATTCTGATTTCGTATTGATTCTATCAGATTGGCCAATTTCTCGTTTCGTTTACCGTTGGTGATGATCCCGAAGCTGTAGCCATGCGGTTTCAGAGATTTCTTGGTTCTACCTGGGACGGTTGGGGGCAGTGCCTTCCCAAAGTCGTTGAGCAGGGAGATTCTTTGGGATAGCGTAAGAATTTCGAGCCTGTGAATTGCAGCAATGTCTTCCTGAATTTCGTTACGAAGGATGTCTATTTCCTGCCTCATTAGGGACAAATCCTTGTCGTCTGCGTCCTGGAGATCCGTGCGCAAGGATTCAATTTCGCGCCTAACCGAATTTACCTCGCCCCATTGAACGGCTTGCAGGCCCTCTTTCAATTCCTTTAGCTCTTGTTTTAAGCCATCGATTTCCAGGTTTTCGGGTGCCGGAAAATATTTCTTCAGAAACTCGCCCACCCTGTATCTAAGACGCTGAGCAATCATGTCCTTTTCTCCTACAGCTACAACTCCGGCAGAAATTGTAGTGTCACATGGCCGGTGCGGACCTGGTCATTTCGGCGATCACACCGTGCCACGAACATCTTCCGAGATCTCAAAAGGGGATGTCAGATCTGCTTCCAATTCAACCCCAGAACGGGTCCTTCACTATAATCGTCTCTCTGTAAGGCCAAATTCTAAGTTGCGGTCTCATGCAGAGCCTCTGTCCAGTTTGGCACGACTGTGTTTGTCGCGGGGGCGCGGCCGTCTCCAACGGCGCACACATCCTAACCCCTAATAATAGGAGATACTTCTGCGAAATTCAAGACAATTTTGCTGCTTGCCCAAACCTAATGCAGGGCTATAGGGTCAGTGTATCGAATCCTTGCAGCTTAAAGGATTCGAGGAGAACTGAGCGCAAAGCCTTCCCACGCGGATAGCTTATGTAGCACAGGGGGAATCTCCCAATGTTGAGTCCCCTCTCGCAAGTGACAGCGACTGTTCGATGATCTTTTTCTGTTCGTCTGATCTTAAACCCTCGGACTTTTCCGCCTCTCCAATTGCATCCATAGCTATATTTTGTGCCAGCCTGGACTTTTCCTGATTGACGATGCCGAAACGTCGGCAAAAACCTTCAAAAAGACCAGGTAGCAACTCGACAGCTCGTACAGAAATGCCTTCGCGGCCGCATTTCCAGTAGAGCGCACGGACCTCCTGGCAGTCTTTTTCGCTGAGGCTAGGATTGCAAGCCATCAGATTCCGGTTGCTCACACCCAATGCATTAGCGAGCTGAATCTCATAGTTCTTGACCGAGGCTTGCATCCCGTCCTCTACCATGCGGTAACGATAGAGAACTTCAGGTATAATCCTGGTGTTGTGCCTTGTTGAAATACGAGACCAGAGGTCGTAATCCTGGGCGTATGAGAGATTTTCATCATACGAACCGGCATCAAGCACGGACTTTTTTCTGAGCATCACTGTTCCGTGTCCGTAATTGTTATGGAATTGCAACCGCCAAAGCCTGTAAACCGGATCAGTGATCAGCTCTTTTCGTTCAATGAGGCGGCCCTCTCCATCGACAATATCGAAAAAGCAGCCCACCAGATCGAGCCCTCTGTCCGCGTCAAGTTCGTGTACCTGGGTTTCCAGCCTGTGGGGTAAGCTGACATCATCTGCGTCCATTCGCGCGATGTACTCCCCTCGCGCCAGAGAGAGGCCTTTGTTCAAGGAACGAGTAAGCCCCATATTTTCTTGACGCCGAATTAAAATTCGGTTGTCCTTGTAGCGGTGGAGTATGTCATCAAGTGGCTCAGTGGAACCATCGTCTATAATAAGGAACTCAAAATCGCCGATAGCTCTGGTCCAGAATGCTCTGGACGGCTTCCGCAAGAAAATCCTGCCCATTATACACGGACATCAGCACTGTGACTTTGGGACTGTTCATGCGGATTAGGTTCGCCTCGATTCAATTATTGATTGAGTCGTGCCAAGCAGACAGGCTTTACAAGCAAACGAGCAATGGCTTTGAGAATTCCGGATGCCCTCACAGGCCTGCTGCCTCCTTCAGCAGAGCCAATTCCAACTCTGCGATTCTGTCCAGAGAGTAATTCTCTATCACGAACTGTCGGGCGTGGTGTCCCATCTGAGCACTCAGAGTGGGGCTGGTCAAGCAAGTCTTGTATCGCCTTGCGGATGCTTTCAGGTTCAGTGCCGCAAAGGTAGCCGGTTTCTCCGTGGCGAATCAATTCTCTGATGCCGGGCGAGTCGGCCCCAATTACTGGCAGTCCGCAAGCCATTGCCTCAATCAATGCCTTAGGGTGTCCCTCGTACAACGAGGGCAATATGAACAGTCCTGCACGATTCAGGTACTCGGGGAGTTCGGAATTCGGCACGTTCCCTTCCCAACTGATCCGACCGTTGAGCGATGGAAAACGCCGTTGCAGCTCAGGGCGGATCTTTCCTTCACCTATTAGTACGAGCCTCACTTGAAGCGGCTGAATAGCTTCCAGAAGCGCCGAGAGGTTCTTTTCCGGCGCGATCCTGCCTACAAATATCAGTGTGGTTTCGTCTCGCACCTCTGAATATGGCCGAAAGACGTCTGTATCTACGTAGTTAGGAATGACCGCTATTTTCGAAGACCGCGTCCGGAATTCTTCGCAGCACGTCGGACCGCATTGCAGGAGTGGTCACGACCACCCGCTTTGCCCCCCGGAAGACTTTTTCTTCAACTTCACGAGCATGGATGGCCGCTTCAGAGTTGGGGCCGTGTTCTCTCGCGGCATTCTGCGACCACATGTATCCGCAACGCGCGACTAGAGGCTTTTGAAAAACCTGGCTCGCCGAGAGTGCCAGCTCCGCTCCATAGATTTGGTTCGTTTTAATGATGTGGCATCCTTCCAGACTATCCCGATGGAGCGAGGCGAGGGCATTCTCGTAGGCTTCCGGGGGCAGTCCAGTTTGGTTGCACAGGATGCGAATGCCGTCCATTTGGTCCGAATAGGCCAGATCTGCTTCGCTGCCGTACGTCACAAAGCTCACCTTGAAACCACGTCGCAGCAATCTTTTATATATAGCTATCTCCCTTTCGAGCATGCCCATCATGCTCCAGGTCCGCAGAGATACACCGCGAGTGAAAAAAAGGACAAGGTGAGTGCTCATTGCACCAATTCTCGGACCAGTGCCAGGTATTTCTCGGCCACATCTTCCATTCTCGAAACAGCTATCAGTCTTTGGAACGACTCATAATGCTCTACAAGGGTTTCTAGCTGAGGCAGAATCTCCTCTTCACCCGCGAACGGCAGACCGCCGCTCCCGACCAACTCGGGGTGCCCCCCGTCGTTCAGGTAAAGAGCGGGCAGCCCGCAAGCCATAGCCTCGATTAATGCGTTGGAACATGGGTCGTTGCGGCTGGCAGTAATATAGATGTCATGATTGCGCAATATTTCGGCCAACTCGTCAGATGAGACTGGAGGTACATGCCGAATGCGCTCGAAAGTCTCCGAAGCGTTACCCACAAAGGTGTATTCAAAACGATCCCAATCGAGGTGTTTCTCGATCCACCTGTACGTGGGGCCGCCCTTGCGGGGATTGTTGGACCAGCTAGTAGAGATGAGGCGCACCTTTCGGTTTCCATCAAACGGTATGCGACTCTGTGCGTGAAAGATATCGGAATCCACGGCATTATGAATGATCGTCGGGCTCACAGGATTGTACCCCATGTCGACGATCCGCTGATACGTCCAGGCGGATTGCAGTACCGTGGCCGAGGCAAATCGCTCGTTTAGCTGAAAGCAGAGTTCGTCTTTTTCCCGGTCATACCCGCGGATGAGATGAATCGGCCCGTCGATGCGATGAATCACATTTAACCTGTGCCGAAGGCTGAATTCCATGAACCGGTCCACATCGAAATGAATCGAATTGAGAATGTACGCGTCTATGCCGTCCCGAAGCTCGTTTTCCCTGACATCCAGGTCACGCTTCGCCAGCGCTTTGCGAAGGGCCAACATGAACTGGTTACCACCTCCGTACGGCGGCTTAAAGAAACTATGCCACAGCCCTATGGTGAGATTCCCATTTGGAGAATGGATCTCATGCTTGGAACGACTCGATATGCTGCTCCTTGTGGCCCTTGTTCCAGGACTATTTCCTTGGCCCACTCGGAATCTTGGCACTTCCTCAAGTCCTTCGTAAAGCTTTTGAAACAATGGCTTGACGGATTCCGGGCGGTGATTGGAATACACGCGTTCGTAATGGACTTTCACTGTAGGCTCCAGAAAACCTCCCGTCATGTCTTTTTCTATAATTTGGACCGCTTGAGCAGGGTACCCGAAAATGCATGACGCGTCGAGAATGTCCGGTGCAGTACCGACCGGGGTGCTTATTATTTTGCAGCCACATGCCGCGGCCTCAAGGATCGAGTGCGGTCCGCCTTCTGAACGGCTTGCAACAATGTATAAGTCAACCAGGTTGTACAGGAGATTCAGCGTTGATCGCGGCAGCGAGTTGGTTTTGATATCGTCTGTATCGGTTACTTCGCCTACATAGGTGAACGGAATACCCGATTCCTTGAGCTTGCCCAGGAGCCAATGCCGACGCGGCCCCGCGAGTAATACATGGACATTGAGACCTCGACTTTTGAGACCTAATAATATTTCAAGGAAGACGTCCGGCCCTTTCACCAATTTTGGGGATTTCAGATCAGAGCCTTCAGTATCGCGCTGAAAACTTCCGATCACGTAAGCGTTTGCCGGCACGTTCCACTCGCTCCGTAGGGACCTCAGAGCCTCGCTGTCGGGCGGAAGGGGTCTAAACGTGTTCACATCTACAAGATAGGGTATCAGGTCGCTGCGAATTCCTATTCCGGCAAGTTGCGAAGCGGCCTGTTCGGTTCGAGTCACCCATCGGCCGACCATGGACATGGCGACACGATGAGCCGGCAACGCGAAATAACGGAACGGTTCTCCCGGGACGTGGCAGATGATGCGCTTGCCCATCAAGCTTTCCTTCGGCCACATGTTCAAACCTTCCCACCAGGCTGTATGTACCACGTCGCAGTCTGAGAGATCGACCAGTTCAACGATATTTTCAACGGCTTCTTTGATGAGCCTCAGGTCTTCATCCAAGGCCCAGCCAATGTCATCGCCGCCGGTCAAAAAAACCTTAGGTCTATTCATTTCTTCTTAGCTCTAATACCAAATCCTGTTGTGAATCCGTTGAGTGAATGGTCTTCCTTTGAGGCCAGCCGATTATCCCATTCCACCGCCTTGCGTCTACCTGCGCCAAGGGCATAAGAAAAGAGTCGACCCAACCAGGCCGGCTGAAATCTTGGTGCTTTCGGTTTCACTGTTGCCAGCTCTCGCAGCATATCAGCCAGAACGCTCCAAAAAAGGCCTTGCTTCTCTACGAATATTTCGCCGAAGCCGAGACCCTGGAGGGTTCGCAGCCAGTAATAATCAGTATAGCGCCCATAATCATGAGGGTCTCCGTGAATGCGATTCATGAACGGAACGCACATGAGGAGGGTCCCTCCTTGCCGGAGGACCCGATGAATTTCCGACAACACGGCCGGAGGCTCGGGTACGTGCTCCAGGAGTTCCGAACAGATCACAGCATCGAATCTTCCTGCCATGAACGGCAGATGCTCGGCTTCGGCCTGAACATGGGGCCGTTTGGCCGTGGAAAGATTCGCGTAGATCACGCGCAGATCATAGCGTTCGATATCGAAGAGCCCCCTCTTGGCGATCCGGTTGCCTCCCAAATCGAGTACCAGGCCACCATCGGGCAAACTCGGCACATTGCGAAAATGGAATTCGTCTACAAAATGTCGTCTCAGGGAGTATGTCAGATCCCTTGATTGTGTAAGCCCGATGGGCAACGATCCTTCACCTCGCGTTTCTCATCTTATCTTCCATCTTTACGATTCGGCCGAACCCCGGCGATGGTTATGATTCGGGTAAGGCCAAAAGGTGTTCGCGAGCAATCCGAATCCAGTCCGCAGGGCTGGGACCCTTCTTGTGCTCACCCGCGGATTTTCTAACACCCCGGCCAAGGTGCAGAAATATCAGATTGCCGTCATCATCGAACGACCGGTCTACGTGGAGATCTCTCAGCGGTGACGATAGGGGAATAGACTCGGCGAGCTGAGCCTCCCAGACCGTATTGGGGCATACGAACACCTCATAACCGGCTTGCCGCAATCGTATTGTCACCTTGTCTCCCACATCCAGGTCCGGAAGCTGGGGGAAGAAGTCCAGATTCAACTCCCGGAAGATGCGGAAATCGACAATATATCCAAGCACATGCAACACGCCCTCGGCAGTGCGCGTTTTGTCCATGCGCACCCCAGCGGCTCCCACACCGTTGCACAGTTTTGATTTGAGGAAAGACAGCCAGCCGACACGGCACGGCATCGCGTCCATGTGCATGGACATTAGATAATGCGTACCCGGATCAATCAGCCGAACCGCAAGCTCCAGCCCCACTGCGTTTGCATAGCTCCCCCAGGTTTGTTGGGTCGTGGACAAGACGTCTTTCGAGCCGGCCTGCCGCGCTTCGGGTGGGAGAGGTTCGGTCCTATTTTGGACCAGATTAATGTCGGGCCATTTCTGGAGCCACTCAAGGTTTTCTCGTGGGGAATTGTTGTCCACAATCCACAATTCATGGGGTTCAGGCGTAAAATGCTGAACTGCTTGAATACAGACCCGCAGCAGGTCCATGGCTGTACGGTTCGGCTGATGGGATACCACGATGATACGAGGGGCCTCGACGGGAAGCACAACTCTCCGATCTACCTCAACGAGATAGTCGCGGCTGTCTATGGGAATTTGCAGATTCACTCTTTGCCCAGGGGCAGCCGATCCGATCGTCACCTCAACTCCTCTTTTGGCTTGCGCCGAACCGCGGCGTGCACTCACTTCGGCATTGCATCAGGCGATTCCAGGAACTTTCAAATGCAGTGTTCATCGCTTCTCTGAAACCGCCGCGGAGTACTCATCCGCGTTATTGGCGGCGGCTTGGAGCTTGGAGTCGAACGGAAAAAGCTCCCACTGACATGGACCCGCCACTAAGCCCCGGGCCCGCCGCGGGCCAATCACAGCGAAACTTACTATTCCTGCAATTCGTTCGAGCGTCTCGGAGGAGGAGCCCTCTCGGGCTGCAAAATGCACCTCGTAGGCTCCATTCATCAAATTGTTCTCCGGGTACCACGCGCGCAAAATGAACGTGCCGAACTTTTCTGCTTCAGAGAGTCCGTCTTCTTCCGAGATGTTCCACTTGCACAGGATTCCAGCGGCATTCAGAATCCCAAGCGAAAACACGGGCCGTTCCATCGGCCGATTGATCTTCAGATCCACTTCAATGCCGAAAGGCTCGCCCGCGGGGACTTCGTGCAAGGTTCGGTCGTCAGCTCCGTAGACGCGAGCACTGTAGATGTTTACTTCTTCACTGGAGATTCGATTCCGCACGCGATGCTCGAGCCGCTTCTGTTCGGATCTAAACACAAGCGTTTCGTAAGCATTAATTGCCTCCAGGGAGGAGCCGGTAGTCAAGAGTTGCCCCTGTTCCAGTAGAATGCCGTGTCGTGCGACGAATTGCAGGGTTTCGAGGCTGTGACTGACGAGCAGCACAGTCGCGCCGCTTTCCCGCATTTCTTTGACGCGAGCAAGGCTCTTGTTTTGGAATTTAAGGTCTCCCACTGAAAAGGTCTCATCAATGAGGACCACGTCGCTCTCTATGTTGACTGCCACTCCAAACCCGAGACGCCCCAGCATTCCAGTTGAGTACATCCGGACCGGCTTGTCGAACCAATCGCCCAGCTCCGTAAAATCCTCAATGTCGGGGAGTTTGGATTCCATTTCGCGTCGGGACAGCCCCATAACTGCCCCCAACAGCCGCACGTTTTCACGGCCGGTTAATTCCATGTGAAGACCCGCGTTCAGCTCTATCATCGGGAAGATCCTGCCGCGAATCTCAACCCTTCCCCTGGTGGGGGCTGTCACACCGGCCAGCACCTTGAGGAGAGTACTCTTGCCTGCACCGTTGCGGCCGACTATCCCTATAGTCTCGCCTCTTCGGACTTCGAGGTTAATATCTCTGAGAGCCCAGGGACCGCCTTCCCCATTCCCGGATTCTAAACGCCCGTGTCGGACCAGGTTCCATCCCTTGCGGATGAATGCCGGCAATGGCAGCCCGTAACGTTTCCAGAGGCCCTCAATTTTAATCACAACGTCATCGGACATAGCGCCTCACAGAAACATCCGCAAAATATCCGGACAGCCTGCGGAAAACCGGCCAGGAAATCGCCAGCAAAATCGCTGTCACTATGACAGAGATCCCCAGGGCCTCCGTGGGCGGGGCTGTAGCTTTCAGCAGCACGTTGCGAAAACCCTCGATCACCCCTACCATCGGATTGAGCATATATAGAGACCGCCAATTTTCCGGTACAGTGCTCAGTGGGTAGATTACCGGCGTCACAAACAGCCACGCCTGAGTGAGAAACGGAGTCGCAAAAATAAAATCCTTTCTGAATGTGCCCAAGCCGGCAAGGAGTATTCCCACCCCGAATGAGATTGCAACCATAAGAACTATCAAGATCGGCAGCCACAGGAGCGCCCACCCCACGGAGACCCGGAACCAAATCATCATGCCCGCCAGCACAATTCCCGACATGCAGAAATCAAAGAGCGTGGCAGCGACGGCAGCCAGTGGGAAGACTTCCCTGGGGAGAGCGATCTTCTTTATTACTTCCGCGTTAGTGATTATGCTGGGGCCGCATGCTGCCACCGCATTGGTAAAAAAGGTCCATGGGACCAGGGCCGCGTAGCTGAAGAGCACATAAGGGAGTCCGTCACTAGGGATGTTGACGAATCCCCGCAACATGTTAAAGAGTAACATCAAGATCACCGGCTGCAGAAACGCCCACCACATTCCCAGGGCGGAACGTCGGTACCGACTGGTCACGTCTCGAACCACCAGCGCACGCAAAAGCGTTGCGAAACGGGAGCCCCTCTGCCCCTTGGGAGCCGCATTGATGTAAACACCGTCGCTCATAAAACCAACTTTGCCCAATTCCTGATCTCCAATAAATTTTGCCTGCCGCACAAGCGCCACTCACGGGCACCGGTTGTTACTGACGCGCCAATTCCCTCGCTCGCGAGCTGCCGCGAACCCTGAGGGTCTTGTTCCAAATCTTTGGGCTGACGACACCTCGCCCATACTGGCCATAATCTGCCGGCTGGTGAACGCACGTCGCCCTGGCGCATTGATTGTGGATTCTCGGGAAAAGGCTTGTGTTTGTCAAGGGTCGGAAGATTGTCCCTGTGCAAAGGCCGCGGAGGCATACAGGTATGGCCGGCACAAAAAACTCTTGCCGTGCAGCGCCATCGTGGTAATGTCCCCCCAAATCCGATAATTGATAGGCAAGCGAGAAGCAATTATCAGACCTTGTTGAAAGGAATTTGTCATGGCCGCGCAACGTTCTGCCTTGCTCATTTCTCTTATAAACAGCACCGATAATCTTGGGCTCAAGTACATTCACTCTTCGCTGCAACACGAGGGCTTTCGATCCGAGATTCTCTTTCACACTGCCGACGATGCCTCTTATTTTGACGCTGTGGCCGACTTCGTAAAGGAAAGCAAAGTCAATGCGGTCGGTATAAGTCTCATGAGCCGGTTTTTTTACGCCGCGGCCGGTTTGACCGATGCTATCAGAAAAAAATGCGGCGATAGTGTCCCAATTGCATGGGGAGGCATCCATCCCACAATTGATCCCAAGGGGTGCGAGGGCCACGCGGACTATGTCTGCGTCGGCGAAGGTGAAGCGGCCTTTGGCGAATTCCTGAGGAACTTGGAAGGCAAGACCCTGTCCCAACCAGTCTCCGGGATAAGCGCGACCGGCACAGGCGAACATTCTGTGAGCCCAAGAATCGAAAACCTGGATGATTTGGTCTTTCCAGAGTTCTTGCCTCACAATGCATGGGTAACAGACCAGGGCCGAATAACACCGCTGACCCCTGCGCTCCTCAAGAAGCACAATCGCCATAACGGCACGTATCTGTCGGTAATGACATCGAGGGGATGCCCCTTTAGTTGCAGTTATTGCTGCAACAATCTGCTCCACACCATATACGGCAAGAAAATAAGAAAAAGGAGCCCCGAAAGCGTCATTGAAGAGATCGATATGAATCTGAGCCGGTCCGGCTTGAGTTTTCGGTACCTGAATGTCTACGACGACTGCTTTACCGCACACTCTCCGGAGTGGCTGCGACACCTTCGTTAAAAATTACCGGCAGATAGGTATCCCACTAATCTTTAGGGCGATTCCCCAATTCATCACCAGAGAGAAGATCTCCATTTTAAAAGGTGCGCCATGCGGATTCGCTCTGATCGGCCTTCAAACCGGCAGCGAGAGAACGCTCAACGAGGTTTACCAGAGGAAGCACTCCCAAAAGGCTTTTCTGAATTGTGCGCAACTGCTCGATGAGAACGACATCCCGGCTATTTACGATGTTATCGTGGACAATCCGTATGAGACGGTAGCCGACACCAGAGAGACGGTTAAGGTGATCTCCGAACTGCCCTCCACAGCGTATCTGTCCCTTGCATCGCTCACGTTTTATAAATACACGGCCTTGTACGACAAGGCGAAAACAGACGGTTTTGCTGTTGACGACCATTTGACCAAGAACCAGGACGCGTGGAACAAGTCCAGCAAGGAGGTCAAGGCAATAAAATTCGCGGTTTTCCTAGGCAAAGAGAGTGCTCTGGAGGTGCTCAACGGCGCTCATGCCCTTACGCAGGTGAAGTTCAGGCTGCTAAACGTTCTCATCGCTAAGGTTTCTGGAGCCTCTACGGTATTTGAAACTCATGTACCTGTCGCACGGCAGGAAAAAGATGGCCTTCCTGGGGCTTCTTGCTTGCCCACGCGAGAGACTTCGGGAAAAGATACTTCTCTTTGGAACGGACTAACAAGCACGCGCATTGATTTGGGGTGCTTTTCGGCCAAGACAAACAGAAAGAACCGCGACTCTGAGGGATTTGGTGCCACGGATGTGCCGTCCGGCTCATCCGTGCCGGTGGGGGTTCGCAAAGCACGGATGAGCCCCACGAAGCGTGGGACACATCCGTGGCACCAATTCTGCAACCCTCACGTCGGCGCGAGTCCATCGTCCCACGAATCGGTTGAGCCTACGGCACCATCTGGACACCAGCAGCTCGCAATGACCACTTAATCCCGGAGCCTACTACATCTTAGACGAGCAAAATCACCGATCAGCGCCTATGACAATGAGCCTTGACACCCTGGCATTTTGCTTGATCTTCAGCCCTGCCGGTCCTACGTGAATCGGCACACAGATATTTTGATCGAGGTTTTCTACGGCTAATGGGGCGTGCGATGCTCCAGCCGCGAGCAGTCTCTCATGGGGCAAAATCATGATGAGACCTTTCGGCAGGGATCTTTATTCTCTCATTGAACCGTATCAGGTAATCTCCCGTGTCCAGGTTCCACCAGCCATAAGGCTCGTCAGGAGTCTTTTTCTCAGGCTCCAAGAAGCGAAACTGACGCCTCCTGATATTCGCTTCCGCCGAAATCCAGCGCTCCCCCCATGATTTATATGGCTAATGGTATTTACTGTGAGATCAAGCGACAATTCGCCTTGCTGCTTCTTCGCGGAAATAAGTCCCTCGGCTGAAGAAACTATTTCTTCGCCTTTCAGGAGATTTGTCATGGCACCCCCCAAGTAGATAATTTGGTCTCAAGCCACGGCTCGGTCACGCATTCCCATTATCTCCTTCGCCGCGGCCACCGGGTCAGCCGCATTGAAGATAGCTGATCCCACTATGGCGGCAGAAGACGGACCGACGATGGCTGCCCATTGTCTGAACTGTTCCTCAAGACTTCGACCCTGCCGGTCCTGCCGACCGAACCCGGGACACCATATCCGGCGCTGGGTTATGGAACGATAGCGCTCAAGATCCTGCGGACGCGTTGCGGGCCCAATATAGCCGTCGACATCCAGCGCCTCACCCATGACCAATATTCCTTCCGTAACGTCGCGGCACAACTGCTCTTCCGGGAAACGAACATCCATTCCGGCTTTTATAGTGGCGTATGTCAACGAGGAATAATCGAGGGGTCTGGAAAAGAACAAGCCGGCCCCCGCATGGCTCATCAGGGGCAGGAGCAGTACTCCTATTCCAACTTCACGGGCCGTGGCGACTGCCTCGGCTACGGAGACGGGGCCTGGAAATCCGTGGACAGTAACATGAGTGGCGCCCGAATTTTCGAGGCTCTTGACGATCTTAGCATTGGTCCCCTGCCACGCGCCGTCCGCCCGAAAGCCGATGTCCGCGACCTTGAGGTCCACCAGCAGCGGCGCGTCTTGAATGACATCACGGATTCTGCCCAGTATGTCCTTGCCGGCCTCGAGCACGGTGGCCTCGCCAACCTTCACTCCGTCCACGATGGTCCCTACCTCTTTAACTACGGAAAGAACTTCATCTGCAGTCGGAAGATCCGCAGCCAGAATTATTGCGTAATTCCTCATCTCACCTTCCTTTCGAGGCTCCAGAGGGGATGTCATTCGACGTTTTCATCAATTTCCATACCAAGCTTCAACATCCGATAGCGCAAGGACCGGAATGAAATGCCCAGTAGTTTGGCCGCTCTGGGCCTGTTGCCGCTTGAGATGTCCAGTGCTCGGGTGATCAACTTCTTTTCCATGTCTTCCATGGTCCGGTTGATATCTATACCGTCGGGCGGTATATCTAATTCGCCGCCAATGCAGACCGGGCCGGCTGATTCGAAAAGTTTCTGCGGAAGATTCTCCGCGGTGAGTTGGTCGGACTGTTCGAGTGTAACGCAGCGCTCGATGATATTCTCCAATTCCCTTACGTTTCCGGGATAACTGTAATTGCAAAGGACCCGCATGGCGAGGGAGGACACCTTTTCAATTTTTTTGCCCTGTTCTTTGGAAAATTTCTTCAGAAAGTGATCTACGAGGAGTGGAATATCTTCTTCACGCTCTCGCAATGGGGGGAGCCGTATGCGAATGACATTGAGGCGGTAATAGAGGTCTTCCCGGAAATTGCCCGCTTCCATCTCTTCTTCAAGTTTCTTGTTTGTCGCTGCAATCACTCTGACATCTATCTTTTTGTCGTCAGTGCCACCGACTCGTCGGAATTCTCTCTCCTGAAGGAAGCGCAGGAGCTTGACTTGGATAGACTGAGGAATTTCGCCGACCTCGTCCAAGAACAACGACCCGGTGTGGGCTGCTTCCACAAGACCGGCCTTGTTTGCGACGGCTCCGGTGAAAGAGCCCTTCTGGTGGCCGAACATCTCCGATTCCAAGAGATTCTCGGGTATGGCCGTGCAATTGATGGTCACAAATGGTTTGTCGGCCCTGGGGGAGTTGTAGTGAACCGCCTTTGCGATCAACTCTTTTCCCGTTCCCGATTCCCCCATGATGAGCACGCCGGCTTTGGACGGGGCCACTCTTGAGATCAGATCGAAAATTTCAACCATCTCATGTGACTTTCCGACAATGTCGGCAAATCGGTAGCGTCCCTCAATTGACCGTCTCAGTTCGAGATTCTCGCGTCGGAGCCTTCGAGCCTCCAGCGCATTACGGATGATGATACGCAAATCTTCTATCTGGAATGGCTTGGAGAGGTAGTCATATGCCCCTTCGCGAACCGCACGTACAGCATCGTCCGCGGACGCGTACGCGGTTATGGCGATGATGGGGGCCGCTGGATCCAGAGAATGTATTTCTCTGATTAAATCTAAACCGCTCATACCCGGCATTTTCACGTCAGTGAGCACCAGATCGGGCTCTTCCGCGCGGTACGCCTTAACGCCTTCCTCACCCGTGGATGCGGTCCGTACCTGATAACCTTCTTGCGAAAGCATGATCTCGAGGAACTCCCTCATACTTGGCTCGTCGTCCACTACCAGCAGTCGCTCAGCCATTCTCGGATTCTCCTTCTTCGACAGTGGCTTTCGGCGAGGCCAACGGGAGCCTGATTATGAAAAGGCTACCGGTCCTCGAAGTGCTTTCTGCTTCGACTGTCCCATTATGCGCTTCCACTATGCTCAGCACCAGCGACAAACCTAGTCCTGTCCCTTTCCCTTTTGTGGTAGTGAAAGGTTCGAAAATGCGATCTCTTATCTCCGGGGGTATTCCTTGACCCGAATCTTCCACCTTGAGAATTGCTTGCCCCGATTCGGACTCAAGGAACACTCGGATTACGCCACCGTCCGGTGTAGCATCCAGAGCATTCGCCAGAAGGTTCCATACGGCTTGCCTCAGCCTCGTAGAGTCCCCTTCTACTTCTACGCCTTTGTGGATCAAGGTTTCCAAAGATACCCCAAGGCGGACCCTTGGTTCAGTTGCGAAGAGATCCACTGTTTCCTCGACAAGATCGGTGAGCATCACCCGCGCTTTCTTAGTCTGCTGGCTGCCCACGGTCAGAAGAAAATCCCCGAGCAGGGAGTTCAAGCGGTCTGATTCCCGTATTACAATCCCAAGGAGCTTTTTTTGATGATCGCGGCCCGAAGACGGCTCCGAGAGTAGTTCGGTGGCTCCTCGCAATGAAGCCAAGGGGTTCCTTATTTCATGAGCCATGCCCGCAGCGATCCTTACAAATGCTGCTTGCTTTTCGCTAAGTTTTACCCGCTCTTCCATCTTTCGGACTTGAGTCACGTCCTGGAACACTACCAATCTGCCGCTCGGAACATCATTCTCTCTCTGGAGATCAGAAACCGTGAGTTCCATGTTTCTTTTGTCGCCGTTAATCTCTTTTACTGTCAGATAAGTTTCGCGTCTCACCCTGCTTGTCCTCACATCATTGTGAACAACCGGGAAAACCTGTTTCAGGGGGACATTGATCAGATCGGACTGAGATACCCCCAGTAGGATGACGCCTGCGGAATTGACAAAAGTGATCCTATCCAACTCATCAGTAGTCATGATACCGCTTGGAATTGATCGCAAGATACTCGTGTACAGCTCCGAGAGCCTTTGATAATCGCTTTCTCGCCTGGTCAGAGAGATCTTTATTTTCTGGAGCTGCTCTGCGCCGGTGCTGGCAAGGATCGCTGCAAGAAAGAAGAACGTGAAATGCACTACCAGGACCCAGAGCAGATACCCGGGTGTGTCTCTGCTCCACGGACTCACCCAGGGCCAGTCACTTGGCGGGATGAGCCCATAGAATTCGAAATTGACGAGGAGGCCAAACAGCATCGACGTGGCGGCCGCGGTAAGCAGCGCGCCGCGTCTCATATGTAATATGCCGGAGGTGATAATGGGAAAAATGTACAGCAATGTAAAAATGCTGGAGGCGCCGCCGGTAAAGTGAATCAAGACCGTGGCGTACACCACGTCCACCATCACCTGGAAATAAGAAAACAACCATAGGTCCGGAATTAACGGAAGGGAGAAGGCATAGATGAGACTGAGAAGAAATGTGGTCCCAATAAGAATGTAGAGGGGGGTGGTTGGATGATCAAAGAAGGAGCCGCTTTCCCGAAGCTGGAAGAAAATGGTAAACCCCAGTAAGAGGGTGGTTACCATCAGCCTGAGCAGCATCAGCCATTCGACTCGCCGTCGGAAATCGGGCAGGTCCCGCGGTCCGTCGGGGCGAATGAGATCAATGATGCGGCGGCGGAGATTCACTCGGAAGCCCTCCCTCTGAGGAACACTCCTAGGGATTCGTCATGGATTGATCCGATCCTTAGGGGACGATTTTAGCCCGTACGGCAAGATGCTTCATAAGTTCGGTTAACCTGCGGTCAATGGTAATTAGTGTGTACGAGACAGGTGCAGGGAGTACTCTTCTACCAGGCGTTAGAGGCGTTTTACCATAAGGCTCGCTGGGCAGATATTTCACCACTTGTCCGCAGCTTCTAGGAGCCGAGCGCGACGCGACAGCCTCCTAACTCCACCGTATAGGCTTTCCGTTGGCGTCTCTCACGATTTCTTTGACAAGAATGACCTTTCTGGGACACTTGTACCTCGAAAGGTACTCCTTGCAAAACCGCATGATCTCTCTCTCTTCCGGCTTGATTCCTCTCTCCGGGACGACCAACGCTTCGATAACCTGACCGCGCATCAAGTCGTCGACGCCTCTAAGAGCAACGTCAGCCACGTGGGGATGCCGGATAAGAATTTCTTCGACCTCCTGGCAGTACACATTGAAGCCGGAAGTGATGATAAGGTCCTTTTTCAGCCCGGTTAAGGTCAGATAGCCGTCAACGTCCAGGTGGCCGATGTCGCCTGTATAGAGCCATCCATTCCGGATCACCGTCGCCGTTTCAGTCGATCTGCCCAAGTATCCCAGCATTACGTTAGGTCCCTTGATCACCACCTCTCCCTGGATGCCCGCAGGCAGTGGGTTACCTTGATCATCATGGACCTCGATCGTTACGTCGGGGAGTGGCTTACCTACCGTGGGGGGTTTGTTGGGGATTCTGATATTATTCCAGGATACCACTGGCGAGGCTTCAGTGAGACCGTATCCTTGATAGATGTCAATTTTGTATCGAGCGCAGAACTTTTCATATATTTCCATGGAAAGCGGCGCGCCCCCGCTTATTCCGATATCCAGGCTGGAAAGGTCCAGTTCCTTGCAGGAAGGGTGGTAAAGAAGTCCGTAATAAACCATAGGAACCATGCCGGTAAAGGTTATTCGGGCTCTTTGAAGCCACGGAATCAGCTTAGGAAAATCTACGCGCTCTACTAGATAGACAGTGCCGCCTACCTTCGTTACGCACAGCAGGTTCACCACCGCTCCGAAGGCGTGAAACAAGGGGATAAGAGCGAGCCCGCGACTTTCCGGACCGCGTCCGCATTGATCGCGAAGCATGTTCGAATTGGAATCCAAGTTGCGGTGGCTCAGCGTTGCTCCAAGAGCCCGACCCAAGAGACCTGCGGTGAATATCACCACGGCAGGATCATTTGGGTCCATCGATACGGCCGTAAAGCGGTCCGAGAAGTCTTTTTCGATCTCATCGAAAGTTACAGCTCCGTCCATCTGCTCGGTACTGATAATTATTTTCAGATAATCCGCGCGATCTCGAATGGTTTCAATCTTCGCGACCTGATCTCCTTTACACAGGATTGCCGCAGGCTTGCTGTCCGCCAAGTAATGGCTAAGCTCGTACGCTGTAGACATAGGGTTAAGCGTAACGGCCATCGCCCCGATCCTCATGGAGGCATAGTATCCCATGACGAACTCCGGCCTGTTACCCATCAAGAGCACCACGCGGTCACCTTTTTTGACCCCGGCCTTGACAAGCGCGTTGGACAGCTTATTTATCGAACGAAGCAAATTTGCGTAAGAGATGGTTTGGTCTTCGAAAACCAAAGCCGCCTGGTCAGGCATATCCTCGGCAAAGCGATCCACAATCTCGCTAAGATTCACGGAACTCTCCATGCTGATAGGGTTAGAACCAATAAAATTTATCACGCCTATCAGCTTAATTCAACTGCTAGTTCTGCAATGGGCACAAAGAATGTGGGGGTATGACGGCTCTATCTGACCTTTGAGACCTTACGTATATTTTTTGGCTCTTCAGTAACCGCGAACCACTGGGGAAGCATAACGCGGCGTGTCACGTGCTTGGGGGTCAGCTCTATCCCAGGGACGCCTACGGGGACAACTCTGGGACCAACCACGTCTTTTGACGCAGATCTGGAAGATGGCTTCGGGTAGCATTCAACACACGGCCCTGCGCCTTCCGCGCATCCCACAGGTGTTTCAGTAATGGTTATAGGCTGCCGCTGCATCGCAGGAATGGGAAGGGGGTAGGTTTGAACCACCCTCCTCGCAACGGGGACGGTCTCTTCGGCCACGCAAGGAACCAGTTTTTGGTAGAACGTCACGTCCCAACCTGGGACTGGCCTGATGAAAAAGGTATACTGGCCCGTGAGCGCGAGCACGCCCTCTCCAAATGCAAAAGCCTGAGAAGCCGGAGACAGTGCATAAAACGCCAGCGACAAGATTATTACCAAAAACTTCTTTGACATAATAAACCTCCGATATAATAATTTATTATAGCATGTTGTAGATAATTCATCAAGCATTTTATAGATAAAGTGCCACGACCGCTCTCATCTCCGTTGCATTGCGTGAAGAAGCTGTGATAAACTTGCACCCGATTATCAATGACCGGTGAAATGATGGCCTATTCAAACCGTGCTTTTATCCTCGTGCTCATCATGATTCTGGCGGCAGGGCCGTTTGCGGTGGCATTGGGGGGGCAAGTCGGAACTAAATGTCATATAACCTGCCGCTGTTTGCAGGATAACACGGTGGGAAATTTCGCATTTGTAATACCGGTGGACCAGTCTCCGGACATCGGTTATGAGGCCGATCTCGCGTGCAAGGCTTACGGCGATCGGGTATGTTCAGACGGCTGCAACGGTCTGAAGTTCTCCTACACTTATCAAGTTACCAGTCCCTGATTTCATAACAGTTTTGACCAGGATACAGATGATCGAAGGACGGTGGGGAGTGCCGTGGCGCGTCCGCGGCCCGTTCTCAAATTTCTGGAGATCCCTTGGTGGCACATCTCAGTACCCTGATGCCGGTTGCTTTAATGGAGTGAACTTCTGTGCGGTGAAAGGCAGGCGTTGCTCTGTGCATCAGCAGACTCGTTGCCGCGAGTTACTTGTCTCTGTCGCCCTTTCTGGAGCCCATTAGAATGAGCACAAGAGCGAGAAAGAGTATCGCTGCCCCTAAGATTGCCTCCGCGGTTTTACCGCTTTCATACAGCAACAGCAGGGAAGCGGCTGCAACCAGCAGCACCAGAGCAGCAAACCAATTGCTAGTGAGGATTCTGGCAATCATGAAAACCGAAACCGCCCCTACAACAGTTGAGGCTTTAGAGCTTTTTGTAACGTTCTGACCCGTCTTAACAGGTGGAAACACCTGAATATGTAGGTCCCTCTAGGAGCCGGTCGCGCACCCACACCTATTGGACCATTGTACCACGAATTCGGGAATGTGCCGCCGAACGCGGGATTATGCAACAGCCTCCTATTGCAGCGACAGCGTCTTTGGTACGCGCAGTTTTCTTAAGAGGTTGAGGTAACGCGAATAATCCAGCTTCTTAAAAGATTCCAAGGCCTCATTGTACGATTGTTCAGCCTGATTAGTCTTTCCAATCTTCTCGTAAATTCGGGCTTTATCAGCAAGCATAGAAGCAGATGAGCGCTCGTAGTACTGAAGAGCCTCGGCAGGCCTTTCCGCTTCGTCGTAAAGCCTGCCTATCAAGTACAACGCTTCGGTTTCCCCATGGCTATCTCCTGCTATGCGCGCTTTCCAAAGGAGCCGAAATGCTTGAAGCGACGCGTCAGGTTTAAGCCCGATCGAAGCAGCCAGGCTCCTAGCTCTGACAACCACTGCTTTGTCCGTCTTGGACGCGCCATTTCCAACAGCCTGGGCCAGTGCACGGGTAAGATCTTCCAGAGCCCCCGCCTTATCCCCCAATTGTTCTTTTAGGAGGCCGCTGTGGCGGAAAACGCCTTCCTCACCCTTGTTCATTCCCAGCTTTTGGCGAAATGCAAGAGAAGCTGTCAGGCCTGCAAGAGCTTTCCTATATTCTTTTTGACGAGCGTAATTGTCTGCTAGCCGCTCCAAAACTATAATCATGTGCGCTTCATCGTTGATTTCTTTAAGTTTTTGCAGTTCTGCCAAATCTTCGCCGAGGCCTTTTCCCTTTGCGCTCTTCGCCCCAGTCAAGGCAGGCCTTTCCCGGTGGAGGCGGTTCTCAGCAGCCAGAGCTTTCGGGGACGGGACTCCCTGTTCATGGGACAAAGCACTATACGGACGGCCTTTTGTTTCCGTAAGTGCAAGCTTGTCCTGGGCAATGGCATTCTTTCCCCCGGCTAGCCCCCCCGGCTGCGGAGGCTTTGTATCTGAGGGCTGACCTGTTTTCCGGGAGTCGATTCCCTTTTGCAGAACGCCTGTGATGGGTCGCATCGGAGCGCCACCCCTTCCGGATTCACTCCAAGTCATAGGCCCTCGGCCTATGTTGACCAGACTTCCATTTTTGGAGTTACCGAGGCTTTGGCCAGGCGGCTCTTTTGCCGGAACTGTTTTTTCTTTAGCCACAACTGCGGCCTGTTGATTGCCCTGGGAAGCTTTGGGCTGATTCGGGGGGGAGATCTTCTGCTGAGAATCGAACATAGCCTTCTGCGGAACTGCTTGCTCCTCGGGTGGAGCTGACGCCGGTTTGGCCACGCGCTCGGGTGCACGGCCCTCGACCAGGTCAGTTACCGTCTTTGCCAGCTTATAATGACCCCTTGAAGCCGCCTCTTCTATGGCCTTTGAGTATAGAGCAGAAGCCTTATCCTTGTTGCCTGTGATCTTTTTGTTTGACGCAAGTTCCACAAGTGTCAGAATGGTTTCATCGCCTGCGTTGAGGCGGCTGAAAAGCTTCAGGGCCTCTTCAAAAAAGCCCGCGGCCCTAGGATGATCCCCCATCCTTGAGTACAGTCTTCCTGTTTCAAGACAGCTCCAGGCGATACCATGAGAGTTCTCGTTTCTTTTCTCTAGCTGGAGGACGTCCTCGAATCTGATCAGAGCTTTTCTGATTTCAGACCGTTCCCAAAACTGGACTCCTTGGCCATAAATTTCTGCCGTGGCAGGAGAAAATTTTCCCAAGGCTCTTTTCCTGGATCGACTGTTCAATGCATCGAGACTTTCTATTCCAGACTCCTCTGCTGCAGACGACTTGCTCATTTGTTTGGTCCCCGCGTCATGGATCGGCCGTGCAGGGAGTATTTCTCGAGTGCGGCTGGGCTGCTTTTCCGCGAGCTGGTTGGAGACGGTCTTTTCCAGGGGAGAATTGAGGGTGACATTCCTGCCATTCTGAACCGTGGCGCCGAAAACAGGTTTGCTTGGGGACAAACCTTTTTCAAGAGCGGTTATCCGTTTCTCCACCGTGTCCGTTGTGCCAGGATCTAAGGCGAGACCGAGGGCCAACTGATACATCTTCAGGGCTTTTTCTTTTACTCCCAACTTTTCCAGAGACTCTGCCATGAAAAGAAAGGACCTATAATCGAGTGGTTGAAATGAAACCGCCGATTCAAACTCTTTTATTGCGCTTTTGTGGTCTCCTTGGCGAGCATGAGCGATCCCGAGGTTCGTGTGTACCTTGCCCTGCAGTTCCCCTAGCTTTAGAGCAGCCTCGAAGTCTTTTATGGCCTTGTCATGACGCCCCTGCTGAACGTAGAGCATGCCACGGTTGTTCAACGCGTGGGCATAGTCAGGCTTGATTTCAAGAGCCTTGGTGTAATCCGAGAGGGCCTTTTCCAGGTCACCTATTCTCTTGTAAGCCACCCCCCTGTCATTGTAATAACTGCAATTATTAGGATCTGCTTTTATCGCGAGTGAAAGCAAGTTCACCGCGGTCTGAACATCGCCTCCCTGGAGGGCCTGGAGGGCAGAGCTGTGACTATCTTGGCCTCCCCGGACTGGAACCGCTTCAGAAGAGGCTGCGCCGAAAATGGACACCAAAAAGAGGAGAATCACCGGCATGAGTTTCATTGCAGCTTCCTTCGCGGCTCTGGGATGTGTCTGCCCAAGCTCCGGCAATCCTGTTCGTGCCGCAGCTTCATCACGTGGATCAATCAATTCCCTGGAAATCCCAGATGTAGATTCACCGAGCCCTGTTCTCAGTGAGACCGAATTGGCCAAGGAAATCCTTGATGAAAGCAGCTACCTCGTCGAGCACAGCCGGGACCTTTTCCACAAAAGTGGCTTGCTTCACCGCCGCGAAAACATCTGGACTAGCCGTGGCGTTAACCTTGACTTGACCGTTAGACGTGCCTTCTTCAGCATTGTAACGTTCATAGCCGACTGCCAATGCGCCTCCCACGGCTACCAGCACGATCAATATACCGATTGCGACAACCTTCGTACCATATCTCATAATTAATCCTCCAATCTTTGGCCCTAAAATATCTAGTTTAACGTTATTATTATAACATAACATGCTGAAAAAGAGAAGCCTTGCCATTCAAGACTGGGTCTGTCCAAAATTTCAGGCTCATGGCTCTTTTTCCGAGGTCATAGGGGCACCTCAAATCCGAGAAAGACGGAGGGTAATGCGACAGTCTTCGAAACCTTTCGCCGCGTTTTGCATCAAAAACAATAAGGTCGCCTTATTGCGGCCAATGCGTACATCGTCATGAAAGGAATACGTCTGTGAAAAGTATCAGAGAAATCATGCAAGATAGGAACATCGCGAAACTCGTTGACTGGGACCTCCATCCTTTTGATGCCGTGACCAGGTACTTGGAATGGGGCACCAACTGGTCTCGGGGCCTCGATCACGCGAAATCGTGTAACGAAGAGTGTGTCTACTTTAAGATAAACGCCGTGGATAAGCCGCCTCGGTTAGTTATCGTGCGCCAGAGTCACAAAGACTACGAAATAATCTCAGAGGTAGAAGCGCCACAGGACCTTGTTGACGAATCAGTGAGGTTCTTTGCGTGTAAAAACCGAGCCTGCGGCATCACTGAGGAGTTGAAATCGTGGCTCAAGTCCGAAGCTAACAAGGCCGCATGATGGTCCTCCGTCTGATTCGGACGTAAGAGCCTTCATGAACTCCGATCTCGTACGCTAAAGATGGATTCAATATGATAACCACCAAATCGCGCGCAATTTTTCGTTTCAAAATTCCGCTGCTCGCAATGCACGTCGAATCCCTTTATTTTGGTCCGCATCTATAATAGTATGTCATGGTTTTCGTGAAAAAGTTGATGTCCGAAATTTGTCGAAAGGAGCACGATTATGAGAGAAGAGGTTCAGGCAGCTCTCGATACAGTTCGTCCGCAGCTTCAGGCTGATGGAGGAGACGCAGAGATCGTCGAGATCACCGAAGACGGAGTGGTTAAGCTTCGTCTCAAAGGGGCTTGCGGGGGATGCCCCATGAGTCAGATGACGCTGAAGATGGGAATTGAAAGAGTCCTGAAGCAGCAGGTCCCCGCGGTGAAGAGCGTAGAATCAGTGGCTTAGAAGCCGAGCACGACATATCTTCCTGTCGGTTCAGCGTCATGTGTGGAGTTGCTTTCAAAAAAAACTGGAATTGCGGCATCTGTGCAATAGCGACTTCCTCACGTGATCGTTGACAACTCACAAGAGATGGATGTATGCTGCTAAACTAACTTACCCGGGAATCCATAAATCTTGTTCTTGGATCTTCTCATAGAGCGAAGGAGTATTCTAGATGCCGTATCGAATCGTCGCGGAAGAATGCAAGGGCTGCCAAACGTGCGCCAGGGCTTGTCCTACTCGGGCCTCGACCGGGGAAAAGAAACAACCGCACAGCATCGATGTTTCTCGATGTATCGAATGTGGGGTCTGTGCCAGAGGTTGCCCCTACGGAGCGATTAGAGACGCACAGGGAAATAAGCCCGAAAGAATTAAGCGAGCAGACTGGCCCAAGCCGTACGTTTGGGCAGAGGATTGTGTCGGTTG
The DNA here is from genome assembly GCA_963786905.1 of uncultured delta proteobacterium. Taxonomy (GTDB): domain Bacteria; phylum Desulfobacterota; class Desulfomonilia; order Desulfomonilales; family Desulfomonilaceae; genus CAWBBA01. The sequence continues at coordinate 28,327 of CAWBBA010000024.1, read as the reverse complement.
CGAAGTTTGCTCCGCAGTATGTCCGTTCCAGGCGCTTGGTATGGGAGAACTGAACAACGAGACGATTGCCGGTCTGTACGATCCAAAGGCGTGTGTAGGATGCGGCCTTTGCGAACAGGCCTGCCCGGTTCACGCCATCGAGCTCGTGTGGCCTCAGGCCGCCAAAAAATCAGCCTGAACAAAGCACTCACTATAGGGAGGAAGCTTTCTCGATAGAGAGTTTCCTCCCACTTGCCCCTCACAACACTCCCTGCGTTGACAAGCATTCGAATGCTCGTTATCATACGTAATATGTTTGTACATTGAAGTTTGGGCCACGAATATGCGTCCTTTTTTGTTGCCATCAGGATAAAGGGCCCAGGAATATATGAATGCCCAAAATAATGCAGTCATGCGGCCGAATGTGGGCAAGATGAATGTAGTTAGAATAGAACGAGATTGCAATATAGAGTTTATTTTGCTTTGAAGTAAACAATGGGCACAAGGGGAGGAATAATAATGTTGTATGGGACGGTTTCTGGTAGCTGTCTATATGTGAATTGTCGTAACCCCATTGCTGCTGGTAGCAGCACTCCGTATTCACAGTCCCAACCTCTTGGTCTACGAAATAGCCAGAAGTTTCGGCCTGGCCGGCTTTGTCATTTTGGCCATGCAGCCGGTCCTCGTAGCCAGACTAAAATGGATCGAGCGACCTTTCGGCATGGACATGCTGAGCCGCTTTCACAAGTCCATGGGCATTTTTGTTACTGCCATGATGGTGTCTCACCCAATTTTGATGGAATTTGGAGGTGGCCAGGTTGCCGGCTTGAGCCAACCCTGGTACATCTGGGTAGGTAGAACAGGCCTTGTGCTACTGCTGGTCCACACACTGATAAGCATGTATTCAAATCGGCTGGGGCTAAAGTTCGAACAGTGGCGTCGTATACATTACGTGCTGGCGCCTCTTATTATCGTTCTCGTGTTCGTTCACGGCATGGAAGCAGGCGATGACCTGAAGTTATTCGCTCTGCAGGTCGTCTGGGTAGGGCTTCTGGCTGCGGCAGCTGCGGCCTACATCTATCACAAGATCATTATTCCGGCCCGCCTTCGCCGCTCCCCTTACCGTGTGGTAGATGTCCAACCGGAGGCCCCCAAGGTTTGGACCGTGAAATTAGCGCCTCCTGAAGGAGAGAACCTATATTCGTACCAGCCTGGACAGTTTCAGTTCATAACGTTTGACCGCGGCCGAGACCTGCCGGTTGAAGAACATCACTGGACCATCTCCTCCAGCCCGACTCAGAAAGGGTTTGTCAGTTCCACCATAAAAGAATCAGGGGACTTTACCGCAACGATAGGACTGACCAAGCCTGGCGACACGGCCCTTGTGCAGGGCCCTTTCGGGCGTTTCTCCTACACTCTTTACCCGAAGGAGAAAGACTTCGTATTCATTGCGGGAGGCATAGGCATGACGCCTTTGATGAGCATGCTTCGTCACATGAGAGATACCAAGGCTGAGGTCGACGTACTGCTCCTCTACGCGAACAGGACCGAGAAGGACATTGTTTTTCGGGAGGAACTGGCCGCAATAGAAGCCGGCGAGGCCCCACGTCTCAAAGTCGTGCACATTCTAAGTGAACCCGAATCGGGCTGGAATGGCGAAACGCGCTATGTGGATCGGGAGAAGATCACACGATACGTCTCGGATAATATGTCAGAAAAGGCTTTTTATGTTTGTGGACCGCCAGCCATGAACACGAAGGTTATTGAAACATTGTTAGCGATGGGGGTGCCTTACCCCCGCATTCACACGGAAGTATTCTCCCTCTGACGGCCAAGCCTTCCCAAGCGCATCGAGCGGACAAATCGTGTCGGCTCAGATGAAAGCCCGGGGAACGGAAACAGCAGGAGTTGGTCATGCGATTCAGATTGTTGAAGATTGTTACTTGGTTGGTAGTGGTGATAGTTCTAAGCGTAGCCATTAGCGTGGCGCTGCTCAGAGTATTTGTCTTTACCGGGGGTGAGCACGGCCACAGCTCTGTCGTTACGGATACGGCCATCGCGGTAGTGCAGGTGCAGCCGGACGGAGATACTTATACTCGCGAATTCGAGGTCAGGACGTGGACGGATGTGTTCGGCGGTCGAAATACTGATACTGATGCCCGCCGCAGTGTCTTCAAAGTTGAGCTGTAATATCATTTAGAGTTGCGGGAGAGCGCAAGCATCCAGACAATCCCTCGTCGTCAAACAGGCATCTTGCCTGTCGCTGGGTGACGGCAAGATACCGTCCCACCAATTTCAGACTGGACTCCGGATCGGCGCCCGGGGTGACGGGTGACTGGCAAATCCGATTGTCGTCAAAACTTAGAGATTTGCTGGACAGTGATGCGCGGTCTCGCGCGGAACGCGGTGATCTGCCGGAAGTACAGCGCATATCGTGTCGCGGGACGCTTCTCGCCAGAATCACTCCGAGGGCATTATTTGAGACGAGTTCATTGCCGGTCCCGCACCGTGAGATTGCTTCGTCGTGCCACTCTCGCAATAACCAGATAAGTCTCTTCCTGATTCACCTGTTCGCTCTCGTAAGGACCTGCAATCCCTGTCGTCAGTTGGAATGCCTCAACAATCCGTGTCTGCCGTCGGCGCACAATCATTCGGCAACTTCATGCAGGTCGCGACAACGCGGCCTTCATTTCCTTGACCCATTTCCCGATATCATCAACTGAGTCCCCTCTCTGGACACGGGAAATTATTTCACTCCCGACCACAACCCCATCCACGTGAGGTCTCAGTTGAGAGGCTTGACTCGGATTCGAAATCCCGAATCCCACTCCCACTGGAAGACGGCACAATTGCCTCACATGATCACATTTCTCCGCAAGATCGTCAGGCAGCGATCCTCTGGCTCCTGTCACTCCTGCCACAGACACGTAGTAGAGAAATCCGGCACCGTCCTGATCCATTTTCTTGATCCGAATATCAGGCGTTGTGGGCGTGGCCAAATAAATCCACGCAAGGTTTGCCTTGTCAGTGAGCGGCTTCAACCAGCGTGTTTCCTCCAGGGGGAGATCGACTAGCAGCACACCGTCTACGCCGCATTCCTTTGCCCGGTCCACAAATCTTTCGGCTCCATAACTATGGATTGGATTGAAGTAGCTGAAGAAGATTATCGGAACCTGGCTTCGTGTCCGAATCTCTCCTATCATATCCAAGGCTTTGTCCATGGTTATTCCGTTTCGGATGGCCTCAGTTGACGCTCTCTGTATAACAGGGCCGTCAGCGACAGGATCTGAAAACGGGAAGCCGAATTCAAGCACGTCCCCTTCAGCAAGTTTCAAGAAAATCTCCAACGACTTCTCAGGGTTAGGGAATCCTGCCACTGAAAAAGGGATGAATGCCGTGTCGCCTTTTTCCTGCAATGATTTAAACTTTTGTGAAATTCGTTCCATGTTTCAGCTCCCAGTGAGCGCGCTTTCGATTATCGGCATGTCCTTGTCGCCCCGACCGGAGAGATTGACAATACAGATGTCGTCTTTGCCGAGACCGGGGAGTTCTTTCATGGCCCAAGCCAGCGCGTGCGAAGACTCCAGGGCAGGAATTATTCCCTCAGTGCGGCAAAGGATGGAGAAAGCCTCAAGCGCCTCATTATCTGTTATCGAAACATACCGGACTCGCGCGGTAATGTGCAAAAGTGCATGCTCAGGCCCTACACCTGGGTAATCCAATCCCGCGGAGATCGAGTGGGCCTCCGTTACTTGGCCCTCGTCGTCCTGAAGCACAAAGGAACGGGACCCGTGAAATACGCCCTCCCGGCCCGCACATAACGTGGCGCCGTGTTTTCCTGAATCAAGTCCGTGACCGCCGGCTTCGACCCCGATAAGCTCCACTTTATCCTCTTCGAGGAATCCGTGAAAAATGCCCGCAGCATTGCTACCACCCCCTACGCAAGCGATCACTTTTTTGGGGAGTTTATCTTCCGCTTCGAGGATTTGCCGACGCGTTTCCCGGCCGATCACCGACTGAAACTCCCTGACCATGAGAGGGTAAGGATGAGGCCCGGCAACGGAACCGATAACGTAAAAGGTGTCTTCTATGTGCGCAGCCCAATACCTCATGGCTTCGCTCATGGCATCCTTGAGCGTCGCAGTGCCCGCGGTGACGGGGACTACTTCGGTACCCATGAGCCTCATGCGGAACACGTTGGGCGCCTGCCGCCGCATGTCCTCTTCACCCATGAAAACTCGGCATTCCAAACCCAGAAGGGCCGCAGCAGCCGCTGTAGCCACGCCATGTTGTCCCGCGCCTGTCTCGGCTATGACTTTGAGCTTGCCCATGTGTTTGGCAAGTAGTGCTTGCCCCAATGTGTTGTTTATCTTGTGCGCACCGGTGTGAAGAAGGTCCTCTCTCTTCAGGTAGAGTTTCCCGCCCCCAAGCTTCTCGGAGAGCCGCGACGCACAAAACAAGGGCGTCTCCCGCCCAGCGTAGTATCGCAGCAGGCTATCCAACTCTCGTGCAAACTCGGGGGACTGTCTGCTTGCGAAAAATGCTTCTTCCAGTTCCAGCAAAGGGGTTATAAGGGTCTCAGGCACGAAGCGCCCGCCGAATTCCCCAAAGTATCCGTGTGGATCAGGCCACTTGGCCTGGGCTTCTCCTGTTGCGTGTTGCATTCATAAACTCCTTGATCTTCTTATGGTCCTTAATTCCCGGCTCGACTTCGACTCCTGTGGATACATCGACGGCAAACGGTTTGACTAGGTTGATAGCCTCTCTAACGTTGTATGGAGCCAGGCCTCCGGCTAGCACGAGTCGTCGCCGGATGGAGTCGGGTTCATTTTCCAAGTAGCGACTAAGCAGTTCCCAATCCACGGGCACTCCTGTGCCTCCCCATGCTCCTACGACTCCCGTGTCGACGAGAAAGGATGAAACTGTATACCTCGACAATCCAAGATTTCCTTTCGCGGGGTCAAAGCGAACAGCTTTGATCACCGGCCGCTTGTGTGCAGCGCATTCCTCAGGCGATTCCTCCCCGTGAAGCTGAACCGCGTGAAGACCGCATCGATCAGCGATTCTTTCCACTTCTGCGATTGGGAGATTTACAAACACCCCGACGGCCATTGTGAAAGGGGGCAAGGTGCTGATTATGGCCGCGGCCTTTTCGGGAGCAACATAGCGCGGGCTGGCCGGATGAAATACAAAGCCCAGAGCATGAGCCCCTGAGCTTACTGCAACGTGAGCATCCTCGAAGCGGGTAATTCCGCATATCTTGACGCGGACCGCATGATCATAAATCGTCATGCAATAGGCCCCTTATCGTGGCAGCGGGGTCTGCGGATGTTACGAGGCTCTCTCCAATGAGAAACCCTCTAAACCCTGCGTCCGCAAGTCGGACTATCTGGCCACGTGTCTTGATACCACTTTCGGAAACAGCAATAAGTTCTCCGGGGATGTGCTTAATCAAGTTGAGAGAAATGTTCACGTCCACGTGGAAAGTATTGAGGTCGCGGTTGTTGATCCCGATTATCCTGGCCCCGGCTTTGAGGGCCATTCTCCACCTCATCGGCATCGTGAACTTCGACCAGTGGCTCCATTCCCACACTTGCGGCCCTCTTTCATCAGTGAACCCAGGGACCGCCCATCCAGCAGAGCGGCTATGAGGAGAAAAGAGTCGGCTCCCGATGCCCTTGTCTCTACTACCTGGTAAGGGTCCAGTATGAAGTCCTTGCGAAGCACCGGCAACGAGACAGCGCTCTTGACCGTTGTCAACGCACTTAAGCTGCCAAAAAAATGATCAGCCTCGGTGAGAACTGAGATCGCTGAAGCGCCCCCTTGCGCATACGCTCTGGCAAGCTGTTCCGGATCTGCATCATCCCGGAGTATTCCTCGAGAAGGCGAGCCTTTCTTGATTTCCGCTATCACGTTTATGCGGGACCCTGGGAAGACTCCGGCGAAGTCTACAGGCGGCTTCGTCTCGTGAGCCCTTTGTTCCAGCTCGTCCCGGCTCGTTGTTTTCATCTCTTCAGCCAGCCGAGCCAGGCGGAGGTCCGCGATTTTGCCAAGTATGGTGGTCATTGTGCTGCTCTGAATTGCAGGAACTCATCCAGTTTTTGGCGCGCCTTGCCGGAATCGACGGCTTCGGCGGCAATACGGAGACCTGCTCCCAAATCCTCCGCGGCTTCAGCAACCACTAGCGCGGCAGCCGAGTTTATCAGGGCCACGTCCCGGCGGGGGCCGCATTTCCCGTCAAGCACGTCCATGAGGTGCTGCGCGTTCTCCGATGGGCTTCCGCCCTTGATCTCATCAAGGCCGCATGTGGAAAGTCCGACGTCACAGGGTTGGATTTGCGTGGTTACTACGGTTTCACCCTTAAGAAGGGAAATCTTCGTGGGGCCGGAAAGAGATATTTCGTCAAGCCCGTCCATACCGTGCACCACCATGGCCGAACGTGTGCCCAGACCATGTAATGCCCATGCAATGGGTTCGGTCAGGTCAGGATCTGTACACTCCCAGAAGTTGGTACGGGGCGCGGGCAGGGTTTGTGAGGGGTCCCAGCAGGTTGAACAAGGTTCGAATCCCCATCTCCTGACGTGGACCTGCCGCGTGTTTCATAGCCCGGTGGAAGACAGGAGCGAAAAGAAAGCCGAAACCGGTTTCATTAATGCATTGCCCCACGGTCTCTGGGGTCTGGTCCAAGTCCGCGCCCAACTCCCTGAGAACATCGGCGCTCCCACATGAACTGGAAACAGAACGATTGCCATGTTTGGCTACCCTCAACCCTGCCCCGGCAAGGATAAACGCTACGGTAGTGGAGATATTGAAGCTTCCGGCCCCGTCTCCACCAGTACCGCACGTGTCAATCAATGGGGTTCCGTTCTCTGCCACCGGAAGAGGGACAGCCTTGCGTCTCATGACGGTTGCAGCCCCGGTAATTTCAGCGACAGTTTCCCCTTTCATCTTCAGGGCGGTCAGCAAACATCCTATCTGTGCTCCAGTTGCGCTTCCCGTCATGATTTCATCCATGGCCGCTTCCATTTCCTGCCGGCTCAAATCTTTCCCGTTTGTCGTTTTTCTGATGGCTTCTTTGAGCATTTTTTGCCTCCTGTCGGAAACCGCTGGAAAGCGGTCATTTCAGCCATTCGTGGCCGTTTCGCTGGAAGAGAGGGTCTTGTTCGCTCTCACTGGATCACTGAGAACTGACTTACAGACCGGGTTCGAGTGGAATCTTGCCGTCATATCCAAAAAATTCGCGAGCATGTGCTTTCCTGCCGGCGTGAGAATCGATTCCGGGTGGAATTGCACCCCTTCAATGGGACGGTCCTTGTGTCGGATTCCCATAATCTCCCCGTCATCCGTCCAGGCTGTTATTTGAAAGCAGTCGGGTAGAGTCTCCCAGTCCACGATCAAGCTGTGATAACGGCACGCCTCAAAAGGGCTGCTTATCCCTGAAAACAGGGCGCTGCCATTGGTAAATATTCGAGACGTCTTGCCGTGCATCAGTCGATCGGCTAAAACCACCTGTGCCCCGAAGACAGCGCCAATGGCCTGGTGACCCAGGCAAACTCCGAAAATGGGGACCTTATCTCCTAGATCGCGGATTATTTGCATGGAAATGCCCGCGTCCTGCGGACCTCCGGGACCTGGGGAAATGATCACTGCACTTGGATTGAGGTCGATAATCTCCTGGAGCGTGATACTGTCATTTCGCCGAACGAGTACCGTTTGTCCAAGCTCTTGAAAATACTGAACCAAGTTATAGGTAAACGAATCGTAGTTATCGATGACTAGTAGCATCAGGTTCTCCTTTCCAGATTGTGAGCCAGAGCCAGGGCCGTTCTCATAGCTTGAGCCTTGTTCATGGTCTCTTCGTATTCGCGTTCCGGGATGGAATCCGCCACAATGCCAGCCCCGGCTTGAAAATATGTCTGTGATCCTTTCATCATAACCGTGCGTATGGTGATCGCCATGTCCATGGCTCCTGTGTAAGAGAAATAGCCTACACAGCCTCCGTACGGCCCTCGCCTTTCAGGTTCCAGGGCTTCGATGATCTCCATGGCCCTGATTTTCGGGGCGCCGGTAAGTGTCCCCGCGGGGAAAGTGGCTCTGAGCACATCGAAGGAGTCTCGGCCATTTGCACGACCTGGCTCGGACATTGCTCACCATGTGCATGACGTGAGAATATCGCTCGACCGTTTTGAAGGCGTCCACGCTCACGCTGCCGGGCTCGGCGATGCGTCCGAGGTCGTTGCGCGCCAGGTCCACCAGCATTACGTGCTCAGCCGACTCTTTGGGGTCTTCGAGGAGTTCGCGTTCCAACTCCGTGTCTTGAGAGGGTGTCTTTCCACGCTGCCGCGTTCCGGCAATGGGTCTCAATACGGCCTCGCCGTTTCTCATCCGTACCATGACCTCTGGGGATGCACCCGCGAGCACTTCATCCCCCATACGCAAGAAAAACATGTACGGTGAGGGATTGATCATTCTCAGCCCGCGGTAAACACTCAGAGGGTCAGCTAGCCCATCTCCCTGGAATCTTTGAGAAAGAACTACCTGTATAATATCCCCCGCTTTTATGTGCCGTTTGGCCTGGTGCACCATCTGTTCAAAGGCACTCTGAGACATGTTTGGAGAGAATTCCGGAGAATCCGTCTGTGGCGTTCCCGACTGCCGCCTGTGCGCAGCGGCAGCGAAGTGACTGTTCCAGGTTCTCCAGTCTGGCGCAGCCTTCCCCGTATGCACTTTTCATTGATGAGGTTTCGTCCAGCGAGACAGTGGTTATTAAGATGATCTTGTGCAAGAAATTGTCGAAAACAACCAGGTCGCGGGTCACCATGAACCACGCATCATAAAATCCCGGACCAGGCTTACCGAGATCCGGGATCCGCTCAAAATCGCGAACAACATCGTATGAGAAGAAGCCTACGGCTCCGCCGAAAAACTCCGGTAGGCCGGGAACGCGCGCGGGACGGAAACGTTCCATGATTTGTTTCACCAGACGGGTCGGATCAGAAACTCCGCCTATGGTTTCCGTAGCTTCGCCTTCGTGGATCTCGACCGTTCCATTCCTGGATTTGATGATCGCCCTGGGATCTGAACCGAGGAAGGAGTATCTGGCCCATCGCTCGCCTCCTTCGACGCTTTCCAGGAGAAAAGAGCTTTGTGAGTCGTCGATCTTCAGCAAGGCTGAAAGAGGGGTGTCAAGGTCTCCTGGCATCTCGGTGGCCATTGGGATCAGGTTCCCTTGTTGGCAAAGGCTTTCGAAGTCTTCGTAGTTAGGTTTAATCATGTTTATCAGCCTGTTAGGTAATAAGTGAGAGCGTTGTCCATACCCAGAACGCGAAAAGGCCATGGGCTGTCTGCCCATGGCCTTTTTTTCATTCAGATGCTTATTTCAGTCTTTTATGACTTTGAGTCGCGGCTCAGGCAGACCTCCCGTGTTCTATTTTCCAGCACCACCACCAGTTTCGGTTGCTTATAGATATCATGGGTTTGCTACCTGTGACTGCATACGATATAAGACTGCGGCTTTGTTGTCAACACTCTTTTTTTCCGAGCGGTAATAACGGCGCTTGAAGGCCGTCTGGATTTCGGTTGTCTAAACTGCGGCTCATTGAATTGAAACGAAGATATTGCGAACTGAGCAGGGGCATGGTCCCGCGGTCCGCCGGGATGCCCCTACCTGATTTTCTGGTCTAGGCTCCCGTGACTCAGATCTTCACAGTCTTCGAGGAAGCCTCTATCATCGCGGCCAACCCCAGGTAGTAAGAGTTTGCTCCAAAGCCCGAAATCTGACCCACACAGACCCCCGCGATGACCGACCTGCGGCGAAAGTCCTCGCGAGCGTAAATGTTGGACAAATGAACCTCTACAGTCGGGATTCCTATTGATGCAATCGCGTCCCTTAGAGCCAAACTAGTATGAGTAAAAGCTCCGGGATTGATTAGGATCCCGTCTGCCCACCCCATTGCCTCGTGGATAGCGTCGATCAAGACGCCTTCATGATTGGACTGTAGGCAGCGAAGTTCGACCCCCAGATCTTTTGCCCGGACGGCCAATTCTTTGTCGATTTCGTCCATACCGACTCGACCGTAGATGTCAGGCTCTCTGACGCCGAGTAGGTTAAGGTTGGGACCGTGCAAAACGAGAATTTTCATCGCCATCCCTCAACGGTTAGAAGCCGGTTACATAATGTTGTCTCCGGTCCTTTGGGCAAAAACCTGTAATTCCGAAACGTCGGTGCCAAGTGTAGCCGCACGAGTCAGGCCAAGTCAACATAAAGGGCGTGTGAGCGGCGTAATCATTCAGTCCTACGGGGCTTCGCCCAGGAAGACAAGAATTATTTCACCGCAGAGGCCGCGGAGTGACGGAAACTTATATAATTGTTCTCCGCGACTCCGCGGCCTTTGCGGTGAAATAGACATTCTGCGTGTTCCGAGGCTCCTCGCGCGTCACTGAACGGACGCTGAAAGGCAAAAAAAAGCCCGGTCATGCCGGGCAATACAGGGTATGGTGTTTGATTTGCTGATGATGTTTATCTCATAAAAATAACATCTTGTCAATAACTTTAATAAATAACATGATGTTATTAATATAATGACTTGTTATTACACTTTAATATGTCTGCCAAGACAACAAGGGCCGACAAGAATCCCGTCATTCACCGGCGGGCAAAGGACGGCTGGGAAATGAACCTAGAACCTTGACCATAGTCCTTTTGCCGGCTATTTCTTTCAAACAAGTTGCCACTTCCGCGTCATCTCTGTGCCCTTCCAGATCTACAAAGAAAGCATATTTCCAGGGAACGGCTCCCCGATCCGGGCGGGATTCTATCCTTGAGAGGTTTATTCCATGCTGGGCGAACTCCGTTAGTATCCTGTGCAGCGCACCGGGTTTGTCTTCGGTCCAAAAAACTATTGATGTCTTGTCATTACCGGTTGGAGCAGATTTCATGCGCCCCAGGGCAAAGAATCGGGTAATATTCTCCGGGTTGTCTTGAATACCCCGTCGAATGATTTGCAAACCAAGTCTTATGCCAAGTCTTTCGCTTGCGATTGCCGCGGCTCCTCTGTCTTCCAGTACCTGTTCCGCTGCTCTAGCGGTACTGGTCGTCTCTTTAAGCGGGATACCCGGAAGTTTTTCTGCCAACCACCGGCGACACTGGGCCAAGGCCTGCGGGTGGGAGATCACTTGCTGGATATCCTCGATTCTTCCGGTGAGATTCATCAGCGCGTGGCTTACCCTCAGAGAAACTTCTCTGCAAACGCCGATCGAGGAGGTCATTAAAAGGTCCAAGGTTTCGCGGACAGAACCTTCAATGCTGTTCTCTATGGGGGCTACGGCATAGGTGACCCCCCCGTGTATAACTTCCTGAAAGACCTCCCGCACAGTCACGCAAGGGAGAAATGAGGCTGAATGCCCGAACATCTCTATAGCGGCCTCATGAGTGTACGTTCCGGCCGGCCCCAGGAAGGCTATGGTCACGGGAGTCTGTAAGGCCCTGGAACCCGAGAAAATCTCCCGGAATACAGCCGACAGGGCCTGCTCGGAAATGGGACCGGGATTCTCTGACGCGAGCCGTCGAAGGATCTCCGCCTCACGTTCTCTGTCTACAACGTTGCGGGCGGCAGCGGATTTAAGGTGCCCAATATCTTGACACAAGGTCATTCTTTGATTGAGGAATTTGACGATATCACGATCCAGCTCGTCTATTCTTTCGCGCAGCTCTTCAAGGGTGTGTTTGGTCATGGTCCGCCCTACTCAAGCAAGTGTCATGGATGACGTTGTCTGAATTATTCACAGAAAGATGTATGAATTCAAGCTCCGGAATAACCTCATGGGGGCCTTGGGCAAAAAAGTCTTGACAGAGTTTCCATTCCATCGTATTTCTGTAAGTTACGAGGCAGTTTAAATCTATGACTCAGTTCCAGCAGTTTAGCGTGTTTAACCTCTATTTTTGGTGGTACTATTTTGCTACCCTGTCGAGGGTGACGCGCGCTCCTGCTGATAACTAGTTATACAAAGAAATAAAAAGATGCGGAGCAAGCGCTCCGCATCTTTTTTTATTGGAGGAAAAGAAGATGGTGGTAGTCATGAAAAGGGAAGCTAGTGAGGCCCAGGTGGCGCGGGTGCTGACCAAGGTGGAAGCCATGGGATTGATGGCGCATGTCTCCCGAGGCAAGATACGCACCATCGTTGGGGTTGTCGGCGACAACAGCGCGGTGGATGGTGGGACCTTCGAGTGCCTGGAAGGGGTCGAGCGCGTGGTCCCGCTCTTGGGCCCCTACAAGCTTGCCAGCCGGGACTTCAAGAAAGAAAACACGGTCTTCTCCATCGACGGATCCCAAATTGGGAGCAAGAAGATCATCATCATGGCCGGTCCCTGCGCGGTCGAAAGCAAAGATCAACTGATTCAGACCGCTCTGGCGGTGAAAAAAGCAGGGGCAACAGCCCTCAGGGGCGGCGCTTTCAAGCCGAGAACTTCCCCGTACAGCTTTCAAGGCATGGGGGAGGAAGGCCTGAAGCTTCTGGCGCAGGCAAGGGACGTGGCGGGCCTGGCGGTCGTAACCGAAGTCACAACACCCGAACAGGTTCCGCTGGTGGCCCAGTACGCGGATGTGCTGCAAGTCGGCGCGCGGAATATGCAGAATTTCGCTCTGCTCAACGCTGTGGGCGAATCCCACAAACCGGTTCTTCTGAAACGTGGGCTCATGAGCACCATAGAAGAGTTCCTCAACGCTGCGGAATACATACTGAGCCACAACAATCCCCGGGTGATCCTCTGTGAACGCGGAATCCGCACATTCGAGACTTCCACCCGCAATACCCTCGACATTAACGCGATCCCTGTTCTGAAATCCCTGACCCACCTTCCCGTGATGGTAGATCCGAGCCACGGTACCGGCAAACGCGAATACGTGCCCGCGGTGAGCCGTGCCGCCATAGCCGCTGGAGCTGACGGTCTCATCATTGAAGTCCATCCGGATCCTGAAAATGCCATGTCCGACGGCGCACAGAGCCTCCGTCCCCTCGAGTTCGAAGCCCTGATGAACGAACTCCGTCCGATAGCCGAGGCGGTGGGGAGAACCATCTAGGATGGAGACTGTCGGAAAGGCGCCTCCATAGCTTAGACGGGAGCATAGGTTAGCTTCTAAAGAGGATCAAATAAAGATTTCCAGCGGCAATGTTTTTACACGAACCTAATTCAAAAGGATAATCCGTGAGGCTTTCGGATGCGACAATTACTATTGTGGGCCTGGGGCTCATGGGAGGCAGCCTTGGCAAAGCTCTGGTGAATGGGGGAGCTTGCCGGCAGGTGCGAGGACTCGTAAGGCGCCAGGATGCCGCGCAATTAGCTGTGGACGCTGGGGCGGTCCACCTTGCAGGCACAGACCCGCAACGGCTCCTCGGAGAAGCCGACCTGGTGGTCTTTGCAACTCCCGTCCGCACCATTGAACGGCAAATCGTAACTCTGCACCCATTCATGAAAACCGGCGCGGTTATAACAGACATGGGTAGTGTCAAGCGGAACATATTGCAGGCTATGGAACAATTGCCGCCCCACATCGGAGCAGTGGCTGGACATCCAATGTGCGGAAAGGAGACCCCAGGCCTTCAATCCTCTGATCCGGACCTGTTCCGGAGCAAGGTATGGGTGCTCGTACGCACGAACCAGCCCAATCCTGAGGCATTAGAGCTTATCGAAGAAATGGTCACAGTCGTGGGCGCTCAGCCGCTACTCATGAGTGCGGATGACCACGACCTGATCGCAGCATGCGTGAGTCATCTCCCCTATCTTCTCGCAGCCACCCTCGTGGCGGTCGCCGAGGAAACCGCTCTGGAGAAGCCTGACGTCTGGAACCTGGCTTCCAGCGGCTTCAGAGACACCTCAAGGGTAGCGGGAGGTGATTTGACTATGATGATGGACATACTCGCGGCCAATCGAGACAGCGTGATCCAGATGCTTGAAACAGCCCAACGAATAATGAAAGCGTTTACGCGGTCAATGGTCGAACAACGATGAAGCGGGCCTGCGTGAAGCCCTGTCGCATGTGCAAGACCGCAGAGCATCGATGTTTCATGAGCAGTTACCCCCTGAGGAGGGAACCCGGAAACATGGCTGACCGCAAGATCCCTCCGAATTCGTCCTGCGAGCAGCCTGCGCGGTGTCGTATCGCTGCCGGGTGACAAGTCCCTGTCGCATCGAGCCCTGTTAATCTCTTCTCTCGGGGCCGGGGTGTCGCGAGTCCGTAATTGCGCAATGGCCGGGGTCACTCTTGCCATGATCGAGAGCCTTCAGACGCTAGGTGTACAGGTGACTGAAGAAGACAAGCCCAACCGCCTGCCCGGTGCTGCTGATCTGCTGATCACAGGCATGAATCTAAGGGGGTTTACGGCGCCTTCTAGGTCGCTCAATTGCCAAGGCTCGGCCACCACAATGAGGCTGATGGCCGGTGTCTTAGCAGGCCAGGAATTCCAATCCACGCTTGACGGCAACCAACGCCTCCGAGCGCGACCGATGGACCGTGTTGTGGAACCACTTCGTGCCAAGGGGGCGAGAATCGAGACCGATAAAGGAAACGCGCCTCTGACCTTCTTTCCTTCTCTATTGCAGCCATCCGAGCATTTCCTTCCTGTGGCCAGCGCGGCAGGTAAAGTCCGCGCTTCTACTGGCCGGCCTTTATACTGATGGTCCCACGGCGGTCATCGAGCCTCACAAGAGTCGAGACCACACGGAGCGCATGCTGAGAGGCCTGGGTGTGCCGGTAACAGAATCGGAAGACCCACAAGGCCGTCACCGGGTGACCGTCTCCGGAGCGGTGGCCTCACTACCTCCATTGGATATGCAACTTCCATCAGACCCATCGTCGGCCGCGTTCCTTGTTACAGCGGGGCTGCTTGTTCCCGATTCAGATATTGAGGTAACGAACCTCTGCCTGAACCCGGGGAGGACAGGATTGTTCGACGTCCTTCGTTCGATGGGCGGGAATTTGCACGTGAACGACTCTTCCGAATCCAACGGTGAACCCACGGGAACCATAGCCGTGGAGCCGGGAAAATTGCTTGGGACGACGATTCAGGGCTCCTTGGTTGTCCGGATGATAGATGAGTTTCCAATACTTGCGGTTGCGGCCTACTCAGGCGCGTGGAACAACCGTTGTCCGTGACGCCGAAGAACTCCGGGTAAAGGAAAGCGACAGGATTGAGAATTTAGCTGAGGAGCTGAATAAGATGGGGGCCGGCATCGAAACCATGCCTGATGGTTTCTCGCTCAATGGGCCCGCGAAGCTTACCGGAGCCGTCGTGAACGCTCGCGGAGACCACCGCTTGGCCATGAGCCTGGCAGTTGCGGGTTTGGTTGCCGAAGGGGAAACTCTCATTGAAGGATGGGAAATCATCAACGATTCATTCCCGGAATTTCCGCGCATCTTGAAACGGCTTGGGGCAGACGTGCAATGGTAACAGGCGCTACGCGGCTGGTCGGCATCATAGGGAATCCTGTCGCTCATAGTTTAAGCCCCGTGATGCACAACGCCGCATTTCATTCACTAGGAATGGACTGGCTCTATGTGCCGCTGCCGGTGGAATCGCACAACCTGGAGAAGGCGATAAAAGGGTTGTCTGCGCTAGGATTTCACGCAGCCAATGTGACTGTACCGTACAAGAGAAGGTAATTCCGTTTCTGGACCGCGTTTCCGATGCTGCTTCAGAGATCGGAGCTGTCAACACCATCACAATCGGGTCTGACGGCAGCCTGACAGGAGAGAACACGGACTGGACCGGTTTCCTGAGTCATTTGTCAGAAATTGGCTTTGACCCCGCTGGATGTACTGCGGTAATACTGGGGTCAGGCGGCTCAGCGCGGGCCGTGGCCGTATGCTCTGGTCTCGATTGGGGCAAAAGTGGTGGTGTGCGGCCGGAATGCCGGGTCATCCGCGGCACTCGTTGAACGCTTACGAAAGCTCCATTCCAAAGAGCATCCTGAGACTTGGACGCTCCAGAAGCTACAGGGGATGGACCGGATTCTCGATCTGATTATCAATACGACGCCGCTGGGCATGGTTCCTCAGATCAATTCTTCACCGTGGCCGGAGGGGGCGCGTTTTCCTGATTGCCGGCTAGCCTATGACCTTGTGTACAACCCGCCTCGCACGCGTTTTCTCGAACAGGCGCTTGACGCAGGGATCGAAGGGACAAATGGACTTGGAATGTTGGTCCACCAGGCTGCGATCGGATTTTCACTGTGGACGGGCAAGCGAGCCCCGCTGGACGTGATGAAACAGGCGGTAGCATTATGCTGAGATTCCTTACCGCGGGTGAGTCCCACGGGCCTGAACTTACAGTAATTCTCGAAGGTCTTCCTGCGGGCATTTCAGTGGGGCGCGCAGATATAGATTTCGAACTGGACAGGCGCCGGCGAGGTGAGGGATCAGGCGGTCGAATGTCTATAGAGGATGACCGCGTCAGAATCACAGGAGGCGTGATGGCGGGACAGACCACAGGCGCCCCCGTTTCGCTGATAATTGCCAACAAAGACTTTAGCGCGTGGCGTGACCGAGCTATTACCCCCATGACAATCCCCAGGCCCGGTCACGCGGATCTGACTTCTGCCATTAAGTACGGGTACAGGAGACCTTCGATTGGGGCTTGAAAGGGCTTCAGCCAGGGAAACCGCGGCCCGTGTAGCCATGGGAGCGCTCTGCAAGAAATTCCTTGCTCACTTTGACGTCACCATAGGCTCACATGTGCTTTCCATAGGCGCTGCTGAGGCCAACCTTCCACACGACCCTGATTTTGCAACACTTTTGCTTCAGGCTGAGACATCGCCTGTCCGGTGTTCTGACGAAGAGACCACTAGGGCAATGATCGAGGAGATCAGAAAAGCGAGGGAGGCCGGCGATACACTTGGAGGAATCTTTCAGTGCGTCGCGCTTAACGTCCCGCCCGGTCTCGGAAGCCATGTGGAATGGGATCGGCGGCTCACTGCCAGGCTCATGGCCGCGGTGGGTTCCATCCCCGCCATCAAGGGGGTCCAGTTTGGCAATGCGTTCGCAGACGCCCGTGAGATGGGTTCTAAGGTCCACGACGAAATCCTCCCTGCCCAGAGCGGATCGGCAACCGCTCTGAAACGAGGATCGAACCGAGCGGCAGGCGTAGAAGGAGGGATATCGACCGGAGCCCCAATCCTGATTAGAGCAGCCATGAAGCCCATCAGCACGACTCTCAAAGGGATCGACTCTGTTAACCTGGCAACAGGAAAACCTGTCAAGACGGTGTACGAACGCAGCGACATTTGCGCTGTCCCTCGGGCATCTGTCGTGGCTGAAGCGATGGTGGCCTTTGTCCTTGCCGACGCGTTAATAGAAAAGCTTGGCGGAGACAGCCTTGAAGAGATGATGCCCAGATTCCGGAGCCTCCGGTCTTCCCGGCTCGAAGACCTTCCCATGGACAACATCCCCTGGAAATTCGGATACGATTGAAAACGACGTAGAAAACCGAGTTCAACCCTAATCTTCTAAAGATTTTTGAGCATTATGACGGCATACGCAAATATAATTCTTACGGGTTTTATGGGAACCGGAAAATCTACCATAGGCCAGGCGCTCGCGGTGCGGCTGGGATGGACTTTTTTGGACACGGACCTGGAAATAGAGCGTCGCGCCGGAATATCCATTCCGGAAATTTTCTCCCGACACGGTGAAAAGCACTTCCGGAATCTGGAGAGGCAACTGTGCCGGGAACTCATCTCACGGCAAAGAACCGTGATCGCCACCGGCGGGGGGATGCCCTTGGACCCGGAGAATCGCAAGCTTTTGAGTTCTGCTGGCATTGTCCTCTGCCTGCGGCGCTCTAGCGAAGAGATTCTGGCGCGGATCGGCAATAACGGGGGCCGTCCAATGCTTGAGGGCAAGAAACCTGCCGAGAGAGTAGACTCTCTTCTCCGTGAACGGGACGGCTCGTACTCTTCATTTGCATACCAGGTGAACGCTACGGGCCTCTCTGTCGAAGAATCGGTGAACCGCGTGTATGAAGTTGTTCAGAATGGGAAAGGCCCCTCAAGGTTTCTAGCAGTAAATCTTCCCGGGGGCGGGGGTTATACTATCGCCGTGGGACCCGGAAGCTTGGACCAGCTCGGGGAGATGCTCAGAGACAGGGGTCTTACCTCGCGGATAGCCGTGGTCACAGACTTTAACGTCGCGAAACTCTACGCGGATCAAGTTGTAAGCGCACTCGGAAGCGCAGGGTTCAAACCGTTTATCTGCACTATTCCGCCAGGCGAAGGGAGCAAAAGCCTTGAGCGGCTAAGCTCGCTCTATCAGTCCTTTGTAGCGGGGCGACTGGATCGTCGCGGCTCCGTAGTCGCGCTCGGCGGAGGAGTGATCGGAGATTTGGCAGGCTTTGCCGCGGCAACCTATATGCGGGGTGTAGCCCTGGTGCAGTGCCCGACCACCCTTCTGGCTATGGTTGATTCCAGTGTGGGCGGTAAGACCGGTGTGGATCTCCCGGAGGGGAAAAACCTTGTAGGGGCCTTCAAACAGCCTATTCTCGTTGCTGCAGACACTCAAGCCCTCGCCACGCTCCCGGAAAGAGAAATACGGATGGGCATGGCCGAGCTTATCAAGCACGCTGTCATCGGTGACCTGGAATTGTTTGAGGCTTTGGAGCGTTCGGACAAGGCGTCCAGTCTGGATGCAGCCCTAATTGCGCGTTCGGCCAACGTCAAGGTTCGAGTAGTGGAGGCAGACACATTTGAATCAGGGCCGCGTGAAGTCTTGAACCTTGGGCATACGGTAGGCCATGCCGTGGAAAAATGCAGCGAGTACACTGTGGGTCACGGAGAGGCCGTCTCTGTCGGCCTGGTTGCCGCCGCAAGAATTTCGGAAAAAATGGGGCTGTGCGCGTCTACTGTGCCGGACAGGCTGGAATCCCTTTTGAGCCGAACCGGACTGCCGGTTCGGCACAGTGCGGACCCCGATGCACTTGTTGACGTTATGGCCGCGGACAAGAAGGCCGTTGAGGGCCGCGTGCGTTTCGTGTTAATCAAAGATATTGGTCAAGTGGAATACGGCATCGAGGTAAGCCCGGATCTTCTTCGCCAGGTTTTGGAAAACCTTAAGAACCGCTGACAGGCTTTTCCAACCCTTGATGCCGGATGTTCGCAAGAAGGTCTGGAAAGCCTCAGAATGCTCCCAAAGACCTAACCTCATCAAGCAGCCTCAACTATATGTTTTTAAAAGATCTCCTACACTATTATCTCCTCTGAGTCCGTTGAATCCACGCGTTGAGCATCTCAAACACTCCCGACGTCACTCTTTTTCTGACCCGGATATGATCGAGCTTCCTTGAAACCAAACCAGAACTGGTGCATAATTCTATTGGTACGGGGCGGTTGGCCGGTTGCCCTTCTTGCTCGCGACCTTAACTCCTTTATCGAGCCAACGGGCAACAAGCCCTGCAAACGTTGCTCAGCCCTGTCGCCGCACAATGGTCCCTCTTGGCCCCGCGTGACGGAGTTCTCATGACTTTCTACCGGCTCTTCATGATCGTGATCTTCCCGTTGACCGTGTTGGCCGCTTGCTCGTCAAAGCCGGAGCAGAAGCCGCCCCCTCCGCCTATGAATGTGGGCGTTCTCAGTGTGGACCGAGGCTCCATCGAACATACCCTTGATATGTCCGGGACCCTTACTTTCATCGCTAACACCACTGTTTCCTCCGAAGTGTCGGCCCAGATAAAGTCGTTGGAAGTCACGGACGGCCAGCCCGTTAAGGAGGGCCAGTTGCTCTTGGTTTTCGATGAGACCAAGATCAGGGAAACCGCTAATCAAGCCCAGGCAAACCTTCAAAAGGACGAAGCGACCCTTACATTTAACAAAACTGAATGGGAGAAGAACCTGGGACTGCTCAAGACCGGATCCGTGAGTCAGACTCAGTTTGACCAGAAACTCTCCTCTTATCAGAACGCGGTGGCACAGGTGGAGGCAGATAAGGCTGTTCTGGCAAAGGCCAACGAGGATCTGAAGAAAACGAGAGTACTATCCCCCATCACCGGCCTACTTTCCAATCGATACATAGAGAAGGGCGACTGGGTGTCTGAAGGCGGAAAGCTGTTTATGGTCAGTGATTACAGTAGAATTTATCTGGAGGCCTTTCTCTCGGATATGGAGGTGGGCAGACTGGATGTGGGAAAAGTGGTCAGAGAAGGAGTGGACGGGGAAGTTAGTGTCGATTCGTATCCAGGCAAGATCTTCAAGGGAAAGCTGACTTACATCCAACCGGTCGCCAGCCAGGCGCGTCTTTTTCAGATCCGTATCTTCCTGGACAATCCGGACATGGTCCTACTGCAGGGGATGTTTGCGCGAGGGCGAATCGTCGTGAAAACCATACCGGGCGTGCTGAGGGTCCCGATAGGCGCTTTAATGGAGCAAGTCCGCGTCAATGATACGAACACAGTCTTTATGGTGGACCAGAATAAAAAGGCGCAACTGACTCGCGTAAAAATAGGTACGACCGACCCGCGCTACGCGCAGGTGCTCGAAGGGCTCAAAGAAGGAGAAATGGTGGTAGTGCAGGGTAAGGAGATCCTCAACACAGGCCAACCCTTGAAGACCACCGAGTTGCCGAGTCCCCAAAAGAGTGTTGCATCATCAGATAAAGAAACATCCGAGAAATCGAATGGAATTCAACAGATCTTCGAAACACCTCCCCCGGCTGCAAAGCCAATCTCTGCTGTGGGCTATCGTCAATGAAGCCCCGATTAGCTCATAGAAACAGCCAGAAGCCATTTGCAAAATAGAATGCTCCGACCACGCCGAGAACTAGCCCGAGATACCAGACACGCGGCTTCTTCATGAGAGCGGCAATGGAAGAAAGCAATATGGCGAGCTGAAATAGTATCACCGCATATCCGAATGCCAGGGAATGCCTTACCGCGACGTCCCGTTGCTCTTCCAAAACCTTTGCCTCTTTTTGGATTTCGGCCTTTTCTTCATCATATTTTTTTATCTTTTTGTCATACGATTGAATTTTTTGCCCATATTCCTCAACAGTGGTTTTTGGGCCGGCGCTGCCCAGCACCTTGAGTTCGAGTTCCAGCTTTTCTTTCTGTAATTCATAGAGATACCCCTTGATACTCTTTGCCTGATAGTAAGCCCACTGATCAGACGCCTGGGTTTGCCTGAGTATTGACCTATTGGAAAAGCTCCCGACTCTTAAAGTGGACAGAGTTGCGCCCAAGGCCACAATAACGGTCGCCAGAGCGAGATAATTTAGCCAGCCTTCCTTTTTTTCGGTCTCTTTCTTTTCTTCCATACTCGCCTCCTGTTTTTATAAGGATTGAATTAGGTTTGCCGTCCAACGGGTAACATTGCTGCCACCTTGTAGGGACACGGCATGCCGTGTCCCTACGGGGATAGTCTGTAGTCGGCCACAATGTCAATTGCAATGCGCGTCACTATACCAGCGTGCGTTTATGCGGATAGCAAGATCAACTATCACGGGGATCATCGCAACAATCAAAGAAATGTGGCCTTGGTAATTCCTCAGTTACGTGTGGCGAAAGATTGTCATTGCGAGCGCAGCGAAGCAATCTCCTGAGCCACCAAAGATGGGATTGCTTCGTCGTTTCACTCCTCGCAATGACACGGAAACACCGATTACCCCCGTAACTGAGGACTTACTGGCCTTGGTCACCCGAAGTTGAAATATTATGGCAGAATGCATATCATTCAGATTTGCTCGTCGTAGGGCAAGCTGAAGCATTTGCGGAGACAAGGGGCTTTCGAGATGCAAGACAGGACTCACCCAACAGATGAATCTCATCGCATCATGGCCGCTCAACTGGACATGCCGCCCAGGTTGCTGCTGGGTCCCGGCCCTTCGAACATTCATCCCAGAGTGCGGCAGGCATTGGGCATGAATGAAGTAGGACATTTGGACCCGAAATTCATCGAACTTATGAATGAATCGCAAGAGCTTCTGCGCTACGTCTGGCAAACAGACAACCGTTTCACAATTCCAATCAGCGGTACCGGCAGTGCGGCTATGGAGGCTTCCCTTGCCAACTGCGTCGAACCGGGGGATGTAGTCCTGATCGGAGTGAACGGATACTTTGGCGAGAGGCTTTGCGACATGGCGTCCCGTTACGGAGCCGATGTCCGGCGAATGGAAAAGCCGTGGGGCGAAGTTTTCAGCCTCGACGAGATTGGTTCGGCCCTGGAAATTCACAAACCTGCAATACTCGGCCTCGTTCACGGAGAGACATCTACCGGCGCGCTCCACCCCATGCAAGGGGTCGGGAAACTATGCCGTGAATTCGACACCCTGTTACTCCTCGATACGGTCACGAGTCTCGGAGGTGCGCCGGTCTTCCTCGACCGATGGCACGTGGACATCGCATATAGCGGTGCCCAGAAATGCCTGAGCTGTCCGCCCGGTATCTCTCCACTTACACTCGGTGAGCGTGCAATAGATAAGCTCAACAGTAGAAAAACAAAGGTGGCCAACTGGTACCTGGACATGAACCTCGTAGGTAAATATTGGGGCAACGAACGCACTTACCACCACACGGCGCCCATCAACATGAACTACGCGTTCAGGGAAGCCCTTCGTCTCATATCGGAGGAGGGCCTTGAAGATCGATGGGAAAGGCACCGGGCCAATGCGGAAATGCTCTGGGAAGGACTTAAAGATCTGGGAATAGAGTGCCACGTACATAAGGAGTTTCGCCTGCCCAGTCTCACAACAGCGCTGGTACCTCCTGGCGTAGACAGTAAGGCTGTGAGCGCCTACCTCCTCCAGACCTACAACATAGAAATCGCGGCCGGGCTCGGTCAACTTGCGGGGAAGGTGTGGCGGATAGGACTCATGGGCTTCAACAGTCGTGCTGAAAACGTCATACTCTTGCTGGAAGCCATGAAAAGGGCATTGGAAGTGCTGAGTTAAGAGTTTGGAAAGCTGAGTGCTCGGTTTCACAAGTTCGGTGACGCATTTCGCTAAGCCTTGGTGGGACAGGCAAGATGCCTGTCCCACCAATACCATGGTCTCGAATCCTCTTTTATCCTCTTGAGTCACAAGAATAGGTGACCCGAATTACGAACTGGACCACTTAGGAAATTCTCTCCTTGAGCCTCCGTCGTGCGGGTCGCGGAAGTCGGTCCAACACGCCCTTGCCGGCCATTCTGCTCAAGACCGGCCACAAAATCTGAGAGACCCTTTGCCCTAAATTGAAGAGGGCCGGCGTCTTTGTCGCCAGAGCGTACCCGGCCATGGCCGCCCGTTCAATGGGCGACGTGAATCCTTCGCTCACCCTGCGTTCACGCAACATTTTCAGCAGTTTCAGTAGCGGTACTTGTACCGGACAGACCTCTACACATGCCCCACAGAGTGTTGTTGCATCTACAAGCGGGTGGGCCTTGTCCATCCCATCGAGCAGCTCGGTCAGAATAATTCCCATGGGGCCGGAATATGTGGAGCCGTACGCATGCCCTCCCACTACACGGTACACCGGGCAAACGTTTAGGCACGCGCTGCATCGTATGCACTTCAGTATTTCACGGAAATCCCCGCCGAGTATTTCGGAACGGCCATTATCCAGAATTACTATGTGAAGCTCTTTGGCGCCTGTGGCCTCACCCGGCTTTCGCGTTCCGGTGATTAGAGAGAGATAACTTGAGAGCGGCTGTCCCGCCGCAGACCGCGGCAGCAGGCGGATAAACGATGGCAGATCCGCGAGCGAAGGGATGATTTTCTCCATGGTGAAGACTGCTACATGGAGTGGAGGGAGAGTAGTTACCATCCGTCCATTCCCTTCATTCGTGAAGATAACCAGACTGCCTGAGTCTGCAACGGCAAAGTTGGCCCCCGAAATTCCCGCATCCGCGGAGAGAAACTTTTTTCTCAGAAACATTTCGGGCTATTTTCACCAAGACTGTCGGGTCGTCCGAGTAGTCCACGCCGAGCTTATCTGCAAATAATCGGCCGACATCCTGCCGGCTCTTGTGAATGGCCGGTGCGAGAATGTGGGAAGGGGTCTCTCCTGCAATTTGCACAATGTATTCCCCCAGATCTGTTTCGACCACTTCCATTCCCCGATCTTCGAGGTACGCATTGAGGTGGATCTCCTCCGTAACCATGGACTTGGCTTTCACGATCTTTCTTACACCGTGATCTTTGAGTATGTTGAAGACAATGTCTCTCGCGCTTTGGCTGTCTTTCGCTCGATGCACCATCGCGCCAGCCTGGCTGGCTTTTGCAGAGAAGCGGTCGAGGTAAGCCGGCAGATTATTCAAGACCTGCATCCGAATTGCCGAGGCCGCCTCTCGCCAGGCTTCCATCGGAACCGACTCCATTCCCTGTGCTCTTTTGATGGCGAATGTGTCTGTGGATTTCCGCAGCGCGTGTCGCAGGGATGGGTTCAAAACAGCCTCTGCCGCGTTCTGGCGAAAGCGTAGACTTGTCAGTCCTTCACTCATAGAACCTCCGTAGGATCAGGGCCCTTCCTGGCACGACCGTGTGTCCTCCTCGAAGAATCTTCAAGAGGGCGCAAGCCAAGCTGAGAAACCAGTGTTATCCCGTAGCTCGTCGGCCACTCTATCTGCTCCCGCAAGGTCACGTCAAGAATTATAGGAATTGCTGAAAGTATTGTCCGAATAGGAGAAGGACTCGGTAGGGATGGGCATCTGAAACTGCCTAAAAATGAGAAATTCGGCCAGGAAATGATGCGGGTCTTGTATGGCGTGGTTCTCGAACCGCCCGAAATGAGGTCGCAGCGAGCGGTGCCACTAGGCCAAAAATGGCTCCGGAGGCTATTTTGAGACGGTCTCGCCTTGCCTGTCTCTGAATGACAGGCGATGCGCTTGTTCCAGCAACATAAGGCCGGAGCTAATCGGCCGTAGAGGCTCACGTCTGGCAGACAAAGTCAACATCCAGGTTGTAATTACCTTCCAGGAAGTTCTTTGCGAGAACGTCCACAGATTCCTCGCAGTGCATGAGCATGTCCATCTGCCGGGTGAACTGAAGTAGGCGACCGATCATGTCTAACCTCGCTTCGATCAAAGGAAGCTCATATTTGTAAAATCGCGCGTCTACACGGTCTTCCCGAACCTCCACGGAGAAGTCCAGGGCCACGAAGATCGCGGCAATAGTACGTGCCCGCCTGTTCTTTCGGACATCGTCGGCCGCGCCCCTTTAAAAGAGAAGGTAATATAGTTCTTGTTGATGGTTTCTCCGGCATAGGCGTCCAGGACGCTGTAATGATACCCTATTCTTGAACTGAAATTCAGATACTTGTCTGAAATGAGCGCATAACTCCGATCTCCGAACCGCTCCACCATGTTGTTGGGCGCCAGCATCTGCTCCCTCATTACGGACAGGAAGCCTCCCAGGTCAACGGGTCTCGGGCCCTTGTTACGCAAGTCTTCGTGCAGCATCCCTTTGAGGAGCGCCTTGAAGGGGACCGAGGCGACATGATCCACCGTCACCCACTTTGTATAAGCATTTGTTCCCGTGAGGCCGTCTCCCAGATCAATGATGTGGAGGTCCAGGGGGATTGGCGCTCTCAGTTTCATGGCGCCGGCGCCTTCGGTATCTGATACAATGTCGCTGATTTGGAACATCTCCCTGTACGACAGCTCATGCACCAGCCGCATGATGTCGTGCAAAGTCTTGCAGAATTCGGGCGAAAAATTTGCCGCTCTCGGATCCACCAGGTAAAGGGGCACGATCCAATCGGCTGCCCGTCTCAGCGTCTGGTATACCGGGGTGTCCTTCATCGCGGATTCCCTGCTTCTTTGCAACGCGATCAACTCCCGCACCTTTCCTTGATACACCCTACCTGAATATGCTTCCACAGTGACTTGCTCGCCATGTGGAATGACTGCGGTGGCTGTTTTAACGCCCAGGACAGTGGGTCACGCCGAATTCTCTCGCCAGCGAAGCCATGTGGCCGGTCACGCTCCCGGCATCGGTCACGATGGCCCTGGCTTTTTGCATCACGATGACAAACTGAGGCGTTGAATGCTTGGCAATGAGGACAGCGCCCGGCGGAAAATTCACAAGGTCCTCATCGGAGCGCACATGGAACGCCGGTCCTGAGCCCACGCCCGGAAAAGCCACAGCGCCCCCCTCAACCAGGACAGGGTATCCCTCCACCCGCGGAAACTTCTTCAGGCCGCTCTTTCCCCCCTTCTCCAGATGGAGAGGCCGCGTTTGCAGCACGAGGAGGCGTCCATGGGGATCGAGGGCCCATTCGATATCCTGAGGATACTCGTAATGTTTCTCCAGTTTCACGGCATACCCGGCCAGGGTCTTGACCTGTTCCGGAGAAAGGCACAGAGCGTCTTGTTTATTTTCATCCACTGGTTTTTCACTGAGGCCGCCCCCTTCATCGGCTGTTAGCTGGACGGGTTTGTGGGAGGGGCTGGTCTTGAGTATGGTTAGATCCTCGTCTTTAGCAACCATGTAACTGTCCGGTGTCACGATTCCGTCCACTGCATAGGGCCCGAGGCCCCATACTGCGTTGACGAGGACAGTGTCCTCGGATAAATCAAAGGGATGTCTTGAATAAATTACGCCACTGGCAACGGATTGCACCATCTCGATGCACGCGACGCTCATGGCAATGTCTTCATCTCGCATCCCTTTGCTCAGTCTGTAGGAAATGGCGCGTAGGGGGTGTACAGGCTGGCGACGACCAATTTATAGGTTTGTACGATACGGTCTCGCGGCACGTTCAAGATAGAAACATATTGCCCCGCGTAAGAAAGCTCGCTGTCCTCGCCTATGGCGCTGCTGCGGAGGGCGACCGGCGGTGACGCTTCGAGTTTGCCCCCTTGTTCCCGGATGGTGTCCACCATGGCGTCGTACGCGGAGAGGATAGCCTTTTCAAGGTCCTCTGGGACCCGAGCCGAAATTATGAGCCCTTGAATCTCCTCTCCGATCCTGTTGAGAGCCTTTGGAATCATCGGGGTCCAGGTCCATTCGCATCCGGTTGATTTCATCGATGAGGTCGTTCTGCTCGAGGAAGAAATCATATGCGCACGTGGTGATGGCAAACCCCGCAGGGATTGCCAGGCCCGCTTTATTGACCAACTCACCCAAATTCGCATTTTTCCCGCCGACCCAGTCCACCATGTCCTTGGTGATTCGTGAATAAGGGAGCACCCATTCGCAAACCGGCAGTTCCTTTCTTTTTCCTAGTTCCTTATTTATGGCGTGGTTGATTTGTTCCAGCACATCAAAAAGGAGAGGATACCGGTGACCTGAAAGATCATCGAGGCTTTTTACCATGCGCAGGGTGTGGAAAACCGCGTGTGTGGACTGGGACCTGACGTACGACATGCCGAAGACTTCCTGTCCTCGGAGTTTCTCTTCAAGATCCGTAACAATATTCAAAAGCTCGGTGTTGGATGCCAAAAGGTCTTTAAAGCTGGCATACTTGAATTGGAAGACTCGAGACGCCATGGTCCTGGACGGCCGAGACACCAGATTTCCAAGCTTTGATCTTGTTAACGATATTTGAGATGACCTCAGGCATGCCTGCTCCGACCGAAAGTTGATGCTTGCGATGAGGCGCTTTGTTTATTAGTAAGGCTCATTGAGATTGTCCGGGAATCACTCTACCCTCACCCCCATATGGGCTAACTCAGCGATTTTATCCCCCCTTCCTTAAAAGGGGGGTTAGGGGGGATTATAAGTTACCTATTAAAAATCCCCCTCAAAGTCCCCCTTTAGAAAAGGGGGACTTTGATGGCACCTTGGCCTTCTGGGCCCGGCCAATAATAACGAAACTGACGATCAGTTAGTGCCTAGCCCTTGCCCCTCCCTGAACCAAGCAATATCTGTGCCCTTAATGCGACCCTCCCCAAAACGCAATTCTTGTCGCTCCTCGATTGTCTCTCCCAGCCACAAGCTATTTGACGCCACCATTTCCCGACTGCAAGTCTACTGGGATTATTCCCTATCTTTCTTCGACCACCAGAAATTGAAGCCCGTTCACATCCCTTTACAGTCTGTAAAAAAAACCGACAGGTAAAGCTTCGGGAACGATCATATCAGAAAAATCCGCTCAATGAATTAAGCTCCGCCAATTTGGGAGGTCCACTACCGCGCGGTCCACTTCTCGGCCCTTGGCACGGGGGTTGCAACTCCCCAGTGGGTCCTGTTCACAAAAGTCGTAAGACTCAACCATAACCCGCAAGGAGGATTATCTAGATGAGGAAGTATTTACTACAGCTTACTGGCATTTCTAGCAATGGTTTGTCTGCTCCTTCCTGACGTGGTTTGGCCGTGGGGGGAAAGGCCGACCTGCTCATTGTTGTGGCGGACGATCGGTTGGTCCAGTGGGGTTTTTCAAAATTCTTTCTCCA
>CAWBBA010000023.1:0-20361 GCA_963786905.1 uncultured delta proteobacterium | reverse complement strand
AGCAGCGATGCCTAGAGCGCCTCTCAGGGAGCCTCACTCCGGAAAATTGTTCTACGGTCAAGAAAATGTTTAACCTCATGACTTTTGCGGCTTTGATTCCGTCCCCCGCTGGTTACTCTGTAGCCCCTTGCTAGCGCAAGCTTTAATGAACTTCTTGATGCGATCGTCCTGAGATTGACTGTCCCAGTAGAGGCGGATCGAGTTAATTATGGGGTAAGACTTTTCCTTCATGGTCTCTGCAGACGGTAGGACAGCCGGGGTGTTTTCATCTTGTTTTATGGCCAGCACTTTAATCGCTCCTTTTTCAGCCAAGGCAGGAGCGATTCCAATCGGCAAGTCGTTGGCCGTTGTGCATACTTTAACAATGGCGGTCCAACTGTCGGCCATCACTGTAGTCGCGCTGTATCTTGGCTTTCAGTGAAGAACACAGCGCCGCCGGACTCCGGAATACGTCGTGTGAATGTCCTTATCGGAACATCAGGGCCTCCTGCCTGATTCCAATTGGTATATTCGCCCGTGAATATACGTCGGATCTGATCCAAGGTGAGTTTCATCGATCGGATTTTTCGGACTTGTCATCACAGCCATGCCCGAGCTACCCGATTAGTTTGTTTTCAAGTTTGAGGCCCTTTGAAGCGGCCTTCTTCTGCTCGTCCGGCGAAATAAGGCGGCTGGCCATGGCCACATCTGCGTTGCCTTCAAGAAGGTCCGTGAATCCTCTTCCTGCGCTGGAGCCAGTCACTACAATGCGAATGTCCGGGTTAGCCTGCATGAAAGCCTCGGCCCACTTCTGGACCTCATGGCTTCCCATTACGGCACCATTCACCCTGAGCGCTTTGGTAGTGGTGTCTTGTGCATGAGACGCGGGTGCCGCCATAGCGGCCAACGCGAAACTGATGACAAAAGTTGTTACCAAGCTCTTTCTCATGAATATTTTCCCTCCCTTGCTGATCTCCTTGAATTTGCATCTCGGGGTTGTTTGTCTTCTTGTACCGCCGCATCCAATGTCGGCGATTTCCCATAGCGAAGATGTCAAGAACGGGAGCAAGTTGCGTACCATAACGGAAGGGGAAGGCTCGTGGGTCAACCAATGATAATTACGGTGTAAAGTCCGTGGATGTGAGCTTGGGCCAAGTGAACGCACCTGAAGCATGTCAGGGTTTTTGACAGGATGTAAAAAGGTTGGGGAGACTGGAACCGGTCGATTTCAAGAACTCGCCAAGGAAATGACATAGACCCGGAGATGGTTTTAGTGATTTCGACCCATCTACAAGATGAACAAAGAGATTATGCCGCCGACCGGAATTATCCAAATAAGGTCTATCTTCAACAGCAACGCAACAAATGCCGCACCCATTAGAAGAATGCGCGGCAGGTCCCACGGGATTTTCAGGGCAAAGTCAACGGTGACAGTCAGAAGGAGTCCCACAAAAGAACACAATATCCCACTAATAGCTCTGCTGAAGTAGAAAGAGGTCCGTAACCTGGCAAAGTAGGGAGTAATTATCACAAGAATGAGAAAAGAGGGCAAGAATACGCTGATCGTTGCAATGAGCCCTCCCAAGGGGCCATAGAGCAGGTATCCCACAAAAGTGGCAGTAATCACAATCGGACCCGGAGTCACCTGTCCCAGAACAATTCCGTTCATGAAGGTCGGTCCGTCGATCCAGGAACGCACAGACACTATTTCGTGGTACATGAGAGGCACAGAGGCGAATCCGCCCCCAAAGGCAAACAGATCTATCCTGGCCATGATGGAGGCAAGATCGAACAGCTTCCAATTCATCAGGTAGAGCAGGGCAAAGCCAGAGGCAGCAAAGAGCACTACGAACCAAATAGACCCCCTCGTTTGTGGCTTTTTTTCTGAAGCTCCTTTCACAGGAGCTTGGACGTGCTCATGATTCAGTACGAGCCCCATAAGGGCGGTCAACAGAATTACCGCTATTGGATTCACGCCCAATCCAAATATGCCGGCAGCAGTGCCGGCAATAATTACATCTCTCCAATTTTTCAAAGAAACTTCTGCCAAATGTCATGGCAGCATTGGCAACCACCGCCACGATCATGGCTTGAAGACCGTTAAACACAGAGATCGCCACAGGTACGCTATGCGTTTTTGTGTAGAGAGCGGTAAGTGTCATCATAAGAAGGCAGGCAGGGAGACCGAATCCGATGAAACTCGCAGCAGCTCCGCCCACTCCACGTACCGTTAGACCTACGTAGGCCGCCATCTGCATCACGGTGGCCCCAGGCACAACCTGACAAAGTGCTACCCCATCGCGAAAAGATTGATCATCCATCCACTTATTTCGTTCGACGGCCATCTTGCGGATGTGGACTATCATAGCTGGACCGCCGAATGCAGTTAGCCCCAACCGCATGAAAGAAGCGAACAAGCGTGGCAATGAGGGCAATTGGTCGGTGTCCTGCGGCTGTGAATGCAGCATGTGGGTCAAGTGCCTGCCGTAATTTTCTTGTGGTTGGACCGCAACGTACCGTCCTCCATTTCCAGGATGCGATCAAAAACATCCAGGGCCCGATGGTCGTGTGTGGCAACAAGGACGGTCGTTCCTTGCTCGTGAGCCACGGTGCGAAAGAGTTCCATCACCTGACGACCTCGTACACTGTCCAGCGCTGCTGTCGGCTCATCTGCGAGCACCAGGCGCGGTTTATTGGCCAGAGCGCGAGCCACGGCTACCCGCTGCTGTTCTCCGCCGGAGAGCATGTAGGGCAAATTGTTTGCCCGATGGTCCACACCCAGATACTCCAGCAACTCCATGGCCCGACGACGAGCCGGTCGTCCCGAAACGTCGTTGATCTCCAGGGCGAGCTGCACGTTTTCCAGCGCCGTGAGAAACGGAATGAGATTGGCTTTCTGCAAAACATAGCCGATAAATCTGCGACGGTACGATCGTAAATTCACCTTTGGCGTCGGACCGTCCATAACAAGATCGTTTCCGATGGTGACCTTTCCCGAGGTAGGGGTATTTATGAGACCGATGATCGTGAGCAAGGTAGATTTTCCTGCCCCACTCGGACCCAACAGTGCAACCACTTCTCCATTGGACAGGCTGAACGATACGTCCCGCATCGCCACCACTTCCACGTCGCCGCTGCCGTAAATTTTGGTGAGGCCTTCCACCTCGATGGCCTGGGACGGTGTGGGTCATGACACGACCTCGTTCGGTTCAACCCGCATGGCCTTCCATATTCCCAGAACAGCGGAGCAATACCGAGATTCCCAGCACGATCAGCGCGAGGGACAGCAAGTCCTCCTGAGTAATAACGACCCGCCTCGGAAACAAAGGGAAAACCCATTTTCCGGCAAAGAAAGCGAAAACGTATCCGAGCAGTCCCAGCAGAAGAGCTTGCTGCAGAATGAGGCCCAATATTACTGAATTCCGAGCACCAATGAGTTTCAGCATCGCTATGTCATGGACTTTCTCAAGGGTCAGCGTATAAAGAATGAGGGCCATGATGATGGCCGAAATGATTATGAGAAGTGCCCGAAAAAGACCGAGCTGGCGGCGTGCCCGGTCCACGACGCCTTTGAGAAGCAATTCCTTTTGCTGTTCGCTTGTGAACACCGTGACATCCGTCCAGCCCGAAAGACTGGCCATGACCGATGCGGGATCGGTCCCGGCCTGCAACTTGACAAGGACTGCGCTCACCGGTGGTGACGCGATGGCGGGAAGACTGGCCGACGGGAGTTCAGCTCTTTCCAAGAGAGTTGGTTGAGTCTTACCAAAGTCGATCCGAGCGACTCTCGAACGTCGGGCGCTGCGCTCCAGTCGAATACGCCTCGCCAGAGGAATCAAATTGGATCGCGAGGGAATCCAGGAGAGAAAAAAAGGCCATCCCGTCGCCTCCGGTGCTGTTCATCCCGCTCGTAATGCCCACCACGGTGTACACATCCTTTCCCAAGGCTACCCTATCGCCGAGGTGAAGTCCCAATATTTTATCGGCGACCATTTCATAATGAGCCGCTCCCAAGTGGACGTCCAGATACGAGCGGAAGCCATTCACCTTTGTCTTCCGGCCATGAGAGTCCTTGAACCTGCATTCTCAGCGGTTTCTTGCGATGTTCCCGCTGAACGACATAAGTAACGAACGCGTGAGCGCTCTTGACTCCCGGGAACAGCCTGCAATCTATCTTCAAGGTTCCTGGGGATACGCGAGATCTCTGCAAAAGGGCCTCTAGTTCCGTATTGGACAACCCAGAGGTCGGCTCCGATGCTATCAATCAACAGGGTCGCGTCCTCTATAAGACCTTGATAAATACCCCCCATTGCCATGACGATCATGAGGAGCATACCAATCCCCAAGGCTGTAAGTAAAAATCGAGATAGGTTGTGACGAATGTCTCTCAGCGCAAGGTTCATTGACTGTACACCCTCTGTCCGTCGGTCAACTGAGAAGGATCAGGCCCGGTGATCACCTTTTCATCTTTTGAGAGCCCGTTGGTTATCTCCACCTTGTCGAACCCTCGCAAGCCCAGAGTAACCTCCTTCCAATGTGCTCGTCCATTGTTTGCAACGTATACGCCTGCCTTGCCTTTCCTCCACACGAGTGCCTGCAAAGGAACATTTGTGACACCAGACTTCCGCCCTGTCTCTATATAGACTTCGGCGCGTTGGCCCACGCCCCAATTCGTAGGAAGGGTATCAACTCCGACATCTACTCGAAACTCACGAGTCTCGCGGTCCACTTCCTGTCCTAAACGAGTTACCTTGCCGCGATATTCTGTTTGAGGCTTGGACCGAAAGATGACCCTTGCTGGTTGCCCCGGAGCGAGCCTATCCATTGCCGACTCATCGACGTATGCCGAGATCCACATCTCCTTGGGTGATACCAAAAGAAAAATGGAGGCCCCCGGAACCACGATGTCCCCGACCTCGCGATCTCGTCGGACGATCAAGCCGTCAAAAGGAGCGGTAATTCGGGTGTCGGCCAAACGGGCCTGTTGAAAATGGAGTCGCTCTCTTGCCGCTACTTGCTGGCGACGCGCTTCAGCAATAGCAGCCGACGCCCGAGCCAGTTCTGCCTCGGCCACGGCGAGATTCTGTGAGGTCTTGTCCATCTGCTCCTGAGAAATGCTCTTGGAGCCCAATAGCCCCGAGTAGCGGTTATGGTCTAGACGGGCTTGCTCAAGTAAAGCCTTGGCCCTTGCTTCATCAGCGATTGTACGTTCGACCGTTGCCCCCGCGGCGTCCAGTACGGCTTCCTGTGTGGTCACTTCCCTTTTGAAATCAGAGTCGTCAAGTCTCGCCAAAAGCTGGCCACGCTTAATCCAATCATTCTGATCCCCCAGGAGTTCCACGATGAGCCCCTGGATCTTTGCGCTTACCGTGGCCTGGTAGTGAGCCTCAAGTGTTCCGGTGCCCATTACCTCTGCCACAACTTCACCCGTAGCCACCGGTTCAGTAGAGACGGGTACCGGGCCAAACTTCACCTTGTACACAATCAGAGCGAGCACCACGGCAATGAGAGCCCACTTCCATCCCTTGCGCATCAAGTTGGCTAATACTGCATTCATCGATTTGCTTTCCTTTTGAAGGCTTTTCTGATCCACATGTCACAACTGCCCAGAATTTCGTGTAGGAACGAAGATCAAAACAGTGCTCATTGCATAAACGTGAATCGAAAGGGGTTAGCAATGAAAGGTGAGATCATGATGATCTTGTTATACGTCCAATTTCCTTGCAGTGTCATACGTTTTTTCGCCAGACTCACATATCTTAGGAGACCCCTCTGTTTCCTGCAGATTGCTATTCGGAGCCTCCATGCCGACACGGAAACCCCGTGCGGTTCTGTAAGGCCATCTGATCCCTTCAGCTTGCCTGATAATTCACTCCCCGTCGTTCACGCGTAAAAATCACGTAGATACAGGGCATCAAAAATAGTGCGACCGGAATCAACATTATAAGGCCGCCTATCGCTCCCACAGCCATAGGCTGGAGCATGTCACCGCCCTCCTCAAAATTGAGGGCAAGTGGAATGAGACCCATAATGATGGGAAGGGTGGTCATCAGGCGAGGACGCAACCTGATCTTGGCAGCAGAAATCACCGCATCGAAAGCCGAGAGCTGGTCTCGGACGCGTAGCTCTTCGGCAAAGGTCATGAGCAGCACCCCTTCAGTAACGGTCGCTGCAACCACTACTAGGGCGCCAATGAGCACAGTGGCTCCAATCGGAAGCCCGGTAAGGAAAAACGCGAACACAAGGCCGGCCATACAAAAGGGGACACATCCCAAAATAAGGATCGGAAGTTTAAGACTGTTAAACTGTACCGCGAGGACAACAAAGGAAAAAAACAAGGCAAAGGCCAGGACCCCTAATGCAACATTCTTCAATTCCGCCATCATTTGGGCTTGCCCGCCGTAACTGAACTCATAACCGAGCGGACGGTCCAATTTTTGGATCTCTGCCTGGAGTTCTGAAAGCGCCTGCCCTACGCTCACTCCAGCCGCGTCTCCACGCACGATCACTTGTTTAATCTGGTCCTCTCGCCCGATCTCCACCGGTCCAACCGCTTGGTTCACTTTGGCCACATCCTTGACCCTCAAATAGCCTCCCTGAGCGCATTCCAGGATCAGCCTTTCAACGTCTTGCTTGGAAGTGACCTCCTTTTCCGGGATAATCACACGGACGTTATAGTACCTGTCGCCATCCCTGTATCGAGTGGCCACCGCGCCGGTAAGCAGTGACCGCATGGTGGTGGCCACGTCGGCAATGGAAACACCCAAATCCGCCGCCACCTGGCGATCCACCTGAACCTGATACTCCGGTTTGGTCATGTCCAAAGAGACGTAAACGTTTGTAAAATGAGCCAACCTGTTCATTGCCGTTGCCGTTCCCTGAGCCAGCTCAAATAGCTTGGGGATCTCTTCGCCCTTTATCTTGACCTCAATGTCCGCTGTCTCCAAGTTTTCTGATCCCCTTAACTTGGGGTATTATCACCATGGCCATACCGCCCGGAATGGAAATCTTGGCCACTGAGGGTCTCAGCCGGTTCATATAGGCCTTGGTGCTCAGTTTTCGCTTGTTTCGCGGGATAAGTTGTATATTGATTTCCCCTTCATTGGCGATGAGATAGGTGTAAATTCCCCACACCTTTCCACCGACAAGCGTAAAGTAAGATTCAATAAGCGGATCGTCAGCAATCAGGTCTTCAATCCGACGAAGTGCTTCGCTGGTTTGCCACACCGAAGCCCCGGTGGGCAGACGCACTTTGACCATGACTCTCCCGTCGTCCATCTGCGGGAGAAACTCGCTGCCAAGTTTTTGCACGGTAAAGGCTGCGCCGATCAAGAAACAAGACTGACACAGCGACAACCGTCCATCTACGGTTCAGTGCCCGGTCCAGAAAGGCTGCATACTCACTTGTAAATCGCGTAAACAAGCGCTGGAAGCGTGTATCTTCCGTTTCTGACCCTTTTAGGCCCCCCAGAAGCACTGCCGTTAACATGGGTGTCAGCGTAATTGCGGTCGCCAGGCTTATAAGGACCACGCCTGCAATAATCAGGATCAGCTCTCTAAATAAAAGGCTCGTGAGTCCTGGAATCAGCGAGAACGGGACAAAAATCGCCGTGAACGAAAGGGTGGCCGCAACAATTGCCGGCCCAACCTCGGCTGTGGCGGAAATGGCCAGTTCACCTGTAGGGACATCCGGTTTTTCGTGTTTTAGGCGAGTGATGTTCTCAATCACCACTATGGAGTTGTCGAGCACCACGCTGATGGCGACTACCAGCCCCCCTAGAGAAAAAAGATTGAGCGAGAACCCCGCGAGTTTCATAAAACCGAAATTGACAATCATCGTGACGGGCAATGCCACGAACATTACTAGAACCTGACGCCAACTGCCCAAGAAGAGATAAATGATGAGAATAACGAGGATGGCGCCCTCAATGGCCGCATTACGGACTCCGGCAATAGCCGATTCAATGTAATCAGCCTGATTCTCCACCATCCCCAATTTGATTCCTGCCGGAACCGACGGCTGTAACTCCTGGATTCTTCGACTGACCGCCTTAGCAACCTCAACAGTGTTGGCGTCCGCCTGCTTGAGCACGCTCAACTTCACGCACGGTTTGCCATCCAGCCGCGTGATGACCCGCACCTCCTCATTCGCGTCCTCGACCTTGGCCACGTCCCGTACATAGACCTTCGCCTCTTCTTTTCGGGCCAGAATGACTGATCTGATTTCTTCCAGGGAGCGATATTCCCCCACAGTCCTGGCGATAAACTCACGTGGTCCGACAGTGACCCGGCCGCCGAATTGCTCGACATTCTCGTCGCGGAGTCTCTTGACTACCCCTGCAAGGGACAACTGGTGTTTTTCGAGTGCGTTTCCATCCAGATTTACTCGTATTTCCCTCTTGAGACCCCCTACGATATCTGTCCCGGCGACGCCTGGCACAGCCATAAGTCGGTCCTGCAACCAGTCTTCGGTCCAGGTTCGTAGTTTGACAAGATCCAACTGATCCGAGCTGATGGTAAGCTGAACAACAGGGAGTTGAGATGGGTCGGCCTTGATCATGAATGGTGCTTCAATATCTTTGGGCAGGTTCTTGGAAGCCCTCGCCATCGCGGCCAAGCAATCCTGGTACGCCACGTTTACGTCCACGCCGTACTTGAAATTCACCAAAGCGGTGTACAGTCCTTCAATGGACGAGGATTCCAAATAGTCCAGGCCGTCTACTGCTGCCAACTGGCGCTCTATTGGGTCCGCCAAGTCCTTATCAATCTCTTCGGGGGTTGCGCCGGGCCATGAGATGTACAGTCTGATCAATGGGTATGTGATGTTGGGCACAAAGTTCACAGGGAGTTGCCAAAGGCCATACACGCCGAGAACCACAAGCGCCATCACAATTGCGCTGGTGGCTATGCGGCGTCTGACAGCCGATTCGGTTATCTTCATCGTCCTGCGTCTCCCTTGTCTTTGCCCTCTTTAGGTTTCGGTTTTTCAGCTCCTGGAAGTCGTACTCTCAATTCCGTCTTTCAGTTTCTCATTGCCCGCGACAACGATCTGATCTCCCGCCTTGATGCCGGAAAGGATCTGTATTTTGCCGCCCCCTTCGATGCCCGTTGTAATCTTGCGTTGCTGGGCCTTCCCGTCCTCGACCACATAAGCCACACGTCAACCCCTTTGGCGTGACAATGACTGCTTCGGAGGGAACCGCTATCGTGTCTTTTTCGGACTTCAAGGTCAGGTTCAGCCTGGCAAACATGCCTGGAACGAGGTCAACCGTGTCCACGACTTCCACCTCAGCGGTACGGGTCCTCATTCGTCGGTCCAACTCCGGATAAATGCGAGAGAGCTTTCCGCGAAACGTCTTTCCACTGTACGCATCCAGTCTTACGGCCACTTCCATGCCCACCCGGAGTTCCTGGCTTTGGGCTTCCGGCACGGCCGACCGAACAACCAAGGATTTGGGGTCAAAAATCTCAACCATCACGGTTCTCGGAATGACATAGTTTCCATCAGCAACCATGACCTTGGAAATTATTCCGTCCCACGGGGCCGCAACTTCGTAATCATCTGAACTTTCCTTAACTTTTTCCCGTTGAGCCATCGCGCGATGATACTTTGTCCGGGCCAGATCCAATTGATCTTTGGGAATTGCCCCGCTCTCCACTAATTGTTCAATTCGCGCCAACTCTTCTTGCTCAGTCTTCACATCTTGCTTGGCAGACAACAATAGCGCTTCCGTGGCCTTCTTTCTTCCGATGCTAAGGACTCTCTCACCTTCTTTCACGGGGTCGCCTTCCCTCAAGTTGCAGTTACAGACAGGGCCTTCCGCTGGAGACGCTAAGCGAGCCACCCTCGTAGCTTCAACCGAACCGGTGAGTTCCACAGTGTTGGCAATCTCGGCCAGCTCAACCTTCTGGGTGACCACGAGAGGGTTAGGTTTGGCTTGTTTTCCTCTCTGTGCCGCACTGTCGGTCGGACTTTTGAAAATCCCCCAGGCGGCAACGGACAGAACAACCAAACCAACAACGATGAATATCCAACGTTTCATAAATGCGTCCTCCAGGCATTCCTTGATAGGCAACCGCTATTAGTCAATCACTACGGCACCTTGGTGAATCCGCGTCCGATAAGTTATTTCAGGCCGTTTCGAGAGGTAGGTCGGCCATCTCATAACTTATTACAGGCGAGAAAGTGAAAACTTGCGGAGGATAAACCCTGGCAATCGTTCACCGCGGAGGTCGCAGAGAATGCAGAGCCTGGGAACGAGAATTAAAAGTTCTTGCGGAACATGTCGTTGCGAGCGCAGCGAAGCAATCTCTGTTTTCTTGCGCTGTAGATTGCTTCGTCGTTTCACTCCTCGCAATGACACGTTGGGAGATACCCCGTATGACTGAATGATTACGTCTTCGTTATCTTTTCTCGCCGGTAGCCAGCCCCAACTGGGCAAACGCGATGTTGTATTCAGCCAAGGACCGGTAATAATTTGTCTGGGCATCGAGCATGGCCGCCTGGGCATCGAGCACGTCCGTTATGGACCCTTTGCCTAGGTCATACTTTTCACTCTCGATCCGGAAGCTTTCTTTCGATTGTTCAATGGCCTTCTGAGTGGATTGGACCCGTTGCCGGGAAGACGTGACATTAAGGAGCGCTGTCTCCACATCCAGCCGAATCTGAAGTTCCAGCTTCCGCAAATTCGCCTGGGCAGACGCGAGCCTGGTTTCTTGTTCACGAATCTGCGCGGCTATCC
Organism: uncultured delta proteobacterium; assembly: GCA_963786905.1. GTDB lineage: Bacteria > Desulfobacterota > Desulfomonilia > Desulfomonilales > Desulfomonilaceae > CAWBBA01. The sequence continues at coordinate 9,640 of CAWBBA010000023.1, read as the reverse complement.
TGCCACCGTCAAAGAGTGGATAATCAGCCACCACCCCGATGTTTCCGACCGGCAATTGGGTGGAAACGCCAGGAGAGCGAAACGCCGAATTGCCTGCGCCAAGAGGTGGTGGAGTTGCCATGAATCGATTTATGAACGCAGAGGCATTGTCTGTGATTCCTGAGGCAACCCTTGTCCCGTAACTCCCTGCCAGGGATAATGTCGGCCATTGCGCCGCACGCGCCACGTTCACCCGGGCCATTTGAGCGTCCAAAGATGCCCTTGCCGCCCGATAATCCCCGCGCTCAGCATAAGCCATGGCAATGGCTCCCTGAAGATCCGGCACGCGTCGGTTCAGACTCAGGTTGCCCCGAACAGTGACGGGCTGGCTGCCGTCTCCAATGCCCATAAGGGTACCGAGCACGCGACGTTGTATTTCCGAGACAGTCTGCTCGCGCACCAGACGCTGGTCGAGATCTGAAAGCCTTACCTCCGTGCGTAACACGTCCACCTTAGCGGCCTTGCCCACCCTCATCATGTCAAGGACCCGCTGCCGCTGCTTGTTCAGCACTTTGGTGGAAAACTGCAAGGATTCAATCAGCGGCCGCTGGCCCAGAATCGTATAAAACGTGCTGGAAACATTGAAAACCAGCTCTTCCCATGTACGAGCGAGGCGATTCTCAGCCGCTTGGCTCAGGAGAGCCGCTGCGTTGATCTCGTTCGTGATGCGACCGCCGGTAAAGAGCGGCATCCTCAGAATTATATCCCCGGCAAAGAGGCTCGAGCTGAACATGCCGGGATCATTGTTCTTACGGACCGGGATAAGCCGTTGATTTTGCAGGTAGCTGTTATAGCCTGCCGTGCCGCGGACATTTGGCCATCTTTCGGCTGCCGCAATGTTCCACTGAGCAAGGGTAGTCTGCACATCCCATATCCCTGCTGCTAGAGACGGGTTGTTTGCCCGCGCGGTCTCAATGCATTGCTCCAAAGTCAACGACTCTTGGGTCGTATTCATGGGGCCAGGACGGCCTGCGGCCGGCTGCGCGCAACTTGGGGTGGGCGGAACAATAGGTCTATTGTGAGCCATTGGCACCAGTGAGAGGCAACCTGACAAGGATATAACCAGCGGCAAAATGATCGCCACAAGGCCGGCAGCCTTCATGATTCCTCCCAACATCGGGCTTCACCCGGAAACCATTGCACGTAGCGGAGGCCGAGTTGAACACCGCACCTCCGTACCAATGAAGAAAGTCGTATTATTTATCTAAATACAAAGCTCAGAGAGAATTCTCGCGCGGCGGAACATATCACAGTGGTACAGGCTTTGTCATCCGTAAAGGGCCATGTTCAGGTTCCATTCACTTACGCGGGGAACATTAGGGTTTCTGTCATTGCGAGGAGTGAAACGACGAAGCAATCTAAACGCTTAAGGGAAGAGATTGCTTCGCTCCGCTCGCAATGACAATCTTTTGCCAGGCGTAACTGAAGAATTGCACGTTCAATTGGCAGGAGCCCATCCAGCAAGCACTCAGTCGTGCGGATCACGCGGCAGGAGATCTTGGGCTTGAACTAACGAACTCAGAGGAAGTAACCTATCACATATCTCAGGCCCACTCCGGTGATTACGATCGCAAGGGCCGGTTTAATAATAGCTCCTGGAACATATTTCTGAGTTCTGGCGCCCAGATACATTCCCACAAACCCGCCGATTCCAAACAGAAAACCGAGTAGCCAATCCGGACGGACAGACTGGCCGGGCAGAGCGACGTAAGGACCGAAAAACTCATAGAAAATGACCCCTCCCACAGACGTGACACATGTTCCCATGAGTGTTGCGCCCGCGATGGTGTGGATAGGCAGACCGAAGACGGAAACGATGAAAGGCGCTATTATCGCTCCCCCACCGATCCCGTAAACACCCCCTATCAATCCCACGACGAGGGAGAGTACGAAGAGTCCAGTAGTGTGAAACCGGAAACACTCTCCGAAAAACTCATACTCGGTGCAGGTGAGTGACCAGCTCAGCGTACGGATACCCGGCCGACCTGGGTTTGAAGCCGCGCAAGCTTGACCGGCAGTGTGCTGCCGCATCTTGGTTTCTGCAGCCTTTTCCGAGGTTTTTTCTCCCCGCACTGCGATCAACTGAAAAAGCATGCGGCCCCCAATGTAGAACAGGACGCAGCCCACAAAGAGCTTAAACGCCCTGGGATCAGGGAGGTACCAAACACGTATGAAGAGACCTAGAACCAGCCCAGGAATCGTTCCGACGATGATGTTCCAGGCTAACGGCCAGTTCATACGGCCTTCTTTGAAGTACCGATACACGGCGCTGGGAATGCCGACCACATTGAACACGAGATTGGTCGGCGTCACCGAAGGACTCGTGAATCCCAAGAAGCTCATCTGAAAAGGGAGAATGAGAAAAGCCCCTGATATGCCACCCATGGAAGTGAAAAAGGAGATAACGAGTCCCACCAACGGCGGGACCCATATAGCAGTCTCCACCCCGGAAACGGGAAAAGTCATTTCGACCTCCCTATGCGTTCAATCGGAATTGTTTAAGCCATGCTCCCCGTTACTCTTTCCCCTGACTGGTGTGACACGTTTATATACAAATCCGTGTCACTATGATAAGAACATTCCAAAGACCCTGTCAAGAGGTTTTGATAGCCGCTCATCATTTGTTGGAGACACCGGATGTGCTAGAATTGTTATCCAAATGTGCGTAAGGGCGGGAGAGGGAACATAATGCCTCGACGCAAAGTCGGGAATTCCAAATACAAGGACCTTGACGGCGTATATCGCGGTTCTGCTCCGTTGAACCCTGCCCGTATTTATGCGGTCTCGGGGGAAACGCGCCATCTTGACCCTGCGCAATTGACCAGGCTGGAGGAAGAATTTCGTTCATGGTCAGACGCTCCATCGCGGTCCGACATTAGAGCTTCCAGGAAACGCATTCTATTGATATTTCTTCTCATTCGTTACACGGGAGCCCGTCTGAATGAGGTGTTGACGCTCGATCTCAGTAAACACATCGATTTTTCAAGAGGTGTGGTGCGGTACAGGAAATTCAGACACGGCTGATCGTTCCTTTCAGCGGGAGGTTCAGGTCTCATCGGAATTGATGTCGGAAATTCGAACGATGTTGAAGGACCCCAATCTGGGCAATCTGCTAGATTCCTCGTTGAAGGTTGATGCCGGCCATGTCCGGCGCAAGTTTTACGAACGTGCTGTGGCATGTGGTTTTGCACAGGACCTTGGTTCGCCTAACGCCATTCGTCGGGCCAGGGCAGTCGAGTTGATGCAGAGCAATGTGCCGTTGCCCGTAGTCCAGAGGGTTCTTGGTCATTCCACTCCTAATCTTACGGCAGCTTTCATCGCTTTCTCTGAAGAGGACATTCATCAGGTCGCAAGACACTTCGTTGAAACAGAAAGCCACAGGAAAACCAGTGCGCGGAATTCTTTTTTCGGAAAAATCGCTATGATACGGCGCGGGGATATTCAATCCGAAGTCGAACTCGTTACGGTCGGCGGCCAAATCGTGACCACGGTGATTACCAAGAACAGCCTCAAAAGGTTGGGACTCAAAGTAGGCTCATTGGTGACAGCCGAGGTCAAAGCGCCCTGGGTTGTATTGCAGAAGTCCGAGGCCCAACCGCTGTGTACCGCAGAGAACATGTTTTACGGCGCGGTAAGCCAGATCCTCCGCGGCAAACTGACCACTGAACTGATTGTTAGAATTCAAGACGGAACAGAGTTCTGCTCCTTGGTGACCGAGGGCAGCAGGCGCAAGCTCGATGTTAAGAAAAACGACAATGTGTGGGTAATGTTCAACAGCTTTGCTGTAATTTTACATGTTCATTAGAGGCGATCGTTCACCCCGGAGATCGCAGAGAACGCGGAGAAATGTGTTTTCTTGGTGTTTTCGCCCCACGAGGCGTGTTGCGTCGGGGCAGTAACATTGCAGATCCTCAGTTGCTGGACAGCGTGGTCTGATGGCCTACATTGGCTTCTTGAAACCACTTTATCTCTCTGCGTTCTCGGCGCACTCTGCGGTAAATCATTCTTTCCAGGTGAAGGACTATGGCAATCGACATAGCGGCGATAAAAGAGAGGAACGTGAATGACCGATATCGACAAAATACCCGATGAACCCGGAATACCCGATGCTCAAGAACAGTTGGAAGACGAGGATCCCATCAACTTTAGCGATCGGGTGATCGCTTTTCTGATACTGATTTTGCCGTTTTCCTGGTCTGTAGATAAGCTCCAAGAGGTGCTTCAGGACAAGGTTTCGCAATATGTTAGCAACATGGGTGTACTTGTGGGGTTGATAGCGTTTCTGGTACTCGTGGGCTGGCTGTCCAAAAAGGTGCATGAGTATCGGAAAAGAAACGTGAAGAGCCATCGAAACAGAAAGGCAGAGGACTATGCCCTCTGCCTCTCCCCGCGCTCCTCATTATTTGCAACGAGAACGATGGCCTTTCAGGATGGGTATAGGACCTCTTATTTTTTCATCAGGTCCTGTTTGGAAACGTTCATGATCCTGATGGCTTGCCTCTTGTCGCCCTTTTGTTCGAAGGCTATTCTAAGGATGTCTCCCGCTGTTGGGGTGGCTCCTATCAAAGCGTCGGCCACATTGTAAGTCGATTGCTTGCCCGTAGGGGTGCCGTACTTGTTCTCCTTGGTAAAGTTCGTGTCATAATCCTCTATGACAATGATTTTTTTGTCTTGATCGTAGCTGACGCACTTCCCTTGTGCCACAGTATCCGCCATGGTCGGGGCGGCCAAACACAGGACAAAGAGGTACTGCCGCCATATAAAACAGGACTTTGCTTTTCATGCCTTGACTCTCCTTTATCGATCTCGAGATTGCTCTCAAAGCTAGGCGGCAATCTTTTGCGCGGCTTTCTTTTCCCGCAGCTCGTTGGCAGCGCCTTTGAACATTATGCCGCAGATGTAGACGCAGATTGCGCCGACCGCGCCCAGGATGACGACCGTTGCGGGCAGATCAAACCTGTATTGCTTCAAGATAATGGAGATCATACAGGCGACAACCGCGAGGCCGAAGGCGATCCTGATTCCATATCCCTTGGCGTACTTGGTTGCCACTGTCCCGATCTGCGCACCAATTGCAGCCCCGGTCAACATGACGAACACGGCCCAGATCTCTATCCTGCCTTTCACACCATAAGTGAAAGTCCCGTACAGACCGGAAATCATGACCTCAAAGAGGTCGGTGCCCACTGCTATGTGTGTCGGGCAACCGATCAGGTAGACCAGCGCGGGCATCCGCAGCAAGCCGCCGCCGATACCAAGAAAACCGGCGAGTACGCCTGTCAAGAAGCTCACCATGATGGGCAGCCACGCGGAACAGGTTATTCCGGCGGTTTTGAAATGCATCATCGGAGGGATCTTGATGTTGTGCAGCGTCTTATACCAGGTGAACCCTTCCGCGCCGTGCTCGCCTACGATTCCCGCCTTTTTCTTCTTACGGGCTTTCGCGTAATCGGTGAACACCATCAGGGCTATGAGAAGCAGCACCCCTACGTAGACCCATCGGACAACCGGACCCACCTTGCCGAGGCGTTCCAGATACATGACTATTTGGGCCCCGCATTCAATTCCTACAACTGTGCCAACAACCATGACGAGGCCCAGTTTGTAGTCAACGTTTCCGAATTTGGAATGCCGAAACGTTGATATCATCGACTTTCCGGCAATGTGGGCAATGTCGGTTCCAATGGCAAACGCCATAGGGAAGCCGAGAATGTTCAGACCCGGGGTTACCATCCAAGCTCCGCCCATTCCGAAGAAGCCGCCTATGACACCGACCGAAAAACCGATCAGCGCCAGACCAGGCCAGAAGATGTTGAATCCGGCAATGGGCATATACATGTACAGCCAGTCCATATTAAAACCTCCCTGCTTTTCTTAATCTGGGATCAGTGTTCGACAATCTTTCTGGATGTGAGGTCGAGTCCGGTGTGCTTCATGATCTGGTCGGTAATGAGACCCAAGCTGCCACCGAGCGCGGCGGTGATTATCGTGCACCACACTCCGAACATGAACGGATCGGTGTTGTACAGATGGAGAAAGAATTTTGAAAAACCCCACTGGACCACCCGATCGTCCGCCACAACAATGAGCAGGTCGGCCTTTCCCCCCGCGGCCAGAACCACGTCAGGAAGGAGCAGACAAACCATTGCTAGAAATGCCAGTAAGCTGTAGTAAATACTCCTCATCTAGATAGACCTCCTTGCGGTTATGGTTGAGTCTTACGACTTTTGTGAACAGGACCCACTGGGGAGTTGCAACCCCCGTGCCAAGGACCAAGAAGTAGACGCGCGGTAGTGGACCTCCCAAATTGGCGGAGCTTAATTCATTGAGCGGATTTTTCTGATATGATCGTTCCGAAGCTTTACCTGTCGGTTTTTTTTACAGACTGTAAAGGGATGTGAACGGGCTTCAATTTCTGGTGGTCGAAGAAAGATAGGGAATAATCCCAGTAGACTTGCAGTCGGGAAATGGTGGCGTCAAATAGCTTGTGGCTGGGAAGAACAATCGAGGAGCGACAAGAATTGCGTTTTGGGGAGGGTCGCATTAAGGGCACAGATATTGCTTGGTTCAGGGAGGGGCAAGGGTATAGGCACTAACTGATCGTCAGTTTCGTTATTATTGGCCGGGCCCAGAAGGCCAAGGTGCCATCAAAGTCCCCCTTTTCTAAAGGGGGATTTAGGGGGATTTTTAATAGGTTAACTTATAATCCCCCCTAACCCCCCTTTTAAGAAAGGGGGGAATAAATCGCTAAGTTAGCCCATATGGGGGTGAGGGTAGAGTGATTCCCGGACAATCTCAATGAGCCTTACTAATAAACAAAGTGCCTTATCGCAAGCATAACAACTTTCGGTCGGAGCAGGCATGCCTGAGGTCATCTCAAATATCGTTAACAAGATCAAAGCTTGGAAATCTCGTGCTCGGCCGTCCAGGACCATGGTGTCTCGAGTCTTCCAATTCAAGTATGCCAGCTTTAAAGACCTTTTGGCATCCAACACCGAGCTTTTGAATATTGTTACGGATCTTGAAGAGAAACTCCGAGGACAGGAAGTCTTCGGCATGTCGTATGTCAGGTCCCAGTCCACACGCGCGGTTTTCCACACCCTGCGCATGGTAAAAAGCCTCGATGATCTTTCAGGTCACCGGTATCCTCTCCTTTTTGATGTGCTGGAACAAATCAACCACGCCATAAATAAGGAACTAGGAAAAAGAAAGGAACTGCCGGTTTGCGAATGGGTGCTCCCTTATTCACGAATCACCAAGGACATGGTGGACTGGGTCGGCGGGAAAAATGCGAATTTGGGTGAGTTGGTCAATAAAGCGGGCCTGGCAATCCCTGCGGGGTTTGCCATCACCACGTGCGCATATGATTTCTTCCTCGAGCAGAACGACCTCATCGATGAAATCAACCGGATGCGAATGGACCTGGACCCCAATGATCCAAAGGCTCTCAACAGGATCGGAGAGGAGATTCAAGGGCTCATAATTTCGGCTCGGGTCCCAGAGGACCTTGAAAAGGCTATCCTCTCCCGCGTACGACGCCATGGTGGACACCATCCGGGAACAAGGAGGCAAACTCGAAGCGTCACCGCCGGTCGCCCTCCGCAGCAGCGCCATAGGCGAGGACAGCGAGCTTTCCTACGCGGGGCAATATGTTTCTATCTTGAACGTGCCGCGAGACCGTATCTGTACAAACCTATAAATTGGTCGTCGCCAGCCTGTACACCCCTCGCGCCATTTCCTACAGACTGAGCAAAGGGATGCGAGATGAAGACATTGCCATGAGCGTCGCGTGCATCGAGATGGTGCAATCCGTTGCCAGTGGCGTAATTTATTCAAGACATCCCTTTGACTTATCCGAGGACACTGTCCTCGTCAACGCAGTATGGGGCCTCGGGCCCTATGCAGTGGACGGCATCGTGACGCCCGACAGTTACATGGTTGCTAAAGACGAGGACCTCACCATACTCAAGGCCAGCCTCTCCCACAAACCCGTCCAGCTCACAGCCGATGAAGGGGGCGGCCGGTGACCAACCTGTCGGATGAAATAAACAGGACGCTCTGTGCCTTTCTCCGGAACAGGTCAAGACCCTGGCCGGGTATGCCGTGAAACTGGAGAAACATCTACGAGTATCCTCAGGATATCGAATGGGCCCTCGATCCCCATGGTCGCCTCCTCGTGCTGCAAACGCGGCCTGCTCCACTGGAGAAGGTGGGGAAGGGCGGACTGAAGAAGTTTCCGCGGGTGGAGGGATACCCTGTCCTGGTTGAGGGGGGCGCTGTGGCTTTTCCGGGCGTGGGCTCAGGACCGGCGTTTCATGTGCGCTCCGATGACGACCTTGTGAATTTCCCCGGGCGCGGTCCTCATTGCCAAGCATTCAACGCCGCAGTTTGTCATCGTGATGCAAAAAGCCCAGGCCATCGTCACCGATGCAGGGAGCGTGACCGGCCACATGGCTTCGCTGGCGAGAGAATTCGGCGTGCCGACTGTGCTGGACGCTAAAACGCCACCACAGTCATTCCACCTGGCGAGCAAGTCACTGTGGAAGCATACTCAGGTAGAGTGTACCAGGGAAAGGTGCCGGAGCTGATCGCGTTCCGCAAAGAAGCAGGGAATCCCGCGATGAAGGACACCCCCGTATACGAGACGCTGAGACGGGTAGCCGATTGGATCGTGCCCCTTTACCTCGTGGATCCGAGAGCTCCCAATTTTTCACCCGAATTCTGCAAGACTTTGCACGACATCATGCGGTTGGTCCATGAGCTGTCGTACAGGGAGATGTTCCAGATCAGCGACATCGTCTCCGATACCGAAGGCGCCGGCGCCATGAAGCTGGAGCGCCAATCCCCCTGGACCTCCACATCATCGATCTGGGAGACGGCCTCACGGGAACAAATGCGTATACAAAGTGGGTAACGGTCGATCAGATCGCCTCGGTCCCCTTCAAGGCGCTCCTCAAAGGGATGCTGCACGAAGACTTGCGCTACCAAGGGCCCGAGACCCGTTGACCTGGGAGGCTTCCTCTCCGTAATGAGCGAACAGATGCTGGCGCCCAACACATGGTGGAGCGGTTCGGAGATCGGAGTTACGCGCTCATTTCCGACAAGTACCTGAATTTCAGTTCCAGGGTCGGGTATCATTACAGCGTCCTGGACGCCTATGCCGGGGAAACTATGAACAAGAACTACATTACCTTCTCTTTCAAAGGAGGCGCGGCCGACGATGTTCCGAAAGAAACAGGCGGGCCCGTGCTATTGCCACGATCTTCGTGGACCTGGACTTCTCCGTGGAGGTTCGGGAAGACCGTGTAGACGCCGCGATTTTACAAATATGAGCTTCCTTTGATCGAGGCGAAGCTAGACATGGTCGGTCGCCTACTCCAGTTCACCCGGCAGATGGACATGCTCATGCACTGCGAGGAATCTGTGGACGTTCTCGCAAAGAACTTTCTGGAAGGTAATTACAACCTGGATGTTGACTTTGTCTGCCAGACGTGAGCCTCTACGGCCGATTGGCTCCGGCCTCATGCTGCTGGAACAGGAGCATCGCCTTTCATTCAGAGACAGCAAGCTGAGCTGTTCTCCAAAATAGCCTCCGGAGCCA
>CAWBBA010000022.1:10000-113463 GCA_963786905.1 uncultured delta proteobacterium | reverse complement strand
GCTACCCCCGTTTCGGCTCCGGCGAATACTGTATTTTCAAAAGGACCGGAAACCTATTCACCGAAGCGGCGCCGTGGAACTCCAAGTGCGCCGCGCCGAACCATTCCGGGTGACTTGAATAACCTCCAGCGTTCGTCGAGCGATAAATTCAAAGGCCCACCTCCTGAGTAATCGCTCTGCCACCGGACAATGGGCTGTCCTCAATATCCGCCGGCCGCGCGGTTGTCCAAGCTTGATTACGGCATTGCGGACAAATGATCCGTATAGAAAACCTCTCCTTTTCGTAACTCCCCCCCGGCTCCACTTGTCCTTAAAGGGCTGACCCTCACTATAGAGAATCTGTCATGGGTGGTGTTCACCGGTCCGGACGGCTCGGGAAAAACTACCCTTGGAAAAGTTATCAGTGGTCTATTAAAGCCTCATTCAGGTTCAATTCAATTCAATCCTCCACAGGACAATAACTCTGGGATCGTCGCCTATCTCGGCGGAGATCCTTATGATTCTCTGGTGGGCATCTCCATCGAAGAGGATATAATCTTCGGCCTTGAAAACATGCAGTTCTCGTCATCCGAAATCGAGACAAGGCTGCAGAAGGCCCTTCGTTGGACAGGTTTAGCAGGGATGGAGAAGCGGCTAGTCCACACACTTTCGGGAGGTGAGCAACAAAAAGTGGCCTTGGCTGCCGCCTTGGCCGTGGGGTGTAGGATAATTGTAATCGATGAGGCTCTGAACATGCTAGACCGGCCAATACGACGGTCGATCAGGTCTTTGCTGAGTTCCCTCCGCGCTGTCCCCGGATTGACTGTGATCGAAGTTACTCACAATCTCCAGGAAGCTCTCACAGCGGATAGGATCCTCTTCCTTTCGCAGGGAACAATTCTTTTCGACGGAACGGCTTCAAATTTTCTTTGCAGTCCAGACGGAAGCCACTGGGCGTCTCTGGCCGGCGGCACTACGGGCCTGAGCAGTGCCCTTGTGAGTAGAAGACTTGTCTCGGCATATTGTAGCGATAATTCAGAACTCTCTTCTTGCTTACTGAACATGATCGGGAAGTGACCGTGATTTCTTCAGAAAAAGTTTGAGAAGAAAAGTTATCTGGAGTATAAAGAGCATATGGCCCCGGGCTTGAGGGCCGGCAGAGAGCGCGTTGCAGACCTGAGGTTTGAGATTGTCCCAAGGAAACTAATTGTGGACCGTGCGGTTAAATATTTGAGAATCGTTCTGCTCCTGGCCGGCTTGGTGCTGGTAGGCGTTTTGGTGGGCGAAAAAAGCTTGACCCAGAAGGCCGGGCTCGAAGAAAAGAAGTCGTCAATTAGAAAAGAAAACCTCAAGCTGGCTTTGGAGATTAAAGAACTGGAACGCCAAGTGACGCTCATGCGTTCGGATCCCTCCACGATTGAAAATGTTGCCAAACGAAAACTCGGTATGGCTCGGCCTGACGAGACAGTCTATATATTTGAGCAGGGTAATCCGTCTGCTGTCAGAGCGACTAACTTAGAGTCCACTTTAAAAAAAGACGCTAACATCCCTTAATACCAATTTTTATTGACAATCACATTCTTTTCTTGTATCCTCACTTTGTGGTCCGAAAGAGGATTCTATTGGGTCCGACCAAGGTAGCGAAATGGCAATACCGAAAATAATCGGCTTGGACATCGGTTCCAACGCAGTGAAAATGGTCGAAATAGATCGCTCGAAGAAAGGTTTCGAGCTCGAGTATGTGGGCGTTGCCCCCCTACCCGATGGCGCCATCGTAGACAAGTCAATCAAGAAGGCTGATCTCGTCGGTAACGCCATCAGGGCTCTTCATAACTTATCGAGCCGAAACAAGTACGTGGCTACCTCGCTTTCCGGCAAGGCGGTGATTGTCAAGCAGGTAACCATGACCTCCATGACAGATGGTCAGTTGGAAAAACAGATTCAGATGGAAGCGGAGCCGTATATTCCCTTTGACATTAAGGACGTGAATCTGGATTTCTTCATAATGGGTGATCGGCCGGAAAAAGAAGGATCGATGGAAGTCGTGTTGGTAGCGGCAAAGAAAGAATACATGGCCGAGTATCTGGATCTGATCAAGTCTTTGAATCTAAACCCCGTTGTTGTGGACGTAGATCCGTTCGCCCTCGAAGTGATGTATGAATTTTGTTACCCCAACGTGCAGGAAGAGATAGTAGCGCTGGTCAACGTCGGGGCGAGTACGATCAACATCAATATTCTGAAATCAGGAGCTTCCCAGTACACCCGAGATCTGCCGGTTGGGGGCGATACGATAACCCGAGAAATAATGAGGTTTTTTGACGTCGATTTCGCGCGTGCCGAAAATATCAAGCGCGGGAGCTGACCTGGACAAGGTGAACCCCCGAAATCTGAGGAAGATCTTTCAGCGTTCCGTGGACTACTTTGTCTCGGAACTCCAAAAAATCCTGGATTTTTTTTCCGCCAACGTATCTTACGATCCGATTCAGAAAATATTTCTCTCCGGTGGGGCCGCTTCCACATATGGGTTGGCCTCCACCATGGAATCCGAGCTGAACATTCCTGTTGAGATTATCGATCCCTTTAGAAGTCTCAAGGTCAACGATAAGGTGTTTGACTTGGCCTATCTCAACAGTGTGGGAGCCCAGATGGCAGTAGCCGTGGGCCTCGCTCTCAGGGATGAGGGGGATAAGCAAGCATAGATGGTAAGAGTTAACCTTCTACCCATCAGGGAACTTCTTCGTAAGCGCGAGCTGAAGCAATTCCTGCTGCTGACCGCAGTCATTGTGGCTTCCACTTTTGGTCTCATGGTCTGCACCGCCGTGTTCTTTTCCTGGAAGATATCGTCCTTGGAAAATGACAAGAAGGTCCATGAGACAAAATTGAATCAGCTCAAGGAAAAAAATAAAGAAATTGAAGAACTCAAGAACAGGATAGCGCGACTTCAGAGACAGGTCGACACCATACAGAGACTAACCAAGATTCGCGATACGCCTGCGCCGTTTATGGCCGCCCTTGCACTCGCAATTCCGGATGAGGTCTGGGTGAACTCGATCACCAAAACTGGTCGGGGTTTCGCCTTAGAGGGGGTTGGGGTGGACAACACCGTGGTGGTGAATTTTGTTCAAAGGCTTCAGAGCATTAAACAGGGCTTTACCCTGAAACAGCCTTGGGCAAATCCCGCTGTGCCGACCGACCACACCTTCTTTACGGACGTAAAACTGCTCCAGATCGTTGCTTCCACCGCCGGCGCCGGTGGTCTTGGTACTATGAGTTTCAAAATAATCGGAAACCTTCGTTGAGGATACTGCCGTGGCCTTAGAACCTCAAGAGATTTTCTTTAAACTCAAGACGATTCATCGAGTCTTGATCGTGGTAGGCATTTGCATTCTCCTGCTGGTGGCCTTCTATTTCCTCTGGGTCGCCGAGGACCTGGAAAAGGTGAGCAGCCTTGAGAAGCAGATCGGTAGCCTCAAGCTTGAGATCATTAACCAGGAAAAGACCCTGGCCGAAGGCCCTAAACTAAAGGCGCGGATACAGGAACTGGAGAAAAAGCTTCAGACCATGGTTGCCTCTCTCCCGGAAAAACAAGAAATCGAGATATTGTTAAAGAAAATCACCGACCTGCTCTCTCAAACAAATCTCGTGGCGAAGCGGTTTGTCCCTGGCAAGGAGAAGGTAGACGAGGAACTATACTATGCGGAAATTCCTCTCGAACTTAATGTCCGTGGGGAATATCAAAAGATCGGAACGTTTCTGTCAAGCCTTAATGATCTTCCCAGAATCGTTAACGTTCCGACTATTAAACTCGCCAAAGCCGGTGCGCTGAGCAGCAGAGAAAGCGATCTTGTGAAGAAACTCGACGTGATTGCACTGGACTCCAATATCAGTGGCGTTACTTACCGGCGTCTATCTCCTGAAGAAATCAAAGTAATTACACAGCGCAAAGCAGAGGCAGGCAAGAAGAAAGCCGCCCCCGCAAAGCCGAAGCGCTGACAGACACGGGACAGGATTCCAGAGGTTTCCGAATGAAACACCTTCGACATTCCCACACGATGAGAAGGATATTCTATCTGGGCATGGTTGTCTTTGTGCTCGCGCCGTTAGCCGGCTGCGAGGAGGCCAATTTGGCTATTGACAGCATTCTTGGAAGAAGATCGCCGGTTCTGTCAGCAGCCCCGCAGGCGTCCTCCCAGTCACTCGTTCCCGCGATAAGACGAACACCAGGTGAAAAAGCCTCGCCCGTGGGAGAACCGACGAAAACTGAGCCCGCACAGTATGCGACCCAGCAAGGAAAGAGACGGGCCCCGGGCCAGCTCTCCCCCGCAATGCAACCATTGGTGCCGACCGCAGATAAGAAGGCCGCCGAAGTCTTCCAGGCTGAGCGTAATCCCTTTAAAGCTCCAACTGAGGTTCTTCCGAGCGAGTGTCCTCCTTCCATGCCCTTGTGCAGATTCGATCGCTCACAGCTTAAGCTGGTAGGGGTGATTCAGGTGAGCGAAGGTGAGTTTAAGGGCTTGGTCGAAGATCCTGATGGCCGGGGCTATTTTATAACTCCTGGAATGCAGATCGGGGGCGCTACGGTAATGCAAGTCAACAACAAGGGTATAACGCTTCACCTCCACAGGACTCGCCAGGATGTCGTGATGCCCCTCTTCAGAGAGGCACGAGAAGCTGGAGAGCTTTGAGGTCGGCAAAGTTACTTGAAGCACCCCAATTGACACGAATGTATCTTTACTCCCAGTTCGTTGAGCAATTCGCCGATTTTCCTCCGCGACGCCCCGGTCTGATCGGCTATGTCACACGCGGCTTTGCATGAGATACGGCTGTTTTCCTGGCTTTTCATGATCAGCTCTTTTAGCTCTGCGTCACCCATTTAGTGCTAACTCCTTTCACTATGCTTTCTACATTTATATCAGGTTACCTTGGATCAGGTAAGTAATTGGGAGGACGCCTGATGGATTTAAAGGGCCTCGTGGTATCTCAGGCGGACTCGAAGGACACTTCCGCGTACACTCATCGGGTAACAAACCTGGCTGAGGGTCTGGTGAAGCGGTCCATCGCCTGCGACTTCTTATACATGAAGGACACCTTTACTCTGCGCAAACAGACCACTGCCTCTGTCTTCATGCCCCTTCGGATCAGAACTCTCAGGAAATATGACTTTATTTATACAGGCTGCGAAGGCGCCGGCCAGGCAATGTTCTTCTGTAGGCCTTTTGTTAAGGCCCCGATCATATACGATGTCCACGGTGATTCTGTTGCACAGTCGGCGCTCCAACGGCAGATGGCTTCTTCGGGCCGCGTAACAAGCGCTTCTCTAAGAGTCAAAATTGTTTCGCGCATGGCTATGGCATGCGCTGATTATGTTGTGACCGTCTCTGAGCCTCACACAAAAGCGCTCATACGGCAAGGTCTGTCCAAAGAGCGAGTGGGAATCATACGCAACGGGGTTGATCTGGATCTGTTTCGCCAACTCCCCTTCCCTGAGCATCCCCAGTTTACCTTTGCGTACACCGGCGCGTTCCAGATCTGGCAAAACATAGATAACCTCATCGCAGCCTTTGACAGAATCAAAAACCGCAATATACGGCTCCTGCTGGTAGGCTTCACGCAAGACGATCTGTCTATCAAACAGCAGTGTGCCGAAAAATTCGGAGATCGGGTGGAGCTCGTTGACAAGACCGACAGGGTTTCGCTCATAAACATGTTGAGATCCGTTGCCGTATTCATTATACCCAGGATCAGCCATCCGGCTCTTCGCCATGCTTTTCCGACAAAATTCGCTGAATATGCTGCCATGGGAAGGCCAATCATGGTCAACGACGTGGATGAAACAGCGGATTTTGTAAGAAAATACGACTGTGGATTCGTGTCGGACCCCTCGCCTGAAGCCATGGCTCGGACCATGGAGGAAGTGGCGAAAATTTCCTCCGAAACCCTTGCAGAGATGGGCAATCGCGCCAGGAGTATGGCTGAGGAAAACTTCTCTTGGCAAGAGATCGGGGATGAGTATGCTACTTTAGTTCGCGACATCGTCGCCCGTTACCACCGACGTTGAGCGGTCGCCTGCCAGGGCGCAGCGTAAGGCATAGGAGTGTTTTTTCGATGAGTGATTTCAAACAAATCGAACTGACCGACAAGAAGGTGATTGACGATTTCTTCGCTGAAGATCCTCCCTGCACGTCCGAATTGACGTTTACCAATCTGTTCATGTGGCGCCACCGGTATCAACCAGTGTGGAGCACACGGGATAACTGTCTGTTGATAATTCTGCGACCGGTCGAAGGAGCCCCCTTCGGATTACCACCGGTGGGACCTGGAAATAAGGGAGACGCGCTGCTACGCTTGTCACGGGAACTCCAAGAAATCTCGCCGGAGCCGAAGATTTCACGCGTAGGCAAGGATTTTGTAGACAATTATGTGGATTCAGATCATTACGAAATAATATATGACCGCGATAACAGCGATTATGTGTATCTTGCAGAGAATTTAATAAAATTACCGGGGAACAAATTCCATAAGAAAAAGAATCACGTCAACAGATTCAGGAAGAATTATGATTTTGAGTATCGGAGTCTCGATGACGATTTGGCTGAATCATTTCTACGGCTGCAGGAAGATTGGTGCGAGTTGAGGAACTGTGTCGAGGACCCGGACCTTCTTCAGGAAGACCGCGCGGTCTTCGAAGCGATATCTCATTATAAGGAGTTGGGGTTCAAAGGGGGTGCAATATCCATCGACTCCAAGGTAGAGGCCTTCGCACTCGGTGAGCCCCTTAATCCGGACACGGCTGTCATCCATATTGAGAAGGCCAACCCCGACATCCCCGGCTTGTATGCTGCTATCAACCAGCTCTTCTGCGCTAAGGAATGGTCGGGAGTAAAATATATAAATCGAGAGCAGGACCTTGGTTTAGAGAACCTGCGGAAAGCCAAAGAATCGTACTATCCGGACCACATGGTGGAAAAATACACGTTGATTCACAAGTAAGATGTCAGGGACAGGGTGGGATTGGCAAGGGTGAGGTAACACCAATATGTCTGCAAACAAGATTCGGGGGAATTTCCCTTGTGGTGAGGAATATTCCCCCTATTTTAATGCTTTGAACGGAAACTTGTAGAATTCCTTCTTCTGTACCTGGCAATATGGTTCAGGAGCTTGTTTGCATACCCTATTCTGTGGTTTCCTCAGCAGTCGATTTGCCGCCATCACCTGTCGCTTCACTAAGCTTCAAGAGGCGGTCCCACTTTTCATTCACTTTTTCCTGAATGTAGGCAATGAGCTTATCGTCCAGGTGGCGGTACCTGCCCTGACCCTTGAAGTAGTCCCCGACAGGCAAAAGCTCCTTGGGTTTTCGGCTCATCTTCCAAACGCCGTTTTCGACTTCGTACAGGGGGAAGACCCCTGAATCCACGGCCAATTTACCGTACTCAATCGATTTCTTGGGGGGGATCCTCCAGCCGGTGGCGCAGACCGACAAAATATGGAGGTAAGCCGGACCATCGGCCTCTTTAGCTTTTTGAACCTTCTTTATCAAATCCGTATAGTAGCTGGGGCAGGCCGTCGCCGTGTATGGTATGCCGTGGGCTGCTGCAATGGCTGTCATGTCTTTCTTCCAAGTGGTCTGGCCGGATGGCGTGACCCTTCCTGCTGGAGACGTGGTAGTGGAGGCCCCGAACGGGGTCGAAGAAGAACGCTGCACCCCCGTGTTCATGTACGCCTCGTTATCGACGCACACGTATATCACTTTGTGCCCACGCTCCATCATTCCCGAAAGGGCCTGAAATCCTATGTCCGCTGTCCCTCCATCGCCCCCCATAGCCAGAATAGTGACGTCTCGGTCGGGGATTCGCCCCTTGCGCCTCAACACTTTCAGTCCTGATTCTACTCCTGAGGCCACCGCCGCCGCGTTCTCGAAGGCCACGTGAATCCAGGGGATATTCCACGAGGTTAATGGGTAAGGAGAAGAAATGATCTCCATGCATCCTGTGGCCATGGCCATGACCACGTCGGGCCCGATCGCTTTGAGCACATGTCGGACAGCCAAAACTTCTGCGCAGCCCTGGCATGCACGATGCCCTTGGTTTATGTATTCCTCGGTAGGAAAATTCTTTAGAGGTTTTAATACTTTCTTCTTGCTTGCTTCAGCCATGGGATTCTCCCTGTAGATATCGGTCGGCTAACCACGAACGCCATATAGGTGGTATCCGTAGGTGGACTCGGAAAGCGCCTTGTCAACCATGTTTGAAACATCCTCAGGGGTGACGTCTCTCCCTCCAAGCCCTGCTATCATGCAGTGGATTTTTGGTCTTTGTGGTTCGTGATACATGACTGCCCGTAATTCCGAGGTCACTGGTGCATTTGCTGCGCCGAGGGACATGGACCGATCCAGAACCACAACATCTTTTGCCGGGGCAAGGACTTTTCGGATATCATCCATCGGCAGAGGACGCCACAGCCGCAGCTTTACCAGACCCACTTTCTTACCTTGTTCCCTCATTCGGTCCACAGCCATCGAAGCCGTTTCGCAGATAGAGCCCATCCCGACGATGAGGGTTTCGGCTCCTTCAACCTTGTAGGTTTCGACCGGCTTGTAATGCCGTCCGGTTAGCTGTCCCAACTCTTCCCATGCTTTTACAATGACATCTTTGGACTGGATCAAGGCATGGTCATGGGCCATCTTCTGTTCCATATAGATTTCCGGCATGCCAAACGCGCCCATGGACACCACTTTGTCCGGATGAAGCCGGTTGAGAGGTTTGAACCGCGGAAGATACTTTGCGGCCATCTCCTTGGTCCAGAACTCAATCGGTTCAATCACGTGTGTGAGGGTGAAACCATCAACATTGAGCATTACAGGAAGCGAAACCTTCGGATCTTCAGCGACCCGGAACGCGTGGAAGATTGCATCGTAAACTTCCTGACCGTTTTCGCAAAATACGTGAATCCACCCTGCATCACGGACCATCATGGTATCCGAGTGATCGTTCCAGATTGATAAGGGGGCGCTCAAAGCCCGGTTCGACAAGAAACATAACCATGGGGAGCCTCATGGAAGCCGCGATGTACACGATCTCCGCCATAAGGGCCAACCCTTGAGCACGCGGTCGCGGTGAAGGTCCTGGCTCCCGCGGCAGCAGACCCGCAGCAGACGCTCATAGCAGAATGCTCCGACTCGACGGGAACAAACTCCGCGTCCAGGTGCCCATTTGCCACCATCTCCGATAAATGCTCGACCACATGGGTTTGCGGAGTGATCGGATAGGCAGCCACAACGTCCGTGTCGCAAAGTCCGACAGCTTCGGCCGCGGCGATGGAAACTTCAATTCCGACTCTCTTGCCCATCACTTCCCCTCCTCTACAATTTCAATCGCATCTACGGGGCACTCATACGCGCAGATTCCGCAACCTTTGCAATAGTCAAAGTTCCAAACCATGCAATTATTCTCGTAGTCAGGGGAAATGGCCGCATCCGGGCACATTATGTAGCATCTCCAGCAACGGATGCACTTTTCTTCAAGATATACCGGCCTCTCGGAACGCCAGGTTCCAGTGTGATAGCATGAGGCATTGCCGGGCTCGGTGATCACGCCTCCGGGCTCCACCTCTTGCCACTTGATTTGATCCATGGGTTTAGTCACAGTAGTCCTCCCTTTTTAACGGGTGCCAGGCGCAGCACGATTTCAGGATACTAGGATGATCCATAAATTCATCCAGTTACCCTGGTCTCCTCATAGGCCCTTTTCATTGCCTGGATATTCCTTGCCGCTATTTTCCCGAAGCGATTTGTAAACGGTTCTTCAAGTTCTTCCACGGAAAGCACGTTTGTTCCCTTTAGAAGCGCTCCAACCATGGTGGTGTTCGTGATTGGTAATCCCAATATTTCCCGAGCGATAGTTCCCGCATCAACGATCGCTATCCGGCCGTTGTACGAAAGATGTTTTCTGATCGAATCCGGATCGTGGGACGAGTTAATGATCAGAATCCCATCCTTGCGCAGGCCCTCGGTAGGGTTGGCAATGTCCAGTAGCGAGGGGTCAAGGACAATCACAGCGTCCGGGTTGTAAACCTTGGACCTCATCCGGATAGGCTCATCGTCAACTCTTGCGAACGCGACGACAGGTGCGCCTCTTCTTTCCGGACCGAAGCTTGGAAAGGCGGTTGCGTACTTTCCCGTAGCAATTGCCGCCTGAGCAACAAGTTCGGCTGAGGTCACTGCGCCTTGGCCGCCTCTGCCGTGAAATCTCATTTCAATCATGGTTGCCCCTTTCGGCGAGAGTCAATCAAAGTCTTGGTCTTCCTCTTGGAATTCATCCATAACCGGGTATCTCATCTGATCGCTGATTATCTCCATGCAATTCATGAGATGGTATTTTGATTCAGCCAGCTCTAGGATCTCGGAGGGTAGGAGTTCCTTTTTCTGCAAGTATGAATCGATTCGCTCATTAAGCAGGGCAATGTGACGCAGGTCCACTTTAAAAAAATCTTCCTCCAACCCTGCTGACCCCTCGGGCGACGTCACAGACTGGACTAGCTTCAGGTCCCATTCATCAAGCTTCTTCCAGCGCGCCACAGTCGCCGGGTGAACCCCGAGCCTTTTGGCGATTTCTTTATTGGTGATGCGCCCGCGATCACCCAAAAATGCCTGTTCGGCGATTTTGCGGTCTTCATTTTTCTTCATGTGGTAATCTCCTGCAGCCCGTCGCGGTGTGAGGTTGACAACAGGCCACCGCCGGAAATATTTATTATTAGCAGATCTTGGTCATCGCAATCAAGTGGTATCAACCGTTGCAATCCCGATTCTCCGGCCCTTTTGAGAAACCGAGCAGCGACCACAAACTATAACTAGAGTCGGAATCATGCCTTTGTCAAAGCATCAGGTTTCAAGACCAATGTCATTGCGAGGAGCGAAATCCCGCGGAACGCGGGAAAGCAATCTGTTCTTGCCGGTTATTAGATTGCTTCGGGCTTACGCCATAGCAATGACAGTTGAAGACTTTACCAAGTGAATAATTCCGACTTGTGATATCTCCTCAGCGAATGATGCCATGCCAGTTGACGAAGAATTCCTGAAAAATCTTCCCACCAGCCCCGGCGTTTACCTTATGGCCGACCGCAGGGGGAAGATATTGTACGTCGGGAAAGCCGGAAATCTCAGAACCGCATCCGAAACTACTTTGTCAAAGGGGGTGACGAGAGACCCTCTGTCCACTACCTTATGGAACGCGTGGACACCATTCGAACCATCCTGACAGAGACCGAAAAAGAGGCTTTAATCCTCGAAAATAACCTTATTAAAGAGCACAGGCCAAAGTACAACGTCAATCTGCGAGACGACAAATCATTTTTTTCCCTGAGGCTTAACGTGTCTCATGCTTTTCCCAGGCTCACGCTGGTGCGTACTCAAAAGATCAAACAGGATGGTGAACGGTACTTCGGCCCCTATTCTTCCGCTCGGGACGCTCGTATCACACTGAATTTTATCCGAAGGCTCTTTCCTTTGCGCCAATGTACCGAAAGGCAACTGGCAACCTGTACGAGGCCGTGTCTGAACTGCCAAATGAGGCGTTGTCTCTGCCCCTGCGCAGGAAAAGTGGACCCGGAAGAGTACCGCCGCATGGTGGAAGGAGTCACGCTGCTACTTCAAGGAAGGGCCGAAGACCTGTTCAAGACCCTCAAACGTGAAATGGACGCTGCAGCCAACGAGCTTCGCTTCGAGGAGGCCGCGAGGATCAGAGATCTGCTTGCCGCATTGGACCGGACCCTGGAAGCCCAGAATGTCTCGTTTTTTCACCTAAAAGATCAGGACGTCATAGCGTTGGCCGAGGGTGACGTTCAGATCTTCACGGTGGCAATACTATCGTTTCGCAAGGGTAATCTCCTCTCGGGAGAGTCCTTTTCTTTCCGAAACCCAGCCCTCGATGCCGAGGAAGTGTTGGCTTCATCCATCAAACAATACTATGGCTCGGCCGCGTTTGTTCCCAAGGAAGTGCTGGTGTCGCGGCCTATCGAACAGCCGCAGCTTATAGAGGCTTGGCTCTCCGAAATGCGTGGCAACAAGGTGACTGTGAGGGTCCCGCTCGCGCGGTCAGGGGGACCGCCTGATGCGCCTGGCCCTCAAAAATGCCGAAGGACGCCCTTTTGCGAGAGGCTCAGAAGGACTCCGCGGAGAAGGCGCTGGAGAGAATTGCTTCAAAGCTCCACCTTCCCTCCCCTCCCCCGGCTTATCGAAGGGTACAGACATCTCCAACATATCAGGGAGCCAACCTGTAGGGGTAAAAGTATCCTTCAGGGATGGAGAGCCGGAAAAGTCAGGCTACAGAAAGTACAAGAATTCCAGGGCTTTCCTGATCAGGACGATCCGGGAATGATCCACCAGACTATTACTCGCCGCGTGTCACACAGGGATCAAGAAACCGCTCCCGGACCTGTTCCTCATAGATGGGGGGAAGTCTCAGCTCAATGCAGCTTCCCAAGCTCTGAAAGAAAACCCGGGAGAGGAGACACCGGCTCTCGCGGCAATCGCAAAAGCTCGCGGAGAGGGCGAGGAAGAGCGTTTTTATCTCCCCAACAGAAAGAACCCGGTCGTCTTCCCCAGGGGCGACTCCGGCCTGATGCTTCTCATGAGGGTTCGGGATGAGGCGCACAGATTCGCACACACGTTTCACACCAAGAGTAGAACCGAAAGCTGTGATAAGCTCGGCTTTGGACCAAATTCCCGGAATAGGCCCGAAGAAACGCCAGGCACTTCTGAGAGCATTCGGCAGCGTAAGAAAGTTGATCGCAGCCACTGACGAGGATATCGCCGCGGTTGCAGGCATCGGCCAAAAGGATGTGGAACGAATCCGTGCTCACTTCAAAGAGAAACAGATCGGCCTGACAGCATAATGAATGAAATCCTCGATCAACAGGTGCACTCCAGAAACGACAATGCCTCCGGTGAACGTTCTCGGCGTTTGTGTTGACCGCCTCACCCCAAACGCTCTTATTGAGCGGGCGCTTGCACTGCACCCAGGGAACAAGCCCATCACCGATCATGTACACAAACATCCACGTTCTCAACACCAGCCGAAGGGATCGTGATCTCCGGCAAATCCTTAATAGCGCGGACATAGTCTACTGCGATGGGTCAGGCGTCAGGCTCGGAGCCTGGCTTTTGGGCCATAGGATTCCCCCTCGCATGACTGGGGCAGACTGGATGGAACAGTTATGCACCACGTGCGCGGGCCGGGGAACCAGCCTCTACCTATTGGGAAGCCAGCCGGGAGTGGCCGACCGTGCGGCTGAAGCATTGCAGGCTCAATGCCGGGGATTGAACATCGTGGGGACCCACCACGGCTACCTTCAGGACCCGGCAGTCAGCGCGGCTGCGATAACTGCCATAAATGAGGCCCGTCCGCATATTTTGTTCGTCGGTATGGGAACGCCCATCCAGGAGAGATGGATATCCGAGCACATACACGAACTCGAAGTACCCGTTGTTTGGGCCGTAGGGGCTCTCTTCGACTTCATTGCAGGCATTCAGAAGCGCGCCCCGCGCTGGATGCTGGATCACAACCTTGAATGGCTGCACAGATTCTGGGTAGACCCAAAACGCATGTGGAGGCGATATATTGTGGGAAACCCTGTATTTATATGGCGAGTAATGATGCAGCGATTAGGATTGTTGCGGCTGGAGTGAGAGGACATATAGTTGCTGCCAAAGATGATGTCCCTTTGGCCGTCGAAGATTGGGAATCGGAAGGTATATCGTGACGAGCCTGTCTCCGTCATTCCGGACCTGATCCGGAATCCAGAACCTGGACTCCGGGTCGGAGTCCTGGGTGACGGCGTGACACCCGCAAATCGGACCAATCTTTTGGCAATGAGTGTAATTGCCTTGGTTATGAACAAAATGTGGTTGAGCGGCCATCAAAGTCCCCCTTTACTAAAGGGGGATTTAGGGGGATTTTCCATAGGTTAGGCTAAAATCCCCCCTGCCCCCCTTTGCTAAAGGGGGGTGTAAGGAACTCTTGGAGGAAAAGTTTCCTCACGGGTTGCTCCAAAAATCATTCCAGTCGGCTTGCCACCAGTTCTGTTATGTCCATCACTTTGATTTTGGCTTTTTTCTCTTTTCTTGCCCTGGCCGCGGCCTGGTTAAACGATCCTTTGCAGGAGGGGCAAGCGGAGACAATTACGTCCGCGCCGAGGTCAATGGCAGACAGGAGCCGCTTGTACCCGATCTCCCCGGCCATCTGGTTATCGAATCCTTTCATGCCGCCCCCGCCGCCGCAGCATTTGGCCTTGTCTCTGTTCAGAGGGAACTCGAGCAGCTCGATGCCGGGCAGGGCTTTCAACACGTTGCGCGGAGGCTCGTACACGCCCATGTGGCGCCCCATGTCGCACGGGTCGTGATAAACCACCTTGAAAGGTTTTCCCTCGTCCTTGAACTTCAGCCTGCCTTCGTTGATGAGTTTCTCTATCAATTCGACTGCATGCAGGACCGTGTACCCGTTCCCTCCCCCATAGTGAGGATAGAGATCACGGAAGGTCTTGAGACACCCAGCGCAAGAAGTGATCAACTGCTTTGGCTTGTACTTAGCAGTTTGCTCGTCGTGCTTCGCCATGGCTGGTTTTGAAGGTCGGCATGTCGCCGACGAGATAGGCAAGATACCCGCAGCACGTTTCCTCTTCCCCCAATGCTCCGTAGTTCACGCCGGCCTTGTCCAGTATTTGCATGAACGCAGGGATGATCTTCACATCCTGGAAGCTTGTGACGCATCCCAAGTGGAGAACAGCCTCGGTTTCTCCTGCAACCGCTTTTTTGTACTCGGCCGGATAACTGTCAGCCCGCTTTTCTTTGGGGGCAAGCAGAGGGTTGGCCGCGTCGATCATGGCCGCGAGCGCCGGCTTGAACACGTCAGGGAGATATCCTTTTTCCACCAGTCTTTCGCGGGCAGCCCGAATTACGCTCGAAACCTTCACCTGCGCCGGACAGACCGCCTTGCAATTTAGACAGAGCATGCATTGGTACAGACGTTTAGCAAGATCCGCGGACGGTTGGAGGTTGCCGATCAACATGTTGTACGCTAAGAGTAACGCGCCCTTTCGCGTTCAATGATTCGAGGGTGGTCTCCCCGAAGGTTGGACAGCCGGCCCTGCAAAAGCCGCACTGAATGCACGCCATAATTTCGTTGTCCACGTCTTCGGGAAAGTGTTCTATTTTGTCAGGTTCCTTCAAATATCTGGCGAAAGCGTTTTCATCCAGAATGTCCTTTATTGAGTCGTCGAAGCCCATTTTGCCGGGGTTCAGAATATTGTTGGGGTCTAGGGTTTTCTTGATGTCCTTCATCACATTCAGAGCTTCCCCCAGTTGATGCCCGATGTACGGGGACTTGGCCATGCCCACGCCATGCTCCGCTGAAACTGTGCCCCCGTAATGAAGCGTCATCTCGATAAATTCCAGGGCGATCCCTTTCACCCTTTCCCATTGTTCGGGAACCGTGGGATTCATGATAAACGTAGCGTGAAGGTTCCCGTCGCCAATGTGACCGAAAGTAGCAACTGGGAAGCCATGTTTAAGGCCGATCCGTTGAATTTCCGCGATTGTTTCAGGGATTCTGCTTATGGGCACCCCGAAATCTTCCACAAGGGGGACAAGGCGGTAACCCGTCTGAAGCCGGCTCATCGCTGGGACCAGCCCTCCCCTTGCAGCAAAGAGCTTCGCTTTCTCAACCGGATCATCGGACCAGACATTTTCCAAGCCGCCTACGGATTTGCATATATCATCGATCTTCTTGATCTGATCCACCACAGCGCTCTTGGGACCGTCGATCCCTATGAACAGCTGGCAGTTCACCTCTTTGGGTATAGCCATTTTCAGAGCATCGCGAGCCACATCGAGACAGACGTTGTCCAGGATCTCGCAGGTGGCCAACTCCAACCCCGATGTAAAGATTATTTCCACCGCTTTGCCGGCTGTATCCACATCAGGGAAGGAAGCTTTCGCGAAGGCCTCGTACTCCGGCATGGGAAGAATCTTCAGTACCAGCTTCGGTGATAATTCCGAGGGTCCCCTCTGAACTGGCAAAGAGGTGGGTAAGGTCGTAGCCCGCGGAACTTTTCGGAGCTAAGTTCCCGGTTTTTACCACTTTCCCGTCAGCCAGCACGACAGTAAGAGCTTTCACATAGTCCTTGGTAGTACCCATACTTGGCCGCGCGAACTCCGCTGGCATTGGTAGCGATCATTCCACCGATAGTAGCGATGGGCGCGCTGCCGGGGTCCGGGGGGAAGAAATGGGTGGGGGCTAGCTTGGCATTCAGAGCATTACAGATGACCCCCGGTTCAACCACAGCATAACCGTCGGCCTTGTTTACCTCCTTGACCGCGTTCATGCGGGTGAAGTCCAGTACCACACCACCTTTCACCGCCAGCACTGCTCCGGTAACCGAGGAGCCGGTGCCCCGGGCCACGACGGGGATTCGCTGCGAGTTCGCCAGTGCAAGAATTTTGCTTACCTGTTCGGTGTCACTAGCGAACACGATAGCCTGAGGTACCCCTGCATGGATGGACATGTCTCTGGAATAGGCCAGACAATCCACGGGGGAAGCAGTGACATTGTCCGCGCCCACTATGCTGGTCAGGTCTTTAATGAAATCCATGTCTGTGTTCTCCTGGGGCAGAATCCGTATCTTTGTAAAAAAGCTTGAAAAGGCATTTCTAACGGTTTCGATGGGATTGAGACTGGAAGCACTACATGGCCTAGCTCACCAAGTTCATGATACCGTAAGGGTGAAAATAAATCAAATTTCCAGTAGCAACTGAGATGAGTGACAAAACGGCCTCCTACGCGGCCGAACGCAATGGCAACATTTTGTAGCAACAGGCAGCCGTTCAGCATGATGAAACTATTCTGATTTTGCCACTCCAAATTTAATTAGGAGTTATGCCTTTGACAAAGAATCACCGTCTGAGACCTGTGTCATTGCGAGGGCACAAGCCCGAAGCAATCCTTTCTTCGGTGGGACGGGCATCTTGCCCGTCATTAAGCGACAGGCAGTCCCGCATTGCGCGGGATGTCCCACCACGAATCCAGACTGGACCCGGATCGGAGTCCCATGGGCTCTAGCTTAGCAAAATTATGTCCGTGATGTCAGTTCCTTATCACCCTCCCCCTTCCCCCTCCCGTCAAGGGAGGGGGTTCCGAAAACCCTCCCCGCCGGGAGAGGGCAGGGTGAGGGGGGCCTTGCGGAATGAAATCACTGGTTTAAGTTAGCGCCTATGGGATCGGAGTCCGGGGTGACGAACGAACGGAAATCCCGTGCTCCGTGCGGGAGAGTCCAGTGAGCATATTGCTTAGTCCTTTCGTTCCTCGCAACGACACTGGCATTCTTTTCCAAGTGAATAATCCTCGAAGATTATTCTTAAGCACCTGGTATAATGAATGTTAATACTCCGCAAAATTCCCGCGGTGCAACCAACGCAAAAAAATGAGATGGGCTGTTTACTTCGTGGAACGCGTATGATATTAGTATCAGATTGAGCTGACTAAGCCCTTAGATGCCTATCCAGGAGGAAGACAAGCGTTGGCATTTCCTACGGAGAAGAAAAAATCAATCATCGAGAAGTACCGGCTCCACGAGAGTGACACGGGATCACCGGAGGTCCAAATAGCGCTCCTCAGCGAGCGGATCGGATACCTGACCGACCATTTCAAAATTCACAAGAAGGACCATCATTCTCGTCGAGGTCTTCTGAAGCTTGTGGGTCAGCGCCGACGGCTCCTGGATTATTTGAGAGCCAAGAACGTAGAACGGTACAAAACTATCATCGCCGGACTGGGTATCAGAAAGTAGCTCTGACCCTTTGGGGCGCGACATCGCGGCGGGAATAGTCCCCCGATCGCGTGGTGAGGATCATTATAATTATGGCTCATATTGCAAATGCCACTGTTTCAGGGAAGGAAATTTCGTTCGAGACAGGACGTTTGGCCAAACAGGCCTCAGGATCTGTTCTCGTCAGTAGCGGAGAAACGGTGGTTCTCGTCACGGCTGTTTCAGAAAAACACGGCAGAGAAGGAATCGATTTCTTCCCGCTCACTGTTGACTATTTGGAGATGACCTACGCTGCCGGAAAAATTCCCGGCGGTTTTTTCAAGAGAGAGGGTCGCCCCACAGAAAAAGAGATCTTGACCGCGAGATTCATCGATCGCCCTGTACGCCCGTTGTTTCCCAAGGGCTTTAAGGCAGAAACTCAGATCATAGCGACTGTCCTTTCGTCCGACGGCGAAAGCGATCCTGACATGATGGCCATTAATGGAGCTTCCGCGGCTCTCCACATCTCAGATATCCCCTTTGGTGGGCCGATCGGAGCCGTACGAATAGGCCGGGTTGACGGAAACCTGATCATCAACCCCTCTCCGATGGAGGACTCCTATTCCGACCTAAGCTTAATAGTAGTCGGTTCCCGCCAGGGCATAGTTATGGTCGAAGGCGGCATGGATCGAGTTTCCGAGGACATCGTACTTGAGGCCATATTCAAAGCTCACGATGAAATCATGCAGATCGTGGAGGCCCAAGAGAAACTCCGTGAGCTGGCGGGCAAGCCCAAGAGGGAGGTTGTGCCCCCGGTTCAGGATGTCGAACTAATACAAAATATCAGAAGCGAGTGGGGCGAACAGATAGACCGGGCTATCACTATTCCTGCTAAGCTCGAACGATACAGCGCGCTGAAAGAAATCTATGACAAGATCCTTGAATCCTTGGGCGAAGAAGCTGCGCAGCGACGCTCGGAGATCCTGGGCTACTTGGAGAAGATCGAAGGCGAATACATCCGAAAAATGATCTTGGAAAAGGGGGTCCGCATCGGTGGGCGCGGTTACACCGATGTTCGTGATATCTCAATTGAGATAGGAATCTTGCCTCGAACTCATGGCAGCGCGCTCTTCACCCGCGGTGAAACTCAAGCACTGGTTATAGTGACCCTTGGCACGTCCTCCGACGAGCAGAAGATCGAAGCGCTAGAAGGTTCAAGCTACAAGTCGTTCATGCTCCACTACAAATTCCCCCCGTTTTCAGTGGGTGAAGTCAAGTTTCTCAGGGGCCCCTCTCGCCGGGAGGTCGGTCACGGTGCCCTTGCCGCAAGATCTCTCGCGTATCTGCTTCCTAACGATGAGGATTTTCCCTACACCATCCGCGTAGTCTCGGAAGTATTAGAGTCCAACGGCTCTTCTTCCATGGCCACGGTTTGTGGGACATCGCTTTCCCTCATGGATGCAGGCGTTCCGTTGGCAGAGCCTGTGGCCGGTATTGCTATGGGGCTGCTAAAAGATGACGACCGCGTGATAGTGCTCTCGGACATCATAGGAGATGAAGATCACCACGGCGACATGGATTTCAAGGTGGCCGGGACCAGAGAAGGTATAACGGCCTTACAAATGGACATAAAGATCCAAGGGATCACTCGTGAGGTACTGACTCAGGCGCTCTTTCAGGCACGAGATGGACGCAGGCACATACTCGACAAAATGGCCGAAACGATCACCGCGTCCAAGGCCGAAATATCGCCGTACGCGCCTCGGATCTTCGTAATGTATGTGAACCCGGATAGAATCAGGGACATCATCGGCCCGGGCGGAAAAATAATTCGTGCCATTCAGGAAGAGACTAACACCAAGATTGAGGTTGACGACACCGGAAAGGTCGTCATTGCCTCGGTGGACGTCGAGGGCGCAGATCAGGCGAAGGCAGCGATCAAGTCGCTCACCCAGGAGGCCGAAATGGGGAGAATCTACATGGGGACGGTTCGCAAGGTCACGGACTTTGGAGCGTTCGTGGAGATCTTCCCAGGCACCGACGGCCTAGTGCACATCTCGCAGCTTGCTCCGGAACGGGTCCGGCAGGTAACGGACGTTGTCCGGGAAGGGGACACCTTCCCCGTCAAAGTGATCGGAATCGATCCTCAGGGTAAGATCAAGTTGTCACGGAAAGACGCGATCGGGCAAACTCCCGACAAATGAATCAAGGAATTGTGATCCCACCTTTGGCTACCAAGTACGGAGACTTTAATACCTACCGCAAAACCACTCTTGATAACGGTGTACGGATTGTTACGGAAGCAATGCCTTACCTGCAATCCGTTTCACTGGGAATATGGGTGCGTTCCGGGTCAAGGTTTGAGCAACCTGCGGTAAACGGAATCTGTCATTTTATTGAGCACATGCTCTTCAAAGGGACTGAGCGCCGCTCAGCCTTTACCATCGCCAAAGAAATCGATTCAGTGGGCGGAGTACTCAATGCCTTTACCAGCAAAGAATTAACCGCGTTCTACTGCCGCATCCTCAGCGAAAACCTCGAAATTGCCATGGACCTGCTGAGCGATATTTTCCTCAACGCTTCCTTTCCGGAAGACGAGATCGAGCGGGAAAAGCAGGTGATCTGCCAGGAAATCCATCAGATGGAAGATAACCCGGAAGACCTGGTGCATGAGATCCTGGGAATCAGATTCTGGCGCGATGACCCGTTAGGCCAGCCGATACTTGGGACCCTAACCAATATCTCCAAGCTGGACAGGGAGACCTTAGTAGGATTCAAGCGTAACAATTACACTCCCGAAGAGACAGTGGTGTGCGCGGCAGGAAACATCGAGCACGACCGCTTTGTGGATCTTGTCGAAAAACATATGAACGGCTTTCCGCGAGGTTCGGCTCAGGCCCAGCCCACCTCACCTAAGACTGATTCATCCGCTAATATTGTCGAACGTGATCTTGAACAGGTACATGTTTGCCTCGCCGCGGTAGGCCCCAGTGCGGTTGATGAAAGCCGGCACGCAGCGTACATGCTAAATACTATTCTTGGCGGCGGAATGAGTTCCAAGCTCTTTCAAGAGGTTCGAGAAAAGAGAGGACTGGCCTATTCCGTATACTCTTTCATCTCCTCTTTCTCAGATACCGGAATTTTCGGGATTTACGCCGGATGCGACCCCGAGCGCCTCGAAGAGCTGATGCAGACCATGGGTAAAGAGACGCTGGAACTCTCCAAGAGCATCACCGAAGAAGACATTGTGACCGCCAAGAGCCAGATCAAGGGGAACATCATTCTTGCGATGGAATCTACGGATACGCGTATGAATCGCCTGGCCAAGGGAGAGTATTATTTTGGCCGTCAAATTACTCTGGATGAAATAATAACTTCCATGGAGAACGTTACTGCAGATGATTTGTATGCCACCGGGGCGCAGGTGATTAACCCGGATCGTTTTACCATTGTGGCCTTGGGACCCGTCTCTCCGGATGCGGACCTTTTCAAGTTGTTCGGAAGCTGAATCACACCCTTTCGCGCGGTTTCATTCCAGTCAGCTCTCAATCAGTGACAATCGGTTAGAAGTAAAATCAGCAGGAATCTGGGCTTTGTCAGATCCGTGCTCGATGCAGCGGACCATTGATTGTTTGACCACGAATCGGTCTTATTCCAATCTCTGTTCTTTGCTATTCCGGGACTCTCTACGGCTGATCTCAGCCTTCCGGCTGGCGGTATCTATAGATACCGCCACGTTTCCGAGACTTCGTATGCCCAACAGATTTGTGACCCGTTTGATTTTCCCGTCAAATACGTGAACTTCGATCTCACCCAGCGGTAGATTATAGAGAAAAGCGGTCTTCACTTTGTATCTGGTCACTTTGTGTCTGGAACCATCTGCTATGGCTACCATACCTTTTCCTACTTCCTTCACCTGAACGTCCCGCTTGATCTCTTCGAGGAGGTCTCGGTCTATGAGGGTGAATGTAGCTCCAGTATCCAAGAGAAATCTGTGAGGCGTCCCATTTTTTCGGAAGCGGACCTGAACGAAAACGTGCCCCCCTTCGTTTATTGGCACTACGACACTGAGGGGACCCGAAGCCGAGACTGACATTTCGCTCAAGATCTTTTCGGCTATAGTTCTGGTTTCCTCATCCGGATGGAGGCTTAAGGCCTTTTCTCCATCTCGGCGAGCCGAATCAATCTTATCCTGGCGAAGATATGCCAGTCCCCTTCCCGCATAGGCAAAGCCAGACGTCGGGTCCAGCTCGATTGCTTTGTTGAGGTCGCTGACAGCCTTATCGAAGTTGCCCACGTTGATAAATGTGATCCCACGGTTGGCAAAGCAGACTGAGCGTAGGGAATCGTTCTCGTGAGCCGTTTTGATTGCCGCGGTAAAGTCGCCCAACGCGCGGCTTTCACGGCCCTGGCGGAGGTTTAGTCACACCACGCAATTGCAGCCCCGACGCGAGCATTTCCCCTTTCACTCCATCGGACCCCAGGATCTCATCCAGGTCTTTGTAGGCACCTTTGATGTCGCCCTTGCCGAAATAAGCTTGGGCTCGAGCCAACCTCACCACGTGCTCGTTTCGTCTATCTTGCTCCACAGAGTTCAGAGCTTCTGAAAATGCACGAACAGCCTGCTCATAGTTCCCGGTCTTGAGATGTTGTTTCCCCTTTTCAAACAGTGTTTCAACATTGTCGGCGGCCCAGGCCTGGAAGCTACAAACCGCGATTACCATCACGGAACAAACAACCGCGCGTACCCAGCCGCGTGCCAATCTAGTTATTTTGAAGCCGGTCTTCATTATTTCGGAGGCCGCCTTTTGAACCATTCTACGATCCCTTCCAACTCGGCTAGCTCTCGACCGGAGAACTTCCTCACCAGAGTGAGGACCTGTTGGGCCAACCAAAATCTTTCTTCCTTTTGCGCGTGATCAGCAGCATCCAGGAACTCGTGCAGCACATTGGTCAATATCCTAAGCTGGTCGAAAATGGAATCTGCCACGACAGAGTCCAGCTTCCTCTGCCGGGCTTCCAAGATTGTCACCACTTTTGAAGGATCAATGGAAGGGCCGCCCGTTATAGGGGCGCCTCCTTTAATAATTGCACCTGCGTGACCATCAGGCAGTCTGTAACCGCGTTGCAGCTCATCAGCCTGAAAAGCCGGGTAAATTTGCCTTAGCTGAACCCCTGTCCTCACATCGAAGAATTCCGGCAGGACCTCCTGGGCGGTTTCTGCTGCGCCACGCGGGACCCTGATCAGGATGGTGGCCTCCCGTATCAGAACGTAATCGTATTCATCGACCGTGCTCATGACAGTATAATATCATGTGGGGAAGTATTCGGTAAAAGAGAAGCGCAAATTGCTGAGTATGGTCCTGTTGTCAGCCCGTTGAACGCCACGTCTGAATGCGCCCAAATCCCTCCCCTGGATCGACTTGCCAAGCCGCAGACTTAGAGCGTCCTAAGACTGCTTCGCCATTGATGCGGATTCCGTTGCCAGCGTACCCACGTGGCACGCGCGCGACATCGCGACACCATCCTGCAGGCATACGGATTGGTCATCTATCCCAAATCGATCCTGGAGTCAATCCCGTTGCGATTTCGCTGTCGCTGAGCCGTCCGATGACATCTTCGCGTCTGGAACCCCTGCCTCGCGAGAAACTGAGAGGCCGTGCGTATTCAGATTTTTGCTTTACATTGGCCTTGGCCGAAGATAGTATCCGCCCGTTTCAATGAATTGGGCCTGAACTGTAATGAAAATCACAAAAATCGAAGTTAAAGGATTCAAAAGTTTTCCGGACAAGACCGTCTTTGACTTCAAGCCCGGCATTACAGCAATCGTGGGGCCGAACGGCTGCGGAAAAAGTAATGTTTTCGAGGCCATGCGCTGGGCTATGGGGGAGCAGCGTATTCGTAGCCTCCGTGGCAAGAAGATGGAAGACGTCATCTTCAACGGCTCGGAAAGCCGCAAGCCGGTCGGCATGGCGGAAGTGAGGCTGGTTCTCTCTAATACGGAAGGCCTGGCACCAGCTTCCATGGCCGATTATGATGAGATAATGATAACCCGCCGCCTGTTCAGGGACGGCGAATCTCAATACGAAATCAATAACGTCCCCTGCCGCCTTTCCGACATCACTGATTTCTTCCTCGACACCGGCGTGGGCAGGAACTCCTATGCCATCATCGAGCAGGGCCGCGTGGACATGGTCGTGGCGTCAAAGCCCGAGGACCGCCGCGTTTTGATCGAGGAGGCCGCCGGGATCAACCGTTACAAATCCCGGCGAGAAGCGGCTCTCAAGAAACTCGAACAGACCAGTCAAAATCTGCTTCGGATCAATGATGTTATCGGAGAGGTGAAACGCCAGAGTGCCTCACTTAAGAGGCAGGCCTCGAAGGCCCAACGCTACCGAGAACTTAGTGACCGATTGCATGAGTTGGATATCGCGCTTCACGCTTACAAGTGCCATGAATTACAAAGGCAAACAGGACAAGTGGGCGGAGAACTGGAAAAGAGTCGGTCGGTGCTGCTGGAGAAAGAATCTCGGTACTCGACAATAACCGCTCGATTGGAAGACGACAGATTAAAGTCTCTGCAACACGAAAAGGCATTGAAAGATCTTCTTGAGACACGCCATCAGGTGGAACTGGAACTGACGGGTCTGCGAAGCGGCATCGAGAGAGATCGGAACCGTGTCTCACAGCTTGCGAACCACCAACAGCGCTGCGCTGGAGAGAAGAAGGTTCTCGAAGAAAAGGTCGAGGAAGCAAAGAGTCTCCAAGAAGCATTGGACAAAGATAGAGGAGCGGTCCACACGGAACTGAAGATTGCCGGCGACCAATTGAAGCAAGCCTTGGGAGACGCGGAGGGGACGGAACAAGATCTTGTCCGGCAACGCAAGCATCTGGATCAACTCAAGGATGACCTCTTCCACACACTTCAGGAGACGTCCCAGGAGAGGAATCGCCGGGAAACCTTGACGCGACGCGGAACAGAAATCTCAAGTCATCTTGAAAGGATCTCCAGGGACTCCGAAGCAATTCGCACGGACCTAGAGGCACAAAATGGCGAAAAAGATCGGCTGGCCAACAATATTGCTGAAATTGGCCGCAACCGACAGAGGAACACGATAGAAAAAGAGGAACTTGTTAATGCTCGGGAATCGGCCAGGCAAAGGATAAATTCCCTGAGGGACAGCCTGAAAGTGGCGGAAAAACACTTGGCCTCGGCTCAGGCAAGACTCGAATCACTTGAAGAAATGCAAAAGAATTACCGCGGCTATGGCCAGGGGGTCCGATTCCTGCTCAAAGAAGACGAATCCGGGAAGAAAGAGGCTTTGTTAGGGCCGCTTGCAGAAATGATCGACGTGCCGCGCGAATTCCAAAAAGCCCTTACCGCAGCCCTAGGTGATCGCCTGGGCCATATGGTGGTCACCTCAACCCGCGAGGGTGCCAATGCGGCTGATCGGCTCAAAGAAGCCGGAGCAGGCAGATCCACATTTATCCCCTTGTCGCCTCGATCGGTTCCGGAATCCGAGCCTGGTGAAGTGCCGGAGGGACTTACGCCGCTTCAAGAAGTGGTTTGTTTTCGCGAAGGTTGCGAGGGTCTGGGGAACTTCCTTCTGAACCGCTGTTTCGTTGTAGAGGACATGCAGCAAGCGGTAGACCTCTGGGAGAAGAACGGCATACACGTGGACCTGGTAACCGCTGGCGGCGAAATGCTCAATCGCCACGGAGAGATCAGCGGCGGGTCCCATGAGGATGGCCGTGATACGGTCTTTGAGCAACGACGAGAAATCGCAGCCCTTCAAGAAAAGGTCGCTTCTCTTGAACAGCAGTTGCACGGATTGCAGTCGGCCTTGAAGGAGGAGGAAGCGCATCTGGAAAAAATTTCTCTGGATAGCGAGCAAATTGAGCGGCTTTTGAACGAACTTAATGTCAAAGAAGTTCATCTCCGAAAGGATCAGGAGGTCTTGGAGGCTCATGTCTCCAATGCTGAACGGAAACTCGAGGTCCTGAGCCTCGAGAGAGAGAGCCTGGCGAATGAACAGGAGGGGCTTTCCATCGATCTCCTCAAGGCTGAGGAAGCCATTTCTCTCCTGGAACGCAAACGTGTTGACATAGAGACAGAACGGGAAGAATTGAATCGCACGGTCGAGGAACTCAGCCTCTTCGCCCTGGAAAAGTCGCAGCAAACCGGCCAACTCCAGGTCAGAGTGGCACAACTGGAGGAACGAAGCCATTCCCTGGAACGGGAGTGCCACACCTCTTTGGATAGCTTGAGACAGCATGAGGCAAGACTCACCGCGCTTGCAGCAGAAATTGAGCACAATCAGTTTGAAGAGAAAGAACTTGGCGAACAGATCACTCAGGCTGAACAAAGAGAAAAGGTCCTGATGGAGCAGCATGAGGCTCGGGCGAGGCAGATTGAAATCCTGAGAACTGAGTCCGCCGACCTCTCCGCTTCTGTGGAGGCGCTGGAGCGAGAGGCCGCCGTGACAGCAAAGATTGTCAAGGAACTCAAGGACGGCGTGCACAGCTTGGAAGTGGAGTCGGTGCGTCTCGAACAGGCCCTGCAAGGCCTCGTAGAAAAGATTCTGGAACGATATCATGTGGATCTTCGGTCCGTGGCCTGTCCGGATTCTCCTCCAGATGACGACGTGATAACAGAAATCCGCAATAAAATGGATCTGATGGGCGAAGTGAATCTGGCAGCTATCTCGGAAAGCCAACAGGCCGAAGAAAGGCTGACCTTTCTGCTGGAACAGCAGGAAGACCTGAAGAAGGCAGTGGATTCCTTGTACGCCACTATCAACACCATTAACAAGACTACCCGGGAGCGCTTCCGCACTGCTTTCGACAACGTCAACGAGAAATTCCAGGAAATCTTTCCTTATCTCTTCAGGGGTGGCGAGGCGCGACTCGAACTGACTGATGAGGAGGATCTTCTTGAAACCGGGGTAGACATCATGGCACGCCCCCCCGGCAAGAGAATTCAGAACATGGATCTCTTGTCCGGAGGTGAAAAGGCCCTAACAGCCGTAGCTCTGATCTTCTCGATTTTCCTCACACGTCCATCACCGTTCTGCCTTCTTGACGAGGTGGATGCACCCCTTGATGACGCCAACCTCGTGCGGTTCAATGAAATGCTTAGGAAACTCTCGGAGCGCACTCAATTTCTCGTCGCTACACACAACAAGCGAAGCATGGAAGAGGCTGATTCACTCTTTGGCATAACTATGGAAGAACCTGGCGCGTCCGGAGTGGTATCGGTGGAATTCGTGAAATAGACGAGAGAAGAGATAACGCAGTTGTTCATCGGATATTTGATGACCCCACGGAACGCGGGGAGGCCGGTCCTACTGCGCTCATGGTAGGGACGGCGTCCCTGCCGGCCACTTTTCAGACCGCGTATACCGCTTTCCCGGCAAATGGTTACGGGATAATAAGCCAGCGCACCGTCCCAGTTCTTCTTGACAAATTACTGATTAAAAGATATTACTTGCATCGTTTTTTTAAAGTAATTTATAGCTCTGATGGCGCGACGGCCCTCAATAATGAAAAGAATTCTCGTCATAGCTTGGCTCACAGTCCTGTGCTTTCTCCTCCTGGGAAACGTCCACGCATGGGACGTCCCGACTTTTTTGAGGCTAAACGCCGGCGCCAGAACGTGGTTCTCAGTGCTTCAGGGAAACCTCATTCAAGGTGACAGAACTAAAGTGGATCTCATCGACAATGTCGGAATTGACAGCAATAAGCTTGTTTGGGAATATTTCGCCAATTTCCGATTAGATAACATACACGTCTTGCGATTCCGCACGGAGCCGTCGAGCCTCTACAACTCCCGCAACGATTCTTTCCAAAAAATACGTTATTTTCAGTTGGGTTACGACATAGATTTCTACATGACCCCTCAAATCCTGTTCGGAGCGAATTTCGACCTTGATATCTTGAATACAGAGACACAGGTCAAACAGGTTACGGTCGCGAATTCTTTTTTCAATTATTATGAAAACCAAACTCGCGCGATTCCTATGCTCGGCCTACACGGGAGCTTCTACCCCATAATAGAGAGCATTTCTCTGCGTCCAAATGTGACCGGCAGGGTTAATTGGTGGAATTACAACGATCTTGAGACGTGGGACTGGGAAATCAGCAGCGCGGTGGATATCCCTATAAACAGTCTCTGGACCTGGACAATCAACACCGGGTACAGGTTTTGGCACGTTAAGTCGAAACGAGAGCGGGACACTATTGACATAAACCGCACGGGATTCTTTGTCGAAACGTCCGTCCTATTTTAGAAATGGATTCGGTTCGTTCGTACGAAGGCCAACTTGGGGTACAGATAAGTAGGGGCACGGCATGCCGTGCCCCTACTTATTGAAATCACAGAAGGTTGATAGACATTGTGATAGGCATCCGCGATACCCTTAGAAATCGCGTCGAATCCTTTACAACCTTATCTAACACGCACCTGCCACAACCTTACGCTCCAGAGCATCCATAAGCTTAGTGAGAATCTCACCTGCGCTCCCAAGCAACAAAACGTCGCTGACCTGCTCGTACATAGCAGACGGCTCACGGTTGACCTCTACGACCGTGGCCGGTGGATACTTGAGTTTGACTGACAGCGGAATCTGAGCCGCTGGGAAGACCTGAAGCGATGTTCCTATCACGAGGAGCATATCGCACTTTTGTGACTGGACCTGAGAAATCATAAGAGCCTTGGAAGGAATAGCCTCTCCGAAGAAAACTGCATCAGGTTTGAGCAGTCCGCCGCATTTTTGGCATCTTGGAGCGTCTTCATTACCTCCTGCCAGTCTGGCTTCAACTTCACCTATGGGCTCCAGAGTACGGCACTTCAGGCACACAGCACGGAGCAGGTTTCCGTGAAATTCAACCACCTCCACTGAGCCCGCCCTCTGGTGAAGATTATCCACGTTTTGAGTGATGATGCACTTGAGAATGCCCATTTGTTCCATGCGCGAGAGAGCGAAGTGGGCTACATTGGGTTCTGCCGAGGCTAGGTCGAAGTCACCGGATTCCTTGAGCTGTAAGTGAAGTCTCCAGAATCGTGAAGGATTTTGTAAAAAACGGTCTATGGAAAATTCACCCGGATCGATGCGGGTCCAAAGTCCTCCTGGACTTCGGAAGTCCGGGATACCTGATTCCGTGCTGATTCCTGCTCCGGTCAGCGCTACCGTGTTTTTGGCAGTCGCCAGGCCCTGCGCAACTTGTTCTATGAGGTCTTCCATACGGTCTCCTTGCTGTCCCTGATACTATAAGGGGTGGCCTAATGACGCAACCGATTTTCCGGAGCAACGAATGCTTTTTTGCTTGTTCCCAAAATGTTGATTCCGGCTTCTGCTCTTATCGTGAGGTTCGGCGACGCGGCTTTGCCCTTGACACAGAGAAGGCGTAGATACTATGGTTATAGTGCATAAGTGGGGATTTTACGAATCTTTTGCTTGCAAATAGCATCTCTGATACGAGAAGGACATGGACGAAGACCAACAAACCATAGCAGAGGTCCTCGCCGGAGATTACGATGCTTTCGAGCGACTGGTGGAGAAATATGAGGGACGGATCTATCGCCATTTGAGGAAAATTGTTAAGGATAACCAGCAGGCGCAGGATTTATTGCAGGAGACCTTCCTGAACACGTACAAGGGATTGAAAAGCTTCAGCGGCAGTTCCTCTTTTTCTACCTGGCTGTTCAGGATCGCAACGAACAACGCGTTGATGTTTCTAAGGAAACATCGGCCGGAGGTCGTCGAATATGACGATCAGTTCAAAAATCCTTCTGATGGCACATTTATGCCGGCCTCGCCTCAGTTTATGAACACTCCGTTGGAGCTCCTTCTCTCAAAAGAGGGTCGCAAGAAGATTGAAGACGCCATCGACGATCTTCCCGTGTTATATCGTTCGGTGATCGTTCTCAGAGATGTCGAAGGTTTTTCGCTTAAGGAAGTCTCTAAGATAATGGATTCTTCGCTGGCAGCCGTCAAATCGCGACTGCACCGGGCACGGAATTCGGTCCGTCTGGCTTTGAATTCCTATTATTTAGAGAGAGATGTATCGTCCGGCACGCGAAGGGCTTCAAGATAGCAAATGAAGACTTGTGCTGACTACTGCGATCATTTGTCGGATTACCTGGACGGTGACATAGGGGAAGAAGAGTGCAAGAGCCTCGAAGAGCACTTGGCGCTATGTCAGCCGTGCTCCCTTGTCCTTGAGTCACTTAAGACTACGTTACATCTTTGCGGCAAAGGGGTTTCGTGCGACATCCCGGAAGATGTACACACCAAACTGAAAGTGTTTCTGAGAGAGCATTGCGGGAAAGAATAATTAAACTTGGAGAGGAGTCCATAATGTCTGAAAATGAAAATCTTTACCACGTGACCGACGGAGACTTTGACCAGCAGGTTTTGCAATCGGATATCCCGGCATTAGTAGACTTCTGGGCTGCCTGGTGCGGCCCGTGCCGAACCGTGGGGCCGATTGTGGAAGAGCTGGCCGAGGAGTACAAAGGGAAAGTCAAGGTTGCCAAGCTGGATGTTGACAATAACAAGCAGGTTGCAAGCAAGTACGGAGTCAGAGGCATTCCCACACTAATGCTGTTCAAGGACGGCCAAATCGTTGACCAGATCGTGGGCGCAGTCCCCAAAAGCCGCATAAAGGAGCTGCTCGACAAGGTCTCTTAGCATGAAGACAGATCTTGTTATTCTCGGAGGTGGACCGGCGGGCCTTACCGCAGGATTGTACGCGTCAAGAGCCCGCGTACCGGTAGTTGTGATTGAAAAGGGTCTGCCGGGAGGACAGCTGACCGCGACTGAAATGGTGGATAACTACCCCGGTTTCAGCGAGCCGATTTTGGGAGTTGAACTGGCCCAGAAAATGGAGGCCCAAGCGAGGAAGTTCGGTGTGGAGATCATCCAGGCTGATGTGACACTGGTCACGCCGACAGATGAAGGCTTTTCCATAAGCACTGAGGGGAGTAACACTTTTGTAGGTCGAGCATTGATTTTGGCCACAGGTGCGTCGCCGGTAAAATTGGGCATTCCAGGAGAATTGAAGCTGGCCGGAAAGGGAGTGAGCTACTGCGCTGTGTGCGACGGTCCTTTCTTTAGGGATTTGGAAGTCGCGGTAGTGGGAGGCGGCGATTCTGCTGTAGAGGAAGCGTGCTATCTATCCAGATTTGCGTCGAAGGTTCACCTGATCCACAGGCGTGACAAACTGCGAGCCGTGAAAGAAATTCAGGAAAAGGCTTTTGCCGATCCTAAAGTCCTGATTCACTGGAATACACTTCCTGTAGAGATTCTAGGTAAGGGTGAGGTCCAAGGGTTGCGCATTCGCTCGGCGATGGATGGCTTCGAAGAGGTCTTGCCTGTGGGCGGTGTTTTCTTTTATGTGGGCCTGACCCCTAGCACTGGTGGCTTCCGCGACCTCATTGATACCGACGAAAGAGGATTCGTCATTACGGACCACAGAATGGCCTGTTCAACGCCCGGGGTTTTCGCTGCGGGTGATATACGAGCCAAGACCCTCCGTCAGATTTCAACCGCGGTCGGGGATGGGGCCACGGCCGCGTACAGCGCGCAACAGTATTTGGAAAGCCTATAGCTGAGTCCCCCTCGTTCCTTTTCATCACCCGCACAAGCATTCGCAGAATCTATCTCGTTCCATCTTCGAAAGTCAGCGCGGTGGCCCTGTATACCAGAACGGATCGGGATCAAAGTAATCTTGATCCCCGAACGCTCGGCATCGAGTTCCGTATTCCGGATCCACTGTGGGGCCGTACTCGGGTTTCCAGAATGTGCCTACCTCAACAAGCCCCGTAGTGGTTCTTTTCGCCGCAGCGACAACGCCTGTGAGTGTGCCGGCAATTATACCATTAACCGATCCCGCTATATGCCCCCACCAGCCACTTTCGTATGCGCCGTTATAACCACCGGCTATCGCGGCGTTGGAAACGTGCGCAGCAATCTCGTGAGGCCCGGAAACCATGTTGACAAGGCCGCGTCCTAGTTTCCACGCGGGGAGGGACCTGTCGAAGGCGTTGAGATCATCGAAATCTGTCTCGTAAGCGAAAGACCAACAACCCATTCCGGCCACCAGAAACCATTGCTACGGCCGAGATCAGGAATCTCTTCATGTTATCCTCCGTGATCCGAATGTCCGCCGCTGTCTGCCGCGCTGCCAAACATTCAGGTTTGTGTCCTGCCCCATGATATTTGTGTTGTTCATGTCAGTCATGGGAACCGATTCACATCGCGATACTATCATAATAGGTTGAAAAAATCAATAAAATTGCTTATCATTACCAAGTGATGATAAGAATATCTCGAAATAGGTTTCGGTATAGGCCAGACTTGCCTCCTTTGCACTGGCGAGGTATCATCAGTCTCTGAACGTCTTCCATACGGATCTCGTTCTTTTCGCACGAGGAATAAGATGAAAAAATGGTTGCTAATAGCTCTGACTCTAGTCATCCTTTCGGGTTGCTCGTGGAACAAAGTTTGGAAGTGGATTGATGAAATGGAGTTTGAGCGCGATGACCAGACGGTCCGCATTGTGGACATCTTCACGAAAGTGAATATATGGCTCAGGGGCATCTCGATCCCCTGTTATTGCAGGGAGTGAAATCCCTCGTTCGTGATACTGGATGCATACTTCGTTCCAGATAATCGATTGACTCGGAGGCTCAGATGGCGGAATTCCAGGTGGATAGAGCTTTATTGGAAACTAATTCGACGAAAGAGATAGTCAGAATACTTCAAGAGGAAAGAGACGACTACACTCCCGAGGCGATAAGAATCTTCGAAGAGATCCTCCAGGAAAGACAGGGGAAAGAGATAAGTCACGGCGTCAGTCAGGCAACAACCACTACGAAATCAGACGGCCCTTTTCCGGTTTTTCAATCCACGGGTGAAGTCTTGATCCACAAGCCGGGGGATGCGGTACGCATTCTGAACGACCTCCTCAGTGGAGTTTTGAATGGGAGCACCGATCCTCAGGTTGCGCAGGTTGCCGCGGGTATTGTGATGGGCATCCTCCGTGCAATGGAACAGGAGTTCATGATCGAGGGTGAGGAGGGCTCCGGATGAAGCCGCTAGCTCCAACTGATCAACCGGCGGTTGATTTTGAAAAAGGCAATGGACTTGTTCCCGCCATAGCTCAGGATGTTCGCACCGGCAAAGTCCTTATGATGGCCTACATGAACAGGGAAGCCCTGGAGACGACGTTGAAGGAAGGCAGGGCCTGCTACTGGAGCCGCTCTCGGCAGGAACTGTGGCGCAAAGGGGCTACCTCTGGCGACGTACAGATTGTAAAGGACGTTCTCGTGGACTGCGATCAGGACACTATCCTCCTTTTGGTAGAACAGCTCGGGAAGGGAGCCTGCCACACACGAAAATGGAGCTGTTTCTTCCGCCGCATTACGCCGGAAGGAGAAATTCGGGAGATAAATGAGTAAAGAATCGCTCAAGCTGGTAATTCCAAAAGGAAGCCTGGAACAGGCCACAATAGACCTGTTTCGTAGGGCAGGATGGAACATCAATGTTTCTCCAAGGAGCTATTTTCCCACTGTTGACGACGATGAAATCATCATGGCCCGTTTGAGGGCCCAGGAGATATCTCGTTATGTGGAAGCGGGTACTTTTGACGCCGGCCTTACGGGAAAGGACTGGATACTCGAGAACGAATCCGACGTAAAGGTCATCGACGATCTGGTATATTCGAAAGTCTCTCAGAATCCGGCACGGTGGGTGCTTGCGGTAGACGCGGAATCCGATTATCACGCGCCCGAGGACTTGAACGGAAAGCGAATAGCGACCGAACTGGTGAGGTTCACCCGAAAATTCTTCGGGGAGCGCGGTATCGAGGTGGAAGTCGAGT
Source organism: uncultured delta proteobacterium (assembly GCA_963786905.1). GTDB lineage: Bacteria > Desulfobacterota > Desulfomonilia > Desulfomonilales > Desulfomonilaceae > CAWBBA01. The sequence continues at coordinate 79,806 of CAWBBA010000022.1, read as the reverse complement.
TCTCGTGGGGCAGCACCGAGGCCAAGGTCAATGAAGGGGTTGTGGACGCTATTGTGGATGTCACGGAGACGGGTAGCACGTTGAAGGCGAACGGGCTTCGTATCATTCACAACCTGCTTACCACCAACACCCAGTTCATAGCGAACCGTAGAGCGTTTGAAGACCCCTTCAAAAGAGAGAAGATAGAGCAGATTCATCTATTGCTGCAAGCCGCTCTCGAAGCTAGAAAAATGGTCGGCCTGAAGATGAATGTCCCAAAGGACCACCTGGACGTTGTAGTTGGCCTGCTTCCATCCTTGAACGCTCCTACCGTGTCCGGGCTTTATAAATCGGAGTGGTTTTCAGTGGAGTCGGTCGTGTCCGAAGAGGTCGTCCGTTCCCTGATCCCGAAGCTGTTGAAGGCGGGAGCCACGGGCATCGTGGAGTATTCCCTCAACAAAGTGATTTGAGCCGACGAAGACTATGACATGCCCTAAGGGCCGGAGAGATATGCGTTGGTGCCACGGATGAGCCTTCGGCACTTCCGTGGCACCAACGCATTTACGGTCTTTTCTCCACCGGGGCTCTCTCGACCACGGCACCGCGGGCGGCTATAGATTGCTCTACGAGCGCCAGTGCTTCCAGAGCCCGCAGTCCCCTTTCCCCGTCCACTAGAGGCCGACTCCCTTCCCTGATCGCTCGAAAGAAGTCATCGAGTTCTCGGCGCAGTGGCTCTTCATCCGGCACGGGAACATCTTCTTTCTGAATGTTTCCCATTATGCACACGTTGTTCTCGGTGGCAGTGAGTTCTTCCGCCTTATACACGGTCAGAGTACGAGATAGTGTGTCAGCTACCAGGGAACGCCGCGGGGTGGTCACCGTTATGATACGTACCTTTTGGGGGGAGCATTTGGCTGTCGAAAACACAGCCGTGACTTGGCCTTGAAACTCAATCCTCGTATTTGCAACGTCTGTTTTCTGCGAAAATACCGGCCGACCGACCGCTGAAACGTTGAGCACAGAGGAGCCGGCTATTTCCAGGGCAAGGTCAATATCGTGGATCAGCAGATCATAGAGCACATCCACATCAATACAGCGGGAGCCGTCAAAAGGCGCCAATCTCCGGGCGTCAATTGAAATGATCTCTTCCGGTTCACAGCGCAAGCAGGTCCATGAGTTTTCCCACTGCGGGGTTGTATCGTTCCACGTGGCCGACCATGAGGACCAGTCCAGTCTTGTGCGAAAGGTCCACGAGCCTGGCAGCCGCTTCCAACTCGTGGGCCAACGGCTTCTCCATCAACACGTGGATCCCACGGTTTAGACATTTCTCTCCGATTTCGAAGTGCATTGAAGTGGGAGCCGCTACTATGACAGCGTCGCTTTCATCCAGCAGGTCCTCAAGGGTGCCAAAACATTCACAACCGTGCCTGCCGCAAATCTCCTGAGCCCTTAGCGGATCAGGGTCGTAGAACCCTGCAAGGGCCACGTCCGATGTCTGAGAGATAATCCGAACGTGGTGTTGCCCCATGGTCCCCACGCCTACGACGCCAACCCGCAATTTTTTTTGAACGGCCTTCATAAGCGTGGAAGATACACTGGCAGTAGAGTTTCGTCAAAGGGTAAACCATTTACTTTTCGGACTCGTTCATGTTTAAATAAGGACTCCTAAAGAGCCCACCGTGCATGTAATGTCATCCGTCCGGAGGTTTCTGGCGATGAGAGTCTTGTCAGCAATTCTGCTGGTGTTCTCATTCACGGCAGCGTCGGTCTGCGCCGCGGAACCCATAGTGATAGGCGCCTATCTGCCCATGACAGGCAACGTGGCCGCTTACGGCCAGATGGGCTGGGAGGGAGTTCTGCTGGCAAAAAAAATGGAGCCCGAAGTCGTGGGACGGCCCGTGGAGTTAAGATTATCGGATACCAAGTCCGAAAAGGTCGAGGCAGCCAATGCGGTCTCCAGGCTCATTGAAAAGGACAAGGCAGTAGCCATTATCGGCGAGATGATCTCGGGAAACACCATAGCGGGAGCAGATTATGCCGAGCGACACAAGGTTCCCATGGTCTCCCCCACGGCAACGAACCCGATAGTAACCCAGGGCAAGAAGTTCATTTTCCGTGTCTGCTTTGTTGACACGGACCAGGGGCGTGTCGCGGGGAAACTTGCCCTTAGCCAGCTCGGGGCAAAGACCGCTGCACTCATCTATGATATTTCCCAGGACTATTCGATAACGCTTGCCGATGTCTTCAAGAAGGAATTTATTGAGGGTGGTGGGAAAATTGTTTCGGACACTAAGTTCAAAAGCGGTGACCGAGATTTTACCCCCCAATTGAGTAGGATTGAAGGGGCAAAACCAGACGTCATTTATGCCCCGATATACTACACTGAATGCGCGCTCATCGCCAAACAGGCCTCAGAAATGGGCCTCAAGGCGACTATACTTGCAGGGGATGGCGTTCAGGCTCCCGAGTTAACTCAGCTTGGGGGCAAGGCGGTTGAGGGCCTCTATTTCACGGCGCATTTTCACAAAGACATGGTCAACAGCGAACGCGGAAAAAAGTTCATGGAACTCTATGAGAAGGAGTCCCACAAGGACCTCGACGCATTCACTGCCATGGGAGCCGACGCCTATTTTATCATCCTTGACGCTGTCCGGAGGGCCGGCTCAGCAGACCCTGTGAAAATCCGCGATTCCCTCGCGTCCACAAAGGACTTTGAAGGCGTCAGCGGCAAGATTACAATGAAGCCGGACGGAAACGCCATCAAGGCCATGGTCGTGAACAAGGTTCAAAATGGCAAAATCGTCTATGTTACTACCATCAATCCGTAGGCCATCATTTCACCGGCAAGCGGATTGACACATCTATAGCAGTTGCCAAAGATAGTGCTCGTTTGGCAATCCGAGATGGAAGATCTCGATAAGCTCACCGTGACGGGCGTTTTTCCCGTAATTCCTGCGAAAGCAGGAATTCATCCCGTGAAACGCGGGACTGGACCCCGGATCAAGCCCGTAGGCGCTAACTTAGGGTCTTCGCACCTCGAAAAATCCCCCCTGCCCCCCTTTACTAAGGGGGTGAGGAGCCGATTTCCTGTTCCCCCCTTTTGCAAAGGGGGGTTAGGGGGGATTTTGTAACCCTTTGATTTCATTTGTTCGCACTTTATTAAGTTAGCGCCTATGGGATCAAGTCCGGGGTGGTCACTCCGTTGGCGTGATTGTTCCCGCAAATCGGGAAATTATTTTCCCGGCTGCTATAAGTGGTCCGACCACGGATACTCGGCGGTTCAACAGTGGATTGCTCCTTCATACTTCAACAGATTGTCTTCGGACTGACCTTGGGCTGTTTGTATAGCCTGATAGCGATCGGCTACACCATGGTCTACGGGGTCATCCGGCTGATTAATTTCGCTCACGGCGATCTGTTGATGGTAGCGTCTTACATAGCGTTTTTCGGCATAGTCATGTTTCATCTGCCGTGGCCCGTGGTCATCCTCATCTCCGTAGCTCTCACTGGCTTATTGGGGATTCTGATCGATCGAGGAGCGTACAAGCCTCTGAGGAGGAGCCCTCGGATCAGCGCTCTCATTACGGCTATCGGCGTCTCATTTCTCCTCGAAAACCTCGGGCTGGTACTCATCGGAGGTCGTCCCAAGACATTCCCCCCACTCCCCTTTGTTGAAAACTTCGTCAGAGTGGGGGAAGTAAGAATCCCTATCCTGTCTCTGTGGATACTGCTTGTTACGGCCATGCTTCTCGTCCTCGTGATTCTCGTGGTTCACAGGACCAAAATTGGAATGGCCATGCGGGCCCTATCCCGTGACATGGAGACAGTGCGGCTCATGGGTGTTGACGCAGATCGAGTGATTTCTTTTACGTTTGTTCTCGGTTCTGCCTTGGCCGCTGCGGGCGGGATCATGTGGTGCATGAAGTATCCTGCGCTGGAGCCCTTCATGGGAGTCATACCCGGCCTCAAGGCCTTTGTCGCGGCGGTCCTTGGGGGAATAGGCAGCGTGGGTGGAGCGGCCATAGGAGGGATGGTTCTCGGACTCGCGGAGATCCTGATTGTAGCGATAGAGCCTCAGTGGTCGGGCTATCGGGACGCGATCGCTTTTTCGATCCTTATCATCATTCTGCTCACACGTCCCACCGGAATCATGGGAGAGGAGTTGCCCGATTGAGCCATCCAACAATTTGGATGTATATGTCGGTTGCCTAATTCAATGCACAATCATTCAAATCTCATGGCGCTTACTGAATCCAGCCTGCTCGCCCTGATAGACGGGTAGAGCCCCGAGACCACACCGAGAAAAACAGTGAATACGAGCCCCCCGATGATACTGAGAGTCATCATCAGTGGGTGATACCTCAACACCGAGCGGCCCCTTCAAGATCTGAACAGACATAAGACCGCCGACTGCGCCGATCACCCCGGCAAAAAGACTAATGAAAATCGATTCGGTGAGGAACTGCACCATAATGATCCCTTCTTTGGCTCCAAGAGCCTTTCGGAGACCTATCTCTCGAGTTCGGTCCTGCACAGCGGCAAGCATGACGTTCGTGATCCCGAGGCCGCCAAGGAGTATGGTAATGCCCAAAGCGGCAAAGATAAAGACTTTGACCATATAAATCGTTCCTGTTACTTTCTTGATTCGCTGCGGGTAATGGACAACTCTGATGCCCGATTCGTACCCCTTGTGGGATCCTTTGAGCGTTTCAAGGGCCTGGTCGCGAACCCGTTCTACCTCGTTGTAATCGTCCACTCTCAAGTGTATTTCTCGAATCCAGTAAAGGCCTTGAAACAGGTTTTGGGCGGTGGTGATGGGAATAAAGATGGACCGGCGAATATCGGTGTTCTGAAGTCCGCCGAGAACTCCTATGACCTCAAAGCTCAGGTTTCCCACGCGGATTGTCTCTCCGACAGGATTAGGACTCTTGAACAGATACTTCACTACGTCCTGGCCAAGCACGCAAACGGTCTTCCTACCAACTACGTCTGAAGGACCTATGAGACGTCCGTACAATATACTGGGAGTTTGAGTGCTCCAATACGAGTGATCTACGCCAAAGAGGCCGGGGCTCCATTGAGTGGTCTGAAAATGCACGTCAATCTGAGGGAGCGAAACAACCGGAGCCACAGCCATAAGGTGCGGGACCTGTCTCAACTTCACAACGTCCCGCATGTAGTATTTGCCAGGGTGGTAATTCTCATCATTTTCCCAGTGGGCTTTCATGACGGTAGCTTCCCCGAGGAGTTCCAGGTGCTCACCCATCTTCTTTTCCACCGAATCACCCATGGTTTGAATGACTATGAATCCGGCCGTTCCGACTGCAATACCGGCCATTACCGCTTTATAACGGCGGCGGTTGCGCAAGACGAGGCGCCAGCACATAGTCATCAGATCATCGAATTTCAATGCACACCGCTCCTTTGGCTATAACCCGACAGGCCATCTCGTGTCCTGTCTTGAATATAGTACACGATTGAGCTGCGAATTCCAGTCTTGTGAAGCGATGCGTCATCCGCGCCTCTATAAAGGGACCCAATCGACTTTATTTCGATACTCGCTGCTTTAGGATCGAAGACATCTGCTCAGCAATCATTCTCCGGCCCGCATCAGTCAGGTGAACTCCGTCGGGTTGGTACGCCGCTACCTCTCGCTGGCACAGCACATTCCGGAAATTCACGAAGTAGGGTTTACCACTGAGGCGGTCCAAGAAAGCAAGGTAAGGTATGGCAAAGTTTTGGCGCATCGTTGAAAAACGTTCCGCATCGACAACCGAATCTTTCTCCGCATTTCTTATGACCGGGGAAACTTGGCATTCTTCAACCCAAAGAATCGGCTGAAAGAAGAGAATGAACTCAGCTCCGAAACATTTGGCCAGTTTGTTGACATGATCGTACCTCTTTTCTGCCCCGGTAACCAAATCCTTCAATGCGGGTGAGTCGGGTTCGAGTGGGACCCAGACCTGATTAATCTTGTCATAAAGCTCCTTGGAAAAGGAGGAATAGATCGCGGCATTAAGGGGCTTCAGCAATCCGAACCAACTCTTGTAATAGCTCTCAATCAGTGAACGGGCTCTTCGATAGCCGTGATGGCCATACGGATCGCGATGCTGAGCAAAGTAACTGGCGTCGTTGGCTCCGTCATAAAATATTATGAAATCAGGCTTTTCAGAACTCTCTATCAGCAGCTTCTGGAGGTACTTGGTCTCCAAAAGAGAGTTGAAAGAGTCTACTCCGAAATTCATGACCGTGAAATGAAGGTCTTGTTGATTAGAGTTGAGAAAGCCGGCAAGGAAACTGGGGATAGTTTTGTTGTCAGACGGAGTGGCCCCTCTTATTGTAGAACCCCCGAAAAGCCACAAAATCCTGTTTTTCCCCTTGTCTTGCGAGTAGGAATTGTTCGCGGTCGGGCGGACACCTTCCTCCTGCAAAAACAGCGTGTATGGATCGTAAACAGCACGGCCCCCTTCTCGCAGACGGCCGTAAAGGATGAAGTTGCTGGCGGTAATGGCCAGGAAGCTCAAAATCTCCAGACACAGCGCAACAACTATCAACCACTTGACTATCTTGGCAACAACGCGAAGCAACCGTTTCAAAACAACCTCACTGGCTTTGCCGAACGCAACGCGATCTGCCTCGTGCATTATGACGAAAATTCAGGCACGACGCGCAACCGCACTCCACAGGTCCGCGTCTACACGTGTCTTGTGTCACTTTTGGGCAACGGACCATCTCAGTGCATGTCGGTATAGCATAAAGCGGCCCTCATTGAGAAGAATGCGGTAGTGACAGATTGTTTGATGGACGCAACTTTTGTCTTGAATAAAAGGGCAAAGACATGTGACGATAACCTTAGAAAGGGGGTGATCCACCGCTTCAGCTTCTCACGACGGGGGGATTCCGTTCGTCGGTGTTTGATGCCTCTGATTCTTACGTGCTTGGCCCTCGGGGCTCGAGGATCTGCATGCGCCGGTGTTCGTCAATCACATAACCTCTTCTCTCTCTAATTCCGAGTGTGCCATAACTTTCGGAAAGGAGGATGATCATGGCTGTCCAAGCCACTGAAAGCTCATTTGATTTCCTGAAGAACTGGGGCGAGGGCCTCACCAAGTGGTCGGAGAAGTGGATCCCCGATGCCCTTGTGATCGTATGGATTCTGAGCATCATTGCGTTCCTTCTGGCTTTGAAATGGGGAGACACAACTCCGATGGGAGCGCTCATAGCATGGGGCAAAGGTTTTTGGGTATTGCTGGAATTCGGCATGCAGATGTGCCTCATCATGGTGACCGGCTACATTGTTGCGTGTTCGCCTCCGATACGCAAAATCATGGATGGTTTAGCTAGTATGCCCAACGCGGAAAAGCCGTGGCAGGCAATATTGGCAATGTGCCTCTTTTCCATGATTACAGCGTGGTTCCAATGGGGCCTGAGCCTCATCGCGAGCGCCATGTTCGCCCTTTTTCTCATCAGGAGAAATCCGAATACGGATTATCGATTGCTTGTGGCTGCCGCGTACTTGGGACTTGGCTGCACCTGGCATTCGGGCCTTTCCGGTTCGGCGACATTGCTTGTGAACACCCCAGATAACTTCTTGATCAAGGGAAAATATCTTGCTGCCACAATTCCGACAACAGAGACTATTTTCGCTCCGTTCAACATTATTCTAGTATTAATCTCTATCGTAGGAATCACGGTTCTTATGTGCCTGATGCATCCGAGGCCCGAAAATACCTACAAGGTGAAACCCGAACTTCTGGACCAGTTGAAAATTTATGAACCTCCCCCCAGGCCCACCGGAAGGCTCTCCCCATCCGATTGGATGAACTGGTGGCCCGGGTTCAACATCATAGCCGGTGGCGCCTGCCTAATCTGGCTGGGATGGGAACTCTCGCAAAAGGGTTTTGCAAAATCGATCAACCTCAATAACATCAATCTGTTGTTCCTTGGCCTTGGGGTCCTCTTTCATTTCCGGCCTTGGGCGTTACTTAAAGCGTGCGAGGAAGCGGGGAAAGCAGTATGGGGGGTCATCATTCAGTTCCCGTTTTATGCCGGGATTTTTGGGTTATTCAAGTTTACGGCCCTGGGAGGCGCCTTGACTCAGGCCTTCGTAACAATTTCGACGCCTAATACCTTTCTCTTGATCATCTATTGGTATTCCGGCATAGAGAACTATCTGGTGCCGTCAGGTGGCTCCAAATTTGCCATTACCGCTCCGTTCATCATTCCTGCGGCTACAGAGCTCGGGGTGAGCATCCCCAAGACTGTGCTGGCTTACGCGTGGGGTGACATGATGACGGACATGATCCAGCCTTTCTGGGCAATCGCCATGTTGGCCGTGGCAAAACTGGAATTTCGCGAGATTATGGGTTGGCTAATGCTGGTGTTTATCTTCTTTTTCGTCGTTACTTCGATTGCGTTCGCGCTGTTTCCTTTTTTCTAACGTAATCGCGAGATGCTGTTCCAGGAAGGCATCTTCCTGGAACACCTCTCATGGGATTCCGGCTTCCATTCAACAAGACCCCGCTCGGTTACGTCACTCCAAACGTGGTCTCAGAACTCAATGGTGAGATATAACCTTTTGTCGGTTTGTTTTACGGCGGTCTACCTGCTGGAACTAGTTTTTTTCCTCTGGATGGAGTGGCTGAATAACAGGCACTTAGAGCGGGCCGCTAACGAAGTGCCCGCGCGGTTCCGGGAATTCATTGACGAAGAAACGCTTGTTCGCATCAATGCGTATTCTGTAGATAAAAGCCGCTTCTCAGCCCTCCGCAAGACCGCGATAGGCCTCACACTTCTAGTGATAATCTTGACGGGCCTCCTCCCAATAGCGGACTCTTACTCCATCAGTCCCGAGATTCACTATATTTGGGCCGGATTAATTTTCTTTGTAAGCGTGAGCATCTTGTTCTCTATTCTAGAACTGCCTTTTGACTATTACGATACGTTTATCATTGAAGAAAAATACGGTTTTAACAAGTCTAACCTGAAGACGTGGGCAGCGGACAACCTCAAAAGCGAAGGGTTGTCGATCATTTTTCTCATCTGCGTTATGGCCCCTCTACTGTGGGCAATAAAGCTGTCACCAGACTATTGGTGGTTATGGGGCTTCATCATTGTTGCCGCGATCCAGTTCGTTGTGGTGGTGATCTATCCGGTCCTGATCGCCCCGTTATTCAACAAATTTGAACCCCTTGAAGACCAGGACCTGGTCCACAAGGTGGAAACCCTGATGAAAAATGTGGGAATGAAGACCGGCGGCATATTCAAAATCGATGCAGGTCGGAGGAGCACTCATTCAAACGCTTATTTCACGGGCTTCGGCAAGACCAAACGCATAGTGCTCTTTGATACGCTCATCGAACGTCATTCTCATGATGAAATCCTCGCAGTGCTGGCCCACGAACTAGGCCATTTCAAGCTCAAGCATGTCTGGAAGTTTTTCGCGGCCGGCCAATTCGCCATGCTTGTGGGACTCTACGGCACACACCTCATGCTCAATTGGGAACTTTTTTACCGGACTTTCCAACTCCAAACCTCGCAATCATATATCGCACTCTTTCTCGTCAGTATATTCTGGCTCAAAAGCGGGTTTTTCCTGAAACCCTTTTATGCAGGCTGGTCCAGACGCTTTGAAAAACAGGCGGACGCTTTTGCGGCTAGGCTTCAACAGAATCCGCAACCGCTTACCTTGGCTCTAAAAAAGATGGGCGCGCATAATCTTTCCAATTTGACTCCTCACCCGTTTTATGCATGGTTCTATTATTCCCATCCACCTTTGCCGGAGAGGGTTGCCTTATTGGAAGATCGGGTCTATCGCTAAACTCGGCTCACCGACCGGCAAGATGCTGGTCCTAATGCGAGAGGTCAAACAACCATGGAAGCCTGGTGGGAAGGACTGACCCTTTTGAATAAGGGGTTTGCGGTCGCTGCCGTTTTCTTCAGCGTGCTCTTTGTGTGGCAATTTCTAGGAGCGCTGCTCGGACTGCATGGCGACTCTCATGGTGATGCGGGCCACGCAGACCAACATGATAGTGATGGTGCGGGCTTCACTCTGATCTCTGTGCGCTCTGTGTTGGCTTTCGGCACACTGTTCAGTTGGGCGGGGACCCTCTACTTGATGAGTGGCGCCGGGATGGTTCTGGCAATTATCTACAGCTTTGCCTGGGGTGTCGCTGCCATGTTCATCGTTTCGTACATCGTGTTCAAGCTGGTCCAGCTACAGGAAACAGGGACTGCGTCAATCTGGAGCGCCATTGGCGAAGAAGGAGTTGTTTACATGAATCTCCCCCCCGGCGGCGTGGGTAAGGTGCGCGTAATGGTGAGCGGAGTTATCAGCTATGTTAATGCCCGCTCTCGAGGAGGCGAATCATTAACTGCCGGTACGAAGGTAAAAGTAGTCGGCATTATCGACAACAACACTATAGAAGTTGAACCAATTTTAGAAGAGGGGGCCAAGTGAAATGGAAGCCGCGCTCGTTTTTGACGCTGGTTCTGGCATGTGCAGTCATTCTTCTTTTCTGGGTCTTTATAGGCCGTTTCAAGCGTTGTCCTGCGAACAAAATCCTGGTCATCTATGGGAAAACCGGGAAAGGCGCGGCCAACTGTGTCCACGGAGGAGCGGCATTCATATGGCCTGTGCTTCAATCTTACGAGTGGCTGGACCTCGAGCCCTTTGTCGTACCTATAGAGCTTACCAGTGCTTTGTCGCAGGAGAACATCCGCGTTTCCGTTCCAACTACCGTCACGGCGGCAATCAGCACCGAGGAAGGGATCATGCAAAACGCTGCCATACGCCTTCTCGGCCAGACTATGGAAGACGTAAAAAAGCAGGCTCAGGACATAATACTGGGCCAAATGAGAGCTGTTATCGCTACCATGCTGATAGAGGACATCAATAGGGATCGGCAGGCGTTCATGTCCAAAGTTAATGAAGCCGTATCGGTGGAGCTTGAAAAGATCGGACTGACAGTCATCAACGTCAATATCAAGGATATCGAAGATGAGAGCGGCTATATTCAGGCGCTTGGCCGTAAGGCCGCGGCCGAGGCGATAAACCAGGCCACGATTGATGTGGCCGAGCAGGAAAAGCTTGGGAAAATTGGCGTCGCAGAGCGCGAACGTGATCAGCGACGTGCTGTAGCGGCCGCCAATGCCACTGCAACTGTCGGAGAGGCTGAAGCGGAACGTGATCGGCGCAGTGCAGTAGCCGCGGCTAATGCGACGGCCGCCGTGGGAGAGGCACAGGCCGAGCGTGACCGCAGGCAGCAGACCTCCCTGCTCGACGCTCAGGCAGTTGAGACCGAGACTACGGCAAACGCAAATAAGGCAGGCTTCCACGCAAGCCAGAAGGTGGCTGAAGAAGAAGCCAGAGGAAAATCTCAGACGGCTGCGATGAAGGCTGACGGGATCAATTAGGGTAGCCCAGGAAGAAGCTCAAAAGCTTGCCGAAGAGGCTCGTTCCCATCGAGAGCAAGCGCGCCTTAATGCTGAAGTAGTCGTACCGGCACAGGCTGCCAAAGAAAAGGCTGTAGTAGAAGCTGAAGCGGAACGACAAAAGAAGATACTGATCGCCGGGGGTGAGGCCGAAGCGGTGATGCTCAAGATGCAGGCCGAAGCCAAGGGGCAGCAGGCTATTCTTGATGGAAAAGCCGCGGGTTACAAGTCTCTTGTGGCGGCATGCGCGCAGGAGCCCTCCCTCACTGCAGGGTTCCTCCTCATCGAAAAGTTGGTTGACGTGGCCCGGATCCAGACGGAAGCCGTAAAGAACCTGCCGATAGAGAAAATCATTGTCTGGGATGGCGGTGGAGAAGGCGGTATGCAGAACTTGGGGCAGCGCATAATGGGCGCGCTCCCCCCCATGCACGAGTTGGCTAAGATGTCCGGTCTGGAACTGCCGGAATTCCTCGGTAGAATTACACCAAAGAAGGAAGGCGCCTCCAAGGAATCGTCTTCGGACCAGCAGGAGAAGAAAAGTTGATTGACCGGCGCAAGATCATGTTGCAGTCAAATAGGAGAAACGTATGTCCGTGAACGAGAAAGTGGTCAAGATTTTCGAGTATGCGCTTAATCAGGAAAAGACCGGAATGAGTTTTTTTCAACATTCCCTACAGCGTTTGGCAGTGGGCGCGGCTGTCACAGCTTTCGAAAAGTTGATTCAGGAAGAACAGAAGCACATTGACTTTATAACCAGAATTATCAACGACCTGAAGGCGGATCGAGAAATCGAACTCTCGGCTATAAAAGATGTGATCATAGAGCCCACAAATTATTTCGATGACCGCGCGCGGTCGGAATTCCTCGAGCAGTGCGTTGAAGGCTCCATGGTGCCCGATGTCACGGTTTTCAACATGGCCTGGCTCATTGAGAAGGACCTCAGCGAGTATTACGCGAATATGGCCGAACAGACCCAGGGGAAAGCGAAACAAGCGCTCACCATGCTCTCAAATTGGGAGAAGGAGCACGAAAGGTTTTTTCGCGAATATCGCGACAAGCTGTCTGATATCTATGCCAACATGCCCTGGGGCGGGTGAAGCTCCAGGGGCGTTGAAATAGCCCCGCGTAATGAGGAGTTCCCCCCTTTCTTAAAGGGGGGACAGGGGGGATTTTGAGCCAACCCATTGAAAATCCCCCTAAATCCCCCTTTAGCAAAGGGGGACTTTGATGGCGTATCAGCTATTTGAAGTGCTCACAAGGGTGGAGAACCACCGTGACCGAATCCATTCTGGAATACCATGACCGAACCGCCTACGATCGACACGTCATGTCGGGTCACGGGCTCGATTGGGGCAATCAGCCGGACGTGTTCAAAACCTATCCTGGCCTGGAAACGATCTCTCTGCCCGAACCGACTGTCTTGCCGACCGACAGCTTTTCCTTGCTCGTTGAACGTGACCTTACCGATTCCCCGGCCCCTGAGGTGGACCACGATTGCCTCGCGCTGATACTTCGTCTCACCCACTCTTTGACTGCGAAGGCCCGGTATGGCGGTATTGATTTCTATTACCGCAGCGTGGCTTCCGCGGGAGCACTCTATCCTTTCGAGCTGTACGTGGGCCTATCGAACGTAGAGGGACTCGATAAGGGCCTTTACCACCACAGTGTTGCAAACCAGGAGTTGACCCTCCTTCGCGCGGGGCAACGTTAACTTCGCCCTCGCGGGGGCCGTGAAAACCAGACGGGACGCGCCCCCTACCCTGGTCTTTTTCCTTACTTCCATATTCTATCGAAGCTCCTGGAAATATCGAGATCGCGCGTATCGGTATCATCTACTCGACACGGGCCACTTGGCCGAAAATCTGGCTCTGGCTCTTACGGCTATGCGCGTCCCGTTTGAGGTTCATTACGACTTTGCAGATGAGTCCGTAAACAACCTATTGGGAGTGGACCCGGCACGTGAGGCGTGCCTAGCCGTGGTCTGCGCATGGGGCAGGAGCAGCGGGCCCAGCGAGTCGGTGGACTTAGCGAAGCCCGAAAGCGACTTGGCTTCGGCAAGTCGCGTTGCGACACGGGAGGTCCTGTATCCCTTTATACAGGAAGTTCACTCGGCTACTTCTTTGGTGATCGAGCCTCGTGAAGAAGTGCCCCGTATGGTCGAAAATCTGGGCCCCATTATTGAAAGAGGAGCCTCAATTAGCCGACCCGAAAAATGGCCGGAGAAGATGAGCTGTGTTGACGCGGTCTTCAACAGACGCTCCATGCGCAACTTTGTGCGAGAGGAGTTGACAGCGGAGTGCTTGGCAGCCCTTTTGAGAAGCCTCTGCTCTGACATCGGGGCCCAGGGTCACTCGAAGCCGACAGAGTCTGACGTGGTCTCGGTGGGACTTCTCGTCGGAAACGTGGAAGGAATCGACGCCGGCTTCTATTTGCTGGACCGGCATAATCAGGCAACCGGCCCAGTGTGCCGGGGCCAAATGATGGATCGCATGGCTCATATCTGTCTTGACCAGTCCTGGCTGGCCAATTGTGCAGTCCATTTCTTGTTCCTCACCAATTTTGAACTTCTCGAACAGAGCCGTGGTTTGAGAGGTTACCGCCATGCAATGCTTTCCGCGGGCCGCTTGGGCCAGCGTCTCTACGTGGCTGCTGTTTCCATGCGGCTGGGATGCTGCGGGATCGGAGCGTTCTATGATAATGAGGCGGTTGAATTGCTTGGGCTGAACGGCCAATCGAGGCTCTTGTATCTTGTGGCAGTTGGTCCCGTAAAGAAATGGACCGGGAAATAAAGAGGAGGCCGTAATGGTCCTTGAAACCTTGAAGAAATTGTTCACGCCGGTCGAGTCTCTGGATGCTGATCAGGCCAGAGCTTATATAGCCGAGCACAAAGAAGGGTCTTTCACTCTGCTGGACGTTAGGCAGCCCGGAGAATACGAACAGGCCCACATTCCGGGGGCCAAGCTTATTCCCATCGCTCAACTGCCTGATCGCATGCGAGAACTCGATACTGAAAAGCCCGTCATCGTGTACTGAGCAATCGGCGGACGGAGCCGAGTTGCGGCTCAATTGCTGTCCGGGCGAGGCTTTAAAGAGGTCTACAATCTCTCAGGCGGGATTATGGCCTGGAATGGCCTGAAGGCCGAAGGTCCGGTGGAACTGAATATGGATTTGGTACGTGGCGATGAGACGCCTGTACAGATCATCAAGTTAGCCTATGGCATGGAACGGAGCCTGGGCAGTTTTTATCGCATTGTGCGGACAAGAACTCAGGACAGCGAACTCGCCCACCTGCTGGAAATATTGATCACTATAGAGGACAAGCATAAGCAATACCTACTGGAACTGTATAAATCTCTGGAGCCTTCGGGAATCAGCCCCGAGACCTTAGAGGCCGATGTCTTGTCCACAGTAATGGAAGGCGGATTTGATAGCAATGAGTTCATCAAACAAAACGAGCGCTTCCTGAATGACGTCCCCTCATTGCTAGACTTGTCCATGATGCTTGAAACTCAGGCACTGGACCTCTATCTCCGCTTTTCAGACAAGAGCGAAACCCAGGAAAGCAAGGACGTCCTGCACCGCATAGGCGATGAGGAAAAAGGCCATTTGGCCGCGCTCGCCAACCTCCGTGACAAGAAGACGTAGGGTCTATTTCGAGTCAAGAACTCCGGATGAATACAGTGGTGGGACAGGCATCTTGCCTGTCATTTCTTAATCGACAGGCAAGATGCCTGTCCCACCAATACAGGACTCCGGATTTTCCCTCTCTGTCTTCAGTCGAATGCATTGGTGCCACGGACATGCCGTCCGGCTCGTCCGTGCTCAGATGAACCGCAATGCTCTGTTTCGCAAGTTTGGTCAAGCAGCGTCGCCTCCACCGGATCTGTAGGGCCGGCGTCCCTACCAGCCGTGGACCAATGACCGGCACCGAGGCCGGTCCTACTCCTCGTTGCCCACTAAGGATAGCTGTTAATTGCTCCTCTAGTGAGAACCCCGTCCTGTCGAGCTATTGAAATAGACCGGAGCGTGTCTTATCTTTAATGGACAGAGGTGAGAAACGCGCTCGAGTAGCTTCGGGGCTGCCGGAGCTGTCAATTGCAACCAGGAGTGACTTTTCATCCGCTCTATCGGATAAACTGCCGGAACGTGTGGTTCTTAGAAAGGAAGTGAGATGGATCGCTATGAATATGAGATCAGCACCCATGCTGCCGACACCTTTAGCCGGTTGATTTATTTTTGCTCGGAACAGGGTAGCTGCACCCTGGAAGGGGTTCCCGCGGAGGAGCCTCAAATACTGGTGGACCTCCTCAATGAGCGCGGCCTGGAAGGATGGGAACTCATACAGCTATTATTCGGAAAAGATGGGGTCATGGCCTGCTGGAAACGTAGGCTCGGCGCATCAGGCTCATTTTAATCAATCCCCACCGTAAACTCTTGTGGGCCCAACGCTCCCACTCTGAAACAGCAAGGAATTGATCAATGAAAACTACCGTTAAAATCAAAGGAATGGCCTGCAATCATTGTGTTATGGCTGTAACCAAGGCATTGAACCAGATTGACGGCATAAGTGACGTACAAGTAGACCTCGAAAAAAGCGAGGCTACGTTCGACCACGGAACATCCGTGGATATGGCCCGAATAAAGGAAGAGGTTGAGAAGGCAGGTTATGAATTTGGCTAAAGAAACCATTCAGATCCAGGGCATGAGCTGCGCGGCATGCGTCCGCAGAGTGGAACAGGGATTGAGTACCCTGGAAGGTGTTAATAGCGCTTCGGTCAATTTTGCCACTGAAAGAGCCTCCGTCGAATATGACCCCGACGCGGTCACTCCGTCTGCCCTGAAAGCCAAGATCAAGGATCTCGGGTACGATGTGGTCGAGACTCAACCCAGCCAGGACGGAAAGCTCCAGAAGACCACCGTTTCGATTGGTGGAATGACCTGCGCGGCCTGCGTGCGTCGAGTGGAAGTTGCGCTCAAGGCTTTGCCCGGCGTAAAAGATGCTTCCGTGAATCTGGCCACTTCCAGGGGCACCCTGATTCATGACGCGGACCTCTTCAATGTTTCGCAGTTGAAAAAAGCCGTGGACGATGGCGGCTATCAATTCCTCGGGATCGTTGGAGAGACTGAAACCGATCCTATTGAAGCTGCCCGCCGGCATGAGATGACCGAGCTAAAATTGAAGCTTGTTGTGGGCATTGTTCTGAGCGTGCTCATCCATGTGGGATCGACTCCTCATTTCTTCCCGTTTCTCGAATCGATTCCTCATCATCTGATGCTCTTGGCCCTTCTGGCCATGACAACCCCAGTGGTCTTCTGGGTGGGGAGCCGTTTCTTCATAGGCGCATACAAGGCGGCCCTGCAGCGAACTACTGACATGAACACTCTGGTAGCTGTGGGCGCCCTATCGGCATACCTGTACTCTATCCTGGTGACATTCTTTCCCAAGTTTTTTGAGTCTGCCGGTATTACGCCCCACGTCTACTATGACGGCGCCGCGATGATCATCACGCTCATTCTTCTCGGAAGGTTCCTTGAAGCCAGAGCCAAAGGGAAGACATCAGCGGCAATTAAGAGGTTGATGGGGCTGAAACCGAAGACCGCCCGCGTGATCAAAGACGGCCGAGAGATGGATATCCCCATCGAGCTTGTCACAACCGGAGACGTGATCCTAGTGAGACCGGGGGAGAAGATTCCTACGGATGGTGTCGTGCTTTCGGGAGTGTCCGCGGTAGACGAGTCCATGTTGACAGGTGAAAGCATACCCGTGGGCAAGGAAGTTGGGAATGAGGTGTTTGGGGCCACGATTAACAAGACTGGGAGCTTTACCTTCGAGGCCACTAAGGTGGGAGCAGAAACCGCGCTTGCTCAGATCATCAGGCTGGTGGAAGAGGCTCAGGGATCAAAGGCGCCCATACAGCGGGTTGCAGATAGAGTGGCCTCGATCTTTGTGCCTGTTGTCTTCTGCATCGCGATTTTGACGTTCGTGATCTGGTATGTCTTTGTCCCCGAACCGATTTTCAGCCGGGCCCTGCTGAATTTCGTCTCAGTATTGATCATCGCGTGTCCGTGTGCCATGGGATTGGCCACACCGACGGCAGTAATGGTGGGCACAGGAATAGGCGCCGAGAAGGGCATCTTGATCAAGGGTGGCGAAAGCCTGGAGAAAGCTTACAAACTCACCACCGTAGTCTTTGACAAGACCGGGACGCTGACCAGAGGCGAGCCCACGGTGACGGAGATCGTACCGGCGGACGGGGTACGACCTGAAGAACTCCTGAAGGTCGCTCTTTCCATTGAGGCTGTGTCTGAACATCCGCTGGCGCAGGCCATTGTAGAAAAAGGGCGCTCGCAAGGATTGGAGACCTTGCCTCTGGAAAATTTCGAGGCATTATCAGGGCTCGGGGTAAGGGCGTTTGTCGGGGGGAAAAAGGTCCTGCTAGGAAACATGCGGCTCATGGAGCAGCATGGAATGCACATGAACGGCCTGGATGTGCAAGCGGCCAAATTGCTCGAACAGGGGAAGACCTCTGTTTTTGTTGCCGAGGAAGGCCAGGTCATGGGACTCATCGGTCTCTCGGACACTCCCCGGGAATCTGCCCGTGAAGCGGTTGAAGCCCTGAAAAATATGGGCCTTAAGGTCATGATGATCACAGGAGATAACCGAAAGACGGCCGGAGCCATTTCCCAGGCGGTCGGGATAGATGAAATCCTGGCCGAAGTGCTCCCCGGTGACAAGGCAGCAGAGATAAGCAGGCTTCAAAAGGACGGACAAGTCGTTGCCATGGTGGGCGACGGCATAAATGACGCGCCCGCGTTGACGGCTGCGGACATCGGCATTGCACTGGGAGCGGGGACGGACGTGGCTATGGAAGCGGGCGACATCACTCTGATCCAAAATGACTTGCGGCTCGTCCCTTCCGCAATCAAGCTCTCTTTTCAGACAATGAAGGTTATTAAGCAGAACCTGTTCTGGGCCTTTTTCTACAATTCACTGGGAATACCGATTGCCGCGGGAGTTCTCTATCCGTTCTTCGGAATTTTGTTGAACCCGGTGTTCGCTGCGGCCGCAATGGCACTAAGCTCAGTGTCGGTTATAAGTAATTCCCTTCGACTTAGGTGGTCCGCGGCGGTAGACTGAGGAAGGTCTACCGCCGTATCATTACTCACATGTCGTCGTCTTCGTCATCCGGCCATTCAACAAAGGGCTTTTCCTGGTCAACCATGGCGTTGACCATGAGTTCGACGAGCCCGGTATACCAAATGCCGGTCTTCTCGAAGACCTCATAGTACTCGAAAAGACTTCTGATCTGGCCCTTGCAGTTGGAGCATGGTGAGCAAACCATCTTGCGAATGGATGGATCCATCTCCCCCTCGAATGCGTTCAGAATCTGTGTAAGTTTTTTTCTTCCCGATACTAACCGCCTCCAATCCGGGAAATTCCCCGACTCCATGATGGCGAAGCCGGAACCTCCTCCGCAACAGTAATTTTCCACGCCATGCGGCGTCATTTCTCTGAAACGCCCCGGAGGAAAAATCGCTTTGAGGACATCTCTCTGAGGTTTGACGACTCCCATCAGTCGGACTACGTTGCACGGGTCATGAAGTGTGACAGGAAAGTCGTTCTTGTTCGGGTCAAATTTTATCTTGCCGCTCTTCACTATGTCCCAAAGCAGGGTGTAGGAACTCTCGCGGGGGATGAGCTGCCCGCCAGGCAGAAGGCGATCTGCGATAATAGTGAGGGCCTTGTGGGCGTGCCCGCATTCGCCGATGACGATCTTTTTCACGCCGAGGTCTTTGGCCACTTCAAGATGTTTCAACGCCACCCTGGCAAATTGGACGTCATCGTACCAGAGCCCGTAGTTCACAGCGTCGTAGCCAAGCAGGTCGGTGGAAAGCGTATAGTTGATCCCGGCCGCATCGAAAAGGATGGCGAAGGCCATGGGATTTTCGGGCCATGCCATGAATTCGCCTGCATTGTGCAGGAGAAGCACGTCCGCGCCCTTCTTGTTTATCGGGATCTTGATCTTCTTTCCGGTCTTTTCTTCGATGTCGTCTTCAAGATACTCAATAATATCTTCAACAGCCGCCTTGATCATGCCCGTGCTGGAGCCGAATTTGAGGTGCTTTACGGAACCCTTTTCGTGGATCTCAGCAGCAGCTATACCAAGCTCCTGGCTGAAGATCTTCCTCAACTCGTGCGTAATCAGACCGTTGTCCACGCCTACGGGACAAACTTGAGTGCAGCGGCGACATAGCGTGCAGCGATAGGCCAGTTCGGCAAGGCGAGCCACGGTTTCCCAGTTCAGATCAATGTCATGCCCTCGGAAGCCTGCAAGGAGCTTCCCACCTGTCGAGAGATACTTTTTGGCTATTTTCCTCAGAACATCGGCCCGAAAGGTCGGCCGGTATATGTCCTTTTTGCCGCTCATCTCGTAGACAGGGCAGGCGTCGGCACACGTCTGGCACTTCGCGCAGTATTCCAGGGAGAGCATAAGAGGCTGGAGGAACGTCCAGTTGTTCTCCTTGGTCATCAGTTTTCGAAAGCCTTCAAGGAAGGCTTCCACAAGCCTCTGTTCTTCTTCCGGAGTCTCGGGCTTGGGAAGATTGACCGCGCTGACCCCGTCCAGGGAGTGCTCCCAACGTTGCTTCTGGTCATCGCTAAGTTCAGTGATGGGCGTTTCTTCAAAATCCTCGTATGGTGCAGGGAGAGGCGGCAGATCCTCGACCTTGATCTTTTCAAGCTGTCCGCCTTTTTTCGATATTTCCTGAGGTTTCATCTAACGTCCTCCGATTTCTTCTCTTCGTCTTTCTGCCAGGGATTCGATGTAGCAACATCGGCCCAGTTTTTCTTTCCGCCTTCAGCCCCCACGTGAACGGCCGACCAGGTTACCGGATAGGCAAGATACTTCTTAATTTTTGAGTCCATGCCGGCATTGCCTATATTTTGGTTGTCATCCCACTTGACCTTGTCCCACATGAAATACTTGGAGACCATGTGCGTCATATGGGTAAACGGAAAGTACGCCCAAAAGCCTATGAACAGGAGAAGGTTGAGGACGTGAATTCCGCTCATCGCCTTGGCCATAGGCTTGAACGTGATCAGGCTCACCAGATATTCACGTGAAACCGTGAATCCGGGATCCTTCAGCCATACCAGGAAGCCCGTGACAAAAATGGCTCCCAACCAAACCAGGTTCATGTAATCAATGCCCGCGGTGAAATCGGTCAAGTCAGGGTCGGTCATTCGTTTGATGACCAGTCCGACCACGCCGATTGTTCCGAGTACGTATCCTATAATCGCAAAAACAGTTGTCAGTGACTGCACAAGACTCGCCAGCGCGGACGTTTCAGGAGTCAGGTGGGCGATTTGAAGAAGGGCTCCTATGGCGAGGAAAGCCAAGCCGCCGATGCTCAGGTAGAGCCCCATGTGAAATGGAAAAGACCAGTACCACAGCGCGCGGTTATCCTCATAAAGGGCTCGTATAAAAAGGATCTCAGGCACCATGAATTTGTACTGCGCCATATGGTTCTTGTGCCTTTCCTTCGTCCAGTGGTCTATGTCTTCGTAAAAGGAGCCTCCGTGGGCTTTGCCCTCGTGGGGAACGGGGTACAGTTCCCAGCGGACATGCATGGGCATGGTGACATACTTGATCAACTTGACGGCAAACGCCACGACAAATACCACGCCGCTGGCATACGTCAACAGTTTAAGGACGTCCATCTCGATGCTCCTTTCGGAATATTCTTGATTATAAGTAACTGTGCGATGGGGAAAAATAACTTTTATCTTCTACCACGTTCCCAAAAATTTTTCTAGAGTTTTGCTACCTCTGTTGTCTTGCTTTTCTACGCCCCAACGCAGTGTTTTGTTTTTGTTATGGCCGCGCACGTTCACACAGCCTCGACTGTACTGAAGAAGAATAGACCGAGTTCCTGAAGAGGATTAGCGGCTTCGGTTCAACCACGCGGAAGCCGATGAGGAGAGAAGACTCGATAGTGAAGATGCCTGTTAATGCCATTGTGGTTTCAAGCGAGCAGTACTTCATTAGAGCAGTTGATACCGTTTCGGGTTATGCGCATACAACAATGCCCAGATCGCAAACGGGAGGCAGCTTTTGCATGAAGGCACGGATGTGCGAAGCTCATCCGCGGCACCAATGTTTGAGGCATTTTCATGGTTCGTCATGGCGCACAATACGCAATGGCAGCCGGCACTAAGGCAGAGCTTAGAAGACAGAGGCTGCGGATTCTTAAACAGTCAAATTGTACGAGGAGACAAGTCCAAGGGGACGAGAGGCGTAGGCTAGTATGATAAGGACTAAGGGAATTTCTTCTGGAGACAACTGTCTCGTTAAAATTCTACCCATCGCGGGAAATACTGCGGCACCAGAGCTGGTTCAATACTCGCTTGCTTGCTGCTCGTTCTTTTCCCTTTCCCATTCCGAATCATCGTACTCTTCTGAGGCTGCTTCCTCCTCGGTTATTGCAGGTAGTGGTTCGTCAGCAAAATCCGCCCTGAAGAACCTCGCAACCCACTCCTGCCCCCACGGGTCTTCTTCGAGAAAGTAGCGAAGTTCTTTGACGCCCTTCAGGTTGTGGAATTCCACCCATCCGTCACGATCGTTCATGAGGGTCAGTTCCTCTGGGTTGTCATCGGACCAGTCGATGAAATAAGGCGAATGGGAACTCATCAACACCTGTTTTCCGGGATTGGCGTCGGCGAAACGGTGCATGAGCCCATAAAGAACCCTTAGCCTGTTGGGATTGAGATACGTTTCCGGCTCCTCAATAAAGAAGATGCGAGGTTGATCAGGGAGGTTGAACAATGTGCAAAGAGCCAAGAACACGAGGAACCCGTCCGACAGTTGCGGTCCCACGAAGTAACCGGACTTGCTCTCCTCCTCGACCCCGATGCCCACCTGATGCGGATCTCCCAAGTGTGGAGTAAAGATTCGGCGGATTCCGGGAACGCTGCGCCTTACTTCCTGAACTATCCTCTGAAAGTTTGCCGGATGATTTCTCTCAAGGTGGTGTATTACCGCGGCCAGATTTTCGCCTGTGTGGTCCAGGAGGTAAGAATCCTGCACGGCCGCCGGTTTTTTGATCAGGTCAGGAATGAAGCGGTACCTCTTGATCTTGGACAGGTATTGGGCGACAGATCGAATTCGCTTTTCCGAGTCGTTCCACGCATGGCCTTTTCTCATCTGGGCCATCTTGGATTCTCTGGCTTTCACATCTCCAATGGTGAAAAGAATATCTCCCTGGACTTCCTGAAGGGTTTCTTCTTTGATGAGGTATTCGTTACGCCTGATTTCAGTGAAGATGAGCGTGTAATTATAGTTTATCCCTTCCACTTCCAGGGTCGCCTCGAAATGGAGATCCAGATCCTGGGGATTCGGATCGCCTTTTTCCCGGCGGCTCAGAGTCTGGCGGAATGTGAATGGCCCTGGGCCGAAAGCGCTGCTGAAGGGTCCGGAAGACAGGAAACTTATCATCAGTAGGAAATTGCCAAGATTCGATTTTCCGGTCCCGTTAGGCCCTATGAAAATGTTCAGCGGCTTAACGTCAAATTCAGCATCCCGGAAATTCTTGAAATTCTTGATACGGATGCTCTTTATCATGTCCCCACTTCTCCCTTCTTACTAATATATCCATGCCATTCGAGGGCGGTCTGACTTTCTTCTTGAGAATGGAACACGTCCTGAAACAGCCACCTGGAGCGACGCTCTCACAGCGAGAAAATACTTCTTCACCGCCTGCCGGCACTGGATATCACTGCACTCTTCAAGCCATTTATCCAATTCCGGCGGTCTAGGATCTTTGCATTTCACTTTCGGAGGCTCAGAACTGCTTTCTGCCTATTTTTCGTCCCCCTTAATACAATCGATCACGCACAATCGGCCTCGGCGCGTTTGCATTTCAAGAAGAGCGCTCAGCGAATCCGCCGAAGACCACCCTCAGGTGCAATTGACGCTAAGATGAAGCGGTACCTCTCCACAAGGAACCAACTTATTTCTCGTCCAGCGGGGATGAAATCCAACTCATCATTGACCGGAGACGCTCACCCACAGCCTCAATGGGATGCTCGGTCCCCATTCGCTCCAGGGCCTTGAACCCAGGCCGTCCCGCCAAATTTTCCAGAATCCACTCGCGAGCAAATTCCCCGGAGCGGATCTCGGACAAAATCTTTTTCATCTCCATCTTGGTGCGATCATCAATGATGCGCGGTCCTCGCGTCATATCACCGTATTCAGCGGTATTACTCACCGAATATCTCATTCGTCCTATGCCACCCTCATAGATGAGGTCTACGATGAGTTTAAGCTCGTGAAGGCATTCAAAATATGCTATTTCGGGTTGATACCCAGCCTCAACCAAGGTCTCGAAACCGGCCTGAATCAAGGCCGTTACGCCACCGCACAAGACCGCCTGCTCCCCGAAAAGGTCGGTCTCGGTTTCTTCTGCAAAGGTCGTCTCGATGACTCCAGCTCTTGCGGACCCCAGTGCCCGAGCATAAGCCATCCCGATTTTCCTGCAGTCCCCTTCGGCATCCTGATGCACAGCCAGTAAAGCAGGAACGCCGAATCCCGTCTTATACATACGCCGAACCAGATGTCCCGGTCCTTTTGGGGCCACCATAAAAACATCCGTGTCTGCGGGGGGAGTAATCTGGCCGAAATGGATGTTGAACCCATGAGCAAACGCGAGGGTTTTGCCCTTGCTCAAGAAAGGTCCTATTTCTTCTCTATAAAGAGCGGCCTGTAGTTCATCGGGGACGAGAATCATTATCACGTCGGCAAGTTGAGTTGCTTCATTCACCGCCATAACTTGCAGTCCGTCTTGGCCTACCTTGTCCCATCGGCGGCTCTGACGATGGAGTCCCACCACCACCTTCACGCCGGAATCCTTAAGATTCAAGGCATGAGCGTGACCTTGGCTGCCATAACCAATAACGGCCACAGTTTTGCCTGCCAGGGCCGCAGGGTCTGCGTCCCGGTCATAGAATATCGTTGTCAAATTTTCTCCTTAAGGGTCGAGATTGAGTCCGCTTCATAATTTGTGACCGGATTGTATCAAAAACGCGATTCAACTTCAAGAAATGCCTATCAATTTTTTCCAACACTCCGCGGCTCGATACGCGCAGTCAACGGGGTTCGTGGCGCCTCTGGTAGGAGACCAATGCTTTTTATTTCACTTGTGGGCGGCTACCTCTGCGTCGACTCCGGAAGAGCGGCGTCCTAATTTGTCTTCCTTGAAGACATGTCTGGGGGTCTCCAAAAGGACCGTGTTGTCCGGTGGAACCGAGGAGGTGAGCCACACATTGCCGCCTATCACGCATCGGGCCCCGATAACTGTTTCTCCTCCAAGTATAGTAGCCTGGGCGTATATGGTTACATCATCTTCAATTGTCGGGTGCCTTTTGCGGCCTCTTAGATAGTTCCCGCCTTCGGATCCTCGTGGTACAGAGAGCGCCCCTAGCGTTACTCCCTGGTAGATACGGACACGATCCCCAATATCTGTTGTTTCGCCAACAACTACGCCGGTTCCGTGGTCGATGAAAAAATCCGAACCGATCCTGGCGCCGGGGTGGATGTCTATGCCTGTGCGGGAATGCGCGTGCTCCGTCATGATGCGCGGCATCAGAGGTATGTCACGCATAAAAAGCTCGTGTGCCACCCTGTAGACAAAGATAGTGTAGAGGCCAGGATAACAAAAAACGATCTCATCAAGGCTCTTCGACGCAGGATCGCCGTCGTAGTGAGCGCGAACGTCTCGAGCTAGTTTGCACCGTAACTCCGGTATCTTTTCTACGAATATTACGGCTTCGTCTCTCCCTTTCTGTATGCATTGAACACAAAGACTCTCCATACGTCGGCACTCGTGGCGAATACTCCTGGAGATTTGCGCAGCAAGCCGATCGTACAGAATCATCATTTCGTTACCCAGGTGGTATTCAAGAGTCGAATGGGACAACTCCTGCCGTCCAAAAAAGCCTGGGAAGAGAACATCTTGGAGCAAGTCGAGGATACGAATAATTTCATCCTTGGAGGGGATTAACGCGGCCCCTACATTATCGACGGTTTGCTCATCGGCACATGACTGTACTGTCGCCGAGATTGCAGCCTTCAGTCGGTCGTCCTGTACCGGGGCAAGAACATCTTCTTCGAATTCACAGACAATTTTTCCATGCGCTGCGGGATCAACTTGCTTAGTCATTGTCGGCCGCGCTCCTTATGATAAGAGTCCCCGGACCTCCAGGCCCATCGGGCATCAAAATGCTAATATATATGATAACACGTAATGCTAGTTGAGGGTTGGGTTTCATTGCACGAGCCAGTTTCTCATACTCCCCGGATATCATTTGTCCGCGGGCCCTTTGATCGCGTAGACCGGAGCACTGATCGATTCAGAGCGGCAAACGGGGCATCGGCTTGGAGTGGTGTAGCGCTTGCGTTTCTTGAAAACAAAACCGCAGTCAAGGCAACGCGCAGCATGGCAGATCAAACTAGTTCCGTTGCGCAAGGACCGCTCCACATGGGGAAGGTGCTCGTACACCTCTTTTTCGCGGATCCCGAGCAACCTGGAAATGTCCCGTGCTGTCAACTCGCTATCTCTAAGGATTTGCTGTAGCCTCTGACGTATGGTCAGGGAATTCCCCCTCGATGTCGGTCCGGATGAGACCTTTCGTTCTTGACAACTTGTTGCCTTTTCATGGAGGATAAACCTTTCAGCATGATTGCGGCAACGATTTTCCAGCTCAATCCACAAACCATTTCAGGGAGGCATTCATGGCCCAGAGATCTTTGAACAAGGTGCTGTTGCTCGGCAATCTGGGCAAAGACCCGGAGGTAAGGTATACTTCATCCGGCAGGGCCGTCGCGACTTTCACCCTCGCTACATCCCAGCAGTGGCGTGATCAGGATGGCAATGACCAAGAGAGAACAGAGTGGCATAGGGTAGTCGCCTGGGGTCGTCTTGGTGAGGTATGCGGAGAGTATCTGAGCAAGGGCAAGCAGGTATTCATCGAAGGGCGTATTCAAAGCCGGGAATGGGAAGACCAGGAAGGGAACAAAAGAAACTACGGTCGAAATCATAGCGAACGACATGATAATGTTGGGCGGGGGTAGCCCCTCCCAAAGCCGGAATGCCGGTGAAAGTCAAAAACGGCAGGCGCCGACTCAATCCCGTGGGCCCGAGCAAGGCGGGAAACGAGAGGGCGGGCGATCACAGCCACCGCCGCCGGAGGATGATATTCCCTTCTAGAAAATCGGTGCAATGGGTTTTGACAGGAAGACCGAACCGTTCCTGGCTATAAAGTGCGTGCTTTTTAAATACCTTAGAATACAGATCACCCGGGTTAGTATTGCTTTGCAGACCAAAGGAGGATCTATGCAACAGAGGGTTGGGTTTACGGCGGGAGTGGCCGCGTTGGCTGCAACGGTTTCCTTTCTGTATCTCATGCAATTTGGGTGCAGCCCCTGTTTTGCTTTTAATGAGGCCCCTGTGCTTGCACCGAGGGTCACGTCCGGAGAGCTTCCCCCCGTCGACCAGCGTTTGCCTGCGTCTCCGGTGGTTGTGACCCCTGTTGATAGGCCGGGAACCTACGGAGGGGTCTGGCGGCGCGCTTACACCGGGCTTTCCGATCTGGTGGGGGTCAGGCGAATCCTTTATGATCCACTGGTCCGATGGAGTCCTGATCTCAAGGTTGTCCCCAACTTGGCCGAAAAATGGGAGGTCGATGAAACAGGCCGCACTTTCACTTTTCATCTGGTTAAAGGTGTTCGATGGTCTGACGGCGCGCCGTTTACTGCCGATGACATCATGTTTTACTTCGAGGACATGCTTTTCAACAAAGAGTTGACCCCTTCAATGCCCAAGTGGATTGCGCCGTCGGGGTCACAGCCCAAGGTGACAAAAATTGATGATTATACGTTCCGCATTGAGTTCGACCAGCCATATAGCATTTTTATGGAGCAGTTAGCATGTCCCCACGCAATGGCCCTGGTGACGAACCCGAAACATTATTTGAAAAAATTTCACAAGAAATACGCAAAATCCGAGGACTTGGAAGCTATGATGAAGGAAAAAAAGACCACCACGTGGGTCAAGGTCTTTCAGGATCACTCAGACCTTCAGCACGGTCTTTTTGTGGACAAGGATATGCCTTCCATCCTCGCCTGGACGATCAAAGTGCCGGCACCAGCCAAACGCTTCGTCCTTGAACGGAACCCTTATTATTGGAAGGTTGATACGGCCGGGAATCAGCTCCCGTATATCGATGCGATAGTCAATGATCTTCAGGCCGAGGCCCAAACGATTCTCCTCAAGGCTATCGCCGGCGAAATAGATATGCAGGGCCGCAGCCTGGGAGGCATGCAGAATTCCGTGCTGCTACGTGCAAGCGAAGCGCAGGGCAAGTACCGATTGGTACCGAAGACGGGGACGGCCTCCGTGGGAGTGCTGCTGGCGCCCAACCTGAACCACAAGGACCCGGTAATGAAAGCCATCCTTTCCGATCCCAGGTTCCGCATCGCACTTTCTCACGCCCTCAACAGAAACGAGATCAACAAGATAGTGTATCGGGGAAAAGGCGATCCTCGACAAGCTGCGCCCCTGAAGGAATCCATCTACTATTCCCCTTCATACGAGAAGGCTTATTTGGAATATGAGCCGGCTAAGGCGGCTTCCCTTCTGGATGAAATGGGCCTCAAGATCGGCCCGAACGGCAAGAGAATGAGGCCTGACGGCAAGCCTCTCCAGTTGTCCTTGGACGTTATGATAACAATTCAGACATGGGTGGATACCGCGGAGATCGTGGCTTCAAACTTGAAAGGCCTCGCGATAGACACCGAAGTGAAGTCTGAAGCCATGGAGCTTTTCCGGCAGCGGACTCAAAGCGCGGAGCACGACATAGCCTTGTGGCCTGGTGACGGCGGAATAGAATGCCTGCTGGAACCTCGCTGGTACTTCCCGTATAGCGGCGAAAGCCTTAACGCCCCGCTGTACGGGCAGTGGTTCCAGAGTGGGGGCAAAAGGGGGGAAGAGCCCCCGCCCGTAATTAAAGAGATGATGGACACCTACAACCAAATTCTTCAAACAACCTCTGAGGAAAAGAAGAAAGAACTGTTCCAAAAAATTATGGCCGCAAATGAAAAGAATCTATGGGTGATAGGCCTCGTTCACGACCCCCCGGACTATTACGTTGTGGCGAAGAATATGTACAATATCCCTAAGACGGATTTTCAGAGCTGGATTTACCCCAACCCGGGGCCGATTCATCCGGAACAGTTTTTCTACGCGAAAGATGCAAAAAAATAGCTGAGCAAGCGTTCCGGCCATTGGCGTTAAGACAAGGTTTTTTTGCCGGCCGTGAGCATTTTACACTACTGGAATCACCTCAAAGTCCCCCTATACTGAAGGGAGATTTGGAGGGATTTTCAACGGGATATAGCCGCTATCAAAAATAATGTCCATTTGGCCATTCGAGAAGGAGAATCCGGAAGACTCGTCGTGACGGGCGTTTTCTCCGTCAGTCATGCGAAAGCAGGAATCCGGAATCTGGACCCCGGATCAAGTCTGGGGTGATCACGCCAACGGCGTGATCATTCTCGCAAACGGACAAAAAGCATTGGCAACTGCGATAGATAAGAACCCCCTCGGCTCCCCTTTAAATAAGGGAGAGAAATCCGATACCTCGACGCCGGAACTCTATCTTAGAGGAAAGCGATCATGCTCAGTTACATAATTCGTCGCCTCCTCATCATGATCCCGACCCTGGTGGCTATTTCAATAATATCTTTCACCATAATTCAATTGCCCCCAGGAGATTTTCTCACCACGTACGTGGCCGTACGGAATGCACAAGGCGAAACGGTAGATCCGACCGAAGTGGAATCACTGAAACAGCGTTTTGGACTGGATCAGCCTATGTACATCCAATATCTGCGCTGGGCATGGAATTTTCTCCATGGCGATTTCGGGCATTCATTCGAATGGAACAGGCCGGTTAGTTCTCTGATAGCTGAGCGAATACCGTTGACCATTGTGATTTCCTTTACCACCCTCCTATTCACCTGGCTGGTCTCGGTCCCTATTGGGATTTACTCTGCTGTTCGCCAGTATTCGTGGGTTGACTATCTCCTCACTTTCATAGGATTTATTGGGCTGGCGACACCAAGTTTCCTTTTTGCGCTTGTGTTACTCTGGTTTTCTTACGCTTATTTGGGAATGAGCATTGGCGGACTCTTTTCCCCTGAGTACCTGGAGGCGCCCTGGAGTTGGGCCAAAATCCTGGACCTCCTCTCGCACCTCTGGATACCGGTCATCATCGTGGGCACTGCCCATACGGCAAAATTCATCCGCATTATTCGGGGAAACCTTCTGGACGAACTGAAGAAGCCGTATGTTACTGCCGCAAGAGCCAAGGGTCTGTCAGAAGCCCGTTTGATCCTGAAATATCCGGTTCGCGTGGCAATCAACCCTTTGATCAGCACAATAGGCTGGACTCTGCCGGAACTCATTTCAGGGATCGCTATTACCGCCGTGGTCCTGAACCTTCCAACTTCAGGGCCTTTACTGCTTAGCGCTCTTCGGAGCCAAGACATGCAGCTTGCAGGCGGTTTCATCATGCTGCTCAGCTTTCTCACGGTCATTGGAACGCTTATTTCGGATATTCTCCTGGCCTGGGTGGACCCCAGGATTCGTTTCGGCACGCGTGAGGGAGTATGAAAAGGGATCAAAAGAAGGAGCAAAAGTATCTCGACGCGTCAACGCGACAGTTGATATGGTGGCGATACAAGAAACATGCTCTGGCTATGATCGGCCTATGGTTCATTGGTCTACTCTACTTCAGTGCCGCATGTTGCGAATTCCTCGCGCCGTATGCCCAAGACAGGCGTCATTTCGATTCCATATACTCTTGTCCCTCTAAGATTAGAATCTTTGATCAAGAAGGTCGCCTCCGCAGGCCTTTTGTATACGGGATGGCGCTTGACGTGGATGAGGAGACACAACAGATTTGCTACAAAGAGATTACAGAGCAGCGCCATCCCATTCGCCTGTTCGTAAAAGGCGATCCATACGAGTTTTGGGGTCTCTGGAGAAGTAAGCTGCATTTATTTGGGGTCGATTCGCCCGGCAAGATCTACCTGTTCGGGACCGATAGGATGGGCCGGGACATGTTCTCCCGGTGTCTTTACGGCAGCAGGATTTCCCTGTCCATAGGCATGCTGGGGGTATTCCTGAGTCTGGTACTAGGGCTGATTTTAGGGGGTATTTCCGGCTACAGGGGAGGTTGGGCGGATACCTTAATTCAGAGAGTCATTGAGATCATACGCTGTTTCCCAAGCATTCCGCTATGGATGGGACTCGCCGCGGCCATGCCCCCGCACTGGCACGCTCTAAAGGTCTATTTTGTCATTACGATAATCTTGTCGCTTGTCGGTTGGACGGATCTGGCGAGAGTGGTGCGGGGCAAACTCATAGCCCTTCGCGAGGAAGAATTTGTCCTGGCCGCCAGATTTGTGGGCGCGGGCCACGCAAGAATAATTTTCCGGCATCTGATACCTTCGTTCACAAGTCATATCATCGTTACAGTAACTTTGGCCATACCTAGCATGGTGCTGGCTGAGACGGCCCTCAGCTTCCTTGGAATCGGCTTGAAATCTCCTATCACAAGCCTCGGGGTATTGCTGAAGGAGGCTCAGAAACGTTACTACCATTGCTCTTTACCCGTGGTTGTTGATACCTGTCCTGTTCGTAATCGTGACCGTACTCTCTTTTAACTTCGTGGGTGATGGCCTCCGAGATGCCGTCGACCCCTATTCGAGGTAAACCGGATGCTTCCTGTCCTGCAAGTTGAAGACCTTCGAGTTCACTTTATACTGGACGAGGGCACCGTACGGGCGGTGGATGGTGTGACTTTTAGTCTGGAACCCGGAAAGACGCTGGGCATTGTCGGAGAGTCGGGAAGCGGAAAGAGTGTCATAGGACAGTCCATACTGAGAATCGTGCCGCCCCCCGGTCGGATCGTGCAGGGGAAAATCCTTCTCCGATCCGGCAATCATAATGGTGATCCTACTCAATTGGACCTTGTGACGCTTGATCCGCACAGCCCTGAGGCTCGCAGAATACGTGGCCATGATGTCGCTATGATCTTTCAGGAACCGATGAATTCGTTCAGTCCGGTTCACACTGTAGGAAGTCAAATTATGGAGGCGCTTCGGATTCATACCGATGTCTCCCAAGAAGAGGCTCGCAACCGGTCGATCGAGATGTTGGAAAAGGTGGGCATACCACACCCCGGGAGAAGGATTGACGCATATCCGCACGAATTATCCGGTGGGATGCGCCAAAGAGCGATGATCGCCATGGCTCTGGTCTGCAACCCCCGAATTCTGATCGCGGATGAGCCCACCACGGCTCTGGACGTCACCATTCAGGCCCAGATCCTCGAACTCTTGAAGCAGTTGCAGGAAGAGTTCGGAATGGCGATTCTTTTCATTTCGCATAACCTTGGGGTGATCGCAGAGATCAGCCACGAAGTCCTGGTAATATACTTCGGTCGCGTTATGGAGCATGCACCGGTAGATGTCCTGTTCAACAATCCGCTCCATCCGTACACCAGGGCCCTGTTGAAGTCCGTTCCGGGAATCGACACTCCGGTGCGTACTCAATTGGCGACCATTGAAGGCACGCTGCCAGACCCCTTCGCAGAAATAAAGGGCTGCCCCTTTAACGCTAGATGCACCCAGTGCGGAAACGATCCCCATTGCCGGGACGACCAGTATGAGTTGACTAAGGTTGGCGAGCGTCACTATGTCTCATGCCCGAGGATGTGCATCGCAATATGAGGGTTGCTCGTGACTGAACCGCAATTTTTTCTCGAAGTGAAGGACCTCAAGAAGCACTTCCCCATCCACAGAGGGGTTTTCAAGAAGGTGGTGGGTCATGTGAAGGCCGTGGACGGCGTCACCTTCAGCATGAACAGCGGTGAAACTCTGGGGTTGGTAGGAGAGTCCGGTTGCGGCAAAACCACTGTAGGTCGCATGATTATGGGCGCTTACAGACCAACCAGTGGGCACATCTGGTTTCAGCCCCCAAATGGAGAGCCCCGAGTCGATCTGGCCAACATTGAACCTTCTCATATGAGGTCCCTGCGCCCTTACATCCAGATGGTCTTTCAAGATCCTTTTGCATCGCTGAATCCGCGAATGACCATCAGGGAAATTCTTGCGGAACCTCTCGTGGTGAATAAAATTGCCCGTGGTCGAGAACTGGAAGGTCGAGTACGTGAGCTTGTGGAGCTGGTGGGCTTGAAGGTCCAGCACCTTAACCGTTATCCTCACGCTTTTTCGGGTGGGCAACGGCAACGAATAAGCATAGCCAGGGCATTGGCTCTATACCCCAGGCTGGTGGTGGCCGACGAGCCGACTTCTGCGTTGGATGTGTCGGTCCAGGCGCAGATTGTAAATCTTTGCTTGGAGATCCAGGATCAATTGGGCCTGGCCTATCTGTTCATCTCTCATGACCTGGGCTTGGTACGGCATTTCAGCAAGAGAATCGTGATCATGTACGTGGGACGTGTGGTCGAATACGCGCCAGCGGAGCCTCTGTTTGCAAGACCTAGCCATCCGTACACTGAAGCGCTGATGTCCAACGTTCCCAGCACCCGGCCTGAAATGGCTGGTCGTAAGATCATTCTGAGAGGAGAGCCCGCGGATCCCATCAACCCGCCCCCCGGATGTCCGTTCCATCCGCGGTGTCTTTACGCGGAAGAGGTCTGTTCGCAGGTCGTGCCGCCTTTGGAAGAGGTGGAACCGGGACACTTGGCTGCATGCCACTTCAAGAGTACATTGAGCCTGACAGGGTGTGACGCCCTTGGGTGCGCTATATGATAGGGCTTTAGGTTGCTTGAAAGGCTAATTTTGTGGTAATAAAGTAAGTGCCGTATCATTGATGCAGGAAGCTAGGCCCATGGCGCGAGAGAATATTAAGAGAATTCTTGTTTATACTCATAATTCCATAGGATTGGGGCACGCCTTCCGCACTCTGGCCGTAATCACGGGAATGAAAAAGTGGCGGCCCGACATAGATTTCCTTGTGGTATCCAGCACGTCGGTTCCGCAGATCTTTTTTAGTGAAGGGATTGAAGTGATCAAGCTCCCTTCCGTGAAAATTGATATCGATCACAAAGACAACCCCATGCAATCCCGGTATCTAACCGGCTTTGAGCTGGAAACCATTTTTGATTTTCGCCAGCGATTAATTATGGCGAGCTTTGATTTTTTCCAACCGGATGCCCTGATCATCGAACACAATATGACCGGCCAAATGAGCGAGTTGATTCCACTGCTCATGAAGAAGTGGATGCGAAACGGCGGACCCGTGGATTTTGCCGTTGTTCACATTTGCCGGGGCATCATGAAGTGGGTTCCATTGTTGAGCATTCCTTACCAGAATCCCAGGCACAGGTCTGAATCCATTAACATAGGATCGCTGTATGATTTCATGTATGTCCTGGAGGACAGGGAAGTCATTGATATAAACCAGCAGTTCCTCGGGAATGACCCTGACCTGGAAAAGAAGATCCGCTATTTAGGGAAAGTAACCAATAAAGTGTACGGCGAGTTGCCGAATCGGAGCGACGCCCTGGACCGCTTCGGTCTGCCGGACAAGAAAATTGTCCTGATTTCACTGGGGAGGAATTGTCGCGTTTTTGACTTGTCCAAGCGACTTCTGGAGGTCTTCGAGAAAACTGGGATTAATGCCGCCTATCAGATCGTCATGGTCGTGGACCCGTACCTGGCCAATGGAGCAGCGCATGAGCTGAGTAAGCATCCTTTGAGCAAGAATGTGCGGTTCCTGCCCTTTGTCCCGAACCTTGTGGATCTCGTCCATCACTCGGACCTGGTTATTTGTCGCGCGGGATACAATACGGTCAATGAGATTCTGCTCACAGGCGCCAAGGCGATCATCATCCCTGAGAGTCATGGGGGAGGCGAACAGGAACTCAGGGCTCAAAGCGTCTATGAAGAAAATATATGCATTTCAACCGAGGAAGAGATCCTCGCCACTAATGCAGAGAATCTTATATCTGACTTCCTCAATCGCTCCATATCACGTGTCTCGTTCAAGTTCGACAAGTATGCAGTCGGCAAGTCCATACTGGACGACCTTGAAGACTGGAAGGCACGCCCTCGTCCCTCTGCCGCTGATAGACACCTACTGTGCGGAACCTCTTTCCAAATTGTTTAGCCGGAAAAACTGGGGGCATTCGGGATGATGCGAAAAAGGAGCACGCGGATTTCTCGGCGGTCTCCGCGACCTCCGCTGCGAATGCTCTTCTCTGCGGTCACTGCAGTGAAATGGTTTGGTTTTTTCCGGATACCAACACACATCCGCTTGTTGCATGAACCGGGGTTTTCTATGAAAGCTACGCTCGACTTCCTGATCCGCAAACGATGGCTGATCCTGACTTTAGTTCTGGCACTAGGACTATTTCTTTGGATGGCTAGAGACACGCGCACTCTCGACGAGCAGCTTATAGGAGCGGCGAAGCACGGGGGGCATTTCGAGCTGGTCAAGAACCTTCTCAAACAGGGCGCTAACGTTAATGCAAGGGACGCGGAAGGTGGGACGGCACTCACGCGTGCCCTTGCGGTCGGCTATCCGCACGCTGATCCCAACGTAATCCAACTCCTGTTGGACAAGGGCGCGGATATCAATGCAAGAAACAGCAGAGGGGAGACACCCCTAATATGGGTTGCCTGGATGCGGCAATCGCCAATGGTGAAATTGCTTCTGGACCGCGGGGCAAATCCAAATGCACAGGACAAACATGGTTGGACGGCCTTGATGTGGGCTGCCGGGAAAGGTGAGATAGAAGCAATGACAGCGCTTTTGGAAAAAGGGAGCGATGTTAACGCGAGCGACGACTCCGGCGCGACCGCACTCTTGCGTGCCGCTGGAAGCGGCCACCTGGAAGCGGTGAAGATGCTCCTGGACAAAGGCGCTGATCTCGGCACGCGTGATGGAGATGGATCGACCGCTCTCATGTGGGCTGCCAGTAACACGGAGCACACAAAGGTGGTTGAACTTCTCGTCGACAGAGGAGCCGACGTTAATGCAAGCAATAAGACTGGTGTGACGGCCATCATGTGGGCCGCGGTCATGGGCGATACCGAGGTCGTGAAAATGCTTCTGGATAAAGGCGCCGATGTCAACGCGGCGAACAAGAATGGCTCGACAGCCCTTATGTGGGCTGCTTGGAAAGGTCACGCCGATGTGGTGAAACTGCTCAAAGCATACGGGGCTGAAGAAGGGTTGCCAGCGGCTGCGATGCTCGGTGACAAGACAAAAGCTCAGCGACTCCTTGAGGCCGGCTCTGATGTAGACGTAAAGAGCCAGGACGGTCTTACCCCGCTCATGGGGGCTGTTAAAATGGGGCATGCCGATGTGGTGAAGCTCCTCCTCGACAAAGGGGCAAATGTGAATGCCACGAACCAGATGGACGGAACCCCTCTAATGGTCGCTTCTGAAATGGGGCATGCCGATGTGGTGAAGCTCCTCCTCGACAGAGGAGCGAGTGTGAATGCCCAGGATAAGCACGGCTGGTCGGCTCTCATGATGGCTTCCGGAAAACATCATTTACCCGTGGTTCGGGAACTCCTGTCGCGAGGCGCTGACGTCAATGCTAGCGCCAAATACTACGGGTTGACCGCTGTGAGGGCCGCCAAAAGGAATCAGGGCCCTGGCAGCGAAGCAATCGTGGACTTGCTGCGCAGCCACGGAGCAAAGGAATGAAGCTGGATCAATCATGGGTATCACAGCACGGATCCTGCGAGGTTTCAGTGGTTCCAGGCATTGGCAAGTATTTCGCATTGCCGCCTGATGGAAACCTCATTCATCAAATCACTTGCGGCAATGGACGATGGCGGAGGATCAAATGAGCACGGCAAAACAGCAATCAATAACCTTCCGAGGCGCAGCAGCCGTCTCTAGCGTGCTCTTGATTATTCTACTTCTTGCGGTACAGCTCGCGTGTTCTGAAAAGTGACAAACCGGTCCGAGGGTCCTACCTGATTATTTGGAACTCCTCGGGGTTAGATGTCCGATTTGAACAAGTGGTCATAGACGATCAGGTTATATGGGGAGGAGCTGAAACCTTTCTATCGAAAGAACATTTGAGGCAGCACTTGCCCCTCTCTGGGCGCGACAGTGTCAGTTTTTCATTTCGATCTTCGACAAAGCCTGTCCAACTGAAATTAACAACCATAAACGAACTGGAAGAGAGAGAAACAGTATCTTGTACACTAGCGGGGTCTTCGACCCCTAAGATCCAAGAGTTCTGTCGTTTTCGAACTCATTATTATAAAGGAAGATTGGTGTGTTCTGATTGCAGAGACTCGTACGCTCAGTGAGCTGTTTCCAGGGGCAGAGAACTGCATACACTGACTTCCACAACAGATTCCGTGACATAGGAGGTAGTGATGACCGAGTGGGGACCTGACAACAGTTACATGACAGATTGGTTCAAAATATGGGTCAAAGAGACTAAGAAACAAATTTGGGATGTGGCGCGTAGGGCCATGGCTGAAGCGGACGTGTCAATGCTCCCTGGATATCATAATGGCCCTGGGAATGCCTACACAGGTAATTCTGGGTAAACCATACTTAATTTCTTACGCTTGAAGCCTTGGCCCAGGGTCTCCATTCCGGACGGCCGTGGGCTCCTGTAAATGTGGAATGAATTTGTCGGTTCCCCAAGGTCGCTCTTGGCAACCGTGGCATTACAAGGCGCACACACCCTCTTGGCCGTCAACGAGAATTAAGTATGGTGTCCCCGGAATTCTCTTTCTCTGCCCTTTTCAAGCTCTTCCCAGGCATCACGCGTGACGGAGCCGCTCTGAATCAACTTGAGGAGATGATTGCCCGCTGCTTTCTCCCGCTTTTGCCTTAGATAATACTCCAGAGCCTTTGCCGTAAGAGCGGACAAGGATATTCCCTCACTTTGGGCTGTCTGCTTCAATATCGGACCCAGGTTATCGGGAATATGTACGGTGATACGCATCTGAGACCTCTCAAAACATATATGTGTGTATGAGCATAAAATCTTTGAGAAGTAAACACAACCTGGAAAATTAGTCCCTTGCTTATGTGTATCCTGTGAGATACAATTGGTTTATGATAGAAGTTCGTCAGACTGAGGATTACCGTAAGTGGTTCTCCGAATTACTCATTCCAGGGACACCATACTCAATTTGCTCCTCGGTATGAGGACTTCATATGGAGCCTTAAGAATTTGACAGACATCGATCTTGACATGAAAGTTACATCAGTCGACTATGCATATGGCTGCTGAAGAAGTCGAACGAAGGACTAAACTGTGACAGCAACTAATACTTCACTTGATCCAATGATAGCGGAAATAGTTCAGGCAGTGGTAGAAGCAGTGGCTCCAGAAACAGATCATACTATTTGGGTCCTCCGTCCATGGGATGCGTGGACCGGATTCTGATGTGGACCTACTTGTTGTGGAAAAAGAAGCCTCGTTTCATCACGGGTCTCGATGGGCGGAATCTGGCCGAATACGTAAGGCCCTTTGGAAGTTCCCCGTTCCCATCGACGTCCTCATTTTCACTCCCGAGGAAGTAGACAAGTGGAAAGACTCGACCAATCACGTTATCGCGCGCTCCCACAGAGAGGGACGAGTAGTCTATGACCGCCCGTGAAGAAGCCCAGAGGATGCTGGCCGTAGCAGAGATGGATCTGAAAGCGTTGCGCAACATGCTCGACCCGGAACGGTTCCACGACTCGGTTTTCGGCTTCCATGCCCAACAAGCAGCGGAAAAGGCACTCAAGGGATGGTTGAATCTTTATGGCATCGCTTATCCTAGAACTCATGACCTGCGTCTTCTCATGAACCTCCTCCAAACACAAGCCGACGAAGACTGCGAGGGGTTCACGGAATTGGCGGATCTGACGGATTTTGCCGTTCAGTTCAGGTACGATTTCCCAACGTTGACCTCGGGCCTGAGCCGGGCTGAGATCCTTTCGAGAGTTGAGGCACTGTGGAATTACGTGGAACTACTTGTCCGGAGTGTGCCGGGCCGCGATTGAAGCGAAACCTATAGGAGGCTGTCACGACAAAGATTCAAACCAGACTTTGGGACGCAGAGGAACACCTGGAAACCGAAGAGGACATGGCCGCGTATCTGGAAGCGGCGCTCAGAAGAGAACGACCCCACGCTAGTAGCAGCTGCCTTGGGAGATATCCGCGAGCCAAGGGGATGGCGCAAATCGCACGCAAAACCGGGCTCGGCCGCGAAAGTCTTTACAAGGCATTGTCACCTGAGGGCAACCCTGAGTTCGCCACGATCCTCAAGGTTGTAAGGGGCGCTCGGTCGACGCTTGCACGCCACCACACAATAATAGAATCCTCCAGGATGGTCATCCCGCGAGAGGCGGGGTTCACCGCATCCTACCACGCGCTTGAACCCTTCGCTGGCACTCGAATAGCTTATTATGGATAAATCCCCCGAATTATAAGAGCGTCGGAGATCCGTTGAATGGCCAGAATCTGAGCTGCTTCTCGGTTCGGCACATTGTAATGCCGCGCGCATTCCATGACGCTCTCAAATGCGTTCAGCATCAAGTCATGTAATTTACGATTTATCTCTTCAACCGGCCAGAAAAACGACTGTAAATCCTGGACCCATTCAAGGTAACTCACTGTAACGCCACCGGCGTTGCACAGGATGTCGGGGATGATATAGATACCCCTGGCATTCAGTATTTCGTCCGCCTCAGGGGTGGTTGGTCCGTTGGCCCCTTCAGCTATTATTTTGGCCTTAACCTGGTCTGCATTGTGGGACGTTATCTGATTCTCCACAGCCGCGGCGATCAGCACATCGCATTTCAGGGTCAGAAGCTCATCGTTTGAAATCTGGTCCGTATTCTCGAACCCGAACACGCTGCCTGCTTCTTCCACATGCCTGGACACAGCGATTGGGTCTAAACCAGACTCTCTGATTATTCCGCCCTTGGAAGAAGTCATCGCAATCACTTTCAGACCCATTTCGTGGGCCAGCCGTGCCGCAACAGAGCCGACGTTGCCGAAGCCCTGAACGGCCACCGTGGCCCCTTGAGGGTCAATTCCTCTTATCCTCAAGGCTTCAAGCATTGTCACTGCTACGCCTCGCCCAGTTGCTTCGGTCCTTCCCAGAGACCCCCCTATTTCAACAGGTTTGCCCGTAACCACCGCGGGAACCGAAAAGCCTCGGTGCATCGAATAGGTGTCCATTATCCAAGCCATTACCTGAGGATTCGTTCCCACGTCCGGTGCGGGGATGTCACTCTCCGGTCCCATCAGGATGCTGATCTCGGTGGCGTAGCGGCGTGTCAATCTTTCCAATTCACGCGGAGACAGGGCCTTCGGATCGACTACGACGCCTCCTTTAGCGCCACCGTACGGGAGATTCATCAGGGCGCACTTCCACGTCATCCACATTGCAAGCGCCCGAACCTCGTCCAGCGTTACGCCGAGAGAGTAGCGTATGCCCCCCTTGGTCGGCCCTCTCACCACGGAATGGTGAACCCGGTAACCTCTGAAAATCTGGATCTCATTGTTGTCCATCAAAACGGGAAATGACACCGACAGCTCACGTTTGGGGTACCGCAGGGTGTCTGCTACTCCGCGTTTTATGTTCAGGTGAGCTACCGCTTTGTCAAATTGTGTCAGAGCATTTTGGTAAGCGTTCTCTTCGCCCACAACCCGAGTGTTGGCAATGGTTCGAGAAATGGAAAACGGGCAGGAGGTCTGGGCGCCCTTTTCTCCAGGATTATTGTCGCTCATCTGAAGCCCCTCGCGAATTGTGTTCGGTTGTAGACGAAGTGCACTGAATTTCACGGGTGAATAACCTTGGGTAGACCCCCTTCCCTCTCCAAGGGGTAGGGGCGGGTTTCAAACCCGCCCTTACAGACCCTCTTCCTTGACGGGAGGGGTTAGGGGAGGGTGGGCTTGCAGCATATCTCATGCGCCTCCCGATGGGACGTTTCCCAGAGATTCAGCCGAATTCTTCTCCAAAGAATTTCTTTCGGCCATCTAATCCCAAACCCTATTCAACTATTGTCTAACAAATCCGTGGAAGCAGCTCGCCTGATGGTTCCGGAAGAATCCTCGATCCCCCGATTCGGGTCTGCATCACGACTCTGGCCGAGTTCTCGGAGGTCACTTCTCCTATGATGGTCGCGCCACGGGCCAATGGACAATCTTTCAACAGATCAAGGACCTGGGCGCCTTTACCCTTACCCACTACCGCGACGATTTTCCCTTCATTGGCCGCCTGAAGAGGGTCTATGCCAAGAATCTCGGAAGCAGCGGAAACCGATTCGTCTACCGGGATGGCCGATTCTTCGATTGCTATCCCTTTTCCCGTCAGTGACGCTATCTCGTTCAGGGTGGCGGCGACACCTCCACGGGTAGGGTCCCTAAGGAACTTTAGGTCGGATCCAAGTTCCAGCAGTCTTTCCACCACAGGCCAAACCGACGCTGAGTCCGACTGTAAATCAAAATCAAATGAGAACTCCGCCCTGCTCAGCATTACCGCGAGGCCGTGGTTGCCTATTGGGCCACTTACCAGAATCAGGTCCCCTTCTTCAACTCTTTTCGGGGAGGGGCGCACAGACCCGTCAACTTTCCCGATCCCCGATGTGTTGATGAAGATTCCGTCAGCACTTCCTTTGGGCACTACCTTTGTGTCCCCGGTAACAACCTCCACCTCAGCCTGATCAGCGGCCTCTGCAACGGATTCCAGGATCAGTTCCAGCTTTTCCATGGGAAAGCCTTCTTCCAAGATGAGGCTCAGGGATAGGAACAGCGGGCGTGCCGCGGAACAAGCCAGGTCGTTGCAGGTGCCGTGGACAGCGAGCGAGCCGATATTCCCGCCGGGGAAAAAGATCGGGGAAACTACGAAGGAATCAGTCGTATAGGCAATGCTCTCGCCGAGATCGGAGAGCACCACAGAGTCAGGGAGCGCTCCCAATCGGCCTCGATTCAGTCTGGGCACAATGATGTCCCTAATGAGACGCCCTGTCATTTTGCCTCCCCCGCCGTGACCAAGGAGGACTCTTCTGTCCGGTTTCTTTGCCATGGTTGTCAGGCCGCCCCATACTTGTAATAAGCGGCACAGGTCCCTTCCGATGAGACCATGCACGGCCCCACAGGTTCTTCAGGAGTGCATTCCTTGCCGAAAAGACCGCACCTATCAGGAGTCTTGCTGCCCGTGAGTATCGCCGCGCATAAGCAGCGAGGGTCATCCGGAGCATCGGGAACTTCTACCGGAAAATGCAGCGTGGCATCGAAGCGAGAATACGATTCTCTTAGCGCCAGGCCGCTCCCGGGGATTACCCCCAGGCCTCGCCAGGAGGCGTCGGAAGGTACAAAGACCTCTTCCACGATCTTGCGGGCCGTGGGGTTCCCATCGCTCCTAACTACTCTCTTGTAATCGTTTAATATTTTTGGAGAACCCTCCACGGTCATCCTGACAAGGTCCCGCAGTGCCAACAAAATGTCCAGGGGTTCGAAGCCTGCGACGACACCGGGCTTACGAAACTCGCTCACCAGGTAATCATAGGAATCCGACCCGATGATTGCGGAAACGTGACCCGGCAACAGGAAGCCGTGCAGGTCTTCCTTGGCGGCCAGCGCCTTTAGTGGAGGGTGTATGGTTTTGAACGCGGGTAGTACAAAAAAGTTTTCGATCCCTCGGACCTTCGCGGTCTTGAGAGTGGCGGCTACAGTCGGAATAGTGGTTTCAAATCCCACTCCGAGGAAAACAGTGGGGCGGCTGGGCTGTTGCAAGGCGATTTCCATGGTATCCATGGGCGAATAAACCACTCGGACCGCGCCGCCTTCGGAACGAAATGTCGCGAGCGACCCCAAAGAGCCTGGAACCTTTATCAGATCGCCGAAAGTCACCAGAGTGGCATCGTGCTTTTGGCCTATCAGGATTGCGTGATCGATAAAACGCTTCTCCGTGACGCACACTGGGCATCCCGGCCCGGATACCAGTTTGAGATTGTCCGGAAAGAAACTCTTCAGGCCGGCCGCGTGAATGGCCATCGTGTGGGTACCGCAGACTTCCATGTACCTCAACGGACCGGGATACTTCGCAGCCGCTTCTCGAATGTCACGGGCAAGGGCCTTGGCTGTGCGGCTTTCCTCAATGGAATTCACTGCTCCTCCTCGCCTGCAGTGGCCGCCGCGAGCTCTCGGAAGAGATCGAGTCTGATTCCGGCCTCCTCATCGTCCAGCACCTCTATTCCGAAGCCTGCATGCACAATGAGATAGTCGCCCAACTTGACATGAGGGATCATCATCAGGCTGACGTCGGTCTTAACGCCGCCCGCGTTCACCTTTCCGGTTCCTTCTCCGGTTATTTCAACAAGTTGCATGGGAACAGCCAAACACATCTTTGCTAACCTCTATCACTATCCGCTTGCTTTCAAACGAGAAAGAATGGGGGGACTTTGTTGTAAGAAGTACCCTAACCTCTCGCCGAGAACTTCTAGTTTTCGCCTGAATCTTCATTTTCCCGCAGGAGAAATGAAGATTCAGGCGAGTATTAGAGTTTCTTGGAGGGGGTTTGGGGGAACCTTCTTTACACAAAGAAGGTTCCCCCAATCTTACCTCGTTTCCGAAATCGGGCCAGGGCAGATACAGCCTGGCCCAGCGCGATTCCGCCATCGTTGGGAGGAACAGCAGCGTGGAGAAGCACCTTCAATTCGGCTCCATCGATCAGGGCCACTGTGCGCTCCGTGAATAGCTTATTCTGAAAGCAACCGCCGCTTAGGCCGACGGTTCTTATGCCGGTTTTCTTAACCAGAATTCCAATGCCGTCCGCCACCAGTCGAGCCATGCTGTTATGAAAACGTGCAGCGACCACCGCGGCGGACGTCCCAGAGAGCATATCCTTCGCGACCTCCAGAATCAAGGCTCTAGAATCCGCGACAAGTGTTTCACCATCTGAGAATCTTACCGGATACTCTCCGGTCTCTTCCTTCTTTGCAATCCCCTCCAGCCACATGGCAGCTTGACCTTCAAAGGTCACAGGTCGCCTGAAACCCGCAGCCGCAGCCGCAGCATCAAAGAGTCTCCCCGCGGATGAGGTCAGAGGCGAGTTCAATCCCTTGTTTACGGCTTCAATCCAGAGCCGCACGCGGCCGCTGTACTCCCCCATCAGCGGGAGAAATTCTTCCGGAAACTCCTCTCCCCGGTTCAGGAGCGCAGCTAGTATGCGTACAGGCTCACGAATCGCGGCCTCACCGCCTGGGAGGGGAAAGAGAGCAAGGCGCCCTGCACGGCTGAATGTTTCCAAATCGGCTATAAGGAATTCACCGCCCCAGATGCCGGCATCGCTTCCGTAGCCGGTGCCGTCGAAGACCGCAAAGATGGCCGGACCGGAAAGCCCGTGTTCCAGCAAAAGGCTGACTGCATGAGCATGATGATGGAACACTTCCTCTACCGGGACTTCCATCTCACGGCCGAGACTGTTGCTGAAGTATTCCGGATGTGGGTCAATCGCGATGATGTCCGGGGCCGCTTCCAAGTATCCGGCAAGGACCTTTGCAGATTGTTTGAAATACTCTTGAGCCACCGGCGAAGCCAAGTCCCCCACGTGTGGGCCGGGCACGGCTCGCCGGCTCTTTATGATAGCTATTGAATTCTTCAAATCGCCGCCAGCCCCGAGTATTACCGGCTCGGCAGCCGACACGGTGGACGTGTCGGGAGTGTCGCAATCGACTCCCTCTGCGGGCAACGTTGACGAAGCGTTCGCTGCGATAACGAA
Organism: uncultured delta proteobacterium; assembly: GCA_963786905.1. Taxonomy (GTDB): domain Bacteria; phylum Desulfobacterota; class Desulfomonilia; order Desulfomonilales; family Desulfomonilaceae; genus CAWBBA01. The sequence goes on along the minus strand of CAWBBA010000022.1, from coordinate 35,545 downwards.
TTCACCGGGAACAAGGCCCCGTGATCTCCTAAAAGTCGTTGGCCGATCCGCGATGACACGGAAGATGGAGTCGTCAGCCCTGAGGACAATATCGCGGTTATGGAGAAGAAACGCGTCGGCAAGATCCTTAAGCCGCTCCAGCGCTTCCTCGTTCCCACATGCTATCGGCTCTTCAGAACGATTGCCCGAGGTCATCACCAGCACTCTAAGGCTCGCTTCGACTGGAATGCCCGGATGTTTGAACAGGAGGTGATGGACGGGCGAATACGGGAGCATCACTCCCAGAGTGCCCATAAATGGAGCCACATTTGTTGCGGTCCGGCGCTGTCCCGCTTCAAGTAGAACAATCGGAGCAATTGAAGAAGCAAGAAGTTTTTCCTCGACCTCGCTGACGGAACAATAGGTCCGCACGGTTTCCATGTCCGGCATCATAACGGCAAAAGGCTTTTCAACTCGACCCTTCCGCTCTCTCAAAAGGTTCACCGCGTCTTCATTCAACGCATCGCAGGCAAGGTGGAACCCACCAATTCCCTTGATCGCGACGGTCTTTCCCTCTTTGAGCAACGCAGTAGTTCCCAGAATAGGGTCTTTGTCAAGCGGCTTGCCGTCTCGATCGACGAGGATAAGCTGTGGGCCGCATTCCGGACATGAATTGGTCTGGGAATGAAAGCGTCGATCTTCCGGGGAATCATATTCCTGTTCACACCGTGGGCACATAGTGAAGTCAGCCATGCTGGTCCGCTCGCGGTCGTACGGAAAGGACCGAACTACCGTGAAGCGCGGGCCGCAGAGCGTACACGTGATAAAAGGATAGAGATAACGCGGATTGTGAGAATCAAGCAGCTCTTCCACGCACTCGCGGCAAACCGCCACATCCGGTGGAATCGGCGTGATAGAACGCTCTCCCTCCAGGCTTGCCTTGATGCAGAAGTCCTGTTCCCCGAGCGGAGCCACATCCTCGACACGGGTCGTATCGATCCGACCCGGAAAAGGGATTGCCTCGGGAAGCTCTCGCGCAAAACGGCCGCATTGTTCCGGGGTCCCCTCTACTTCAATGTGAACTCCCGCGGAAGTGTTAATTACCCAGCCGGTAAGACCCAGACGAGTGGCGAGCCTGTATACGGTTGGTCGGCAACCGATGCCCTGAAGTATTCCTGTGAGGGCAATATGTTTGCGCACTTTGCCGTCGGAAGCGTTTTTCCCAGGGCCGGAAATAGTCACAGGTTGCATCTTGTTTTGGCGTGTAGCGGGCATCACGGTTAATAGCTTAGCGATTTTGGCTTGTGAATGGAAGGGGAAAGGTCAGGACATCGATTGCTGTCTACGGATAAACTGCACGATACAATTTTGCGGTTTTCATGGAAATGATCTGGCCCAAGGCAGTTACGTCGCGTCGTAGGCCGCTATTGCCGCGGGCAAAACTTGAGTCACACCATGGCCTGCGGCGGGCAGTCCCACGAGAATTGCGCTGATCACCTCATCGCGGGAAGCCCCGGCTTGTTTGGCTGACTGCACATGAAAGGGAATTCCACTTTCCAGGCGCAGAGCCGCCAGCACAGCCAGGTAGGCCAATGCTTCAGTTTTCTTGTCGAGCGCGCAGGCAGTATCCAGTCCTTTTACAGCGGTCATCCAGGCTTGGGCGTGTTCAGGCGCTTCGCTCATGAAGAGTTGAAACGCTTTGCTTATTGAAGGCGGCGGATCAGTCATTGATAGAACCCTTACACTGTTTATGTGATTCGCATTGCAGCGGTTTTGTTGGAAAGTTCCCGCGCTCCACCGGCAACTCGGATCATGTTGTCGTCCTTCTGTATAACTATATCAGCGGATTGGCGAAAAGAACACAAATTGTCGTTGCCGTGCGGCAGAATAATTCCGGTCAAGAAAAATGCAATAATGTCCCCTGGAGTTCGGGGGAACCGCTCATTTGAGTGCCGCACAATGAGTAATTTACCGGCAAAACTCAGATCAGGATTCGTCGTGTCACAAGCATGCCTGGGCGCAGCCAAAAGTTCAGCCTTCAAACGAAATCAACCGTTGAACGAAAGATTTCTTCCCACACACTTCTGATTCCCAGCGTCGAAAACAGCCGGGGATCTAACCGGCAATCCGATGCAATCAATAACCAACAGCCCTGAGTATTGCCATTCATGCCGAAGGTTCGCGATGGCCAAGATAAATGAGCTTCTTTTCGATGGCGTCTTCCAGTTTCTTTTCCCAGGCCTCCCATTGGCTCCTCAAAGATTCCAATTGGCCGTAAAGTTCAGTCCATTCCGATGTTTGTCCCACCTGTTGATGAATGTCCCTGAGCTTATGTGCGATAGGGCGAACTTCGTCCTTAATTCCTCTCATGCGCGCCAGGATGGACTCTTCCTCACACGTAAGCACCTCATTGGGCGAGCAACCCGTGCAGCCGCCACCTCCCCGAGGGGTCGGGAACGGCTCGCAACCGCAACCGACAAAGCCTGTTTGATCAGCCATAACTGTCACCTCTTCTTCTGAATCTATGGTAATGACTTAATCATCACCCGCGCCAGAGTCAAAGGCGGACCAGTTCAAACCCGTGCTTGATTGCAGTCACTGCTGGGAAGACGTGGAAGAGATCAGTATTGTCCGATGATATGTTCCATCAGGGTGTTGGTAAGCTCGTGGAATATGACCTTATAGCCACCCGGCCAAGTGTGGCGGATAGGTGGAGGGGGGACATAACCGTAGAACATTTTTTGCTGAACCTTGGACGGAGGGGGACCCTGAACTTGGCCGCTCTGGGCCGGAGCAGCCGGAAAATTGTCCGCGCACAAAGTTGAAGCGGACATGCCGGCTAGGCAGAGAATCATGAGAAATATTAACAAAAAGCAGCGCATTTCGACCTCGACGAATGCATTCTAGCCCTCCTCGAAGAAAAAATCAATTCCAAAACGAGCCCACGTGAGTCAATTTCCTTCCTGGCGCCAATGTGGAAGCATCGGATAAAGGCTCCAGGAAAGCTATTATTTCTGGAGGAAGACTCAGCGAATTACATTGAAGAGGCGGCGCCATCCATCGGGATGGGCCGAATAGTAGATCAGGAACGCTTCCCCTTTGACATCGTCTATAGGGACAAAGCCCCAGAACCTGCTGTCATGGCTGAAGTCTCTGTTATCGCCCATCACGAACAGATGCCCTCGAGGAACCGTCACGGGATTCATGTTGTCTCGAGGATTCATATCACCCGGCATAAGAACATTGCTGTAAAAGTGAGCGTGAGTATTTGTGACTTCTTGGCCGTTCAAAATAACCCTCTTGTTGCGAATCTCTATCGTATCTCCCCCAATTGCTACTACTCGCTTAATGAAATCCTTGGTCCGGTCTTCAGGGAATACGAATACAATCACGTCTCCCCGTCTTGGCTGAACGAACTCAGGGAATCGCTTGTCGGTAAAAGGAATACGAATGCCATAGAGAAGCTTGTTTACGAGGATGTGGTCCCCGACGAGAAGGGTGGGTTCCATGGAGCTTGAAGGTATCTTGAATGCCTGAACAAACAGGGCTCTGATAACAATCGCCAGGACCACTGCTACAACAAATGCTTCCGAATATTCCTGGAATATGTTGCGATTTGATTTTGTCTTTGTTTCGGCCTGGCTCTCTGCCGTCATGTTATTCTCTCTCTGCCTCACGATTGCGCCATCCAAAAGACTTTACTGCAAAGCTTCTCGCCCTTTCTTCTGGCGCCACGCAACAATGCTCTGGAAGCTAATCTCAAACGTGCCGTCATCACGCCCAGACTAAAGGCGCGAAGAGACTTTATAAATCATCGCTGGTTGCATGTAAAGGGACTTGTTTTTCGAGGATAGGCTCTGCCGCGTGAGAGCGGGAATGCAACTGCAAGTGTCTACCGAGCTGGAGGTATGGGAATTTTGGTTTAGCGGCTGAGAGCAGAAATGCGAACGCTTGGCTCAGAAAAAATGAAACCGGTGGGGAGGATGCCCGGCACCCTCACCCGCCGGTTTGCCGGTTTGAAGGCCCCTCCCTCCCCCGAGGTTGAGGCCGGGCCTTTCCCTACCACTAGAGGGTCAGCGAGTCAAGTCACTTCTTGAAGAACTTGAATGTTTTCCGACGCGAACAGCAATATTTTCAGAAAAAGGATGCCAGGCGTATCGCAAATTCGTCAGCCTGTCTGCGGTTTTGCCCTCTCTCCCAGGTACGCCTGCTTGACCCTCGGATTGTTCAAAAATTCTTCGCCTGAACCTTCCATAACAATGTTGCCCGTCTCAAGAAGAAACGCATGGTCCGTGATTTTCAACGCCACATTGGCATTTTGTTCTATCAGAAAGATCGTTACCCCTTCCTTGCGAATCTCTTCGATAACCCGGAAAACCTCCGCCACGACCATAGGCGCCAGCCCCAGCGAAGGTTCATCCATCATGAGGAGCTTTGGTCTAGACATCATGGCTCGCCCGATAGCGAGCATTTGTTGTTCTCCACCTGAAAGTGTGCCGCCAAGCTGATCGGACCTCATTTCGAGTATAGGGAAGGCAGCAAATATTCTGTCCATAGTACGCGCTACGTCACTTTTGTCGCTGTTGTTGTACGCGCCCATAATGAGATTTTCCCGGACAGTAAGGTTGGCGAAGATCTTCCTGCCTTCAGGGATGTGAACCAGCCCGAGTTTCTGAATTGCATGGGCCGGGATGTTCTTTAGCGATCGCCCGAGGAATCGCACGTCACCTTCCGTTATCGGGACCATTCCGGACACTGCTTTGATTGTAGTGGTCTTGCCGGCTCCGTTCGCTCCAAGGAGGGTCACGATGCGCATTTCTTCCACATTTACGGAAATCCCTTTCAAGGCGTGGATTCCGCCGTATTTCACGTGGAGTCCCTCTATCTCCAGCATGGGCGTCCCGCTAGGCATCATCAGCCCTCACCTAGATATGCGGCGATCACTCGTTCATCCCTCTGGATCTCCTCCGGCGTGTCCCAAGCAATCGGGATACCATGATCGATCACTTTAATTCTGTGGCAGATGTCCATGACAAACGGCATGTCATGGTCTATAAGCCCTATCGTAAGGTTTAAGTCTCCGTGCAGCTTACCGAGCAGCTCGCCGAACTCAATCGTTTCCCTGGGATTCATTCCTGCCACGGGCTCGTCGAGAAGCAGAAGCCTGGGTTCCAGTGCCAAGGCCCTGGCCATCTCCAGTTTGCGCTGTCTGCCGTAAGGCAGCGACTCGGCCTTCTCAGCAGCCGTGTCAATGAGCCCCATGAGTTCGAGTAAGTGCTCAGCCTTCGACCTTGTTCGCCGCTCATCGGCCGAAAAGCGACCGAGCCCGACAACGGCTTCCACAAACGAGTAGCGTATAGAAGCATGACCCGCCACCATTACATTTTCAAGCACGGACAGGTCGTCGTATAATCTGATTTGTTGAAAAGTGCGGGCAATACCCGTGCGGGCAATTTTATGGGTTCGCCATCCCGTGATATCCATTCCTTGAAAAATGACGTGCCCCGCCGAAGGCCGTACGCTCCCCGTGATCGCATTGAAAGCGGTGGTCTTGCCCGCGCCGTTGGGGCCGATGAGTCCTATGATCTGCCCCTGCTCAATCTCCAGGTCAAGATTGTTCAAAGCAGCTAGGCCTCCGAATACCACCGATAGACCCTCAGTGCGGAATAACGTCTCCGTCATCTTCTCCTCGCCATGCGACGGTGGACCAAGCGGCCCCAGTCAAACAAACCCTGCCAAGAGAACTCACTCCTCCCCATGATTCCGCTCCTGGCAAAAAGCATTACGACGATCAACAACAGGGAGAAGATAACCATCCGCATGCCGGGAATTCCTTCATAATAGTATCCGAAGATCGTCAGTGGTTCTTCAAAGGCCCTCAGCAGTTCTCCGCCCCATGTCACGACCGCTGCTCCGAGAACCGCGCCCGTTGTGCTGCCCAGACCTCCTACGACGATCATGATGAGGAGGTTGAACGTGAGCATAAATGTGAAGAGGGAAGGCGAAATGGTGGTGATCAGATGGGCCAGCAGCCCACCCGCCACTCCTTGAAAGAACGCGCTGAACGTGAAAGCCAAGGTTTTGATCCAGAATGCATTGATGCCCATGGCTTCTGCCGCTGTCTCGTCTTCCCTGACGGACTTCATCGCACGGCCGTAGGAAGAATTGACAAGGCGGACGATACAGAAAAGTGTCATGAGGCAAACGCCCCAACTCCACCATAGGTTCGTATATGGCGCGAGCCCTTTAAGCCCCAATGGGCCATTGGTGATGGGCACGATGTTGTTCGTGACCACCTGGATCACCTCGCCGAATCCGAATGTCACAATTGCCAGATAGTCGCCTCGCACTCGGAATACCGGCACTGCCAGCAATAGCGCAAAAAAAGCTGTCACCAGACCAGCCATCAATAGCGAAACTGGAAACGAGACGCTGATCTGAGACAGCGGCCAGATCATGGGCTCTATTATGAAGGATCGAAGTTTCTCTTCCGGGGACAATGTAAGGATGGCGCACGTGTAGGCTCCAACAGCCAAGAAAGCGTGGGGCCCAAGCGAAAACTGTCCCGTCACGCCGTTGATGAGGTTGTAGCTCACCGCAAGGATCGTAAAGATGGCAATATTGTTGAGAATGCGGATTGAATATTCACTGAAATAGTTGTCTGCGTACAAGAGGAATAACAGGAAAGCTGCAAGGCCGGCGCAGGTAAGGATACGATCACGTTCGAGCACTGTTTGATCCCCGTTGGATGTTCACGTGCGGAGCTTCTTCAACAGTTATGGTGCCACCCCTTGAAATTCGCGGGAGATCTCGACCAACGCTAGATTGGAGCAGACCGCTTCACGTTGTCATTGCGAGGAGCGCAGCGACAGGTTGCGGCTTGGTACGGTTTTAGCGTTACCGCCAAATTCAAAGCGTGACACTATAACAGGGCCGTTTGTCGGTCAAGCGAGCCGAGGTCGGCACGGCAAAGGATACCAGCATTGTCGACGGTATGCACTTGATTTGTTAACTCTCCGGAGGTTCTGTCCCGGCTGCCGGGGGGTTAAGGTTCTGGTGGAGGATTCAAGCATGAGCCTTGACAGACCCCTGTGGGTGGGCAATGATCAATGGCCATTTTGCGCGTACATGTGCGTGTTTTCCCGACTGGCCTGAAATGGCGTACGATCACGAAGGAGTGATCCAATAAGTTAGAATGATGGTGATCGAAAATGTCTCAAGCTCTTGAGGGTGTCAAGGTCCTGGATCTGACCATGAACCTTCCGGGCCCTTATATGACCTGGCTGCTCGCTGTCATGGGGGCTGAAGTGGTCAAGGTGGAAAATCCTGTAGGCGGCGACTACGCCAGGGCGCTTGGCGGAAACCAGGATTCTCCATTCTTCGCGGCGGTCAACCGCAATAAAAAGAGTCTGGCCCTGAACCTTAAACATCCCGAAGGGAAAAAGTTGCTCCTGGAACTTGTGGACACGTACGACGTGCTTGTCGAAGGATTCAGGCCGGGAACCATGGAGCGCCTGGGGCTCGACTTTGATGCTGTCAGCGCTCGCAATCCTCGTTTGATTTACGTATCCATAACGGGATACGGCCACGACGGGCCATATCGGACTCGTGCCGGACACGATGTGAACTACCTGTCGCTTGCGGGCATCATCGGAATGACCGGCACTCGACAAGGGAACCTGGCGCTCCCGGGCGTCCAGATTGCGGATTTGGCCGGAGGAAGTCTCATGGCGTTGGCGGGCCTCCTCGCCGCAATAATTCAGCGAGAAAGGACAGGGCGAGGACAATTCGTGGACGCGGCGATGTTTGACGGCGCGTTTTCCCTGGCCACTATGGTCTTCGGCGGTGTCCAGGCTGGATTGGAGCATGCCGAACCAGGGCAGATGCTTTTGACCGGTCGCTTTCCCTGCTACGGACTGTACAGGACCAGAGACGAGAAATATATGTCGTTGGGAGCCCTTGAACTCAAATTTTGGGAAAACTTCTGCACTACCGTGAACCGACAGGATCTGGTGAAGGAACAGTTCGGAGGGCCGGAAATCGTTACTGAGGTTGAGCAGATCTTCGCTTCGCGCACCAGGGATGACTGGGTGGACCAGTTGAAAGATTCCGACGCGTGCTGTGAACCTGTCCTATCCCTGGAAGAAGCAGCGGACTCACCGCTCGTGGAAGCCCGCAACATGGTAACTCGATCTCACGATGGCTCCCGTTTTCTGGCCTCTCCTATCAAATTGTCCGATTCCTCCGCTGCTGATGATCGACCGGCTCCGGCTCTAGGCGGAGACACTCGTGCAATCCTCATGCGGATGGGCCTGTCCGATGAAGATTTAGCGTCCTTGGTCCAGCAGGGAGTGATCTGACTCGCATAATTTTTCATTGCAAATGGAAATAGGAAGCCGCATCATGATAGAATCAGAATATAATGAAAATAGACCTCCTCTCAACGTGTAATGAGCCCAGACCCGGGTAAGTGCAGCATTCCGAAATTAGGAGCAACCACATGGATTACAAGCATATCGACGGCCTGGTCTATTCCCGATACGCGTCGACTCCGCCGGTCATCAATTCGGATCTTGCACATCAGTACGGTATTAAGGTCCCCTGCAACGTGGAACCCGGCCAATTCTCAGGATTTGAGGTGGGAAAAAACGTCAAACTGAGGCTGGTGGTAGCCGGAGGGGCCAAAAAGATCACGTGCCATGCAAAGATCGACTGGGTACAAAAGGAAGAATCGACAGATGAATACTACGTGGGCTTCGGGAATCTCTCTTTGACGGACGAAGAATTTCAGGTGCTCCAAAGCAGTTTCATCGAAAACAAGGGAAAGGTCCTGGAATTCGGAGTCAGAGTCAGGGACCGGGCCAGAGAGGCTAAGCCCGTTGTCGTGAGTGATACGGCAAGAGAGATAATGAGATTGAAAGCTGTGAATTTTCCCGTAAGCATAATTGAGGCAATTGACGAAAAAAGAGGCCATGTTTCATTCTCGGAATTTGTTACCAACGCGGTGAGAGAGTACTTGAAGGATTAATTCCGGCAGATCAAGCCGTAACGTGAGCCAACATTAGTCATTTCATCAGGTAAGGGCACGGCATGCAGCGCCCCTTACAAGGCCGGTCGCGTACATAGGTGTGTAAATAGCGCGCGAGTCCCGCAAGGAGCACTGACAAGGGCGCATCCCCACAGATCTCAGCGGAGGTGCGAAACAATTTCCCCGAAAATCTCGGTTTCCGAAAAAATGCGAAGCAAATGAGCGCGGGAATTGGTATCAGGAAATGGACTGAAAAACACAGCTTCAATTAAATTAGACATTTATCTACATTGGCATACTGCTTGCTTATAGCTTAGAGTAACAACGAATCCTAAACCATACCCTCTTAGCAATCCTCCTCAAGGATTGCTTTTTTTTGCCCAAAACACGGCCCTTCGGAACCCACCAGATAGTGAGCAATGTCGCTGACTATGCCGGGCATCACCGAGTCCCCCAGTTGAGGTCCAGATGAGGATCGTACTCCGGCTCGTCGTCCGGTCGGAATCCTTGCTCATATTCAAAGACATCGACCACGTGCCCTTGCATAAACGGACGGCCGGTTTTCGCGCAACGGCGAAATTCCCAGGTATGTTCGAGATAAGCTTTAATAACCTTGCTATTGGGGCTGCGCTCAGGTCGATAGCTATAAGTCCAGTTCATTTTGGTTTTCGCAATGGTTTTTTCCTCGCCGACTTCTACGCTCACTTCAAAATAGTCATGCAGTTCGTCGAAGAATTTTCTTTTCGTGATCTGATGATCTTCGAAATCCGCATATCCCTCCCACCGCTTCGTCCCAAACTGCATATAAAAGCCGTCTTCTGCGATGATGGGCAGGAACGCGGAGAGACCTGCTTGCAAGTCGTGCAGCCGGCTCCATTCCAAAATTATCCCCCTCGCTTCTTGTTCGGTGACCGGACCTTGTACCATCACATTCCCCTCCTTGTTTGCTGAAAGCTCCTGAATTTCGAGAAACCGTGTTGCCGGACCGAGGCAAGTGTTTCAACGGAAATCAAGAACATTAGCCTTCTATTTTATGAAGTAGCCCGCGATCCGCCACTTTCCGTCCTTGTCCAGCATAGGCGTGATAGTCTCCAGCGCGGCTTTCTTGTGTTCGAATGACGTATTGTATTGGATTACTAAATACTTACCGTCAGGAGCCCCCGGCAGCGACGTGGTATACGTCGTCGAGGTCGATGTCCTAGAGATAAGCTTCCCCAAAGGCTTTCTGACGGCGTTCAGGGACTTCGCCCACTGATCCTTGCTTAAATTTTCCTTGAAAAGGGATGCGGCTTGATCCCAACTTTTGTCATATTGGCCGGAATCTACCAAAGTCAACCACGCCCCGGCAGAAGCCAATCCCGCCCGCTCTTCATCGGGACCGGCCATGATTGATGAGTGACACATCAGCCCTAGAACGACCAAAAGCACAATTATTGGTAATCCTGCCCTCTTTTTCATCCGTTTCTCTCCTTAGGTCATAATCTATGTGCATGGCAGGTGCACGAAAGACCCATTGGATTCAAATCAGTGCAGACATTCTCTCAGAAAGAGATCGTAATTGATGCATTGCATTAAGGAGTATTTTAACAGAAAACTCTCCCAGGTTTGCCGGAGAGTACGTCTCCTGCTATACGTACAAAGCATCGCGGAAAGGGAGAAGATAATAATGCAATTTATCACATTTATTGCTAGCCTGCACGCTGTCTCGAACAAAATAGTAGCAGAAGCGTCGTATAATTTCGGTTACACAAAGGGGGCCTCGACCATGAATCGACTGCTCGTAGTGATCTTACTTTTGACAGCTCTGTTGCCGGCGGTAACGCCCTCGCTGACCATTGCAGCAGACCCTGTGCTATTGCAGGATTTCGACCGAGACGCATGTTACTCCAACTGCCCCTGCGCTATTGGTGGAATGGAGCAGGCATGTGCCGACTGCAAACAGAAATGTGATGACGAGTTTTGGAAGGATTTTGACGAGAAATTGAAGAATAAAAAGGGGAACTGATCCGCCCCCGGAAATCATCATGACCGTATATTTCTTGATGCTTGAATTGACGTCGCTCAGCGCACTTTATGCAGATTCACAGCGCTGAGATTTTGGTTCCGCATGAAGGACAGAATTTGGCGTCCTGGGGTAAAGAGAAACTGCAACCGGGGCACTTGGGGGTTGAATCCGGCGCAATAGGAATGGCCGACGGTCTATCTGCCGGTGCCGTCTTGGTGTCGGCTTCAGCCGGTGGGACCTCAATGAATTCTTGCTCTTGTCTGTTTTCCGGTGCCGGGGAGCCCTGTTCCCGACGGAATTTCCCTTTGAACTTCGCCACGATAATTCCACACTGGGGGCATTCGTCGAATTCATGCGCTTGAGGCATGCGGCACGCGGGGCAATGCCACACATTACCTTTTTTTTGCGCCCACAGCAGTTGAAGTTCAGACCATTCTTCTTCGCTGATCCGTTTCTGCTTCCACTAACTTCTTCATCAGCAGGTCGAGTTCTCTAGGCGAGAGTTTATATTTATCCATGAGCGCCAAGTCGTCCATTCCGGAACTTACGTCCTGCACAACTTCACGCCCGCTTATGTGCCGCTTTTCCATGCTGGTCCACCCGTTTGTTTTCAGCGGGTACATGTTACTCCAGCGTCTCTATCAAGTTTCTCAATTCCTGCAGTTCCTCATGGCCAATGGATATGATCTCGAATCCGGCTACTATCCCCTGGGCATCATTGGAGGATGTCACCCATCTGCATTTCGCTTTTAGGCTAAAAGACCTCAACTGGAGAAATTTATCGGGTTTTATGCTAAGTTTTCTTACTTCGTCAACTTCTACCTTGAGTCCCTTCACTCCCAGGCCGCGCTCGCTGATGTTGAAGACCATGCCCTCCACATCCGGACTGTCTAGGTCATGCACGGGGAGCGGCACATATATCTCTTTGCGAGGCGATCGTGCGATAATTGTTTTTTCGGCATTTGACTGAAGCACTAATCTGCCTTGCAGGAACCCGGAATCAATTATATTTGAGTCCACGAGCTTCCTGAAGACACTTTGCAGTCCTCTGAAAGTGAGCCGGTATTTTTGCATGAGTTCGTCATCTCCGATACCGGAGAGTATGTCGGTTACTATTTCTTTGGCTCTAATCTCTCTCTCGGCAACCATGGTTCGGATTCTCCTTCCATAGTTCTGTGATTGCCTCGATAAACGAATTGCCCCCCAGCGCAAAGGCATGGCAACAATCGAGACGCCATAACTTACTTAAATGACACATTCTCCTAGCGGGGAAAAGGTTTTTTTTCAGTTGGGGCGGAACCATGCGGGGGTCTTGCCATCTCGAGGCACTGCGACGGAGTAAAGCGGCTCGTCTTTCCAAGAGGTACCTTTCAAGAACTGAGATCGCGGACGAATCTCTTCATTGCGTGATGAGGATAGTCTGATTCCTAAGGGGCAACCATCCTCGCGGGTACCCCTGCGACACTGACTGAGGAAATCAAAGGGACGGATTAGGAAAGAAAAGCTTCCCTTCGGTTGGTTAAGGGAAGACTCATTACCTGCATTGCCCACAGTCTTGAACTACCCTGCCTTTGAGCCGTTCGCATGCCGGCATCGTCATTTTGCTACATTGTCCTTTGACGCAGCAATTGACCATAAAGTCGCCCTTGGCAAAAATCAGCGAGCCAGTAACAAGGAAAGCCGTGAGCGTAACCAGCAACAAGATTCTCTTCATGCGATTCCTCCTTCTCTCCTTGCGGAGCACCAATCACGCGCCTGCTTCTATTTGACGTGGTCCCCACTGTCAAGACAAAAAAATGAGAAGGCCTGTAGCCGGCTAATCCCAGAGCCACATTGCTAAAATTCCCCTGAAAAATAAATCCTCGTTAGGTAACAGCCGCCTAGTATCATGTCCCGCAAATAGCTTTCAATTCCCTGACCTGGCCATCATGCGAGTCAGTGTCATTGCGAGGAACGAAGCGACGAAGCAATCTCCAGCGCTTGCTCTACAACCCCGTGAGATTGCTTCGCTGCGCTCGCAATGACAAAGATGGCCCCCCTCTGCCTAGTCGGAACACCCGGGAGGGGTTCAGATGGCCGGTTACGGAAGTTATTTTAGGGACACGACACTAGACTCGCTGCTCGGTCTTCTGGGCAGATGGTTCAAGAGATTTTGCACCAATCGGCAGAGTTACAACAAAGGTAGTTCCGTCGCCTTCCGCGCTTTCCACTCCAACAGTGCCATCGTGTTGTAGCATGATGCCGTAAACGATGCTCAGGCCAAGGCCTGTACCTTTACCATCCTTCTTGGTAGTAAAAAACGGCTCAAAGATAGTGCTCTTAGCATTCTTTGGGATCCCCGGTCCTGTATCTTGGATTCTTATTATAAGGTGCTTTGCATCCCAGGCCAGATCGACAGAAATGACCATGAGCCCACCGTTCGGCATGGCCTCCACTGAGTTAAGAACGAGATTTAACAGCGCTTGCTTTATCAGGTCACCGTCACAGTAAACGATAGGTATGATGATAGGTTTGTCGATACACAAACTTATACCCTGGAGTTTCATCCGATTTCCAGTTAGCAGGACTATGTCCTGGAAAGTCTTCGTCAGGTCTACCGCGGATTTGTTGATATCTCTCTTGCGCGAAAACAGCGAGGAGGCCTTGGAGGATTTTTCCGCATCGATCAGATTCGACCGATATCAGATCCAGATAGGAGCTGAAGGTCTCCATCTCCGCCTCAGATAACGATTTCTTATCGAAGGATCGCCTCATAAGTTTGGCAAACGTCAAGATTCCCTGAATCGGGTTATTGATTTCATGCACGGCAGCGGACGCGAGCTTCCCAAGCGCAGCCATCTTGTCTTGTTGGAGAGTATGGGTAAAACTCTCTCGAATGCTCCGGGCTTGTCGGTTCAGCACCGGCGTCATCTGCTTGGAAAGGTCTTTCCAAACGATTATGATATTCTTCTTCCCTTGTTCATCTTCTGGCAATGGATACGAACTGATTGAGAAATACCGGACTGTACCATCGGGGCGGCGTTCTTCCCTCACCGTGTGTCTCGCTCGCCCTGTTTGCAAGACCTCCTGAACCAGACATTTTTCCCCTCTGCTGTAGCAAGGTTTCATGTCTTTCCTTACCACCCAATGGCATAGCCTGCCTATGCAATCCTCCTGTGACTTATTCGTCCTTTCCAGAATGGCGTTGTTTATCTCCACAATCTTGAAATCCTCATTTACGACCATTATGCTGGTTTCCGAGCCGGACATAAGCACTTCTTTCATCAGTTCGACACTTTGAAGCCTTGTTCGAGTCGAAGCAAGCTGACCCGACACGTCTTTAAGGCCCTTAATAATTTTCAGAACAAAAGGATCCAGAAATCTGGTCTGAGGTTGTATCAAGCCCATCATGCTATTGCTCAACTCCTGGTCATCAGTCGTCAGGATAAGGATGTCAGGAGGGTCGATTTTCAGTCGCTTCTTCACCTCTTCCAGCAAGGAGTTTCCAGAGTGCACATCTTTCTGACATTTGATATTGGCGGCGGACTGGGTTACCGCGCCCAAGCGAGCAATGTGGTAGCCGATCATCGTCAGTGAATCCAGAAGTTCCCTGCTATCGTCAACTTTTTCGGAGTCCCCGACGATAAGGACCTTCAAGGCATTAGCAGGCCGGGCTTCTCTTCCGTCGTCACTAATTGTCAAGAGGTTGCGGTCTTTCTTCATAGTAACGCCTGCATCAAAAATCTTATGGGACACGTCGTTCTAACCATCGTGGGTGCTTTTAGACCGTGTCGTGTTTCACCACATTCAATGTCCGTGCCTTATCAAGGCTTACTTCGTAATGAGCCATTGAAATCCTCAAGACAATATTCCGGGAAGGACTCGCCTTCAAGAGTTTGCGGAGCAGTTTGTCTAGCATTTTGGCGTCTCGCGAAGTCCTTGTTTCAACCCGTTTCGTACCAATGCGCTGTCAAACATGTGATACCTCCTCTGGCGGGACTTATCGACGTTTCGGGTGGGCCTCCGGAGCGGACTCAGAATGTGCAGTTCGTAGCGCAGGAGATCTACCCAATAAGGCACGAACTGCTGTTATGAAGTACTACTCGCTTGAGAGCGCATTGGCATCAGTGGTCCAACAAGCATTCTCTTTTGCTAAAGTATACATGATGGGGCCTCGCATTGCCAACGGCTCTGTCATACTGGCCGCGAAGAGGCCGAACTCCCAGAGGTGTGGAGATTTTCGTTAGAATCGGTAATGTAATGGAATGGGAGTGGCAACCAGCACGTGAATCGTAAGACCGAAGAGACTCACGAGGATAAGGACCAGCAAGATCCCCCCAACACTCGGGAGGCCGTTGCGTAATCTCGCGTTCCGCTGGACTTTTCCGAATTCGAAGCACAATGGCGCCTATTTGGTTAGCATATGCCGGGAGCTGCCAACGAAAAACCTTCGCATGTCAGGCTCCGAGGAGCTTGGGCGCTGTGTCCCAGCGTTGGGCGGGGTCTCAGCGTAACACTATTGTGCCAACGCGTGGGGCTACGCTACAGGATCCCCGGGGGCTTTGTCCACTATCTAACCTATGGAGGGAACAGCAAATGATTCATTTCTTGGTACACGAAAAAACAGACACGGTGGGGGTTGCCACTGTGGACATCAAGGCTGGAGAGCAAGTGCAGGGTCTGTTCATGGATACCCGGGAGCCACTTGAAATGAAAGCCTTGAATCACATCCCCCTCGGTCACAAGATCGCGCTGAAAGACCTCAAATCGGGAGACACTGTCCTCAAGTACGGCCATGACATCGGCATAGTAGTGGCAGACACGACGGCTGGTGAGCACGTCCACATTCACAATCTAAAAACCAAGAGGTGGTAATTATGAATATTCCAAATTTTTTCGGTTATCGTCGCGAGAACGGACGGGTTGGTGTCCGGAATCACGTAGTTATATTACCTCTGGACGATCTGTCTAATGCAGCCTCCGAGGCCGTGGCCAGCAACATCAAGGGCACCATGGCGATTCCTCATTCTTATGGGCGTTTGCAGTTTGGCGAGGATCTGGAGCTTTTCTTCGGAACTATTATCGGGACGGGCGCGAACCCCAATGTGGCCGCAGTCGTGGTCATTGGCATTGAGCCCGAATGGACGGACCGCATAGTCAGCGGCGTCGCGGAAACCGGGAAGCCGGTCAAGGGTTTCCATATCGAACGGAATGGTGACCTGAACACCATCGCGGCAGCCTCACGCCAGGCCAAGGAATATGTGCAGTGGGCATCGGAGCTTCCGAGGACGGAATGCTCCATGGATGAGCTGTATGTCTCGGTAAAATGCGGGGAATCCGACACCACTTCCGGTCTGGCGTCAAACCCGACGGTGGGCAATGCAATTGACAAGCTGGTGGAGATGGGAGCGACTACATGTTTTGGTGAAACGTCGGAAATAACCGGCGCCGAGTTGGTATGCAAAGAACGAGCGGCCACCCCCGAAATCGGCGAGGAGTTCATGAAGGTCTGGAACGCCTACAATGACATTATTGTTAAGTTCAAGACCGATGATCTTTCCGGGTCACAGCCCACCAAAGGGAATATCCGAGGAGGTCTGACCACCATTGAAGAAAAAGCTTACGGTAACCTCCAGAAAATAGGCAAAAAGGCGCGATACGTTGGAGTCTTGAAGCCGGCTGAGGCGCCTAAAGGCAAGGGGCTGTGGTATATGGACACCTCATCCGCGGCTGCCGAGGCCGTGACTCTTTGGGCGGCATCCGGCGCGGTGGTGCATCTATTCCCCACCGGACAGGGAAACATCATTGGGAACCCTATTCTGCCTGTGATAAAATTGTCCGCAAATCCGCTCACATGCAGTACCATGAGTGAACATATCGATCTGGACGTCTCCGCTATCCTCAGGGGAGAAATGACTTTGGATCAGGCAGGAGATAAGCTTCTGGAAATGGTTGTTCGGACTTCAAACGGTCGCTTGACCGCGGCCGAAGCACTAGGGCATCGGGAGTTCGTTTTGACAAAACTATATATAAGCGCGTGACGGAGCCCCAGTATTTCAACGACAATTCATAAGGGCAGAACAAATTTCTGCTCTTGTATCCTGGCCCCCCACTGGTCTGCATTGTGCTCCTCGGCAAGACAAAAGCCCTCGCGCTCATACAGAAGGCGGGCTGGATCCAGGCCCCTGAAGGTCCACAAGAATACCTGTTTGTGGCCCGCTTTTCGGCAGAATTCAATAGCGGTTCGTATCAGAGTCCTCCCAATTCCGAGGCCCTGTAAGCTAGGCTCCACTATGAACCAACGGAGCCGCGCTCGTTCTTCATCCTCCCGATTGCCGTCTATAGCGACAGCGCCTGCAAAGCTGTTGTTGACCAATGCTGCCCAGAATCCGTCGGTTTCTGGTCGAAACCTTCTCATGAACTCGCATAGTTCCATGCCGACTTGCGTTTCAAACGATATATCAAATCCCCAGTGCTCATGATAATAGACTGCGTGCAACTCTGTTATCTTGCCTAGCACGCCGGGGAAATAGCCTGTCAACTCTACGTTATTTGTTCCGATATTTTTCACGGGCATGCTCTGAAATTGAACGTGTCGGATGGCAGATGGGTCGTGGGTTACCGACTGTATTTGTTCAAGAGTTCGATCAGCCTTCCGGCGGTGGGCGAAATAGGGCCTTTTCCTTCAAAGAACCTGTCAATCACGGAAAGGTCTGATCCGTAATATCTCTCATTGGCTTCCCAATCGGCCTGCATGACACTCCCCTGCAGAGAAACACCGGCATAGAGCCCCTTGGCCCTGGAATAAGACAGAATACCCGCGGACAACGCAATATCAGTCGATGCGGACGCATCTCTGCCGATGGGGCCGGCCGCAACTGACGCATCCGCGCCTATTGTAAATTTGTCATGGAAAAGGCTTCGGAGGCTAACATCGCTCATCACCAGCAGCACCAGATCCGTGGCCTGAACCCCTACCTGCCACCCGAAACTGCCTCCGACTAGAGTGATGAACGCGGGCGGCCCCCACTTTCTGGTGGACGGATTTCTCCTGAGAATAACCCCTGTGCCGTACTGACCCCCAACGCCGAGCCCCGCCTTGATTACTGAAGGGAAAATGACAACAGCACGACTGTTCCTGAGAAGATCGGACGGAATGCTCCCGTCGGGCGCGTCCATCATATCCTTGAGAGCGCGGGTTGACTCTGAAATGCGGTTTTCAAGCTCGAGAGGTCGAGCCCATACATTGCTAGCGAGAAAAAGCATGAGGGCGCACAGGATCATAAAGCCAGAGGAGATGCTTTTTGAGAGGGCCCCAATAACCAGGAGCCACTGTCTCAGAGCATGTCGGCCAGTTCGCAGCATACTGGAAACTCCTATCGATTCAATGGAGAGCCGCACTCACTGAAATATACCCATCTTAACTAGGTTATTCAAGAACCTTAAAGAAACCTGCCGGTCTCAAGACCCAACCGATTGCCGCTAAGCCAGTGGTTCCGTAGGATTTGTACGCTCGTGTCGGGGTGAATTCTTGAGTTGAGATTTTTTCCGTTAGTATCGACAATGCTTCCAGTCTGTGCGCGACGCCCCTAAATAAACTCTCTTTTTGCTTGACAGAACAAGGCTCGTCTGATTATGTGCTGGGCAGTAGTCTCTTCTCTCAAATTGCCCTTTCCAACGTTAAGGAGTCAGGAATGAAAAGTATTGCGTCTTGCCTGGTGGCGGTTCTGGTTGTCGCATTCATGGGCTTGGGACCGGCTCTGGGAGCGGACCCTGCGGCTGGTTCGCTTAAGGTCGGTGTAGTGCTCCCTCTGACCGGTGAGCAGGCCCAATTCGGCGAAATAGAGAAGAACTCGTTTCTCATGGCTTTAGAGGAGATCAACAAAGCGGGCGGCGTAAATGGGAAGAAGATAGAAACTCCTCATCGAGGATGACACAGGAAAGCCCGATGTAGGTCGCTCTGCCGTCGAAAAGCTGATCTCCCGGGACAATGTGATCTGCCTTACGGGTGGATACTCTTCTTCAGTGACCTACGCCATCTGTGCAGTAGCCCAACAGCGCAAAGTCCCGTTCATGGTGACCACAGGTTCCGCGGACAACATCACGGAACAGAACTGGGATTACATATTTCGGATTAACCCTCCGGTTAGTGAGTATCCCAAAGCTGTTCAGAGCTTCCTGCAAGAGGTGGTTAAGCCTCAGACTGTGGCAATACTTCATGAAAACAGTCTGTTCGGCCAATCGGGTTCAAAAGAATTCGTCAAAACTTGCGAAGGCAATGGGGATCAAGGTCTTAATGAAAGAAGGTTACGAGCACGGCGCAGTGGACTTCAAGCCCTTGCTTACAAAGGTAAAAGCGGCCAAACCAGATTTCGTTTACATGATATCCTACGTGATGGACGCAGCGCTGCTCATGCGACAATCCAAAGAATTGGACTTCAACCCCAAACTCTTCGTGGGTGGCGGCGCGGGATTTACCCTTCCTGGATTCGCCAAAAACGCAGGAGAGGCCTCGGAAAACGTGTTTTCTGCGGATCTATGGGGGCCGAAGGTTCCTTACCCCGGCGCCAAAGAGTACTTTGACAAATATTTGGCAAAATTCGGCACTCCCACAGAGTATCACGGGGCCGAAGCTTATGCATCAATGTATGTCGTGGCCGACGCCCTGAAGCGCGCTAAAGAGCCGACTCCTGCTGCCGTCCGCGAGGCGTTGGTCGCTACGGACATGAAGACTGCTTTTGGCCCGGTAAAATTCGTATCGTACGGCAAGAAGAAACAGCAGAACTCTCTGCCTACCTATGTGATGCAATGGCAAAAAGGGGAACTGGAGACTGTATGGCCAAAAGAAGTGGCCACGAAACCCTATGTGTATCCGGTTCCGCCTTGGACCAAGAAGTAAGTTCTATAAGGCTTTTCTGTGGCTGGAGGATTGCAGCTCCGATTCTCGGCAGGCTGTGTTAACGGCTGGAATCGGTAACCCACAGAAACTTGCCTCTAGTTGCCTCCTTGATCGGCTAACCATCAAGAAGGCTTAGGTGTAGGGCGTCAACGGTTTTTTTCGCTGCCATCTCAGTGTGCAAGTCTCAAATGCGGGAAGAACGGTTGTCCCGAGAAAACTTTTGTCAAAGCTACATAGTTGAGTTTTAGATGGACGTATTTCTGCAAACACTGGTCGCGGGCATCCTCAAGGGCGGACTCTACGCTCTTATCGGGCTCGGAATGACCTTGATCATGGGAGTCATGGGCATCATCAACCTGGCACACGGCCAGTTGATGATGCTGGCCATGTACATCACCTACGTGCTGTTCCATTATCTTGGCATCGATCCGTACATCACTTTGTTTATAAGCATGCCAAGCTTGTTCCTGGTGGGTATCCTCATCCAGAAGTTCTTGCTTAATCCGCTTATGAAAGTGGAAACCATCCTTCCCGAAAACCAGGTTCTTATGACCGTGGGCATCGGCATGGTTCTTACGGAGATCATACGGTTCATCTTCTCGTCGAATTATCTGTCGGTACAGACCTCCATCTCAACCGAGGCGGTCTTTATAGGCGGGATATCGTTTTCGAAGGCACTGTGCATCGCCTTCGTTTTCGCTTGTCTGCTGACCGTGGCCCTCTTCTGGTTTCTTATCAAGACTGACCTGGGGCGATCCATTCGAGCGGTTGCGCAAGATGGTGAAGCCGCTCAGCTAATGGGGATCAATGCCGGAACGATCAAAGTGATCACCATGGGCATTGGTTCGGGGCTGGTTGCAGCAGCAGGGACTCTGCTGCTGCCGATATACTATCTCTTTCCCGACATAGGAGGCCCCTTTACACGGAAGGCCTTTGTCATAACGATACTGGGCGGGCTCGGTTCCACTGTGGGGGCTATATTAGGAGGTGTTACCCTCGGACTTGCCGAGGCATTCGGCTCCACCTACATAGGTATGGAATATGAGGACATGATCGGCTTGGTCATCTTTGTCCTGGTTCTGCTCTTTTTGCCGGGCGGATTCAAGCGTCTCACCAAGGTTTAAGGCTCTATGAAGCAATTCAGCGGTCCTGTGATATTACTCGCGATTTTGATTGCCTTCCCCTGGGCAATCCAGGATCCTTATTATCAACATCTTATGATCCTGGTATTGATGTGGGTTGCGATCGGATCAGGGTGGAACCTGATCTCAGGATTCACCGGCCAGGTACTTTTTGGCGCCGCAGCGTTTTTCGGGACAGGGGCCTATACAGCCGCGCTTTTGCTTCATAAGTTGGATGTTTCAGCGTGGTGGGGGCTGCCCCTCGGCGGCGTCGCTGCGGTTTTACTGGCCTTACCCTTTGGATGGATATCTTTTCGGCTGCGGGGTCCTTACTTCGCTCTGGTTACACTGGCCTTGAGCGAGATCATGCGAAATACAGCCACCATCTGGGAGTCGTTGACCGAGGGGATGGTCGGCATTTTGGTCATGCAAACTTGGGTATCTAAGCTGCCGTACTACTACATAGCTCTGGCGCTCGCGGTCCTCTCCATAGTTGTTGTGGACGTAGCAATGAGGTCCCGCCTGGGGTACTATTTCGTTTCCATCCGTGAAGATCAGGACGCGGCAGAGAGCATGGGGATAAATACCCTTTACTGTCGAATGGTTTCCCTGTGCCTGTCAGCGCTCTTGATTGGCCTTGCCGGGGGCCTGTACACCAACTACATGGGATTCATCGACCCAAAGGTTGTGTTTTCCCTACACGACATCTCCATCATGGCAATCCTCGTCGGTATAGTGGGCGGGGTCGGTACCGTGTACGGCGCGGCCGTGGGAGCGTTCATTATGGTGCTTGTCCAGGAGTTGATACGGACAGGCGGGTTCGGTTTCTTGGCCTGGTTCACGAAGGCTACTGGTTGGCCCTTCATGACAACTGTTACCAAGTACGTGAGCGAAGCCCACGTGTTGACATTCGGCTTGCTCGTAGTCCTGGTCATTCTCTACCTGCCCAACGGGGTAGTAGGTGACTGGCTGCGTGTGAAGAAAACTATTCTGTTCCGGAAACGGGAAACAGCCTGAGGCGATACATGGCCTACTTTGAAGCCAGAGGCATAACCAAATTTTTCGGAGGGCTGGCTGCGGTCAACGGCGTCAGCTTTAAGGTGGAGCAGGGGCAAATATATGGGCTGATCGGCCCTAACGGGTCGGGCAAGACCACTATTTTTAATCTGATCAACTCCTACTTTCCGTTGACCAAAGGCTCGATACACTTCGAAGGGAAGCGGATTTCGGGGCTCAAAACGTATCAGATTTGCCGCCGTGGTGTGGGTCGAACCTTCCAGGTGGTGAAACCCCTGAAAAGAATGACAGTGCTGGACAATGTCATTGCTTCAGCGTTTCTTCATGCTGGCAGCAAAGCCGAGGCGGTGGAAGAGGCCAAAGCAACCATCGAATTCTGCGAGCTGACGCTTTACCAAGACAAATTGGCCAAGAGCCTACCCATAGCTTCCCGCAAGAGACTGGAAATTGCCAGGGCGCTGGCTACCAAGCCCAAGCTGCTGCTGCTGGATGAGACTGCTGCCGGCCTCAATCCTTCCGAAGTCGAAGGGGCTATAGCCCTAATCAAAAAGATTCGTGAGTCAGGTGTGACCATCATCATTGTAGAGCACATCATGAAGGTGATCATGACAATTTCCGACAAGATTCTGGCAATCAACCACGGTATGGTCATTGCCGAAGGGAGTCCGGAGGAAGTGGCTTCTAATCATAGTGTCATAGCAGCATATCTGGGAGAAGATTACAGTGCTCAAAGCTGAGCATCTCAATGTGTCTTACGGTGATCTTCAGGTTCTGTGGGATGTCTCCTTCGAGGTCCGGCAGGGCGAAATCGTGGTACTTTTGGGCGCGAACGGAGCTGGAAAATCTACCACCCTGAAGACAATCTCTTCCCTTCTTAAACCTGATAGTGGAACGGTGACTTTCGACGGAACACGGCTCGACGAAATTCCTGCCTCATAAGATCATCGAATTCGGTTTGGCCCATGTGCCGGAAGGGCGGCGGCTCTTCCCGGAGATGAGCGTTGAGGAGAACCTGATTGTCGGTTCATTGACCCGAGAAGCCAAAGCCAAACGCAACGAGACCATGGCCCGGATCTATGAACTCTTTCCGCGTCTTCAAGAAAGGCGCAAACAGGCGGCAGGAACTCTGTCGGGTGGCGAACAGCAGATGCTCGCCATAGGCAGAGGACTCATGTCTCTGCCCAAGTTGTTGATGTTCGACGAACCCTCCCTCGGACTGGCCCCCATTCTGGTAATGGAAATCTTCAAGATGGTGGAGATGGTCAACAAAGAGGGTGTGACGGTGCTCCTCGTGGAGCAAAACGTAAAGCATACCCTGGCAATGTGCGATCGCGCTTACGTGCTGGAGAACGGTCGTATTACACTTTCGGGTACCGGCCAAGAATTCCTGAACAACGACCACGTCAAAGAAGCCTACCTGGGAATTTGACACAAAATTTGATGCTGACATATTGCTAATCAAGTTGATCCACTGTTGAAAGAAATTCGTCAACTAGGCTCCTGGTCGGCAGTTCGATGGTCAAAGGCTACCTGACGGAATTCAGATTATTTGACATATTGAATACCTACTTTACTATGTAATAATATCAGCACCGAGAATTTTGCGCGTAGCGCATTCCTGGAAGATACGGTTGTGAACAGTAGCCCAAGAAGGAAGAAAAATGCCTGAAAAAGAGGTTCAAGGACTTCGGTCCGTTCTCAGAGACATGGTGGTAGCAAGAACTTCCTTACTTTACCTGGTATCGGACGAGGACCGCCGAGTCGAGGCAGAGATCAAGGCTTTGGCATCAGCTTTCAAACCTGCATTCCGAGTGTACGTTTGGTCGTGCACCACCGGCGTGACTGTGGATGATGAAGCTGTGGTCCCAAACCCCTCAATCATGGGTGCGCTGGATTGGTTTATGAACCTTCAGGAAACCGCTTTTCTCATTCTTCATGATATCCACGTGTTTCTGAGGGAAAATCCGCCGGTGATCCGCAAGCTCAAGGATGCGGCAAAGAAGGTCGAGAATGGGTACAAGACTATTTTCATGCTGTCCCCTATTCTAGAAATTCCTCCTGAAATAACCAGCGACGTTGTGCTGGTGGATGTGCCTCTCCCAAAGCTGGAAGAGGTAGAAAGACTGCTCAACCACGTTATCTCGAGGGAGAAGAACCGGGAGAGTCTCCAGCAGTCGTTAACCGATGACATCAAGGATCAGTTCTTGAAGGCTGGCGCGGGTCTTACAAGTCAGCAGGTTATGCAAGCTTTCCGTAAGACACTTTCCGGAAAACAGGTGCTGAATCTTAGCGATATCGACGTGCTGATGGAAGAAAAGAGGCAGATAGTCAAGAAGAGTGGTCTCCTGGAACTTTTTGCTCAGCCTATGGAGTTCGACCACCTGGGAGGATTCACCAATCTCAAAAGGTGGCTGACATTGAGGCAGGACATCTTTTCCAAGAGAGCGCGGGATTATGGGCTCAGTCTGCCTAAAGGTGTCCTGCTTATGGGAATAAGCGGATGCGGAAAGAGCTTATGCGTCAAGGCCATTTCAGCGTTCTGGCATTTGCCTCTCCTGCGGCTCGACATGGGGAGAATTTACGACGGATTACAAGGTACCCCCGAAGAGTGTCTGCGGAAGGTCATAAAAATTTCCGAAGCGTCATCGCCATGCGTCCTATGGATAGATGAAATCGAAGCGGGGATCGCCAATGCCGGGCAGAAAACACTTGGCGGGGCCGCCTCGCGTATCCTTGCTTCCTTTCTTACCTGGATGCAGGAGAAGACTGCGCCGGTTTTTATCGGCGCCACGGCCAACAATATCGAGTTGCTCCCCCCTGAAATCCTCCGCAAAGGCCGGTTTGACGAACTCTTCTATGTTGAATTGCCATCGGACAACGACCGGATGGAAATAATCCGAATACATCTTGCAAAAAGGGATATCCCGATCAACAGATTTGACTACGCGCCGCTGGTCAAAGTAACCGAAGGATTCAACGGTGCAGAGATCGAGCAGGGGGTGCTCAGCGCAGTCTTCAGAGCGTTCAGCGAGCAACGAGAGATCACTCAGAATGATCTCTATATCGCACTGGAGAGCATTGTGCCGCTCTCAACCACTATGAAAGAGCAAATCAAAACGCTCGAACGTTGGGCGTTCAACCGCGCCCAGAGAGCTGGTGGGAATTAATACAATTCGCTGTCAACCTGCTAACATTTTTGCCATTTTGTAGGGGCAGGTTTCGAACCTGCACGTTTTGACTGATCGGACGAAGGGCGGGTTTAAAACCCGCCCCTACCAATGCATCGTGCTACTATCCTCCTATGTACGAGGGTTTTGAGACAGTATCCATGCCTTGCCCCTACGGACAACTAACGATTGGGCGACGAATCAGCATTATTTGTTCGAATAAGAATTCATATGAGAAGGATCTTTCCTGCCCCACTTCCAGGTGAGCCCAGGCCGACGACTAATTCCTCCTATTGCAGATGAGGATCTTCCGCCCCTCTTTGAAGATAACCTGAATCTTTTCTGCCCCC
>CAWBBA010000022.1:0-2500 GCA_963786905.1 uncultured delta proteobacterium | reverse complement strand
CCCTTAGAGAGCAGATACTTCACGACGTCCCCATGGCCGGAGCGTGAAGCCCGGATAAGTGCAGTGCCGCCTTCCAGATCCCGGGAATTGACATCCGCTCCCCGATCCGAAAGGAGCTTTACGATTGCCGTATGACCCTGGGAACACGCAAGGGTCAATGCCGTATCTCCTTCATTGGTCCTTGCTTTGATATCCGCGTTCCCTTGCAGAAGTAGGTCGACCACATCGGGATGCCCCCCGGCGCAAGCCACGGCCAACGCGCTCCAACCTGCTGTATTCTTCGTATTAATATTGGCACCTGAAGCTAAGAGAAGCTTCACCACTTCTGCGTGGCCGCCCTGCGACGCAGCCGACAGGGCCGTAGCCCGCGAGTTGTTAGCGGCCTCAAGATCAGCGCCTCTAGCCATCAAGAATCGAACAATTTCAGCGTGTCCGTTGCGGGAACCCACGATCAGCGGGGTGTCGTTCTCCTCGTCTCGCACGTTGACATCGGCTCCGGAGGCCAGGAATTGTTCGAGATGCGCAAGGTTTCCCGGATGCTGCCGCTTCCAAGACCTTCTTTCTCAGTTCGGACAGGCGGAAGACGCAGGCCGACAAACGAGAGTGGAAACGCGCCCACCATCTTTCCTTCAATCTGCGGGTGTTGACGTCCTTCCGTCTGGTCCTTGGTCCGTGAATACGCGTATTCATAGGCTTCGTTGAGGGTAACTACGCCGTCATGGTCTTTGTCTGCCTTCCCTCTTAATCCCTCAAGAAGATAGTGCGTGAAGACGCTGTTCTTCAGTTGAGGAGCCTCCCAGGAGATTTGTTCGCCTGTTGATGAACTGATTATTGCCCGACCCGACGAGTTGCGGAACTCCTGGAGAAACAGATCCACCGACGGCGCGATTGACTTGGGCTTCATTTCCGAGAAGCCCCCCGCATAACACGCGTCGGAGACGACTAGAAACTCGTTCCGCACTGACCCCTTTGAGAAAATCCAGCCCGCTCATTTTAACCCCGGAAGTGTTCAGGTATTCCGTTTCAGCATCATAGGGAAGAAACAAGAACTCCGTGGGTCTGATAGGGTCGAATGCGCCGTGACCGCTGAAAAACAGAATTATCGTGTCCTCTTTCCCGGCCTTGGGCAGCGTGTAGTAGAGATACTTTTCCACCTCTGCCTTGGTGGCTTTCTCGTTTAAGAGGGAAGTGACCCGAGTCTCCTTGAAGATTGCGTTCTGGGACTTGAGAAAATCACCAAAGGCTTTCGCGTCTTTGTCCGAAAGGCCCAGTTTGGGGACCTTTGGATCACGATACTTTGAGACGCCTACCACAAGAGCATAGAGGTCACCGGTTCGGAGCGGCAGAGCGGTGGGTACAGGCTGCTTCGAGTCGCCCTGGCCGGACTTGGCAAGAGCAGCGGCGTCCGCCGAGGGGCAGAAAGGATGGAACAAAATCAGCGCCATGAGAAAAGCGGCTGCGATCTTAAAAGATGCTCTCTTGGTCAGCATAGGCGGTAACTTAATTCCCCCCTTTCGCAAAGGGGGGTTAGGGGGGATTTCTGATAACCGATTGAAAATCCCCCTAAATCCCCCTTTAGAAAAGGGGGACTTTGACCGATCTCCTCGACCGAGTGTCCTGTGCATGGAATTATCCCTCCGGAGCACTGCGCGCTATCAACATGGTTTGGAGCCTGGATGCCCACATTTTCTGTTTGTACGGAAAATTGGATACCTTGGTAAAAGGCAAACATTGAGTCTTAAGACACCGGTTGCCACAGCGGGTTCCCGTGTCGGCGGTGGTAGACAACGTATTGGAAGGCGGACGTCAACGCTGATTAGTTGACGGAAGCAGCATGCCGAGGGCGTAGGAACGAACTCGTGCTGGGAGTTCACTCTGTTCTATTCTTTCCTCTGTTTTCGTCTGCAACGTCTTGCCACTGATCGTATCAATGAATTCTATGCGGGCCGCGAGTTTGTCGGCCGAAGGAAAGACGGTAACAACCAGCGTACGGGAAACATTAAGATTCTTCCTCAGCCCCTCGATCATCGCAGCTACTATTGTTTGATGGGACTTGGCCGCTCTTGACCGCCTCCGAGATCTCCGCGGGAGATACGATTCCATAACGCTCATTCAGCTCCATGGAAGGCTGCAGAGCTTCATAGAGGGAATCAATTTGTTTTTGAGGCACAGGATCTTTGAAATCCTTGAAAAGGACCACAAACGCGGCCTTCTTTTGGATTGATTTCGGTTTGGGAATCCCCTCCCAACTCACGGAACTCAGAGCGATCATTGGCTGGGTCATATCCCGAGGATAGAAACGTTACAACCAGCACCAGCACGGCCGCTGCCACTCCGACAGCCATCGCCGGGGCCCTCCGGAACCGCGCAAGACTCTCCCAGATCGTTTGCACCCATCTTGGCCTTTCAGGAGACACCTGTTTCGGAGCCTCCCTGGGGAGTCGTTCCCTCAAACGATTCCATAGCTCCGCGGGCATTGGCTCTTCCGATTGCGCCATTT
>CAWBBA010000021.1:0-167583 GCA_963786905.1 uncultured delta proteobacterium | reverse complement strand
GCAAGAGACTATGACTCTATCTTTGAGCCAAGTGGATCCCTTTTGCTTGGCCGTCCCTTGTTCCTTCTTGATTGATCGAAAAGACAGCACCTCCAACTGAATAGTTGCCTTTTTGGCCCCATGCTCATTGCCCTAACCATAACGGGGGACTAAATTTAGAAAAACAGGCGAACTCCGGGATTGACCCGCAGCCAGCGGGGAGTTCCCGGCGGTATGGTACTGAAAGGAACTAATGCCAAAGAATAGGCGGGGAGAGTGCACTGCGAGGTCTCTGATCCCAACCAAATGAGTGAACAGGAAGACTATTGAGAGTGAAATATGCCGGCTATCAGAGGCACCGAATTATGAACGCAGACCTAGGTGGCGGCAATTGGGGGCAAGTCCACTCCGCATTGTGCAGGTCTGCTGAAGGAGCGAATTATGTTTACACGGATTCTGTTCCCGACCAAGTTTGAAGAATTCTCTTTAGAGATTCTCAAAAACATTTCCTGCCTAAAGTCCGGGGGATTGGAACATGTGGTTCTGTTGCACGTCATTGACATAGACAAAGCTTATTCTCGTGCTGATTGGGGTGGAATTGTCAATCTCACGAGCATTCACCAAGCCGCTACCGAACAGCTTTCCTCCTATGCCGAATACCTCCGGTCCGAAGGAATAAAGGTCAAAAGCGCAATCGCAACAGGACCTCTCGTTTCAGAGATCATCCGAATCGGCCAAGAAGAAGGAGTATCTCTTATCGTGGCAGGAAGGCAGAAGCGTAGTCGTCTGGGCGATCTGTTCATAGGATCTACCACCGATGAAATCATTCGAAAAGCCGCCGTGCCGGTTTTGGTTACCAAATACCATACCCTCACAGAGATAGAAGGAGAAGCGGTCCAACACTTCTGTCTGAACATGTTCCAAAAGGTCCTTTATGCTGTGGATTGGTCGCCCTCAACCGAACGAGCTGAAGAATACCTCCCATTGCTTCAGAAACTTGGCGCATCGCAGATCATCATCGTTCATATTGCGGATGACCTAGTGAAGAAATCCGCACTTCGGAACGATGAAACGCAAGAACCACTTGACGTGAGAACAGAAGAACTGGAGTCGTTGGAGCAGGAACTACGGGCCGGAGGGTTTCGAGCTAAGGCATATCTGCTGGAAGAAGGGAGCCCCTATCAGGCAATAAATCGGATCGCTACGGAAGAAGATGTATCGCTGATCATCATGGGCTCTCAGGGCAAGGGATTCGTTAAAGGGATGCTTGGGGGAAGCGTCTCCCAGCGGGTGGTTGAACGCAGCGAAAAGCCTGTTCTCGTGGTGAAATAGAGGCTATCTAGCCAAAGGCGAATCCCTCCTGATAGAGGAGCACGAGTCAGCCTGCTCCTCGAGTAATGTTGGCCCCAGAGTTTCAGCCCAGCCGACGACCGTGGCCAAGTCCTTTTAATGCTTGACAATTCCAGCTTATTGCGATAAATAGTAAGGGCTTCGGCCACTACACGTATCTTCTCACGATGCACGATCAATAGGTCGCGGCGGGTTCTGAAGCCCGGAATGAAAAGCTCTTGTCTGCACACTCCTGCACTGCATTTATGACCCTCTTCCGCTACGTCAGAAACCTATGTCCGACCTTCGCCAGAAAGACAATCCTCGTTATTGTCATACTCTCGGCCTGGCCCGCGGCTGTTTGCTCGGCTGAATTTGTACCCTACCCCTCCCGCCGCAGATGTTCAGCCCTGTTCCGCAGACAAAATCGCTAATTGAGGCTCGGGCCGGGTACCTCTGGGGTTTCAACGAGATCCGATTCCGGGACGGCGACAATGCAATCATTGCCCCGGGAAAGATAGAGCTGAACGTTAACGGCCTGATTTTCGGCCTCCAGGGAGAGACATTTGTCATGAAGGACCTGACGGTGCGTGCCCAGGCATGGATAAACATCCCACAAGAGCTGCGAAGCGATTTCCTGCTGGACAGGACCCGCCGATCGTGGGACACGCGGGCTCAGTTTTTTGAGGCGGACCTTTCAGTCATTTATCATCTCGGACTTGGAGGAATGCCGTATACAGCTGGGCTCACAGCGGGCTACCGATTTGACAATTTTGACTACAAATCTACTCTCGTGGCCGCTGCCGGCACATTTCACGATCACATACACGTACACATTCCTTACCTTGGTATCTACTACGCCCACGCCAACTTTGTGGGATCAGTTGTGAGGCTTGACATCCTAGCGTCGCCGTTCACCCTGTCGCGGGTGGACGGAGCGCAGGACCTGGCAGGTTCGATCACGCAAATCGATGGACAATCCCTGACGGGTTTTTGGTTTGAATCATTTTTCGGCTGGTCCAGGCCCGTCGGTCGAAGTGCGTTTCTAGGGGCCTTCGCAAAGTACAACTACTTGGGACTCTCAGGCGGAGCTACACTTGAAATAAATAATTCATCTACTCGATTTTCAATGGACTCATGGCATCACCTCTTCGCTACAGGCCTCACCGCCACGTACACCTTCTGATCTGAGATCGACATCCTACTCCTCGTCTCTGCCTTTAATTAAGGCGCTCCTAAAGCTTCCCAAAAATGAAGTTCTTGATTTTTATCGCCATTTAGGTATAATAGAATTAACCCATTCCATGCAGGAGAAAAGAGATGCGATCCTTTATTATCGCTGTACTGGTGACTATCGCCTTGGCGGCCGCCTGCGTCGGTAACGTCCATGCCGTAGGACTGTATGCGGTGGGGAAAGAGGACCGCAACTGCTCTCCATTGGTGGCTCGGGGGATCATCCCCGATCCTCTCAATAAGCTCCACGAGGTTCTTTTGTTTCCGCAGTTGGCAATGATCCTCGATAAGATCGCCATCGGGATAAAAGACATGGTGAGTCAGGTTGGCGCGCCACCCACCGGCGCTTTCGATGAAGCCATTAAGAAGGGAGAAGAGGCCTCAGAACTGAAGGAAAAGCCTGCAATTGAAAAGAAGCAGGGCAAAGAGGAAGTTTCGCCCAAGGAAGAAAAGCCTGCCATCGAAAAGAAGTCAATCAAAGGGAAGAAACCTGCCGCGGAATTGAAGAAGGACCAAAAGAAGAAGCGGCGCGTTAAGATTCCGCCCAAAGTTACCTAGCAAGCGCTTGGGTCGTCTACAGAAGTGTTCTTCACTTTCGTAGATCGATCCCTTTTCCCTGCCCTTACTTCTTCGAGAAGAAGCCGGGCGGCCTCACGAGGATCGTCAGCCGACACAATTGCCGTGACCACGGCAATGCAGTCCGCACCGGCCCTGATCACATCCGCCGCATTCTCCAGCTTTATGGACCCGATCGCAACCAACGGCAGGCCGGTCAGAGAGCGTACCCGTTTAATGCCTTCAAGGCCCCAGGAAGCATCCAACTCAGGTTTTGTAGAGGTCAAGAAAACAGGGCTGATCGCGAGATAGTTCGCGGATGCTACTGCATCAGCATTTATGTGTTCCGGTTTCTCGACCGACACGCCGATAACACGATCCGATCCGAGGATTCGCCGGGCAACGTTCACCGGCATGTCGCTTTGGCCGAGATGTACCCCGTCCGCATCCAGAGCCAAGGCCACGTCTATCCGATCATTTATTATGAGCGGCACCCCACTGGACCTGAGAAAATCACGAATCCTCAGTCCTTCCTCGTAAAATTCCCTGGTGTTCAAATCCTTTTCCCGAAGTTGCACTGCGGAGACCCCGCCCGCGACAGCGGCCTCCACTATTTCCAGGGTAGACCGTCCCCTGGAGAAAGCACGGTCGGTGACGAGATAGATTTCCCATGATGCCGGGTCTTTCATATGAGGCTGATCCTGGCTTCTGCTTCAAGTTCCTCGGGAGTTATGGCATAAAGAGCGTCAATCACCTTAGTCCAGAAGCTCCCGGGACCCGGCAATTCAGCCGCTGCCTTTTCACCCGCGAGCCCGAAAAATGCAAGGGCGGAAGCCGCTGCGGTAACGGGGTCCTTCTCTTCCGCGAGAAACGCTCCCACGATTACGCTGGCCGCGCATCCTGTTCCTGTCACATAGCTCATGAGGCAATGGCCGCCGGTCACCACCAGCGACTTCTCTCCATCGGTCACCAGGTCCTTTTCCCCTGTGACCGCTATGACCGTACCGAGTGACCGGGCTATGGTCTTTGCCGCGTCAAGCGCATCTTCCATGGTGTGGATGGAATCCACGCCCCGCGTAGTTCCACCTTGTGGGGACAGGGCTAATATTTCCGACGCATTGCCCCGGATCACCGTGGGCACGGACTCCTTTATGATGTCGCAGGCAGTCTGAGTGCGAAGTTTCGTGGCCCCCGCCCCAACCGGATCCAAAACAAAGGGCTTCTTTGTAATTTTTGCGATGCGGGCTGCAAGCTGCATTGATTCGATCCAATGCTTCGAAAGAGTCCCGATATTGATGACCATGGAATTGGATATGACCATGATGTCTTCGATCTCTTCGGGAGCATGCGCCATTATAGGGGACGCACCCATGGCCAGGAGCACGTTTGCGGTAGAGTTCATCACCACATAATTGGTTATGCTGTGAACCACGGGCTTATGGCATCGGATTCGGTCCAAAATTTCTGAGGCTAATTTGGGGTATTCTTCCATGCTGTCTTCCTTTCACGGCATTGTTGACCAATTATAGCAATCGCAGGATTATTTGTTCGATTTGCGTGCATGACTCCGTCACCCCGACTCCGGATCAACGTCCGGAGTAGGCTCTGATACGTGGTCCAGTCCCGCGTTTCGCGCCTGGGTTCCTGCTTTTGCTGGGATGAAGGAGAAAGCACCCGTCACGGTAAGCCTTCCGGATTCTGCCATCTTGGATGGCCAAATGGACATTATTCTTGGAAACTACTCCAGATAGTTAGTAATCTGTTTCCTAAATTCGGTCACATATTCTGATCGGTCGGGTACCGGCAGCCGGACGCCTTTAGCCGTAGAACCGGCCTCCGTGCCGGTCATTGATCCACGGCCGGCAGGGACGCCGGCCCTACCAATCCGGCGGACGAGACGGTGCCTCACCGAACTTGCGAAACAAAGTAATTAGCCCATCAACCTCTCAGGTCAGCCATCGCTTACGTCGTTTATAGTGCTTGACATCGCGGTAGCTTTTCTTCTCGCCCCTTTCGGTGAGGCCAAGATAGAACTCCTTGATGTCCGCATTCTCCCTGAGTTTTTCCACGTCGTCGTCGAGAACGATCCGGCCGCTCTCCATGACATAGCCGTGATCTGCAATGCTGAGCGCCATTCTGGCATTCTGCTCCACGAGCAAAATCGTGACCTTCTCTTCTTTGTTGATCCGCTGGATTATGTCGAAGATCTCTCCCACCAGCATAGGGCTCAGCCCCATAGAAGGCTCGTCGAGGAGCATGAGCTTGGGATGAGCCATCAATCCCCGGCCAATGACCAGCATTTGCTGTTCGCCTCCGCTGATATACCCCGCAAGAACATTTCTTCGGTGAATCAATCTAGGAAAATAATGATACACGATCTCCAGGTCCTTCTTGATCTGCTTGCGGCTCTTGATTGTGTGTGCCCCGACCAGAAGATTCTCCTCCACCGTGAGGTCTTCGAAGGCGTTTCGGCCTTCCATGACCTGAAAAATCCCTCGCTTGACTATATTCTCCGGCTCGATCCGGTCGATGCGTTCCTCCATAAAGGTAATGGAGCCGTCAGTGACCTCGCCGCCCTCTGATTTGAGCAGACCCGAAATGGCCTTGAGAGTCGTACTCTTGCCCGCGCCGTTATTGCCCAGTATAGCAACCACTTGGCCTTCCTTCACCTGCAGGGACATTCCCTTGAGGACAAGGATTACCTCGCTGTAAATGACTTCAATATTATTGACCTCGAGCATTACGGACATGCGTTTTCAAGCTCCCAGCCGCGAATAGGCTAGATCTTTCTCTCCTAGATACGCCTTAATTACGTCTTGGCTATGGCGGATCTCTTCGGGCTTCCCTTCCGCGATCTTGACCCCGAAGTCCAGGACACAGACGCGATCTGAGATGTCCATGACCACGCCCATGTCATGCTCAATCAGGATGATCGTGACTCCCCACTCGTCGTGAATATCAAGGATGAACCTGGCAATATCCTCGGTCTCTTCAAGATTCATACCCGTCACCGGTTCATCCAGGAGGAGCAACTTGGGCTTCATGGCCAGCGCCCGTGCCAACTCGACCCTTTTCTGAAGGCCGTAAGGGAGAGTCCCCACCTTTTTCTTGCGAATATGCTCGATTTCCAGGAGATCAATGATTGTCTCCTCTATCTCTTTTCGTAGGGCGAGTTCAGTGTTCCGCGCGGCCCCGAAATAGAGACCCGCGGAGAGCAAGCCGGTAGTCAGATGGACGTGGCGCCCAAGCTTGATATTGTCTATCACCGTCATCCCTTTGAACAACTCCACGTTCTGGAAAGTCCGAGCTATGCCCAGCGAAGCTATTTGATAAGATTTAAGTTTTGTTATATCCCGACCTTCGAAGATGATCTTTCCCTGGCTTGGATGATAGAACCGGTTGATACAGTTAAGAAGGCAGGTCTTTCCCGCTCCGTTGGGACCTATAATGGCAAAGATCTCCCCTTTCTTGACGCTTGTGGAGACGTTCGCGAGAACATTTACTCCGCCGAATCGAAGGAATATACCATCCACATTGAGCTGGAAATCGTCAGAGCCGGAATTATTCATCGGAGTTATCATGGCTCCTTGTTTTGGTGTAACTGTCTACAAGCAAATGGTCTGCCGGTGCCAAACCCGGCCGGCAGGGACGCCGGAGCTACTGATCTTTGGTGGGACGGGCATCTTGACCCGTCATTCAGAGACAGGGCAGGACTGCCTGTCCCACCAATGAGATTGCTTTCCCGCGGCACGCGGGATTTCAGCTCCTCGCAATGACGATCTGCGGCACCAAATGCTCCAGCAGTGAACTGAATACCTCACTAACTTTAAGCTTCCGGCACGTGCTTGATCCGCACGGATGTCTGCATGCGGAATTCTTTGCCGTCTCGGTACTTGACCTCCGAGGATACTTCCAGTCTTTCCCGGTCGCCATACAGGGCGTCTATGACCTGAGCATAGCGCTCTTCCACGAACGAACGCCTGACCTTGCGAGTCCGGGTCATCTCGTCGTCGTCCGCGTCCAATTCCTTGTGAAGCATTACGAATTTCTTGACCTGAGCTGCCTTCGGCAGAGATGCATTGATCTTCGCCACCTCCCCGGCAACCAGTTCATACACATCATCTTTCTGGGACAAGTCAGTATACGTGGTGTAGGTTATCTTATTGCTCTCAGCCCACTTGCCGACGTTCCCCATGTCCATGTTGATCATGGCAGCGACGAACGGCCGGTCCTTTCCCACCACCACGGCTTCCGATATATATATGCTGAATTTGAGCTTGTTTTCGATAAGCTGTGGTGAGAATTTTGTGCCGTCGACCAACTGCATGACGTCTTTCATTCGGTCGATCATGACCAGATGCCCGTCTTCATCGAGAATCCCCTGGTCACCTGAATGCAGCCAGCCATCGACGAGCGCGGTCTTTGTAGCCTTTTCATTCTTGTAATAACCGGCAAAGACTGTTGGCCCTCGACTGAGGATCTCACCGGAGTCTGATATCTTGATCTCCATTTCCGGGATCGGTTTCCCCACGGTGTTGAGCTTGATGTCCCCGTTTCTGTGACCTACCGAAATTCCGGATGTCTCGGTCTGGCCGTAGATCTGCTTGATGTTTACTCCCAGGGCTTGAAAGAGATTA
This sequence comes from uncultured delta proteobacterium, assembly GCA_963786905.1. Lineage (GTDB taxonomy): Bacteria > Desulfobacterota > Desulfomonilia > Desulfomonilales > Desulfomonilaceae > CAWBBA01. The sequence goes on along the minus strand of CAWBBA010000021.1, from coordinate 159,850 downwards.
AATATCTCAGGGCCCAGTGCGGCCCCACCAGTATAAACATTACGCAAGTTGCCCATTCCGAAATAATTCTTCAGGGAGCGAAACAGCAGGAAGTGGCAAATCCCCTCCAACAGATACAGCAGAGGTGTCGGCCTTTTGTTGGCAAGCCTGAATTCGGCCGTCTTATAACCGATTGGCATGCACAATTTGTAGAAGAAACGTTTGATCCATACAGCGTCCTGAATCCTGACCTGCATGTCGGAACAGATTCTCTCCCAGAACCTGGGAGGCGCAAAGAGAATCTCCGGGCCAACCTCTCGAATGTTTTCCGCAACGGTTTCAATCTTTTCCGGGAAATTTACGACAAAGCCTCTGTAAAGGTTCCAGGCGACCGCAGTCATCTGCTCGCCGACCCAAGGCAACGGGAGGAATGAGACATGATTGTCGGTCGGGTATGCGGGATCGATCTGATCGTAGCTCTCGGCCATCTTGACCATGTTGCGGTGAGTTAGCATAGCGCCTTTGGGAAGGCCGGTCGTGCCGGAAGTATAGGCGATCAGAGCGACGGTATCTTCAGTCAGCCCTGCTACAACACTTATCGAAGAGTCCCGGGGTTTCTTGGCCCAGGTCGTGGCCCATTTTCTGAACCTTCTGGAGAGATATTAACAGAGGGTCGTCGTAGTATCTCATTCCCTTCATGTCGTCTACGATCACATACCTGACCTTGGGGCATGCCTCCTTCAATTCCAGAAATTTGTCCGTCTGCTCCTGATCTTCGACTATCAGGAAAGCCGCGTCCGAATGGTCTATGATGTATTTCACTTGATCGACGTGACTGTCGGGAAAGATCCCGACCGCGGCGCCGCCTAGAGATTGAATGGCGAGTTCGCTGTAGAGCCATTCAGGACGGTTATCCCCGAGAATGGCAAGCTTGTCGCCGGGCTCGTACCCCAAAGCCACAAGCCCGAGAGCAAGGTCCTGAACGTTGGCCAGGTACTCCGACCAGCTCACGGACTGCCAGATGCCGAACTCCTTTTCTCGCAGAGCAACCTTTTCGGAGCCGTGTTTCCGGGCATTTTCAATCAACAGATGGGGAAGAGTTGCAGCCATTATAGTTATAGTTCACATGTTATTAGTAGGTCGGCCCGTGGCCGCCATTATTGCGTCGGGCACGGCCCGACCTACCTCGTCATTCCGGCGTACGCCGAAATCCATGGTTTCAAGCCCCGTTCTACGCGAGATTGCTGGCCCACGGCCTTCGCCGGGGTGACGGCGTTGGTGGGTAGGGGCGGGTTTCAAACCCGCCCCTACATCAGGCGCAGCGGCCTAAAACATACGCCATTGCCCGGCCGTTCAAGGCCCTACCCACATGATCGATCAGTCCAACGTTATCCAATCCGATGCAGGCTCATAGATTTTTTTCTCGACGTTCACCTTCCAAACGCGAGCGACCGGGAACTTGTTGTTCTTGATCGTGTAGGGCGCGGACAGGCCGCCGCTGTCGAAATCCTTGATCGACTGAAGTGCCTTGACGAGTCCTTCGCCGTTCAATTGTCCTGCCTTGTCGGCCTTCTTCAGGCATTCCACGAATATCAGGCCCGTCATGAACCCTTGCATGTAAGAATTGTCCCTGGCGGTCACGTTCGGATATTTCTTCGCGGTGTAAGCCTTGATCTTCTTGATCATGGGCACATCGTCGTTCCACCAGTACATGTATGGGTTGACCGCCATGTAGCCCTCGGCCAAGGGCCCCAAGTTGTCTATTATCATCTTGGAAGCGCCCCAGAATGTCCCCATAAACTTGCACTTCATGCCGAAGTCTCTGCACTGCTTGATCACCGTCTGTACAGGATCAACGACAAAGCCTTGGAAGATGACGAAATCGGGATTCTTCCGTTTCAGGTCAAGAACCTGGGAGGTAACGTCCACCGCGCCGACCTGTGCCACCGCCTCGGCGACAAGATCCAGCTTCAACTGTTTGCACATTTCCCGAGCAAAGGGTATGGGGTCCTTTCCAAATTCGGTATCGCTGTAGAAGAAGGCCACCTTTGCGCCAGGCTGCTCTTTGGCAATGTATTTGAGCAGTATGCCGAACATGTCTCCATAAGTGGGACCCGGGACAAATATGTACGGATTGGCCGCAGGGTCTGCAAGCTCGCCGGAGAAGGACGTAGAACTGTAGAGGATTTTGTAACGATCTTTGATTTCGGGGGACATGGCTTTACCGAGCCCCGTGCTCTCTCCGTACATCATCAGAGGATTGTCACGTGACATGATCCGCTTGAACGCTGCCGTGGCAACGTCCAACTGATACTGGCCGTCTTCCATAATGTACTTGATCTTCTTGCCGTTGATCCCGCCCTCTTCGTTGGCAATCATCAGCGCATCTTCGAGGCCCGCGTTGATATTGACGCCTGCAAATGCGAATCGCCCTGTTATCGGTTGTACCGCCCCGACCTTGATCTCGTCTTGAGCGAGACAGGGGACGTTCAGGGCCGCCAATGCCAGAATCGCCACGAGCCCGACCATCAGGTTCTTGCCTCTCATAGAGCAGCTCTCCTTTCATGATTGAACTTGCCGTGTTCAAACCCGTTCAGTACGAAAACGGCCATAAGGTGAAAAAGTTTCTTGATCCGATGCCATATTTCAGCCAAGCCATGCGGCTCGAAAACCAGAAAACCCACGATCAGCACGCCGAAGACGACGTCCTTCATGGGTATGAACAGTTGGTCCATGCCCGGGAACATGTGCTTCGTGGTACCGCTCAGCACGTTCAACATTTCCGGGATCAGAGTCATAAATATGGCCCCGAATATCGAACCGAGAACAGTGCCGAGCCCTCCTACGATGACCATAGCCAGGTACTGTATAGACAGCGAAAACGGGAAGTGTTCGGGGGTGACCACTTTCATGAAGCTCACCCAGAGCCCTCCGGCGATTCCCGCGTAAAAGGAGCTGAGCGCAAACGCTGCGAGCTTGTACCTGAACAGGTTGATTCCCATGATCTCCGCCGCGAGGTCCCGGTCGCGTATGGCTACGAAGGCCCGCCCCCATTTTGTGCGGACCACGTTCCGGGCAAAACCTACGCCTGCCACCACAAGAGTCAAAGTGATGTAGTAGAAGCTCTTTTCGGTATCAAAGACAAAGCTCCCAATATGGGGCGGCGGAACGTTTATCCCGCGAATCCCACGGGTCATTGATTCCCAGTGGCCGAAGACAAATTCAAGAATGAACTGGGCGGCCAGAGTCGCGATAACCAAATAAAGCCCTTTCACGCGAAGCGAAGGGATGCCGATGATCAACCCTACCGCTGCTGATACCAAGCCCGCGGCGGGTAAAGCGAACCAGAAAGGCACGCCCAAGCGTGTTATGAGGATCGCAGTGGCATACCCGCCTACCCCGATGAAGGCCGCGTGACCGAGGGATATCTGGCCCGTGAATCCGGTTAAGAGATTCAGGCCGACAGCCCCAATGACCGCGAACCCGGTAAGATTGGCTATGTACAACCAGTAGGAATCGACGAACCACAAATGTGGGAACAATATGAGGACCGCGAAAAGTAAAACCAGCCAGAACTTCACGAAAACGCTCTGGAAAATTTTCTCGTCTTCTAGATAGGATTCTTTAAGGTCCCCGCAACGCATAATTTGCCTCTACTTGCCCGAGAGCCGTTCACACCCGTTTCATGATAGCCCGGCCGAATATGCCGTAAGGTCGAATCATAAGAATTACGACCAAGACCACAAAGGGGACCACCTCCTTGACGCCTCCTCCCACCAGAGAGTCGAGATAGACCCCGGCAAAGTTCTCAAGTATGCCGATGATAAATCCCCCAACGATAGCCCCTATTATGCTGTCCAGTCCGCCGAGAATGATAACGGCAAGCACTTTGAGGCCGATGTGACCTAGATGGATGCTGATACCGCTGATGTTTCCGATTATGATGCCGCCTATGGCAGCGGTGATGGCTGCGAAGCTCCAGGATAGCGCAAAGACTCGCTTGACGCTGATCCCCATGGATAAGGCCGCCTGCTGATTACCTGCCGTAGCTCTCATGGCCAAGCCGGTGCGTGTGTATCGGAATACCACCGTGAAGATTGCGGTGCACAGGACTGCGAAAATGAATCCCCACATCAAACCTGAGGGTGACAATGGCAAATCCGAGATCAAGGGGCTGGGGAGGAAAAATCGGTGGAAAGGAGCGGTATTGAGGTGACCATATCATGTGGGTCAACCCTTTGAGGATACTCGCAAGGCCGATGGTCACCATGATTACTGCAATGATGGGCTCACCGATAAGCGGTCGCAACACCACTCTCTCGACAACGATTCCCAGCAAGCTCGCGAAGCCGAGAGTAACAAGAAATGCCACAGAAAACGGTGCGGAAATTTGAGTCATGACACTGAAGCAGATGAAAGCCCCCAACGTCATGAATTCCCCGGTGGCAAGGTTGAGGATGCTCGTGGCCTTGTAAATTAGGACGAATCCCAGAGCGATCAGTCCATAAACCCCTCCTGCGGCCAGGCCGCTAACTATGATCTGAGGAATAATATCCACTCTTTCCTCCGCTGACTGGCTCCAGGAATGCGGCTGGTCTCCGTTTTTGGCTCGAAGTAGTTGGATACAGAAAGTATTCTGAGCGGCCCTATCGGTCCATTGAAGAGTTTATACCGCTCTTCTGACCAGACGTGTGCCGCGAGGAAGGATAAAAGAAGTCCGCTTGGAATTCAAGATTAATCGGTGGAAATGACTTTCTATGGTGTTGCAAGTCGATCACGGTGACGAATAATGCTTGACTTTTTCATCTTCAATACTATCTAAGTAACGGGAGGATACTATCTTTAGGCTCAAGAATCGAACTCAAATCCCTGAGACCCCGAAAAAGTGTAATGTTGCCTGTCCGGTGGGGATGGTCAACGTGAGGTGAAACTGTTTACCCACTTCGACGGGTCAATATGGAAGCAAAAGGAGGTCGTTCCAGATGAAGGAGAAACAGGTTTTCTTCAACCCCTTCCGGATAATCAGCCCGAAGCTGAACGCCGAGGCTTCCCGGCTCGCTGAAATTTACGAATCCCCTCCCGCTGAGGTCACATGTTTGGAAGAAGGCTTGCTGGTAATGGTCTACAAGCTTAGCGAGATGGCAGGCTTGATCCACAAGTCGTTGATAATTGCAGATTCGGCGAAATTAGAGAGATGCGAACTGCTTGGCCGAGAGATCCACGGAGAGGAGAAAGGACTGACAGGGGATCTGGTATGTTCGCCTGCCACCACAGGAGCTATACTCAAGACTGTAATACTATTTCCCGGCCGTTTGGAGCGAGTGGGAGACCTCTTGGAGAGTATGATAAATGTTGCCAAGATCAAGGCTCGCGATGGTATCCTCTTCAGCGACAAGGCACTTGCCGAATTGACCGAACTGTTCGAGCTTCTGAAGAAGATTCTTGAGAACTTTGGCGACCTCCTGATAACACGCAACCGCTCTCTTGCGGATCACCTGCTCGAGGAGCAGAAGAGATTGGGCCAGATGACCGTGGATTTCGCTTTGGCCCACGAAGACCGATTGGTTGAAGGAGTCTGCGCTCCTAAAGCGTCGTCGCTTTACCTGGACATTTTGGATTCTGTGAAAAACATTGGCATACATATAAGGGCAATGATCGAGAGCATGCTGAAGATTGCGGATGACCAGGAAGGCGCGTCGACAAACTGAGCTGTACGGAATGGTTTTCTTCCACTGATGTGAACATGGTTTCCGGTGGGGACAGCAACTGTCTCAAGATCGCCTCCGGATAGATGATTATCGTAGAGGCGGTTCGCGAACCGCCTCTAAAAGACCCGCAGAATTTCCGATCCTATTTTCTGGTTTTGAGACAGTCTCGACACCTTCGTGCAAGAAGCGGCTTCCCCCTCGCACAGCTTCCAGAAATCTCTCGAGACAAAATTCGATTGGCTACACATTGTAGGGATAAGAACCGTCACGGTCCTCAATAGGAAAAACGCCGCATGCTCACGTTAATCAATATGGCAACAGACAAAAACGACACAAGGAGCGAAGAGCCGCCGTAGCTCAAAAAGCTCAGGGGTACCCCAACCACAGGCAACAGACCCATAACCATCCCGACGTTTATCACCACGTGCCAAAAGACAACCGCAGTACAACCGAAAGCGAGAAGCGCCCCAAAATTGTCGCGCGCTTTACCTACCACGGACATGCCTCTAAGGAAGAGGGCGGTAAAAAGCAGCAGCACAGCAGCGCAGCCTACGAATCCCCATTCTTCGGCCAGGATGGAGAAAATGAAATCAGTGTGCTTCACAGGCAGGAACATCAGTTGATTCTGGGTCCCTTTGAGAAGCCCTTGGCCAAAAACACCCCCGGACCCTATGGCAATCTGGGACTGAATGATGTGATACCCCGCTCCCAAGGGATCATAGTCAGGATTCAGAAACGTGATGAGCCGCTTCTTCTGATATTCCATGAGCAAGCGGTCGCCCACCAGAAGCAGAATCGGAATCAAGCATGCAATGACCCCCACGGCCCACAACAGAGCACGCCTCCCTATTCCGGCAAAAAGAATCATGGATAGGGCGATGAGAGTCATCATGGCTGCTGTTCCCAGGTCCGGTTGAATGAGAACCAGGATCACCGGGAGAGTCAACAAGAGTATGGGATGAAGCAGATCCGTCAGTTGCGGGTCCTCCCGTCCGGCTCCGCTATGCAGGTATTTTGCAAGAACGATCACGACCATCAGCTTGGCAAATTCCGATGGCTGAAACCTCATCAGGCCGAGTTCTATCCACCGCCTCGATCCGGCGGTGGCCTTCCCGAAGACCCATACTGATATAAGAGCCACCACAATGATCAGATAAAGCCAAAGGGCCCACCGATCCAACAGTCGATAGTCGAACAGCAGGAACGCAGCCAGCAGGACCAGGCCGAGACTGCACCAGGTCATCTGCCTTATGACAAACGATCGTCCAGCCTCACCCATCTGTGCTGTAGCGCTGAAGATGAGACCTAGTCCTATCCCCGAGAGCACAACACTCACCAATATCAGAGGCCAGTCAAAGTAGGCCAGCGGACGCCAATTGAACTGAAATCGAAGTGCAGGCATATCGTATACCCGTTGCTAAAATTAACGTCCGTTTGACCACATAATGAGGATCCTGAAGGCCGGCAACGGTCGAAACTGTCATTGCAGCCCTGCCGTGTGACACTCGCTCACCACGGCAAATCGGGCAATGCCTTCGGCAATCACTGTAAGGCGAGACCTCGTCACTCCTCCGGATCGCCCTGATCAGCGAGACCATAATAATGGGCAATGATTTTTCGGGCAATAGGAGCTGCGCTGGCTCCGCCTCCTCCGCCATGCTCCACGATAACTGCCAGCGCGATTTTTTTCGGCCTGTCATCCACATAAGCTACAAATATGGCGTGGGTCCGTTCGTGATATGGGATCTGATCGCCTTCACGCGACCTTTGCTTCACTCTTATAACTTGCGACGTCCCCGTCTTGGCCCTGATGGTTATGCCGGGTATTCGACACTTCCGGCCCGTTCCCTTCTTGTCCGCGACCACGTCGGTCATGGCCGCACGCAGTTCGTCAAGGTGCGACTGCTTCAGAGGAAGGTCCCAGCGGACTACCGGCGACTGGTCAAAGATGATGTCGCCGTCCCGAGAAGCTATTTGCCGCACCAGCGATGGTCTGAACAGCTTCCCTCCGTTGGCAAGCGCGGCTGTCATCATAGCAAGCTGGAGAGGGGTCGAAACAAGATAACTTTGTCCAATGGCTATGTTAAGCGTTTCGCCGTCTTTCCACGAATCACCATAGGTACGCAGTTTCCATGATGGTGTGGGAATAAGCCCCGGCAACTCCTGTGGAAGTCCAAGACCAGTGGGGGTTCCGAGCCCCAACAGAGAGGCGTAGCGCGCGATACGCTCAGGGCCAAGTTTGAGGCCAAGCTCATAAAAATAGATATCACAAGATTCAACAATCGCCCTGTGTAGTGATACTTTGCCGTGACCGTATTGATTCCAGCATCGGAATACTTCCCCCCCCAGTTCGAGTTCTCCCTTGCAGGTGAATTTGTCCCGAGAAGTAATCACCCCTTCGGCTAAAGCCGCCATGGCCGTCACGATCTTGAAGGTGCTGGCCGGTGAATACTGACCCCTGATGGATCTGTTTTCCAGCGGGTGCAGTGGATCGCTGTTCAACGTTTTCCACTGGCGATCAGTTATGGATTGCGAGAAAAGGTTGAGGTCAAAGCCGGGTTTGCTGACCAGGGCAAGGATGTGTCCCGTGTCCGGATCCACCGCAACCACCGAACCGGCCCGGTGGGTGAAAACCCCTTCAACATATCGTTGGAAAGCGGCATCGACCGTCAGGCATATATCCGCACCTGTCCTGGGAGGGTTGCCGGAAAGAGTCCTGAGGTGCCGCCCCTTGGCGTCTATCTCCACCTGCTCCCATCCTTCCTCCCCTTTCAGGTAGCTTTCGTATTCCCTCTCAATTCCAGACTTACCGATCAAGTCACCCGTCCGGTAACCGACTCGGGGCGCCTTTGCGAGTTCTTCAGGAGATACCTCCCCAAGATTGCCTATTTCGTGGCAAAGGGTTTCATGAAACGGATACAGCCTCATGGGCTTTGTTTCCAGGACCACGCCTTTGGAATCTGCGGCATGGGACTTAATCAGGGAGACCTCCTCCAGGCTCATATTCTTTTTGATCGGAAACGTCATGTACTTAGGGATTGAGCGACTTCGTTCGATCAACCCACGCATCTTTTCTTCGGTTATTCCCAGGATTGAAGAACAGGTTTGAATTACCTCGCGCGGGTTGTCCAACTCCCCCGGCAAAATGGAAAAAGTAAAGCTGGGCCTATTCTCCGCCAAAACTTTGCCGGTAGCGTCCAAAATCCTTCCGCGGGAGGCTGGCAGGCGAAAGAGCCTGACACGGTTGCTCTGGGACATCACCAGATAAGACTCTCCCTTGATGAGTTGGAGGTACCACAGTCTAGCCGTGAGCACGCCCATTGTTGCCAGGATAGGTACAATGGCAATCCAGATGCGCGGGGCAAAGTATTCGACCGAATTGTCCTTTGACGGCAGGTTGGTCATATAGCCTCTACGTCGCAGTAACCGCAGCTTTCAATAGCTCGATATCCTTTAAGGCCGCGCATCAATTCAATGGCGCGTCGAGGGCAGTCTAGAAAGCCACACCACAAATACCAATCAGTGCTCACCCACAAGACGCGAAAAACCGGCCCACACCCGATCTACAACAGGAAAAACTGCCAGTGAGGCCAGCGCTGCAACCACCGATTTCAGCAAAACCCACTGAGAGACGCTCCAACCCAATTCAAAAGAGCCGGTTAGCCACCGCACGAAGAATACGATTCCTCCTGCTGCCAGGGTCGATCCAAAGACGGTCAGAGCCTTGCCGGAGAGGACGTCTATGCGGAAGGTAGAGTGCAAAAAACCGCAAGTGACGAAAAGCAAACAATAGATTAGGGCAAATAGTCCTGTGGGCGAGCCGGAAAGCATGTCAATGGCCAACCCAACCGCAAATGCGAAGCCAGCACCTATAGCGAACGTCATTCTAAGGCTCACCCAAATAACAAGAATCAAAGTAAGGTCCGGCTTGTAAGCTGCCGGGATGAGAAATCCCCAGGACGTTGTCTGCAACACGAGGGCTGCCACTCCGATGACGACGAGAAATAGGACATTTCTCAACGCTTGTCCTCCAAACCTGGCCGGATGTCGAATCCTCCGCGCTGCCCCAGGACCACCAGGACCTCCTCTATCTCTGAAAAATCGACTGCGGGGGCTATTCGTGCCTCCAGAAAAAGGCCCTGATGCCCTTTATCAACCGTCTCCACCCTACCGATGGGTAGACCGCGAGGGAAAATCCCGTCCAGTCCCGAAGTAACCACCTCGTCGCCCGACCTGATCCCTGACTTCAGGTTTATGTATCTCAATATGCAGCCTCTCTCCAAGGATCCGCTCAGGATACCTCGGTCTCGCGTGCGGGCCACACGACAGTCCACAGAATGATTCGGGTCAGTAAGCAACAGTATTCGAGACATGTCAGACGAGCTGTTCACCACTCGCCCCACCACACCCTCAGCCACGGTGGCAGGCATGTCCGGGTGGACCCCGTCTTCCGAGCCTTTGTTGATAAACAAGGTCCGATACCAACCCACAGCATCTTGGCCAACCACTTGGGCCACGACGGACGGAAATTCATGGCCGGCCTTAAGGTCCAGCAGCTTCTTGAGCCGACGATTCTCACTCTCATTGTCCAAGAGGGCGGCTTTGTCGCGCTTCAATTTGCGAATTTCCTCTTTGAGAGCCTCATTCTGTTCCCGCACAGATATTAGACCGACGTAAGACTGCCAAACATGCTTTGCTCGCGAGTGGGCCGACGAAACCCCCTGCAGAAAAGGGGCCAGGGCCGTATAGAGGCCCCTGCTCAACAGACCGCCTTCAGGTTTCTTAGAATAAGAAAACAGTATGAGAAGGCCGCCCCCTATGAGGATCAAGGCTATTGCAATATCGCGAACAGATCGGGGCATAACGGATCGAATTCAATCCCGTGAATAAGGATGGTGCGGAAAATCGCGCGGGTGTCGATTCTTAGGAAATCTTAACGGATCGGCAAATCTGATCAAGCTCATCATCTCACGAGCCTTGTCCTCGCGGTATTTGCTCTCAAGGCCGCACGGAGCAGAGTTTTCTTTCCAGGAAACACGATTACCTGACCAAGACCTCTTTGAGAAGGTCGAAATGCTCGAATACCAGCCCCGAGCCCACAACGACTGTAGAGAGCGGATCATCCGCAACTACGACGGGTAAACCTGTCTCACGGCGTATTAGTTCGTCCAGATTCTTGAGAAGGGACCCTCCGCCCGTAAGCACGATGCCGTTGTCCACTATGTCGGCTGCCAGTTCCGGCGGCGTCTGCTCCAAGGCAGTTTTTATGGTCTCAACTATGGCCCGGATCGGTTCGGCGATTGCTTCAACCACTTCACCGGAGCGCAGACCGATTATCTTAGGAATGCCTGCGATGAGGTCCCGGCCCTTGACCTCGATGATCTCCTCGTCTTCCTCGCTTTCGTGACAGGCGCTTCCGATCATCATCTTTATCATTTCCGAGGTCCTCTCACCAATGAGGAGGCTGTACTTTTGCTTGACGTACCGTATAATGGCATTGTCGATCTTGTCTCCCGCCACTCTCAAAGACTTCGAATAGACGATGTCGGACATTGAGATGACTGCCACTTCGGTTGTTCCTCCCCCTATATCCACAATCATGCTGCTTGTCGGCTCAGTGATAGGAAGATTAGCGCCTATGGCTGCTGCGATGGGTTCCTCGATAAGATAAACTTCCCGGGCCCCGGCACTCTTTGCAGCTTCACGGACGGCGCGCATCTCAACTTGGGTGATTCCCGAGGGTATACAGACAACGATTCTGGGCTTGACCAGGTGACGACGGCGGTGGATCTTGAAGATAAAATGCTTCAGCATGGCTTCGGTAACTTCAAAATCCGCAATAACGCCGTCTTTCATGGGACGTATGGCCTTGATGTTGTCCGGCGTTCGCCCCAGCATCTTTTTCGCGTCTGTTCCGACAGCAACAATTCTGGGGCCGCGCCTCAGGTCAGTCTTTACGGCCACCACGGAAGGTTCGGATAGGATAACCCCCCTGCCGCGCACGTACACCAGGGTGTTGGCTGTTCCAAGGTCTATGGCCATATCATTGGAAAAAAAACCTGTGAGCGCGTCAAACAGCATGAGTGCTTTTCCCGGAATGATTTTCCTAATACTAAGAAAATTTTGCGAAATCTAACAGAAGGCGGTGGGATGATCAAGCGTTGATTATTCCCTGCCGCGGCTCATTGACAAGAAAACTCGGTACTCTTATCATCCGCACGATCTCTGGTTGACAGAAAGGAGATTCCCGTGCTTGACCTGATGAGAAAACATGCTCGCTCCTGGTTCATTAAGGTAGCCCTTGGAGCCATCATTGTCACATTTGTCTTTATATACGGCTATTCAGGCCCCGAAGAAAAATCACGCAACTATGTTGCAGAGGTCAACGGCACGGTCATCACTTCCGATCATTTTTACAAGGTCTACGAAAGCGAACTGGAGAAGATCAGGCTTAGTTACCAAGGGTCAGTCCCTCCGGAGCTTCTCGAGAAACTGAATTTGAAAAAGCGTGTGATCCAAGGCCTCGTAAACCAAGCACTTCTACTCCAAGAGGCCGGCCGCCTCGGGCTTATAGTAACGGATGAGGACGTTGTTCAGGACATAAAATCCAATCCCGTCTTTCAGAGCCAGGGCGTCTTCGATGTCGGCCGCTATAGGGCGTATATGAGTAATGTCAAGCTCGCCCCCTCGACTTACGAAAAGCTCCGCCAGCAGGAACTGCTGGAACAACAGGTGGTCCGCCTGCTGACCGATGGGGTGAAGACGGACCCGGAGGAAATAAAGCAACTTTGGCACTTTGAAAAAGACAAGCTTGCCTTGTCCGTCTTGCTTTTCAAGGCTGAAAGAGCGAGTGAAAAAGCGGTGCCGGACCCAAAAGAACTGGAGGCCTTCTTCAAGGAGCAACAGGCAAAGTACGAGATTCCTCCTTCCCTTAAGCTGCAGTACGTGGCCTTTTCTTGGCGTGACATCGAGAAGACCCTTTCAGTATCAGACGAGGAAGCCCTGACTTACTTTCAGAACCATCCTAAAGAATTCTCGCAGCCTGAGCAAATTCGAGCCAGACACATCCTGTTAAGGGTTCCTCCCAACTCCGGCACGGAAACGCGTGAGGAGATCCTCAAAAAGGCCGGGGAGATTCTGTCCAAAATCAAAGCCGGTGAAGATTTCGCGAACATGGCCCAGAGCGTGTCTCAGGATGAGGCCACCGCTGGAAAAGGTGGCGATCTGGGTTACTTTTCCCGCGGCGGCCTGAATCCTGCCCTGGAAGCGGCCGCCTTCAAACTGGACGTCGGGATGGTCTCAGAGCCTATTCTTACTACCCAAGGTTACGAACTGATAAAAGTGGAGGAGAAAAAACCCGAGACCGACCCGGATTTCGCAAGCGTTAAGGATAAGATCGTCAAGAAGCTTCTTGAGGAGAAGTCCCGCAAGAAGGCAGATGCCATCTCAGATAATTTCTATGAACAAGTCTATCGGAGCGAGGACCTCCAAGGCCCTGCAAAACAGTTCGGCCTTCAGGTGAAGCAAGCGGACTCTGTGACCAGAGCCGGAGGCATCCCCGATATGGGCAGTGATGCAAAGATGATGGATGAAGCCTTTCAATTGAAGACTGACGACATTTCGAAGCTGTTGAAAATCGGGGATACTTACTGGGTCATGAAGCTATTGGAAAAGTCCAAAGAGCGTTTGCCCACACTAGACGAGGTTCGCAGCATAGTTGAAAAGGATTACCTGAAGCAGCAGGCAATGGTGAGCGCCCGAAAGAGGGCGGAAGAAGTCATCGAGGAATTGAAAAAGAATCCGGGCGATGCTGAAGCAGCAGCAAAGAAATTCGGAGCAACGTGGGAAAAACTTGACCCCGTATCGAGGAGCGCTGGCTTCATCCCCAAATTGGGAAGCGCGCCGGAAGTAAACGAGATGCTAACAACGCTGTCCATGGCCGCGCCTGTCTTTGAAACGCCTGTTCCAGCTCCAGAGGGAGTTGCGGTGGTTCGGCTCGTTGGCCTAGAACAGGCGAGTGACGAGCAGTACGCCAAGGAAGCTGATGCCTTTGAAGGGCGGGTCGCTGAATTTAGGAAGATGGAATTCTTCAGAGGGTGGCTTCGCCTCTTCGAAGAAAAATCTAAAATTACGATCAACGACAAAAATCTCTAACTTAGTCCAATCGTAAGAGACAGTTTGACGAGACCCACGGGAGAAGCGTTCCTCATAAGCGGTCGTGGCAGCGCTGGAATTTCTTGCCTAAGTTCTCTGTATAAGCCTGTTATGATTGATGCCTTCGCCCTATCTACAGCGTACGTAAACTCAGAATTCCTCCTGAAACCTGATAATCTGAGTACGAACATGCTTTCCCCCGGGAGGTTACGATGGGGTCTTTGCTGGTTTTAGTGTGCGTGATCGGGCTGCTTATTCTCCTGAACGGTTTGTTTTCATGCCTGGAGATTGCCCTGGTCTCAGTCCCTCGCGCCAGGCTGAAAAGATTCGAGAACGAAAAGCTGCCGGGCACGTCTACAGCGATTTTTCTCCAGCGGAACATCGACGATTTCTTTGCGGCAGTTCAGATCGGCATCACCTTTATTGCGACTCTTTCATCCGCCATTGCAGGAGCGTTTTCCGGGGAACTTTTTGCCCCGTTGATCGGCGCCATCGGAGTATCGCCCGCAAGCGCGTGGGGAAAACTCCTGGCCCTTCTCGGCGTGACCGTGACCATTTCGTATCTGAGCCTGGTATTTGGCGAGTTAGTCCCCAAGTCTTTGGCCCGTCGTTACCCCGGCAGGATCAGTCTGATGCTGGCACGGCCTTTCCGGATTTTCTCCTCGTTGGCTCGCCCTGGGATCCGAATTCTGACAGCCTCCACGCAGGTTGTCCTCAGACTCATCAGAATTCAACCGTCGAGCAAAGGAGCTATTCTGACCCCGGAAGAGTTTCGCATGATGGCCTCTGAACTCGTCGAAAGTCGTCAAATGCCCGCCCGGATCTACGACATGGTGGTCAGGGTCACCAGGCTTTCTCAGATCAGGGTAGAAGACGTAATGATACCTAGGCATCGAATCGTAGCAGTGAAGGTCGACTCGCGGCAAGACCCGAACATGAGGAATGAAATCCTGAAAACCTATAGGAAGCACCCATACACAAACTTCCCAGTGATCGACCAAAAGGGGGAAAACGTGTTGGGCCTCGTAAACGTAAAAGATTTGCTGCTCCATGAGGAGACGCAAAAAGTGTCGGCCTTGCTCAGGCAGGCTACCTTCACTGCCCGGGGCCAATCTTTGGATCGGGTTTTGGCCACGATGCAGAAGAAACGACGCGCAACTTTCGGTAGTGGTCGACGAGCATGGGATTATCGACGGCATCGTTACTCTGGAAGATGTTCTCGAGGAGTTGATAGGGGAAATTGAGAGCGAGTTTCCCCGCCGACTCGGATATTCCTCGCTTCCGGATTCGGAGCGTGGCTTCGCTGTGGACGGCCTGATCACTCTTCATGAACTGAGGGAACTGCATTCAATTCCACTCCCGCAATCCCTCTACTATTCCACTCTCGCAGGGTTCGTTTTGGACAAAATGGGTAGAATTCCTTCCGCTGGAGATTACGTGGACTACGATGAGTGGCGCTTTCAGGTCGTGGAGATGGAGGGGAATCGCGTAAAAGAGTTACGGATCGACCCGTTGAAAACTGCGCCTCTCGATTGAAAAGAGTTTTAAAGTGCTTGACACGGAAAGCACTCGTTGCTAGATTTTAAGCAGCGCGGGCATAGCTCAGTTGGTAGAGTGCAAGCTTCCCAAGCTTGATGTCGCGGGTTCGAGCCCCGTTGCCCGCTCCAGAGAGTGGTTTAGACCACCCGGGTTTTCGTCCCGGGTTTTTTATTATGGTCCCGATGAGGCGGCCCTGTCGCAAGAGCTTGCGGGTATGTGCCCGAGCAAGAGGACAGATGGATCGAGAACTCATTTATCGCTCTGTGGACGCCTGATAGAGCCCGTTCTGGAACCCGACGGCATAGAACTGGTCGAAATCGAATTCAAACCGGAGAGGGGGCGGTGGGTGCTGAGGCTCTATATCGACACGCCCAGGGGCGTGACGCTGGATGACTGCGAACTGGTCAGCCGACAGGTCGGGGCCTTGCTCGACATGAAAGACCCGATTCGAGCGACCTTACACCCTGGAGGTGTCGTCTCCGGGGATCAATAGGGTGTCTGAGGAAAGAAAAGGATTTCAAACTATTCGCCGGTTCGCCGGTCCGGATTAGAACCCGTCGAAAGGTAGCCGGACGACGTAACTTTCAAGGGATGCTCAAAGGAATGGAAAATTCAAAGATCGTGCTCGAGGTGCAAGGGAGACACGAGTCGAAATCGACCCGGAAGATCTGGAAAAAGCGCGACTGGACCTTCCGGAGCAAGAGCTGTTTCGTCGGAGACTTGCGAAGAGGAGCCGTGACTACGGGGGATTGACCATGGGTAACTTGAACCGAATGATAGACCAGGTCGCCAAAGAAAAAGGAATAGCCAGAGAGACGCTCGTTGAGGCTCTGGAAGCAGCCCTGGTCTCTGCAGCACGAAAGAAATACGGGAAGCAGGGTCGAGCTGGAAGCGCAATACAGCGACGAAACCGGCGAAGTGGAGGTCTTCCTCTTCAAGGACGTTGTCGAGGAGGTCGAAGACACCACCGACCAGATCGATCTCGATACCGCCCGGCGCGAACTCGATCCGGAAGCCGAAGTCGGCGACCAGCTCGGCGTGAAGATGGAAACCGAGACCTTCGGACGCATCGCAGCTCAGACAGCCAAGCAAGTCATTATCCAGAAGGTCAAGGATGCGGAGCGAGAAAACATCTACGCGGAATACAAGGACCGCAAAGGCGATGTAGTTACCGGCATGGTGCAACGGTTCGAGAAGCGCAACCTCGATCGTCAATCTAGGTCGTGGTGAGGCCATACTTCCCTTACAGCGAACAGATCCCCCGTGAAAACTACCGACAGGGCGACCGGATCCGGGCCCTGATCCTGGATGTGAGACGAACACAGAAAGACCCTCAGATCATTCTTTCCCGCTCGAATCCTGCGTTCCTGGTCAAGCTCTTTGAGCAGGAAGTGCCTGAAATAGCAGAAGGCATCGTCCGAATCATGTGTGCGGCCAGGGAACCCGGGCAGAGAGCCAAAATCGGTGTGCGCTCCTCCGATGCCGACGTGGATCCGGTGGGCGCGTGCGTAGGCATGAAGGGTTCCAGGGTTCAGGCGGTGGTTCAGGAGCTGCGAGGCGAAAAGATCGACATCATACCGTGGAACGACGACTCCGGCTCACTTCGTGTGCAATGCCTTGCAACCTGCGGAGATCTCCAAGGTCATCATCGATCAGGACACCAACACGATGGAAGTGATCGTCGCGGACGATCAGCTTTCCCTGGCCATCGGTAAGAAAGGGCCAAAACGTCAGGCTCGCCGCAAAGCTCACCGGCTGGAAAATAGACGTGAGAAGCGAGTCCAAAGAGGAGAAGATCACCGGGGAGTCGTTTGAACGTCTTCTCGCAGATTGACGGCATGGACGAAGAGACCGCCACCATACTGTTCGACAACGGATACCGAACCCCCGAGGATATAGCCAAGGCCACACTTCGCGGAACTGACGAGCTTCATGGGAATCACGGAGGAAAAAGGGACGATGCTTCTCCAAGGAGCCCTTCGTTACCTGGCCAATCCGCCTGAGCCTAAGGACTTGGAATCTGAAAAAGAAGGCCTGGCAGAGGAATCAGCGGAAACACAGACGGCTGAACCAACGACTCCGGAGGAAGTGTCAACGGAGGGGTCTGAAACAACTCTGCCGGAGGAAGTAGCAACAGAGACGCCTGAGACTCCGGCGCTGGAAGATGGGGCAACGGAGGCGGCCAAGAAACCCGACGATGTAGAAGAGAAACCGCCAACGCGTAAAGCCCCACGGAAGCAAACTAGACGCACCGCATGAAAAGAGGGCACGTCCCTATCAGGCAGTGCATCGGGTGTCGGCGCAAGCGTCCGGCCTCGGAATTGATACGTTTCAAGGCGTGTGGGGAGACGGTGGTTGTATCGCCTCCAAAAGACAAGACGCCGGGCAGAGGATGTTATATCTGTCCTCAAGAGGAATGTTTGGAAGCAGCCTTAAGAAAAGGCTGCCTGGCTAGGGCACTGCGACGAAAGATTGTGGTGCCGCCAAACCAAGGAATGTTGAAAGGGCTCGAACAGAAGAGGTAACTGGATGACCATGCTGACCGTTGACGACTTGGCCCGAGACTTAAAGGTTAGAAATGAGGATTTGCTCAGGGAACTTCTAACTATGGGTTATGAAGTTGAGGGCCCGGAGAGCCCTCTGGAAACGGATGACCCTGCCGCGTTGCGGGCTCAGCTCGTGACAGCCCTTCCCCATCTGGAGGTTGTGGAAAAGCGGATCAAACCCACAGTGATCCGGCGGAGAGTGAAGAAGGACCTTGAAGCAGTCGGAAAAGAGGAAGGTCCAGCCGAGTCTCTTGCCGAGGATGTGGCAGAACCTGCTGTTGAACCTCAGGAAAAGGCTCCTGCCGAAGCAAAATCCGAGGCCGAAGTCAAAGAACCGCATAAGAAACCTGTTAAGAAAGTCAAAAAGCCCGAGGCGGCAAGAATTATAGAGATGGCCCCGAAGCCCGCGGCTCCTCGGAAACCTGTAGGCGGGCCTGTGTCCCCTCCGGAGCAGTCGCCTACTCCAGTTACTGCAGAATTTGAGGAAGCCGAAGATGTCTCAAGAGTAGAGGTTAAACCTGCTCCAAGACCCGCTGAGGCGGAAGCCGCCGCGCAGGAAGTTCACGAGGAAGAGCCTACGACACCTGAAGTGCAACGGTCTGCCGAAGAAAGACTCGCTGAAGAAGAAAAGCCGGCCAAGAAAAAGAAAAAGAAAGAAAAAAGAATGCAGCCGGCTCAGATTATTGGGAAGGTGGAACTCAGGAAAGAACCCCCCAAAGAACCTGAGCGAGTCGAAATTGTACGCAGACCTACACTGGAACCACCGAGACCTTCGCGTGTCGTTGAACCCGCACCCCGGGTCGTGGTTCCGGACCTCATGACCGAGGAACAAAAGCGCTCGAAGAAGAAAGAGAAAAAGGTCCGCGACATAGTTGAAGAACGGATTGAAGAGGAAAAGGGGAAAGTCCGCAGGCGCAAGGAAGTGCTTCTCAGGGGAGATCTCTACGATGACCGGCGGCCGGGCCGGCTTAGGGCGAAAGGCAAGAAACCGAGGCCGCGTAAGACTGAAATTACAACCCCCAAAGCCATCAAGATGCGCATAAAACTGCCGGGAGTCGTCACTGTCGCAAACCTGGCACACAAAATGAGCGTCAAGGCATCGGAAGTGATCCAGCATCTGATAAGCCTGGGCGGGGCCGCTACAGTAAACGAAGCCATTGATTACGATACCGCGACCATAGTGGCGTCGGAATTCGGATTTGAGACCGAAACAGCCGAACAGTCCGAGCGGGACCTTTTGCCCACTATAATTAAAGATACGGAAGAAAACGTGGTGATCAGGCCCCCGGTAATCACGGTCATGGGGCACGTGGATCATGGTAAGACTTCTCTGTTGGACGCTATAAGGTCTACCCATGTCACCGATCAGGAAGCGGGCGGGATAACCCAACACATCGGTGCATATAAGGTGAAAGCGGGAAAAGGGGAACTGGTGTTCCTTGATACCCCTGGCCATGAGGCTTTTACAGCCATGCGTGCCAGAGGCGCTCAGGTGACGGACTTCGTCATTCTCGTGGTGGCTGCAGACGATGGGGTCATGGGCCAGACCGTAGAAGCTATAAACCACGCTCGCGCAGCGAATGTTCCCATCATCGTCGCAGTCAACAAAATCGACAAGCCCGAAGCGGATAAAGACAGAGTCATTCGAGAATTGAGCGAACATAACCTGATACCTGAGGCCTGGGGTGGGGATACGCTCTTCACCTACGTGAGCGCCAAGACCGGAGAGGGGGTCGGCGAACTTCTCGACCTGATTCTGCTGCAGGCTGAGGTGATGGAGCTCAAGGCCAACCCCAACAAGCTGGCCGCGGGTACAGTGGTTGAAGCGCGCCTAGACAAAGGCAAAGGGCCTGTGGCTACCGTACTGATCAAAGAGGGTACTCTGAAGCTAGGCGATCCCTTTGTAGCCGGGACCCACTATGGCAAGGTCAGGGCTATGCTTGATTATGAGGGACGGAATGTTGATCACGCCAGCCCCGCCAGCCCCGTAGAGGTGCAAGGATTGTCCGGCATCCCGGAAGCCGGCGAGTTGTTTGTGGTGGTTGACGAGGATAGGATCGCCCGACAGATCAGCCTGCACCGACAGCATAAGCAGCGCGAGCAGGAAGTGGCCCTGACTGCGCCTGCTTCCCTAGAGGACCTCCTGGCCCGCATGAAGGAACAGCAGACCAAGGAACTGAACATAATCATAAAAGCTGACGTTCAGGGTTCGGTGGAAGCGGTTAGGGAAGCGTTGCTCGGTATCGCGGCCCAAGAGATCAAAGTCAAAGTCATCCACGGAGGCGTGGGCGGAATCACCGAATCGGACGTCATGCTGGCCAGCGCCTCCAAGGCGATCATAATCGGATTCAACGTGAGGCCGTCACCAAAAGCGGCACAACTGGTTGAAGACGAGAAGATTGATCTGCGTCTGTACAGCGTCATCTACGAAGCGATCGATGACGTGCGCAAAGCTATGGAAGGAATGTTGGCTCCGATAGAAAGGGAGACCATCGTTGGCCGAGCGGAAGTGCGGCAGACATTCCACGTGCCTAAGATAGGCACCATAGCAGGATGCTACGTAACCTCGGGCAAGATCGAGAGATCAAGCCAGGTGAGGCTTATTCGGGACGACATAGTCATTCATCAGGGACGAATAGGTTCCATGAGGCGTCAAAAAGAAGACATCAAGGAATCTCTCGAAGGGTATGAATGCGGTATCGGCCTGGAAAACTATGGTAAAGACGTGAAAGTGGGCGACATAATTGAGGCCTTTACGATAGAAAAGGAAAGCGCCAAGCTGACGTGACCTTTTCCCAAAGTAGCGCCGGCGTCCCTGCCGGCGAATCGCCAAGACCGCACAGGAGGCCGGTCCTACTGTAACTTGAATTTGAGTCTCGGCGCTTCGGCCCAATTCCGGAGGCCCCATGGTTGTTGGAGTGGGCTTTATTGAGCTCATGATACACAACTCAGGCTCGCTGAAGGGCAAGAGACAGGTAGTCAAGAGCATTCTCGGTAGGGTGCGCAGCAAGTTCGATCTGTCGATTGCCGAAGTAGACAACCAGGACAAATGGCAACGTTGCACCATAGGCTTTGCTGTCGTGACAAATGAGGGCGGACATGCGCACCGGATGCTCGAAACTATCACCGACTACGTAGAGAGTCTGCATCTAGCCGAAATCATAGATTCCCGCATAGAAATAGTTCATTATTGACCGGTCGCCCCCAATCCGGCCTGTTCGCCTGAAGGGAGCCCCCTATTATGACCAGCTTCAGAAAAAGCCGAGTAGCAGAACTGTTACGCGAGGCGATCTCCGACATTGTAGTCCGGAGAATCAAGGATCCAAGAGTGCAGGGGATCACCATTACCGAGGTGCGGATGAGTGAGGACCTGAAATCTGCAACGGTCTATTTCAGCAGTCTTACTGATGGGAAGGCTGAATCGCATAAAAAGGGGCTGGAAAACGCCGGAGGGTTCATTCGGCACCAACTCCGCCAAGAATTGGATCTCAAGTACATCCCCGAGCTTTCGTTCTTTTACGATACCTCCTTTGACAATTTTTCTCGCATTAACAAATTGCTGAAAGAGATTGTGCCCTCCGAGACAAAAGATGAGTCATGAAATTTCCAAGATACTGCAAAGCAAGGACAAGTTCCTTATCGTCAGTCATATCAACCCGGACGGAGACGCCGTAGGATCGCTATTGGGAGCCTATCTTGCCTTGTCTGAAATGGGCAAACAGGTCTGGCCTTTCGGCGGGGAAAAATTTCCGGATTTATACAATTTTCTCCCTGGATGGAGAGATCTGATTACCGCGCCCGAGACGATAACGGACACACCTGAATGGATCATCGTCCTGGATGTAGCTTCGGAACATCGAATATCCGGTGAGATCAAACGCTTTCGCGACAAGGCCAAACTCATTAACATAGACCATCATCCCACGAATCCGGGATTCGGGGATCTGAATTTCGTCGAACCAACAGCGACGTCTACGGCCGAACTGGTGCACAGGCTTCTTCAGGGTGCGGATTACAACATCTCGTCAGATGTCGGGAAATGTCTCTACACTGGGCTTATAACTGATACAGGCTGTTTCCGATTCTCCGGTGTCAACAGCAAAACGATGCAGATTGCCGCTGAAATGCTCAGACCGGGACTTGATTCGTACGAGGTGACGCGCTATCTGTACGAGGAGTACGCGCTCGGCCGTCTCTTTCTGGAACGCCAGATGCTGGAAAGGATCGAGGTCCTTCTTGGAGGCAGGCTTGTTCTGAGCACTCTTCATCACGCTGATTACGAGCGTCTGGGAGTGGCCCTTTCCGAGGGTGAGAATCTTGTAAATCGTCTCAGAGAGAGCCGAGGGGTTGAAGCCGGGGTGCTCATCACGCAGACCAACGGTGACGTGACCCGGGTGAGCTTTCGCTCCAAAGACCGGCTGGATGTTTCTCTTATAGCCAAATCATTAGGCGGCGGTGGACACCGTCATGCCGCGGGCCTCAAATCCACGACTCCCCTTCCCGAACTGAAGCAGAAAATCATCAGAGCTATCGAAGACGCACTGGATTGAGGGTTGACGGGATGATTTTTTCCCAGTCGATGAAACCTATCCGGGTTAAGGGTGTCTTCTTATTCACATGCCCCGATCAGAGGGCATTCTTGCTTACCTTAATCGGGGGGCACGCAATTTAGGGCGAGTTCCCCACCCTTCCCCAAGCCCCTGGGTCCACTTGCGTAGTGAGCATACTTGCTGCAATGTCTATGACTAAAGCGTTGTCTTGACTTTTTTAGTATTAATGCGGTATAATTACCAAAATTGTATGCAAGCTGTCCGGCTTGAAAATCGAGGAGGCGCCATGTTCAGTAAAATAACTCTCGCAACTTTGCTGGTCGCAATCATTCTGACACATTTCGGGCCGGGTGATGTTTGTAGGGCCGACCAGCCCATGCCGCAGGCGCCCGCGAACATTTCATGGCTCCCCCACGGGTACGGCGGTAACATGTGGGTGGACAATACAGGGTGTGCTACCCAAAAGGGGCTTCACGGCTTTAGACCGTCACCCTCGCACATTGGTTGCTGGTCTCAGCCGCTGTGGGGGTGGGATGTAAATGGTTATTATTGTGGGCCCAACGTCCCTTCTCCGGACCCGGCCATGTGCCAGTTGCCCATCGGACTTATTTATCCTGGAAACGGCCCGATGATGCCGCCCAATCCACCAATAAGAAAGGTGTCCCATCCTGCTCAGTAGGCCCTCCTAGCCTCTGTGGACCAGATCGAAGCCTTGCGAAAAAGGTAGGTTCGGATGGTTCGGGGTTATTCGGACCACGTAACCATAGAGGCCGGTATGGCTCAACGGAACCGAGCCGGCAAAGAGCACGTCCCCATTCTCCAAAATTCGAGCCTCATCCGCGTTCAGACGCGTTATATGGCGGATCTTAAAATTCTCCCAAAGATCTATGGGACCGTGAAGCAACTCCACCCTTAATTCTTGTGGCTTGTAGCCTGCCGTATTAACGATTACTTCAACCCCTACAGACTTCCCCTTGATAGCTTCGGTGTCGTTGAGGACCTGCACATTCTTGACCGCAATCTTGTCCCAGTCTTGGCCGATTTGTCGTTTCCAGGCAACCATTTCCCTCAGGAGGGAATAATTGTCGGCCTGGAGTTGTTCAGACGAACGGGCAGCCGGGACATAAGCGCTTTCGATGTATTCAGAAACCATCCTGTGGGAATTGAAGACAGGACAAATAGTCTGTAGAGATCGCTTCATCATTCCGATCCACTCCCTTGGGAGGTCGTCTACGCCCCTTTCATAAAAGACAGGTCTGACGCTCTCTTCCAGAAGGTCGTACAGCAGCCTGCTCTCGATGTCATCCTGATAAGCAGGGTTGTCGTATTCCTCTCCGGAGCCGATGGCCCATCCATTGTCGCCTAGGTAGCCTTCGTCCCACCATCCGTCAAGGATACTCAAATTCAGTGCTCCGTTGGCAGACGCCTTCATGCCGGAGGTACCGCATGCCTCCAGTGGACGACGAGGGGTGTTCAACCAGACGTCCGCGCCTTGAACCATATACCGGGCAATGTTGATGTCATAGTCTTCCAGAAATACAATCCTGCTGCGAAAAGGCTCTTCTTCGATTAGGTCCACAATCGTTCTGATCATCTCTTTGCCTTCATCGTCCGCAGGATGGGCCTTGCCCGCAAAGATGAGTTGTGCGCCACGTTCGGGGTGCGCCAGAATCCTCGCAAGCCTGTGCGGTTCCTTGAACAAAAGGGTTGCCCGCTTGTATGTTGCAAAACGTCTGGCGAAACATATTGTGAGCGCTTCTGGGTCAAGCACCTTTTCAGCCGCCTCCAGATGCTGGGCGGCCGCGCCCCTGGCCTTGAGCTGAGCAACTAGCCGTCTTCTGGCAACGTACACCAGCCTTGTGCGGCACCGTTCATGGGTGCGCCATAACTCCGTGTCCGGAATTTTTTCTGCCGCGTTGCCATATCTTTTCATTATCAGGATCCTCAGTCCACCCCGGCCCCAGATACCGATCGTATAACCTGACCAACTCACGGGAAATGTATGAAGGGATATGTACTCCATTGGTGACCGGCACTATGGGCACATCTTGGCGGTCCGCGTTGGGCCAGACCTCGTGCCACATGTTCCTGGTTGTCCTTGCATGAAGCTTGCTGACTCCGTTGGTTCTGGAAGTCATCCTCAGACCCAGCACGGGCATCCAGAAGCCTTCAGATCTGTCGGCGGGCTGTTTCCTTCCCAGCCCGAGAAAGGTCTCGAAATCCATTCCCAGCCGCTTGGCAAAGTCTCCGAAGTACTTCTCCATCAACCTTCGCTCAAAAACGTCGTTTCCGGCAGCCACAGGGGTGTGTATCGTCAGAACGCTCTGACTTGTAACCATTTCAATTGCTTCTTCGAGAGACAGCCCCTCCCCTTCCACAAGGTGGCGGACCCTCTCAAGAAGTGTGAACGCGGCGTGTCCTTCGTTGAGGTGGTAAACTCCCGGAGTTATATTCAAGGCATGCAACGCGCGGCAACCGCCGATCCCGAGAAGCATTTCCTGGCGTACGCGCATTTCCGTGTCCCCGCCGTAAAGGCGAGCCGTGGTGTTCCTAAGACGAGGCGGATTCTCCGGGATGTCCGCGTCCAGAAGATAGAGAGGAACGCGGCCTACATCAACTTTTAGAACCCTGCACCAGAGCGTTTCTCCCGCCAAATCTACGTCCACGAGTAGGGTGCCGCCGGATTGATCCGTCTGTCTTTCGAGGGGGAGTACGTCCAGTTCAGTCCGCGGGTAATACTCCTGTTGCCAGCCGGCGCTGGTAAGCTGCTGATGGAAATATCCTTCTCGATACATCAAGCCGACCGCGACGAGCGGCAAGTTTAGATCACTCGCGGATTTCAGATGGTCTCCTGCCAGGAGCCCTAGCCCCCCGGAATATATGGGCAGACATTCGGTTATGCCGAACTCTAAGGAAAAATACGCGGTTATAAAATCCACGGGACGATCCAGCCGATAGTCGTACGAGCGGGTGCGTCTCATGTACGAACGGAACCGCTGCCGAACTCGTTCAGCATGGGCCAGGTATCCCTCGTCTTCGCGTATTTCGCGAAGTCTGTGACTGGACAAGCGTATAAGGGTCTGGAGCGGATTATGATTCGTTTCAGTCCACAACTGCTCATCGAGATGGTCGAACAGCTCAACTGCTTCGGTGTTCCACGAAAACCAGAGGTTTTGTGCTATCTCTCTCAGGCCCTCGAGCCCTCCGCGCATTGGGGGAACCACCACGTATTTTCTCAAAGGCATGACAACCTCGTTCTCTGTGTTTGATCGGACGAAAGCGGCTGCTCTGGGCGGCCTATAGATTACAGCGGCCCGCGCTTAGGACTTTACTTGAACCGGTGTTTGGCTACATATCGGCCCCGTACACGCCCCCTGCAAGCCCAATTCGCACCGTAGCTATACATTTTTTTCTAAACGTATCCTACCAGAATTGTTAAGGTCAATAGTAACCTTGATAATCCTGATCGATTTGGTCCTCTGAAACTGTTGACTTCAGCCCCTCAGAAGAGTTAAGCATAGTACGGAAAGTCAGTGATTGGTATGGGTGTGTACAAGGGACTCTTCACACTGGGCCCAGTGACCATGGGACTTGGTGTAGCGCTGTCAGGCGGCAAATTGCCAGGGAAGGTAATTCTTGCCCTTTCATCAAAACACTAAGTAAGAGGGATTTAAGGTTCGGGAAATCCCGAAAGAAAAGGATTACAGATGTCCAGTTCTGAAATCTTGCAAGACAAGTTGATTTTGGCGGTGGATGACGAGGAGGACGTCCTGGATATCATCGAGGAGGAACTCTCTGAATCCGCCAACTGCACTTTGCACCGGGCTACCACCTTTGAGAAAGCCCAGCAGTACCCTGGTTTCGTACACCTACGATCTCGTGATTCTGGACATTATGGGAGTTCGGGGCTTCGATCTTTTGCAAATAGCCACCAACGCAAACTTTCCGGTGGTGATGCTCACTGCGCACGCTTTCACCCCAGAGGCCCTCAAGAAGTCCATCGAACTTGGAGCCAGGGCGTACTTGCCCAAAGAGAAGCTCGGTTCCCTCGTGCCCTTTCTGGAAGACGTCCTGAAGCTGAACTATCAATCCGCCTGGAAAAAGGCCCTTGACCAAGTGGGTACCCTGTTCAACAAGAAATTCGGCTCAGATTGGCGGAAATCCCAGGAAGAATTCTGGGATGACTTCGAAAAGAAATTGTCGGTGGACGAAGCGGCCATTATCAAATGATGTTCCTGTCATGGCAACCGGGAGGAGTGGATCCGTCACACGATCCGTTCCTGCCGGTGAGTTCTCATGAATTGCTCCGCCGAGTTTCTTCCGCCTGTTAGACAACGGTCGGATGACAGTCGTAACTTTCCCCCCAAGTGAGATAATGCGCGCAAAAGTGGAAGGAGTGTCTCTATGAGCGAAGTGGTGATCGTTTCAGCTTGTCGCACAGCGATTGGAGCGTTCGGAGGAACGCTTCGTGATATGCACGCGGCAACCATTTCCAGTGTGCCTATGAAGGCCGCTGTTGAGAGAGCGGGTATTTCTCCCGCCATAATAGATGATGTGCGCTTTGGATGTTGTTTGAATCCAACTGACGCCATGAATGTTACCCGCATAGGCGCCCTCATGGCCGGTATCCCGGAGAGCGTGCCGGCCGTCACGATCAACAGGGTCTGTATATCCGGGATGGAAGCTGTGCTGTCAGGTGCGGCGATGATCAAGGCCGGGGTTGCAGGTGTCATTTTGGCGGGCGGCGTAGAACACATGTCAGGGGTGCCGTACACTCTGGAAAGGGCGCGCTGGGGCGTCCGAATGGGTGACGACACGATTACGGATGCGATGATGACGGGATTGCACTGTGGGTCCCACATCCTACCTTATCCCCAGGACGGTCCTGTAGAATTCTTCAGGGGGAAGCCGTACATTATGGGGCATACCGCAGAGTTCGTTGCGCTCAAATTAGGGATTACTCGCCAGGAACAGGATGAGGTGGCTCTTCGCAGCCATAACAATGTTGAACGGGCCACGAACGATGGGTCTTTTGCGGAAGAGATAGTCCCCATAGCAGTGCCGCAAAGGAAGGGCGAACCAAAGACCTTTGACAAGGACGAGCATTTCAGGCCGGGACTCACCATGGAGGCCCTGGCTAAGCTTGCCCCTGCTTTCATTCCTAAGACCGGCACCGTTACAGCGGGGAACTCCAGCGGAATCAACGACGGAGCGGCCGCAGTGGTTATCATGTCCGAGGAACGGGCCAAAAGCGAAGGGCTCAAGCCACTGGCGCGAATCAAGGCAGTGGGAATGGGTGCATGTAACCCGACGCTCATGGGGTTGAGCCCGGTCCCGGCGGTCCATAATCTCCTCAGCAAGTCAGGCATGAGCCTCACAGACTTTGATCTCATTGAGCTCAACGAAGCCTTCGCTGCCCAGTACATCGGTTGCGAAAGGGAACTCAAGCTGAACCGGGACATTACAAATGTTAACGGCTCTGGCATAGGGCTGGGGCACCCTGTCGGGTGCACCGGAGCGCGACTCATGATCAGCCTTATCTATGCCATGAGGAAACGGAACAAGAGTCTCGGACTTGCTACCCTGTGCGGAGGCGGCGGGGTCTCGATGGCATGCGCGCTGGAGATCGTTTGACACCGGCTTGCTTATCAACCGGGAAGAATCGGAGAGCCCCTTTTTGTAAGGACGCCGCGTCCAGCAGGGTCGCCAAACCTCTCCCCCGAAACTACCGGGATTTGTCGGCAACGGCTGTGGAACTACACGGGGGCTTCGAACGAGAAACAAGGTGTCTGACAAGAAATCTGCAAGAAAAATAAGTGCCAAGGCTATCATGATCGACCTCAAGGCCGGTATGTCAGACACCGAACTTATGGAGAAATACAACATCTCTTTCCAGGGCCTGCAAGACCTCTTCGGCAAGCTCGTCAATGCCAAACTTGCCACGCGTGCGTACTTTGACAACAGGGCCAGCAAGCAGGTCGGGCTTATGAACAACCAGGAAACCAGCCGAACCTGCCCTTACTGTGGTTATACCTCCGACGAGCACTTCGCCAATTGTCCCCGTTGCCACAATGACGTTTCCGATTGGCTCGACACCGTTGAGCTGACCAAAATCCTGACTGGTTCCTTCGAATAATACCGATTAGCTGCCGACTGACGGAAATCTGCCTGAAACGGCAGGAACTGCCGTGGTGAAGTATTATGGCGGTTTCTCGAAAATAATTTTCGATTGTCTGCTACCGTCATTCCGGCGAGCGCCGAAATCCAGGGGGAACTGGGTCCCGGCGTTCACCGGGGCGACGGGATTGTACCATTCGGAAAGAGCTTTAGAGAAAAGCTATCGCAATCAGTGTTGGTATTAGTAGGAGCCAAGGGCCTGAAAGAGAAGCCGCAATACAAAAATGATAACCATAAGCACCGCTAGAATGCCAATAGACCAGTGAAGGCGGCTACCCAAGTCTTTCAGCTTTTCCCTAAGAGAATTGAGCCCTTCGGACCTCCGATCCTTCAGGAGGAACTCGTCAAATAAGAACCAGAGAGCCACAAGCAACAAGAAAACAAGAAGATATCGCATCGCTCCTCGAAAATGAAGACGACCTGCCCCTTCTCGAGGGCAAACCGGTATCGGACAGCAAGAGAGGCTCGGGCTTAACTGGACCCCGGCCCCGCCCTATGTAGGCAGCATACATCTAGAGCATTGACCGCATTATCCCACGCATTCCACGTGGGTTGCAAGGGCTCGGGCCACTCAAGTAGTGGCTCCGTTGTTGATGAGACCTTGTCCGGCGGTTGAAAATGGAATACTCTTGTCCTATGAGAATCAACTTTCAAAAAATGCACGGAACACTTAACGACTTTGTGGTGTTCCACGATCTTGACCGTAACCTGCCCCTTTCTCCCGAGCAAACCGCTCGCATCTGTGACCGCCGAGCCGGGGTCGGAGCGGACGGAGTAATTGTAGTTAGGAAATCATCCGCGGCTGATTTCTTCATGGATTACATGAATGCTGACGGCTCTTTGGCAGAAATGTGCGGCAACGGAATACGCTGCCTTGCCAAGTACGTGTACGACAACGGCCTGACCGACAAGAAAACTCTCCGGGTTCAAACCAGGGCCGGAATAAAGACGCTTGACCTGATCTCAGGCCCGGATGGAAAAATAGACTCAGTGCGGGTCAATATGGGGGAGCCGATTTTCTCGCCCGACAAAATCCCTGCCAAGATTGACTCGGCCGCGGTGCCCATACTCGATCATCCGGTGGAAGTGGAAGGCCGGACCTTCTCCGTGTCGCTTCTTTCAATGGGGAATCCACACTGCGTCATTGTCGTAGACGATGACCCCGAGCTACTGCCCAAACGGTACGGCCCGGCCATCGAATATCACCCTCTCTTCCCCTCAAAAACCAATGTCGAGTTCATTCGTGTAATTGACCGAACTCGCATCGTCATGAGGGTTTGGGAGCGAGGAAGCGGTGAAACATTCTCATGTGGGACCGGTGCATGCGCGGCCGTTGTTGCTGCTCGTCTGAAGGGGTTGGTGGATTCGAGCGCGACGGTGGAGCTGCTGGGCGGCGAACTGACTATAGAATGGAAAGGCATTGAGTTTTCAGCATTTATGACTGGATCTTCTATTTTTGTTTTTAATGGTAATATAACCATTTGAATCTACGATTTATATCTCTTGACAAGCAGCTAAACCTGAATTAGTAACTATATTTCCAGAAGCCCTGCCACCAGGGTCAAGGTCCGCTCGGGTGGCTATGGAAAATGATTGAGAGGCAAAGTTGCTTGGCCCGGTTTTGGTCAGGCAAGATGGGCCACGCGGCGAGGAGACTTTCTGCTATGAACGTTTCACGGTCCGAAGGCGGATTCACGATTCTCGAGATGGTGTGCGCGGTTGCAATCATAGGTGTATTGGCGGCAATTTACTTCTTTCTTATCGACTCCTATCGGGAACGCAGGATGAGCGAGCAGGCAGCGCGGGTGCTGATGCTGGCTGCCAAGGCTGAAGAAGATTTCTTGGCCAAGCACTACCATTACTTTGACGCGGAAGTGTCGGGTAATAGCGAGGATGTCTTTCTATCCACTCCCGAAGGGAAGCCGACGACCGTTCTGATTCCACCCAAGGTGACCCTGAGCCTGAAGGCTCGTGGAAAGGACAAGACCGCGTTTACAGGACATGCATTTTACAGTGGAAGCAAGATCCTGCACCGCTATGACTCTGAGGCAGGGAAAATGACGACCGTGTCGCGAGGCCAGGACGAAGCAGGATGAAAAAACGGTTGCTGGCAACATTCAGGCGACACGAGATATACCTCGTTGCAGCCGTGATCGGAGTGGTTTTTATGGCGGCAATGGGCATTGTCGCGTGGGTGCTCCAAAGTTCCGTCGCCACACTCCCTTACGAGACACTGAGCGGTACCGACCTCAAGAGCGTCTTTGCAACAGGATACCTAAGATTTCGCGAAGACGACCGAACACCATATTTGAAAGTGGAATTACACAACGGAACCTTGTGGTGGATCAAGAAGATCGAGTTCAGTTTTGACGGCACTCGATACGTTGTCAGCGATTCTGATGCGTTTCGACCCCTTCATCTTGGGGCCGTCAGGTGCAACCTGAAGAAAACTCCCACCGGACCCGAACAGATCGATTACGACCTCAGGATAGTAAAAGCCTCAGGTTATCCCCCCGCCCAGGTGCAATGGGAGCGCAACGCCAAGAAGATTGCAGGCGAATCGGGAAATTCTCGCGCGGGAAATAATTAGCATCATAACAGTTCACTACTGGCTTCTCTGCTTTTGCCATGTATGCCCGCGAGATACCATAGTAGGGGGCGCGGCTTGGTTAGCGCTTGTATACGTTGCCAAAAGAATATCCGATACTGAGAATGATTTGGTGGGGACGCCCCGCGCGGAACGCGGGGTTGCCCGTCCTTCTGAGACAGGCAAGATGCCCGTCCTACCAATGCACAGGCGATCTCGCCATCGGAGGGACTTTCCCGCCGATCTGGTGCCGGGACCGGCTGCCATTCCATTGTTTTGAATCAGTCGAGAACTCTGGCACAGACCGCACACGTCCTCAGTTCTGCTCCTTAAGGACTGAGACCGTCTTCCCCTCAGGTGAACCTCGGGTGCTGTGAAATCTATATATTGTGTAGGAAGCCTTCAGTCATTATACTCTCCCCACGCGAGGGTGGCCGTCTGTTGTCTAACCAATACGCTTGCAATTCTCTAAGAGGATCAATGGAGAGGAGTCATGGAAGCTCAGGCAGGAATTTCAACAAGTGATTTTAACAAGGCCCTTGAAATAGGGCGTCCGCCTAACATAAAGAGATTATTTCCCAATTCCAGAGCACTCATTGTCAGCGGTAAAGTGATCGACCGAGCTATGATCGCGAAAGGGGATGCCATAGCTATTGCCGCTAGCGTGCGGAGTTCTTTTGTGGCGCGTGGGGCGTTGAGGGCCGCACAGAAGGCTAATGCGGCTATCCTTATAGAAATCGCAAAGTCCGAAGGGGGAGCAGAAGCGTACTGCGACGTCAGCCTATGGAATATGGCCAGATTGGTGGATGCTATCTGCAACGAATTGGGCATCACCGTCCCAGTTGCAATCCACGCGGACCATTACGGCATCAAGAATCCCAAGGACGAGGAAAGAGCCAAGGTGGAAATTCCCAGCATGTTTGATGCGGGGATCACTTCCATTGCCATTGACGCCTCGCATCTACCTGATGTGGATAATCTGCTGGCCAACCTCGCGCTCAACAAGTATTTTCCTTCGTGGTCCGGTTATGAGACTGAGGTTGGCGAGATTAAAGGGAAACAAGGGCTTTCTACCGTCGAAGAGGCCCTGTTTCTGATTCAGGGCTTGAACGCGCGACAGCATCTTCCCGGACTGGATTGCGCTGAACAACGGTACCACTCATGGGATTGAGGCCAGCGACGCGGGCATTCAGGTCGACCTGACCGCGAAAATCCACGCGGCCCTGCAGAAATACGGCGTATCGGGCGCTCAACACGGCACTTCCGGCAACAGTTTCGAAAGGCTGCGCGCTATCGCTCGTGAGACTCACACCACCAAAGCAAATGTGGCCACCGCGCTCCAGATGGTTTCGTGGGGTCTTGAAGTCAATGAATACGGCAATGCCATACTGGACCAGGACGGAAACTTCTCTAAAATCCCCAATGAGGGTCTGTCTGAGGCCATGTGGAACCAGATGACCGCATACGCGAAAGAGAAAGGCTTGAAAGGGGGCGACTTCAAAAAACTGAACCGTCCTTTTGAGAACAAGCTGCTCGGGCTGCCCCGTGAAGAGCGGGAGAGAATGGCCCAAGCCGTTGAGAACTTCGTCTATCAGCTCATCACCCAGGTTTTCAACGGACACGATACCGCTCCGCTAGCCATCGAGGCGATTCTTAAAGCAGGCTCATACGACCTCGGGCCGAAAGCTTCTCGGATTGAAGACCCCACCGAATGGACTGAGGAGAAGATCAGGAAAAGAGGCGGAATCTCTAACCAGCGACAAAGGCCCTTCCGGCAATTTCGAGGATTGAGAAAAGGGGGGAGGGGAGCTTCTGTTGAAGGAGGCGAGCGACGGAAAGGTTCATTGGCCCCGTCGGGTTTCAACTCCCTCTGTTCATCATCTTAGAAAAGAACGATAGGACATAGCAGTAAAATTAACAGATATAGCCGTTCTCGAAAGTAATCACGAATTGCGAAGAGTGATTCCTTGCAATTAGTAGTCCCCGTCGGGGACCTCCGTGCCGGTGAGATAATTTCAAATAAATCAATCACGCCATAGGCGTGACCCGGCAGGGACGCCGGGCCTACCGATTCTTTGCGATACAGCTACTGAAAGACGTCAGAACTTTCGAGAACCAATATAAGGCTATATAATTTAAGATTAATGCCACCCTCCCCTAACCCCTCCCGTCAAGGGAGGGGGACTACATTTCGACTATCATTGATAGTATCTGCCAGGTCTGAGCGTGTTATTGGATCATCTCGGAGCGCACCCCAAGCCGAAAATTCTTCCTCGAAAGAACTTGGGCCATGGGCTCTAACGCCTGATCCTTTGCAACTTGGACTCTGAGAAGTTCCTCGACTTCGTTGTGGCCTCACCCAGCCTAACCGAATCGTATCAAATGGTATTTCAGGAGATCAAAAGAGTCTCAGATTCTCATCAGGCGCCAGATTCCTTCTTGACCCTCTCACAGCTAACCTTGAAGTATTCCGGGTCAAGTTCATAGCCGATACACGAAATTCCGAGGTTCACACATGCCAGAGCCGTGTTGCCAAGGCCCATGAAAGGATCCAAGACGAGTTTTGTCTTCGATAGTCCGTGAAGCTTGATACACATTTCGGCTAGGCGGGGCGGAAAGGTCGCGGGATGGGGGCGTTCACGCTTCCTTGAAACAATGGTTTTGTAAGGAACGAACCAAGTATTTCCGCGGCAACGCAGGTCGATTCCGGATGATTTCCAGCGAGTGATGTTCGACTTGTGCTTATAGGGGACTCCGATAGCAAGACGATCCAATTCAGCGTTGCCACTCTTGGTAAAGTGGAAAATGTATTCATGCGCGTCGGAGAGGTAACGGCGACTGTTTATGGGCTTGATGTGGCCGACGTTGATGTCCTCTTCGAGGCCGTGGTCATCGCCGTTCCCAGCCCGATCAATGGCAATGGACTTGATCCAGTGTATTGTGTTCTGGAGACAGAAGCGGTTGCGGAATCTCATGGCCGTCTCCAAAGGCCCCCAGGGATCTTTGGGTTTGGCCCCTATGTTTAAGAATAGAGACCCGGCAGGCGCGAGCACACGCCGAACTTCTGACGACCATTCTTCCAGCCAATCCAGATATGCTTCTCTGTGGATCTTGTCGTCGTAAACCCCGTATTTGACACCTATATTGTAAGGGGGAGAAGTCACCACCACGTCAACGCTGCCCTCAGGCAACTGTCTCATGCCAAGGAAGCAGTCTTCCAGGCAAAGTCTGATCGTGGAAGTTTCGCTGATCGCAAACGTCTGTTCCATACGGGATGCCACGTTCCGGTGCTCGCTCCTCTTGGCTGTTTGCATTGGGGAATCCATCAGGCCGAACCACGGCTGATAAGCCCTATGCAAGGACATTAGCTATATTACCACAGTGGAAAATTTCTGGGGCAGACTGCTGTGCGCAGATGAGGAAGGAAGAAAGTGTTAGAAGTTTTTGGAAGGGGGGTGCGGGGGGAAACTTTCTTTCAAAAAAGTGTCCCCCCGCAAATTCTCTTATGTTCTCCCCTCCCTCTACTTTTTTCCTTCTTCCACGGCCGCGGCTTTCTTTTGTATGGTGTCTCGTTGCTGTTTACGGTATTGGCGCAGTTTCTTTTGCAGAGAAGGATTGGACGCGGCCAGAATCTGAATGGCAAAGAGCGCGGCATTCTTGGCGCCCGAGGCTCCAAGGGCCATGGAAGCGACTGGGACCCCGCCGGGCATCTGCACGGTCGAGAGGAGCGCGTCCAACCCCCCGAGAGGCGAGGACGCCATAGGAACCCCGATAACGGGCAGAATCGTGTGGGCGGCCAAGAATCCCGCCAGGTGAGCGGCCATGCCTGCGCCTGCAATCAGCACCTTCCAGTCTTCTTTCTCCGCCCTCTGCGCCAGTTCAAGAACCTTTTCGGGAGTGCGATGGGCGGATGCCACAGTCATGAAATGAGGGACGCCGAATCGTTGGAGAACATTCGCGGCTTTCTTCATCACCGGGAGATCCGAATCGCTTCCCATCACAATGCCGACCTGAATTTTGTCTGTGTTTGCCATAATAACCGCCCGCCTCAGTCGCTTCGAGATGCAGCCATAGTCGCCAGATAACGCGTTATTGCACCATCATACTCGTGGGTAAGACGGAAGACTTTCTTCGCTAGCCCGAAGTTTGTCTCCTCCGACACTGATCCCCCAGTCTGATTCATTTCATTTATGACTGTAGAGTAGTCCGCTGGATCAGTGATGACCGTGACAAACGGGTAGTTCTTCGCCGCGGCCCTTAGGAGCGTAGGGCCGCCGATATCAATGTTCTCGATTGCTTCCGCCAGCGTGCAATCAGGTCGCGCCACCGTCTTTTCAAACGCGTAGAGATTTACCACGACCATATCGATGGGAAGTATCCCATGCTCTTCCATAGCGCGGACGTGTTCGGCACGAGAACGAATCCCGAGTATGCCGCCGTGGATTTTAGGATGCAGAGTTTTGACCCGGCCGTCGAGCATTTCCGGAAAGCCCGTGAAGTCGGAGACCTCTCTGATCTTGATCCCTGCATCAGCAAGGCCGCGGGCCGTTCCACCGGTGGAAAGGATCTCCACGCCGAATCCGACCAGGGCTCTCCCCAGGCCATCGATGCCCGCTTTATCGGTTACGCTGATCAGCGCTCTTTGAATCTTCGGCATAAGAAACCCCTATTCCCCACATGCCGAGGTCAGGTCTTGGCTTGCACATTGTCCCTAGCGGAACTTGTGAATTGACAGTAAGGTCAACGGCTGGTGCGTTTGGCAGACAAGCGGTTGATATTTAAACCTCTGATCTTTTCCTGAGCCTCTTTCCCCGCAGTGCTTTCCGGGTCTGCCTTTGCTACCACCTCTAATTTTTTCAGAGCCTTGTCCACCTCTCCGAGCCTGGCCAGTATACTCCCGGCACGGAAATGCGCAACCATATAATCCGGATCCACCTCAGTAGCTTTTTCTAACGATTCTAAAGCCTTGGCATATTCTTCTCTGTCTTCGTGAATCAATCCGATTCGATAGTACGCTTCCTTGAACGAGGGGTCCACATTCACGACCTTCTTGTAGTACTCCAAGGCCTTAGCATAGCTCTTCTTTTCCTGAAGGCAGAAGGCAAGATTGTAGAGTGCACCGGAATTATCATTTTTTAATTTTACGGCTTTTTCGTAATTCTCGATTGCCTTGTCGATATCCTTCTTATTGAAGTACGCAACTCCGATGTTGTAAGCAGCTTTGTCCGGTGTGGAATAAACCGGATCCTTCAAGCATTGCTCAAATTCAGCTATTGCTTCGTCATATTGCCCTTTGGCCAAAAACGTCGTACCCAAATTGTTGCGCGCCTCGGTCAGCTTGGGCTCCAGTTTCAGGGCTTTCCGGTATTGCTCCACAGCCTTGTCATACAGCCCTTTTTGCTGGTAACCCAGGCCCAACGCATGCTCTATGTCGGCATTGGAAGAGGACAGGGCTTGAGCAGAAAGCAGTTCTTTGATGGCCTGGGGGGTCTTTCCCTCACCCAGATAGTTTATGCCCATTTGATAGTGCAGTTGTACCTCCTTCTGCACTTCCACTTTAGAGCTATTTTTTTGAGGCACGCAGCCCCACATTCCCGCGGCAACAGTAGCAACGCACCAGCACAGCATCACTATATTTTTCATTTTCTCCGACTCCAGGAGAGTTTGGATGGTCGGCCATCCTTATAGATAAGTCTATATCAAAAATACCGTATAGTTACAATAGTTCATTAAACCATAATAATAATTATATCTGTTAATAAATTAATTTAATAGGTTATTTGGTGTAATAAATTGGCCAAACCAACGTTCAGAATAACAGGTGACACAATTCGCATAAAAACGTGTTGCCGGAATCGCGATGAGCAGAGACGCCCGTCGCTACCGGACCTGGTGGCCGAATCACCCACACGGCTGTTCATGGCTGGTTCCAGTGTGTTTCCTATGGCAGTTGGCGTCGATGGCCTGAGCCAGCGGGGCAGGCATCTGAAACTGTCTCAAAATGGTCGTTGGGGATATTCTTACCGCAGGGGCGCTTCGAGAAGCGCCCCTGCAAGGCTCGCGTCATTCCTCGCATAATTTATGGTTTCGACACAATTTCATCTTGCGGTTAAAGTCCAGGGATAGGCGCGACGCCTGCCCCGCTGTTCAGCGTTCACGATAGTTACCTGTCTCCCGGCAAACTGGTATGACACTGTTGAGAGGCAAACATCACTTCCCAGACAAAGGATTCAAGAAAGCCATCCAAATCGGTGTCTGAATCCCATGATCGAGTAAGTGAACTCTCATCTTGTCGGACGGGTTCAAAGTGAGCCTCCTGCTCCTTAAAGATTTCCCATCTCCCGTCCGACGGTTCGTCCTCTTTGGTGACCCGCTCTTCCATCCGCCTTCTGATCACTGCCTGGGGCGCGGTGCATTCGACAAGCCTGAACCGCGCCCCGGCTTTGTGGGCCAGGTCGCGAGCGCGCTCCCGATGACCAAAATTACTGAAAGACGCGTCCACTATGACTGACTCGCCCCCTAGGAGTGCTTTGGCTGCTCTTTCGAACAGCGCTTCGTAGGTCTTGTCCGTGGCCTCTGCCGAGTAAATTCCTGTGCCGTACGGCTCGAATTTCCGCGCCAGAGGGGACAGGCCCTGGATTTCCTTTCGGAGTACGTCGGAACGCAGTGGTTTGATTCCTAGTCTTTGCCCAAGCCTGGAAGCCAGATGGCTCTTGCCGGTCCCCATAAGGCCCGTGGTGATAACCAACAGAGGAGGTGGAGGAGGCTTGAGATAAGCCAAAGAGAGCGCGAAATACTTCGTTGCCGTTTCTCGCGCCGATTGCCTAGCAGACTCCGAGACTTCGGGTTCGTCCAGGATGAATCCTTCGACCTTACCGCGGACAAAGGCTCTATATGATTTGTAAAAGCCCAATAGCCTCAGGATTACTCTGTCGCCCGACGAGTCCCCGTATCGGCAGGCAATCCGCTCCGCAAAAGCCGGATACCCTCTGAAATCAAGATCCATAAGAAGAAATGCCAGATCCGCCGCAGTATCGCCGTAACGGAAACGGTCGTTAAACTCAATACAGTCGTAGAGCATAATCTCGTCCAGTATTACGACGTGCTCCAGATGAAGGTCCCCGTGGCAGTCCCGAATGAACCCGCGCTCCATCCGCTCGCGAAACAGGCTCTGATGCTTCTCAAGGAACTCAATGGCCAAGGTCGAAACGGCTTCGTGCGTCTGCGCGTCAATAGTGCGGCCAATGAAGGCGGTTGTCTGCTCGAAGTTCTCCTTCAGGTTTTGATATATGACGTGGTTTGAACCGAAGCTTGCGATTTGTGACCCGCCGGCCGCGTGCGAATGAAAATAAGCGAGACGGTCCGCGAGGCGGTCGAGCAGTTCCGGGGTGACTAGGTGGTTGTGCAGCATGCCGATCAAGAGCCGCTCATGAGGAATGCGGCGCATAAGAACTGCCGCTTCGATCTCGGTCCCTTCACCCTTAAGGTTGATCCCCGAAGGTCCCTCGTGAATTGCTTCCACTCCAAGGTAAATACCTTCCGAGAAGCGTGAATTGAGCCGAACCTCCTGCTGACAGAAATACTTGCGTTTCTCCAGGGTGGTGAAGTCGAGGAAGCCCAGGTCCAATGGCTTCTTGATCTTGTAAACTAGTTCCCCGGCTATAAAGACCACTGAGATATGAGTTTGAACAACCTGAACGGAATCCGGGCGGTGTGGGTATATGGAAGGATCGGAAAGGGTCGAAATCAGGTCATCCAACCTGCCGGTCACTGTAGGCCCCTAGCCTCTGAGGCCAGTTGGCCGCACACGGCCAGGATATCCCTTCCCCGGGATTTTCTGACTATGGCCATGAGAGAGCGTGACATAAGTATTTCCTGAAATCGCTGGACCCGTTGGGGCGTGGGCGCGTGCAAGTCCTCGGCCGCTTCGTCATTCAAGGGGATGAGATTGACCTTCGCGCGGATAGGGTTGAGAAGCCGTACGAGCTGTCGTGCGTCCGCATCCGAATCGTTAAACTTGTTTATCAGCACGTACTCGATGGTGATGCGATCGCGCCGCGGCAACGGATAGTCTTTCAAAGCTTCGAGGAGTTCCGAGAGCGGATATGTGAGGTTTATCGGCATAATCGCACTTCTCTGCTCATCGGTTACACCATTCAGACTGACAGCCAATTTTACCCGGACTTCCCGCCCCAGGTCACGGATGCGCGGAACCAATCCCGCTGTGGATACCGTTAAGTGCCTCCAGGAAATCTGTGGCCCGTTTGGATGGGTCATGATTCGAATCGCCCTGACCGTCTCCTGGAAGTTTGCCAATGGCTCTCCCATGCCCATGAGGACCACATTGGTAATACGGCTTTCGGGCGTGGCTTTCCGCGCGACCAACAACTGGGAAACAATTTCACCTGCGGATAGATTGCGCACCAGCCCCATCTTGCTCGTGCGGCACATGCGGCATCCCATCGCGCAACCCACCTGAGTGGAGAGGCATAGGGTGTCGTGGTCCTCCCCGGGAATCAAGACCGTCTCGATGCTGAGTCCATCCTCAAGTCGGAGGAGGAATTTACTCGTGCCATCATCTGATTGGATCGCGTTGATAATCTCGGGGTGGCTGATGCGGGCCCGGAAGGAGAGTTCCTCAC
The DNA here is from genome assembly GCA_963786905.1 of uncultured delta proteobacterium. Lineage (GTDB taxonomy): Bacteria > Desulfobacterota > Desulfomonilia > Desulfomonilales > Desulfomonilaceae > CAWBBA01. Next base: position 119,968 of record CAWBBA010000021.1, on the reverse strand, counting down.
GCAGCGCCTTGGAAAGATTGGTCATGCCCTGAAAGGATTCCGACAGCCCCTGATGGATCCATTTCATGACCTGGGCAGCTCTGTAGGGCTCTTTTCCGAGATCCGCGATAAAGGTCTCTAGTTCAGGGTGAGACATGCCCACGAGATCGGGGCCGCCTGATTGAAGATATGAATTTGTCTTGAGATCCATCAATAAATGTCGATCCCGCTGAAGAAATACCCGATCTCGAATTTTGCGCTCTCCTCCGAGTCGGAGCCATGAACGATGTTGTTTTGCTTGCTGTCTGCCCACTTGGCCCGGATGGTCCCTGCTTCGGCTTCGGCCGGGTCAGTGGCCCCCATGATTTCGCGGTTCCGCTTTATCGCGTCGTCACCTTCCAGGACCATAACGACAACGGGGCCGGATATCATGAATTCCACTAATTCCTGAAAGAACACTCGTTCCTTGTGTACATAATAAAAACCTTCGGCCTCAGAGCGGCTCAACAGTTTCATTTTCATGGCCGCTATCTTGAACCCGGAACTCTCAAAGGTCCGGACGACTTCTCCTATGAGCCTCTTTGACACGGCGTCCGGTTTTATTATTGATAAAGTTCTCTGCATCCTCTCCTCCTTATGACCAACCTGGTTAAATCCGGTTCGATACAAAATCCCCCCAACCTCCTTTACTAAAATGGGACAAAGGGGGGATTTGGAAACAAGGCCACAAACGATCAATCTCGCGTATCCCAAATGTATGACTCAGTTTTTTTACAATGTCCAGACGCACCATGTAAAGAAACTTCACTGCTGACTCAGCAGGAAAGGCTGCGCGCCGCGGAGATGACTCAACGACGAGACCTAAGCTTGAATTTCGCCTTACGATGGGCTATAGATCTGAGCCGAAGTCCCAAAAAAGGGGGCGCGGATGAAAATTTCCAATCGCGTGTTTCTTGCTGTGTCCATGACGTTGCTGGCAACCTTGCCGTCCACGGGTGCGGCAAGCGACATCAAGCTGCCCAACCCTGTATTCGTGGGCAAACTTTCTTTTGAAGCCGCAGTGGTGAAAAAACAATCGGTTCGTGATCTGAGTCGGGCCCCCCTGACCATGGCCCAAGTTTCCCAGCTCTTGTGGGCAGCCAATGGCAACCTCCCTGCGGACGCAATCACAGGGGCCACCACGAAAGTCATTACATCCGCGGGAGGATTGTACCCGCTTGAGGTTTTTCTCGTATGCGGGCAAAACACGGTCGGGGAACTTCCTGCCGGCGTGTACCAGGTCCAATCCGCAGGGAAATTCTCTCCGCACCATTACCACGGGTGACAACCGCAATCTGGTGGCCCATGCTGCCCATCGTCAGCTCTTCTTGGCGCAAGCGCCGGCGCTGGTGGTGATTGGAGCAGTTTTTCAGAGGACTACCGGCAGGTACGGCAACCGTGGCATGCAGTACGTGTTTATGGATGCTGGAGCGGCAAATCAGAATGTGTTCCTGCAGGCAGAATCGCTCGGGCTACACTGCGCGACCGTGGGTGCCTTTGTGGATGCCCAGGTGGCCGGAGCCTTAAAACTGCCCACAGGCGTGACGCCGCTCATGATTGTGGCGGTCGGGAAATAGGATAGTCCGGCAAAGCAGGGAAAAACCCTGCGAACCTCACTGCTCCTGTTTATCCTTGACATCACGGTCGAAATGACGATAATCTGCGGCGATACCATCGTTTTCCCCCTTTAAAATTTGATCATTAGGCAAGGAGGTAGGTGGATGGAATGGGTTGTGTATGTGGCCCTCATATGTGGGGCCCTGGGTGTGGCCTACAGCCTGCTCACCGCAGGCTGGGTCTTCAAACAGGATGCCGGTAATCAGCGTATGCAGGAGATCTCCAGCTACGTGGCGGAGGGCGCGATGGCGTACCTTACCCGCCAGTACAAAGTGGTGGCTATGATAGCCGTCATCCTGGTCATCATCCTGTACGTTGCGTTGGGCCTGATGCCGGCCATCGGGTTCATTGTCGGTCTCGTGGGCTCCGGTCTTGCCGGTTTCCTGGGGATGAAAGTTTCCGTAAACGCCAACGTGAGGGTGGCCGCTGCCGCCGGCAAGAGCCTGCCTGACGCAATGGACGTCGCCTTTAAGGGCGGATCGGTCACGGGCATCGTAGTCACCGGCCTGGCGCTTCTCGGAGTCGCAGGATTCTATTGGCTCGCCAACAGGTATGATCCCGATCCGCACAAACTCTTCAGCGCTCTTGTCGGATTGGGCTTCGGTAGCTCACTCATGAGCGTCTTCGCCCGTGTGGGCGGCGGTATCTACACCAAAGCCGCCGACGTGGGCGCGGACCTGGTGGGCAAAGTCGAAGCCGATCTCCCTGAAGACGATCCCCGCAACGCAGGCGTCATCGCGGACAACGTCGGTGACAACGTGGGTGACTGCGCAGGTATGGCCGCGGACCTGTACGAGACCTACACGGTAACCCTCGTGGCAGCTATGCTTCTGGGCAGCACGATTTACGGGACTCCGTCGTCGGCGTTCTTTATGCCCCTGCTCATTGGCGGCGTGGCGATCATCGCGTCCATCATCGGGACCTTTTTCGTAAAGTTGAGCAGAACCAAGCCGAGAAAGACCTGTACATAATGGGCTCTCTGTACAAAGGTTTGGCCGTGTCCGGAATTCTGGCTGCTATATTCTTTTACTTGTGGCCACAATTCTACCGCTCGGCAGCACCACTTAAGGGCGCACCCTTCGTGATTCCGCCGCTCAGCATCTTCTGGATGGCGGTCCTCGGTCTGGTTCTTACCGGTCTGATCGTTGTCATCACCGAGTACTTCACGGGAATGTACGGCCCGGTGAAATACGTGGCGAACGCCAGCGCCACCGGACACGGCACCAACATCATCGCCGGTCTCGCCATCAGCATGATCTCCACTGTCCTGCCCGTCATCGTCCTCGCAATATCCATCATGATCGGGTACGGCCTTGGCGGTGGCTTCTCTGGTAGTACCGGCACCGGTCTTTACGGCATAGCGGTGACGGTCGTGTCTATGCTTTCCATGACCGGAATGGTCGTTGCCATCGACTCTTACGGTCCCATTACTGACAACGCCGGCGGTATTGCCGAAATGGCCGATCTGTCGGATGAAGTTCGCAACAGAACCGACCCGCTGGACGCGGTGGGCAACACTACCAAGGCAGTTACCAAGGGATACGCAATCGGCTCCGCGGCCCTGGCAGCCCTGGTTCTCTTCGCCGAGTACACCCGGGCAATTGAGGAACTGACCGGCAAGGCCATGAGCTTTGACCTCTCCAACCCCAAGATCTTGATCGGCCTGCTGATCGGCGGGATCATCCCCTATTTCTTTGCAGCGCTCTGTATGCTCGCGGTTGGTAAGGCTGCAGGGGCCATCGTGGAGGAGGTTCGCCGCCAGTTCCGAGAGATCAAGGGCCTCAGAGAAGGTGTCCCCGGTGTCAAGGCCGAATACGGCAAGTGCGTGGATCTCGTTACCGCGGCGGCACAGAGGGAGATGGTCATTCCATCGCTGCTTCCTGTCGTCGATACCTCTGGTCGTGGCCTTCACGCCCGGCCTGGGCAAAGAAGCCCTTGGCGGCATGCTCATCGGGAGCATCGTGGTCGGTCTGTTCCTGGCTATTGCCATGACCACCGGCGGCGCGACCTGGGACAATGCCAAGAAGTACATCGAGGACGGGAACCTCGGCGGCAAAGGGAGCGACGCTCACAAAGCCGCGGTCACCGGCGACACTGTCGGTGACCCGTACAAGGACACCGCGGGCCCTGCGTTGAACCCTGTCATCAAGGTGGTCAACATGGTAGCTCTGTTGATAGTGCCCTTTATTCTGTAATAGCTGTTAATACCGGTAGAATATCGCCGGATGCAAGTGCCCTCGCGTTTCTTAAGACGTGGGGGCATTTTTTTGTGGGGAACTAAACAAAGAAAATAGCCGAAGAGTGGTATGCTGCCTACAACGGCCGCGCTTGGTGGACGTCCGAGGTGGTCGGATTCATGATTCCGGTTAGGGATGCCCCCACCGAAGACAATAAGGGAGGATTCGAGGCAAATGTATTGGTGGGACAGGCATCCTGCCTGTCGATCAAGAAATGACAGGCAGGATGCCTGTCCCACCACGAGCAAAAGTGTGGTGTCCCGCAATCAGCTTGCAAATGGTTGACCTGGTCAGCACGCGAATAACTGTCATTGCGAGGAGCGAAGAGACGAAGCAATCTCCCGGGCTTGCTCTACAGCCCCTTGAGATTGCTTCGCTACGCTCGCAATGACAAAGCTCACTCCCTCCTGCCTGGACAGAACTCCCGAGAGGGACTCAGCTGGCCGGTTATCTGAGTTATTCGCGGGACGGGCACCTAGGGGACAAGATCGTAGGCAAAAATGACGCTGCGTGAGCCGGTTAAAGCGGCGAATGGATTCTGTTTGACTAGCATAAGGACCAGAGATCGAAGTCCTTCATTCTTGAAATCCCTTATCCTGAAATCGGAGATGATCCCGGGGCTTTCGATGGTTCTCCACTTTTCCCCAAGCTCTTTTCCGTCCCACTCAAGAGCCTGAATCACGCTGCGGCCTTGAGATTGCTTGATAACCATCAACTCATTTTCGCCGCCAGACCCGCCGGTTGCGCGAGCAATGAGGATCCTACCGGGCAGGCTTATCTCCCGAAAACCACCCTTGAAAGGAATCCGGATTCTCCTATCCAATCCATACAGCCGGTCACTCACATGGCAAAGGAGACGGTTTTCGCTGTCGAAAACCATCAGCCGCCGGTCTTGATCCAAGATAATTCGTACGAACTCCCCTTGTTTGCCGAGCAAGCCCGAATCATAGCTCAAGAGTAGAGTTCCCGGCGGGAGCATAAGCGTGCCCGATGGCACGGCCTCGCCACCATCGAACTCGAAACGGACCATCTCTCCACTGAACATATCGTCGCCGTCAGTTCTCTGTCCTACCAGGATCCTTTTCTTGTCTTCCACGGATTCTCTTACTGTCCGGAGGATCATGTTCGGAAACTTGCCGATTACCTTGAAGTTTCTGTTTATGTACCTGACTACCGCGGATTCTATTCCACTGGGCGTTTGGTAACAGAGCAGGAGTTCCTCCACGCCATCCCCGTCCAGATCCTCGGTTTCCGCGCTGATGTAGGCGGCAGGGGGCTGAGAGAACTGCGTGAGGGGCACCAGACTGCCACCTTCGAAACGGCTTATGGTTATGCCGCCCTGCTCCAGCAAGACTGTTTCGTTTTTCTTGTCTCCGTCAAGGTCCCCGATGTCCAGGGCCCAAAGCGCGCCCCCTATGTCAGGGCTCCTCCACGGCGCAGAGTTTTGCGGCAAATCCGGCAGCCTGGGAAGCCTGTCTCGACCGGTGGATATTGGGGTCGATCCGGCTGACTCACTCTTGTAGAACGGCAGTCTCTGGCTTCCGTGTAGTCGCGTATTGATACTATTGGCGAATATCTGCAGAACACCGGGCAAGGCGTGAATGTTTGCCACTTTCATATCGATTGAGACTACGACGCGACCGGTCCGCATGTCCCACATATATCCCTTCATCTGATGACGCGAATCATCTCGGGAGAGAAATCCGTAAATGACCAGATCCGCTCCCGACTTCGTGGCCAGAGAGCGCGCTTCTTGGTCACTTGCCGGTGCCGGCCGCCCCTTGAGAAGTCCTTCCGTGGCTTTTTTCGATTCTGTGCTGAAGCTCTCGCCAAGACGATCGATCGTGTCTCTGAGTCTTTTGTTGACGTGCTCGCTGAAGCCCTGAAGTTCTTTCTCCTCGGCGCCGGGGGCTACCTGAAACGGCAGGACAAGAATCTTTCCGGATTCCGCGCCGATAGCAAAATTTGCCACGAGGAAGGAGAGGAGGCAGGTAAAGCCAATCACTGCAGTCAGAAAAGCGGGGGCAATTCTGCTACGAAAAAGAATCATGAGGCCGCCTTGCACGAGTTGTTGTCCTTCAAAAAAAAACCAACTGTCGTATTTACAGTTGGCGTAGGAGGAATAGATTCTTTTCTTGCCTCTCCTTCTTGCAACACCTATGCCAGCTATCAAAAGCAAAGATCTCGTCTATATTTAATCCATTATATCAATCTATTAGGCACATTGCGCCATCGCATACCCGCTCCGGTGTCCGAGAAGAACTGCCCGACATTTGTCCTAATTTTTGAACACCACAGCTCTCTAAATCTAGTGTGCTGATATAACGCATGTTTTTATGTGCAAAAAATGACATCTACCCCTGCCTAATTTTTGAACATGTCTCATGGCACCCCGAGAAAGGCTGTCTTTATGTACTTAAAATTCTGCCGCACCCGATCCTCGCCTTGAAGCGCAGGCCCGTGCCCGGGAATCAGAAGTTCCACCGGCAGCTTTTCCAGGCGTTCCACGCTCTGTCTCAGGGCTTTCGAGTCGCCACCCGGAAGATCCACTCTCCCCACACCCTGGGCGAAAACCACATCACCGGTGACAAGGACTTTGTGCCTCGGCCAATAGATGCAAAGGCTCCCCGGGCTGTGCCCTGGGGTCAGAAGGATCTGAAACTCATGTTTGCCTAGAATCAGATCTCCTTCATTCAGATGGAAGTCTACATGGTAATCAGGCATCGCAAGCCCTTGCTGGCTGTACGTTGGACGCCCCACCTCTTCAATGTATGCTTCCTCTTGCCGGGACAAGGCCACTTTCACGGGCTGGTCTCTGAAGGTATCCGCCCCTTCGAAGTGGTCCGGATGACCGTGAGTGCAGATGATCAACCGGATGCGCGCTGGATCGACTCCGTCTCCCCTCAACCGGTTGAGCAGGTCGTTAACCCGGTGTCGGTGTCCCGGATCAATCAAGACGGGGACTTTCCCATCGATGAAAACGGTGTTGCAGTTGTTTTCACGAGGGTCGGCCCAAAGGTACACATAAAGTTGTTCGGCAATTTTCATAGGTATCAGGCCTTCGTTAGCGCCGGACGTTGAATAATCGTCTAAAAGACGCCCCACGCCTTATACGTTCCTTCCGCACAGTCACGACACACGAGGTGGCCATCCATTTCCAGCATGCGCGCGGTCACGGTAGCCTCTCCGCAGAGTCCGCACGGCGTTGTGGCAACCACTTCCGCACATGGAGGCTGTTCGGCGGAAACTTCCCGGATCAGGAAGTAGTCGTGAGGATCAGCCGATAGAATCTGCCTGATTGCGCTCTGCCTCGACTCCTCCCACTTTGCTCTTTCCGCGTCCGTGGCTTTGCCGGAATCGAGCTTCGCTTTCAGGGCACGGCGTTTCTTCTTGCTCCGGCATGGGGCCCGTGAATGACATTCGGACCGCGCGGTTTGTCCTCCGGTCCATAAAGGTAAAGACCTGTTTCCCCCAATCCTTGAAAATGAGATTTCCCTTCCCAAAGGTGCATCCCAACAGCACTTGAATGGCATCGACAGCACAGGAATTGTTCTCCACTAGAGCCACGATCTCTTCGTCTTCAGACGTGCCTATGTCAAGTAATTGAGCGGCGACCTTGGCCGCGACGTATCCTATGGCGAGGCCAGGGCAGAGATGCCCATGAAACCGCACGGCCTCGCGAAAATCCTCAGGAAGATCATCAAAAAGATTCATGTCCGGTACCCTTGATTAGTTGGAGTGCAACCCTACAGACGCGGCACCGAATCCCCGCGCCCCATGAATCACTCGCGGCAGAATTGGTCCCCGATATCGGGGTTGGCCTGCCAGTCCTCCACCAACTCCGTAAAGTGTTTGAGAATCCGTGCCGTGGCTCCCCAAATATTGTGTCCTTGCCAGCGATAGGAAACGACCTCAATTGGTTCCTCGTTCACGATCCACGTCTCTTCTGTCCTGCGGTCCGGGTCGAAAAAGATTTCCAAGGGGACAGCCAGGAGTCCGGCAATCTCCCGTGCGCTTGGGCGGAACTCGTACGGGTAAGGTATCACACCCACGAATGGGACCACTAGAAAGCCTGTGGCCACCGTATAGAAATCATCCAATTCCCCCACCACATTCACGTGTTCAGGATTAACGCCTACCTCCTCGGCAGTCTCGCGAAGCGCGCAGGTGAGGTAGTCCGCATCTGCCAAATCGAGCTTCCCTCCTGGGAACGATATCTCCCCTCTATGATGTTCAACAAAGTCGGACCGTTTGGTCAAAAGAACGTGGCGTTGCCCGTTCTTGGTGAACAGAGGAACCAGAACAGCTGCCGTAGTCAGCCCATCGGGAGAAAGCTCCTTCTTAGTTCTGGACCCCAGCATTTTTGTTATCTCCTCCTCAAAACAGGGGAGTGTCCATAACGGACTTTTCTTGTTGGTCATTCCTGTTGTGCCTGTCATTCAAGTAATTCTCTCTGGGGGATACGACCAAGTGTCCGGATCTGAATCATTATACTGAGCAGGACGAGGCTGGGCGAGGAGTGGCGACCGATTCACGCAGAGTGAACAATGACGAACCGTCCTTGCCACGGATTCTAGGCAAAGATAAAATCAAGGCGTAGATTTTCACGTTCCGTCGCCTTTCTTATCACCGAAGCGCCATTCCCAGTCCAGCTCCCAAATCATGACGCTGCCGTCAGTTGATGAGCTGATCACAAAACGTCCGTTAGATGAGAAGTCCACAGAGCTTATTTCGCGCGTATGTCCCTGAAATTCCCTCTGACATTCGCCGGTCTCCACTTTCCAAATCCTCAGAACCGTGTCGCTGCCCCCTGTAGCCAAGAAGGTTTGATCCGGAGAAAAGACCGCGGCCCTAACACCCAATTTGCCTGCTTCCAGCGTTTTGAGGCACGTGCCTTTGGGGAGGTCCCAAATTTTGGCGGTCCCATCCGTCGAGCCGCTCGCCAACAAATTCCCGTTGGCCGATACGTTCAGACACGTAATCCTGTCCGTATGCCCCTTAAACTCCCTCAGCAGCCTTCCCGACGACACTTCCCAGATCTTGACCACACCGTCAAACCCCGCAGAGGCTATATGCTCGGCTCCACGTACGAATTCTACGGAAGTTATTTTGTCGTCATGGCCTTTCAGTGTCTTTATGAGGCCCCCCTCCGGCAAACGCCAGAGTCTTACGGTCTTGTCCCACGAACCTGAAAGCAGCGCGCTGCCATCGAGTGAATAGGCCACAGAACTGACGCTCTCCGTATGGCCCTTCAACATCAGGAGCATCTTACCCGTCTGCAGGTCCCAGAGTCGGACTGAACGGTCGTCACTTCCCGATGCCGCTTCTCGACCGTTGGGGGAAAAACGAATTGCAGCCACCAGATTAGTATGGCCTCGCAGGGTCTTGACGCAGTCACCCTTCTTGGTGTTCCACATTCTGATGGTGTGATCCGCCTGGGCCGTCAGAAAATTGATCGCGGAGGGGGAAAAGGAGACGTCCATCACGCTGGAAGCAGTCTCACAGGTTTTTCGCTTCCATCCGCCATGAAGGCCGACGCGCTTTCCGTGCTCCCTCATGGCGACGATTAGGTCCAGTGCAATGTCCGAGCGCTCGTAGCCAGGCAGCGTCTGTGAATCGCGAAGCATCGAGTAGGCTGTCGAAAAGGTTCCTCTTTTCATGGCCTTTCTTGCCGCGTCTACCATCACCTTGAATTTGCGGTCGGACTTCATCTGTTTCTTGATCGGCCGGATCTTTGCCAGAGCCATGTTAGGGACCATGGGGCGTCCACGGACGTCCCAAATCCTTAGGCACATGTCTTTGCCCCCGGCCAAAAGTCTGTCTCCGTCCGGTGTGAATTCGAGACAATTTACTCCGCTATCACCTGCACTGAAGGTCCTATGCACCATGCCGCTGCGAGCGTCCCAAACTTTAATTCCCCCTTTGGCGTCGTAACTTGCTGCCAAGTTCCTCGCCGGATCAAGAGCTACCGCCGCAACCTGATCCTGATGGGCCTGGAATACCGTAACTATATTACCCGTAAGGCCATCCCATATTATTGTTTGCCTGTCTCTGCCGCAGGTGACCACACGTTTCCCGGCCGGGTCTACCTTCAAGGCGGTGACAAGGTCACGGTGCCCCCGCTCGAAGGTTTCTGTGGTGGAATCTAGCGGGCGTACCTCTTGACCATTCGGTCCATGCCCGAGATAAAGATAACCGGGTTGGAATCGCTATCGAAGACAAGGGCCGCCGCGATATGGGCGGGAATCTTGAAGGTGGCCGCGGCCTTGAAGTCTTCCACTCCCCATAAGCGTGTCACGCCAGCCTGCTCCACCGTTAGTAGATGTTTGCCGTCCGGCGAAAAGCCCGCCGCCGTAACAACTCCTCCGTGAGCGATAAGATTGCCCACAAAGCGGCCTGTTTGAAGATCCAGTATCTTTACCGGGATCCCACTCTGTGATGCGCCGATGGCTAGAAGCTGCTCATCAGGAGAAATCCATAGGGCGGCCGGCGGTTCGCCGACTACGCTAAAGGTCTTTTTCTCTTCTCCCGTCAGAGCATCCCATATCTTGATCGTCCTGTCCCGTGCCCCTGTGATCAGCAGGCTGGATTTCCGGGATTGCGCCAAACATGTCACCCACCCGCCGTGCCCTCGGAGCACCGATGTTTCGGTCAGGCCCGAAAAGAAGAACGCTCTGGAAATCTCCTCAGGTTCCATGTGACCGATCTCGGAAGTGTCCGGAAGAGACTTAATCCTTTCGTGGGCTTCTTCTTCAAGGCCATTCCGGACCATAGCGCCGATCAGCCACCCTGCGGCTTCCTCATCTTCCGGAAAATCGATCAGATAGGTCTCAAGATGCTTGATGCCATCAATTTCGTTCCCCTGGCCAATCAGTGCTATAGCACAATGCTTCAACCATGCTTCCCCCGCATCTTCTGAGGAAAGGGCAAGCTCACAGGCTGTCAGCGCCCTCCGAGCATCTCCTAGAGCGAGCAGACATCGGCCCAGGAGATATGCGCCTCGTCCCACGTACTCTGGGGTCTTGACAACCTCCTCCAACCTTATAACTAATTCCCAATCAGGATTTCTTGTGCGCTGCCAATCGAGAAGCCCCAGATTGTAGACCGCTTCCGGGTGGTGTGGATCGGACTCCACGGCCCTCATCAAAGCTTTCTCCGCCTCTTCTTCATGGTTCAAGTCCATAAGGGAAACTGCACGGTTGTTCCATGCGTCTGAATATAGCTTCACCTCGTCCGGCATCTCACGAGGAAATCGCTTCTTGCATATCTCTTCATATATGCCGGCCAACTCTTCCCGTATCTCTCGAAAAGAACCGTAACGATCTGCAGGGTTCTTGCTCAGACACTTGAGAATCAGTTCCTCGATCTGGGGGGGAATGGTCTCCCGAAACGTGCGGGGACGGGGAGGAGGTTTCTTGACATGAGCCAACGCCAACTTGCCTCGTTTGTCTCCAGGCTGGATCACAAAGGGTTTTCTTCCGCAACAAATTTCAAAAAACATCACGCCGAAAGCGTACATATCTGCAGGAGGGCCCACCTCAGAGTGCGGAATCCACATTTCAGGCGCCATATAGCTGGGCGTGCCCATTCCCGCGGCGGTCACGGATTCCTTCTCCAGTACGATGCTCTCTCCAGGCGCTGAAGAGTCAAACGATTCGCCGCTCACACGCGATTGATCCCGCCGCTTGGTCAAGCCGAAGTCGGTAACCTTCAGGATGCCGTCTTTGGTCATCATGCAGTTGCCCGGCTTCACATCTCGATGGACCAAGCCTTTGGAATGCGCGTGTTCCAGGCCGTCGCTGAACTGCACCATCAGGTCGATGAGCGTGTCCCAACCTACGGGGCTGTGCCGAACCAGCCACTCATTCAGGGCCCCTCCATCAACGTATTCAATAAAGATCCGATGGCTGTCCTGGATATTGCGAACGTAATAGCAGGCGGCAATATTGGGATGAAAGCCTATATCTATCCATGTCTCAGCCTCTTTCAGGAACAGCGCTCGATCTTCTTCAACGTCTCGCAACCTGTGGAGCAGGGATTTCACCGCCATCATGGTATCCCAGCGGCGGTGGCGAATCAGATAAACAGCCCCCATTCCACCATATTTGATATCCCGAACTTCGTAGAGGTTCTCGATAACGTCTCCAACTTTCCATTCACTGACCTCGACCGCGTGGGCGACGGAAGGTATTAGCGGAGGAGACGGTAAGATCTTGGGACCGTCGGCTGGACTTATCGTGACGGAGAAGCCGATACCTCTGAGCAAGTTCGCCACGTCCTCCAGCTTGGGGTGCATGGGGGTGAGAATGGCAATGCTCTTGCCGGCAGAGATGCGGCGGCTGACCTTTTCAATAGGCAGTTTGGTAATTCGCGACAACCTGTGCAAATCCTTCCGCGAGATATCTTGGACTGCAGGAGTCGGTGTAATCCTTATGACTATTCTTTCGTCAGCCATTACTTCACAATAGTTTAACGAGCGACACGCTCAGCTTGTCTTCCCTGGGGTTGATCTTCTCAAGACGTATTATAGCTCGATCATGTGGATTTAGTGAAACATTGCTAGGGGCATTCAAAGCTGCATTGAAACAGAACTTAGTTATGTGAACCAGATGGAACCTGGGGAAACGTTGCAGCACCACTGCCTCGAATTCTTCATGCTTTCTCTGCTCCAGGTACCTGAGCAGAAAATACCTTGTGCGTTTCGCGCTCCAGAAGTGTCACGCGTTCCAGCGAATAGGACATTTTGGCAAGGATGTTTTCCAACTCCTCGTGTGCGCAGCATGGAGGCTTACCCTCCAGGGCCGCTTTGAGCTGCCGCTGGACGAGGAGGTCCGGGTAGCGCCTGAGCGGTGAGGTGGCAGTTGTGTACAGTTGCAGGCCAAGGGTGGAATGGGGCGCCGGATCTGTGCCGAGGTCTCCGCGGGCCAATGCCTTTTTGCTTCGATAGGAGGTTACCGGGTCATAATCAGGACCAAGCTCTATCTTTTCCAGGGGGGGGGGCTGACTCCTAAACAGGCCTGGAAGATTACGTTCCTTCATGAAACGGGCAAAAAGACTGTTTGCAAGAATCATCATCTCGGACACAAGGACTTGGGACGGTGTCTCCCTATCTCGGCAAACCACTTCAATGGTTTTGTCGACCTCCACGCGCACCGACAGCTCAGGATCCTTGAAAATGAGGGCACCTGAAGCGATTCTTTCCTCCCTCAAGGACGAAGCAATTGCATACATATCCGATTCTCTGGAACCTCGAATTGATATTCTCTCATCCGCCTCTTCGTAGGAAAGCCGTTCTCTTACGCGTACCTATCGAGGGAAGGATTCTGAAGTCCTTGAGCTTCAAGTCCTGTCGCACTGTGACCATTACGCTGATCGCTGGCCGCGCTTCTCCCACCGCAAGGCTGGCCGCCTCTTCGGAGAGAACCGGCGGGATCATAGGGATTGTGGATTCCGGGAGATATATGGAGGTTGCTCGTTCGCGAACCTCTCGATCGAGCACCGAATCATGATCCACGAAATAGGCAACGTCGGTTATGTGAATTCCGATTACAGTCTCGTCCTCTTTGCGCGACAGGGACAGAGCGTCATCTACGTCTCGGGTGAAAACCGAGTCAATAGTAATGAGTTCCACGTTAGTAAGATCTGTAACCGAAGAAGGCAGGGGTTTGCTTGCAGCTTCACGCGCCATAGCCTCAGCTTCAGGAGAGAACTCCACAGGTATTCTTTCTGCCCGCAGGCTCACGTTCTCATCTTCGGACCAGACGCCCAGCTTGACGAGCACCCGGAACGGATCCAAGCCCTGGGGCATACCTGCCTGGGAAAAAACATCTTTTATCATCTTGAACGTAATCCAGTTTCGGCCACACTCAGCCGCCTCCTCCAATAAAGGAATAAATCCTTCGGGGGCCTCTTGGATGCCCACCCTCTGGGTAGTATCCTTAAACCGGACCAAGAATTCTGCGCATCGAGCTATAAAAGTGCTTCGCTCCCTTTCTTTTTCTCTCTGGACCAGGGCCTGCTGCACCTGCTCCGGGCCAGCCACCTCAATTCCGTCCGGGCGAATTTTGAAATAGAGCCTGTCCTCGAAAATTGCCCTAAGAAGCGAAGCAGCATAGTTCGGATCGCTCTGGTGGCCAAACAAAAGCTCTGCAAGGTCTTCTATGCCGATCTCGCCTGTTTCCAGGCAGACCACTTCCCAGAGTTCCCGAAGATCTATGAGCTTTTTGATTTCCTCCCTGCGCGTGCAAATATCCCTGAGCCTGTTCACCTGTTCATCTCGGCTTCCTGAGAGCGGGAAGTTTGGGTCCTTTCCCGAGATTAGGGTTCGGTTGGCGGAAATTTTTGTCTCCTTGCCCTGATCGTTGAGGATACGGAGACGCCGATCATCCACATCGAGAACCAAGCCGCAAGAAATTCTACGGCTGTCGTAATAATCAATGATGTCGTGTTTTCGAAAAGTCATGGTTGCTCTAAACGAAGATATTTCCCTGGAAGTTCTTCTCTTCCCGTTAGTAATTTAACAAAGTCGAAGGGTTTGAGGCCACCCATTTTTTGGCTTGACCGGCCCGTAGCCTCTATAATCGGCACAGCAAGGGAAATAATTGAAGAATATATTTGACGGGTTGCAATTGAAAATTCATTGTCCAGGGCCTAATGATAATGTAAAGATGGGATATGAGTTTAGCGGGGTGGGGAAATCTGAGTTAGGTTGGACAAAAACTTGCGGAACCGTATCCTGGAGATTTTCGAAGAAAGCATACGACTCAAGGAAAGTTTCCTGAAGACAAACATGGAGGTTCTTGAGGAAGCGATTCGGACTCTGGCGAGTGTTCTCGGCCAAGGAAACAAAATACTTCTTTTCGGAAACGGTGGCTCTGCGGCAGACGCACAACACATCGCAGCCGAGTTTGTGAATCGATATATAATGGACAGGCCACCTCTACCGGCCATGGCATTGACCACCGACAGCTCAGTCTTGACGGCAATCTCAAACGATTTCAGTTACGAAGAGATCTTTGAGAAGCAGATAAAGGCCTTGGGCAAGAAGGGGGATGCGGCAGTGGGAATCAGTACTTCCGGAAGCTCACCCAATGTCCTCAGAGGTCTTAAGGTGGCTGGACAGTTGGGTATGATTCCCATAGGTATCGGCGGCCCGACAGACAGTCCCATGAAAGATGTTTGCCGTTACTACGTCCACGTGGAAGGGGCCGCTACCCCTCGCATTCAGGAAGTTCACATAACCATTGGGCATGCCATTGTGGAAGTTGTCGATCAGATACTTTTTGGAACGGGAAAAGAGAAGTGACCTTTCGAGCCCCGTGATTAACGTATCGTAATTGCCCTTGCCAAGGGGAATCACCACCGATCAGCTTCAGGCAGACCGCCTCGCTGATCCGGAACTCTTTATGGGAACTGGATAACCCATGGTTGACAAAGCAGACAACCTAATGCATTCGACCTTTGCAGCGGAGGTTCAACTTCCGTTCAAGTACACGGTTATTCACGGAGAGGATCCGTCTCGCCGATCTCCGCAATACAAAGCAGTGACACGGTCATTGCACCTCAACGGTCTTATTTTTGAGACGCAAAAGATGGAGGCCGACGGATTCCATTTGTCATTCACTGGCGGAACCTTCGGTCGTAATTTCGTTGAGATTGCGTTGGATCTGGGGAAAAGGTCCAGTGCGGTCGAAGTGCTTGGCCAGGTAGAATGGTACGAACGGCGCTCAACCATTATAGGCCACGCTTTCCTTGTGGGTGTGAGCTTCGTCGACGTCTCCGTCGAGGCGCTTGTGGCCTTACGAAATTACCTGCAACAGACTCAGACTCTTATGCGACAAGGCTCGCCGCGCCGCCGAGGAGAATAGGAATGCAAGAAGACTATTTTGGCTTCAACGTGGGACAGGTTCTCGTTGGAATGTTGAAACTCCTGAAGGAGAAGGGCGTCCTGGAGGAACAGGAAATACTCGACATGATGTGGGAGGCCAAGGAGCCTCTCTTCCCATGGACGAAGAATGAAATCAAAGAGCTGATCAAATTATAACAAGGAGTATAGTTGGAGATAGCTGCGAAGCATTCGAACTGTTCAGGGAGGCTGTCCCTGAAATAATCCTTAAATAGGAAGTTTAATTATGACTGATTTGCGACAAGAGCTTCGGTTGCCGTGGGAGGAGTTAACCTGGAGTGGGCCCCCGGAAGGGATTATCAAGAACACCACTGCCGACATAGAGCCTCAGGAGGAGATCATCGGCCAGGATAGGGCTGTGAAGGCTCTGCGACGCGGTCTTGCTATGAAAGGGAGTGGATACAACATCTTCGTGTCCGGAAACACTGGCACGGGACGCACCGGTACAGTCCTGAAGCTTCTGGATGAATTCAATGTGGGAGGTTCGATTCCCAACGATCTATGCTACGCAAATAATTTTAAGAACCCGGATCAACCAAGACTCCTTTCCTTGGATGCAGGTAAAGGGAGCGTTCTCAAACAACAGATGGCAGATCTCATCGGGTCCTTGAAAAAGAAGATCCCGGCCATATTCGAGAGTGAAGAGTTCCAATCGGCAAGAAATGAGATCATAAACCGCCATATGGGGGCTCAAAAAGCCCTTTTCAAGAATTTTGAGACTAAGGTCACCTCTGAGAATTTCATGATGGTCCAGATTCAGGTGGGACCCTTTACCCGCCCCGATCTGGCCCCAGTGGTCGTCGGCAACCCGATGAAGATTGAACAGCTTGAAGCTCTGGTAGAAGAAGGTAAGTTTTCTGCTGAAGAACTTGAGAAAATCAAATCAAAACACAAAGAATTGTCTCAGGAAATGGAGAAAATCTTTAAAGCGGCCAGAGACATAGATAAAACAATTCAGGAAGATTTGGAAGAACTCGCCAGGGAATGGATTCAACCTTTGTTGAAGGACCTGATGTCCCCGATCCGTGAGAAGAATCCTGAGGAGTCTGTTTCAACTTACCTGGAAGAGGTGGAAACGGATGTCATGAACCACCTCGAAAGATTTCGGCCGCGATTGGTGCCTACTCCAGGCGGCGGGGAATCTCCCGGCCCCCCGATGCTCGTGCCACCGGATCCGACCCAACTTACTGATTATGAAGTCAATGTCCTCGTCGACAATTCGGAGACTGACAAGCCGCCGGTGGTGATTGAAAATACTCCTACGTTTCGCAATCTGTTTGGCACGATAGAGCGTGTAATGGATCGTACGGGGATGTGGTCTTCCGATTATCGCCATATCAAGTCAGGCAGCTTTCTGAAGGCAAACGGAGGGTACCTCTTATTGCAAGCTAGGGACTTCCTTATCGAAGCCGGTGTGTGGCCGACCCTTAAGAGAAGTCTTCGCAACCAGGTGATGGAGATTCAAACTGATCCATTCAGTTTTCTTTTCACTTCCGCTTTGAAACCTGAAAAAATCCCCATCAAAATAAAAGTGATCGTAATTGGCGATCCTGAAATATACGACCTTCTGCACTGGTACGACGAGGATTTCCGCAAGATTTTCAAGATGAAAGCGGACTTTGATTTGACCATGCCCAACAACCCTGTAAATATGGGTAAACTTGCCGGATTCATTGCTCGTATATCCGCAGAGGACGAACTTCTTCCATGCGATCAATCCGGGGTCGAGGCCGTTGCCAAGCTCGCCGTTCGATGGGCCGGGAGAAAGAAGAAGATCACTGCCAGGTTTGAGCATATTGCAGATCTTCTTCGTGAGGCAGATTTAAGGGCGCGTGAAGCTGATTCTCCTGTGATCGCTGGATCCCATGTGGAACAGGCCAACGCGGATCGCATCGAACGCCTCAACATGATTGAGGACAAGATCCAAGAATATATCGAAGACGGCATTCTGATGATAGACACCACCGGAGAGCGAGTGGGTCAGATCAACGGGTTAAGCGTGTACAGCTCTCCTGAGTTCTCGTTCGGCCGGCCGTCCCGGATAACGGTCAAGACAAGTATGGGTAAAATTGGGATCATCAACATCGAGCGGGAAGCCGAATTGTCCGGCCAGAGCTACAACAAGGGAGTTCTTATATTGTCCGGCTTCTTAAGGGATCGGTTCTCCCAGACCAAACCTTTGAATCTGACGGCAAGTATTACGTTTGAGCAATCGTACTCCGGCGTAGACGGTGATTCCGCCTCGTCAACGGAATTGTACGGCCTCTTGAGCGCTCTGTCACGCAAGCCTATCGACCAGGGGATAGCGGTCACCGGTAGTGTGAATCAGCATGGAGAGATACAACCCATAGGGGGTGTTAATCAAAAGATAGAGGGATTCTTCCGGGTTTGTCGCGCCCAGGCCCTCACGGGCACCCAAGGCGTAATGATACCTCGACGGAACGTGGGAGATCTGGTCCTTCATCCGGAAGTCTTGGAAGCAGTGAAGAACGGACAGTTCAATATCTGGGCTGTGGACCATGTGGATCAGGGAATTGAAATACTTACCGGCGTACCGGCCGGCGAGCCGGATGAGAATGGTGACTATCCTGAGGGCACTATCAATTACTTGGTGGACGAGCGTTTGGAAGAATTAGCCCGAGGCATCAAAGAATTCGAAGGCCGATCTTCAGAAGAGGAGGAGCAGGAGGAATCTGCTGAATAGCCACATCGTCAGACCTAAGAAGAGCTAGCTTATCTCAGGACCGATAGATCGTTTCATAAGTTCCTTCCAAGAAGGCAAGTTTTTTCTCCCTCCCGACATCTTTTCAGCCCTTTGTAGAGATGGGTTTCAAACCCATCTCTACATGACACTGTTTCCCTCCCAGAGAGAAGTTGTTTCCGGGACAGTCTACCAGAGCTTTCCAGGAGCAAAACGCGTTGAAATAAGCCCATGGAATTGTGCTCGGTGGGCCCGGCCCGCCAATCCTGCCATTCGTGTATTCAGCGCGCGGTGGAATCCAGTAACTACGCACAGCCCCGTGCGCCTCTATCAGCATTTGCAGTTCAAACCCTATTCATAATCTCGTAACTCTGACTAGCCAAGAGGGAGGCGCTGGACTACTGGCCCACTGCAACGCTATTCGGCTTCCCGCACCTTGGGATCACATGTGAGTAGCGACCGTGGATTACGACACGGCTCTACGTAAACGCACATGGGGGTTAGGAAGATTTCGGGTAGTCTCCAGGAACACGCCTCCGCCCCCTTGTTTACTGCTTCCTTAAACGCAAGGGATTGCACGGGTGAAACCTTTTTCCCCGGAGCGCATCCAATTTAATGGACGGACACTCGGGAAACAATCCGGGAGGTGCAAGTATGAATTATCCCATCGAGACGGACGGACTTAAGATATACCTATCACAAATAGAACATTATCCGGTTTTGAGCCGGACAGATGAAACTGAGCTTGCTGTTCGCTATAGAGACAGGAATGACGCTAAGGCGGGGCAGATGCTCATTACATCCAACCTGAGATTCGTGATCAAAGTGGCCCTTGGGTACCGCAATTACGGGGTGAGGTTAATGGATCTGATCCAGGAGGGGAATATCGGCCTTATGAAGGCCGTTGAGAGGTATGATCCTGACAAGGGCTACCGGCTGATATCTTACGCGATCTGGTGGATCAGGGCGTATATACAGAACTACATTATCCGCTCGTGGTCCCTGGTGAAGATAGGAACTACTCAGGCTCAGCGCAAACTCTTCTACAGGATTTCCGACCTGCCCGAAGCGCTTGATGCGGATGATCGCCGGGAAAACGTAGCGAAACTAGCGCTGAAAATAAACGTAACCGAAAACGAGGTGATAGATATGGCTGGCCGTCTGAAGGCGCATGATCTTTCCCTCGATGATTCGATCGGGGATCGCTCCCGGGATTCATTCGCGGACACATTGAAGGACAATGCCCCTGACCAAGAAGAAATACTTTCCGAACTGGAAGAACTGGAGGACCTCAAGGAATGGGCAGATCAGGCTCTGGAAAGCTTGAATCCGCGAGAGAAGTACATTGTTGAAAAACGAATCCTTTCCGAGGAACCGGTCACTCTAAAGGAACTGGGCAAGCATTTCGGCATAACCAGGGAGCGCGCCCGCCAGATAGAGCGATCGGCCCTGGAAAAACTCAAGGGCAATTATCTACGCTCACAATTAGCTGCCGCCTAACCCAGACGAGATTGATACCCGACGGTGCCAAACAGGCGATTGAGACGGTTAACAGTTCGTAATTTTAGTCTGTTTGGCGCCGATTAGTATGAACTTGGTGATTCACCAGGCCATAGGTTTTCCCTTATCTGTCCCTTATGGCCGCGGAATAAGACGTTACACCGGTTCCTATTTTTTCCATCCCCGTATAACATTGCCCGCGTATTTGCGTCCAATAAGTTAGGAACGGGAAGCTCGAATGAACGATGCGGACCTACTCAGAGAGTTCCGAAAAGGCAACAAAGAGGTTTTTTCCGAACTTGTCAGTAGGTACTCGAAGCCGCTTACCCTGATGATTCTGCGAATCGTCAGGGACCCGGAGGAGGCCAGAGACATATCCCAGATGGCTTTTCTGAGGGCTTACGAAGGCCTGCACAAATTCATGATGGTCTCATCGATCAAGACGTGGCTCTACACCATAGCGTTGAATGCAATGAGGGACCATCTTAGGAAACGCAAGGTTACGCTCGTTCCCGACATACTCGACCAATTGGCCGATCCGGCAGAACCGATTGAGACAAGTTTGGACAGGGCACGGAATCTTGAAAGAATGAGAAAGGCACTG
The DNA here is from genome assembly GCA_963786905.1 of uncultured delta proteobacterium. GTDB lineage: Bacteria > Desulfobacterota > Desulfomonilia > Desulfomonilales > Desulfomonilaceae > CAWBBA01. The sequence goes on along the minus strand of CAWBBA010000021.1, from coordinate 99,386 downwards.
GAGACACTCCCGGAAAAGCAGCGGTTGACACTTCAGTTGAGGATTTATGAAGAGATGGATTATAAAGAAATTGCTAAGGTTCTCGGTGGAACGGAGGGCGGCGCACGAGGCAATTTCTTTCAGGCTGTAAAAGCGCTTAGAGAAACGTTGGGACCAAAATGAAAACACGTGAGTGTAACGAGGCAGAAAAACTGATCATCGCCGATCTGGACGAGTGCCTGAAGCCTTCAGAGAAGGAGCGTCTGGAAAACCATCTTCGCGTGTGCGCGCCTTGCCGTCAGGTGAGAGAAGAATCACTAGCGCTGCTCTCTGCGATTGCCTCCGATCTTCCTGAAGAGCCAGGGGAGGAGTTCTGGAAGCTCTATCACCAGTCTCTGGATGCACGACTGAAAGAGCAAGCGTTGAAGCCTGTTTGGGGCTTATGGTGGAAAGCCGCGGGCGTCTTTGTTGCAGCGGTCATTGCGCTTCTGGTGATTCGTGTGGCAATCTTCCAGCCTGACAATCGGCAGATCGCTGATCTTCGTGTGATGTCGCCCGATTTATTTCAAGAACTGGAGCAAGTTTACGGCCCCACGTCAGAGGAGCTTTCGCCTGGTCTCCTTTACGGCGACCTGCTCCTTACAGTAGTCGACGCTAGAGCCGCTGCACGGCTTGATGAAAGTGACGTGCAATGGTTCGAGGTGGAGGATGAAACTGGTCCGCTGTATCTATGACGAGAAGCCACAGAGGTTACTACAACAGGAGGGTGTGGTCTTCCGGCTTCCAGCAGCAGATCACAAGCGCGATGTGAACGCAGGTCATGCTACACTCATCGCGACTCATTTTGGGTTGTTTCCTTCCTTTTTTTTTCGGGGCATGTCGGCACAACCAAGTTATTCGACAGATTGAAAAGGAAGAAAGATGCGTAGGACAATTGCCGCTCTGATTGCTGTTGGGGTGCTCCTGGTTGGAGCTACCTCTCTCTTCGCCGCTGATCCTGAGCAGAAGAGGGACAGGGACAAAGTACAGGACAGGATAGAGACCCTGACCATGTGGAGGCTGATAGAGGCCCTTGACTTGGACCAACCCACAGCGGATAAGCTCCTCGAAATTCGTCACAAATTCCGTTCCCAGCGTAAATCCTTGCAAAAGGGTTTGTCAGAGGATTTCCAGGCGCTCAAGAAGCAATTGAGTGATTCCTCCAAGCCTGCGGACGAGAAGGAGTTGGGCCGATTGCTGGAAGACGTTCGTGAGAAGAGGAAGGAACTCCAAAGGCTTCGTGAGCAACAGTATGAAGACGTCTCAAAGGTCCTGACGGTACGCCAGCGGGCGCAATTGGTACTCTTTTTCAAAGATTTTCGTAAGGAGCTGGGTTCCTTGCTCCGGCCACCACAAGCACCGGATGGCATGTCCGAGAAGGGCATGGGACAGATGCCTGGGAACCTGGGGACACCCGATAAGGGAATGAGATTCCCCCGCGGAGCTGCTGGACCTGGCGAAAAAGCAAGCAGGCCCCCTCGCCTTGCCCCCGGCCCAGCCGAAAAAGGGATGAAGTCCGCTCCTGATCCTCTTGTCCCACACCGTCAATGGGATGAGGGCGAAGACTAGTGCTACGTGAGGCAATCCTGTGTAGTCGGCTGAAAAAAACTAAAACCTGGCGGTGGGATCTTTGGGAGGTTCGTACGGGTCTGGTTGGGGGTTGTAAGGAGAGGTCCTCCCTTCCTTTGGCACGAAACGACCGTCCATAAGGCTTGCGCAGGAGCCAAGAAACGGGAGCAACATGAGGACAATCAGAAAGAGCTTCTTCATCTCTTCAACGGTGCAACAAAATAAGGGCCGCCCTTCATTGAGACAGCCCTTATTCGTATAAGCGGCCAAGTTTCTCGCCTCAGAGAAAGAGATCCTTGTAACTCAGCCTCGTTTCAAATCCTAAGCGGTCCTTGTCGGAAATGCCCTTGCTACCAGAGTGCCTCACCTTGGGCTGGCACGTCGCCAGGGACGACTTTAAGGGAACTCCAACATTCGCAATCAGACCTCGACCTCGTCGGAGGTGCACAGCGTCGTGTACCCAACCAGTTCCGCCATGGAGATGCGTTCAGGTGCTTTCGAGACCCGTTCGTCACCGTCCAGTTACTTCTTGACGGCTTCCTTCAATGCTTTAGCCGCTGTGAACTTGGGAGCCTTGGTGGCGGGTATCTTGATCGGCTTGCCGGTCCTCGGGTTGACACCCTGACGGGCCTGGCGCTTCACCACACTGAAGCTACCCAAATCAGTAACTCGAATCTTCTGGGCCTTTTTCAGCACTTCATGAATCGCAGAGACAACCGAAGCTAATGCCGCTCCGGCAGCTTTCTTGGAAACTCCCGCCTCCTCGGCAATACGGGATACTAGTTCAGCCTTTGTCATGTCATTCCTCCTTTCACCAACACCATTGAATCAGAAATGTCCAAAACACAATCCCCCCGGCGTTTATACAAAGTATCCGATTCAGTGTCAAGAATTATCGCCATTTTCATTGCCGGCCATCGACCGACCTAGGAGTTGACGCTGGTTACAGATGTGTTTATTCTCATTGTTGAGAGATCGAATTATGGAATCAATGCCATTCTTGCACGCCAATCAGGTGTTCAACATTTTCTTCTTGGAGGACCTTGCGTTTGCGGAGGTTCGGGCAATCCTCGACCACCTTCTCGCACAGCAAGCATTCGACCTTAATGCTCAAGAACCGCAAGATTTTTATCAGATAGATCTGGACGAAAGCTCCTTCCAGGTTTGGGTGTCCGAAATGAATGTAATTATTGAGCGTCAATGACGCTCCCAGTGGCTGTGTACCACGGAATAGGGTGAAATGACTCCAGACGCCCGAGGTGATACTAATTACTCTGTTTCCTATATTCGGTGGCGTGTTTCAGGCGGCTTTGGTGGGACAGGCATCTTGCCTGTCATTTCTTGTTAGACAGGCAAGATGCCTGTCCCACCAACACGGCGATCTCGATCTGTCCCTCATTTTCACCATGCGCGAAATACGCCACTCGGATTACAAATTGATCCGCTAAGTCTGCTTTGCAATCTCAGCTATTCTTGCCTTAACAAAAGCAGAGTCCGGAGCTTCGGGAAACATTTTCAGATACTGCCGGTAAGCCTGGACCGCTTCTTTGTTCTTGCCCATCAATTCATATATTCTAGCAACTGTGCCATAGGCCTCGCGCCTGTATGGAGAATTAACATCCTTGGAGAGTTGGTCGAATTGCACTACAGCCTTATCATACTCTTTAAGAGCAAGCTGACTCATCGCCATGTGATGAGAGAACCAGTGAACTCAGACCACTCTTGACGAGGCTCGTGGACTGCATCTGGGCGTAGCGCTCCAGCGCTCCCTTGAAGTCTTGCTTCTTGTATAGGACGTGCCCACTGTAGAGCAATGCCATTTCGCCGGCGGGAAGTGATCTGTACTCCCTGGCTACGGCGTCAAATTCCGCGAAAAGCTTGTCCAACTTCTGAAGGGTGGGTGGCTGAGGAGTCTGAACTGCGATCTCATATTCATTGCACACTTGTTCAAAAAGTTCGTGACTTCTTACCTCCATGTGTTTCTGGTAGTAGTAGAAGCCAGCGACGGCCAGCAGACCAATGACCACGAGCGCGCATCCTAATGCAACGGACCTCGGATGTTCCCGCGTATATAGAATTACCTTAGCGGTGGTAGTGAGGAACTCATCAGGCTCCTTCAAGAGTTCCTTCCGCGTCAGCTTCTTTTCGGCCACAGTTTCACCTCGAAATTTTTTCAAATGGATAGCTGATCGCACAGCTTAAGTCAACGGAATCCTGTTTCCTAGAGTCAGGATTCAGTTTCCGGGGGCAAGTGCCTTTACCTCTGTGGGGCAGGTTTTCCAGCCTGCCATCGGCCAAATTGATTAACAGGCAGGCTGCAAAGCCTGCCCCACGTAACTGAATGCTTGCTTCCTGGAGTTCTACGATAGTGTCCTAGTTTGGGATGGCACCGGAGGATGCCATCAGTCCAGATTGTCGCCCCGGCGAAAGCAGGGGCACAGTCCCGCTTTTCGCGGGATGGATTCCGACTTCCGGCGGAATGACGGGTGGTACACCAATCCGCGACTCTACCAGTTTCACGTACTTGTTGTCAGACGGGATCGTTGTGGATTATTGTATATGATTGACCTTTGGCAAGACTTGATTCGCCATGCTCCGAGCTCTTGCCCCTCGAAGATAAGCCTGATAGCACGGACTCGAAGCCTCGGAGGTTCAAAAAACTCAGGTTCATGGAAACCTCTTTGCCTGCTGACAAATTCTACAATCCGTTTCAAGAAGCCGTTCGATTTCTCATCGAATCCGCGGAAGACGGCGGAGTCTATGGATTGGGTGGCTCCGCTCAGTCGTTTCTGATAGCCGCTGCCGTGCGAGGAGGGCCTAGGACGATAGTCTTGGTTACTCCTGATGGCGAGGCCGCTTCAAAGGCGGCTATAGATGTCCGATTCTATCTTGGCGAGGAAGAAGTCGTCAGGCATCCATTGCAGGATCAAGTCATTAGATATCCATCCTCAGAGGTGCTCCCCTACTCTTTTGGCGGCCTTGAAACAGATGTCTGGGTCAGTCGGATGGCGGGGCTGTTCCGACTTAGTGAGGGGAACCCACCCAGGGTCCTGGCGGTGGGCCTGGATGCCCTTATCCGTCGAGTCCTGCCCAAACCAGCGTTTCGGCGGGCCGGATTCAGCTTGGCGGTGGGGCATGATTTGGATCGAGAGTCTCTGCTGGAAAAGTTGGTCGCTGCGGGGTACGCACGTTCACCTCTGGTAGAGGACACCGGTGATTTTTCGGTGCGGGGCTTTATAATCGACTTGTATCCCCCATTTTATCCTTACCCTGTGCGCATCGAGCAGATGGGGGATCGTATAGAGTCGATCCGCTTCTTGACCCGTCCAATCAGAGGTCTCGCGAAGACATCTCCGAGGTGCACGTTGGTCCTGTGCATACTCTGATCCCGGACGAAGAATCCCTGGAGCAGGGTTTGCAGCGATTGCTCAACAGTTGCGAAGAGCGGGGAGTGGAAAAGCGTGTTCGCCAGAGGCTTGTCGACGATTTCCGGCACCGAGTGCGATTTCCAGGAGCCGAATGCTACCTCCCCTATTTTTTCCCGAATTTGCAGAGCTTGCTTGACTACATCCCTCCGGATTCAGTGTTGGTGCTTCCCGACGCAGACACGTTGGGCCACACATTCGAGGATTTTCAGGAAGAAATCTTGCGAGGTTGGGAATCGGCCTCACAGGAAGGTCTCCCTATCCCTCGTCCCGAGGAACTGTATCTCTCTCCGGATGAGTTCATACGCGGTGTCGCCCGATTCCGTAAAGTAATCATGTCTTCACTCGAGATTGAAGACCCGCAGACCAGAAGTTTCCGCATTGACTGCAAGACCAACAGTGACATAAGACCGGACCTCCTTCGGACCAAAGGCTACGACGCGGGCATGGGAAAACTTGTGAAACGGCTGGAAGGCTGGCGTGACGACGGCAACGAAGTCTTCTTGGTGAGTCACACCCTGGGCCAGGCCCATCGCCTTCTTAAACTCCTGGAACCCTATTCGCTCAACTTGGATTTTAGAGGCGGGCCGCTTGAACAGTCGAACCTTGATTCGAGCCCGGTCCCCGGCATTAGACTCTACGTGGGAGCGCTCTCCTCCGGGTTCCGAATGGCTGCGGCTCGTCGTATAGTTTTGACCGAAGAAGAGGTTTTCGGCGCCAGAGTAAGAACACCACCGAAGAGACGCGCCAAAGGCACACTGATCTCCTCCTTGACCGATTTGGCAGAAGGAGAACCCGTGGTTCATGAGGATTACGGCATCGGCATCTTCCGTGGACTTTCTCACATGGAATTCGACGGGACTCCCGGTGAGGTCATGGTGGTTGAGTATGCCGGCGGAGACCTGCTCTATCATCCTGTTGAGCGCCTGCAAGTTATCCAGAAGTACATCTCCGGTTCCGAAGAGCCCCCTCGGATAGACCGTTTGGGAGGGAAGGGATGGAGCAATACCAAGGCCAAGGTCAAGAGGTCGATTCGGGAAATGGCCCGGGAACTCCTGGAGATATTTGCCAATCGTCAGGTGAGCACAAGGAAGCCTTACTCCGCTACGGATGAGGTTTTTTCAGCTTTTGAAGCTGCTTTCGATTTTGAAGAAACACCTGATCAGGCCAAGGCGATTCTGGACGTCATGGAGGCCATGGATCAGGACAAACCGATGGACCGACTTGTATGCGGGGATGTCGGCTACGGTAAAACTGAGGTCGCTCTTCGAGCGGCATTTAGAGCAATGATGGACGGCAAGCAGGTTGCTGTCCTGGTTCCCACTACAGTGCTGGCCCAACAGCATTACGACACTTTTACCCGCCGCTTTAATGGCTATCCTTTCCATGTGGATGTGCTCTCGCGATTCCGAAGCCCGGCCGAGCAGAAGGAAGCACTGAAAAGACTTGCCCAGGGGAAAGTTGATCTGGTGATAGGAACACACCGACTATTGCAAAAAGATGTGGCCTTCAAGGATCTCGGGCTGTTGGTCGTTGACGAGGAGCAGCGTTTCGGAGTGGCGCATAAAGAAAGGATCAAAAAGTACAAAGCTCACGTTGACGTCCTGACTCTGACGGCGACGCCTATACCTAGAATCTCTCAACCTCTCGCTCACGGGAATACGCGACCTGTCCGTAATTGAAACTCCGCCCATGAACAGGCAATCGATCCGAACACATGTGATGCGGCAATCCGATGAGGTCATAAGAGAGGCGCTTCTGCGGGAATTGAGTCGCGGCGGACAGGCATTCTACCTTCACAACAGGGTCCAAAGTATCTTTAAACGGGCTGCTGCACTTCAAAGACTTGTTCCCGAAGGCCGATTCGGAGTGGCCCACGGCCAGATGGCGGATCGCGAGTTGGAACGAGTGATGGTGGAATTCGTCACAGGAAAGATCAATATTCTGGTCTGCACGAGCATAATTGAATCAGGACTCGACATTCCCAGGGCCAATACCATCATCATCGAAAGGGCCGACACTTTCGGCCTCGCGGATCTCTATCAGCTTCGGGGCCGAGTGGGACGCTCTCAAATGCGGGCGTACGCTTACTTGCTGACTCCCCCCGAGACCCTCATGACCCCAGATTCAATCAAAAGGCTGGCGGTAATACAGGAATATTCCAACCTTGGTCAAGGTTTCAGAATTGCAATGAGAGATATGGAGATCAGAGGAGCGGGCAACATCTTGGGAACCTCCCAGTCCGGACGTGTGGCCCAGGTCGGATATGAAATGTACCTCGATCTCTTGGAACAAGCCATTCAAGAGATCAAGGGAGAGCAGCCGCCGCCAAGGATAGATCCGGATATCCGGTTAAAGCTGGAAGCCCTTATTCCCGAGGATTACGTTCCCGACCCACAACAGCGCATGAATCTTTACAAGCGGCTGTCTAGGGCGGCTGAGCCGACTGAGATTGATGAGATAGAGGAAGAGATAGTTGACCTTTACGGCCAAATGCCGTTCCAAGTCTCTCACCTTATGCAGGTTATGCGGATCAGGCTGGCGATGAAAGAGGTGCGAATCCAAAGGCTTGACTACAACGAACAGGACCTTGTCTTTGCATTTGATCCGGAAACTCAGGTCAATCCGCAAATTCTGATCGCGTGGGCTCAGAAGGACAGGCGGATTCGGTTGCTCCCAGGCGACCGCCTGGCCTTCAATGTCGGGAAGATTGAGCCGGTATCAAGGATTAATAAGTGCATCTCCATTCTGGAGCGTCTCGGAGAAGCAATCGATGGTGGAGGGCTGGCGCCTGCCGGCGTTCCGCCGCCTCTTTGAAAAAGGGAATGCGGCCCACTTGAGGTTGAAAAAGAGACTGCTTTCAATTAAAAGAGGAACATGAATCAGAAGAAAGTTTATACCTTGTTGTTGCTTCTTGGCTTAGCCTGGTTCGCTAGATCGGTCTACGCTGCTGAAGTCTATTCGGACAGGATAGCCGCGGTCGTGAACGGGGATGTCATACTTGAGTCGGACATAAAGAAACACAAGCAGCCCTTCATGCGAAATCTCACCAACCTGCCCCTGGGGGTCATACCACCGGGCAAATGGCCCACCGAGCGAGAGATTCTCGATGAGCTTGTAGTTATTCATCTCCTGGAACAGGAGGCGTCCAAGAAAGGCGTCAAGGTTGAAGACAAGGGAGTAGACGCTTCAGTAGAAGGGATTAAAAAGCGGAACAACCTCACCCAAGACCAATTTGTCTTGTTGCTGGCGGCCAACGGGCTCAATTATGCGGAATACCGGAAGATAATGAAGCGCCAGCTCACGCTGACCCGTTTAATTGCGACCGAGGTGACGCAAAAAGTGCCTTTGAGTGAGGAGGACGCCCAACTATATTTCAAGAAGAATCGGGAAAATATCGACGAACTCTACAAGAAGATGCTCGAAAGCTTGACGCCTTCCCGCCCCCCCCAAGAGGAGACGAAACCCCAAATACCCACCCATGAGGAAGTCTATGTGGGAGGCAAGCTGAGACTGAGGCAAATCACACTAAAAATGCCGGACAAGAATCGCAAGAGCGCGGGAAAAGGCGATGGAGAGGGCCAGGCAAATCTACCGGGAGGCTATGACAGGAGCGGACTTCGCTCAGCTTGCCAAGAAATATTCCCAGGACCCTCTGGCCTCCAAGGGCGGAGATCTGGGGGTCATGGACTACAAGGATATGGTACCGGCCATGCAAAAAGTTGTGCAGCGCCTGAAACCGGGCGACGTGAGCCCTCCCATGGGTACCCAGGATTCGCTCATCATGTTTTATCTGGCAGACGGCAAAGGGAGGAAGTTGCAGAAGGTCCCCATTCCGGAAAAGATCCGCAAGGAACTGGAGAAGCGGTGGCAAGAGAGCCAAGCACAGCGCCAGGCTACAGGCCCCCAGCCATCTCAAAAAGGCAGCGATGTAGGTGACGAAGAGGACGATCCTGAGAAAAAAGAACCGGAAGCACCCACTTCAAAGCCCAAGAAGGCTTCGGAAGTACTAACACCGGCTGAGGAAAAGGAATACAGAAAAGTCCGAGGCAAAGTGGCCGACCTGTTGAGAAATGAGACCATAGTGACCCGCATGAAGGAATACATCGAAGAGCTGAAGAAGTCCTCAATTGTAGAGGTGAAGCTCTAACCTGAGCCGCCGCGTTCTATGGGGAGTTGCAGCGGCAATAGCTCTGGGATTGAATTCAGGCAGGGCAGTCATTGCATGCCGTTGATTGGGGCTGCCTTCTCCGCGGAGTAGTTTAAACTTGACAGCACCGCGTGAACCGCTGTGTTGTAGGCCTCACAGAGTGAGCCGAGAGTCTAGACCTATTACGACGTCCGAAACTCCGCGTCTCGAGGGGCCGGCTTCGGACATAGATTGGTGGGCCAGTCCAGCCGATGGCGGGATTGCCTCTCTCTGGAGGACGGGCATGTTGCCTGTCCCCACTGAGTTATCCTCAACTTCGGACATTGCTTCTGGCAATCGGTATAATTCTCACGTTTCCGTGCTTTGATCTCCAGAGGTTGTTTCACATTCTTCCCCGACAACGCGCTTCAAAGGGCAACAGATGCTTTTTAGCTTTATAGCGTCCAAGATTTCAAAGGACCTTGCAATAGATCTGGGTACAGCAAATACGCTGGTCTATTCGCGTGGGAAGGGGATCGTGCTCAACGAGCCGTCGGTAGTGGCAATCCGGAGGAAGGATAAGCGGAATTCCGAGGTTTGGGTAGGCGAAGATGCCAAAAAAATGATAGGGCGAGTTCCTGGTTCCATCGAGGTATTTCGCCCTCTCAGAGAGGGCGTCATAGCCAATTTCGAAATTGCCAGCTTAATGCTGAAGTTTTTCATCCAGAAAGTTCACCAACGGAAATCCTTTGTCAGACCACGAGTGATCATTTCGGTGCCGGCAGGCGTTACCCCGGTGGAAAGACGAGCCGTCCGAGACTCGGCCCTTAACGCAGGGGCTCACGAAGTTTTTATTGTGGAAGAAGCTATGGCCGCGGCCATGGGGGCCGGTCTTCCTGTTACCGAGCCGATGAGCAACATGATTGTCGATATCGGTGGCGGGACCACCGAAGTGGCGATCATTTCCCTGACCGGTATAGTTTACAGTAACTCAAGCAAGATTGCCGGGGATAGGCTGGACATGGATATCCTCAATTTTGTTCGCAAGAATTACAGCCTTCTTATAGGGCCCGCGACTGCCGAGCAGATCAAGGTCCTGGTGGGTCGTGCTTATTTGGACGACGAGGTCGAGGAAGTTGATATAAAGGGCCGCGACTTGATGGATGGTATCCCCAAAACCATAACGGTCAATTCTACGGATGTTGCCCACGCCATAATGGATTCGGTGAATTCTATCGTGGACAACATCAAAATGGCTCTCGAACAATGTCCACCTGAATTGGCCGCAGACATTATCGACACGGGGATCGTGCTCACAGGCGGAGGGGCGCTCCTCAAGAACCTCGATATACGGGTACGCCGTGAGATCGGCGTCCCGGTGGTTGTGCCCGAAGATCCACTCTCTACTGTAGCTCGTGGAGCAGGAATGATGCTCGAGGATATAGACCTGCTCCGGGAAGTTACCAATACCTAACACCCGTAAGATCAGCCTTTAGGCTGTACCGCAAAATCACCCATTCAATTCAGTCAGGAACTCTGCCAGGAGCCGGTTGAACTCTTCCGGCCTTTCCATCATCACCAGATGACCCGCTTGTGGGACAACACCCAAGCGCGAGCCTTCAATGGTTTCGTGCAGGTAGCGAGCATACTTGACCGGAGTGAGTCGGTCGTCTTCTCCCACAAGAATCCAGGTGGGCAATCGTACCTTGTGGACGCTATCCATCACATCGAATTCATTGCATGCGCTTAAATCTCCATGAACCAACTCCGCAGAAGTTTTAAGATATTTTTCCCTTAGTCTTTCGCGAATCGGTTCCCCAGTCGCAGGAGAAAGGCAAAAGTCGGAGAGCATAGCCAGCGCTTTTTGTTTGATCCTGTCGAAGGCCATCGAGAAACGTGGGGTGGACGCGCAGGCGAGCGCCTGCTCCTACCAGCCCTATCCCCACAAGCCAGGTCTTGGGAGCAAAGAGAGCTATCCACTGCGTGATTGCGCTTCCCAGAGAGCAACCCACCAGCATCACCGCTTGAAGACCCATAGCATCAACGAAATCCGTCACCCAGTGAGCGTAAGCTTCCACAGTGGCCTCACCCGGCGGGTCGGATTCCCCGTGACCCGGCAGTTCAAGAGCTATGACGTTGACAACCTGTGGAAGCCCATCCAGTTGAGCGCGCCAATCCTCTCGATCTCCTCCGCTCCCGTGAATAAAGACTACCGACAGCGACGATTTATCTAAACCCACAGGCTGAACCTCATAGGCCAGCCGCCTCCCCCGAACAGATACTTCCGGCATAATGCAGTCCCCATTGTCTAAAGCTTTTATATGGTTGGAAATGTAATAAAAGACAGTTCGCCCGCTTAACATGCTGGCCCGGTGGATAGTTCAACGGAGACTCTCTCCGGGCGCCAACGGGATACTTCTGTTAATCGAGCCTGATTCCCCGAGGCACCAGAACCACGCCGCCGGCAGAAATCGTGAAGCGGCGCTTATCATCTTCAGGTTCGTAGCCGATTGAAAATCCATCCGGCACGAAAACATCCTGGTCTATGATCGCCTTGCGAATTCTGGCACGTCGCCCCACGCACACACCGTGGAGCAGTACGGATTCCTTCACCACACTGCCTGCATCGACACGAACGTTGTGAGAAATCACAGAGTTAATGACAGTGCTTCCTGATATCACACAGCCGCCTGATATAATCGAGTTCCAAACTTGGCTGTCCAGACGGCCTTCGCCCTCCTGCGTGGGCGCAGAGACAGTTCTTGCAGGAGGCACTTGCTCTTGGTAAGTCCTGATTGGCCACTTCTCATCGTAGAGATTGCACTGGGGAGCTTCCGAGCAGAGATCCATATTGGCCTCCCAGTATGCGTCGATTGTTCCGATGTCTCTCCAGTAACGCCCTTCTTCGTTGTTGGCCTCCTTGAAGTTGTGGACGAAGACCCTGCTGTTGTGGATCATACGCGGGACCACATCTTTGCCGAAATCGTGCGAGGATGAAGCATCCTTGGCATCCGCAATCACGTTTCTTGACCAGCGTGTCGGTGTTGAAGATGTAAACACCCATAGAAACGAATGATTTATCGGACTTTCCCGGGACCGGTTTCGGGTTGGCCGGCTTTTCCTCCCAGTCGATAATTCTGAAGTTGTCGTCGCTTCCTATAACTCCGAAGTGGGTTGCTTCCGAACGGTCGATCTCTACTCCGGCGACTGTCAGCTCGGCATTCCGCTCCATGTGGAAACTAAGCATATCGTTGTAATTCATCTTGTAAACGTGATCCCCTGACAGGATGAGCACCCGCTGCGGCCGTTCCCTTTGGAGCAGGTAGATGTTTTGGTAAATGCTGTCAGCGGTGCCACGGTACCATCGGTCTACGTTTCTCTGTTGGGGCGGCACGCACTCTATGAACTCACCCAACTCATGATTGAACACGCTCCATCCCAGCCTTATGTGGCGATCTAGAGAGAGGGATCGATATTGAGTCAGAACATAGATCCTGCGAATGTCTGAATTGAGACAGTTGGAAAGGGTAAAATCGACGATCCGGTAGATGCCGCCGAACCACACCGCAGGTTTGGCACGCGCCTTGGTGAGGGGGTATAGCCTTTCGCCTTTACCGCCTGCCATCAGGATGGTTAGCGTATCCTTCATCTCATTGCGGCTACTCATTCCCCAGCAGCCTTTTAATCTCTCTCTTCAGTTTTGTGGTGTCAGATGACTTGACCACGTAGGCATCCGCTCCCCACGTGGTGAAATCCTCCTGATAGTGGCTGTACGCGGTGTTCAGTATTATGGGAATTCCCTGATCGCGGCCGAGTAACTTCTCCAGGGTCTCGATTCCGTCCATTCCGGGCATCTGTACGTCGAGCACAATGAGGTCAGGGGGATTGCCCTCCACTGCCGCCAGAGCCTCTGCACCCGAGTTTGCCACGGTTACGGTGTATCCTTCGTCTTCGAGTTCACTCTTGTAAAGCTCGCAGATGTGTATTTCGTCGTCCACAACAAGGATACGCTTCATAATTCCGCCTCGTCGTTGTACGTGGAAGTCAGTAATTACGTCCCGGTACGAGCGTAGTGTCATTTCAACCCTGCCCCAGAACGGGGGATTTGTCAAATCCTATGACTTCTTGGAGGAACCCTTGGACTCAGTTTTCACAGTAATTCGCTTTCAAGCAGATATCAAAAACTGGGAATGGTTGTACAGCAAATGCCGAGGCCGGGTTCGTCAGGTGAGTATGTCTGTGACGGCGATTATTGCGGTTTTCTTGTGTCCGGGCTTGGATGGGGGCACTTTACGCGGAACTCTCTTCTCCTGTTCGGGGGCCTTGGGTTCCACGGCGGCGCGAATGTCGTCGCGTAGGCGTTCGGAAAATTCTTTCACAGCAAGATTGAGGGCCTTTATGATGGAGTCCGACGTCGCATCTTGGCTTGGGATCTCGATCTTATAGAGTTTCTTAAGCAAGTTCTTTTCCAGGCCAACCCGTGCTTCGAAGTCTATAACGGTGGCTTCTATGGCAATTAAAGCTTTCCCCTTCCCGTCTGTTACCGTCCCTTGAAGATTTCGTATGATCCCCTCCAGAGCATAGCGGTAACGTGCGCTGCTCAATTGGTCCACAGTCTTCTCAAAAAGCCCCGAGCCATCCAGGTCGCGCAGCACCAACTCCGTTATCATGTCCGCTGGATTATCTTCCCAGCGGTGAAGCAGGGCTGCCTTTTCAGTCCCCAAGGACTGAGAGACAACCAGGGAATCGATATCCACGGAAGGCGCCGGAAGAAACCGATAGACCATAAGAGTTCCCGGGATAGGCGGTTGGGTTTCTTTGACAGGGGGCGGATAGTCGAATGCGTGATAGGTGATCATTTCCCGGGACCTAAGCGCACAGCCAGCCAAAACAACAATAAGCCCCAGGGTGAAGACCGCGGCTAGAGGACGTGGGAAAACAGAGATTGATAGCCCGTTATATTTCAAATTCCAGTGTGTCCCTCCCTGAAGCGGCCCTTATGCCGTTGCAGCGTGCGAGATTCTGGAAAGAGGGTTCCGGACAGCCAAATTCCGAGAAAACTCACGCTCGGCAAATCTTTCCATGGTTACCCAATACTTCAACGCTTTTGCCCGGGTTTTTCTTCCGGTCCAAATATTATGCTGGACGGCTTCAGCTTTATCATCCGCGTGAAGTCGATTAAGTTGTCTGCGCTCCTATCGAGCTTTTGGCTCAAATTGCTGAGATTGTTATCCGTCCGGCGAATCAAACGGTCAGCGTTTCGCGAAGTTTCCGTGCTCTCCTGGAAAAACTCCGAGGCTTTGTCAAATGTCCGCGTAACCGTCTTTGAAAGTTGTGAGCGGGAAACCTCTTCATGGATCTTCTTAGCAGTTTCCCTAAGCTCGCGGAGGGTGTCCGCGGCATCGGCGCCCGCGGTGTCGAGCTTGGGATCGGCCAATAACGTGTCGAGCCTTGACGTCACTTTCAGCATATTGTTGGACATCCTATCCACATCCAGAGACTTCACCTTCTGAAAAATGTTTTCCAAAGCAGACCCTATTTCTCTGATATCAGATAGGATATGTAGGAACCACTCGGTAACTGGGCTCAAAGGTCAGGACGATGGGCTCCTTTTGTTGGTCCGGACGGAATGTGTCCATTTCCAAGTATTTCATGCCGGTCAAACCCATTAGGTTCATCTTGATTCCGAGATCGTCGGTGACCTTAAAATTCCTATCCAGGCCTAACACGACTTCAATGAGCCTACCATCAGGGGCCATCCGAATCCCCTTGATCCTGCCCACGGGAACGCCCCTGAACCTGACCGAAGTGCCTGTTTCCAAACCTTGGACGCTCTCAGTGAAGTAAGCCACCAGTGTCTGGGAAACTTCAAAAAACCGCGAGGCCCCCAGCCATATAACGACGACCACCGCCAGAAACAAGCTCGAGACAACGAATAACCCGATTTTGAATTTATCTGCCTGGGTCGACATGTTGTTCTCCTTGATTTCAGGACCGGACGACTGTCCAGAAAATCGATCAACTACAGTAGCACCAAGACTCTTGTTAGCCTGCCCCTTTATCGCATTGTTGCTGAACAGCGATCTAAGGTCATGTGTTTCATAAGTCGGCAAGCGTATCTTGTGGGGTCCGCTATTGCGAAGACCTCACCTCTGGTCTTTGTCTTCCTCCAAAGGGGCAGAACGACTGAAAAAATCTCTGACTCGAGGATCATCGGACCTTTCCTTCAGTTCGTCAGGCTTCCCTTCTGCGATGATACTCTTCTCCTGTGCGTCGAGCATGATGACTCTGTTGGCAATGGCAAAGATACTGGATAGCTCATGCGTAACTATTATCATGGTGGTTCCAAGAGCACGGTTGATTTCCAGGATCGTGCGATCGAGTTCGACACTAGTGACCGGATCAAGTCCCGAAGAGGGTTCATCGAAGAACAGTATCTTTGGATCCAGCGCCATAGCCCTCGCCAAGGCCGCTCTTTTCTGCATTCCCCCACTCAGTTCCAAGGGGAGCATCCTCTCGCACCCAGTCAGGCCGACTTGCGAGAGCTTCAATATTACCAATTGCTCGATGGTTCTTTCCGGCAAGGTGGTGTACTGACGTAGCGGAAAGGCTACATTTTCCGCCAAGGTCATAGAACTAAACAGAGCGCCGGATTGAAAAAGCACCCCAATCTTCCGAAGCACTCGCTCGGAACCGCCTTCAGCCACCGGCAGCACTTTGTCTCCGTCTATGATCACTTCGCCTCTTTCAGGCGGGAGAAGCCCTATGATGGCTTTGAAAAGGGTGGTCTTTCCGCAACCCGACCGGCCCAAAATTGCAAACACCTCCCCCTCCCGGACGTCAAACGACACGTCTTCTATTACAATTTCGTCTCCATAGCCGACCTTAAGGTTCCTAACCGAGATGATGGCGCCGGCCGCGGTATTCTCGTTTGTCAATTCGTTCAAGGTTCTCCAAACTCAGAGGAGTATTGATCTAACGCGGCTTCTCCGCACGGCCGTGGCAACGCCTTGCATAGCGCGAACGATCCTCCTCTCCCTCATATATTCACATTTTTCACAAGGAAGGAAGATAGTAATAAAGCACAGCGAAAACAGCATCGGTGACGGTCAAAATAAAGATAGAGGTTACCACCGCGGAGGTAGTGGCATTCCCCACACTTTCTGCCCCTCCTCTCACCTGGAATCCCTTCAAACAGCCTATAGTGGCTATCTCAATGCCGAAGACGAAACTCTTGACAAGGCCTTTTACCACATCGCTTAGTTCGAGCACCTTATGAACCTGATTGAAATACGCTACGGGAGTTACGTCGAGAGAGAATGCAGCGACTATACATCCTCCCACTATTCCTAACAGGTCTGCAAATAGTGTCAGGCAAGGCAGAGCAAACGCTACGGCTAGTATTCTGGGAGAGACCAGGTACCGAATGGGATCTATGGCCATCACCCGGAGCGCATCCACCTCTTCTGTCACCTGCATAGTTCCTATATGCGCCGCGTAAGCCGCGCCCGACCTGCCGGAGACGATCAGAGCGGTGAGTAGCGGCCCCATCTCCAGGCAGATTGAAAGGCTCACAAGATCCGCGACAAAAATGTTCGCACCAAATTTCCGAAGTTGAATGGCTCCTTGAAATGCGAGAATTGCCCCCATCAGAAAACTGAGTATCGTTACGATCGGAACAGCGTCCGACCCACTTCTCTCGATGAGTCGCCATATTCGATCCCACATCAGATTCCTGGGATGGGATAGATCATGCATGAGAGCGGTCACTGACGCACCGATGAACGTAATAATGTCTTTCACGTTTCGGCGCACAGTCAGGGTCCCCTCACCGAGCTGAACCAGCAGGGGTGGCGCCGGTTGAGGCTGGAGAATCCCGGCAATCTTGAAATGTTCGAACTCCACAAGGTCCAGAAAGCTCTGGATACGGGTAGGCACATTGATCAGTTTTAGCGAATTTTGCAGCTCCGAGCACAGGCGGCTCACTTCTATGAGTATTGCCGCTGCCGAACTGTCGAAGTAATCTACTGCGCCCAAGTCTATGACTACGTTCTTCAGCGGTTGCCCTTTAACTGTCTCGACCAGTCTCTTGCGGACAAGCTCCGCATTTTCCACGGATATTCTTCCGGACAGGCTCACGTTCAATTCGTCGAAGGCCCTGTCGGCTACTTTGATGAAAAATGGGGCATCGGACTCTTTTGGAGTTTCCGCGGGCGCATTTTCTTTCGGAGAGAGGTTGTTATCGCGCCCAAGGCTTATGCCTAGGAATTTGAGTACATGCTTTAGCCGCACTGAGCCTCCAGACCGCTATTTCCAATCTTAGCCCGCTTCGGCGTTGATCCGATCTTGAATTAGCCCTTCGCAGGCTTGATCGTCTGCGAAGAATGACTCAATATCCTGGGGATCGCGATGAAGCGGGCTTTCGTAAAGGCTTTTTCGAAAAATCTTGCCGTAAGGCTTTGTGAGAATCCTCAGGTCAAGGATGCAGAGTATTCCTCTGTCAGAACGTGTGCGGATCAATCTCCCTAGCCCTTGTTTGAGGGCAATCACAGCCATAGGGACTTGAAATGAGTAAAATGGCTCTTGGCCCTGTTTTCGAAGCTTTTCTATCCTCGCGGAAACAATCGGTTCATTCGGAGGAGCAAAAGGGAGCCGATCTACAATAACGCATGAGAGCGCCTCCCCTTGAACGTCCACTCCTTCCCAAAACGACGAAGTAGCGAAAAGCACCGAACCTGTTCGCCGCCGAAACTCATCCAACAGGCGGCTCTTCGGCTTTGACCCTTGGATAAGCAACGGAAACGGGACCCGGCCTTCCATTTGCCCGTGGACGTGTTCCATGTTCTTGTAGGACGTGAAGAGCACAAAGGCCCTCCCGCTAGTTCGCGTGAGAATCTCCTCCAGCACCGGAGCAATAGCCTCGGTGAACCCGTGCGCGTTTGGCTCGGGGAGGCCCCTTGGGATAAAGAGCATGGTTTGGCAAGCGTAGTTGAATGGGGAGCCGAGTATCACCTCCGACGGGACAGGATCGTCGTCCAAGCCCAAGCGGGATTTGAAGTAATCAAATGTTTCACCTGCAGACAGCGTGGCGGAGGTGAACACAATCGCTGGGACACGCTCGTAAAGCCTGGATTTGAGCAGATCACCTACCTCGACAGGAGAAGCGTGAAGGATCAAATTCCTGTCACGACGTTCAGCCCAGCACGCAAAGTCGCCCGCCGGTTCGGTGGCCAGAATAATTTCGAGTTCCACACTGACCTCGTGCGCCCTACGCGCGACTGAACGCAGCTCGTCGGAAATTTTAGGAATATTGGACACCATAGAAGCTAGGGCTTGAAGATTTCCACAGAGGGCGTCCCGGATCTCTCCCAAGTCCTCACTCACGGTCGGCAGCGTCACCCGTGATGGCCCGACTTCCGGAAAGGCTCCGAATAGACGCCTGCCGTGCGCTTCCAGCTCTGACAGGACTCCCTGAAACTTTTCCGCGTCGGCGCCGGCCTGATTCAGTTCCAAACGAGCGTCACGGACCAACCTTCCTATCCTGAATTGGCTCATGTGAAAACCGAAATGCTGCGTCGCAGCGTCCTCCAGGCCGTGAGCTTCGTCCACGACCAACGCGTCGTAACGGGGGATAACTTCCCCGAAACCGGATTCCTTGACTGCAAGATCGGACATTAGCAGGTGATGGTTGACCACCATCAAATCCACTTCTTGAGCCCTGGCCCTCATTTTCAGGATGAAGCAATCATTTCTATCCGGACAGCTTTTACCTAGGCATGTTTCGGTGGTGGAACAAATTTCAGGCCAGATAGGATCATCATCCTGGAGGCTTACCAGTTCCGCGCGATCGCCTTGCCCGCTTTCACGTGTCTCCCGGTACCACTTTAGAATTTCCTCCAGAGGACCGGCATCTCTCAAACCCTGCAGATGCGGTTGCCGCAGAAAACGACGAAGCCTCGCGTGACACACAAAATTACCCCGTCCCTTAAGCAGGGCAGCTTTCAATTCGGGAAAGATCTTATCCTGAACAAAGGGTATGTCCCTAAAAAAGAGCTGTTCCTGTAGGTTCTTGGTCCCGGTGGAGATAACTACCCGCTTCCTGGTGAGTGCTGCGGCAACCAGGTATGCGAGTGTTTTCCCAGTTCCGGTGGGAGCTTCGATGATCAGCCGGTCGCCGGCTTCCACTGCCTCGAAGACCTCCAGGGTCATCCGGATCTGTTGCTGACGATGTTCGTATCCCTGGATCGCGTGTTTCGAGAATTCCCCCCGGCCCAAGGATAGCGTTTATTTGCTTCTTGTATTCCATGATATGGACCTGCGGCTAGCTCAAATGAGACGTTAGCCGGATTTTCCGCCTATGCTAAGCTCTTGTGCTCGGTCTGTTCGTTGTTGTTCCCGGCCCGCTACCCCAGCCATTGCGCGAAATTCCAGGGCCCTCTTTATTATCCCCTTTATCCAAAGAGGCTCTCCAAGAGCATGGACATGCAAGTACGTTCCCAGGGCGTTGTAGATGCAAATCCCGTCATGCGACCCGTCCATGCCGTGGCCCCTCAGGACCCGAAACGCGTACGTCGCGGCAGGATCATCTACTCCCGTGACGTAGGAATAATGGAACTCGTGCCCGGTCAGCACGGCCCCCAACTGGTAGAAGGGATTGGGGCCCGATACTTCGACACGGATGTAACCATGCCCTTGGGGCTTTCGTTCCAGCACCGTATCAACCGGGAAAACCCCCACCATGGGGTAGATTCTTTGATCAATGCGAAGACTTCTTGAGAGGTACATCAATCCACCGCACTCCGCGTACACGGGGAGACCCTTTTGCACGGCAGATCGCAGAGACTCCTTGAAAACACTGTTTTCAGCCAGCCGTTCAGCATGAGTCTCTGGAAAGCCTCCTCCTATATAGATTCCGTCCAATTCAGGCAACTCCTGATTAGCTAAGGCGCTTATTTCGACCAGGCGAGCGCCGTTTCTACCGAAAGCTTCCAGGTTTTCAGGGTAATAGAACTGGAATGCCGAGTCTCTCAACACTCCGATCCGCGGGGGGAAGAATCAGTGGAACTTTCGCTTTCCCGATGGTCCCAACGCGCCTCAACGTATGATTGTCGCGCGGTGTCGGCTATTGCGAGCAGTCGGTCCAGTCCTATTGATTGCTCTACCACAGTGGCTGCTTCCTCAATGAATTCCGCGGCTCTTGGGTGCTCATGCAGCGGGAGAAGACCGAGGTGCCTTTGAGGAAAATTCTCCAGGGGCAGCTTCTTAATCGATCCTATGACCGGAACTGGAGTTGCATCTTCAATGGCTTGCCTAAGTATTGTCTCGTGGCGGGCCCCTGCCACTCGGTTCAGGATAACCCCCTGCAAGTTCAGTTGCGGATCCAGCGCTCTGCATCCAAGTACCAGAGCGGCTGCGGTCCGCGTCACTTTGGTAGCGTCTACAATCAATATCACAGGCGATTCAAGCAGCTTGGCAAGTTCGGCAGTACTGTAACTCCCCTCGACATCAACGCCGTCGAAGATACCGCGATTCCCTTCTATGACCGCAACATCCTTTCCGAGAGATCGTCTGACAAATGAAGCTCGGACAATCTCGGGACTAAACAGGTAGGAATCGAGATTATAACAATCGATGCCTGCTGCGGACCCGAGCCACCCGGCATCTATATAGTCCGGGCCTTTTTTAAAAACGGCCTGCGACAACCCTCGCTTACGGAGCGCCGCAACAAGTCCGACAGTGACAAAGGTCTTGCCGGCGCCCCCTTTGAGGGCTGCGATGACAATTCTAGGGACGTTTGTCTTGTGAACCATAAACACCTGCATATCATGAATGAGCAGGATTTGAAGTACCAATGGACAGAATTGTGGCATGGAACAAATGAAACATGGAAGACTCAGCGGGCTGAGTATGTGAGGTCTCTGTCCATTTCGGAAGTACGGTATGTATGAAACTCCGAGGCTTTGGCCATGAAGGCTTCGGCCCATGCGGGCTCACCGAGAGCGTGGAGATGAACGTAGGTTCCAAGCGCATTTCGCACGCACATCCCGTCACGTGAGCCGTCCATTCCGTAGCCTCGCAACACTCGGAAAGCAAATGTGCTTCGGGTCTCGTCTATCCCGGCCACGTGAGAATAATGGAACTCGTGCCCGGTAAGCACCGCGCCTACCGCGTAAAAGGGATTCGGACCGGTCACCTCCACATGAATGTACCCAAGGCCCTGCGGTCTTCTTTGCAGAACCGTGTCCACTGGAAAAATCCCAACCATAGGGTAGACTTTTTCGTCTATCCGGAGGCTGCGGGAAAGATAGATAAAGCCGCCGCACTCTCCGTACACGGGAAGACCATTTTCCACTGCTTGGAGAACTGAATTCTTGAAGATCGCAGTTGGAGGCAAGAGCTTCCGCATGAGTCTCGGGAAAGCCGCCTCCTATGTACAAGCCGTCCAGTTCAGGCAATTCCGTCGGCGCTAGTGCGCTTATTTCTACGAGCTGCGCGCCCTCACTCTCCAGCGCCTCAAGGTTCTCGGGATAATAGAACTGGAACGCAGAATCCTTCAGAATTCCGATGCGCAAGCCTGCCGACGATGGAGACCGACGACAATCCGACAGATCCGAGGCCGCCCCGAAAGGAAAGTCCTCCGCAGAGGCGGCTATTGCAAGGAGTCTGTCAAGATCTACTGACCGCTCGGCCACCGCGGCCGCTTCTTCAACGAATTCGAGAGCCTGAGGGTGTTCCTGCAATGGAAGAAGGCCGAAATGCCTTTGGGGAAAGTTGTTCAGCGAGAGCTTGTTGACTGACCCGATCACCGGAATAGAAGTCGCGCCTTCAATGGTTTCGCGGAGGATTCGCTCGTGCCGTGCGCCTGCCACCCGGTTCAAGATGACGGCTTTCAGTTCCAGGGCAGGGTCCAGCAAACGGCAACCTAGGACCTGAGCGGCCGCTGTCCTGGTGACCTTCGTGGCATCTACGATGAGCACCACCGGGGCCTTAAGGATTTTGGCCAATTCCGCGGTGCTGTAGCTGCCGGCCGCGTCAACCCCGTCGAATAGACCGCGATTTCCTTCCACAATGGCGGCGTCCTTCCGGCATGACCTTTTGAGAAAAGAGCCGAGAAGAACCTCTAGATTGAAGAGGTATGCGTCAAGATTGTAGCAGAGCCCTCCCGCGGCTAAGCCGAGCCACCCCGCGTCTATGTAATCCGGCCCCTTCTTGAAGACGCCAAGATCAAGTCCTCGCTTGCGAAGGGCTGCAATAATTCCGACAGTGAGAAATGTCTTACCTGCACCGCCCCTGAGGGCTGCAAGAATTACTCTGGGAATATTTGACTGTGAGGCATCGCTCAATTGCATGACAGGTGTTTCCGGAGTTCTAGTTGCGGGAAGGAGCGGCCGAGTCCTTTAATGACGCGCCGCCTTATTCCAACTCAATCATAGTGAATTGGCTCGACAAAGAAAAGTCGGCCGATTGACCCTTGGGTCGATACCAACAACTGACAAAAGTAACGTCCGAAACTGAGAATGGCTCAGCGGGGACGGCCACGCGCGGAACGTGGAGTTGTGAGGGTAGGGGCATCCTGTAGTGGTACAGGCATCTTTCCTATGCCACCAATTCTACCCGTCCGCACCAAATCATCCTCAGTTTCGGACATTACTTCTGGCGTCTGTTCTAAAGAGATGATGGAAGCCCCTGGAACAGCCGATACACCTCAAAAATATGGTCAACGAGGTGATCGAGGATCACGGGCGAGTCCGGCGCCTCCTCATCGTAGGATTCAGTGACCATTTGAAAAATCTCTGCCACCTCTGCCGGTGACATTCTTTGTGTCTCCTCAACAAATTGCCTGAGCAGCATATCGTCACACATTCCGCTGGCCACCTGAGCTTTCATGCCTTCGATAAATCCGCTGATCGCCCCTTCCACTGCATAGTCTCCAGCCCAGACGATCTCCCCTACCCCGTCCAACCTGTCCAGCCGCATCCTGACGGTGAGGTTTGCTAGAAAAAGCTTAAGCGCCAATAAGCGATGGCGGAAAGAATGCTCGGGAAACACCATGCGAGGCGCATACTGCCTCAAAGTGATCAATTTAACGTCCACGTCTCCCTCAGAGTATTTGACGACAAAATCACCAGCCGCGTGGTGCCACGGATACACCTCGGCAAACGACTTCGTGTCATAATATGAAGTCAGGATTAAGGCTGCCTGCCTGAAAATCTCAGCCGTGGTGTCACGAGAAAGATACTGGTACCCTCGGTTCAAGTCCCACAGGATCGTCCCCGTTTCCCCGCTTTCGGGCTCGACGGAAAGATGAAACTCGTGATACCCGTCCAGCCATTCCCCCATAAACATAACGATAACCAAGTCTTCCTCTTTCTTGGCCTGAACGTTTACCTCGCCTAGAAAATATACTTCAGGAGTGAATTTGGCAGGAAATCGCTCACGCAACGAGGCCAGAAGGTGAAAATCTTGCAATACTCGCTGCTTGCCTCTGGGTGTCAACGCCACATTCACGGCGAAGCTGTGGCGCGAGTCGGCGGCCTGAACTTTAATCCTCGCCGGATGGTAATCGCCGCCATGCTTTTCAGCTATGATATCAACAGATTGTATATTCATCGCGTCTTTCAAGCCTTGACCGGCCAGAACTTCAAGAAACTGCTCCCAGTTATCGTGAATGAACTGTCGAATGGCCTCGAGATACACCCGGTAAGTGATCCGATGTAATGCCTCCTTGCTGCCGTCAGGGCGAGCCAAAGGTAGGAATGACTCCAATCGTTTCTCGTCGAACTGCACGAGGCCGCTGGGTGACGAGTGGAGAAACCGCTCTCGCGCAGCAAAATGATTTTTCATGAGAGTCGCCGGCCTTTCCAAAGCATGTTCGGATCTTATCGGATCTCAATAGAGATTGCCAATGCGCTGTCTAAAAACTAGTCTCCAGCGGTCGGGACTGATCGTTGCGTCAACTGGGGTGATGAAATACTACTCGCTTGAAGGTGCATTCCTAAGAAAATGCTTATCGCCGATGGCCTGTAGATTGAATTCATATACCACGGCTGTGTCCCGCGCTGCACGAGGGATTCTTCCCTGCACGAACGAGCCGGACGGCACGTTCGTGGCACTTGTTCACCAATGCTTCAAGCATTTTCATGCTTCGTTGTGGTTTTGGAGCTAATGGAGTTGGTATCGCACACCCATTTGCGAAGTCATTATATCTTAAGCGTTAAGACATTAAAGTTTTAGTAATATTTGAAGTCTGTGGAAGGTTCGAATCTAATGGACCGGCTCCTAAAGATGGCCAATCAACGAGAGAGGGTGGTCGGAAAAGCGGTGATGTAGAGGTTTTGAAAGCGCGGTGGACGAGGGGGTCCTCGTGCAATGAAATCCCTTATTTATCCTAAATGTCGACGTTTTTTTTCTTGACTTGCCTTAGTGTTTTGCTTTAAAGTCTTTTGAATCCACGTTTGGGTGACCTGAACCATTCACGTTCACTTAACCCGCCGGTAAAATCGGACCCGTGGTTCCCGAGGAAAGTGCAAGAGGGTAGGAACTTTCCTGCGGGATGACTTGTTACTTTGCGGAGGCCAGCAAAAGATGGCCAGATTAAGTTTGACGAAAAAAAACCGAATGTAGAGAGGAGGAACCTTTAATGGGAAAACACAAAACCCCCATGCTTGATGAACTGGAAAAGGGACCGTGGCCTAGCTTCGTATCCGACATCAAGCAGCAGGCGGAAAAAGGGAAACACGTTCTTGAAGGAAGCCCCTGACGACCTTCTCGGCGTCATGGAACTTGTCGTACGAGGACAGAGTTACCCACTGGAAACACGGCGGTATCGTCGGCGTGTTCGGGTATGGCGGAGGCATCATCGGCCGGTACTGCGACCAGCCTCAGCAATTTCCCCGGTGTGGCTCATTTCCACACCGTCCGCGTGAATCAGCCCTCCAGCAAGTATCTACACCACGGAATTCCTTGGCCAACTGTGCGACCTGTGGGAGAAACACGGCAGCGGCCTGACCAACATGCACGGTTCCACCGGCGACATCGTTTTCCTGGGGACCACCACGGATCATCTGGAACCGCTTCTTCTGCGAACTGACCCATGAGCTGAATCAGGACCTAGGCGGTTCAGGATCCAACCTGAGAACCCCGAATGCTGTCTCGGCAAGTCCCGCTGCGAGTTCGCCTGCTATCGATACCCAGGAAGCTGCCACAACATGACGAAGGAATATCAGGACGAACTGCATCGTCCCGCGTTCCCGTACAAGTTCAAGTTCAAGTTCGATGGCTGCCCCAACGGATGCGTGGCCTCCATCGCCCGTTCCGACATGTCCGTGATCGGGACCTGGAGAGACGACATCCGTATCGATCAGGCCGCGGTGAAGGCCTATGTGGGCGGCGAACTCGCGCCCAATGCCGGCGCACACGCCGGCAGAGACTGGGGCAAATTCGACATCGAGAAAGAAGTCATCGACCTGTGCCCCACCGAGTGCATGGGCTGGGACGGCAGCAAACTCGAAATCAACAACAAAGAATGCACCCGCTGCATGCATTGCCTCAACGTCATGCCCCGAGCCCTGAGAATCGGGATAGAGACGGGTGCGTCGATCCTGTTCGGCGCCAAAGCCCCGATTCTGGAAGGCGCTCAGATGTCCACTCTGACCGTCCCGTTCATGAAGATGGAAGCCCCCTTCAGTGAGCTCAAAGAGCTTGTTGAAAAGGTGTGGGATTGGTGGATGGAAGAAGGCAAGAACCGTGAACGGCTCGGTGAGCTGATTCAGCGCAAGAGCTTGCAAGAATTCCTCCGAGGTCTCCGAACTGGACCCGGATCCGAGAATGGTCGACGAGCCCAGATCCAACCCCTACATCTTCTGGAAAGAAGAAGAAGTCGAAGGTGGATGGACGCGTGACATCGAAGACTTTCCGAAAGAAACACCAGAGATAAGGAGGTTACAAACATGCCTTACGATCCCAACAGATCCGCTGAAGGATAGAATTACTGATATTGGTCCCAGATATTACAAGGAGTTTCTGCCGCCCGTCATCAAGAAAAATTTCGGAAAATGGATGTACCATGAGATCCTGGAACCCGGCGTGCTGGTTCACGTCGCCGAGACCGGTGAGAAGTCTACTCCGTTCGCGTGGGCGGCGTGCCGTCTGATGAGCGTCGAGCATATCCGCGAGATCTGCGACATCGCCGACAAGCACTGCGACGGCTACCTGCGCTTCACCACCAGAAACAACATCGAGTTCATGGTGGACGACAAGAGCAAAGTGAAGCCGCTGATCGATGATCTGAAAAGCAGGAAATTCGCCGGCGGGTTCAAACAAGTTCCCCATCGGCGGAACCGGCGCCGGTGTTACCAATATCGTTCATACCCAGGGTTGGGCTCACTGCCACACCCCGGCCATCGACGCCTCCGGCGTGGTCAAGGCCGTCATGGACGGCATTTATGATGAGTTCGGGCAGATGAGACTGCCGGCCCCTGTCAGGGTCTCTCTGGCCTGCTGCCTGAACATGTGCGGCGCAGTTCACTGCTCCGACATCGCCATCCTGGGAATTCACCGCAAACCGCCTATGGTCGACAGTCAGTGGATCGACAAGCTGTGCGAACTTCCGCTCGCCATCGCGGCCTGCCCTACCGCGGCCATCAAGCCCGCGAAGACCGAGACCGGCCTCAAGAGTCCCTTGAAGTCAACGCGAACGATGCATGTTCTGCGGCAACTGCTACACCATGTGTGCGGCCATGCCGCTTGGCGGACGAAGTCGGAAGCGGAATCGCCATCCTGGTGGGCGGCAAGCTGTCCAACAGGATAAGCAAGCCGAAGTTCTCCAAGGTTGTCATTCCGTTCATTCCCAATGAGCCGCCTCGATGGCCGCAGACGGTCAAGGCGGTCAAGAACATCGTCGACGTCTACGCGAAAGACGCTCGCAAATATGAGCGCCTCGGTGACTGGGCAGAAAGAATCGGTTGGGAGAGATTCTTCGAGAAGACGCAACATCCCCTTTACCCATCACCTGATCGACGATTATCGGTTTGCCTACACCACGTGGCGGCAGTCGACCCAGTTCAAGTTCTAAGAACTGGTCAGGAGGAGTTTTTCCATGACCGACGAGAAGCCAAAAAGCTGATATTGGAAACCCTGCAAGGGAAATCCAAAGCCAAGTCGAAGTTCTATCTGAAGGACTTCTACGCGATTGTTCCCGATATGAAAGCCAGGGAAGTGAAGAACATGGTCAACAAGATGGTCCAGGAGGGCACTCTGGAATATTGGTCCAGCGGCAGCACGACCCTGATCGGGCTCAAGGGCATGGGTAAGCAGCACACGGAAGAAGACTAGCCAGCTGCCTTTGCTCTGAATTCGAGTATTGTGATTTGAAACGTTAATCGAGGAAGGAGGGGGCCACAAGCTCCCTCCATTCTCGATTTTTATTTTGCCGGCTCGCTTGATCCAAGCCAGGCTCAGTGTGTATTATTTCCTCCACCTACTCACCGAAACTCCTCTTTTGCATCAACGCTGCGTTCCACTCCTCACGTCGCCTGCTCATGATCGTGAAACAGCCTGCCGAACTGTAGCTTCGGACAACCTCTTCGGCCATCGCGTCCGCAATACCGGATAGAATCAGAAACGATCCCGTCGCGGCCACGAGGCTGTCACGGAGTTTCAACAGCGTCGGAGCGGCTAAGTTTGCCGCAACTATATCGAAAACTCCCTTGATGGACTCCGGACCGCCCACGACCATCTGAGTGGAAGGGCGCGCCCCTACTGGGGCCGGATTGGAGCCCTTGTTCAGCGCAAGGTTGCGGCGGGCAATGAAGACCGCCGCGGGATCAACGTCAAGGCCCACTGTGAACCCTGCGCCTAGCGCCTTTCCTGCGATGGCAAGAACTCCGGTGCCTGTGCC
Organism: uncultured delta proteobacterium; assembly: GCA_963786905.1. Lineage (GTDB taxonomy): Bacteria > Desulfobacterota > Desulfomonilia > Desulfomonilales > Desulfomonilaceae > CAWBBA01. Next base: position 71,347 of record CAWBBA010000021.1, on the reverse strand, counting down.
CACATCCAGCATGGTAGGAGACGGACCGGTCTCCTCGGCCATGCTCGTCGCGACTTCCAGCAGTTCCAAGGCCATGATGGTGGTAGGGTGGTCTCCCGCGCCGAAGGACGGGCCCGGATCAATGATCACTTCGATTCGATCTGATTTTGCAGCCCCTCTTTCCCAATAGGGCACGAGCCGGAGTCTTGCTACCCACGTCCACAGATCGGACGTGCCCCATCCACCAATTAACTTGATTCTTGCTTCGTCGTCTCAACGTAATGTCTCTCTCATAGAATCCAGTTCCATGCCAATGTGCAGGCGGGAGAGGACAGATCAGCAATTTACAATTTCGTATTGTTCCTGATACAGGTTGGGGTCGGGATTGAGTTGGATCTTCGTCTCATACTGCCGCTGAATCGCTTCAAGCTGGTCGCTTTCCTGCTCAAAGAGGAGCTTCACCACTTCGGGATGCGCAGTGACGCGGACGCAAGCTGAGTATTCATCCGTAATCCCCCTGGAAATGGCGCGCAGGATCTCGTAGCAGACGGTGGTCTGGGACTTGATGAAGCCTTTGCCTTCACAATAGGGGCACGGTTCGCAGAGTGTCCTGGTGAGGCTTTCTCGGGTTCGTTTTCGGGTCATCTGCACGAGACCCAGCTCGGAAATCTTGAGTATATTGGTCTTTTGTTTGTCCCTCCTCAGCGCTTCCTGCAATGCATTAGACACCTTCTCCCGGTCCACTGCCCTGTCCATGTCGATGAAATCAACTATGATAATCCCGCCTATGTTTCTCAGGCGCAGTTGATATGCTATTTCTTTGACCGCTTCCAGGTTGGTTTTGAGAATAGTTTCCTGCAGATTTCGCTTCCCCACGTATCTGCCTGTGTTTACATCAATTGCCACCAGGGCCTCAGTGAAGTCGATATTGATGTAACCCCCTGACTTAAGCCAAACCTTTCTGCCGAGAGCTTTATTAAGCTCCATCTCAAGGCCGAAGAAATCAAAGATAGGCTCTTCCCCTTCGTACACTTCAACGCAGGGCTTGAGGGAAGGCATAAACGTTTTCATAAAGTCGACGATGCGCTGGTAGTGTTCTTCGGAATCCACGACGAGGCGAGACACCTGTTCCGTGAACAGATCCCGCACTCCTCGCAGACAAAGGTCAAGGTCCTCGTATATCAAAGACGGGGCCGGGACCTTCTTCTCTTTCTCCAGGATGCGTTGCCAGGTCCCATGGAGAAAAGTGAGATCGGCTTCCAATTTTTCCAGATTCTCATGCTCGCTTACCGTTCTCACTATGATTCCGCATGACGGGGGTTTGATGCTCGCAATGATGTCCTTGAGCCTTTCGCGCTCAGCCTCGTCCTCTATCCTGCGCGAAATTCCGATGTGGTCCACCGTGGGCATGAACACGAGATGACGCCCGGGTATGGATATGTGCGAGGTTATGCGTGCGCCCTTGCTTCCAAGGGGTTCCTTGGAAATCTGGACCAGCATGTCCTCCCCTTCCTGCAGGAGGTCCTCGATAGGCGTGAACGGCGGAAGCCGCTCGGGAATGCCTTCGGGGATAGAATCCCCCACTTCCTCCGACTCTTCTGTCTCTTCTTCATTCACCATGAAATGCAGGTCTTGGACGTGATGGTAAATGTCTCCCACGTAAAGGAAAGCAGCCCGAGGCAGACCTATATCCACAAAGGCAGCCTGCATTCCGGGCAATACCTTGATTACACGTCCTTTGTAGATGTTCCCGACAATTCCCCGTTCACCTGTACGCTCCAGATGAATTTCTGCGACCTGACCGTTTTCGATGAGGGCCAAGCGGGTTTCCCGCTCCGTGATGTTCATCACGATCTCACTGGCCATGGTGGAGCCTCTTATCGCTATTCTACAGACGTGCCCAACTTGACGGACGTTTTGACAATCTTCTGATTCCTGATCGCATCCTTGCTCAAGCCCAAGACCGCGGCCATCGCAGCCACGGGATGCACCGATCCCGAAGCTCCGCTTCGCAGCGTCATTTTCAATTTGCCGTCGGCATAATCCAAATCTTCAACCCATTCTTTCAAATTGCGACTCCTGGATTTGCCCTTGTGTTCCGTGACGATCTCGAAGGTGAGCGAATCCTTAAACTGTTCAAGGCGACGCAACGTTTCCTCTGGTGATACCAAGTCCCAAAATGTAATTTCGTATGTAACCTGTTGGATTTTAGCAGAAACCGGTGGATCATTCAACGATATTTCGTCAAGCGCCAAAGGGTCTATCCCGTCCGGGAGGCTTGCTTTCAGAGTTTCCGAGATGTCCGCTACTGTCAGAATGGAATTGACCAGATCGAAATCCACGTATTCCGCCATGCTTTCCAGGCCAAGCGCAAGGGGAGGTGAAAACCTCAATCTGGGGTGTGGATGGAACCCGTTGGAATAATCGAGCCTCATTTCTCCTCTGCGGAAAGCCCTTTGGAAAAGTCTGATGATGTCCTGGTGGCCGATAAATCTCATTCGGCCCTTTTTTGCATAGCGCAGACGAAATCGGCGCCTCACTGGTTCCGTTGCCGGAGAATTTGATGATAAGACCGTCCTGGAATCGAGGCAGGCCGAGTCGGCTATTTTGTGCCGGATCTTCTCAAAATCGCATACTCCGCACCCCGCACATTCGCCGAAGCGACAGTCCGGAGTCGGGTCCTCTGCCACGGCCTTATTCCACTCCTCCTCGAAATATTCGGGACGAACTCCGGTATCGATGAAATCCCAGGGGAGTGTGCCTCCCACCGTTCTGGGCTCGAGGTATCTTTCAGGGTCTATTCCCGCTTCCTGAAAAGCCTCCATCCAGAGACCGAACTTCAGATGCTCATTCCAGCCGTCAAATCTTGCCCCTTTGTTAAAAGCCCTTTCAACAACCTCGGAAAGACGCTCGTCTCCTCTGGCCAAGACCCCCTCCAGAAAGGTGGCCTGGGGGTTGTGAAACTTGACCCGCGCCCTACCCTTCTGAAAGTAACGCCTGATATAGTTCTGACGACGAATCGTTTCCTCGATAGAAAGCTGACCTGCCCACTGGAACGGGGTGTGCGGCTTGGGAACGAAGGTTGATATCGACGCTGTGATCTTCCCGCCTCGTGCCCACTTCGGGGCCTTTCGAATCAACCCTATAATCCCGTCCAGGTCTTCATCTGATTCGTGGGGAAGACCCAACATAAAATAGAGCTTCACCGACTGCCAACCCCGTTCAAACGCTATAGTGACGGCCCGTTCCAAGTCCTCTTCGCTGTTTCCCTTGTTGATTATCCGCCGAAGCCTGTCGGTTCCAGCCTCCGGAGCCAATGTGAAGCCGGTTTTGCGGACCTTGCGGATCTGTTCGGCAATTTCCCCGTCGAAAGTGTCTGTCCTCAGCGATGGAAGAGAAAGAGCCACCATGTCCGGGCCGAAATCCTCACACATTTGTCTGATCAGGTGGCCTATAGCCGAGTAGTCGCCGGCAGATAGAGACAACAGGCTGACCTCTTCCCAGCCGGTGCCCGCGATGTTGTTTCGCGGAAGTTCCAGTATGGTCTTCGCTTGCCTTTCCCGGACAGGCCGATACAGCATGCCGGCCTGACAAAAGCGGCAGCCACGGGTGCACCCGCGAGCGATCTCAATGCCGATTCGGTCGTGGACGGTCTCGCAGAAGGGCACCACAAGTCGAGACGGAAAGTTTGTCTCGTCAAGATCAGCCGTAATGCGCCTACAGACAGTTTCGCCTGGCGAGTGAAGGGAAGGGACGAACACTCCGGGGATCTTTTTCCACTCGTTAAGGAGGTCTTCCCTCGATCCTCCCTCCTCTTTCCACCGAGCCTGTGTGGCAACCAGTTCCAGGATGACTTCCTCCCCATCTCCGATAGCAAAAGCGTCAAAAAAGGGAGCCAGGGGAATAGGATTGAACGCGCCTGGTCCGCCTCCAATCACGAACGGGTCTTGAGGCCGCCGGTCCGCGGAATTCAGGGGAATATGGGAGAGATCGAGCATCTGGAGGACGTTTGTGGCACAAAGTTCGTACTGAAGAGAAAAGCCCAGCAGATCCAACTCGGACAGCGGCGTGCCCGTCTCCAGCGTTGACAAAGGAGTGTGGTTCTCCCTCATCACCGCTTCCATGTCGGTCCACGGAGAAAACACGCGCTCAGCATAAAAATCGGGCTGCGCATTTATTATAGAATAGAGGATCTTCAAACCGAGGTGGGACATGCCCACTTCGTAAACATCGGGGAATGCCAGCCCGACGTGAACTTTGACCTTGGACGGGTCCTTGTGGACCGCGTTTATTTCGTGACCAAGATATCGCGCCGGCTTTTGCACGCTGGGCAGCAGTCGTTTCAATCCGTTAAGCGGACCGACGAGTTTCGAAGGCGCAATGCTATTCATCATGTAAGCTGTCAAGCTCCTTGAGCCGGGTGGAGTCAATGCTATGGAAACAAGAAAAGCCGGGAAGGCCCGTGGACGATCAGCGAGACAAGAAGTATTATCATCACATTATTCGTGAACGCTGAGGCCCTAGCATTATTCGGTAATATTACCTCATTTTGCTTGCCGGTAGAAGAGTGGTCCCCGAGTAACGGTTCAGTCTCACGGGTAGAGATTGTCAATTGCGAGCGCAGCAAAGCAATCTACAGTTTCGCTCATTGTGTCAGAAACAGAAGATTGCCTGCCGCGTTCCAGTTCCGCAGAGAAAATTCTCAGGCGAAACCGGGTCATTGCTGGGCAAGGGTTTCTCAATCAGGGTTCCTCACCCCTTGAGGAATATGCTATTATATCTGCGATTGCAGCCACAAATGGCGGAGGCTTCCAATGATTGAATTCGAGCGTATTACCTTTGACCAACGTGTAATGGGCGGCAAGGCCTGCATTCGCGGCTTGCGTGTCACCGTATCCCTCGTTGTAAATTTGGTGGCCAATGGGATGAGCGTGGACGAGATCATCGAAGCCTATCCTTATTTGGAGCCCAAGGACATTCGCCAAGCACTTCGATTTGCTGCATGGCTGGCTGAAGAAACCGTGCATCCTGTTGAACTGGCCTCGTGATGAAATTCGTAGCTGATATGGGGATTTCGCCCAAAACAGTCAGCTTTCTTAAGGGTCTCGGACATCAGGCGGTGCGCATTCGCAGCTCCCTTTGGGAGCTAGTAAATAGCAGAAGAGACGTAGTTTCGGACTATCGATGGCTGCGACGCCTCGTTCGGAAGACGACCACCAACTACTCAATAAGTCGAACCATGGGGTAAGGGACTGCGGACCGATAGTCTTTGACTAGCGGCTCCACTATGTGCTGCGCTCGATGAACGGAAGAAACGTGACTTCTTTATCGTGACTACGATTGCTCTCTCATCGGCCAACAGATAAGAGGGCTCAACATGTGAAATAGAGAGATGCACATGAAGCAGGAAATCATCGGCTGGGGTAAGGGCCAAGACTATGATTGGTCTAACGATCACATTTTTGTCAAAACCGCTGCAGCTTTGACTAATGGTCGTGTAACCCTAGTTGAAGACACATTGAAACCCGGCTTTTACTTGCCACGCCACTACCACAAAGAGATGACGGAAATCTTCTACATATTGGATGGCGAAATCGAGTTCAAATTTGAAGACGAAACCGTGAGAGCCACATCCGGGATGACGATAAACGTTCCACCGATGATCCGGCATGATGTGAAGTGCCGGAACGGCGGAAAGCTTCTCACGATTTTCAGCCCAGGCGGCTTTGACAAATACCTGGCGGAACTGGCGACTTTAAGTTCCGCAGAGTTTGCCAACAAAGAATTAATGACGACGTTAGCTGAGAAGTATGACACTTGGATGGTATAGAGCATGCTGCACTGACAGGCCGGATTATTCTAGTCCGCGAGACGAAAGGAGAGCACATGAAGCTTCTTCATAAACGTGCGATTGGTTTCTCGATTGTTTTTGGCGGTAATGTTTCCTGGAGGGACCAGCGCAAATGGCTTTGTACCCACAGTGACCCTGAAGGAAGCTGGTGTTTCCCTAGTTTTGCCAAAGGATTACTCTATCCGAAAAAGTGATGAATTGAATCGAAGAGGCTCGTTTGTGAGTTTTAATTTCAGGACCACAAAAAGTGATTCAGCTTCTCCTACACTGCAAGAAATACAGTTCTTTTCACGGAAATCCATCAAACGCTTTGAAGATGAATGCTCCAAAAGTGAAGTCTCGGGTGGCGAAAGTTTCTGTGAAACCGGAAATTATCCTACGATAAGGGATTATGACAGAGAGAGAAAGGTCTTAGAGAAGCTCATTGATGACAAAACGAAACATCAAATAAAGCGATTTGGGAATAGGACTTTCATTGTGTTCAATTCGCACTGCCCCGGATGCGGAATATTCAGAGAATATGAGAACCTTCCTGAATAGCACAATGGTGGCTGTTTGGATCCCGATGGATGAGGAATCGCAGGTTAAGGCCGCGGACGAACTGTTTGCAAAGCTGAAAATAATGAAGCGCAAGCAGAATGCGGCAGTCCGCTAAGAGGAGAAAGATCATGATCCATGATGTCGTTGCTGCCGTATACAAGGGTGGCTACCGAATCGAGTTGGAATTCAATGACGGAAAGCGGGGCGTAGTCGATTTCTCGAAGTATCTGGATAAGGGGGGCGTGTTCGAACGCTTCAAGGATATGGAGTTCTTCCGTGGTTTCTCGGTGAATGATGAGCTAGGCATTTTGACATGGGGAAATGAAGTCGATGTTGCGCCCGAGACTCTGTACGCCGAGGCGACAGGCCGCGGCCTACCCTCATGGATGGAGATTGCTTCTTCGTTTCAGCCCTTGCAATGACAACCCTCACCCCGAGGGACTGAATGGATACACCACCTGCAAAATTGTGCTTGACCGCGGCTGTGAGTACAGTTACGCTCAAGGCTACTAATAACCGCCTTTCCATCAACCGCACGACGGTTTTCGCTCCGTCGGGCCGCGTGTGGCGGGGGAGCATGCAGCAACGGCTTCTCAGCGGAAGGGGAGCCATTCTCAGCCTGCATCAGGTCATAATCCATGATAGGAGGACTTCCAATGGCAGATTTCTACGTGAACATGATGGTGGACGACGAGAGGCACAAAAGGCTTGCAGAAGCCGGCCTGAGCAATCAAATCCAGGATCTGGGAGGGAAGAAGACAATCCAGGTCCCCATGACGGTCAAGGAGCATAAGAAACTCGTCAAGAGCTTTCCCGACCTTCAGTTCGATTCTTCGAATGCGTGCGTGCTGCCTGAAGACCCGGAAAAGGTTTTGTTCGGAATGGTCGCGGACATGAAGACCTTGGATGTCATGAAAGTGGCAATAATGAAGCTGTACAATCCTCTGGCCGGAAAGGGCCTGCGCACTAAACTCTAGTGACTCCGACTCAAGCCCAGGCCTCCCGGTGATGCCAGTCACCGGCGGAGGCAGGGGAGTGGCTGTTCTCCTCGCGAATTGGAATTCCGAGGACGCTATACTTATTTTTTTGTGCGCAGGGGCGCAAGCCCTGCTAAATTGAGTGAGTCCTTGGATGCGATGACCAACGGCTCGATAGGAACATTCGCATTGCTCTCGGCCACCAGCCGAGGCGTCAGCCTCCTCGTCACCACGCAGTAACCCTTGACTTTGTATGTGATGGTTATATACATAAATAAGAGACAGCCAAGGGAGAAACTTGAGGCACTGTGGATTTCAAGCAACTATCCACGCTCAACGGATTTGAATGGGACGAGGGTAATTCTGAAAAGAATTGGACCACCCACAGAGTGTCTCGGTCCGAGTGTGAGGAGGTCTTTTTCAATCGTCCGCTTGCCGTTGCAGAGGATCAAAAGCATTCACAGGAAGAAGTGCGATACTACGCGTTGGGCCAATCCGATAGGGAGAGGAAGCTTTTCGTGGTATTCACAATCCGAGGCAGCCTGATCCGTGTGATCTCAGCCCGAGATATGAGTCGCACAGAGAGAAGGATATACGATGAAAAAGAAGATTCCGAAGTTTGAAAGTGAAGATCAGGAACGGGAATTCTGGTCAAACCAGGACTCAACTGATTATCTTGATTGGGGAAAAGCAAAGCGGTTATCGTTTCCCAACTTGAAGCCATCCACTAAGACAATTTCGATCAGGCTGCCTGAGTCTATGCTCGAAGATTTGAAAATACTGGCAAATAAGAGAGATGTTCCGTACCAGTCGTTACTGAAAGTCTTTTTGGCAGAACGCATCAAGGAAGAACTCAGATCGAAAGGAGCGCTGACCAGCAAATGAACCTCACGAACAGCTACGCGACAGGTTTACCGAATCTATGCAAAAGCCCTTGGCACCAATGTTTCAAGCATTTTCATCCGTCGCTGTAGCTTTCTAGCTATGAGAGTTGGTACGAATCCTCTTGAACCACGTGTCGTTGCCCATCTAGGCTTTAACAGCAACTCGAATTTCGAGTCGAGGTCGATTTGGTTTCTCCAGCCGATCCCTGGGGCTCTATTACACAGCAGCAAGAGGAACTCGTCCGGCCCAGAGCAGCATTTATGACCGCAGCAGCGCATCCCACACCGACGCTTACCTTCAGGGCTTCTGCCGGACAATTTTTTGCACAGGCTCCGCATTCCATGCAGGCATCCCGGTCTTCAATGCGCACTTTGCCGTTATCCCTCGCCAAGACCTTGTGCGGACAAACTTCCAGGCACATCCCGCAACCAAAACACTTTTCAGAGTCAAGGCTCAGGGTTACTACATCCTTCAGATAGACCAGTCGTGTCATGATTCAATTTCCTTAAGCAATGAAGAGAGACCAGGACCAGAGAAGCAACCCCGTGGATGCAGCCGCTATTTGGACCGGGACCGCCCACCGCATCTCCTTCTTCACTCCGGAAAGCGAAGTATAAGTGGATGCCCCAGTGAAGTTCATAGCAAAATAGCCGACCAATGCCGGAACAATGAGAAGCCATGCCAGATTCTCGGGTGACGTGAACGCTCGCATCGGATGTGTGTCCCAGGCAAATACCAGAGCCAGGGCCACTAACAAGCCCAATACCATTCCCTTCAAGGAAAAAGCTCTCCCGGGAAGCCAAGGCAAGAGGATAGGCGTCAGGACCGTTCCGGCCAAAACTCCGCTCAACAAAGCCGCCGCGGCAAAAAGACCGTGGTTCATGAGATTGTTCCAGTAGCCGCTCGATCCTCCCAGGCCCGCCAAAAAGGCAAAAACGGGAATGACGATAATTGCCGCCTTCAAAGCCGGAACTAACTCAACCGGAACCAATACCAGCCTTTCCCAGGTAGAGAATGTCTTTTCGCGCATCTCCGAGGTCGCTTTGAAGCCCGCATCAATGAAAGCCGGCAAGTCCTGTGATCGAACAGGCCCATAGGTCACCTTGAAGCCGGAAAGTCTCTTGACCTCATGCGCGGCCACGCCGGGCGCGCCAAGTTGAGGCACAATCACACGGCGGTGAGACACCACCTTTTCCAGGCCGCTGGACTCGATCCGGCGCACAAGCTCATCAGTGGAAAAGGTGCCCTTGCCCGCGGCGCACCAGACGTTAACTCCATCCGTATCCAGGGCCAAGATCCACAGATTCCGTCCTTTCAGTGCCGATCTGAGAGTGTCGAAGCTCAGCTTATAATTGGCGGTCACGAGCACCGAGGATTTGTCATCCGGCCGGCCCAGGGCATATAAGCCGGCATCAACCTTGTAGTTCATTCGCCCGATGCCCCAGCGGACTTTGACGGTTCCCCACGAATCCGCGGTCGTGAGTTCCGCGGAAACCTGAGGTACAGTCCCGGCAGGGGTTGCAACGGATCCAACTACGAACGGCTGATCAAGTTTGGGCAGGCTCACCTGAGCCTTTTCAGGGGGTGGTCAACAACTTGTCGCGGCCGCGGTTCCTCCGGCTGGTTCACGATAAGATTCATTGTCATCGACCGGCGTACAGCAATTGCTTGTTTGGCTCATCTGAAACTACCTTATTTATTCTGCGTGAAGATTTTGGGTAGGAGAAATCGGTAGACTTGATCCGGCTCTTTCCTTCGCGTCTTCCATCAGGCACAGTCCGCTGTCAAGCAAGCTTACGACGCAGGGGTCCACGATCCTGTAGAAGATGTTGTTCCCGTTGCGCCGCGAAGCCACCATACCCTTGTCGACCAGCCGTTGAAGCTGGTTGGATATGGCCTGCGGCTTCATTTCGAGCGCGTCCGCGAGATCCGTAACACACATCTCACGGGCCCTCGTCAGGGCGTGAAGCATCCGCAGACGGGTCTGGTTCCCCAGGACTTTGAAAAGCGCTTCCAATTCGGTGGACTCTCCGGGAGAGAGTAACTGCCTGGTCTCAATGTTTGGCTTTGCTGAGCAGCAATCTTTTGGGGTGTCACACGACATGCTTTGTCCGTTCGGCTAGCGTTTCACTATTACAGCATATAGTGTAGTTGTAGAATGTCAAGATCTTTCTTGCAGGTCATAGAGGAGTTTTGCGGAAATGGTCCGGGAACCCTATTTTTGCAAAAATGGGGGGGTCGTTCCAGCATAGGCGTTAGATTAAGCTCTCTGCTGTAGCACTGGCGGCCCCAGAGGGGCCTGTGATAGTAGCCCGGCAATCACTTGATCGCACTGTAAGGCGAGGCCCTTGTCGTCCACTCGCTCTGAGGGTACTGAGCGGCCAATTGGTCGTAGGCTTTCTTCAGAAATTTCGGGTCATGCGTGCTCTGGAACCGCGCTACCCCCAAAAAGAAAACTGCCTCGGGTGCAGAGCCGCTCTTAGGATATTGAGAAGACAGGTTTTCAAACCGGGGAATCGCTTGAGGGAATTCTCCGCGTTCTAGATGAGCCTTTCCTATTCCCAACATCAGGGAAGGTATCAGTTCTTCAGGCGGCAGAAAGCCCACTGTGCGATGTCGTTCGGTGCCGTCCACATCCAAAGTTATCAGAGCCGGAGTCCACTTGACCTTGAATTGGTCTGCCAGAGGTTTTTGATCGTTCCGCAACCGTACAGCGATCATGTTGGCGTTGATAAATTCGATGACTTCTTTGTTTGGATACGTAACTGCATCCATTTTCTTGCAACCAATTCAGTTGGGATTGAAGAAGTCAAGGAATATGGGCTTGTTCTCCGATTTCGCTCTCTTGAGCGCGGTCCCCATGTCAGTGAGCCATTGAACTTCGGACGCTTCCTGTTTCTCCGCTTGCGAGCCAACGGCCGCAAGAGCTGAGGCGAAGAAAACCACCAACGCCATGATTACTGACGATTTTTTCATGGTTCGTCTCCCTGGGCTGAAAAGCCGGCCTGTTCCGCAGGCGTTAGCGCTCCGGCGAATATTTGCTCGGTCCCTCCTCAAAAAATCTCTTTGAAGAAGGACTTCATCGCCTCCCAGGAACGCTTGTCGGCCTTTTCGTTGTAGGCATTACCCTTTGATTTGTCCGTACCGGCCGCGGGTTTGGTGAAGGAATGCACAGCGTCCGCATAGAAAACCATCTGCCAGTCCACACCGCCTTTACGCATCTCGTCCATAAATGCAGCCACCTGCTCGGGAGGTACGTAGGGATCATCCGCTCCGTGAAGAACCAGCACCTTTCCCTTGATGTTCTTCCGCATCTTCGGGCTTAGGCGCGTCCAGACCGCCGTGGAAAGTCACTACCCCAAGCACTGGTGCACCGCTGCGCGCCAATTCCAGCACGGCTGTTCCTCCGAAACAGTATCCAGTGGCCGCTATACGCTTTTCATCAACATTTGGATTCTTCTTCAGCTCATCGAGCGCGGCCAGAACCCTTTGGCGCATGAGGCCGCGATCCGATTTGTATTTGGTTGCCAGCGCGGCGGCTTCCTCCGCATTCTTGGGCCGCACACCCTTTCCGTAGATGTCTGCAACAAAGGCCACGTAACCCAAGTCCGCCAGTTTGTCTGCAATCTTATTATAATGTTCGGCAACTCCCATCCAGTCGGGCACCAGCAATACTCCGGGCCGTTTCCCCTGTACGCTCTTGTTGAAGGCGACGTACCCTTCCATAACAGTATCCTGGCTCTTGTAGTCAATTGGCCCGCTCTGAAGTTCCGCGCAGGCCACGGCCGGAATCAACGCGGCCACTGTCAAAAGTAAGAATCTGATCATTTTTGCCTCCCGCATTTGTGGACAACTAATCACGAACGCTCATTTTTCCGAATTCAGGTACCATAAGTCCTGACAACTGAGATGCGGGCCGGGACCGGAAAGATTCACCGGTATCAACAATTGCAACCTGCTCGGAAGTAGAAAAAGAGTGTGCACGAGTCCGCTGCGCATTACATTTATCGTTCAATCAATGATAACATGGCAAACATGACCGGCAGACAGATCATAGCTCTTGCTGTGGGAGCGATCACCACAGTGATCGCGTTCGTTGCGGCAATGGCGTTACTCATTTTCGGCGGATATTATACGGGCAACGAACTGCTCGTCTTCGTGTCGATCGCCCTGGCGCCGGTGCTGATGGTTGCCGTCATGGTTGGATATGCGGTCTGGTGGCTGGTCATGTTTCTTCTGAGTTTGTTCTTGCCGGACTTGAGGGGCGGAGACGGTCAATAGGCAGCCCGAATCGAACCGGAAGAGCTGAGCTGCGGCGTTGAGTCAAGGGAGGGAAACAAGTCTCTCGGAGGTATGATGTATGGATGGATTTGAACAGAGCCCGCTTTATCGAATTATGCATCCGGCAAGCGTGGCTTTTTGGGGAGCTTCCGGCAATCCGATGGGGATGGGGAGCGTCCAGTTGTCTCAAATGCTTGCCCTCGGATTTGAAGGGCCGGTATACCCTATGCACCCGCGGGAACAAGAGATTTTGGGCCTAAAAGCATATCATCATCTCAAAGACGTGCCTGGGCCTGTTGATCTCGCGATCCTCGTTCTCCCGACAAAAGTCGTGCCGGAAATTCTGGAAGAATGCGGCAAGTCAGGCGTTACAAGGGCCATCATAGTTTCAGCGGGGTTCGGGGAGAAGGGCTCTGATGGGAAAGAGCTTCAGAATCGCATTGTCGAGATCGCTCGCAAGTACGGCATTCACTTCATAGGACCCAATTGCATTGGAGTGGTCAATCCATACGCGAAACTCAATACTACGTTCTTCCCCTATGAGGCAACACCCGGCTTCATCGGCATGGCCTCCCAAAGCGGAAGTTTCATCACACAAGTCTTTGTGCATCTGGAGAAGTTCGGGCTCGGTTTCAGCCAGGGTTTCAGCGTGGGCAACGAGGCGATGACGGACATTACCGATTGTCTGGAATACCTCGGGCAATGCCCCCATACTAAGGTCATCGCACTCTATATAGAAGGAGTGAGGCGCGGCCGGGACTTTTTTCGAGTGGCACGGGAAGTGTCAAAACGCAAACCTATTGTGGCCTATTACATTGGAGGTTTCTGAATCGGGAAAGCGGGCAGCTCTCTCGCACACCGGGGCACTCGCGGGACCGGATCCCCTTTACGATGGCATTTTCAGGCAGTGCGGCATTATTCGCGTGGAGTCCGTGGAGGAGCTTTTTGACATGTGCTGCGTCCTCGGGAGTCAACCGCTGCCGACGGGGAACGGGCTTGCAGTGCTCACTCATTCAGGTGGGCCCGGCGCTGCGGCGGCTGACACCGCTGAACGGAACGGTCTGAAGTTAGCGGAGTTGTCGGCCGCGACCAGCGAGGGGCTGAGCGCGCTGGTTCCTCATACGGCTAGCATAGGAAATCCGATTGACCTTACGTTCAATCGCAACCCCAGCGACTACACGGAAGCCATGCCGCGAATCCTTTTGCAGGACCCGAATGTGCACAATTTGTTCATGTATTTACTGATACCGATCCAGCGCGTGTCCACAGCCTTCCAGGCCATGGGAGCGAAGGCCGGTAAGGCGGCTGCGATGGCGGAAGACTTTATCGATGGTCAGTGCGCAGTTGTTGCCAAGTTGTCTGCCCGTCACGGGAAACCCGTCGTCGGGGCTTCGTTTTGCACTCGGGACGAGCCTTTTGTCCGGGAACTCCAGGACAGCGGTGTACCCGTGCTCCCCAGCCCGGAAAGGGCAATAAAAGCATTAGCGGCCCTGGTAAAGTACGCGGCTATGAGAGAGGCCATCATCAAAGAGGATTCACGTGCGGACCATTCGTGAGACGCGCAGAGCGTCTTGCGCCCGCTTGAGTCACGAATTTTCATTTGACCACCACGGTATCCTGTGATGTGCTACTAGACCGAGTTGTGAGGCACTATGTCGAATCGGGAAATCACGATCAAAGCCATCGACGCGGTGAGATGCATCAGGTCCGGTATGGACGATGCCGCACTTATGCAAGAGTTCAATGTTAACCACAAGGGTCTGCAAAGCCTTTTTTCTCAGTTGCTAGCCGCCGGCATACTTAGGCCTTCGGAGTTGGAGCAGCGTCTTCCCTTGTCCCACCCCTCTGTGATTGTAGATATGGAATCGGTTGAATTGCCTCCCACGACAGGCGCCAAGCCCAGAATAGACGCGGCTGAAGCACTGACCTCTCTGAAGTCGGGGATCGATGACGCAGCGTTGATGAAGAAGTACAACCTTTCGGTCAAAGGACTGCAAAGTCTGTTCAAGAAACTGACCGCCGCTGGTCTGATAAGTGAGGCGCAACTTTCTCAGAGAAGATCTATAGGTGAGAATTCGGTATTGGTAGACGAAAGTCTGTCCAGAGACTCCGTAGCTTATGTTGCTCCACCCCACATCGATCCCGCGCAGGCTTTGGCTAGTATCAGGTCAGGGCTGGATCGTGAAGCGCTGCTGAAGGAATATAGGATCACCGCAGGGGAGCTTCAGAGTTTGCTCAGGACCATGGTCGCCGATGGCTTGATCAGCCGCACCGAATTGTCCGAAAGGCTGCCGCCTCACCAAGCGCAGTTGCAGATCCGGCACCGATTTTCCAGCGAGGTCATTTACAGCGCGCCGGCGCCCTCCCTCGGAGCGCTGGTCGAATCGGCCGTCTCCTGGGGAATTGACATGTCTCACGCTGATTTGGCCGGAGTGAACCTCCCCAGAGCTGATCTGTCAGGCGCTCAGCTCTCCGGTGCCAATTTAACAAGAGCGATTCTCGTTGGCACGGATTTGACTGGGGCCAAGCTTGCGGGGGCTACCTTGGCCTCCGCGGACATGCATGGGGTCGTCCTTTGCAAAGCGAATCTTGCGGGAGCGAATCTTTCCGATTCGAATATGACTATGGCCAACGGGTCCTGGGCGTTCCTGGCCGGCGCAGACCTTTCCGAAACAAATCTGACCAATGCCAATCTCACAGGTGCCAATTTGGGGGAAGCCAACCTATTTGGTACAATACTCAGAGGGACCGATTTTACCGGGGCTTATCTAGTCGGTACAGAATTGGAATCTACCAAGGGGCCGAGTAAAGCACGCAGGCGCTAAATTGATAAGGCAGAGTTTGAATCAATCTCCCTGCTCTCCTACTGATGCTAGTCTCGTGGCAGCCCCACCCCCTCGGGACACCCTTTCAAATGCCATTTCCAAAGTGCGGCCCTGACGCGGTATTTCGCAGCGACTCTCTCCACCCCACCGAAAGTTAGAAACGAAGCCAATCCGAGAACAAGTGTATTCAGGGTCAGGTTTGCCAGCAGGACGCCCTTTAGTAGCTGCTCCGTCCGAAGCCCGTAGTGTTTGCGAAAGAAAAGGTAGCGGGAACGGTAAAACTCTATGCGCGCAGACGTGTGGTACGTTTTTGCCGTCGCTCCCTGAAGGTGTACTGCGCTAGCAAGCGGGTCGTGGACGACCTTCCAGCCGGCTCCGCGCAGCCGAACGGCCAGATCGGTCTCTTCCATGAAAAAGAAATAGTCCTCGTCAAAACCTCCCAACGCCTCCAGCGCCTGTCGCCTGATCATCATCACCGCGCCGATGAGGGTTTCAACATCTTCCGGCTCTGCCCGCCTGCGACTCTTTCCAGGGAACCTCGAAGGGAAGAGACGCTTCAGGAGGCTTCGATTGAGCGTTTCAGTCACAAGAGTCGGAGCGGCCTCATACGAAGTCTGAAGGCTCCCGTCCTCGTTCAATAGCTGAGGCCCCACCATACCCACGCGAGGATCGGCCTCCATGATCTTCAAGAGAGACTGTGCGCAACCCTTTTGCAGAAGCGCATCAGTGTTTACGAGCAAGACAAATTCGCCTTTCGCCTTCTGGACAGCTCTATTATTGGCTGCTGCAAACCCCAGGTTACGGCCGGCCTCTATCACCATCACCTGCGGGTACCGTTCTTTCACACGTGAGACAGATTCATCGCTGGAACCATTGTCCACAACGATCACCTCGGGATGCGGGTCGAGGTCTGACTGGAATATGTGATCGAGACATCTGACCAGAAGATCAGCGGTATTTCTGTTTACTACTATGAAGGAGAGAGGAATATTGGCCATTCGGCGCTTCTATCCACCGATCAGATTCATCCCGTCCCGCATGCACGCCGAACTCGAAGGCTGGCCGATAGGTTTGGCAAGCACAGCCCGTCTGATGATCTCAGCCAGCTCCTTGAGGGGGGCTCCGCGTCGTAGGGCGGTCTTAATGTCTATCTCCAGGGGGCCAAGCAGACAGGGGCGCAATGTGCCTCTGGCGGTTAACCTCAGCCGGTTGCAGGTGCCGCAAAAGTGGCCCGTCACAGGATCTATGATCCCTATACGGCCCAGCGCGCCGGGCAGGCTGAACATCGCAGCGGGACCGCCACGAAGATCGCGATCCACCGGACGTGGCTCGCCCACTTCCTGACGTATCATTTCCAGGGCCTTTTCGGCGCTGAAGGAGTTCGGAGACCGCTGGCCGAGTTCGGCCCCGAAAGGCATGCGTTCGATGAACCTGACGTCAACGCGCCGGTCCAGAGTGAGACGCGCGAAGGTTGGTATGTCTGCCTCGTTCATCCCCTCAAGAAGCACTACGTTGATTTTCACCGGATCAAAGCCTTCTCTAAGCGCGCAGTTAATGCCCTCAAGAACAGCTTCGAGGCAGTCGCTGCCGGTGATCTCCTTGAACGTTTCGCGGCGCATGGAATCAAGGCTGATATTAATACGTGTCAGTCCTGCTGACCTGAGGTCCCGTGCCATGGAAGCCAGCAGCACCCCATTTGTTGTGAGCCCCACATCCTCTATCCCATCCATTCTTGTCAACCTGGATAAGAAGTCCAGAACTCCGCGCCGAACAAGGGGTTCACCACCGGTTATTCTGAGCTTTCGAACGCCCATGTCTCTGGCAAGGCGAATGATGGTCAAGATCTCCTCGTATCGGAGGATCTCGTCGTGCGAAATTAGCTGGACGCCCTCCGGCGGCCTGCAATAGAGACATCTCAGATTGCACAGATCGGTAATTGATACCCTCAGGTAATCAACAACTCGTCTGTGAGGATCTACCAGCGAACCTGACATAGTCAGTCCTTCAGCGAGAGAAAATAATTTCCAGCGAGGAATGGAAAAAATGAATCCTGCCCTGCCTCGCAGGGATTTCAAGAACGGCAGACTTCCCGGTTGCCCGCGCAACCGCATCGAAATTGCACTGATTCTGTGCCTATATTAATCTTTTGAGGCAAATTGTCAAAGGCGGGGCCCACAATTGGATGCCGCAAGGTCAGAGCCTAGCTATAAGGTTCACTATGGAGCCGGGATCCATTCCGAAGATTCTAATCATGGGAACCTTTCCGACCGCGCCTCGGTCAAAAATGGCGTCAGGGACTTTCCCGAGTTCCTCCATTACATCCTGAACGCCCCAGGCCAGTGTGCTTCCCTCTTCCTGCTGGAGATCCGGGGGAGTGCGACTCCGATCGAATTCAGCCACAGTGTAGCCCAGCGAGCGAATCCGTCTCACAAGGGTATCCGAATAAGCAATGCTCATGGCTGAGCGCCGCTCCGGATCGTATTCCATGGCAGCCAATACCAGATGATGTATTTGTCTCGAGGCCCCGAACCTGGCCGAGGAGAGCGTGGCGACTGTATTGACCAGCCTGACGATGCGCCCCGGGAAAGAGGCGACGTCGTCAACGGATTCGGCAAATGGAATGGCATAGGCAAGATTTGACTGGACTTCGGGGATCAGATGCCCAATATTCAGACGCTTCAGACGTTCCAGCGCCTTGTCCAATTCCTCGATAGCATGGGTCCGTGCGATTTCTCTGGTGATGGACGCGAAATGGTTCGTGGGGCCGATACCGCTTCCGAGACTGAGTGAGAACCTGAGTGCCCTGTACAGGTACCGTTTTCCCTGGTCTATGCACTCCATGAGGGAGATTCCCTGTGCCAGGCGTGTGGCTATGGCGGACGCCAAAGTACATCCTGTGCCATGAGTGTGACGCGTCCGCACTCGCTCGGTCGAGAACTCGTAATGCTGGCTTCCGTCGTGCAGCACGTCCACAGCCATCTCTTTGAGATGTCCCCCTTTTACCAAGACGTACTTGGGACCCATTTTCTGAAGTTTTTTCGCGGCCTTCTTCATGTCGGATACGGTGGTGATCGTTTTACCGGTCAGTATTTCAGCTTCCGGAATATTGGGGGTTAGGAGATAAGCTACGGGAAACAATTCTTTGACAACTGCTTTTCGCCCCTCTTCGTCCAGCAGCACTGACCCCCATTCGGAGGCGAGGACCGGGTCCACCACTACTTTTTCAATTTGATATTTAGCGATCTTTTCGGCCACAACGCGCACAATTTCCGCGTTGACCAGCATGCCCGTCTTGACGCAGTCCGCTCCAATGTCGCCGAGCGTGGATTCAAGTTGCAAAGCGACAAATTCCGGAGAGATCGGGACCATGCCCTGAATACCCAAGGTGTTCTGGGCTGTAACGGCGGTTACGACGCTCATGCCGTATCCGCCGAGAGAAAGAATAGTTTTCAGGTCAGCCTGAATGCCTGACCCCCCACCCGAATCCGAACCCGCAATTGTGAGGACTTTATTCATTGTGACCCGGCCTGTCCATGGCGTTCATCATTGTGCATCGGCACGAGTTTCGCGCCGGCTTTGTATCGAGCTTGATTTCAGTCCTGGCGTCGCGTCAATTCGCCCCCCAGCGAGCGATGTGTTCCTACAGTACACAACCCTTGGCTAGCAACCCAAAGAGCTTGAAACGACTGGGGGTATGTTGGCAAAATACCACCCGATGCTTTTTTGGACCTGATTCTACACCACAGCCTGCTTATTTCACAGGGATTGGACGTCAGCCGGAAGAGGGGGGGTTACCCAGAGATTGATAGCAGATGACCGCTCTCGTGTGATCGCTCACTGCCAGGGGTCTTCTCTTCATCGGACAGGAAGGTAACCTCTGTCTTGTTTCCATACAACGGTTCGCCGGTCTCACATTGATCGCAAGGCTCTACCCAGCATACCTCAAGAGATTCCGGAAAAGGTTCACTTTGTTTAGAGTCCTCGGAGCGCGGCTTCTGCCCGAGATTGCCTGTAGCGTCGACGGATGCGTTGCTACCCGGTATCGGCACGAGCTTGGTCACAACTGGAGGGTCGTCCCGATCGGCAGACCCGAATCCCTGCACAGGGGCTGATTTTTTGGATTCAAGTTCCTGCTGAAAAGAGGCATGATCCTTTTCCAAAGGGAAGACTCTCTCACTGCTGTGTTCTGACAAACTGTCTGATTTCTTGGAGGATTCAAACTGCGTAGCTGGTTTCTCATCTTGGACCGGGAAGCGGTCACCGGCGTGTTCCTCCGCAGCATCTTGACCACAAATGCCGCTGAGAGGCGCCCGCCTGAAGATAAAGCCTGCGACACAAATGAAAAAGAGAAGGAGTAGAGAAGCCGTGATTGGCGGACGCCACAGAATGAAAGGTGTCCGGCTATTCTCCATACGTATTAGCCAACCGGGCATGGTAAGCAGCGCCTCTGCGCCAATGGGGCCGCGCCACCAGCTACCGAAAGTCCTGACAACCGACGATTCCTGCCTGGAAAGGGATATCGGACCTTCGGGAATATCTTTGGACACTCCAGAGACAGGCACAAGGGTCACGCTTCGAGTCGCAATAGATTTCAGAATCGGGGCGACAGACTCTCGGGAGAACCTACTTCTGGTAAACCATTTGCCTCCGTCTGCACCTACATGCTTACACGTGATGAAAAAGCAGTTGTTTTCCGGGTCATCGTGGAAGGCTCCTCTGTTGTGCTGGATACCTAAATTAAGCGTAGAGGTCTTTTCAGGGGGATCCTTAGAAAATAGGCTTGCCTGAGGCAAAGGCAGCTCGCCGCCCATGGCCTGGATTTGCCCACGGTCGTTTGTGGCTTCGACGCTGAGGAAATCCGGAAAATGATTCCGAAGCGCACTTAACAGCTTGTCCAAAGCGCCGGTTTCCAGAAAACCGTCCAAATCGGAGTTGCCTGCCGCCATGCTTATAATGGAACTCCTCATCCGGACGGCGGCGTCGATATCTGTAGCCAGACCACGGACTTCCGCAGACAAGAGGTTTTTTTCGAGAGGAACAACTACGGCAAAATGCGATATCAGGCTGATAGCCAGCGCACCGAGGGCCCCGAAGAATAACCCGACGATGAGTGGTCTTGTCAGGGACGTTGCTCGCCTGAAAGTCTCGGTAAACCGCTGGCTCCCCCTGGCCGCGCCGGGAGAAGCGCTACCCGGCCGCGTGACCTGGTCAGGCTTTCCGCTGGGTTCTTGGGCAGCGTGCTCGGATATCTCTTCTTCTGATTGACTTGTTGTTCTCATGTTTTCTCGATTCGCTCCGATGGGTGGGTGGCGCCGAATCTTGACAAGATGGGCAGACGATGACTAACTATAACTATGCAAATCAATCAACCTCTTCCCACAGAGGGAAAGGAGGGCGCCTTGAAAAGGTTTAAGATCCCGAGAGTAGCCCATTGCAAAGACGGCTGCAGTACTGAGTCCTGAGCAAGACTCTAAAAGGTTCGAAGGTAAGGAAAGCCGCGCCGGCGGATTGATGTCATCAGACCGTCGGCGTGAGCTTTGTTCACCACTAAGAGAAGATGTCAAACGCTTGAGCGCCTGTGATGTCCTGTCTCGCTTGTTCTTGCTCGGGACGATAATGATGCCGCCACATGGCCCTAAGGGAGTGTGGAGGTTCCCGGAAGCGAAGCAAGGCATGCGACCTCCTATAAATAAGAATTGACTATCATTGTTCTAAAGCTGCCTGAAAACATTATTAGTCCGTGTCTTTGCCCTGATGCCGGGGGGTGCCTCCAGATCGTGGGGCACCGGTCGTTCCACCAGCGCCTGTCCTCTAACAAGAATACCGCCAAAAATCAAGTATAAACTTATCGTTGTCCATATTCATGCAAGCAACTTAGAGCATTTCGCTCGCTTTCGGAGTGCTGGAATGCCACAACGAAGCATATTCATACTTCGTTGTAGCTTTCTAGCTGTGGAAGTTGGTATAAGTTGTGAGGCCCTTTGAGCTGAGCCTATTTTCGCTATTTCGGATGCTCTCATAGGGCAGGCGAAGAGGCGGAAAAACTAGCGATCATGGATGCTTGGGCCGCGGAGGATACGAATTGAACGAGAATCTGGTCAGAGCAATGAAACCGGCACCGATTCTGGTGGCCGGAGACGTGATGGTTGACGAATACGTCTTGGGAGAGGTTGAGCGCATATCCCCCGAATCGCCTGTGCCTGTGGTGGTGGCACATGATCGCCTTCGCAGACTTGGAGGAGCGGGGAACGTGGTCAAGAACCTGGTTACCATGGGCGGAACAGTGGCGCTATTCGCCACGGTTGGGAAGGACAATCCCGGTAATTGGTTCAAGAAAACTTGTGAAGAGATGGCTGTCGAGAGTTTCTGGTTAAAGGACGACGCTTCCCGTCCCACCACGATAAAGACCCGTGTGGTAGCCAGAAACCAGCAGATCGTCCGCATCGATGAAGAAAGAATTGGCGATATTCCACCTGAAATAGAACTGGCGGTTCTCCAAGACATCAAGTCGGTTATGCCCCAGGTCAAGGCAGCGATCATTTCCGATTACGGCAAAGGTTTTCTGACTCCGGCTCTGCTGGAAGCCCTCCTGTCGTCCGCTCGGTCAAACCGCATTCCCACATTGGTAGACCCCAAGGGGATGGATTTTAGGCGGTACCGAGGCGCCACGTACATAACTCCCAACGTACGAGAAGCTTCACTAGCCTCGGGAGTCGAGATTCGCAACCAGGAAACACTGGTGGAGGCAGGTCGAATCCTTTTGGACCAGACGGACGCGGAAGCCTTGATTATCACTCGGGGGAGAGAAGGGATCACGCTGGTCTCTCGGCCTAAGACGCAGGATTTTCCTGTGAAGCCGATGGAAATCGTTGATGTCACCGGAGCGGGCGACACTGTAATCTCAGCGCTCGCTCTCGCTGTGGCAAACGGCCTCTCTATCGAAGACGCTATCAGTCTGGCCAATTTGGCCGCGTCGCTCGTGGTAGCACGCTTTGGCGCCGCGTCTGTTAGTCTCGATGAGATGATCAATGCCCTCAGGGAGAAGCCTTTGAGCAACAAGACAGTCGCCTTGGAAGATATCGGTGCGGTGCTTCGCAACCACAGAATCCAAGGACAGAAGATCGTTTTCACAAACGGGTGCTTTGATTTGTTTCATGCGGGACATCTCGAGATCTTGCGCCAAGCGTCCACCCTGGGGGGGGTTATGGTGGTTGGCATCAATTCCGACCGGTCGGTCGCACGCATAAAGGGACCCGGGCGCCCAATCGTTGCTCAGTCCGATCGTTTGGAACTGGTATCTGCCCTGAGCTTCGTGGATTATGTGGTGGTCTTCGAGGAAGACACCCCGCTGAATCTCATCAAAGAGGTGCGTCCGGACATCCTGGTCAAAGGGGAAGACTGGAAGGGTAAGGAGGTCGTCGGCGAAGCTATTGTCAGAGCAAGAGGAGGAAGAGTGGAATTCGTGAGGCATATCGGCGGAATATCAACTAGTCAACTCATACAAAAGATTCGGGATCACGCCTGAGGGATGGCTCTCCGCTCACCCGTCATGCCCGCGTAAGCGGTCCCGCGAGACGCGGGACAGACTGAACCCCGGATCGGGGTCCCATATGCGCTAACTTAAGGGCAATTTCATCTGTTGTAAGCGCTTTGGACTGCTGATCTGCCATCAAAGTCCCCCTTTTTTAAAGGGGGATTTAGGGGGATTTTCAAAGGGTTAGCTCAAAATCCCCCCTAACCCCCCTTTACAAAAGGGGGGAACTAATCACTAAGTTAGCGCCTATGGGATCGGGGTCCGGGGCGACGGATGACCGGCAATACCGCGTTCCGCGCGGGACGGTCCCAGCGATTAGATTGCGTTCCCGCGTTCCACGGGACTTCACTCCTCGCAACTACAAGGTTGGTCCCCCGAATAAATTACCTGGGAAAGCGCTTTCGTATCACCGTCTGGTTCTCGCCGGCCTGGCTCTCTGCCTATCTCGGGGCCTTACTTCTTCGGCAGGCCGTGCGGGCCGAGGGGGCCGTTTTATATCTTCCAGGGCAACGCCCAAAGCGCCGCCTTGGACCACTGTGGTGGTGATTTCACCATTGTTTATGACGCTCAGTGTTACTTGGCCGGATCGCGAGTAGTCATCAACAAGCTTCTTGAACCCTATTACTCGAAATCCGGTTTCCCTGCGTACTCGATTATGATGTCTCCCGCAACAATGCCCGCCTTGTCCGCAATCCCTCCTTTCTTTACCTCGACTACCTTGACGCCTGGCGATGTTTCGAGTTCCTCCAGGCGCGCAAGAATGATGCGCGAGTTGGCGGCGTCGCCCATTTTTCGGAATTCCGCAAGGGCTTGAGTGTAAAGCTCTTTGCTCTTATATTTTCTATTCCGTTCCGCATAAATGCCTGCCAGTGTGGCTTTCACCCTGGCTATCCATTTGTAATCTTCCCGCTTTTCATAAACTTTTTGCGCCTCCTCCAGGTCCTCGATAGCTTGGTCCCACTGCTGTTGCTGAGCAGCGAACATAGCCTGGCGGAAAAGGCGAAGCCCATCCTCGTCACTCGGGGGGAAGTATTTTTCCGTGGATGATTTGCCCTTAGATTCCGCTGAATCGCCGGTTTTGGAGGCCAGAGTCCCCTTTTCGGGCTCCTTCTCCTCCAGAACCACTCGAAAGCCCAAGTTCCAGAAACTCATGCTCGGTCCGGAAAAGCCGCGGAATGCGCACCTGCAATCAGCAGGACTGGAGTACCAGTTCCCTCCCTTGTTGATTCTACCTGTACCACTCCCCGGTCCCTTGGGGTCTTCCAGGGGAGATGTCTCGTAGTAGTTCCTGTCGTACCAGTCCTCCACCCACTGCATCACATTTCCTGCCATGTCGTATAGGCCGTATCCGTTCGGAGGAAAGGCTCGCACCGGCGACACGTTTTCATAGCCGTCGCTTACGGTGGTGAGGCTTTCGGGGAGCTTCGGGTTGCCGTCGCCGAAATTGGTGTCTCTCTCTCCAGGCAGGCGATCTCCCCACGGGAATCGTGTCCAGACTGAACCTCCCCGGCAGCCCATCTCCCATTCAGCCTCGGTGGGGAGGCGGTAGGTCTGCTTTTCTTTGCGGCTCAGCCATCGGCAAAACGCCTGAGCATCATTCCATGAAACAAAGACGACAGGCTGGTCATCTGCAAGGGACCAGGGTACGGCGTCCCATTTCATATTCTTTTGCGGAACCCAACGTTCCTCCTTCTTGCTGTATATCATTCCCCCGTCCCCTTTTTCCGCGTCGGTCTTGTGGTTGGTGTCTTTAATAAACTGCCGAAACTGCCCGACCGTGACGACGGTAGCACCCATATAGAAAGGACGGGTAATTCGCACAGGGTGCAAGGGGAGTTCATCCTGAAACCACTGCTTATGCCCCTCTCTCCAGATCTTCTTGAAAGTCAATCTGGCCCAGTCCATCTCCCGCTTCAGGCTACCCATCATGTATTCCCCTGCAGGTATACGGACCAAATCCATTCCGACGGAATTCTTGACAACTTTCTGTTCGGTCGGCTTGGCTAAGAGTGAACTGAGGCCGCGCAAGAATTCCGACCACTGAGAACAGTCTCGAAGGTTACCTTCACCGGTCTCGCAGTCACGCATTGCTTGCCGGACAATTTCCCTGGCTCTGGCCACGTCGCGAGCGGCAAGGAACTCGCCGGCCTGGCGTATCCTGTCCTCGAGCGAGGCCCT
This sequence comes from uncultured delta proteobacterium, assembly GCA_963786905.1. Lineage (GTDB taxonomy): Bacteria > Desulfobacterota > Desulfomonilia > Desulfomonilales > Desulfomonilaceae > CAWBBA01. The sequence goes on along the minus strand of CAWBBA010000021.1, from coordinate 46,297 downwards.
CGTGCCGTCTACGGCAGCAGTGTTTACTTTGCCCTCTGTTGCGGCGGCGGCCGGTTTGAAGCCGTCGAGTAGGCTATCAAAGCCAGATGGCGCAGCCGACAGTTCCTGTGTAATTAGAAGCGCTCCTCGATGATCTTCTGCATCGCGGCTGGCTAAACGGCCTTCACCTGCGGTTACAACTAGTAGAGACAATTTCGATATAACTAAAATTATTATAACTGCGCATATGGTTATTATTACTCCTTTTTTTGACACACATGTTGTGCCACTTAGATGCCTGGTTGCCAGAAAAGCCTTTATCGGTGCCGTTGTGTGTGCCAGTTCGCGAAATCGTCCCATGTGAAAAATTCCTTGACAATGACCGAATTTGGGGGAATCCTAGCAGACAGCGGGGGTGAGTCAAGGGACTTTTCGGGCTTGTTGCCCGGGAACATGTTGGGATAACGGGAGCCAGCAAACCAAATAATCATTGACAACGGCTTCTGTTAGTGGTAGGCATGGAGTAACACCTTGTCTCACTTTCAAGAGGAAAAAACTGTTCTCGAATATGAGGACAGAATATTGAGACGTTTATTCCATGAGGAGGTATTTGTTTAAATGAAAAGATTTGCAGTGACGCTTGCAGTTGTCGGTATGGTTATGATGTTCGCGACGTTTGCGATGGGCTTCTATGCCTGGGCCCCCTATGCTTCCTGGGGCGGCGGCGCGTACGGCAAAGGTTACAGCAGCGGTTCATCGAGCAGCGGTTACCAACCAGCTAGCTCTTCGAGCAGTGGCTACTGGCCGGCAAGCTCTTCAAGCAGCGGCATGACCTACGGCTGTGCACCGGCTTACACCTGCATGCCTGCTTCCGGTAGCAGCAGCGGTTACAACTACGGCGCCGGCTATGGCTCATCCAGCAGCAGTGGTTACAACTACGGCAGCTATGGCTCATCCAGCAGCAGTGGTGGTTACAACTACGGCTCATCCAGCAGCAGTGGCGGTTACTGGCCTGCGAGCAGCTCTTCCAGCGGCTGGTACTAAGATTCGGTTGGTCTCCATTAGGGACCACACTCATATATCTATGTAGACTCAAATGACGAGGCGATTAGCCTTTAGGCCCGATCGCCTCGTCCATTTACAGGGCATCCCTTTACACGCTGTCGTCTTATGGAAAAAGCCAAGCGCCTCCGCGGGTGTATCTCAATCCTGGGTCTTCTCCTCCTCGGCACTCTAGCCGTCTCCTGTACCAGTCAACCGAAGTCTGCCGAAAAGAGTGGCGACGCGTCTCGTTTAACCGGCACATGGGTACTTACGTCAAAGGTGGTTGACGGGCAGGATATTCCGGTCACCAGTCGGCTCATGAAGCTTGTGTTTAATAGTAACGGGACCTTCCGCGCTATTTACAGGGGAGATGAGGGACAGGCCTGGATCAGGGCGGGAGCAGGCGGCTTCTCGTACACCCCTCCTCTTCTAACTTTGTTCTGGGATTCCGGACCTCCGGTGACAATAGTAGTTGAGGAAAAAGACCCGGAGCGCCTGCTATTCCATCATGGGAACAGCCTCGTTCCTCTCAATAATCAGGACCCTGACGAGATTTTTGTCCGCCAGAAAACCGAGAAAGGTCCGACCCGCCAGCCATCCTAGCAGTGTCAGGAACTTTGACCGGCGAGATTTATGAGGCCGCCCGCGAGGAGGATCATTCTCTCCCGATCTGTCACATCCAGCCTCAAAAGCATTTCTCTACGGGACGGCAGCACTTCGGCAATCAACTCCTCCTTCCCCTGCTCCACCGCGGCTCGCACCCCTTCAAAGCGGATTCGATCATCACGGGAAAGCGTCTCGTAGTCATTGGGATCGGAAAAAGTCAGCGGAAGTATGCCGAAGTTGATGAGATTGGCCTTATGAATCCTCGCGAAGCTCTTGACCAGCTTAGCGCGGATGCCGAGGAAACGTGGCGCTATGGCAGCGTGTTCCCTCGAGGACCCTTGCCCGTAGTTCTCCCCCCCGACGACAAAGCCTGGCTTCGCACTCTTAGCGCGGCGGGGAAAATCCGGGTCTACCTTGTCGAAAACAAATTCGCTGATGGCCTCTATGTTGCTGCGTAAGGGGAGGATCTTGCTCCCAGCCGGCATGATTTCATCCGTGCTGATGTTGTCCCCCACCTTGATTATCACAGTGCCCTCTATGGCTTCTTCGAGCAGGCTGAACTTTGGGAACGGCTTGATGTTCGGGCCCATCATGATTTCAACGCTCGATGGATCTGATGTCGGATGAACCAGGTTTTCATCATTGAACGAGTATTTGACCGGGTCCGAAACACGCGGATATTCCCCGAGCGCCCTCGGATCGGTAATTTTTCCTAAAATCGCTGCTGCAACGGCTGTCTGAGGCGAGCACAGGTAAACCTGGTCGGGAAAGGTCCCGCTACGGCCGGGGAAGTTCCTGGGGAAGGTCCGCAGTGAAACCGCTCCCGTAGCGGGGGCTTGTCCCATGCCTATGCATCCTAGACACCCGGATTGGTGGATACGCGCTCCACTCAAAATCAGGTCCTGGACTCCACCCGCCTCTGCCACGTTTAACAGGACTTGGCTGCTGCCGGGGTTGATCTCGAAGCTCACGTCCGGGTGACAATGCCGCCCTTCAACGGCCTTGGCGACTACCATGAAGTTTCGGAACGAGGAGTTAGCCGAAGAGCCTACAATCACCTGGGAAACGTCGATACCTTCTACCTCGGAAACCTTCTTCACGTTGTCGGGGGAACTCGGACAGGCAATCAACGGATCGAGCGCGCTGAGGTCAAGGTCAATGATTTCGCTGTACCTGGCATCCGTGTCAGCCACGATTTCGGTCCAGACCTCGCCCCGTCCCTGACTTTCGAGGAACTCCCGCGTGCGAGTGTCGGAAGGAAACATGCTGCTTGTGGCTCCTAACTCCGCACCCATGTTCCCTATGGTAGCTCGGTCCGTTGCGGAGAGGTTTTCGACGCCCGGCCCGAAATATTCGAAGATTTTCCCCACCCCTCCCTTCACTGTCAGCCTGCGCAGCATTTCAAGGATTACGTCCATGGCAGACACCCACGGCTGCAGGGAGCCGGTGAGTCGCACCCCCACAATCCTCGGCATGGAGAGGTGGAACGGGTGACCCGCCATGGCCATGGCAACGTCCAATCCTCCAGCCCCGATGGCAAGCATGGAACTTCCGGCATTGGTCGGGGTGTGGCTGTCCGAACCGAGAAGCGTCTTGCCAGGCACGCTGAAGCGCTCCAGGTGCACCTGGTGAGACACGCCGTTGCCGGGTCGGCTGTAGATGACCCCATACTTGGCAGCGGCGCTTTTCAGGAATCGGTGATCGTCCGCGTTCTTGAAATCCGATTGCAGAAGATTGTGATCCACATAACTGACAGAGACTTCCGTTTTCACTCTCGGCACACCCATAGCCATAAATTCGAGAAAGGCCATGGTGCCGGTCGCGTCCTGCGTGAGTGTGTGGTCAACTTTGATGGCTATTTCGGAACCGGGTTCGAGTTTTCCTTTTACGAGATGGGCCTCAATAATCTTTTCAGCAACCGTTTTTCCCATATTTGAATCCTAATCATAAAGGCAATTCTATCCCCCCAGAAGGGGGGTCCATTGTTGGACCGTGTTCTCTCATCATTGGCCCTGCCCCGCTCTTCACGATCCGGTTGTGACAGGGCAAGAGAATGTTCACGTCCAGGCCCGCAATCAAGCTCCAGCGACCGCTTGAGATCGGCCGGGTTCGCAGACACTAAATCATAGCGACCGATGGCTCCGTCGGCATATATCGTGTCACCGGACATCAGGAGCCTGTGTTCGTTATTGAAGAGGCCGATGCTCCCCGCGGAATGTCCGGGCATATGGATCACCTCGAATTCGATTCCGCCGAGGGCGAGCTTCTCCCCGCCTTCGAGCTTTCTATGGACCTTTATCCTGAAGAGATCCTTAGGAAGTATTGTACTGCGATCGAATCATGGACTCGAACATTTGATTGCCCCAAACTATTCGGGCATCACCGCGTTCGAGGTAATCAGCCTCGTCTTTATGGACCCACACTTCCGCCTCGGGTATGGCTTTCAATATTTCCGGGAGGCATCCAACATGATCTAAATGGGTGTGGGTCATGATGATCCGCTTCACCTTATCAAAGGGGATTCCGCAGCTCTCCAATCCCTCAAGCTTGTAGGCCCCCATCTCCATGAGCCCGCAATCTACCAGGGAAAAGTCGTCTGATTCAGGCTTCCCCACAACATACATGTGTGAGTCGGGAAGAAACTTGTCTCTGCCCGGTATCCACCGAACTCCTTCAACAACATGTTCGAACACTCTGTCACCTCAAAACGTTTTCTACGATTAGTAGTCCCCTCACTTACGGGCGGCAAAAAATTGTCATTGCGAGCGAAGCGAAGCAATCTCTTCTTCGGTGGGACGGGCATCCTGCCCGTCATTAGACGACAGGCAAGATGCCTGTCCCACTGTCAGGCTCGCTTTCCCGCGGAACACGGAATTTCACTCTGGTAATGAGAGGAATCCGAATATTCCCCTTGTAAGTGAATGGATGCTCCGATTATCAATTACGCCAATGCCCTTTCAAATGAGTGATACACCCCTACTCCCCGTCATCCGGGAAAATCCAGCTCCAGTCATCCTCGGGAAGAAGATTCCGCTTAATTTGCTTGGTGTATTGATCCATGATTAGCCACTCACCCCGTCCGTAAGCAACCGGCTCCGGATTTCCCGGATCAGTCATGGAGAGTATTGTCCCCTGGGCAAGAAAGAAACGAGGGTTCCGAGGATTGCCGCGTATGCCCGTGGGCTGGCCCACAAAAAGCAGTTTCTCTTCTCTTCCCACGGGCCTCAAGAGCGTGAAATCGACTCGGACCGAAAGCCCTGCAGCTCTTGTTATCATAAAGCCCCCCCACGCCGTGTTCTCGTCAAAAATTGAGATGAGAACCGCAGGGTGAAGCTCTTCTTTTCCTATGAGAAAACTTGCTCCTCTGTCAACATCAGTCGAGTCGTAACCCCAGGGGGTGGTTATTACAGTGGTTCCGTTCGAGGCGTGGAGCCTAAACCTTCGTTGTAAGCCGGTTTCGGTGCGGTGGTGTCCACATACAAAGCAGTTTCTGTAGTAAGGGAGGCCGCGAAATTGCTCGGTAGGCGGCGCCGGAAGACTAACCGGCCTGCCCGAATGTGCGGCAGCGCGAATCTCGGCTCTCAGATAAGGTGTTTTGTCGCCTTCCTTGCCTATCCGCGCGGAGATACGCGGCTCCTCGTCTTTAGGGCCCCGTTCCACTGTAAATACGGCCCTATCTCCTATATTTATTCCGGAGCCGCCGAACTTGAAGTGCACGTCAACAGGATATGGGAGCTGTCCGATCCGACGCCAGGCATCCAGGCACAACCCCATGCCCAGGCCCCCGTGAGGTATGCCTATAAAGCCCTCATGGCGAGGCTCAAAGACCAATTCTTCGTCTACTCTAAGCTCAGTAGCGTCCAGCGGGACCGTCCTAAAGAAAGGATCATTGCCCGTCAGGAACGAATGTTCATTAGGTTTGATAAACATGACTCCTCCATACCACAAATGGCAGGCGTCGGCACAAGGGTTCCATCACCTATCGACATACAGCGAAACCGCTTCTCCTCCTCCGAGGCACAGCGAAGCCATACCGGACTTGGCCCCCCGGTTCTTCATAGCATAAATCAGGGTTGTGAGAACCCTGGCCCCACTGGCTCCAATGGGATGACCCAGCGCAACCGAACCGCCGTTGACGTTACACCGATCGGCATCCAGGCCCAACTCGCGGATAACGCCCACAGTAGAGCCTGCAAAGGCTTCATTGACCTCCATGAGGTCGATTCCGCGGTAATCTATGCCCTCTTTGGAGGCGACTTTGGGAATCGAGAGCATCGGGGCCATGAGGACGTACTTCATGTCCAAGCCTGCGCTCCCCTGCGAGCCCACCCTTGCCAACACTTCCAGCCCTCTCTCCTTTGCCTTCTCCTGAGACATGACGCAAATGGCCGAAGCTCCGTCCGAGATTACGGATGCATTGCCGGCGGTGGCGTATCCATTGGTCTGAAATGCCGGCTTCATCTTGCTCAAAGCCTCATAGTTCGTCTCTCGCGGGCACTCGTCCGTGTCAAAGATCTTCGGGTCGCCTTTTCGCTGGGGCACGCTAACAGGCATGATCTCTTCTTTGAACCGGCCCTCTTTGATAGACTCAAGCGACCGTGAATAGCTCAATGCAGCGTACCGGTCCTGGTCCTCTCTTGAGACATTGTACTTCTCGCTGCACAGGTCGTTACTGATCCCCATGTGGAAATCGTTGACGATGTCCCAAAGGCCATCATGCACCATGTGATCAACCAGGCCGCCGTTGCCCATCCGATATCCGAAGCGGGCTTTTTCCAGATAGTACGGGGCGTTGCTCATACTCTCCATTCCCCCGGCTATGACAACGTCCGCGTCCCCGAGCTGGATGGCCTGCGCGGCCAACATGACCGCTTTGAGCCCCGACCCGCAGACCTTGTTTATGGTAAAGCATTGTGTTTCATACGGAAGGCCCGCTTTAAGAGAGGCCTGACGAGCGGGATTCTGCCCGTACCCGCACGGGAGCACTTGCCCCATTATGACTTCGTCCACGTCGGCCTTTTCTATCCCGGCCCTCTTAACAGCCTCTTGGATAATCATCCCTCCCAACATGGTCGCGCCGAAGCCGCTCAGTGTACCACCGAAAGACCCCAGCGGCGTACGAACGGCACTTACTATGACAGCCTCTCGCTTGACGCTCATCCGTATTCCTTTCATGCTTCTATTCGATATTCGTGTTCGAGCACGTGGCAGCCGCCTTGCGGCCCAAGATTCTTGATGCAGTGAGACTCACAGGTACCGGTCTACTAGTATCTCGGCAATTTGGACCGCATTAAGTGCGGCGCCTTTGACAATATTGTCCGAGACCACCCAGACATTCAAACCATTAGGTATGGTGTCATCCTCACGAATACGGCCCACCAGCGTGAAATCCTCTCCTCCTGCGAGCGCAGTCAGCGGATACTGGTTGCACGGCGGATCGTCCACCACCTTCACGCCGGGGGCATGTTTCAGTAGCTCACGCGCCTCTTCAGACCCGATTTTCTTTTCTGTCTCTATGTTCACCGATTCCGAGTGGCCGAAAAAAGTCGGCACCCTGACGGCGGTAGCCGTCACCCGGATGGACGGATCCAATATCTTTTGCGTCTCCCACGCCATCTTCATCTCTTCTTTGGAGTAGCCGTTCTCCAAGAAAACATCAATGTGGGGCAAACACTCGAAGGCAATGCGGTGAGGGTAAACATTCGTAGGCACGGTCCGGTACGGTTTCAATGCCTCCCGCAGAGTATCCAGATTGTAGTCTTTCGTCCACTGAACGCCTGAAGCAATCTCTCGTGACTGCACCAACATCTCCTCGATGGCGTCCTTGCCTGTTCCTGAAACGGACTGATACGTGGACACAACGACTCGCTTGATAGTTGCCGCATCGTGGATAGGTTTGAGCACAACGACCATCTGTATGGTCGAACAGTTAGGATTGGCGATAATGTTCCTGGTCTTGTATCCCGCAATGGCTTCAGGGTTCACTTCCGGCACTACCAGCGGTACGTCGGGATCCATTCTGAAGTGGGCTGTATTGTCTATCACGATGCAGCCGGCGGCAGCTGCTATCGGTGCGAATTGGGCGCTGACAGACCCGCCCGGCGAAAATAAGCCTATGTCTACACCTTCAAAAGAGGATTCGGTGAGTTCCTTCACCGGATGATCTTCTCCCTTGAACCGTAAGGTTCTTCCTGTGGAACGGCCCGAGGCCAACAGCACAATTTCGTCCACCGGGAAAGACCGTTTCTCCAAAAGGCTGATCATCACGTTGCCCACTGCGCCGGTTGCGCCTACAACCGCAACCCTGTATCCCTGCTTTTTCATTTCCGCGTCTATTCCTCCTCTGTTCTCCGATCAGCCGAGCGACCTAGCCCCTGCCAACTCTGTCTTTCGGTTCGCGGCAGCGTCCCAACCCGCCGACCATAAGACCGGGATCACTTATGTACCAGCGTTTGTTGGATAGAATCAAGAAAAGGTTGGGCGCGCTTCAGCCATTGATGACCATATCTTGTTCATCAACCAATTATTTCTGAATGGTGGATTGCTTATCACCACTTTTGGGCTGCTTTGTCTCCGATTTTCCGGCTGTTTGAGTATCGACCTGCTCCACGGAAACTCGTTGCAGCGAGAAATCGCCGGATGTGCTGTCTTTTTTCATGATCCAGACTCTGCCGGTATCTGTATCGAGCATAAACGTATGACCTTTGGCCTGAGGAGAGACAAAGATTTGGTACCTGCCGGTGGTCGTCACGTGGGTGCCGCCTTCGGTGGACTTCCCTTCCTGCACGGACAGTTCTTTTCCCAGCGGCCACTGTGCCTGGGCTGTTGCAACCACACCCACCAAAACCGCAGCAACGAGAATTATCCTCATGATACCATTCATCGCTCGTCTCCTGAACACATGCAGATGTTAAACTATATCAGCCTGAAAAAAAAGCGTCAAACAGGAGAAATGCTTTGACGGACAACGACCCGGCAGGGGCGACCGGCCGGTAGCCCGCGAAGGGCGATCTCCGCTCGCTCCTACCATATCGTTTACTCTCTTATAGGGATTCACAAAAGTAATGTCGGTTTGGGTGGGCGAAAAAATTGGAAGATTGTCATTGCGAGGACGAAGCCCGAAGCAATCTCCAATTAGCCGAAAATGAGATTGCTTCGTCGTTCCACTCCTCGCAATGACATGGTTAGACCATGCGGGATGTGCGCGTGAATCATGAACGAATCTGACGCAATTTTCGAGAACCGTTATATGAGGGCATTTCTAAAGGACTTCACCATCTCAACCGCTCTTTTTTGCCAATGAGATCGACCAGTAGACGCGCGTCGCCAAATATGCGGTTGTCAAAAAAAAGCCTGTTGTGATAGAGTCTGAGGCGCTCGTCGTGGCTGTGGCCGTTTGCATGGGTCTGATAGTGCAGCGGAGGGGTGTTCCCTGCAAGGTTAATTCCTTGACGAATGCAGTGTTTTTATGGTATTAAAGCCATTACAGATACTGTATCTTGTAAAAAAATATAATCCATTATTTTTTAGAGGTTTTTTGATAGCGAACACTCACACACTCATGACGCGACCTATTTCACGTACGGAACGCGAAGGTATGCGCCATACAGCAAATCGGTACTTGTTCGTCCTTATCGGACTGGTTTTGCTCTGTATTCCTCTTAACTTGCAGGCCATGACAGCGCATGAAATTCTGGAGCAAGCCATTAAGCAGAATATCAGGGACTCGTTTCGCGTGGCACTTACGGTTAAGACGCTAAAAGGGAAGAAAGTTATTTCCGACCATGTTCTTTGGCTCGTGGGCAAGATACACCAGGATACCAGCACTTTCTTTCTCGATTTCGTGGAGCCTAAGGAGTCCAAAGGACTGCGCTTTCTCTTTGAGATAGAGCCCGGCAAGGACCCGAAGGCTTTCATGTACATTCCGGCAGCCGGAAAGACTCTCCCCTTGGACGTTGACGATCCATCAGTGGATATAGGAGCTACCGGGCTTACCATGGAAGATATCCAGGGCTTTGTGCCTAAGAGCGGAGGAAAAGAGACCATTCTCAGGGAAGAGAAAGCAGACGGTCGCGATTGCTACGTAATCAGTGTCGCGCTCGCTGATGGAAAAGGAGAGCGACTGCTGTGGGTGTCTAAAAACGATCTTTTGGTAGTGAAGTCACAACACCTTGACGCACAAGGGAAGATAACGAGGTCGTTCCGCGTAGTTGAATTCTTCAAAACGGAGAAAGGCAAGGAGTTTCCCAGAGAGGAAGAGATCACTATCCCGGACAAGGGGATTCGAATTCAACTGCGACAGGAAAATGCAGTCTTTGGAATCGCCCTCCCGGATGAAGTTACAGATCCGGCAAAATTCGGGACTTTTGCCTGGAAAGACTGATCAAGACACAAGACGGTCTAAAGAGCTGATCGATCCCCATCTTTGTGAGCGTTTGACCATGACACAAATCCTTAGAAACATGCTGATCGCCGCGAGCATTTTCTTGGTTGCAAGTTGCGCTGCCCTCCCTGATCTGAAAAGGATGCAGGGGAACATGGACCAGATGGTCCAGTACATGGGGGTAATGGCGTCCTGCATGCCTCACATGGTCAACAGCACGGGTCGAATGGCTAACATGGCAGAGAGAATGCAGGGCAAGACCGACGCCTTGCTGGCCAACCTCGAGAAGAAAGGAACCGGCGCGGAGCGGGCGATTCAGAACTACTCCCAGGCTGTCCTGGATAACGAACGAGCAGTGATCAAGAGCTTGCAGGAGATTCGGCAGGAATTGGGGGACATGAAGAAATCATTTCGACCCGCTGCGGGATCAGCGGAAGGACCGGATCAGGCACGAGCCAATGTGGCCCTGCAGAACAAGCTCAATGACATCGAAGCCCGGCTGTCCGCCGTGGTGACAAAGATGGATAAGATGAGCAAACAAGCTCCTTAGACGCGCGCAGCGTTACCCTGCCCCGGAATTCTATACCTTCACAGAACACTGCGATACAGTCATTTTATAGCTTCGCTGTCTGATGGGAAGAAACGGCGCGTGCTATGAGAGCTTTGTCAACTCTTCCTCAGCCCTCGTAACCCATCCATCCGCGCCGCATTGTTTGTAGAGGTCTATGGCTTTGCCCAGTTGCTCTCTGGCTTTTTCTCTATCGCCTTTTCGTTTGAATAATTCGGCGTACACGGCAATGTCCCTTGCCAGGTGCCATCTCATGCCGTTGCGTTCATCCGCTTCCATGGCCTGTTCGATCCAATGTTGGGCTTCAGGGAAGTGCTGGCCGTCTATGTTCAGGAAGCTTTCGCCCAGGTTTCTGCGTATCCACCCTTCCCACAATTTTGGCTTGCTCTTAATTACATCTCTGCAGAGGGACTCCAGATCAACGCCTTGTTCACCGTTCATAATTTTGGACAGAGCCAGACCTGTTTTGCCTAGGGTCGGCCACGATGGCCAGAGCTCACTTCGCTCTCTGAGACGAATGGCTTCCTCATAGTGCCTCACGGCTTCTTGGAAATCTCTTCTTGCGTGATAGATCTCCCCAAGATAATAGTGCGCAATAAAGCCATATGCGAAATAGTCGACTCTGTTGCAGAACTCAGCGCCGCGAGTGAGATTTTCAATTGCCTCTTTCAGCAACCCTTTGCCATACAAACAAACACCGTGGGTCACGTATGCTCGGCACTTGGAAAATATATCACCGCTTTCTTCGGCTAGCCGGACGGCATCCGTGCTCATCTCCAGTCCTGCCGAAGGTGCACCTCGTAAATAGAGCAGTAAGCCTATGTTAGTTTGGATAGATGATATGCCCCACAAATTGTTTGCCGCAACAGCCAGCTGAAGAGCCTTCTGGAAGTGATTCAAAGCGCTCTCGAAGTCGCAGGCCAACCAGCAGAGGCTCAATCCGAGCCAGAAGTTCGCCTGAGCATAAGTAACAAAGGCTTGGGCCGCTTCCGAGAGCTCGACAGCGCTTTTCAGATCATTGAGGCCGCGTTCAAAGTCTTCTCGTACTAACGAATGGTACGATCCTGTAACACAGTAAATCATGGACAGCCGTTTTGGATTATTGCGCTTTGCGGCAAGATCGACCACGGGCTCTACCGCGTGATAGGCCTCGACATGACGATTTAATTGCAGGTAGTACCATTCCCAGAACCATCCTGGCGTCAATGAGGCTTTCTTGCACCTGATCCGTCTGCGGGAGCCTTTCGAGAGCAGTTATTCTCCTTTTGGCATGAGTAATGGCTTCACTCAGTGACCCTTTTCGTGCTGCCCTTTTCCCAGCCAAGCGGAGGACTTCAGAGGCCTTTTCATAATTTTCAGATGCCAAGTAGTGCTCAGCCAATATGCCGTAATAGTCACTCAGATTCTCGCTATAGACCTCCTCGATGGCAGCAGCGATCTGGTCATGAAGCTTCTTCTTTCTGTCAGGCAGTATGGAGTCATAGACCACTTCACGGGTGAGAGCATGGTTGAAGACATACGTTGAGTGCGGGTAAATGCCATGCTCATACAGAAGCTCGGATTTGGTTAGGACAGAGAGTAGAGACAGCAGCTCTTGGTCAGAGAGGCCCGTGAGCCTCTTTATTAAACTATGGGTGAATTCACGCTCTATGACGGCACCCGTCTGAACAAGCTCTCTCGCACCTTCAGGAAGCGAATCGACTCTGGCCATGATGACATCGTTGATGGTGGAAGGAACTGTGAGATCCGTACCATTCCCCGATAATTGGCCTTTGTGATCTTCCTCTCTGATGGCCTTGAGTTCCTTCAGGGACCTGACGAACTCTTCGATGAAAAACGGGATACCCTCGGCACGCTGGAGAATCACGTCTTCGAGACGTTTCTTCAGGTCTTTCAGCGCCCATGAGATACGAGATCATCGTGCCGCTCTCTTTCTTCGAGAAGCGGTTCAATGTCACGTGACTGTGGTACGATCTCGTTCCCCAAGTGGGTGCAAACGTAGGGCGGTACGTGAATAGCGGAACCAAACGCGTTCCTGGTACGACGCCCAGAAGATCCTTTGCCACGTCTTCTGAGCTATTGTCCATCCAGTGCAAGTCCTCGATTGCCAGTATCAACGGTCTCTTTTCTGCTCCTCTGACCACAACCGCCTTCAGAGCCTCAAGAAACCGTTCCTTCCTGGCCTCTGGGCTTATCGGTATTTTGTCGATGCCGCTGTCTTTCACGGAGAGGAGTTCAAGGAGATATGGAAGAGTGGCGCCTTCATCAATCTCCAGTAATCTCAATCCTGCTCTTGACCTTCTCAATAATGTTCGAATCCGTGTCTTGGTCTTCTATACCGAAGTTCCCCTTGAGTATGTCCGTAATTGGATAGTAAGCAACGCCCCTGCTGTAAGAAAGGCACTTACCTTCGAGGAACAAAATGTCTTCGTTGGCCACTGCTTTTCGGAACTCGTACAACAGCCTTGACTTACCCACCCCAGCCTCGCCCACGATGGAGACAGCCTGACCTCTTCCTTCCTTGGCTCTCTCAAAGGCGTCGAGCAGGAGTTCGAGCTCTCGTTCCCTCCCAATGAGTCTACTCAGGCCACGTTCTGCACTCACATCGAATCTGGTCCTTCGGGTGCTTGGTGCAATCACCTGGTAGACCTTCATGGTCTTCTCTTTGCCCTTTACCTGCTTTTCTCCCAGAGCCTCGAACCGGAAGAACCCCTCGGTGAGCTTGAAGGTATCTTCGGTCACATACGTGGTCCCCGGCTCGGCCATCTGCTCCATCCGGGCGGCCATATTGATCGTGTCCCCCACAGCCGTGAATTGGACTCGAAGATCATTACCGACAGTACCCACCACTACCGGCCCGGAGTTGATACCGATCCTCACGAGCACCGGCGGGATGTTCTTCTCACTCTTGAGCTTGTCATTAAAGCGTGTCAGCTCCCTATGAATGGCCAGGGAGGACCGAATTGCCCGCTGGGGAGCATCCTCCAACGCTATGGGGGCTCCGAAAAAAGCCAGGACCCCATCGCCCCTCATTTCATTCACCGTGCCTTCGTACTCATGGACCTTGTGGATGAGCAGCTCGAATACTTGGTCCATGAGAGAAAAGGTCACCTCTGGGCCTAGCTTTTCGGTGAGCGGAGTAAACCCCTTCATGTCCACGAACATGATGGTGACGTGCCGCCGTTCTCCCTCTATTCGGTCCCTTTGAGAGAGATTGGCCGGCGCTTTCACAAGGCTGACGCGCCGCGGTTTGTCTGCTATGATGAGTCCATGGAAATCCTCGTCGAAATAATTGCCTCTTCATTTAGAGTTTTTCGAGAAGCGGCCCTGTATATCCTTTTCGGACTGATGATTGCGGGCATCATGCGGATTTATCTCCGGCCGGAGTCGGTGGCTCACTACTTTCATCGCGGCCGATTCAGGTCAGTGCTTTACGCAGGGCTGCTTGGGTATTCCACTTCCTCTCTGATCGTGCGGCGTGGTTCCCGCAGTTGCGGGGCTCAAGAAACAGGGGGCCAACAATGGAGCTTGCTTGGCTTTCCTAATATCCACACCTGAAACCGGGGTGGATTCCATAGCCCTGACATATTCCCTGTTAGATCCTCTCATCACCGTGATCAGGCCGATGACCGCGTTTGTCACCGCGGTGGTTGCAGGGATCGCGGAAAACTTTGCTGGCAGGCCCAAGCAGCCCGAGCAACGCCCTATGGTGGATCGGACGTGCCTGGTGGACGGCTGTTGCGATGGGACGGATTGCGACCCTGCGGAACACGCAGCGCATCACAACTTCGTTGAAAAGGTGCGAGCGGGCATAGGGTACGCGTTTGGGGATCTGATGGCAGATCTTGCAGGTTGGTTCATGCTGGGGATAATCCTCGCGGGCATTATCGCAGCTTTGGTTCCTGAATCCTTCGTGAGCAGCGTTTTTGGTTCCGGCATATTGGCCTACCTGAGTATGTTGGCCGTGAGTCTTCCCATGTATGTATGCGCATCCATGTCGACCCCGGTTGCGGCCGCTCTGGTTATGAAAGGAATGAGCCCCGGAGTCGCTCTTGTACTGCTTCTAGCCGGACCGGCCACAAATATGGCCACCATTGCCATGGTGGGCGGAATGCTCGGGAAACGGTCGCTGGGAATTTATCTCGGGTCAATTGCATTGTGTACTCTGATCGCGGCATATCTGACCGACCTACTCTACTCGGCGCTGGGCATCTCCGCGAAAGCAGCCGCAGGCGCTGCGGCCGGTGAGTTCATCCCTCAATGGCTGGAATTGGCCGCGGCGATCGTGTTAGCTATGTTGATTGCACGCGTCCTTGTGGAAGAAGATGATTCAAGCGAGGCTTGTTTCACGAGCAGTCGAACGTTTGGGCGCACGGGAGAAAACCGCGAGTCGCCGCGTGCTGCGGAGACAGGCGCCCTGGAGAAACTTGAGGAACAAAGACATCCCCGTGAGGGAGTGGGCGTCAACTTATCACCCTCCCCCTTCCCCCTCCCGTCAAGGGAGGGGATCAAGGAAACCCTCGCCCCGCCGCGGGAGAGGGCAGGGAGAGGGGGCCTTGATGGACAAGAATGCGGCCTAAATTCAACGTCTGTTTCCTAAACAACCTTGATGAAGAATCAATCCAGCATGGACACCATCTCCACCAATTCCGCTGCCAGCCTTCGCTATCCCTCTGATCCCCGAGTGGTTCTTGTCCATCCCCCTGCGATAAGCAAGCGATACCTTAAGACAAAATTTATGCCGTACGGCATGTCCGTGATCTATGCCTTTCTAAAAGAGCATTCCGTCCCCGTGGTCCAATATGATTTTCTCATGGATTACCTCTTCGGGGATGACAATGGCATCGACTATCACAATGCTGAAAAAACCTTTTCCGAGAGAGATTTCTTTGAGGTTCTTAAGGGAAACGGTTCTCAAAGCGCTCTCCAGGCCTTTGCCGACCATTACGCCAGCCGCCTGATTCTTGACGCGGGAATGTACGCCTTTTCCATAGTAGCCTATCATCAGTTCTGGGCTTCGCTGCTGCTTGCGCGAAATATCCGCCGAGTCAACCCGGAGGCTGTGATCGTCTTCGGCGGGCCTTTCATCACAATTAGACCGGTAGATTCGTTTGTTCCCTACGGCATGGCCGACTACTGGGTGAAGGGGAGCGGAGAGATCCCGCTATTGATGATTCACCGGCTCCATCAGGAAAGGAGAGAGATACCCCGGGAGGCGATACCGGGTGTGATTTATTTCGACGGAGGAGGTCTCGTTCAAGCGCCTCAGTCACATCTGCCGGCTGAAGAAGAACACGTTCCCGACTTTGAGGGTCTTTCGCTGGGGTCGTATCGGTATGATCATCCTTTGACAGGCGAGAAAACGCTCTTCCTTCCGTATCGAATGTCAAAGGGGTGCCCTTCCCGGTGTAGTTTTTGTACAGGACGGTTGGTGGACAAGTATGACTGCAAGTCCGCAGATAAGATCGTTTCAGAACTGTCCGAACTAGCCCGGACTTACCAAACTCCCACTTTCCAATTCGCAGATGCTTCTATTAACGGCAATCCCGATCGCCTCGCACAGGTTTGCGACCGGTTAGCAGCGAGTTTTCCCGAAATCCGCTGGTATGCCTACGCAAAGGTGAATGGATTCAGTCCGGCTCTTTTGAAGAAGGCAAAGAAGGCCGGGTGTTTCAGCCTCTTCTGGGGGGTGGAGTCGGCACATCCGCCCACGGTCCGATTGCTGGGGAAGAGCTTCGACACGGAGAAGATGTACGATCTGATTGACGAATCAATAAGCCTTGGGATCAAGAATTACGTTCATCTCATTTACAACGCGCCCCACGAGTCGGAAGGAGACGTGGAAAGTCTTATCCGCCTCATGGAACGATTCAGCGATTCAGACATGGTCGCGTTCCTGCCTCAGCGTTTTCTCCTGGAGCCACAGTCCTTGATGTTCGAGGATCCGGAACGGTATGGGCTGACCAACTTGCGAGGTGTCGGGACCTCCGTGTTTGAGAGGGAACAGTTTGTGTATGACGAATTGGACGGGTTGGAGTCGGAGAAGATACGGGAGAGGAATGAACAGTATCGAAAGAGACTCGAAGCGCATCTTGACCGAATCCGATACAGTAACTTGATTAACGGTGCCGGCAGCGCGCTTCTAAGGAGAATTCCACCCAAATTGCTTGTTGAATCGCAGAGGCGGGCGAGGACTTCTCGGTTAGTTAGAAAACTGCATGAGACAGCCGTGGCTTGGCTGGAATCGAAGATTGTCGCGAGAGAGCAGCTTTGAAAAGGTAAAGCAACTGGAGAGCCTCTAGCAAGTTCCCCCCTTTGGTCAAGGGGGGCTAGGGGGGATTTTTGGTAGGGGCGGGTCTTGTGCCCGCCCTGAAGGGCAACCACAAGGGTCGCGCCGTACAGCCCATTTGAAAGTCCCCCTTTAGAAAAGGGGGACTTTGAGAGCCTTTCCGCGTCCGCTTCTAATGAAATCCTCCCACACCTACAGGAGCAGCTTCGGCCGGGAGCTTCTGTGTTCTTTGATCTAGTCTACCCACAGGTGCAGGTATTGGCGAACCTGGAGCAGGTTTAGCCGGCCATGCCCATTCGGCATCCGGGTCGCGTCCGAAGATGTTGCCGCGTTGTTGGGGGTTGTAGCGTTCCTGGGTGTTGTAAATATCCCCGACAGCATTGTTTCCGAACGTGTGCAGCTTCTTTTCATCGTAAGGATAGTTCCTTAACGGAAGCATGAGGTAAAGGTTGGCCTGCGCGTTGCGAACCGCGGTGTCCGGATTCTGATTGTCGTAACGTGGCAACTCTTCACCCCACGACCGAACCACTATTCTTGCGGGGTCAATCTTATAAATCTTCACTAGAGCGTCTTTTACGTTTCGGGCCCGAGCCATGCCGAGTTTATGATTGCTGCTCGTCCCTCCGAAAAATGACGTGTGCCCGTCAATTTGCAGGACATATTGCGGGATAGCATGAAGAAAGTTGGCCACGCTCTCGAGCTTAAGTGCTTCAGAAGGTAGCAGATCAGCGCTCTCCATTTTGAAAAAGATTTCTGGATATGGGAACATTATCTCTCTCACAAGAACGTCCCATGCGAATTCCTTCATTTGGTCCTTACTGCGCACTTCCTCCCATGTCCGACAATAACCGCCGGTTAGCTTGCATACCTCATAAAGGTTCCGCCAGCCGACTTCCCTGTCTCCACCGAAGAAAATGCCGAAGACCTGGACTTTCTTGCCATACGCGTCTTTTAGGGCAATAGCGGTCTTCTGCGGGCATTCACCCATAGAACCTCCGTCGGTGAGAACCACAACTGCAGTGCGGCCGGCTGCCGAGCCTATAAGAGACCCCGCCAATTGTAGACCGTCCTGAAAGGCGGCAGTTCGCCGGGGACCGCTCCCCTCCTGGCGTAAACACGCGTAGTTCGAGGCATACTTGACCCTTGTCCACGGACCGAGCGGACCCAGCAGCTTGGGGGTCGCGCAGTCACCAAAGGTTATAAGCGCGGTGTTCAGATCATACTGCCACTGAGGCACATGAGGCATCACCGCATTGAACATCATGAATGCTCTGGTAGCAACGAACATGCGGGAAAAGTCGTAGTTTTTAGGGTATCCTGCCATCATGGAGTCGGACACGTCGAAGAGAAAGATCAGATTGTGAAACCTCGGAATAAAATCGTGACCTTTTTCTCCTTGGACTCCTGAAAATGAGGGCCCTGGTAGGAAGATGAGGAGAGCCGCCAAAACTACGGCAGCAAGGCTTGTTTTCATTGACCATCCTCCTGGCAGACTCACGCACCGTTATATTAACTAAAATGCATGATGTCCAATATATACAGGCCTATATTAAAGTAATTGCTTAGATATGTCAAGGAGAATGTGACCTTACCCCAAGCACCCGGTTATCCTGGGGCACGTCGCCGTTTCCGTCATTGCGAGGAGCGAAATCCCGCGTTCCACGGCAAACCAATCTCCGCCGTCCGGTGCTAGAGATTGCTTCGCTTCTCTCGCAATCACATATTTGGGGGCGAGCCTATGTCCCTGCGAAACTCAACCCATACTTAGTACGCGGCCATGGTGGCGAATGCTCTTTGATCGTCTCCTGGCCAAGAATATGTCACCCGAATTACGACTTGGGCTACTCGGGCATGGAATATTCTGCGCGCTGGGGTTAAACTCGGACTCGTACCACATTGGTTTGAAAATTTGACTCGGCATCCCGAATCGCGTATGGCAGCGAGGATAGCCGTGCAGCCGGATTATTATCAGGCCGGCACTGGATAAACTATGCAGGAACAGCTCCCCAAAATCCTGATCGTAGACGACGAACCGAACATGCTGCACATGCTCAGTTCCATTCTTAAGCAGGACGGATTCGAGCCCCGGTGCGCGGGCTCGGCCCAGCAGGCTCTGGAACTTGCCGAAAGTGATAGATTTGATTTTATTCTTTCAGATGTTCGAATGCCCGGAATGGATGGCATTCAACTTCTGGAGCACCTGCGCGGTCGTGGTATCGACACAATCGTCATACTCATGAGCGCCTACGGCAGCGTGGAACTTGCACTTGAGGCGATGCGCAAAGGCACGTACGACTATATTTCCAAGCCTTTCAAGGCCGATGAAGTGGTGTTAACTCTCCGCAAGGCTTCGGAAAGGGAGAGGTTGAGGCGGGAAGTGGTGCGCCTCCGGCGCCGACTGCTTCGAATTGAGGGAAATCCGGGGATTGTTGTGAAAAGCCCTCCCATGAAAGCGATCCTGGATACGGTTCATCAAGTAGCACGTTCAGATTCCTCAGTGCTCATAACCGGCGAATCCGGGACCGGGAAGGAGATGATGGCACGGGAGATTCACCGCTGTTCTCCCCGCTCCCGTGGCGCCTTTGTAGCGATCAATTGCGGTGCTATACCGGCCGCTCTCCTTGAGACAGAGTTGTTTGGGCACACGCGGGGGGCATTTACAGGAGCGTCTGACGAAAAACCGGGTCTTTTTGAGGAAGCTGATGGAGGAACGCTGCTGCTTGACGAAATTGCCAGTATGGAGCCTTCGCTACAAGTGAAGCTCTTGAGGGTTCTCGATACCGGAGAATTGCGAAGGGTGGGCGAGACTGTCCCCCGGCACGTTTCCATGAGGATCCTGGCGGCCACAAACGTAGATCCGGAAGTTGCCATGGAAAACGGTCTTTTCAGAAGAGACCTGTATTACCGACTCAATGTTATGCATATCGAAGTCCCTCCCCTGAGAGAGAGAAAGGAGGACATCATTCCGCTGGTGGAGCACTTCGTGGACATTTTCAACAAGAAGATGGGGCTCAAAATTAGTCACATCAGCCGGGATGCCAGGAAGGCCCTACTCAACTGCCCCTGGAAGGGAAACGTGAGAGAGCTTCAAAATGTCGTCGAAAGATCCATGATCCTCACAGTGGGAGATACGATTACTCTGGATTGCCTTCCGAGCGATATTCGCGTTTCCGACCGCAGCGGCCCATTCTTACAGACCGAAGAAGAAACCATGTCGCTCAAGAAGGCATCCAAGGCCCTGGAAAAGACTTTTATTATCAGGGCACTCAACCGCACTGGCGGGAACCGTTCCCAAGCTGCTCAGATCCTTGAAATCAGCTACCCTTCCCTACTCCAAAAAATCAAAGAATACGGGCTATCATAGGAGCGGTCAGAAATTTGCAACTTGCACAGTAGGCGCGTTCCAAAATACCGGTGGGAACCGACGTCCCTTGTGTGCCGGTCCGAAACTGATGACATACAACACTTGCCAACTTTTTTGTCGGATTTGTCGGAGTGACACCGTCACCCCGGACTTGATCCCATAGGCGCTAACTTAGTGATTAGTTCCCCCCTTTTGTAAAGGGGGGTAAGGGGGGATTTTGAGCTAACCCTTTGAAAATCCCCCTACATCCCCCTTTAGAAAAGGGGGACTTTGATGGCAGATCGGCAGTCCAAAGCGCTTACAACAGATGAAATTGCCCTCAAGTTAACGCATATGGGACTTGATCCGGGGTCCAGATTCTGGATTCCTGCTTTCGCAGGAATGACGGCAAACACGCCCGTTTCGGTGAGCCTTTTGGGATTCAATACCTTGGATATCCAAATGGACCTTTATTTGGGAATGAGTATAATTCGGTGACCTGGGACCAGATCCTTCCACAACTCAGTTATAGGGGGATTGAGGACTTAGAGGACTGTTCGTGTGCAGTACCTTGCACCCGCACTCGGTTTCCGGCAGAAAATGGGGCCTCCTCAGGGAGTAGAATCATTAATCCGTCAGCCAGGACCATGGATCGAAGTGCCCCGGAACTCTGGGTACCGGTGGACACAGCGATCATGTTCCCGTCACGTTCGAAAAGTTTGCACCTTACCAGGTGGAGCCTATCCGATGTGATGCCCAGATCTTCGGCGAGCGTTGCTTCAATGAGGGGCCTGAAAAGGCTCACGTGCCCCATCATCTTCAACAGAGCAGGCCGTACAAACTGCTCGAAAGATATCATGGCCGAGGTTGGATTGCCCGGCAGGCCGAATACGGGTTTGTTCCCTATTGTGCCGAACACGAGCGGCTTGCCCGGTTTCATGGCCACCTTCCAGAACTTGACCCTCATCCCCAGTTTTGAGAGAGCATCTTTGACCAGATCGTATTTCCCTACCGATACACCGCCGGACGTGATTATAACATCGGCCCTCATCCCGTCTGATATGCGAGCGCGTTGGTCTGCTTCATCATCGGAGGCTATTCCCAGGGAAAGTGGTATAGCCCCGCATTCAAGCACCTGAGCGGCCAGGCTGTAACTGTTGGAACAGACCACCTTTCCATCAGTGAAGGGCTCGTCCAGGTCAACTAGTTCGTCCCCTGTGGATAGAATGGCTACAATCGGACGTTGATAAACATGCACGTAAGCGTGCCCCAGCGTGGCAAGCATCCCCACTTCCGGCGGCCTGATAATGTCTCCCACAGAAAGCACTATTTCTCCCGCTTTCACGTCTTCCCCATGCAGGCGAATGTGTGCGCCCAGGCCGGGATCTCGGAGACATAGGACATAGTCTCCTTCTGCCTGGGTATGTTCGACCATAATCACTGTGTCTGCTCCCGAAGGAATCAATCCGCCGGTCATGATGCGGACCGCTTCACCCGGTCCTACTGTGCCAAGGAAAGGCTTTCCGGCCGGGGAGTCGCCAATTATTTTCAGTTTGGCGGGATTGGTCGAGTTTACGCCTGCCAGGTCTTCGTGGCGACAGCAGTAGCCATCCATAGCGGAGTTTTCTCCGGAAGGTACGTCTCGCTTAGCGGCCACATCCTGGGCGAGGACGCGTCCAAGCGCCTCGACTATGTATACTCTTTCCCTTCCGAGGACGGGAATCTCCTCCAGTACCTTGCGTTGTGCTTCACCGATTTCGATCACGGGAACCTCAGTGTCCGACGTCAGCTAAACCAGAGCCATAAAAGCGTACTACAAAATTGTTTTGTTTGCAAAAAGAGACCAGGTACCAATCTATGGTAAATATAGGTTAAGCCAAGGCGTTCAATTGTGCCGACGAGTTCTCGTCCGCGAAATGGCGGGAGACGATTTCTTATTCACTATTTTTGCGGAAATGAGGAATGCCCGTCCAGTTGACCTGACGGCCCGAGGAAGAATTTTGATTCAAGGAGGCAAGATCAATGAAATGGTCGTTTAAAATAGGTTCCATCCTGGGAATACCGCTCAAGTTACATGTTACCTTCTTGTTCTTGCTGCTTATCATCTACTTTGCCGGCAGCTCCATTATCGGCATTGGGGGCCTGCAAGGTCTAATTTTCGTCAGTCTGATTTTTGCGTCGGTGGTATTCCATGAGTTGAGCCATGCCATGGTCGCGCGCCATTACGGAATCAATGTTGTGGACATAACGCTACTTCCCATCGGTGGAGTGGCACGAATGCCCACTACGCCGGAAGAGCCGCGGCAGGAAATTCTAATATCCGCAGCTGGTCCCGCGGCGAGTCTGGTTCTTGCCATTTCGCTTTGGTTCGTATCTGACCTGCTGGGGTACGGGCTCAGTTTCTGGAACGTCTCGATCCAGGGGAATCTCCTCCTGCAACTCGCCGCGGTGAATTTTGTCCTTGCAATCTTCAATTTCATACCAGCTTTTCCTATGGATGGGGGACGGGTGCTTCGTGGCCTTCTGGCGTTGTATATGAACCCTTTGAAGGCGACGCGCATCGCAGTTGGAATCGGGCAGGCTCTGGCCATCGGCTTGTTCTTTCTAGGCTTGTTGTCTATGAACGTGTTCATGATACTGATAGCACTGTTTGTGTACATGGGAGCGGAAGCAGAAGAGCGGCAGTTGGGTATCATGCTCCCACTCAAAGGTGTAACGGCTAGGGCTGCCATGGTGAGTGGCATAGACGTCCTTTCGCCGAATGACACTGTGGGAGGAGTAGCCGAGCGTTACTGCCGAGGGTTCCAGGAGGATTTCCCGGTGGTGGACGGACGCAGGCTGGTAGGTCTCGTTACCAGGGACACCCTCGTCAATGCGCTCCACAAGAAAGGGCCTTCGATGCTTGTGTCGGAGGCGATGACCAGCGATTTTCCCACGGCCGCTGAGGAAACCCTTCTTACCGACATTCTTGAAAAGATTCAGGCAAGCGGCAGCAAAGCGGTACCTATACTCAGGGCCGGTGAAATTAGCGGGCTAATCACGCTGGAGCAGATAGGCAGGTACAGCATGCTCTGCGCGGGATATGCTTGCGATTTCATGGGAGCGGACAAGCGCGGACCTGTCGCGGCCGAACTGCCTTGAGCCGCACACACTTGTGGCGATTACCAAGGGGGATATCTCATGTATCTTGTGACCGCGGAGGAGATGAGGGCCTTTGATGCAGCGGCCATTGAGGAGTATGGAATTCCCGGTGTTGTCCTCATGGAGAACGCCGGACGCACGACCTTTCACATTCTGAAGACCCACCTCGGGGGTGATGTCCGGGACCTAAAGGTATCCGTTGTGGCCGGACCGGGAAACAATGGCGGCGACGGGTACGTTATCGCTCGATATCTGATCAATCATGGGGCTGAGGTGCAAACTTTCCTCCTCAGCCCCCGCGAAAAGATAAAGGGTGACGCGCTGGTCAATCTCCATATCCTCGAACGAATGAGTTCTCACGTCCATGAGGTGACGGACGAGGAGTCGTTCAAACAGGCCGTGCGCCAATGGCGCCAAAGCCAAGTAGTTGTCGATGCCATTCTTGGAACAGGCCTAGATTCAGAGGTTCGTTCCCCTTATCGCGAAGCCATCGTTGAGATCAATCGAGTGAATGGTCTGCGCCTCGCGGTTGATCTGCCCTCAGGTCTCGACGCCGACACGGGCCGTATCCTCGGCTGCGCGGTTCAGGCCGATTTGACCGCGACATACGGCTTCAAGAAGTTGGGAATGGCCCTGAATCCGGGTCTGGAATGCTGCGGCAAGGTAGAGGTCGTAGACATCTCCATTCCCCTCCATGCAATCGAGAAAAACCCGCCCAGAGCCTGGCTTTACGACAAACCTGATGCCATAGAGTTTTGGCGACTGCGTTCCGATGCCCAAGCGCACAAGGGAATTTTCGGACATTTACTTATTGTGGGAGGATCTCCGGGAAAGACCGGTGCGCCTGCAATGGCCGCTAGAGCTGCCTCTCGCATGGGTGCCGGCCTCGTGACTGTTGGAGCCCCTGCTTCTCTGAATCCGATACTCGAAGCCAAGCTCACCGAAGAGATGACCGAACCGCTCCCTGAGAGCGTACCGGGTTATCTCGGCTCAGCAGCGGTTGATCGCATTCTCACGCTTGCAGAAGGGAAACGCTGTGTAGGTACTGGGTCCCGGCCTTTCGACAGTTGAAGGAATCGCCGAATTGATAAACAAATTGCTGTCTGTGTATCAGAGACGGCTGGTTATTGACGCGGACGGTCTCAATGCTCTCGCGCCAAACCTGGACGTCCTTCGCCAGACCAAGGCCCGCGTTGTTTTGACCCCTCATCCCGGCGAAATGGCCCGCCTCACGGGCAAGACCGTGAGAGAAGTTCAGCAGGATAGGATGGGCCTTGCGAGGTCCCTGGCGACTGATTACGGAATATGGCTCATCTTGAAAGGCGCCCGGACCTTGACCGCATCGCCGGACGGCAGAATCATTGTGAACACCACAGGAACCCCTTGGATGGCCTCCGGTGGGCAGGGGGACGTACTGAGCGGCATCCTTGGTGGCTTGCTCGTCCAGGGCATACCACCCGAAGAGGCCCTCCCCTTTGGGGTATACCTGCACGGGCTGGCCGCGGACAATATCGTAGAGCGAGTCGGTCCCGGCCCTGTCATTGCCACAGACGTGATCGAGGAACTCCCCAGGACGCTCAACGCGGAAAGGGAAGCGGTAGAATAGGGAATGACGGGAGGACGATCTGGGAAAGCAACCAGCACGTGCTTACGATATCGAGAGTTTCCCCGCGGCTTGACAACGCCGAGAGGCTAATTCATACTCAAAACTTCACCACGTTTAGGGGATATTGCATGCAGCCTTCCAAACCCCTTCCCGCGCTTACTTCAGCTATGGAAGACTATCTGGAGGCGATCTATCACCTGGAGAAAGAGCGCCGGATCGCTCGCGTCCGTGATATCGCCAACAGGCTCGGCGTCAAAATGTCATCCGTCACTTCTGCTCTGAAGAGCCTCGGCGGGCGCGGTTTGATCCAATACGATCCTCACCAGTTCATCACTCTGACCGAGCGTGGGATAAAGAAAGCCAAGGAAATAGTTCGGAAACACGAGGTCCTGAAACGCTTCCTGGTGAGAGTGCTTCACGTGAGAGAAGAGGTAGCGGAGGACAACGCCTGTCGCATAGAGCATCACCTTGACCCCGAGGTAATTGAAAAGCTAGTCAGGTTGGGAGAATTCATCGAAATGTGTCCGGTCGATCAGACCAAGTGGCTGGAGGGTGTGGCCGACACGTGTGACGAGTGTATTCCCTGCCTGGATAGGGCCAAAGAGAAGCTGCAGAGCCGGGCCCAGGCCCAGAAGGCGGCCTTGGATGACGGCATGACCCTCGCAGGAGCGCGGCCGGGATCTCAGGTGATGATAGACAGCGTGAAAGCGTCAGGAGAGTCTAAGAAGCTATTGGCCAAGCAGGGCCTGGAGACCGGCGTCATCGTGGAGATAGAAAAGAAGGATTCTAAATCAGGAAGCCTTCACGTCAACATCAAAGGCTACCACATATCCCTCACAAAGGCCGATGCGTCCAAGATCCTGGTAAAGCCCATATAGAATCCTGTCCCGAACAGCCGCTCAATCAGCAGTTTCCTTCCCTAACGCACGCGGGGTTCTTTCAAACCAGCGGTAGCGCAATCCGACGGCGAGTTGGAAACTTGTTCACAGCCCGAACAGCCGCATCCACAGTTGGTACTGCCAGTCCGGGCCGCCCTGAAAATATTCCTGAAGCGCTTACCAATGAAGATGGCCGAAGCAGCTACCAGTAATCCCACAGCAATTTCCTGCCACATTCTCATCTCCTGACCTAGGCTTTCCTAAACTTGCGAGATGCCCAGCCTCAAGAACGTCCCGCCGGAATGGACCGCCAAAGCAACGCAGTACGCCAGGATGGTGGTGTAGGCCATTGCAAAGAGCGTCCACCCCCATGATCCGGATTCCTTCTTTATGACCACGAGCGTGGCTATGCACGGATTGTAAAGCATCACAAATACGATCAGCGTAAATGCCATCAGAGGATTCCAGCCGGGTTCCTTCCGCAGCTTTTCCCCGAGGCTCTCGGATTCCCGTGGCTTCACCTCGCCCAGGGAGTAAGCGGTTCCCAGCGTTGCCACAACAACCTCTTTAGCTGCAAAGCCCCCCACCAGAGCCACGTTTGTTCTCCAGTCGAAGCCGATGGGACGGAACACCGTTTCCAAGGCCACGCCGAGACGTCCACCTATTGTATGTTTGAGTTGCTCGCTTAGCTTTTCACCTTCTATGGCTGTCTTTTCATCAGCATACTCAGCATACGCTGAAGCAACCGGACCGATATCGGTGTCCCTCGGTTGCTTGGAAGATTCGGGCTTGGCCTCAGAAGGCTTCTTCAGGGCCTCAGCCAACGCAATAAACGTCGGATTTTTTACCGCGGCCACCGGGCGCTCACCTTCTTCGATCTGCTTAATGAATTTCTCGAATTCTTCGATATCATTTTCGGATTTGAATATCCCACTGACTTTATGGTCTGCCAGAAAGGCTGATGTCAGCT
Source organism: uncultured delta proteobacterium (assembly GCA_963786905.1). Lineage (GTDB taxonomy): Bacteria > Desulfobacterota > Desulfomonilia > Desulfomonilales > Desulfomonilaceae > CAWBBA01. The sequence goes on along the minus strand of CAWBBA010000021.1, from coordinate 19,490 downwards.
TCGCCTTCCTCTCTTCGAAACGGATTGCCTTTTCCGGCGATAGGGTGGGAAATGTCATCATGGCCCACAGCACGATGGATACGGCAAGGAGTATTGTGCCGGCCTTCTTGATATACATCCATGTTCGTTCCCACGTGTGAATTAGAAGGCCTCTCAATGTTGGAACTCGGTACGGAGGCAACTCCAGGACGAATGGAGCGGATGGCCCAGCCAGCACCGTCGAACGAATAAGTTTCCCCGCGATCAATACCATTGCCCAAGAGATCAGGGTCAAAAGGATCATGAACCGGGCCTGGCTGTGAGAAAAGAATGCGCCGATAAGGAGCGCATATACAGGGAGTTTTGCACCGCAGTTCATAAGGGGGGCCACTAATATCGTGACCAGCCGCTCCTTTGGTTCCTTCATCGTGCGAGTGGCCATTATTCCGGGCACCGCACAGCCTCCCGCGATCCCGCCCGCAACCATGAGGGCCAGCACGGACGAACCGTGCAGGCCAAAACCTCTGAGCACCCGGTCCAGCATGAACGCTATTCTCGCCATGTATCCGGTGTCTTCAAGTATGGCGATGGCCAGAAACATGAAGGCAATAAGAGGAGTGAATCCCAGCACCCCCCCTACCCCGTTAATAATGCCGCTCACGACCAGAGACCGAAGAAGCCCCTCGGGAATTACTTCTCCCGCGAGGGTCCCCAGCCACTGGAATAGCGCTTGACAGCCTTTGACCAGAGGTTCGCTCGCCTGAAACGTAAACATGTACACGAGATACAGTACCAACATGAGCACGGTCGGGCCGAGCATTCGGTCAGTCAGTACCTTGTCGATGGATTCGCTCAAGTGAACACGATCGCTGCTGTCAACATGGACAGCCTGCTTCACCGCTCCGGAGATGAATCCGTAACGGGCATCGGTCAGGACTATCTCGGGGGGATCAGCGAATATGTCTTCAATGTGTTTGCGGCTCTGCTCAACCTGATCAAATACCCCGTCCCGACCGATGGTTGACTCGACCATCTTCGATATCTCGGTGTCTCCCTCCAGAAGCTTAACTGCCAGCCAGCGATTAGAAAGTCCGTTCAAGCGGGCTTGTGCCCTGTTGAGGCTCTGTTCTATTTTTGCGAGTTCCTCTTCGACTTCGGTGCCGTACGAAACAGTTCTTTGTGTGCCGGAAGCTTCGCGCGGTCTCGGCTCGTTCGATCGCCCCATCAAGAAGCTCTTCAATTCCTATCCTTTTCTTGCCGTTGGTAGGTATTACAGGCACGCCTAACAAGTCAGAGAGTGACTTATCGTTGATGTGTATGTGCCGCCCCTGGGCAACATCTATCATATTCAGAGCTATGACGATTGGGGCCCCCATTTCCAATAGCTGAACGGAAAGGTAGAGATTGCGCTCCAGATTGGAAGCGTCCACCACGTCCACCACCACATCGGGGGCAGATTCAACGATAAAATTCCGAGCAATGATTTCTTCGAGGGAATAGGCTGTCAGGGAATAAGTGCCAGGCAGGTCTACTACGTGGATCTCACGATCCCCATGTATGACCGTGCCCTCCTTTTTTTCAACAGTGACACCGGGCCAGTTCCCAACATGTTGTCGTGCACCTGTCAGGGCATTGAACAGCGTAGTTTTGCCGGCATTGGGGTTGCCGGCAAGAGCCACAACGATTTGCTTGGACATGGGGACAGGTCTCTCAGGCAGCAGCTTGGTCCAGCTCACTTATGAGGATATCCGAGGCTTGATCTTTTCGGAGTGTCAGGTGGTATCCTTTAATCACGAACTCGACAGGATCGCTTAACGGCGCGTACTTGACAACCATCACTTCCGTGCCTTTTGTGAAGCCCATCTCCATCATTCTCAGACGAAATTCCGGATCCCCGCAAACCTGCGCAATTTTTCCCTTTTGTCCGGGCTTCAGGTTGGAGAGCTTCATCAGACTATCGGCATAGCATTCTTGTCCCGCACGCGCAGGGCAGTCAGCACATTGTTCCTGAGAAGGGGCACGTTTCATGGAGTCTCCTGATTATTCGAACACCGGCCCTCGGACAGGTCTGCCGAAAGCAAGTGTATCTATTACAGTTAGTCAAGTCAAACTTATTTTTAAACCCCGACCATTCATTTGTCAAGCTCACAATTGAGGAAAAAGAAAAAAACAGTGATGGACTCACAACAACTTAATATCTATAGTAGAAGCACGGGTGCTCGCCCGAGTCCGGGCTTAGGCGGCATGACTCATTGGACATGGAGGCGACATGACGTTAAGTCGGCTTGAGACCGATTCTTTCCCCAGGCTTCTCACGGACGGTCTCTGGGTGTTAGGTAATTACTATTTCAATCTCTACCTGCTGAAAGGGGAGCAGGCTTCCGCTCTTATCGAAGTCGGCGTCTCCGCGGTCGTGGACGACGTTATCAGGCAGTTGGACCTGCTCCAGGTGAGCCCAACCTTTCTGGTCGTCACGCATCCTCATGCCGACCATATCACCGGTTTGCCGGGACTGCGCGGAGAGATTTCCACAGGCCTTGGTCGTGGCCGCGGAAGGCGCGCCCGAATTCCTCGCCCACCCCAAGGCAGGGAAGGCTATAGTGCCGGAAGACCGCCACATGACCAACTTTCTCGAAGCGCACGGGATTAAACCGGGCCGGCCACCGGTGGAGGAGGCCCCAACCCTGGAAAACTGCCTCATTGCCAAAGACAATGACGAAATGGATCTCGGCAGTTTAACGCTCCGGTTCCTGAGCGCGAAGGGACACGCGCCGGGGAAGATTGTGGTATGGGTCCCTCAGATCAGAGCGCTGATGCTGTCCGATTCTCTCGGGTTCAGATTTCCGGGCCGTGGGGTAATGCCTCTCTTTTTGACGGGATACTCAGACTACGTCGCTACCCTTGATCGCCTCGAAGCCCTGCAACCTTCGATTATCGGGGTCGCTCATCAGGGGCCGGTTGTGGGTAAGAAGGAGGTGGAGGAAGCCTTTCGCACGGCCCGGCAGACCGCAGCGGAGCTTCGGGACCGGATACTGAGCGATCAAAGGGACGCGGAGGACCTGGTTCGTGATATATTCAATACATATTATCGCGACGAGTTGACCCTCTACACAGAGCAAAATATTGTCAACTGCGCCAAACTGGTGGTGAAAAGGGCCAGAGAGTGACTTTAGAGTGTTTGCGGTCGGACGGCGATAATGATCAGGAACGACTACGTGCCGGGTCCCACGGCCGGGTTCATAGGCACTAACTTGACATTGGTCTCATTGGTCTACAGGCACTTTGGACCGATGACACGCCTTCAACGTCCCCCTTTGTCGAAGGGGGATTGAGGGGGATTTTCCTAAGAGTAAAGGCAAGATCCCCCCTGGCCCCCCTTTCTGGAAGTGGGGAAGCAAGTCGTCAAGTAAGCGTCTATGTGGCTCAGCCTGGGAACCAGTTGCAAAGCGACTGACAAGGAATTCAGCGAACAATGGACTTCAGGGCAATTCAAGTCATCTGTCTGGCGGTTTCTGCCCTAATGGAAGAGATGGATTGGAACGCGTATGGTGAGCAGGGGCTCCACACACCTAAGATACAGGTCGAGGATGATTGCCACAAGCTTGATATCCTTATGGATGTCATGGGGACCCTCACTCGGATGCTGGACACGCGATTAGCCTATGTCACTACCGAGGGGAAGGTCATCCGCGAGTGGATAGAATCCATTCTGGAAATAGGCGGCAGATACAAAAGGCAATTAGAGACCCTGGAAGCTCTGGAACGCCAGCAGAAACTATAATCCGAAACAAAAGCATCCCAGACACTCCTATGTGGACTAAGGTCCTCCCTTCAGCGCCTCGTAGGCCAGCCGCTCATCCTCGGGTATCATAAATTTCAAGGGCAGGTCGGGTGTCGGCCTCCCCAAGGTCTCGCATTTGGTCAACCCCATGGGATTGTAGGGAAGAAGCCACACCTTTCCAACTCCGCATGCGCGCAAGAAATGAGCAATTGCGGAAAGATTCTGCTCGGTAGCGGTAATTTCCGGTACCAGCGGAATACGGGGCTGGACCTCTGCTCCTTCCTCCCCGACCAGTCTTCCAAAGTTTCGCAGAATGATGTCGTTCGATCTGCCGCAATGCCTCTTGTGAGCTTCGTTGTCGGCTAGCTTGATATCGTAATAGATGAGGTCCAGGTACGGGTAGATCTTCCGACGAAAGGTGCGGTAGTTAAAATAACCTGATGTCTCCATAACTATGTGGATGCCCTTGGCCTTCAGGCTCTGGAGCAGAGCTTCCAGATACTCGGGGAATATGGTGCACTCTCCACCGGAAATCGTTACCCCGCCCCCCGAATGCCGATAGTATTCAGAATCCCGAAGTAATATGTCGGTAAGGTATTCCACCGAATGGTGCGTACCAATAAGCTTCAACGCGCCGCTCGGACAATCCTCCGCACACTTCCCGCAGCGATTACACCTGTCTCTAAGAATTCGGCCGTGAAGCTCCAGATTTATGGCACCTATTGGGCATGCCTTCTCGCAGGCTCCGCACCCGATGCACCTGTCTTTGGAGAAAGCAATTTCCGGCCCCGGATTTTGGGCCTCGGGATTGTGACAGAAGACGCACCTGAGAGGGCAACCCTTGAAAAAGACCACGCTGCGTATCCCCGGTCCGTCCTCGAGGCTGTACCTCTTGATGTCGATCACCAGTGGCAGTTTCGTCACCGTCACACCTGTCGAAAAACTCACAAGAGAGCAGCGCTCAGTCGAGCCTCAGCCTTTCTTTAAGATCCCTGGCCATGAAGCCGAACTTGTAGAGATAGTTTAAATTGCCGTAGACCTCGACGTCATTTTCCAACAGCGACTCAACAATGTCTTGTCCGCCGGAAAAGATGAATCTCCAAAAGGCGGGGACATTCTTGAAATCCACTCTGACGTCCCATTTGTCCGGTGCAATTGTCTCTATCGACATCTCGCCATTCCCGAAGATCGCTGCGGTCTGCACTCCATCGTCCTCGGTAGCATCCTTGGTAGCGAAGGCATAGACGGCATTGAAATCCTCTATGTTGGCGTGATATCCCTGCAAGCCGAAAAGTGCTGCCGGAAAAGACTCAGAAGCTTCGAAGGCCAATTTCATTGCCGTAAGGAGATGCTCCAATGTCCAGTCGGCAATCTTATCGCTCAAGCCCTCTATGAATTCGACCAATCCATTTGGTTCTCGAGTCATAACATCCCTCCCTATTCCGAAACGGCATAGTGCCTTTCAGGCAAGTTCCCTCCGACATTCACGACTGTTTTTTTGCAGTGCTGGTCAGATGATCACCGGCTTTGAAGGCTGCGCGTTTCCACTCGAAAGCAAATACTCGGTCCGCTCAATGATCTCCTTCTGCATCTGGGGATTGAGATCGATGAAGTAGGCAGTGTACCCCGAAACTCGGACGAGAAGTTCAGGATGTCTCTCTGGGTGCTTAACCGCGTCCTCAAACTCTTCTCGAGATACCACATTGAACTGGATTTCGAAGCCCTCGTTACCATTTGTCTCAACCCCGCTGAAAAAGGCTTTGACGGTGGCGGCAAAATGATCTCGCATCAAGTCCTTATCCGGTTCCGGGGTGTACTTTATGTTCAGAGCTACACCACTGGAGAGAGTTCTTGCGGGAAGCTTTGCCGCTGAATGGAGAGCCTTGGTCAAATTGGGAGTGACCCCGGAAACCGGCGTGATGCCGCTGGCAAAATTATCGTGAGCCTGGCGGCCGTTAGGAAGGCTCCTGGTGAGCCTTCCTAAGCCTGCATGGGCAGTCATACTCCAATAGCCAACACGGTACTTGCCGCCTCGATAATTCTGTTTTCTGCTAAATATGTCGTCCAGCATTGTGACCACCTTGCGAGCGATGGCATCAGCGTCAGGATGTTCCGTGCCGTATTTCGGCGTTTTATCAGGATTTGCCAACAGTTGACGAAGGCGCTGGTCGCCGGAGAAGTCTTCGCGGAGAGTCCCGAGCAGCCTGTCAAAGGAGATCGACCTCTTGTTGAAGACCCACTTGTTTATAGCGCTGAGGGAATCCACCACGTCGGCCAGTCCGATGATCGCAGCTCCGGAAGAGTTAATGGTCGCCCCGCCCTGAATGAGGTCCTTCCCCTTCTGCATGGGGCCTTCGAAAAAGGCTGACAGGATGGGGGTCGGCAAGAAATCCTGATGTGTCTTGCCAAACTTGTCGTTGAGTATGGTAGTTCGATCGATGAGCCAACGGGTTTGCGTTTCGAACGCAGCCCAGAACTTGTCGAAGGTATCAAAGGTGGCTGGATCATCGGTCTTGGGGCCGATTTGCCTGTTCATGCCGGTATGCCTGTGCTTCCCGCCAAACAGCGCCAGTTCAAGCGCTGAAACAAGATTGATAATTATGGCTGCACAGTGGCCGTAAGTTCTTCCTGCGCTTACCGGCTCCACGCAACCGACGATGCCGTAGTCTCGGGCCTGCTCTTCCGAGTCGCCTTTGGATTGTAGAGCCCTAATCACAGCCTTGTCGTTGTGTATGGCGGGAGTAGCCCCAGTATTGATGTTGACCTCGCTTATCCTTTTGAGGTACTCGTCGGCGTTCTTGCTAGGATGATACCTCGCGTTGAGATTGGGGTCCCTCAGTTTCATTAATTCCGTGGCCTTCAGCATTACATGAGTCAGGTCGTTAACTGCGTCCTCGCCGTTGAGGTCTACTCCACCAATGGTAATGGCTTGATTGGAGCCGGTGCCGCCGAGCAGTTGCTCTAGTGTTTCAGACATGATCGGGACGTGATCCCCTATTTTGAGCCACAAGTAGCAGATCAGTTCGACCGCTCCATCAAGGGACAAGTTTTTCTTGGTCGATATCCTTTCTGTAGAAGGGATAAAGAATTTGATCCAAACGTCCCAAACTCAACCCTATGTTCGGATTTTCAAGATGAATTGCAGTCCAGCATATCCAGATCGTCGTCAGAGCTTCTCGAAAACTGCCGGCAGCTGATTCGGGAACCTTGCTATAAGTTGTGGCGATCTCCTCAAACCTTGCCTTCTCTTCAGGTATGCTCGCCCGCTCTGCCAGCCGTGCCGCTTCCTGAGCCAGATTCTTCGAGTAACGAATGATCCCGTTCAACACTTCTATAATGGCGGAGTAGAACTTAGACGGGTCACCGGACTGGATCTTGTTATGCTCGGCTTCCTCAATCATGTGGCTTAGGCCTAAATTAACCGCCTTTGAGAAATCAGGTATGGTGTGAGATATGCAAACAAATTTGCTGGTGTTGAAAAAAACCAGGTTTTGAAGGAGCTTAATCTCATCAGGATAATCGGTGGCAACTGGTCCGTTGAACTGCCCTTGATAGTCGCGCTTCTTGGTAATCTCCAGCACATTTTTTTGCAACCAGTGCGGAAAGACTTTCAAGTTAAGTTCGTCGGCTTCCTCAGGTGTGATGTAGAAGGGATTCGGATGCCGCCGGGTCATCGTCTTGAGTTCCGGCCACAGGAGCAGTCCAATTAGTTCGGGATAAAGAGGCACCCCCTTGAACTTGCTGGTGGTGGAACCGGCAAAAGGCGATGTATCCCTGAGTGAGAACTCATACAAATTTTTGTCATGCGCGTGGGTATGCCGCACTATCGGCGCTCGGTTCTCCAGGACGTGCCTGTATGCCTGGGCCTTATCGAGAATCGAGATCTTCTCCTGGTCAAGCAAACCGTGTGCAAGGTGAAAATCGGTGATCAAACGGGGCCGTTCGACACAGACCTCAGGCACCGCATCAAAGTATGCTTTCCTGAGATTCTCGAGATCCCCGTACTGCTCGAGCTTTATCCGCTTGAGTGAGACGTCGTCGAGAGTAACCTTTGTCATTGCCGTTTACCCCCTCTTGGATGTTTTCGTCCGCTTGACTCCGGTTAGAAAGGAAGTCGTTATCAGCCTCTCCGGTCTTGCTCCAAGCTAGTGCCAGCCTCAAGCAGATCCGGGCTCTTGCGGGCAAACCTACCCTGTCCGAGAATCCCATTCGATCGTGAACCGGTAAATCTCGTGACGGACAAACAACAACCACCCCCTCCCTGTTTGCCGATAATTTTCGCACCTATTCTGCTTCTATGCTTTAATAGCTGGTTATATCAGTTGTCCTCGATCTGCCGACGACTTAACGAATTTGACGAAATGTGATTCTGGATTAGCTTGACGATGCCCCCCACAGGCAGATACTTCCCACTTCTTGCGGTCTACGCAGTTTGGCTCACATACCATTCTAGGCAGTCGGCAATGTGCTGTCAAATAAAAAAAGCGGTTTAGTCGTGCATTCAATCTTGCGGGGTAATGGCTGTCATTGCGAGCGCAGCGAAGCAGTCTCCAGTCCAGCGGAACGCCGGATGTAAATCCACGGAACAAGGTCTTTCCGACAAGTCAGTTATTTCCAGAACACCACACTGACTCTTTCCCTGACGTCACTTTCTTGGCCTCTTCCGATCCCTGATCCGGTCCCGGACGTCCTCCAATCTCTCCTCCGACGAATGTTGCGTCTTGGCCTCCGGCGTTCGCTCGGCCTGCGGCTCTTTGCCCCCCTCGGATGGACGCCCTCCGCTGTGCTTCTTCAAGAAAAACAGAAAAGTGAGTGAGACTCCGACGACGTAAAGAAGGAATACGCCTGAACCGGTGCCGAATGCATCCGGCAAGATGGTCCCGAGACCGACCAGGCCGGTAAGCGAGAGGGCCGAAAATAACATGATTAAGAGAATCAGTCTGAAAAATCCCATGTGACAAACTTCTTGTTCAAAGTGTCTGCCAAGTCTCTTACCGATTCCGTCATGCGGAACCCTGGCTAGACGCTCGTCCGATCCCGGAGATTCACTGATGGAGCAGACATCTTGTCTGTCATTCAGCTACAGGCAAGATTAGGCTGTCCCGCCAATTATTCCCATCCACCTCGACCTCAATACTTCAGTTCACGCGTTTCAACCGGACCAGGGTAGCGCCCCATCCTCCGGCTTCGAGCGGGGCCTCGGAATAGCTTTCCACCAGCGGGTTTTTCGCCAAGATCTTCCCTACTCGGTCCCGCAGGACCCCCTTGCCTTTTCCGTGAATGATTCTTAAATCATATATTCCCATTTTGAGGCATTCATCCACATAATCTCCGAGCAGGTCCCCGACTTCTTTGGGAGAAAAGGTGTGAAGGTCCAGGACACCATCAATGGGGAGCACTATTGGCTCCTGGTCCATGGTGGTGTCTGCCAAGAAACTGTTTTCTTCGGCCTGAGAATCTTTCGGTTTCATGTTTTCCGTACCCGTCTCTTACAAGACGGTGTTATACTTCAATTCAATCGAAAAACGTGAGAATTATGGCCAGAATACTCGTCGGCATCATGGGCGATGCAGGAGGGCATATTAGTCAAGCCCTGGCAGTCGCCAATGAAATGCCCCACCATGAATTCCTGTTTATCGGCGGCGGCCGCGTTCTGGATCTTCGCAGGATGGGATACTCTGTAGAAGAGGTCCCGGTGCCGGCGACTTATTACGTGAACAATCGAGTGGATGTCTCCGGAACGGTTCGGAATGCTCTGAAGGTCCTTTTTGACAGGAAGCGCACCGTAGAAAGAGTCGTACAGATCGTCAAGGATTTCGATCCGGCGCTCATTCTAACGGCGTACGAATACTTCGCACCTCTGGCTGCTCGCAAGCTGGATATTCCATGCGTCAGCATCGACAATCATCATTTTCTGAATAAGTGTGTTTGTGAGGTCCCCAGGGAACAAACCGTGGGCCGTTTGATGTACGCCCTACCTCTTCGTTGGATGTTCAGCAAGGCGGACTATTATTTTATCAGCGCTTTCTACAAGCTCCCGCCGGCTGATCCCGCGGAGACGGAAGTCTTCCCGCCGGTTCTAAGACGGGCGGTTCTGGAAGTCGAACGAGCCAACGAGGATCATGTCTTAGTGTATCAGACTTCCCCCACCTTTCTGCGCCTGGTCACGGCCCTCGAGCAGATGCCGCACAAGATCATCGTGTATGGCCTGGGCAAGCGGCCTTCTTCCAAGAAACATTGGTACAAGGCCCCGTCAACAACAGGTTTCCTGAACGACCTGGCCACTTGCCGGTACTTGATAACCAATGGCGGACACAATGCTATTTCCGAGGCGCTGTACCTTGGCAAACCCGTATTCTCATTCCCCATTCACTTCGCCTACGAACAGTTCTTCAATGCATTCATGGTGGCATCGCTTGGATACGGATGCTATTCCCTTGTGGCTAATCCGGATGCGGCTGTATTCAATGAATTCGAGACACGGCTGGAGGAGTTTCGAAATCGGATAGCGCAGGGGGAATTCTATGGGAACGTGAAACTTGCCGCACGACTGGAAGAGTTGATCGAAAGACGCAAGCGCTAAGCGCCGGCAAGAGTCGGTTCACGGTTTAGAGCCGCTCTACCAAGACCTCATTCCGTTTCCGAAGCCGACTTGCTTGGAAGGCGCCCTAGAAAACGCGGGCCAATCCTCCAGAGAATCAGAAAATAGAAAGCTAGAGTGATTGCGACAGCAGGATGAAGCGTGACAAAGGGCGCGATCAGCAGAAAAATTCCCAATGAAACACCTGCTAGGGCAACAGGAAAAAGAAAATCCGTCTCTTTGATAAACTGGAACCTGATCCGGCAGTAAAAAAACGTCAATAGCGTCATAATAAGCTTTGTGAAGATGATTACCAGACACGCGCCGGCAAGGCCAAACTGAGGCACCAATGTCAAGTTAAGCAGGAAGTTGAGGGCTGTGGCCGCGACGGCAAATCCGAGGAGCAGATTCGCCGCGCCTGCTACCATCATGACGTATGCAAATAGGTTGTTTTCAAAGGAAAGAAGAATGGTCCAGACGAGGTATTGTTGGATCCAAACTGCTTCACTTAACTCCGCGGGGTAGATGAGTCCTATTAGAAGTGCGCTCTCCGCATGGAGAAAAAACATTATGGGAAAAGCCAAAGCCATCAACCATTGGGCATTCCGGCGGACAAGACGCGCCACCCCATCCCGGTTCTTCCACCATAGAGAAGCCAGCAGCGGGAAGACGACCCAACCAAGGAATTGATCGGACGCCAGAACGGAAATGGGCTCCACTAAGTTCCAGGCCGCGCTGTAAAGAGCCACCCCTTTTACGCCTGTTGCGCTTTCCAGAAAAAAGATGTTCGTCTTATTGTAAATAGTCCCGAGAATCTCGATTAAGGCGAAGACCAGCGCAGCTCTAAACATGTACCAGACCGCCGGCCATTGAGGGCGCAGGAACACCCCCCCCGAATAATCCTTGGCATAGGAGGCAAGGCCGAAACCTATCCTCACCACCCCGGAGATCACCTTAAAGAGGCCTACAAGCACCGGGTTGAACCCCAAAGCCGCAGTCAGGACTCCGTATCCGTAGGAGAGGATCGAGGCGATCACCCGTATGCGAGCTTCTCTGGCCTGAAGCCCCCTAACCCTTAAATCCTCGAAAAAAGTTTCCCCCAGGGCCTCGAGCGCGCACCCGAGGGACACTAGAAAGAGAATCAATCCCATTTGGGCGGAGAAGCCCCGGTAAAAGCCAATTCCCGCTACCGCTAGCATCGATGGACCGAACAGTATCAACTTTATAACGTTTACTCTGTTCAGTATCTCAGGCGCCTTATCTCGTTCAGCTCGTCCGAGGGCGGAGACAAGAGGATAGTACAGACCGAATTGTATTACCTTCATCACCACGCTGCCCGCGGCCAGGGCGTACATGACTTCGCCGTACAGGGTGGTATCAACCCAGGCCAAGTAGAGGAAAAAGGCCACGCTGGTCGCACCGTCCACTCCTTGGGCCGACAATAGGTGCATGAAGCGGCTAATGATTCCCCTTGCCGAGGACGCTGAGCCGCCTTTTTCCGCCTGTGATTCCATAAATTTCTCGCGTGGCCGACACCCGGTGGGCTTAACTTTGCATTGTTAGGGGCAGCCGAGCATGCTACTATACCACCTGACGGCAGAGACGGGTCAAGGTCTCTTAAAGTCCCTGTATCAGGCCCGTAAGAGAAACCGGCCCGAGCCACTTTTCAATAGACCCCTCTTGCATAACCGCGCAACTGTGATAGCGATCCCCGGCACGAACCTCGACGGGGAATCCATAAGATTCACCTCAGCTCGCCGGCTGATCCAAAGAATCTTGTTAGTCCGCGGGAGATGTCAGCATGGTAAGAGCAAAAGAGTTCGACACCGCCATACCCTATGTCGTTGAATTTCAGGACCTGAAGACGATTGTGGGCATGAGACGCCTCTGCGAGGAAAAGATACGTGGCGCCTCGACCGCCACCGAAAAGAATACTTACCAACGGCTCTCGAAATTGCTGGACATGAGATTCCGACAGCTACAAGAAGAAGAGGCGGCCAAGGCCCCCAGAGAATAGACCAGCGTTTATGTGCTGCCAGGAACATGGGCAATCGTTCACTTCAGACAAAGAGGATTATGTGTCCTCTGTATTTTTCCCAGGTGAGGCGTAACGCATTCAGGTGAGTGACAATGAAGGCACTACCGGCCTGACTGCATGCCCCGGAGCCTCATTTGGTGGTGTGCAAGCTATTTTTTCTAACGGCGATGTCGGCGCCTGCTGTCGTGATTTTGCGCGGAACGCGGGATTTCCTTGCGGCTGACAGCTTACAATTAATCGAGTGAAACCATCTATAACCTCCGTACAGGGGAATCGAGGCGATCATGAAACTGAAGCCGAGTCGCGCACTCTTTTGGATCGTGGTGGCGGTACTCGTTGTGGTGGCAGGAGGCATTCTTTTCTGGCTGCCGCATCTTAATCAATATCAACGAGAAGGAACCATCGTTCTGCCCGGCCTCAGCAAGCCTGTCACGATCGTGCGCGATGAGAAAGGCATGGCATATATTCGTGCCGAAACCCTCTACGACGGCCTCATGGCTCAGGGCTTTGTCACTGCTCAGGACCGGCTGTTCCAGATGCAGCTCACGCGACTGTTGGCTGAAGGTCGTATTTCCGAGTTGGCTGGTGACGCCGGCAAGCCCCTTGACGTGCGTATGAGAACAATAGGCATTCATCGCAACGCCAAGAAACATGCCGAAATTTTGGATGACAACTCAAGACTCTTAATTCAGAAATATCTTGACGGCGTCAATGCATTCATAAAAACGCGACCTAAAGAGCACCACATCGAATTCAAGCTGGCCGGCATCAAGCCGGAAACCTGGGAGGTCTCCGATAGTCTTGCCATAATCTATTACATGGGTTGGACTACCTCGGCCAACATGAGCACGGAAATCATAGCCCAGATGTTGGCGGACAAACTGGGACCCGAAAGGGCCGCTCAGCTATTTCCGCTCAACATAAACCCCGATGATCCGCGAGACGAGGCCGGCAGGCCCAATACGCAAGTCAATGCCGGCGAGCCACTTCATTTTGCCGCTGACCATTCGCTGCTTCAGTATTTAGAGACCGGGGGACGCGGCCATGGGAGTAACAACTGGACCGTCGCGCCCCGATTCTCGCCGAGCGGCAAGCCCGTGGTCGCAGATGATCCACATCTCGATGCCAGGATGCTGCCGGGGATATGGTATCCGGTCGGAATTATCACGCCTCAACTGAGGGCGGTGGGGGCCACGGTACCTGGAATTCCAGGAATGGTCATCGGCCGCACCGATCGGTTCGCCATGGGCGTGACCAACAATTACGGCGATTGCCAGGACCTCTATGTGGAGACTGTGGATCCGCATGATCCCTCCAAGTACAAGGAGGGTTCGGAATCTTTGCCGTTCAGAGTGGTCCGGGAGACGCTCAGGATTAAAGATACTAGCTCCGCCACGTCATACAGGGATGAACCCCTGGACATCAGATTTACTCGCAGAGGCCCGGTGGTTTCCGGAGCCTTGCCTGAGCTTCGGACCGATAAGGTTGTCACCTTGCGGTGGGCCGCCGCTGAAACCATGGGACCTAAAATCGGTCTTGATGAGTTGCTGACCGCCAGGTCTTCCAAGGACGTGCGCGAAGCCATAGGTCACTTAAACTTCATCGTACTAAATTGCGTATTCGCTGACGTGGATGGCACCATAGGATGGCATGTGTCGGGTAAGCTGCCCATCCGGTCACAGGGGGACTCGACAGTTCCTTACGTTGTCAAGGACTCAGCGGACAACTGGGTCGGTTGGATTCCTTTCGATCAAATGCCGAATTCTGAGAATCCTTCCAGCGGATGGTTAGGCACATGCAATCACAAGACCGTGGATGCCAAGTACCCGTACTATTATTCGTCGCACTTTGCGGCATCTTACAGATATCGCAGGCTCAAACAACTGCTGGATGCCCCGGGACCCAAGTCGGTGGATGACCACTGGCAATTTCAGAGGGATCCCACGAATACCATGGCTCAAGCAGTGTGCCCGATCATGGCTAAGGCTCTTATCTCCTATCCTGACACCAAGGAAATAGGCAATATACTGGCCGACTGGGACCATCGGGACGATCCGGGCCTGATGGCGCCAACCCTCTTTCAGGCGATCTATCGAAATTTCTTTCGACTGGTTTTTGAGGACGAATTGGGACCTCATATAACAGCTACAATGCTCAACGAGGGCTATTTCTGGCAGGAAAGGCTCCAGCGCATGGTGCTGGCAGGATCTTCGCCGTGGTTTGATGACGTGAGGACTAGAGAGAAAACTGGAACCATGAATGATCTCTTTCACGACGCTGCGCGGCAGGCAGTCGATCAGCTTGGTTCTTTGTTCGGTCAGGACCGCAATGATTGGAAATGGGGCAAGGTCCATCAAATAGAATTCGTCAACCCGATCAGGCGTCAGGGTTTCGGCACATCATTGCTGGGTAGTGGCAAGAATCCAATGGGTGGTTCCAGAGAAACTCTCTACTGCGCCTGGTACGACTACGACAAGCCTTTCGAAGTCATTCTTTCAGCCTCGTTACGAATGGTGGCCGACCTCGGCGATCAGGACAAGGTCCTCGGCGTACTACCGGGCGGAGTATGCGGTAGGACATTTCATCCGCATCAGAAGGATCAGATCGAACCGTTCATGCGAGGAGACCATGTGTATTGGTGGTTCAGTGACAAGGCAATAAAGGAGCACGTCAAGACTACACTGGAACTTAAGCCGCAAGAGTAGGAGCAAGGCCGGCCTCTAGCTGAAGCGACACTGACCAACTGCTCTCTCGATGGGGAACATTTCAGTATGGCGTTTCGCAGGTATCAGACCCCGATCACAACCCAGCTCACGCCGGTTTTGGCGCCGGTGACATTAGTTTCCCGGCGATCTCTTCAGCCTGACCTATCAGATCCGGCCTTTGCGAAACAGAGTCGGCCGACCGAGGGCCGTTCATTCGGAGAAGGTAGTTATTTGCAAACCCGAAGCGTTTGAGCCACATTTCGTACCGAGGATGGACGTCTGTGTATGTGTTCAAGTCGGGCTGGCCCTGTGCAAAAACGAAAACAGACGACTTGCCCGGCTTGAGACGGCTACTGAAATCCGGGCTCAGATAGGAATAGGTCCGATCGAAAAATGACTTGAACTGGCCGGACACCTCCCCGAAATAATTTGGCGAAGCCATAATAACCGCATCCGCCTCTTTGACGGCCTCCAGCACCGGTGTCAGGTCATCGTTGACGACGCAGTGGTCCAGCTTTGTCTTGCAGGTTTCGCAGCCTTGGCAACCTCTGAACTGGAGCATATTCAAAACAAACTCCCGGCACTCTGCTCCATGTTCTCCAGCTCTCTGCAGAATGGTCCTGGCCAGGGCCGTGCTGTTACTCTTCCCTCTAGGGCTTCCCAAGATGGCGACTATCTTCATTTGCTCAACCTCATAATGGCGAAATAATGGCTTCGCCAAAGAAATCCGCAACATTCCACCAAAGCAGAGTTGCCGGAAACTCTACAGTTTCCGAACCCCAGTTTACCTTACAATCGCCGACCTCTGTCAAGTTCTTGACCAAGCTGAAAAGTCTTGCGCGTGGACCCACTTTGAAAGTAGAATTATCTTCGGCGTTTTCTTACCCCCGGTCCAATCGCACGCATGGGAGCACGGATTCCCATCCTGACCTGACCGTATATATTCTGCCCTAGGCTTCAAGGCGACGGCGTGACTGTCGAACCTGGTCAATCATCCATCCGTGAGCATGCCCTTTCGTTTCCAGAATACACGGAAGGGAAAGCCATACCACAAACAGCAGGAGGGAGATGCCCATGCCAAAGATTTTGCTTAGCGAAGACGAGATGCCCCGCCAATGGTATAACATCGTGGCGGACATGCCGAACCCCATGCAGCCCCCTTTGCATCCGGGCACCGGTCAGCCTCTTGGCCCCCAGGACCTGGCCCCTGTTTTTCCCATGAATCTTATCGAACAGGAAGTGAGCCAGGAGAGGTGGATCGACATCCCGAACGAGGTCGTGGAAAAGTTGCTGATATGGCGCCCTACTCCTCTGTATCGTGCGGTCCACCTGGAGAAATTCCTAAACTGCCCGGTAAAGATTTACTACAAGAACGAAGGTGTTAGCCCGGCCGGGAGTCACAAGCCCAATACGGCCATACCCCAGGTCTATTACAACAAAGTTTTCGGCATCAAGAGAATCTCCACTGAAACAGGCGCGGGTCAATGGGGAAGCGCTTTGTCTTTCGCCTGTAATCAATTCGGACTGGAGGCAAAAGTCTACATGGTCCGGATAAGTTATGAGCAAAAGCCTTATCGCCGCCTCATGATGAACACATGGGGAGCGACATGCATTCCCAGCCCCAGCTCCGAAACCGAGGCAGGCCGAAAAATGCTTGCCCAAGACCCCAATTCTCCCGGCAGTCTTGGCATTGCAATCAGTGAAGCAGTAGAAGACGCGGTGACCAGTGAAGCTCAGGGCCGCCCGCCAACGCGCTACTCCCTCGGGAGCGTGTTGAATCACGTGATGCTTCACCAGACGATCATCGGTCAGGAAGCCCAAAAACAGCTCGCCAAGGTCGGGGACTACCCGGATATCGTCATCGGTTGCGCCGGCGGTGGCAGCAACTTCGCAGGCATCGCCTTCCCGTTCATACGAGACAAGATCGCGGGGAAACAGGTCCACATAATCGCTGTCGAACCAACCTCCTGCCCCACCATGACCAAAGGGCCGTTTGCTTACGACTTCGGCGACACAGTTCAGATGACCCCGTTGCTGCCCATGCACACGCTCGGGCACGCATTTATTCCGGCCCCCATTCACGCGGGGGGATTGCGTTACCACGGCATGGCCCCTCTGGTCAGCCAATTGATCGTGGACGGTCTCATCGAACCGCGAGCCGTACATCAATTGGAAACTTTCAGCGCAGGGGTGACCTGGGCAAGGACGGAAGGCTTTATACCCGCGCCCGAGACCAATCACGCGCTGGCGGCCGTCATACAAGAGGCAAAGAAAGCCAAGGAAGAAGGAAAGCAGAAGACGATCCTCGTTAACTGGAGCGGTCATGGCCTCGTGGACCTTGCCGCATACGACGCGTATTTCCAGGGCAAGCTCTTTGACTACGAACTCCCGATGGAAGAGATCCAAGAAGCTCTCAAGGCCCTGGAAGGGTTTCCGAAGCCAAAGATGTGATCGTCACTTGAAGATCACGCTAGGCGGACTGCGGGGTTGGTGCATGAACCGCCCCGCAGTTGTTTTGGCCTACCGACACTTCGCCGACTGTTCGGAACGGCGAAAGACTTCAGACTTGCTTTGTACTGCGAGCAATGCGCCATCGAGAAAGGGTATTGCGCACCTGCGCTCTGAGAATTCAAAATTCCACTTGAATTGCAGCACGCATACCGAAAATCGGGTCAATTTCCCGATTGGGGTTTATGCCCCACATGTTGCTCGCGGTCGGGGCAAGGTCCCAATTGGGTTGTCTCCTGTCCACACATGCGTACTTGAACCAGCCGCCGGGCTTCCAATAGGCCACCCTGGCTGTTAATGTGTATCCTTCGATGAGTTTCCAATCGATCCCGCCGCCAATTTCGTACCCAAGATCTCGTCTCCAAAATGTTGGGAGCCGGAATCAAGCGATCGGGTTGTCGGCGCCAGCGAATGAAAGGTCCAGAGGTTGCCATTTACGGAGGGTGGATTAACGGAGTTCCGTTATTCCCGTATTGCAGCCCAGGAAAACGGAGGTCCTTTCCAGGATCGGGCCTTATCCACCCCCAGCCGTATCCTTGGGAGACCCTGCTGGCGTACAAGAAGGTTGCATATGCATTTAAATTAGCTGCCACAGCGTAATCCAAACGAACTGCGTAAGTGCTCGCATCCGTAATGAAACCGTGCAGTCGAATTGCGAGATATGGAACCGTTTCCCGATCCGTAGTCATAGCCAAGCAACAGGCTGTAGGGCAAATACAGGTTCACACCGCACCGTTGGGGGAAACCGGAAGGTAGGGCTGTCTGTCGATGAGTCTGCCTCCACGGCTGTCCGGACCTGGATAGTAGGCCCAGAGAAAGCTAATCTTTGCCGGACCGACCAGGGCGCCGCATTCGATCACTCCCCCCCAGAATTCCCAGTAACGAGTTCGAGGGGCCAACAAATTGCGACTCGCTGCGGCTTTGTCTGAGATAATCGTGATAAAACCCGACTTCGGCATTGAAGAAGAAACGTCCGTCCAAGTATTTGATATTAGTGAAGCCGAAAAATGTCGTATTTTCCAAGGGCCTGAAATTACTCCTGCCGGGGCTCACCGGATCTGACGGAGTGCCGGCTTGTAGTAGCTGCGACTCCGGGCCCTGGCGCCCGTTGATGTATTCAATGTAAGTCGCTGAATTGATATTCCCGGCATAATACAAGACGAAGCCCGCGTACTGAGGTTGAGTCGCCCCGGTCCGATCGGTCGTAAGCGGATAATTTACAAACCTACCCGGGCCCAGGGATAGTATAGGAACCCGAAGTGAAAGGGCCCGTAAGGCGCCACGATGGTTATGGCTTCGGCTGTGTTCTCCGACGTATCAATAATCAAGCCGAGGCCTATTGTGTTGGGCGCTTTGCCTACCAAGACAGTTGCCCACGGTAATCTGGCCGTCAAATACCAGAGTTGCCAATAACCGGGAGAAAATGATCGTTCAATCCCCCTGGCCGTACTATTTAAGTATCTCGAAGCAGTAAGGCGTCCAAGCGATGCATCCAAAGAAGGCGTGTCCCAGCTTCCGATTCTGTAGCTTCCTTCCAGGAAAGAGCTGCATTCATTTTGATCTTAGGGTAAAAGACTGTGGACATGTAATTGGCTGCGACATCCGAAGCCGAGGCGAGATTATTCCCTGTGATTTCGTTGCCAAGCCAACCGTTGCGAGCCGCGAGGTTAACCGTGCCCGAGACCGAACTGTTATCCTGATTGTACGGACCGAAAAAGCCGTCGGATCCCAATTGGGAAAACTGATAGAAACTCCCACATAAAATTCGCGGACATTGAGAATTCCCAGGCGCCGGCCCGGGAAGCCGGGAAAAAAAGCAGTGCGATGCATATGATGCCGGCTAGTCGCTTGTGTGACGAAATACCCATTTTGCAACTCCCACGGCAGCCTTATTACTCG
>CAWBBA010000020.1:0-153906 GCA_963786905.1 uncultured delta proteobacterium | reverse complement strand
ATTATGAGACTCGTGGCAGGGCGGTCTATTCTGCTTCAGTGATAGTGTGTCCGGGCACACCGTGGCACGGCAGCAGCCGACGCATGTCTACATGGAAAGAATATCAAAGATATAAGCCTTAGATCGAAAGCAATATGAGCGGCCCGAGCTTCAGGACAGGCCCATAGCAGAAGAAACATTCCCGAGAGCCCCAAACCGTCACCGCCACCAACCAAAGAACGGCGAGTACAAGGGAAATCGTTGAGGGCCACCTGAAGGAACGGGCACGCAAAGCCACTCGCCGCAAGTGGGGAGGCCGTGGGTCTGGTGATCTTGGGCGCTGTTATCACCCTTGGCTCCTGTCCGCCGTACGCATTTTCCCTGATCGGTGCGCAAACCATAATAATAGGGCTGGCAATGATAGCAGGTGGAAGCGCACTCCTGGCATGGCGACCTCGGCTGAAAGATACCAATGAGGCCCTTATTGTTGCCATGAAATACGGCAATTCCTTGACCGCGACCAGATTGGCGCTCGAATTGGACGTGTCATTCGAGAAGGCAGAGAAGATAATACGGGAACTGGTTCGCAGTGGAGTGGCTGAAATTGACATGGACCAAAATGACCCTGATCAAGGAATTACCTACAAGATAAAGGGCCTTTGAGACAGGGTGCGCTCAAACCGGGGAGAATCGGGGAGGCCCTTCTTGTAAGAAGGTCCTCCCCGAACCCCTCGCCAAGAACTTCTATCCTTTTCCGGAATCCTGATTTCTCCTGCGGAAAAATGAGGATTCCGGAAAATATTAGAGTTTCCTGGAGACGCTCTGGAAGAAGCCATCACTACCAGAGGGGTCCCGTGATCTCCCGGCGACGGAGCTGGTCCCTCACATTCAGTGCACGCCTGTTCAGATTTTCACGTAACTTTGGGTATGCGTAAAATAAAGCCCAACTTCGCTCACCGTCTCTCCTGTAATTTGCTTCCAGGCTTCCGCGTAGCTGATCACCTGAGGCCGATAAAGATCTGCCAGCTCCAGCATTCGATCCTTGGCGACGCGATCTGTCTTGTAGTCAACGATCACCCAGCCGTTCTCTTCCAGGAAGGCAAGATCTATTACACCTCTAAGGATGGTCCCCGCGCGTCGGGCCATTCGCCCCTTCATCCGGGACCAGCCTTTGGAAAGGAGCTTCCACCATTCGTCGTGGGCTCTCCAGGGCACGTTTCCATATCTCGGACCTGGTGACTGACACGACCGTTGCGAGCGCATCCTCAGCCAGTGCCGAGTCGAGACCCTGTTCCGACAAAGCGGCTCGGGCGAGACTGCCTAAATCAGCAGCGGGCGCGGACATCGCGGTTTGAAGGAGTAAGTGTACCTACAGAGCCCCACTCGGTTCCATGCTCTCCGTGATGGTAGAGCACTTGGCTCTTCTCCAATGCTTCTGCCTTGGCAGAGGCGGTTGCATAAGTCTTCTCTGCGGCAGCAGCCCATTGCTGCTCAGTCCTTGCCCTCGCCTCGGACACATCCTGCTCGTCAATCGAGATTTGAGCCTTAGCCGGGGTAATGTGCGGTCCCGGATCCGCAAGGGAAGGCAAGTCCGCAAGATATGGTTCGAAGAAGGCCCATGGGTTCTTATTCTGGTAATTTTCACGCTGGGAAATAATCAGCCGGCATCCAGCTCTGGTGGCCGCGACATAACGGAGCCTAAGTGCTTCAGCCTTCTGAAATTCCTCCTCTTTATGGGAGAAAGACTCCCATTGCTCAGGCAGGGCCAACAGGGCGTTTCTCCCGCTCCCCAGAAACAGTGCCCTCTATGCTCATATATCCGCGGACCTTGTCGCCTGAACGGTCAATGTGCAGTTCCACCGGGTGCTGTCGGTGGCCTGTCGGATCGGCCAGAAAGACGATGGGTGCTTCAAGGCCCTTTACTTTATGCAAATTCATGACCCTGACCACAGGTACTTCGTGAGGTCTTGCAGGGATCGCATCGTGGGTCTCGTCCTCTTGAACTAGCCTGCCGAGACTATCCACCAGTTCCGCGACCGTCCAATGCTTGGGTTCAGCATAACGCAATAGTTCTAGGGCCTTGGCGAGGCTTCCAGCTTGTACATCGCCTCCCGCACCTGCACACGCACGTGCGGCAAGCCCGAGATCAGCCGCAATCTTCTCCACGGCAGAGACAGGGGGAATTCTTGTCAGCCAGAGCGCATACTTCCGGAGACGGTCAAACGCGTCCTCAAAGATCCGGATCACCGACGAGTCGAGGCCCTTCGGAGCTGTGCCGTGATAGGAAAAATGCCCTCCGCATTGTTTGAAATCGTACAGGGCCTGATCGCTGATTCCGAAGAGTTCACTTCTTAGGACTGCAACCAGCGCCACAGGATTGTCCGGTTGGGTGAGCGCAACAAGGCAGGTATGCAGCAACAAGATTTCCGGCACCTGATTCATCGCGCTTCCACCGGTGACAAGATGGGGAATGCCCAGCTCCTGCAGTTTACGGCTATAAGCGCCCAGTTTACCGGTCATGGGGGTCACTATGAGAAAGTCTCCAGGTTGAACTTGCTTCGGTATTCCTGCGGCCACTTCTTTCTCGGTCCGGGGGATCGTGAGACCATTGTCGAGCGCACGCCGGATCGTTCCGGCTATCAGAGCCCCCTCGTATTCTCCTAATTGGTCGTTGAGCCTGTATTCCTTCGGAATTCTCAGCGCCCTAACGCTGGGAACGTCGGCCTTGGCCTCAGCATCTCGAATTGGCAGAAGGGGCACATATTCGGGAGAGCACTCGGCCGGATACTCCCGGAACTTCTCCGCGAACGTTTCATTGACCCAATTGACCAGCGGCGGGAGCGTCCTGAAATTGGATGAAAGATGGACCACTTGGCCCCCGCTGCGTCGGATGATCTCTTTAACCAGATTGTACGTAACTATGTCCGCTCGCCGAAACCGGTATATGGACTGCTTAGGGTCTCCGACAACGAACAGGGCACCAGGAAAGGGCCGACACTTGCGCCAATCCGGCTCGTGCGGGTCGTCGGCCGTGAGGAACATCAAGACCTCGGCCTGTATTGGGTCGGTGTCCTGGAATTCGTCAACCAGGATGCGCCTGAATCGCCTGCGAAAATAATCCCTAACTGACGGCCTGTCCCTGAGAAGGTGTGCCGAGTGCATAAGGAGGTCTTGATAATTGAGCTGACCAGACTTCTTCCTTAGCGCTTCGTAAACTTCTCTTGCCGGCTGAATAGCCCTGAGCAACGGTTCATACCTGTACTCAAGCCACGTCTTCACCAGCGGTTCAGCTATATTGCATCGGAATTCGTCCCAGCTTTTCTGCTCTTCTTCTGCCTGCGGCGCTCTCTGCGGCCAGTTCTTCTTGACGATTTTTACCTTTGTGAACTGAGAGAGGACCTCCATTATCTCGTGGGGCCTACCATGCTTAACTTGCCGGAACATGAGAGGAATGATCCGATACTTGGGAATGAGTGTGTCGCTGCCTGGATGCTCTGGGAGGGATGGGACAAGGCGCTCCATGTGACGGACGTACTCTGCAAGAGGTTGGAGTGCGGGGGCAGGATCAGGAGCGGGAACGCTTCTTGCCGGCCACTCCTCCACATCAGGATAGTCCGCGAACTTCATGAAAGCGCCGCGAAGTTGGCCCACCTCTACGCCAAGCTCCTCCAACTCCGCCAACATAGGAGAATCGTTCGCATAGAGACCTGCAACATATTCTTCCCACGCCCGCCGCCGGAGTTCCCGATCAGCCGCCTCATCTATCTCTTCGAAGCCCACATCCACTCCGGCTTCTACCGGCCGTTCACGCAACATACGGGCGCAAAACGAATGGATAGTCCCGATGAAGCATCTCTCCACGTGTGACAGCGCTTCGGACAGGAGTTTTCGTGGTCCGGGTGAAGCATCGCGGCTCACTTTCTCCAGCTCAACTTGAAAACGTGCTCTGAGTTCCGCCGCGGCCTTGCGAGTGAATGTCACCGCGGCAAGAGCGTCTACTGAGCATTTTCCCGAGGCCAACAGGTTGACCATTCGGCCAATCATCCCGGTTGTCTTCCCCGTGCCGGCCGCGGCCTCGACCAACAGGGTCTTGTCCAGTTCGTTCAGTACCTATGTCCCGCTGGTCCTGATCCGGGGGATTCTTCATGCGGTCATATTCCAATGTTCCTCAACTCCCTGATGGGTTGCAGGCACCCGTTGTGAGGGTTTTCCAACTTGCGGGCACTCGCGGCCGCGACTGCCTCAACGTCTCCGCATATCAATAGGTAATCGCAGAATGGGCAATCCTCCTTGGCATTGTTTGTCGCGAGGAAACAGCCGGAAGCCAGGATCTTGCACAGCCGGTCGATGACCTCGGCTGCACCCATCATCTGACTGCGCCATCGGCGTATGCGGACACCCCGATGGCCGCTTCCCGGGAAGAAGTAGCCGAAATGAGAGATCTCGGCCCCTGGGGAAACCTTCTTTCTCAATATTGCCCGCGCCATTTCAATGTACAGGGCATGCTGAATTACCCGGCCCTGCCAGAAATAATCGGGCTTTTCGTATTTTGTCGGTCTGCCGGTCTTATAATCCCAGATCGAGAACACCGACTTTGTCCCCTCCTCAATACTGTCCACACGGTCGAGTCTGCCTCGGGCACGTATGGTCTTGCCTCCGGGGAGAGGGATGGTTACAGGCTCCTGGGCATCAAGCGGGCTGGAGCGATCGTACGGCGGCATCCCAACGGACGCTTCCAGGAAAAGCGGTTTGCTGTGACGGCACAGTTCCTCTTCTTCCACCAGGAATGTCTGCGCAGTGCGGATCAGTTGCAGCATCTGCTGGCGAAAAGCGCTTGGGCTTGGTGGCGGGAAGAGTCGCTCATATCTCCCCACTGCTTCATCGAGTATCTTGAATAGCCTGGGGCTGTCGCGGTCATATAGTGGCCGGCGGGGCTCTGCTATAACTTCGCTCATGAAGCGGTAAAACACCTCGTGTAGGAGATTGCCTAACTCTACCGGGTCCAACCATCTCGTAAGGTCCACGGTCAGCTCTTCTGGCGGAGAAATGTCCAGGACATACCTGAAGAAATATCTCAAAGGACAGCAGCCGACAGTCTCCAGTCGCCGTGCCGACAAAACCGGGCCACGAGGGGAAGAAGGATCCAGTTCCGCGGCGGTTCTGCCAGGAGCCCGTCATATATGGTAAACTCGTCGGTGTCTCGGGCCGCGGCCGCAATGAACCCGCTGGCTAAATGGGGAAAATGCCGTCCCACAGCATCACGAGCATTCAATATCGTATCAGGCCCGCTCAGACGCCAGAGCCACCATTCATGCTCATTCAAGCACCGGTCAGCGGTATATGGGGCGAATGAGGCTGGGTTGGCGAGCCATGTCATCATGTCCCCCTGATCGCCTTCCCGGTTGTTGGACAGAATGCGGTACGCGGATAGGACCACCGGACTGGGGAACATTTCTCGGTCTTCCTGCAGATTTAAGCATGAATACCCGAGCGTAACGGTTCCCCGCAGCCTCGCTTGCAGCTTGGCAAATCTCTCGATCTTTAGGCTCAACTCTGCGGAAGCCTTCCGTAAGTTCGGTGACAACTTGCCCCGTTCCTCGTCTAACAGCAGCGGGTCGTTCAGTCCCGCGCCTGGAAAGCGGCCGTCATCCAGGCCGATAACGAATGTGTGGTTCCGGCCCGTATGCCCTCCTGACAGGGCATGAGCCACATGCAGTCGTCCAGGACGCGGGCCACTCCCGCCCACTCTAACGGTTCCGGACAGTGACGAGAGCCATTCCCAAAGGTCAAGGCCCATTGGCTCCGCGTCTTGATCTGTCCAGAACGCCATGTCATTGATATCATCCAAGAGCGCTCTGAGAGCATAGTTGTCCAGTTCGGTGTCGCTGCGAGCCAATTCATCCAGGAATTTTTTTGCCGCAGCCAAAAGCTCATGAGTTGCACTGTCCGCGGTCGGGGAAATTTCCAGCAACCTTTTCACGACGCTGAGCAAGACTTTCAAGCCTTTGAGATGATGCGCTTCCGTGTGCATATCTCGGTTTCGACCCTTGCCGCCCGGGATAAGAGCAGCACTGTCGATGACTTTCTGCACCTCAGCGATCTTTTCCACCAGCTTGGGTATATACCGATTGCGCCCAAGCCCGATTCCGACCTCTCGGAAGAGCGTAGCCAGTCCGGAAAAGCTGAACTCCTTGCGGTCCATTCCGGGCATCTTTACAAGGCCATCTTGGATCATTCGCGCGAGAGTCGCCTGCATATAGCCATCTCGAAGCCAGGTCATCCAAGCAGTCAACGCTCTGCCTGGTTTCGAATATCGAGTGGGAATACCTTCTGCAAAAGTGACGGGCAAGCTCTGATCATCAAGTGCAAATTCCGCTTCGGGGCGGATGAGAAGCTCAAAAATCAACGGAATATAGGTTTCCGAGTCTGTGTGAAGGATTTCCACTTCATCGAATTTGTAACCTCTAGAAAGACAGGTGCGCAAAACCTCGCGCACCTCATTGGCCTCTCCCACGGCACGGAAAATTTCCGCTGTCCCGTCGTTCAGTGGGGCAGGGGCCGCGGAGGGCGACAGAAGCCACCGCAGAAGACTTGCATCAGTGACAAGCTCCGGAATATCATCCGATGGCTCGCCGGGTTGGTCTGCATGCAAGGTAATGAGGACTTGGGCTGGAAGCGCTTGTACAAGCGCCTGCTCCATGTGTCCAAGGTCGAGATCTTCCGGTAAGACGACAAGCACGTCAGCAGGGAGAGCCGTCGGGTCCTTCGACAGACGCTCAGTGGCCATGCTCAGGGCAGCCGAGTAGTCGATGAGGCCTTTTTCAACAAGCGCAGCCAGATATTCAGTTAATACAAAAGCTAGATCTTCACTCTTTTCAGGCGCTTCAAAACACCCAGCACGCAAGTCTTGTGCTTCAAGGCCGGCTAGTCTCAAGGCGTCAATTGTGGAACACACCGTCCGAGACAGACTAGGGCTGGGCCGCAAAGACGAAAGATAGCGCGAAGAAGAGATGCCGAGCCGATTCAGGATTCGATCAACGAGAATCAGCGAACCCGTGGCCGTGATCAGAGAAACCCCCTGTCGGGCCATCTCCAGCCCGGCAAGGTCCAGCGCAAGACCTTTCAGCGTCTTGATACGCACGTTCAAGACCGGCCCATTGGCGAGCGTCACGATATCGAGCCACTGATGTCCCACCCGAAGAGAGGGCGCGATAAGCCATTTTTCTTCGAGCAGCCGCTCTTGACAGATTCTAGCCAATTCTCTTGCAAGGCGATTCACGTTCGGTCCCTTTGTCGCGAAAGAATTCGACCGATTTCTGACTTTATCAGGTTGGGCCTGAGACGCAACCTTCCTAGCGTACGTTAATGAGAACTTGGCAGGCGACTCATACTGGGTCATTTGAGTTCCACAGCGTGTCTCAGTCGCCAGGAGCAACGTCCGATATTGAGAATGATTTGGTGGGACGGGCAGCCTGCCCGTCAGTCAGAGACAGACAACCCCGCGTTCCGCGCGGGGCTGTCCCACCGATGACGGAGATCAGCCGTGCGTCTCGCTAGGTTCCGGACGCCGGAATCGGTCGATACTTCCGGTACACACAGCAGGTTCTAGAACGGGAACGCGAGGGCGGGCAGAGAGGGCTCCGGATGGTTTACCGGCACTTGCGTGGGGCAGGAGATGGTTCCTGTACGTATTCAGTGCAGTATCGCTCAGGGGTCACCGGAAGTCGAAAACTGTACTCGGGAGAGACCACCGGCGCGCACAGCCTGGCGGGATCCACGGGCATGGAGCATTCTCTACCGGGGTTCACGACACCACCGCAAATTCGCTGGGGAGTCACTGGTAGAGCACATATCCTCTTCGGGGACACAACGGGGGCACATATCCTGGCTGGGGACACGGGCAAACTGAAGGTGCTCGCGGGGGCAACTACTACAGCACAGTGTTTGGGCTTGCAACCTTGGGGGAAACAGCCCTGGCACAAGGCTTCGCCGGAGGGGATCAAGATCAGGCCGATCAGTACAATGAGGAGTCGTCGCATGCAGTTAACCCGCGGCCAAAAAACGAACAGTCGATTATTGCCAATTTTCCTGCGATATTAGCATGATTCCCGTTTTTCTGCAAGGTTGGTTTATTCACGCTTTGCGAATTGTCACAGCCGGGTAGGGCGGGCCATGCCCGCCAAAGCCAGCACCAGTTCGGGCTCCAGCCGCCCAATCTCGCTGCAAATCCTCACAGTGTTTAGCCGGTGAAGCTTCTTCTTGGCCCGAACTTCACATAGAGTTATATTGGCCCCAGGCGGTTCTTCACAGTGCCGCTAAATCTGCACCTCTTAGTCAGGAGGGAATCGCCATGGAGACGCGCATCCAGCGGTCGCTTTTGATATTGCCGGTCAATGTCCCTCGGTTCGTGGAAAGGGCCTATCTGAGAGGAGCCGACGCCATAGTCCTCGATCTGGAAGACGCTGTGCCCCCGGGAGAGAAGCTCGAAGCCCGGAAGCTGGTAAAGCAGTCAATTGTGCTTGCTGGTCGCGGCGGTGCCGACGTCTTTGTTCGGGTGAATAATGAGCCTTCGCTCCTTGACGACGATGTGGAGGCATCAGTTCATCAAGGCCTGTATGGGATCTTCTTGCCAAAAGTTGAATCGCAGAAGGATGTGTTGGATCTGGCGGCTCACATAGCGAGACTCGAACACGAGCGAGGAATTGAGCCGGGTCGGATAAAGCTTTCCTTGCATATTGAGAGCCCGGCTGCGCTTCTGAGAATACAGGAGATCGCTGCGGCGAGTCGCAGAATAGACTCCATGAGTCTAGGCATGGATGACTATTGTTTGAGCCTAGGCGTTGAACCGTCCACTGGAGGCAGTGAACTCTTCTTTCCCCTCGCTATGCTGGCCACAGTTTGCCGGGCAACCGGTCTGAGCGCAATCGGGATCTTGGGCAGCGTGGCCGGCTTTCGCGATCTCGAAGGCTTTGAAAAAGCTGCGGAAGCGGGCCGCCAACTAGGTTGTACAGGGGCTTTCTGTATCCATCCGGATCAGGTTGCAATACTGAATCGTGTGTTCTCGCCCGCCGCAGCC
Source organism: uncultured delta proteobacterium (assembly GCA_963786905.1). Taxonomy (GTDB): domain Bacteria; phylum Desulfobacterota; class Desulfomonilia; order Desulfomonilales; family Desulfomonilaceae; genus CAWBBA01. The sequence continues at coordinate 144,851 of CAWBBA010000020.1, read as the reverse complement.
AAAGTCGAACATGCCCGCAGGGTGATCGAAGCTTTTGAAGAAGGACTAAGAAAGGGGAGGGCTTCGGTCACTCTAGATGATCGCATGGTGGACACACCTGTGTATAAACAGGCAAAGCTAGCGCTTGAACGTGCTGAAGCGGTTGCAGCCGTGGAACGGAGGAAGGCGGACGCAATGAGCCTTCTTTCGGATCACGAATGCGGGTAACATACCTAGGGGTCCTTGCAGGGATGTGAATATCCCGCTACGCAAAAAGACCCAAAACGTAATCGGTGCCTGACGACAGCCTATTCCACAGGAGTCACAAAAGGAAACAATGGTCAAATCGGTCAATGCATCATGGTGGGTGCAACGCTGGAGTGAGCTTCACCCCGAAAAGACGGCAATCCTATTCGAAGGTCAGCGAATAACATATCGGGAACTAAATATCCGAGCTAACCGAACTGCGTGCTGGTTGCAATCATTGGGGATCGAAAAAGGGGACCGCACGGCTGTGCTCTTGCAGAACTGCCCTGAATTCATAGACCTGTACCTAGCCTGCTCGCGTCTCGGGGCCATTTTTGTGCCCCTCAACTTCAGACTTGCCCACCCCGAAGTAGATTACCTGATCAAACACTGCCGCCCCAGGCTGTTTGTTTTCAGCCGGCGCTTTGAAAAGACCGTCGGCGCTCTCAAACTTGGCGAGTACAGGCCGCCACTCCTTGCTGCAGTTGTGGGGGGCAACGGGACCTCCGACGGAATCCTGGACTATCGAACGGAGACGGAGTTTTTCAACGGCCATTCCCCATTTGTTACCCCTTCTCTCGGGCCCGCGGACCCCGAAGAGCCCCATGTGATCATGTACACCTCGGGCACTACCGGCCGCCCAAAAGGAGCGGTCCTGAGCCATCGCAAAACCTTTTTCAACTGCCTCAACGCAGAAATTTTCTTCCAGTTGTCGTTTGATGATCGGATGCTTGTCCTTTTGCCATTATTCCACTCCGGCGGCCTTTTCATTCAGGCTTCGCCGTGCCTGTACAAGGGGGCGACTCTCATCCTACATCGTCGCTTCAATGCAGTAGAGGCGTATCAGGACATCGAGGGATTCGATGTGACGAAATTCTTGGGAGTTCCGACGGTTTTCCGAGCCCTGCTCGAGGTGGAACCGGAGCGGCGTGGAGATCTCTCTTCTCTCACAGTTTGTGCTATTGGCGGAGAAAAGGTTACCCCGGAGCTGCTCTCCGAATGCAGGCAGAACGGGTTCCCGTTGCGTCAGGTCATGGGCCAGACTGAGACCTCGATTCTCCTGTGGGCTTCAGAAGAAGAGTCTCTGAAGCGGCCCGGCACAGTGGGGAGGCCGGTTTTCCATGCTGAAGTAACGCTTGTCGACAGACAGGGGCGTCGGGTAGGGCCTAACCAAGTCGGTGAAATTGTGGTCCGAGGCTCCATAATGATGAAAGAATACTGGCAAGATCCGGGGCAGACCGAGCAGATTCTCGGAGGGGGATGGCTGCGTACCGGGGACCTCGCTCGCATGGATGAGGAAGGCTATTTCTACCTCGTTGACAGAGCAAAGGACATGTACATATCAGGGGGCGAGAACGTCTACCCAGCGGAAATCGAAAGGGTATTGAGGGAACACCCTGATATTGCCGATGCAGCGGTTATGGGCTTGCCCGATGAAACTTACGGGGAAGTAGGGCATGCATTTATTGTTACCGAATCTGAAGCGATGTTGTCCGAGGAAGACGTGCTCCGTTTTTGCCGGGAAAGGTTGGCCGGCTATAAACTTCCCAGGAAGGTGACCTTCTGCCGGGAATTCCCAAGAACCCCTCTAGGCAAAGTTCGCAAGTTTCTCTTGCACCAGAATTGCACAGGGGATTAAACGGTTGGGCCATCAGCAGAAGGCATCAATCCAACTCCTTGACGGCCTTTTTCATTTCAACGAATGCCTCGGTGACTTGACTCTTGGTCACACAAAGCCTTTGAGCCAATTCCAGAGGCGGCATGAAGCCTCCTGTGATGATCTTTCTGAACAGACGCTGCAACTGTCTGAATGAAAGCTTGTACTTGATCATCAAGGCTTCGTCATCCATGCCTGTTCTGATATCTTGAACCACGTCGTGGGCGCTTACAACTATCCGCTGCCGTCTCACGTCAACCCCTCCAGGAGGACTCATGAGCTTTAGGATAGTCCTTTTTTTGATTAGATGGAAGAACCGCGGAAAGGATCTTTTTGTGGAGGGATCCGCACCCCTCATTTTTTTGAGAGACCTCGGGTCGAGAGTGTTGCAGAAAAACTTGCTATGACGATAATGGTATCACCGTTTGCCGGGGTCATGCCCCGCAATAATTAGAAGGAGCGTGTGATGGAAGCATGCAAGCTTTATACGCTGAGCACCTGCAGTCACTGTAAATCGTGCAAGAGGCTTCTCGGCGAGTGCGGAATTGAATATGAATTCACTGATGTGGATCTGCTGCCGGAAGCGGATAAGACCGAAGTGTTGGATGAGATCAAACGCTTAACTTCAAGGTGTGCATTCCCAACTATCATAATCGGGGAAAAAGTTATCGTAGGGTTTCGGGAGCAGGAAATCAGGCAAGCGCTGGGCTTGTGATGCTTTGCCTGCCTCAACAGAGCATCCCACCATCAACGGAACTGCAAAGATAATATGCAAGACTTTCCGAGATGCAGGTTGATGAACCTGATCCGAAGGCGCGAGAAAAATCAAAGTCATGAATGAAAATCAGTCGGGAACTCGGACAATCATCTTATTTGAGAGCATTTCCTGAAGCTGAGCCAAAAGCCTTTTTTCTTGAGAATCTATGACGTGGTCGGCATCGGCAACGGCCAAAATCCGTTCATATTCCATATTAGTGATCTTACCGTCCTCGATAGCTTTCTTAATCATTGCGCCGAGCTTTTCACCTGTTTCGCCAGATTTCATGTTAACCTCCGCATCAGTGCCTGTTGAACGTCAACGTTTATCACAAAACTAAGACGGCACGCAAGGCGTTTGCCCACCGTCGCAAAGAGGCCATCGGAGGTATCCGAAGAGTTAAGGACGGACACAAACCCCAGCGATCAAAGGTGCATGGCAAAGCAATTTCGGTCGCCACACCTCTCTAGAAGACGAGAAAAATACCGTCTAAGAAATAGACGATTCCGACTACTCCCACCATGCATCCGATGATCCAGGGAGACTGGATCTTGAGCAGAGCAGAAATCGAAGACAGCAAGATTCCCATTTGCAAAAAGATCACGGCTATGCCGAACGCATCCTGTCGCTTCTGTGCTTCATCTCGCAACTGCTCGAATTTCTTGGCTTCCTTCATGATCTCTGCTTTTTCGGTTTTATACCTGTCAAGTTCCTTGTTGTATGCAGTGATTTTTGACTCTAACCTCGCTTTACCTGCCGGTGAATAGTTTTGTGCCGCATGCTTGCAGATCGATGTCGAATTTCTCGACCTGCATTTCATAGAGATAGCTTTTGATGCTCTTTGCTTGATAATGAGCCCACTGATTCGCAGCCTGGGTTTGATTGAGAACCGTATCCACCGAATTGTTGTTTTCCTTGAAGCTTGATAAACTTGCGCAGACAGCCAAAATTACGGTGGAAAGCGCTAGATAGCTCAACCAGGATTCCCTCTTCGGTTTCCTTCAACAACTCTTCAGCCACTTCTTCCCGGATTTCTTCCACTTCCATGGTCGCCTCCTTACTATATTAATCAGATGGAACTATGAAAAACCCTACAAAGCGCAATCATTGAAGTCAAGCTGGAGGCCCCTTTGCCAATCAAATGCAAATGCCAAGGATTGAAAGTAGCTGCAGACGTAGCCCTGTCAAGAAAATCGGCACTATTTGTCGGCCCCTGGTTATCAGGCCCCAATCAGTTCGTAAGTCACAATCTTTTGCCAAGCAGTCCCAGGACACCTATAATAATTAGGTACACGGCGACGACCGTCGATAACAGGCCTGGATACAACAAGATCAATATACCGGCGACGAGCGCCACTATAGGTTGAAGTGTCGGGTGTAAGCGCATCGTAGGTTCCTTTCGTATGTAGACATTCCGATAAATCAATTACTGTTATTCGTAGGGTGTGTACCGCAATTGGGCTAGTCAAATTCCATGGCGGGGGCTTCTGAACCCAAGGTGTTGAGCTATTCCGTCCGCCGCAACGCATACGGACCCCGAACGCAGGTTGGTGGGACAGGCGTCTTGCCTGTCCCACCAATTTCGTCCGACCTAATCTAATTATCTTCAGATTCGGACATCACTCTTGGGAATCGCTATACTGGCTCATTCTCGCGGGCGTCCATCATCAGATATTCCTGAATAAGTCGATTCAAATCACCGTCAAGTACCACGTGTTCACGTTACCGATTTCGCAATTGGTGCGGTGGTCCTTAACCATCTGATAAGGTTGAAGCACATACGAGCGGATCTGCGAGCCCCACGCGATTTCCTTCTTGTCTTTGTGAAGATTGTCCTTCTCTTCTCGCTTTTTCTGGAGCTCAAGGTCATATAGCCTGGACTTAAGGATCTTCATGGCCATAGCTTTGTTCTTGTGCTGAGACCTTTCATTCTGGCACTGGACGACTATGCCCGTGGGGAGATGCGTAATCCTCACGGCTGAGTCGGTTTTGTTGACGTGCTGGCCCCCCGCACCGGAAGCGCGATAGGTGTCTATTCTGAGATCCGCATCGTTAACCTGGATATCCACCTCGTCGTCGGCGCTTGGATAGACCAAGAGAGCAGCAAAGGAGGTGTGCCTGCGCGCGTTTGCGTCAAACGGAGAAATCCGTACCAGCCTGTGTATCCCAACCTCGGCTCTCAATTTGCCATAGGCATATTCCCCCTCGACGGAAAAGGTGGCGGATTTAATTCCTGCTTCCTCACCCGGCAGAGTATCCAGGATCTCCGACTTGCAGCTCTCGCGCTCCGCCCAGCGAAGGTACATCCGCATGAGCATTTCAGCCCAATCTTGGGCCTCGGTCCCACCAGCCCCCGCATGGATCTCCACAATCGCATCGCCGATGTCTTCCGGCCTAGAGAAAAGCCTCTGGATTTCCAAGCCGCGAATATGCGCTTCAATGGACTCCAGTTTCTCCTCGACTTCCTTGATGACAGCCTGATCCTCCTCCTCCAGCGCAAGCTGGAGCAGAATCTCAGTCTCGTCCAGTTCCTTGTCGAGACCGAGGAAGTTTTCAACCAAAGTTGAAATCTGCTTCTGTTCCTTGAGTAGTGTCTTGGCGGCTTCGGGATTATTCCAAAATTCTGAATTTTCCTGGGTCTTTTCCAGTTCTGTCAGGCGGGAGATCTTGGCGTCGAAGTCAAAGATAACCTCGAAGTTCGCTGGATTTCACTCTAATTTCAGCCAGTCTTTCTTCAATCTCCAACATCGTTGTCCTCCTCTGGTAGGGACTGACTTCCTATGAAAGCCCGTCCCTCCAACCATTTGTTGTAAGCTGTGAAGCCGTCGGCCTCCACTGATTCGAGCGCTTCATTGATTATCTTAAGCTTGGCATCCAGGTTGTCAATGAAATGCACCAAGATCGCCTCCCTCGTCAGGGGCTTTACCGGCGAACCGAACTGAGTCTCTCCGTGGTGAGACAGCAGAATGTGTTCGACCTCACGTAGCCATGGCCGGTCCACAACGCCTTTTTCAATGGCGATCTCCCTAACCAGGCTTACGCCGAGAATCAAATGTCCTATCAGCCTGCCCTCAGTGGTTCGCCCTCCACCGGAGGGACTAAGCTCCCGTATCTTTCCTATATCATGCAGTATCGCGCCCGCGAGAGCAATACCTCGATTGATGTTTCTTTCCAGTTCGAGGATCGCTTCCAACTTGCGAGTGACCGACGCTATGTGTTCGATGAGGCCTCCCCGGTACGCGTGATGGATCATTCGTGCCGCAGGAACCGTCTTGATTGCCTCTGCGTGCCGATCCAGGATTTCTACTACCAACTGCGCCAGTTCAGGAGGCTCCAGACACTCGGCCGTGCTTTTCACCTCTTCAAAGAGGGACTCGGAGTCAAAGGGGCTCACCCGCATCAAAGCCGAAAGATCCGAAATCTCGGAGGAGTCGGAGCGGCGGATCTTGTCTACTACGAGTTGGGGGCGGTCCCGGTAAACTTCAACACGGCCTTCAACTTTCACGAAATCCCCCGGATTGAAGTCTTGGCCCCATTTGCGGACTGACTCAGGCCACATTTTCCCCGAAATGGCGCCCGTGGCGTCGCCCAGAACAAGGTCAAGGTAATCCTGGCCGGACTTTGTCTTGCGCGGCTCTTTAGATCTCAACTCGAAGAACTGGAGTACAGTATCTCCTGAATTGAGGTCTCTAACGCAGATCGACAGGTTATTTGTGACATCACCGGTCATGTGGTGGCTTCTTTAGCGTGGCATAACGCCGCTGCGATCGTTGGGGTGTTCGTGGAACTGATTCAGGCCGTCAGTACCTATAGGATCTAGATCGAACAGTGGAAGGGAGAGGATGGTTTATCTTGTCCGTCAGGGCGTCCAGGCACTTTTCGATGAATTCGTCAACGTCTACCCGCTTGCCTCCATGAAGAATAGCATAGATTTCTCCGAGAATGGGAGGATGAAAGCCGCGCTGTGATGCTATTCTCTGAGCGAAGCGCGATGCCTCAAAGCCTTCTATGGCTATCATTTTCTTTCGATACTGTTCCAGGAGCACGCGGGCAGGTCTTGATTTGGAGCCCTTTTCGTCCATCTGGGCCAAATCCCTGCCAAAGCTGGCAGATCGTCCGCCTCGGCAAGTCGCAAGCAAGTCGGCCATCCACACCTGGCTTTCAGCGTCGAAGGTGTCAGGTGAGGCGCCCAAGAGAACTCCAAATTGGCGTATCTCGGCAGTTACCAAAGTGGCGTAAGTGGCCAAGAAATTCTCAGGCACACGCTTCGAGCCTTCCAGTATCCCGAACCCAATGGTGTACACATTCTTTAAAGCCGCGGAAATTGTCGTGCCGATAACATCGCCCGAGTAGACGACGCGAAACCGTGACGTCTCGATGAGGGGTCTGAGGCGCTCGAAGCTCTCGTAGTGCTCGCAGGCTATTTGCGTTACTCCAGCCCCTCCGTACACGATCTCGTGGGCAAGGTTCGCTCCCGACAGGACAGAGACCCTCATTTTTTTCCCCAGCCGTTCCATCTCCTGGTGCGCAGTCTGGCATGGGAGCAAACCTGTCTCAGGGATAAAACCTTTCGTGGCGATTACGAGGTCACTTCCATCGGGAGCTAGTTCCAAGACCTTAACGAGCGTCGAATGAAAGTATTTGCTCGGAGTCACTATCAGGATCAGCGATGTATCTCCCACCGCGGCAATAAGGTCTGCTTCCGGCCTAACCGATCGCGGCAAAGCAATATCCTTGAACTGCCAAGGGTGCTTGCCTTCGACGGTGAGCTTCTCGATGAGATCCTCCCGCGAATCATAGAGGATCAGAGAATGTTCCGATAGCTCCTTTTTTTTCAAGAGGTTCATGCCGATATGAAGCGCAAGAGTGTACCCCCAAGCTCCCGCATTCACCACAGTCATGGTGTTGCGACCGCTCAGAGGATAAATTCTCCTATCCGTGTGGTATGCATAAAACCTTAGCAAAGGAATATTTCTCGCTGTGTACGTACGCCTCAACAGCGACCTGGAGACTGCTCTACGGTTCATTAAAAGCTTCAGACCAGTCTTGATCGCTTCCGGCAGGTCGGAGGTAATCAGAGGGTGAAACGGCGGCTCCTTGCGGTATCTCGTCCGAAACAACGTCGTGGTATCGGCTACCTCCCGTTCAACGTTTTCCCGAAGCGTCCTAATATCGAGTCGGTCCAGACCCTGCATGGCCTTTGCCACCAGTTGGGTGGGGTGAACAGTTTTGTTTCGTGCGATCTCTTCGATCGCCCGGTGCGAGATTCTCTGAAGAGTAAGAGAGTTGTCGTTGGTGAGTTCAAAGGGCTCGCCAACGTCCGTGCTTATGTCGCCGAATACTCTGTCCAGTCCCCTAAAGATTTTTGCAGGATTGCCCAGCCCCAGCAACATCGGGAGCAGGAAGGTCCAACCTCTGGGAAACATTGACAGAAGGGGAAAGAACTGGGACGCAGTTAGGTATCTGTCCTCTGGAATGGCTGAATAAGAGATCGCCACCGGCACCACCAGCGCCCTCCCCGTGGCCTTGACCGCGGCAATTACCCCGTGCGGAACGTAAGGTTCGCGAAGAATGCCGTCTCTCGAACGCACAGTGTATCGGCTGGTTCTGGCAAACAGGGCCTGGGCCTCACCTGCTTCAGCCAAGGCGGCGCAATACCATGAATAGCTGCGATGTTGAACAGCAGAGAAGCTCTTCGGAGCGATGACACTTCGGAAGCCCTGCAGCCAATGAGCCATCCAGCCCTTGGTCAGACTCCCTGTCGCGTGAACGATCGGTACAGGGAGCCCGATGCGATGGATCACTTGCGCAGTCAGGGGGTAATCAAAGTATGAAGTGTGACCCACAAAGAAGAACCGCGGCCCATCAAACTCCAATATTCTGCGTCTGATCTCCCTGGGAATAGGCAGAGACACATCCTTAAAGAGCGTTTTGGCCAGAAAGGCAAGCATAGCCGAGATCTGAGAGAACTGATTCGGATCAAAGGAGACGGCAAGTTCAGACAATGCCCCCTGAAGCTCACTGCGATCACCTTTTGGCTCGTGTTTTTCAGCCAGCTTCAAGGCTCGTTCGCGCAGAAACCTCTGATCCAAAGCCACAGGCGGAACCACGGACCGAGACTTCTTGAATTGCTTGAACCCTTCATGGGACTCGAAGAGCTCAACTGTGCGGCGGAGATACATTGTTTCCTGACCCTTCCAAAATGCTCGTCACACCAGAACGGGTTATTTCGTCAGTTCACGATACCTGTGGCCGGCCTTTCCGGTTCCCGCACGGGTGCTCTCGGCCCAGGCCGCGGAGCCGGCGGCGGCTGCAACTGTCGCATCGGTTGCTCTTGCTGAACTCCAGGCAAAGTACCAGAAGGCTTCGGCGTTGATTCAGGCGCTGTAGACGGGGGAGCCGGTCGACCCTGGGGCTGAGGAGCGACTGAAGCTGGTGGAGTGGGTTGCGGCTGAGGTTGGGGAGTCATGGCTCCCGAGGGTCCCGGTTGGACCAGCGGCTGAGTCGGTACGCATAGTTGGGGGAGTTGGCGAGCCCTGGATCGGCGGGGCACCCGGTGAGGGCGCGGGCACGGCCTGTGGCGCAGGCGGCCGTGTCTCAGGTTTGCCTTCCGTAAACCGAACCGAAACGAGAACGTCATTAAACATCTGGTGGGATTTTTCCATGTTCTTGGAAGGTGCCAAGCAAGAAATTCTGAGAAGCGTCTGGTCGTGCTTATAAAAGACGATGACGATGTCCATCCAGATTTTGAGCTTGTTCTCCAGCGCCTGAATGAAAAAGTAGTACGTGCCGGGGACCTCGGATCTGAACTCTCCCTCGTCTTGTATCCGGACTTCCTGCTTATCCTTTTTCTCCGCTTTACCTTGCAGATCCTTGATGCCGTTTCGCAATTCCTGCAAAAAGACGTTCAAAGGATCTTTAACAGGCTTATGCGCGGCGACGTGAATACGATTTCTGAAGCCGTCAACGAGATCAGGAGCTTGAAATACCACGTAATAATTGCCTTTCGGGTTGTCTATCTTCACCCAATTGGCGGGATATTTCATAGAAAATCCGTATTCTTCGCTTGTGAAAACTTTGTAATCTTCCGCCAAGGAGATAGCCGGAATTACAAGGATCGCAATCGCAACAAGTAAGGGGAATCCTGAAAAGGATCCTGTCCTCGGAGAGTGCATCTAACCGTCTCCTTTCACACGTGGCCTCGTGTAAACAACATGGCATAATATCAGCAAAACCTCAACATGGTCAACGCTTTTCTCCCTCAACGCATCCTGCTCACATGCAGTCTTGAACCAACACGTTGAAGATGGGTCACGCGTCTTGCAATGGGGCTAGCAGAGTCCGTCACCTGTACAGTGATCCCCTCCATTGAATTCCTTTGTCCAGTACGACAGTGCCAAGGGTCTTCACCGCGACCCAGGTCCCTACAAATATGCCCACAGGAGCCATTAGGCCGTACAGCCAGTTCCCGCGTTCCAACCTTATAAACACACTGTACGGAATGATCACCGCGGCCATGGCCAGAGTTGACATGACAAAAAGCCACTGAATAGGGGCAGCATCGGTGCCGGCCAGCAATAATACGCCGGAAAACACGAAGAACAGCGTCAGGAGAACTAGCGCGACGTAGTTGAAAACCAATCTCACCATTTTGGGGATGCTCTGTTCCAGCGCCCCATAATAGGTTCTCTCCCAAAATCTGCACACCTGCGAAAGGGTCTCGAATGGTCTGGTACGAACCAAGTCCCCACCTCTCATCAAGCCCATCTTCAACCTTTTTGCCTTGACAGCTTTGGCAAGGGCCACGTCCTCCGTCACTTGACTCCTGAATGTCTCCCAGGTTCCGACTTCCCGGTAGGCCCATTTGCTGATCATGATGAAACAGCCTGAGGCCATAGCTGCCGGCTTGGTTGAGGCGTTCACCTCCGTCAATGGGTAAAAATACGATAGCCCAAGCGCCAAATGGGGATGTATGGCATCTTCAAGGAACCCCCTGTCTGTGAACCCTGGAACCAGGCTTATCATGTCAAGATTGTTGCTTGAGAAAAACCTTATACGCGCGATATGGCGTCCGGACGAAAAACCGTGTCAGCATCGCTGAAAAGTAAAATCTCCCCTGAGGCCTGGTGGGTACCCAGGCAAACTGCGTGCGTCTTTCCCGTCCACCCTTGAGGTAGTTCTTGGACAGAAAGCACCTTTATTCTATCGTCTTGTCTAGCCAAGCCGTCCATGATTTCGAGGGTGCGGTCGGAGCTTCGGTCGTCGACAAGGATCAACTGGATAGAAGCATGGTCAGAGGCAAGTATAGACCTCGCGGCCTCTTCGATATGACGCTCCTCATCCTTCGCGGAAATGATGACGCTCACCAAGGGTAGGGGATTCGGCACGTTTCCGCTCGTACGATCTGCCAGACGGGGTTCTTTTTTCAAAACCCATACCAAGAGAAGATTCATATGAAGTAACTTAAGCAAGACCAAGAAGACGAAGAAAACTCCCGTCCATGCAACCCACGTTGCCAACATTCAATCCTCTTTTAAACCCCATTAAGCCGATGGCTTGACGGAGATGTCCCAGGGCACAAAACGGCCCGCATGACAACAATCATCTGCCGGAATACGGTGACTCTATCCGGTTCGGTATTTTTGTCCAGAGGCAAGTTAGCTGACGGGAGAGTTCGGTTTCAAAGAAGTCTGATGAAAACACACTGCCTGCGGTTCAAGTGGGTGTACACGCCAAAGTGCAGCCTCTGCGGCTCCACCACAGATCCGGTCACTCGCAAAACCCCCGCGAGGATTCTCCGCTGATCACTAGGACAGCAGAGTGAAGCGTTCGGTACCTTATCGAAGCCGCTATTTTACCGACCGGCCTGGCGAAGTGAGATACGCTTCTTCTTGAAAAGCTTTTCCGCCATAGCCTCGTCCTCTCGGGCCAAGTCAGGTCGATCAATCTTTTCATGGAGAGCGGCCCGACTTTGATATGCATGAAGATTGCCCGGATCGAGTCTGATTGCTGCAGAGAAATATGCGTGGGCGCCCAAGTAGTGCCCCTTGTTCATCAAATCATTGCCTTTGGCCAGATAGGTTTCGGGGCGGCCCGATCCATCGTCGTAGACCAGAACCTCTTCTTTCGAGAAGTTGCTCTCTCCACGCTGGTTCCAGGCGGTGACTGCAAAGTAATACAACTGCTCCCTGTTCAAACCGGAAAGTACCACTGCGGGACTGTTACAATTCACCAAGCTCTTGTAGTCTCCCCGCTCCAACCCCCAAAAGAGTGTGTAGTGGGTAGCTCCCGAAACCGGTTCCCAGGCTACCTCGAGGCCTTGAGGTCCGATGGTTAGCCGGACATGGGTGGGTACGCCGGTGCGTTCTGCGCCCCTCCCTGATTTACCGAGGAGGAACACGACACGAGCAAAAAACAAGACAGCACTAATGCAGTTACCAGCGACTCCCTGATTCTCTCCAACACTCCAACAACCCCTTCTACTAATAGCGAACTTTTCTATTATAGAATCTTTTGCCCGCGAGGCAACCACAGAAATGACGATAAGCGTACCGCCATAACGCGGTTCAATGATTTGACTTAGCCTGCCCCTTATGATATAACGCTTGACCGACTGATGATAATGCATTGTGATATTTGGAGTTTAACCCTAAAGAGACGACAAAAGGAGATCCCCGTGTCAGCAACCTCATATGTTTCCAAATTTTCCTGGTGCGCGGCTGCGCTCCTGATTTTTATTATGGCAGGTGTCCCTCTCTCCTACGCCGGTAATGAAAGCCAGGTTCTGGCCAAAATCGGCAATCAAACCATAACTGAAGCCGACCTGCAGGAATGGGTCAATGCTGTTCCGGACAGATTTCGGCAGCAGATCCTCACCCCTGAGGGGAAAAAGAAGACTCTCGATTACATTGTCAATATACAGGTGATGGCCGCCGAAGCGGAAAAACAGGGCATGGACAAGGCCCCGGACATCCAAAAGCTGCTGATGCTCACCAAGAATGATCTTCTGGCAAGGGTCTACCTGGACAAAATGACTAAGGACCTGCCCGCCCCAACCGAGCAAGAATCGAAGGATTACTACGAAAAAAACCGGAGCCAGTCCGCCATGCCGGAGAGCGTACATTTGCATCATATACTTCTGAAGACCGAAGAAGAGGCGAAAAAGTCCCTGGACAGGGTCAAAAAAAACGAGAAGTTCGCGGACGTCGCAGCCCAGGTTTCGATCTGTCCGAGCAAAGCCAAGGGAGGAAACCTGGATTGGCTCCCCAAAGGCAGCCTGGTGAAGGAGATTGAAGACGTGGCTTTCACCATGAAGAACGGTGAAATTAAGGGACCGGTACAATCCAAGTTCGGATATCATATTCTCCTTCTCGAAGACAAAAAGCCGGCACAAGAAAGTTCTTACGACCAGGTCAAGGATTACATAATTGAACAGCTTAAATTCCAGAAACAACAGGAACAATACGAGAAACTGGCTGAATCGTTGAGGAAGAAAATGAACGTGCAAGTCATGATGGCGCCCACCGCCTCGGAGGGCTCAGGCGCACCTCAACAGCCGGCCACTGCCGCCCCTGCCCCAGCAGGGCCTGTGAGCGGGCCCAAATAGTCCTGTTCAGGCTATGTGTTTCTATTCTGCGTCAGGCACGCTTGGATCTCATGATTACTCAAGCAGTGTCTGACGCAATATAGCCTGATGCCAATGCGTGCCCGATCAAGTAATTCCAAACTCGCCTTAATTATCAATTCTTGTTTTGACCTCTGCCCGTCAATAGATTTCAGAGAAAAGTTCATGCCCAATTTGGCCTAGAATTTTTGTTGACCTTCAGGACCGAATTGCTTATTCTCAACTAAAGATGTAAGCTCCGTTGATTAGCTGATTTTTGCTCGCCTTGGGCAGGGGAGGGGTCGAACATGTGTTCGGACGTGCGGTGCAGATTGAGGCTTCCAAATCAATTTACACATGGGTAACAGCGCATGGGAGGGCCGAAAGAATCGGAAGCTGCGCTAAGAGCGTCATGGAAGATGGTGGCCCAAAACGAGGCTGGATACCGATCTTTCATCGAGACCTTGACGGGCCGACGCTGCAGGACTGGTCTATTCTCCACTTGTATGGACAGAAATAAACTAACAAGGACTTGTCCAAGAGCGTTCCCCGGGTTCGATGGTGAAGACCGATGAAATGTCCTGAATGCGGATTCAGAAGGGCAAAGGGAATTAAGTTCTGCGGCAAATGCGGCGCCCAATTTCATGAGACCTTTGTCGGCCGCAGGACAGCAAATGCCAACGTAACCGTAGACCGCGGGAAAAGCCACCCATGTGTAGGTATCTCCTCAATGCCCGTTCGAGAGGAGGGTCTGACTCGCCTTCTCGGAAGACAGACCGAGCTGGAACTCTTGCGCAAGTGCTATGAACAATGCAGAGCTGGCGAAGGCCAAGTCTTTTCCATTGTGGGCGAAGCCGGAATCGGAAAATCCAGGCTACTGTATGAATTTAGAAAGTCTCTTGCCAATGAAAACGTGACGTTCTTGGAGGGGAATTGCCATCCTTACGGCAAAGAAATGCCATATTATCCCCTGATAGACGTTTTGAGGACAAACTTCCGTATTGACGCTGGAGACAAAGATTTCCAAATCAAAGAAAAAGTGCGAAGCGGCCTAAGAGTTTTGGGAGTCCATGAAGGGTCGTGCCTCCCTTATCTTCTCGAACTGCTGTTGGTTGAAGATAGCGGGATTGAGAAGATAGCGGCAGGCTACGAAGCCACAAAAAATGGAATATTTCAGGCATTAAAGCTGGTCGTTCTCAAAGGATCAGAACTCCGACCTGTGGTTTTGGCAGTCGAAGACTGGCATTGGAGCGATAAGACCTCCGGGGAGGCATCGGAACATCTCTTGAGGAGCATCGGGTCGGCAAGGGTATTGTTGATATTTTCCTATAGGCCGCTTGTCAACAACTGGAGCGCCATACCGTACCACAGCCAGGTAACGCTAAATGGTCTCTCTAATCGTGACACCCTCATCATGACCACCGATCTTCTAGGAGCCAAGAAACTTGACCGCGATCTCAAGGAGTTGGTTTTACAGAATACAAGAGGCGTCCCTTTCTTCATCGAGGAGTTCATAGGATTTCTAAACAACTTAAAAATAGTGGAGAAAAAGGGGGACAAGTGTCACTTAACAGGAAATGTTAAGGAGACGCCTGTACCTCTTACTATCCAAGATGTGATTATGTCTAGGGTCAATTCACTGCCCGTGAGCGCAAGAGAAGTCCTGTTAGCAGGGGCGGTCGCAGGGAGACAGTTTGACTATCAGTTAATTGCTCGCGTAACAGGGCTGCCGGACTATGAGCTAATGTCTCGTCTATCAATCTTGAGATACGCCGGTTTACTCTACGAGAGAGGCACATCTTCGCTTTCAACCTATGTTTTCAAACATGCTCTGATTCAGGAAGCGTGTTATCGCTCACTAAGCTTGGGCAGATTGTCGGAAATATCATGAGAGGATCGCGCAAGTTCTGGAGCAGCACTCACCGGAGACAGCAAGCGAGCATCCGGAGAGTTTGGGGCACCATTTGACGGAGGCCGGTCTTCTGGATCAGGCCATTCCCTACTGGCAAAAGGCAGCCGAGGTGGCCGTGCGGAGGTCGGCCAACGTGGAAGCGGTCGGTCACCTCAAGAGAGCACTCGAGTTGCTGTCTAGAATACCTGAGAATTCTGAGACTGCGCGCACAGAGCTGGATTTGCAGATTGCACTTGGACCAGCTTTGATGGCCATTAAGGGGTATACAGACCCGGACGTTCAGGAGGCGTACGCTAAAGCTCGGACTTTGTGCCAGCAGTTGGGCGACGCTTCTGGGCTTTTCGAAGTCCTTCGAGGATTATGGGGCGTGTATATCATGCGCGCTGAGCTTCAAAACGCGCTGGAACTGGGAAAGCAGTGTCTGGCCTTGGCAGAGCGTGAGCAAAGCCCAGCTTTTTTCTTATGGGGTCACCAGATGGTCGGGCAGACAGCAACCCATCTTGGAGACCTTATCTCCGCACAGGAACATCTTGATCAGGCGATAGGCATGTACGACATCCGCAAGCGACGAACGCATCGCGCTTTGCAAGATCCAGGTGTGGCCTGTCTATCATACAAGGCCCCGGTCCTATGGCTTCTGGGCTATCCGGAACAAGCCCTCGCAGCTAGCAAAAAGGCGGTCGCTCTGGCGCGTAGCCTGTCTCATCCATTCAGTCTAGCTTATGCTCTCGGCGTCGGAGCTCTGGTCTGTCAGTTTTGTAGGAAGCCGCTTGAAACCTTCGAATATGCCGAGGCCGCGCGAAATCTCGGTTCTGAACAAGGGATGCTCTACTGGTCAGCCGTAGGAGGCATAGTAGGGCCTTGGGCTCTGATCGAACGGGGGGAAACGCGGGGGGCGATTGCCAGGACGCGGCCAAGCTTTAGCTGATTACGCTGCTACCGGCTCATTCCTTATGCGGCCATATTGGCTCGCCCTTCTGGCTGAGGCCCTCGCCAAGGAAGGAGACGTTGAGGAGGGTATCAATGTGCTGGCCAAAGCGGAAGCAATTGTGGAAACAAGCGGGGAACGCTTGTGCGAGGCAGAGTTGCACAGGCTGATGGGAGAATTACTGCTGTCAGCCTCCGCGAGCAACTTCGCCCAAGGAGAAGCCTGCTTCCAACGAGCGTTGGATACGGCTCGCAGACAAGGTGCGAAGTCTTTTGAGTTGCGGGCGGCACTCAGCCTGAGTCGCCTGTGGAAAGGACAGGGGAAGGACCAAGAAGCCTACCGGTTGCTAGGGAAGGTCTACAACTCGTTCACCGAAGGCTTTGATACTCCAGACCTTATAGACGCCAAAACACTTTTGGATCTGCTCAAATGAGGATATATGAGTGATTGCCACCATGCTTCCGGCGGACAGCATCGGTCAGCCCAATAGACTCCGGAGGTCCTCACTGACGCGACTGGCCAATCGGATTGCCCAGAAACCGTGCAGGTAAGTTCCGGCCGGTAGCTCGAGATGAAAGGCCAACTCCGAAATAGTAGGAGAGAGAAAGAGAAATTCCTCTGCCGGGCTTTTCCGTAGGCTGCCCGACCTGATTCATCAATTTGATCAACAGAATGCGGTTTGAGGTTTGAGGGGGGCTCAAAGATGGGAATCAAGAAAATCACTTGCATCCAGCTCGATGGCCAATTTCCTGATTTGGGGCACCGGTTCGTGATGCCTGACTATGGTCTGCCTCTTATTGGAACTATTCTTTCAGAGGCCGGCTACGAAGTGAAGGTATATGTTGAACACATTAAGCCCCATGAATGGAGTCGGATTTCGGAGTCAGATCTCGTTTGTCTTTCGTCTTTCACTTCCGCAATAGGCAGGATCTGCCAGCTTGCAAAGGAGATCCGGTCGAGGCTCAGAATTCCTATTATTATAGGGGGAGTTTACGCCACATATTTTCCCGAGTCTTGTCTTGAATGGTGTGACTACGTAGTCCTAGGTGAGGGCGATGAAACCATCTTGGATCTTGTGCGGACGATTTCTAATGGAGGCCCTATTCATGAGGTGTTGGGCATAGCCTATAAGGTTGGAGCCGAAGTGCACAGGACAGCGTTACGTCCCGGACCTGTCAGGTTTAACACTGTCCCCGATTTTTCCCTCATACAAGGTTACCGTCGGATGGGTCTTCTGGACATCGCTCGTATGAAGAGAGTGCCGATGCCGACGGTCCAATCATCGCGTGGATGCCCATTTAAATGCACGTTTTGCATTTCGAATACTATGTTTCCTGACGGCTATCGCAAGCGGGACATCGATAGCGTGATTAGGGATATGAGAGACAAGAGTCAGTACAGTAACACACTGATGTTAGTGGACAATGACTTCGCTGCTCAACGACGGCACACGAAGAAACTGTTGAATAGGATCATACAGGAGAAACTCGATTTGAAGCTAAGTGTCTTTGCGAGGGTCGAGGTCGCTAGGGACGACGAACTATTGTCTCTCATGCGACAGGCTGGAGTATGTGACATCTTCCAGGGATTTGAATCAGTTCAGCCGACGACTCTTGCCGAATATGAGAAACGTCAAACTCTTGAAGAGATTGTGGCTTCAATCGAAAAACTGATCGCATTAGGATTTACTGTAGCAGGAGCGTTCGTGCTGGGGGCAGACGCAGATACTCTGGAAGCCATCAGTTCCAGTGTCAATTTCGCTATAGAACATCGAATCACCAAGCCCCATTTCTTCCCCCTTTGGGGGCTATTTCCCGAGAAAAGGTCGGGTTATCAAAGCATCGTGCCGTGGTATCGTAGCATTTTCCGGGGATGGGGTTACTGTGACGGTCTCTTTGTAACGAACTTCCCTCTGCAAATGCCCCCATCCAAGCTTCAGCGGGGCATTATCGACGCTTATCACACGGCCTACTCTTCCGACCCAATTTTTCCGAGCACTTAAGAATGGAGATTTCACGGCAGTGAAAGAGAAACTCGGTGTCAGGTGCGTATGGCACGATATCGAAAAGGGGCTCCGCGAATACATTCCTTTTCTGGAAGAGCTTGAAGATGGGCTATATGACTCCGACTACCGTTTGCGGGAAGACGTTCTGATCGAACGGGTGAAGAAGGACCCCAGATGGACCTTTCAGGCTGGAAACCAGACACGAGAGGCCCTCGGGTTGCCTCCTATCGAATTCCCCGGGTCTGCGGAAAAGAATCTCAGATGTGTTCACGCGTAGCGCCAATTGATTTGAGCTCATAGGAGCAGTTTTCATGAGAGATCAGAACAAAACCAAACGGAAACCTGTTAATAAACGGGCAGAAATGCGGCGGCAAATGGCCAAAGGGGCAGCGCCGGAGAATGGTGAAGGGCCGGCCGCAAGGGCAGCGCGACAGTGCGAGAATTCCACTCAAGTTCTTTTGAATATGATGGAAGATGAGGCCGTGTTGATCTCGGTGGAAGGAATCTTGCTATGCCTAAACGAAGCGGCCGCGCACAAATTGGGTGGCCCTGCCGAGAACCTCATTGGCGGGAACTTTTACGAGTTATTTCCACCTGATGTTTCTGCAGAGAGGAGAATACGAATTCTTGAGGTGGTGAGATCGGGAATGCCGATCCGTTCCGTGGATGTGGAGGGCGCAGGCCTGACGGAAACTCACGTTTACCCTATTTCTCATGCCAGTGGTAAGATAGAAATGCTGGCATTGTTCTCTCGGGATATTACTAAGCAGATGCAGGCTGATTTGGAATTGCGTAAGGCCAAAGAAGCTGCGGAAAGCGCTGACGTTGCCAAGAGCAGCTTCTTGGCCCAGATGAGCCACGAGCTACGGACACCGCTTAACGCAATTATCGGCTTTTCGGAAATTCTTGAAGACCAAACTTTTGGCCCATTGAACGAACGACAGTCGAGATATATCAATCACGTTCATGCCAGCGGGCTGCACCTGCTCGAACTCATAAATCAAATCCTGGACCTGTCAAAAGTTGAAGCCGGCAAAATGGAACTTTATCTTTCACCGGTGAACATCTCCCAACTCCTGGAGAGCGGTATTGTTATGATCATGGAAAAGGCCAGAAAGCATGGGATCAAGATCGATCTTCATATTGAGGCCGAACTTTCAGGGGCAGGCATTCAAGCGGATGAGATAAAGCTCAGGCAGATAATATTCAATCTCCTCTCCAACGCGGCGAAATTTACTCCAGACGGTGGCCGCGTGGAACTCTTCGCTTGGAAGGAAGCAGACGAACTCATCATCAGCGTTTCAGACACCGGCGTTGGGATCAAGCGTGAAGATCGGGAGCGCATCTTCGAGGCATTCGAGCAGTTGGACAGCTCTTACACAAGAAGACAGCAAGGCACGGGTCTGGGGTTAGCATTGGCTCGAAGCCTCGTGGAACTGCATGGCGGCCGAATCTGGGCCGAAAGCGAAGGAGAAGGAAAAGGCAGCAAGTTCACTTTCACTATTCCGATCATTGCGTCTCAAGCGCCGTCGGCAGGGCATCAAGCGCTCTAACCACAGTGAAGCAAACAAGCTTTGGGACTTAACCGGAGGTTCTCGAGCGCGTTTGGTTCGAGGTTCCTGATATGAAGAAGACAAAGGTGTTGGTGGTCGAGGACGACTTACTGAGCATGGAACTGGTCACTGATTTGCTGGAGGTCGCGGGCTACGAAGTACTTCCGGCGGAGACCGCAGAACAAGGTATAGAAATGGCGATAGCCGGATCTCCTGCACTTATACTGATGGACATAAAACTTCCAGGCATCGACGGCTTCACCGCAACCGCGATACTGAAGGGAGATCCTCGGACCACTCACATCCCTATAGTTGCTTTGACCGCCTCCACCATGAGAGGAGACGAGCGAAAGTGCCTGGAGGCCGGTTGCACGGGATACATCGCCAAGCCCATTAACACCAGAGAGTTTGCGAGGACGGTGGCAGATTACGTTGTGGCGATCTGTGGCACTGACTGAGAGGGCCTCGCTTAACGCCATCCACCGGCAACGGGAGGTTTCATGAGCCAGCCGAAACGAATCTTGGTCGTGGACGATGAGGAACAAAACCGGGACCTCCTGGAGGCCATGTTGGAGTCGCTGGGGTACGATTCCGAGCTTGCGAACGGCGGAGGCGACGCCTTAGCCAAGTTGAATGCCGGCACGGACTTGGTGCTTCTGGACATCATGATGCCAAGGATGGATGGTTTTGAAGTAGTCCGCAGAATTCGCAACCATTCAGAATTTGGAGACATTCCTGTCATCATGGTTACCGTGCTTGAGGAGAAAAAGGATCGGCTGAAAGCGGTGGAAGCGGGAGCCAATGATTTTATCCATAAGCCCGTTGACAAACTCGAACTCCAGGTTAGAGTGGCTTCTCTACTGCGGATGAAGCAGGCACAGGATGCCATCAAGCGCCACAGGGCTCAACTTGAGGCTGAAGTCGAAAGAAGGACTGCAGAGTTGAGAGAAAGCGAAGAGCGCTTTCGGCATATTTTTGAGGCCGCACAGGACTGCATGTTCATAAAGGACAGGGATCGGAGGTACACCCACGTCAATCCTGCCATGCTCGCTATCCTGGAGAAGGATTCGTCACAAATCATTGGAGAAAGAGATGAGGAACTCTTCCCGGCAGAATGGACCGCAAGGATGAAAAGCGTGGACGAGCGTGTTCTTCAAGGACAGCCGGTAGAATTGGAGCAGAACCTCCTCTGCATTGACCGGCCGCTCACCTTCAACTTTGTCAGATTCCCCATGCGCGAACCTTCGGGGAAAATAATGGGTATCTGCGGCATTGGTCGTGACGTCACGGAACGCAGACCGATGGAATCTAGCGTAAGCATTCAATCGAATCCTCCCGGCTCGATCATCATGAAAACCACGCTGGAGCAAGTGCGGCGCGCGGCCATAACCGATAGCCTGGTCCTGTTCGCCGGTGAGAGCGGGAGCGGGAAGGATTACCTGGCCGAATACCTGCACCGTCATTCCGGAAGGGCTTCGGGTCCGTATTTCGCGATAAACTGTGCCGCCATCGCGCCTGAAGTTGCTGACTCGGAACTTTTCGGACACGAAGCGGGATCGTTCACCGGAGCCCGCGGTCGGAAGCGCGGGCTTCTCGAGTTGGCCGAAGGCGGTACACTGCTCCTGAACGAGGTTGGTGAGCTTTCCTCTGAACTGCAGGCAAAACTCCTCACGTTCATGGATACGCAGACGTTCACCCGCGTCGGAGGTGAAACCAGTATTCAGGTGAATATCAGGATCGTAGCAGCGACGAATCGAGACCTGGAAAAGGATGTTGAAGCGGGCCGGTTCCGAAAGGACCTATTTTATCGACTCAACGTCTTCTCCGTGACGGTCCCTCCGCTACGTGACCGGATGGAGGACTTGCCTATAATAATTGATGAAATACTCCCTGCTTTGGCCCAAAAAGCCGGGCTTCATGAAGTTCCCGCGATTGACTCCGTTGCTATGGATGCTCTCAGAAATTACACATGGCCCGGAAATGTCAGGGAGTTGCGCAACACCTTGGAGCGTGCGCTCATCCTATGTGACAAGAAATGCATCACCGCAAGGGACTTGGCAATTCATTCGGGGTCAGGACTCTCATCCGGTCGAAAAGGAGACATTTCGCTAACGCTCCGCCTGTGTCAGGATGATTCGATGCACGATATCTTAACTGAGACGAAGCGGCATCTAGTAATGGAAGGCCTGCGGCAGTCCGGAGGCAATATCCAGAAGGCGGCGCGATACCTGGGCGTCACGCGAGACTCGTTAATACACCACATGAAATCTCTCGGCATCCGCAAGTGATTACCGCTTACGGACCCCGAATAGGTCGGTGTGAATCACTTACTATAAGTGTTGGTTATTTTGGTCTTTGTTTGCATCGTGCCTGGAGTGCGTTCTTTGCACTGGTTTCCTGGCATAGACACACCTCCCCCTCTTCCTCCCCGCTGATTCACATAACTCCACAACTTATTAACATTCCATACTAATAGCAACCACGGAGTGCCACATGTTCGGTTGGCACACTTCCTGCATCGGGATGAGCAGCAAGGTTTCGCGTCGAGGTCGTGACAAGTCTAAGTGCAAATCATTCCTTTAGGCGGACACGACCAGGGACGCAGGGGGGGAGAACAGACGCCGCCATAATGATGCGCGGAAAGGGAGGAGAGGAGCTTTGGTCGCCTCTCTCCCCCCGTCTGTGGCTCCCAGGCAACGGAAGCGTACGCTGCTTTTGTTAAAGAATTACGCGACCCACATCAAACAGTTCAGACGCGGGGGGAGACATGAAAACGAGAAAAGGCGTTTCGCTGAAGATCCTGACAGGCATTGGCACCACGGTCATTCTGTTGCTTACAATGACCATCGGCTCTTTTGCTGCCGGGCCGACCTGGAATCAAACCTACCTTGAGGCCAAGAAACTCGGGGAACAAGGGAAATGGGCTGAAGCGCTCAGAACAGCAAAGCTGGCATTAGAGAAGGCCGGAGTTGTGTTCGGCGCAGACAGCCTGAACGCTGCTAAGTGCGACATATTGTTGGGGGATCTGTGGGCACAGCGCGGGAAATTCGTGTCCGCTCAAATGCATTATCTGCGGGGGAAAAATCTTCTAGAGAAGATCCTCGGGTCCAACCATCCTGCCCTTGTCAGGCCTCTCACCCGATTAGGCGATCTGTACGCGACTCACGGGAAAATCGCTGAAGCTGCGCTGACTTACGCAAAAGTAATTGAGACATGCGACACGAACGGGCGGTCGCATGATCCGAGCTTGGCTGGAGCGCTGATCGGGTCTGCCGGCATTTCCAGAAAAGAAGGGAACAATGCTGAGGCGGAAGCTTGTCTGAACAGAGCAATGGCCCTTTGTGACACGTACAAAAAGTATGACGCTTCTTTGAATGTGCTCGCCGTGAGAACCCTCAATGATTTGGCCGAAATCCACTCAAGTCGTTCTCATTTTTCTCAAGCCGCCGAGTGTTATCACCAGGCCCTGACACTCCTTGGATCAGGCTATGATGCGGACAAACTGCTAACGTGCTCGATTCTGACCAGGTTGGCGGAGATCCATGCAAAACGCGGGTCAACCGCTTTGTCGAGGGATTACCAGAAGAGGGCAATGGCCCTGTATGCCCTAGCCAAAGGCCCTACGGCCATGCTGGGGTTTAATCAATCGCAACCCTGACACGCGGAAAGGGAGCAGAGGAGTAGTAGTCTCCTCTCTCTCCCCGTGTGCGGCTTCCAGGCCACGGAAGCGAACGCTGCTTTTGTTAACATAATTGCGTGACCCACATCAAACAATTCACATGCGGGGGGGAGCCATGAAAGAGACATACCGTGTCCCAAGGCCGCCGGAAATTGCTGGTAATGGGAATCTCGTCAATTCCAAGGATTCGGAAGAACTTCTGAGCGTGCTCGGTTTTCGTGCCCCTGAGGCTTCCGCGGTACAAGAGTGCCGGCAAGGGGGAACTCGAAGACTGCACGCAATCAAGACACCTTGTACCGGTCCCGATGACAAGGATCAACTTTGTCCGACGGGCAATCCTATCCACATCACGTGGGAGGAACCGGAGCTGACAGCCAATGCAAAGTGAATACTCGGATTATAACCGGACAATGACTAAGACCCATTGCGGTCACGATTCTTGGACTCTCATGACCTGGGGGGATTCCATGGACATTTCTGAACAAGCCAAGACAAAGATAATCCAGCTGATTGACGAAGGGCAAAGTCTTGATCCCCTCGATATGGGTGCGGTTGATCGCTGGGTGCGGGCCTCGTATGAGGTTCTGACGTTTGACCCCGTACATCAAGCGAGATTTGACGAGTACTGTCGTGAGCCCTGGGACCCGACATCCATGAGAGTTTGCCTTGGATTGTGGATGCTCAAACAACCGCTATTGAGGAACAACGGTTCGCTAGATGAAGACATTCCTGAAGAAAGGTCAATACAATGGGAACACTGGTAATGATCGCGTGGATCGTAATCCTTGGGCCGCTTGGCGCTCTGCTGCTAGGTGGAATAGCTTATGCCATGTTTGTGGACAATCTTGAAGCGGGACTGATCTGTGGCTTTCTTTTCTTCCTGCCTCTGTTTTTGACATTGGCATGGGGGGTTGCCAGGTGGTCGGAAGTTGTCCACAAAAACAAATCGCAAAGAGCTTCATTTCGCTTGACGACTAGGGCGATTGCGATCCCCTCTCAGCCCTTGGAAAATTAGTCGCTTGCTATGGCCAAATGGAGCGCCTGAGACAGGCAAGTTTTCGGAGCACGATGGTTTTCCACAGAGGAGTCGCCGTCCATTTCGCCAGGGATTCTTACACCGCTTGGCGAACTCGCGGCTCCAATTCCGTCCCGTTTAGCGGACTTCTACGGAGGAGTGAATATGGGTACAGCAAGCACAGGCATTCGCGATTGTGTTGTTGATGGGGGCGGCTATAGGGCTGGTTGCTGTTCATCGGCCCAGTTCGGAGCAACCGATTTCCGTCTCGCTGACAACCTCACCCCAAGGCCAAAAACATGAACAAAAGATTGTCTTGAAAGCTGCTGTGAACGGTAGGGGCGTGAGCCATGGGGAAGTCACGTTGAATTTCGTCCCCACAACCCCCAGGAATTTGGTTTCTTTTTCGGGTAATTACCACACCGTCAAGGGTTACACCGACAGCCACGGGGTTTTTGTCTCAAGGTGGGTGGAGTCTCTGCCGGGAGAATACATGGTTATTGCCGCGGTCAGTAGGGCCGGGTGCGTTGACGGAGAATCGGTGTGTTTCTTACGTGTGCCTGAATCAAGTCAGGACCGCCGCTTACTCGAAGGCTCTATCTCAATTAGTTCGTCAAATCGGCCTGGTGGGTGATGCTAATGACGACTCACAGGGCGAAAGATTTTCTAATCGACCGCCGCAACGGACAGCGCTCCCAAGAACAGAGGCTCAAATGCTATCTGTCAGAAAAAAGGCTAGACCAGATCTTTCACAGGCTAGGGCGATCTGATTTGGTCGCCCTAAAGAGGCTCTGGGAACGAGGGAAACTCACCGGCAATTCATGAGGGCTTCCGATGATATAGAACATGGCCTGACGATTGATGAGTGATGAAGGACTCGGTTGAGATTCCTAATACAGCTCCAACACCCGCAAAATACCATTGCATAGGCCATCGGGATCGTGTAAGTGAGTACAGGAAGATAGGGGCCTAAATTGTCTCACGGCCTGCAAAAGCTCGCCAATTGCAAGGCCACTTTACCGAGGTCAATGGACTAGAGTGACGCCAATGGGGGGGGAAGAATTTGGTCAAGCGAGTGATTAAGTCTAAAGAAGTCATCGCGGATATTCGAAGCGGTATGAGCGACCTTGAACTGACTGAAAAGTACCGTGTCTCCCCTCTTGGCCTCGAAAGGCTCTTGGGACACCTGGTTGATTCCGGACTAATTGGGGAGCGAGAGCTTGAGGACAGAGAACAACTCACGGCAAGTCAGATCATTCGTGCCGTAATCGAGTCACGGCGGGACAGAAAAATAGTCAACTAATCTTCTAAGGGAACGAACATATCTTCAGCCTCTTCCGTCATTGCGCTCATATCACCCACTTGCTCATGGATCCTATCGAAGGCTTCTTCCACGGTACGGGTCTTAAGGTCTTCTTCCCGTAGCATGATAGAAACCAGCTCGTTGAAGTAGGCCTCGTCGGCAAGGTGGATCTTGGTGAGTATATCCGAGGTCTCTTCGTCGGTCACTTCAAGGTCATCAGGCTTAAGCTCGCCCCGGTCCATTTTAACAAGGAAATCGGCAGGAAAAGAAGTCTCCTCCTCGTCTTCGTTCGTCTCTTTGGATCTCGCCCACGGCCTCAGCAGTTTGTCCTGAAATGCAGAAGCCACGACCTTAATTTCTAGGTTCTTCAGAAGCTCTGCAAAGCGTGCGTCCCCTTCTTCCAGGAAGCTCACCATCCAGTGATAAGCCGTCTGTGGGTCGGTGATGCCTTTGGCGGAAAACAATTCCTGATCGAGGTCGAGCACCGATTGGACCCGGTCGGGCTTCACGAGCGAAAGTACGCCAATGTGTGTGGAGCTTTGGGACTTCATGATCCGAAAGAGGGTTCGGTCGCCCAATCCTTCTACCACCTCTTTGCTCTTGTCGTCATCCAACAGGAATAGCAGGTCCTGTGCTCCTTTGGGATCGCGCAGAGCCTGGTGGCTAACCAGAGATATTTGCTCCTCACCGGTGAGTGCTTCCATGAGCTGGGCGGCTTGGCGCGGATCTGTCTTTATCAGATCCAGCACGCGGCTCCCTCGCTCGGAAATTGGAGCAAGGTACGTGTCCTGCGGCATATCTGTTATGTCTCCTCTGCTTTAATCCAGCGCGGGTCCTCAATTGAGCGGACGGTCTCCAGCATCGAATCGTCGCCGCCGAAGTCTTCCGAGGTCCAACCCTCTTCAGGCGGGGCGTAGGACTCTCCGAGATTCAGGACGACTCTTCGACGTTCCCTGCTGATGGTCATCAACTGGAGTGCCCGTACCAGATTGGAGCTTATTTCTTTGTCAGGTGCGTCTCGGAAAGAGAATATCACATCTCTCAGAGTAGAAGCGTGTGACTTGTCCAGTTGTAGCCCCTTGACCGCAAGAACCTGTTCGAGCGACGGCGCAGAATCATCGTTCAAGGAACCGAGCATCATGTCCATCATGCCTCTGGACAGACGAACAAGGTGCCTCATGCTGAAGGCCAGTGTCACGGGGTCCATCTCAAGGGGATTCTGACCCACAACTTCCAGGTACTGCAATTCGCGGCCTGTATTCTCTGAGCAGAACTCCTCGAAGCTTGTGAATTCTTCGCTTATTTCCGGGCTGACTGGAATCTCGTCATCTAGAGGCATGGCTATCCCTCCCGCCACTCTACAATCATTGTAACCCGATTCCTTGAAAGGTTTCAAGAGCGGGCACCGTAGTAATTTGGATACCATGGGCAGTTTCTACGTACCGTCACCCCGGACTCCGATCCCGCGTCCATTCCCGCGGCACGCGTGATGGATTCCCGCGTGCGCGGGAATGACGGACCTG
Source organism: uncultured delta proteobacterium (assembly GCA_963786905.1). GTDB lineage: Bacteria > Desulfobacterota > Desulfomonilia > Desulfomonilales > Desulfomonilaceae > CAWBBA01. Next base: position 117,691 of record CAWBBA010000020.1, on the reverse strand, counting down.
GTGATCCTTCAGCCAGATGACCGCCGAGTCGACTAGATTTAGTGCAACGAGTTTTGACTGTGGCTATGAGCACCAGATTCTCTCCCTCAATTGGATAGGAGCGTAGGGCGGGCCGTGCCCGCCGTGGAGGTTCAAATCCCACGAAACGCGAGACGGCGGCCACAGGCCGCCCTACGTACGCTGAGGGGGCACATATCAGCTCTCAAAAGTTCAGTCATTTTCCGTAGGCATGTGACAAGCGGGAATGATGGTCATTACTTTCGGAGAACTCCTATAGTAGGAGATATGGGCGATGAACGTGAGTTCGACGAGAAGGCCACCGAGAACAGGATCGACATCTACCTGGAAAGCCTAGGATTGAAGAAGCCCAGATGATTACGCTAAGATAAACGAAAAGGTGGCGGCCCCTCAAGATAAGGAGATTTCCAATATGATCACTGCGGGGATAGACTGTGGTGCTAAGAACACCAGGACGGTTGTCATCAAGGACGGTAAAATATTCGGAAAAGCTTCGGTGCCGACAGGGTTTGAGCAGGCGCAGGCTGTCAGGGAATCCTTGGAACTGGCTTTGAAAGATGCAGGAATCACGAGGGATCAAATAGACCGCATTGGCGGGACGGGCTCCGGAGCACAGTCTATAGAGGAAGCTGACATAAAGGTTAACGACTTCAAGGCAATGACAATGGCAGCGAATTTCTTCTTCCCCGGTGGCCGAACAGTCGTGGATGTGGGCGCAGAAGAAGCGCGAGCCGCCAAGTGTGACGACAAAGGGAATGTAGTTGACTTTGCCATCAACGAGAAGTGCGCAGCGGGCGCGGGCGCGTTTATTGAAGCAATGGCACGGGCGCTGGAGACTCCTCTCACTGAGATGGGGACCCTGGCCTTGTCTTCAAGCAATCCGATCCCTTTGAATGCCCAGTGCACGATCTTTGCCGAATCCGAAGTGGTCGGCCTGATTCATGCCAAGACCGAGAAGAAGGACATCAGCAGAGCTATCCACGACGCGATCGCGAGTAGAATTGTGTCGATGATCCGTCGTATAGGAGTGAACCCCGACATCGTGATGCTCGGCGGCTTAGCGTATAATCCTGGATTCGTGACTGCTCTCCAAAGGGAGTTGGCCGTGGACAGGATCTATATCCCGGAAGCCCCTGAATTCGGGTCAGCAGTGGGAGCAGCGATGGTCGCGGCTCAGGACGGCCAGTAGCACATACTGAAAAAGAAATCAGAGGATACACATATGGCTGAAGAGGAGAAACGCGAATTCTGGAGGTGGGAGGAAACCAACTGGGTCAATCCTGACATAAAGTGGGAGGACGCGGAGTTTATCACTGTAGGAATTGACGTGGGATCGGTCAGTTCTCAGGCCGTCATAATGGCCGACGGTGAATTCTACGCTTACGGCAACATGAGGACCGGCTCGAACAGCCCGGACAGCGCGCGAAACGCCCTCAAGTTCGCTCTCGATAAAACCGGCCTCACCGAGGACAAAATCCACTATTTAATCGGCACCGGCTATGGCCGTGTCAATGTCCCCATGGCGGACAAGACCGTCACCGAAATCGCCTGCCACGCAAGGGGTGCCAACTTCATCTACGGACCCCAAGTACGGACTGTGCTGGATGTCGGCGGACAGGATATCAAGGCCATTCGATGTGACGACAAGGGGAAGGTGACAAACTTCTTGATGAATGACAAGTGTGCGGCAGGAACGGGCCGCGGGATGGAGGTTATTTCAGATCTTCTGTCCGTGCCGATCGGCGAAGTGGGTGATCGCTCGTTTCAGATCGCCCAGGAACCGCCAGCCCGTTTCGAGCACCTGCGTGGTATATGCCAAGTCTGAAGCCACGGGTCTCTTGCGGAAGGGCCTCGGAACCAATGAAGTGCTCGCCGCGTACTGTTCGGCTATGGCTGACAGAATCTATTCTCTTCTGAAACGCGTGGGAGTGGAACCCGAATTCGCCATCACCGGCGGCATGGCCAAGAATCGCGGGGTTATCGACAGGCTGAAGAAGAAGCTGGGCCTGGAGCCCATGAAGACCAAGTGGGACACCCAGTTGGCAGGTGCGGCAGGTGCGGCCCTATTTGGTCATGCTCTTTGCAAGAAGGGTAAAGGACGCGGTAAGTAAGGGGTTGCGGACCATAGGGTGGAGAATAAAGTCGGCCGCATTGAGGATTGCCACACCGGATATGGCGAAAATAGGGTAGGGGCGCTTCGAGAAGCGCCCTGATTTCGGGCGGTTCACGAACCGCCCCTACACAACCCAGGTCATCTCCACCCCGAATTTCTAGTTTGGATACAGTCTGCTGAGTGTCCGCCCAAATTCGGGCAGACACTCAGGTCTGCCCCTACACGGCTCTGATAATTTGTCGAGGCCGGCAAGGGCGCTCTTAAATGCGTGTCACTCCAGAAGAGAATGGGAATGTTTCTAAGATGATGCTCCATTCCCGCAACTGACAGGAAGAAGATCATGCTGGCTAACTACGGTTATAGTGACGGCTCCGGGAACTATTTTATTACCATCGATACGGACAAGTGCAATGGCTGCGGCGATTGCGTGACCGCGTGTCCTGCACAGGTTTTCGAGGTCGTGGAAGAGGACCCCTACGATCCCATGAACGAGGAGCCGCTTGCTATCGTCAGGCAGGATAAGAAGAAAAAGCTCAAGTACGAATGCGGTCCATGCAAGACCCCGAAGGACAGACCGGAACTCCCATGTATGGCGGCATGCAAGGCGGGCGCCATCTCCCATTCCTGGTAGAGACGGCGAAGCGCATGGGGAAGGACCTCATTACAGGCCGCTTCCCCTAATGCAATCATTGTGAGGTTCGCCCCATTGAAGTATCATCGCAGATCGATCCGGCTGCGTGAATATCCGTATACCCAGGTTGGGGCTTATTTCCTGACCATGTGCACGTTCAACAAAGCCCCCTTGTTCGGGAAACTCCAAGATGGCAAAATGTTACTAAGCCCGCTGGGGTTTATCGTAGAGGATTGCTGGACCGAGATTCCGAATCATTTTGCCAGGGCTGAATTGGATCTATACGTCATAATGCCGAATCATTTTCACGGCATTGTCGTGCTGCAAGAAAGCCCCGGTAGGGGCACGGCATGCCGTGCCCTTGCGGCTGAAGAATTGGGCGGCCTGGTGTGTGGTGAGGGCACGGCATGCCGTGCCCCTACAGCGGAACAGTTTGGTCGACCGGTGCCTGAATCGGTACTCACAATTGTACGTTCGTTCAAGTCCGCCGCAACAAAGCGCGCCAATGAGTCTCTTGGTACTCCTGGGGCGGCACTATGGCAGCGCAATTATTTTGAACATGTCATCCGAGATGCGCAGTCTCTCAACCGCATCCGTGAGTATATAGCTACCAATCCCGTTAAATGGGAATCAGATCGCAATAACCCCGAAGGAACAGGGGTGGATGAATTCTATCTCTGGCTCACATCAATGTAGTCCGCAGCCATCTCCCGGAAAACCAAGTCCAGGAGACCAATTCTGATGTGGCCTTCTAAACGAGTTCGTTTCACGGACAAAGACGCTCTTTGTAAAGGCGTCCGGTCGGAAAGGTGAACACGATGACACGAATCCTCATAGCTTGGCTGATCACAACCATAGCCATACTCTTGGCCGCTTATCTCATACCCGGAATCAGAATAGCGAGTGCGGGAGCAGTCATAATTGGGGCGGCAATTTTGGGAATTCTCAATGCGTTCTTGAAGCCCATCCTGGTGGTTCTCACGTTTCCCCTGACAATAGTTACCTTAGGACTTTTCTTGTTGGTCATCAACGCCCTGATGTTCTTATTGGCGGGGGCTCTCGTCACAGGGTTTTGAGGTGAAGTCCTTCTGGTCGGCCTTGCTCGGATCCTTAATTGTCAGCATTGTGTCGTATATAGCACATTGAGCCCTATCCGCTCCCAATGACCCGTTTCAGGACCTCACTGACTTCCTTGATTCCGAATGGTTTGACAACCACACCTCCGAAACCGTGTTTTTCGTACTCGGCCATGACCGGGTCATGTGAATAGCCGCTGGACACAATTGCCTTTACCTCAGGATCCAGCTCTAGGAGGCGCCGAATGGTCTCCTTGCCTCCCATACTTCCCGGTACCGTCAAATCCATTATTACAGCGCTGAAGGGCTTTGGGGACTCCTTCGCTGAACTGTACAGATCCAATGCCTCGTCCCCGTCCTTGGCAAGGACAACTTCATAGCCTAGAAGGGACAACATCTCCGCGGCCAACATCCTTATAGGCTCCTCATCGTCCATAAAGAGGATTTTGCCCTCCCCACCTACAGGCCTGTCCGGCTCATGTTTACTACGTGAGATGACCTTTGGGCTGGCCGGCAGGAAGACATCAAACCTAGTTCCCACACCCAACTCAGACTCGACCGTTATCAGTCCGCCGTGATTCTTTATAATGGAGTAGGATGTGGCTAGCCCCAATCCGCTTCCTCTATGCTTGGTGGTAAAGTAGGGATCGAATATCTTCGAAAGATGCTGTTCGGGAATCCCAATACCCCCGTCTTTGATGGATGCCCTCACATATTTTCCGTTTTGAAGAGGGAGACTGTGCTCGGCGGTTATTGTAACGTTTTCAGCGGACACAATGACGACGCCCCCGTGGGGCATCGCATGCTCTGCATTGATAACCAGATTGTGCAAGACCTGATTGATTTGTCCTTCGTCACACTCGGTCGCCCAAAGGTCGTGAGGTAGAGAGAACTCGCAACGAATATTGGAACCGCCAATGGCAAATTGACACGACTCCTGCAATAAATCCGAAATGGCGCAGAGCTTCTTGACCGGTGATCCGCCCTTGGAAAACGTCAGTAATTGCTGGGTGAGACCTTGCGCACGGAGACACGCTCTCTCCGCATCTGACAAGCGGTCGAAAACCTTGTCCTGTGCCGTCAAGTACATCTTGGCCACGGAAATGTTGCCCATTATAGCGGTAAGAATGTTGTTGAAGTCGTGGGCGATGCCACCGGCCAGAATGCCTATGGATCCGAGTTTCTCGACCTTCAACAGCTCCTCTTCGATTCTCCGTTTCGTTGTGATATCGCTAAGAAAGTTCAGAGTGGCCGGCATGCCGTCCCAGTTTATGAGCACGGTTCTTATCTCGACCCAGATTGCGCTCTCGTCTTTCGCCATCACCCTGAAGTGGTAAGGGACTCGGAGAGGCTCGCCCCTCAGCCTTTCCTTATATCGCTGAGCAACCATCTGTCTGTCATCAGGATGAATGAAGTCCAGGAACGGCCTCGATTTCAGGTCCCCATATTCATATCCTGTGATCTCCATTGCTCTTGGATTTACGAATTCCACGATTCCATTTTGTGCGACGACAATGGCATCGCCGGCATTTTCTACGACCAGCCTGTATTTTTCTTCCGATTCCCGGAGGGCCTCTTCTGCTCGCTTCCGTTCAGTGATGTCTCGCAAGCATACTTGCACCGCGGATTGACCACCGAATCGCACTATTCTGGCATTGAGCTCCGCGTCAAATGCCGAGCCATCTTTGCGTTGCAATCTGACCTCGTACTGCGAGGGCACTGACTGACCATTGATTCTGGCATGACCCCGCTCGCGGATCAGCGGCCTGTCGTCAGGATGATACATGACCAAATGGTCCGCGCCCTGCAATTCTTCCCGTTCGTAACCAAGCATTTCATACAGACGCGAATTGGCAAATTCTATCTTACCCCCTTCGTGAACGAATATTCCGTCGAAACTGTCCTCAACCAACCTTCGGTAGCGTTCTTCGCTCTGGCTAAGCGCTTCTTCGACCCGTTTTCTCTGGGAAATCTCCATCATGAGCTGCTCATTGGCAGACAGCAGTTCAGCAGTCCTCTCTTGGACCCTCAGTTCAAGCTCCTCCTGAGCCTTGCGAAGTTTTGCTTCCACTCGCCTGTGCGTGATTTCTACCGCAGCAAGATTGCCCAGCAGGGCGAGTGTATCCAGGTCTGACTTTGAAAAAGATGTCTTTTTTCGATTGAAGACGTAAAGCACTCCCAGATTCGTCTGACCTATCTGAACCGGCACGGCAATCCCGGAAATCACGCCCTCAGCGCGAACCAGGTCGTGAACGACAGGCTCAATTTCCTGGAAATAGTCCTCGACAATGTACCCTTTGCCTGTTATGGCTACCTTCCCGCCGAGGCCAGCCCCAAAGGGTAACCTCATGCTCTTGAATGCCTCTGTTCTAATTCCTGACAGAGTATGCATATACACATCGCCCGATTCCTCATCACGCAGCGCAACATATGCCGTGTCCGCTGCCAGCAACACTTTGCTCTTGTCAACCAGTAACGAGAGATTTTCGTCCAGACTGCGTTCCCCGGTCATGGCCACTGCGAGATCATAAAGCGCCTGGAATTTCTCCAACTCCTCTGCGAGCTTCGTCTCAGCCCACATTTTATCGCGCTTTTTCGGCCGCCATTCTGTGAGTCGGTCGCCGGGGCTTTGATAATGGTTTATCGGGGGCGTCATTACCTTTCATCAGTGAACTCCCCTTCAAAAAGCCTTTTACGGAGTGGCCCGTTCACTTGTCCGAGCCTTGAGGTTCCGGTCGGTTTACCAGATATATCCCGACCGACACTAACACGAAACCAACCCACAGTTGAAACGTGAGATGTTCCTTCAGCAGTATCCCACTAAGAATCACGCCGAAGAGCGGGGCCAGGAACGTAAACGCCGCTAGTCTGCTCACCGGATAGCGATGTATCATCCAGAACCAGACCAGATAGCTAAAGAACGCAACCACAAATACCTGGTAAGCAATGGCTGACACAACTAGGAAACTCAATGTTACGCTCTTACCGTATTCGAGAAGAAGCGAGCCCCCAACAAGTATCGGAATCGAGAAGAAGAGTTGCGCGAAGAGGGTCTGGAAATGGGTAATGGGTCTTTCCCATATAAATCTCTTGATGTAAAGTGTGGTGGCTGCCCAAAGCACGCCGGCTCCAACTTCCATCAAGTCGCCGACATAATGAAGTGGACCAAGGGAAGTTGACCGAGACGCGAATACCGAGATCAGCCCGGCGAAAGCCAAGCACAGACCTACGCTCTTGATCCAGTTCAGGCGTTCGTGAGACAGCAGGAAGTGGGCCCCGAGCGCGACCCATAATGGATGGGTATAGAGGAAAATGATAGCCCTCGATACGTCAGTGTAAGCAATGCCCCAATAAAGCAAGAGGAACTCCACCCCGAAAAGAAAGCCTATTGCAATGCCGTGTCCCAGGTCATTCCACCGCAAGAAGACCTGCTGGGTTTGGGTCCTTGCATACAACCACAGTAAGACCGCTGCCGCCACAGACCTAATTGCCGCGGCCAGAATGGGCGGAATTCCCTGGTTACTCACCTTGATGCTGACCATGTTCCCGCCCCAGAGTAAACACAGCAGCACTAGAAACGAGCACTCCCGTCAGTGGTATGTGGCGCGATGAGTTCATTGTTCCTTGGTTATTGTGCCGATCTCATGCTGGAGGTTGTAACTCGAATCTCCCCGGGTCGCCAAATCAGGCTATCACCTTGATAACAGTGTCACACAAATGGCGTCAAATCAAACACAAACTGGGGCTTTGCGTCGTCCTTGCGTCTCAAGGCCGCTGAGGTGTGACGAATCCGGGTAATTTGGATTCGGAATATGTTATTCTAGTGAGGACAATGATAGTTTATTCTCGGGATCTATCTTCGCACCTGTACGACTTGAGACCCCCGATGGCACTTGCTGATATCGACTTCCAGCGCATCAGTGGAGTGATCGACCATGAGAAGAAGTGCTCTCAGCCTTAGAACCCGCTTTGAAACGTTCGGAGAAGGGTGAAAAGTGACGATGGCCGTCCGAAGTCGAGCAAAAGGCTTTCAAAGGACCATCGTTATATTCTCGGCGCTTGGAATACTCCTGGTTGGACTGATCGTTGCCGCTGCCAGCATATTGCCGCTGCATGATCACTTGATGAGAGTTCAGGAGGGCCACCTTTTTCTCGCCCTCTCCACCAAGACAGCAGCAATAGAAGATTACCTGTCCAGAGCCGGAAATGTCGCCTCACTAATTGCCAGCCGAGCGGGGGCGCCGGAAAAGCTTGAAGACTACCAGAACGGAAGAGTCGGCCTCGACGAATTTGTGGAATTCACCAGGGCTGTCCTTATGGACGCCATGCATTACTCGCAAGACGTGTGGGGGATAAGTCGTCTGGATCGAACAGGAAATCTGGTCGTTCAGGTCGGGTTGGGATTGCCAGCTTCTGAAAGGGCTGCCGTGGACTTTAGCCTGACTGAGCCAAGTTTTTTCGGCCCCGTAACTCTAGGGAGGCGCCCTTATCTGGTGGTGGTGTCCCCAATTCTTGACACTACTGGAACCAGGGTGGGAACAGATCTCGACCTGTTTCGATTATTCGCCCTCGAACAGGCAGTAGCGGATCCCTCCGGCCTGGACAAACGTGGAGAGACGATTCTAGGCGTGATCCATCACGACCGCGTGACCCAGCTCTTTCCATTTAAGGACCCTAAAGACACATTCTCAAAGATAGTTCCAAAGGCATCCTCGGTGGGATCAGCCATCCAGAAGGCGGCCTCAGGACAAACAGGGATGATGATCCCTGGGGAGAATTATGAGGGCAAGGATGTTGTGGCATACGGACCCGTCAAAGGTTGCCGCTGGGGCATTGCCGTAACAATGGACAAAGATGAGCTGTATGCTCCCGTCTATCCCCATCTGGTATCGACCGGCACCGTCATTCTCGTCCTGATCGTCCTGGGCACCGTTGGCACTGTTCTGCTTGTTCGTCCCCTGACCGGCAAAATGGTTATCCACGCGAATGAATTGGAGGACAAGGTTCAGGAAAAAACCGCCAGTCTACAAATAGAGCTGAACGAGCGCAAACGTGTGGAACGGTGGCTCAGAGACTCGGAGCGTCGTTACCGTATCCTGGTGGAGGAACTCCCGGACGTCATCTTTCTCCTGGATGATACGGGACGCTTCACGTACGTAAACACTCAAGCTGAGAAGTTTCTCAAGTACCCTGTGCAGGACATTCTTGAGACCCCACTGAAGGATCACTTTGTGGCCGGCGACAGGGAGAAGATAGATGCACTTTTCAAACTCCAGCCCGACTCCATCTGGGACGAAGAGGTCGGCATGCTCGACGCGGAAGGGGCGACCCAATACGCGCGGATACGGTGCAAATTGTCCTACTACGATGAAGACGGGTCTCCCCGATTCGAGGGGATAATGAGAGACATTACACAGAGGCGGAGACTCGAGGAGGAGTTGGCAGCTTCGCGGGCTCAGTTGCTCGAAAAGATGAGCATCATCGACGATCTTTACGAACATATTGTCCAGTCACACAAATCCAAGGCGATTGCAAACCACACAGCGGAAGTGGCCCACGAGCTGAGGCAGCCGCTAGCTATTATCGGGGGTTTTGCACGCAGGATGGCCCGGAAGTTGGACTCGGACGTTTCGGTAACTACCGCCGACCAGAGGGAATCCTGCCGAATCATGATCGCTGAAATCCAGAGGCTGGAAAAGATCTTGGATAGTTTGATCGATTTCACCAGAAGGGGAAGCTTGACCCTGAAGAAGGGCGATCCCAACGATATCATCGAAAATGTTCTCCGAGTGTACGAGACCACGATAATGGACAAGGGCATCAAACTGGAGACCAGCCTGGGCAGCGAAGTCGGTGAGATTCTCCTCGATTCCAGCCGTTTCGAGCAAGTTGTACGGAACCTCGTTTCAAACGCTATTGAGGCTTCCTCACCCGGGCAGGTGATAAAAATCGAAACCGGAGTTTCTATTCCGAGCGGCAAGGCATACGAGACAGGCGGATTGCAATCGGAAACGTATTTCGAGATGAAGATTCGCAATTTCGGACAGGCCATTCCCCCGGAACGCCTCGACAAGATATTCAGCCCGTTCTTTACGACAAAAGCTTACGGTGCGGGGATCGGTTTGACCATTTCCAAGAAGATCGTTGAGGACCACGGAGGGTCCATATCCGCGAAATCGGACGAGGAGGGTACTGTTTTCACGGTGTGGCTACCGGTGCCGCAACCGTGACCATCGGAATGAAGATCCTACCAGGCCGCATCTTCACCCTGGTGATTCCCGCTTTTCAGGCGGGGAGCCGCTACGGCCGATCATGGCAGGCCGGTGAAGTTAACAATCTTCCTCGTCAGCTCTGGGCAGCGATCTTCTTGTCAATCAGTTTTCTGATCGTGTTCCTGATCCTCGCGGATGACAGAATCAGGGACTGCAAGAAAATGAGGTCCCCAAACAGCCCCAACAAAATGGAAGAGCATCCGAGAATACCGAAGAAGACCACCGGTCGAAACGGCGAAACCGCCAAGGCCAGGAAACCGAACATGGTAACAATTGACCAGGAAGCAATTTGTTTGGCCGTCAGTCGATAAGCGCTGCGGACGCATTGTTCCATTCCCTGGTCAGGGTTCAATCTTATCTCCCGCTTCAACTGAGTCAAATAGTGAATCGTGTTGTCCACGGCCAGACCAATGGCTACAGTGGCCGCGAAAACCGTCACGCTGTCCAAAGAGATCCCAAACCAACCCATAACCCCAAATACGGCAGCCACCGGCGGGATGTTGGGCAGCAAGCAAACTAGTCCGAGGAGAGGCGACTCCATCTGAAGCATCATCAAGACCGTGATGATCGCAGCCGCGAGAAACATGGCCTTAATTTGATCGCTAATAAGCTCAGAAGCCTGCTGCGCTACCACAGCAAGATCGCCGGTAACCGTGGCCTTTGCAACGCCCTTCATGACCGACTCGGCAGTGGCACGAACCGTTTCAATGGTTTTCTCAATAGGCACCGAGGGGGAATTCCTGATACGGACTGAAATATGGAGCCTATCAAAGTTTGTATTCAAATGTCTCCGAACAAGCCGTTCCCCATCTGCACTGAGCGAGGTAACGACAAGTAGTTGAGGTACGAGCGCCGGGTCTGCAAACAAGTCCTGTCTCCGGCTGGTTCGACCCTTGGACGACATTCTTCAGGTATTCGAGCAATGGTAAGAAGGAATCGGTATCAGCAACTTCCGGAATCTGCTTGAGCCGTCCTTCCAATTCCCTCACTTTCTGCCACATGGCAGGCTTTTTGAAATCGTTTTCTTCGGCTTCCAGCATCAACTCCAGCGAATTGACCGGAGCGAGGTTCTTTTCTACGAAATTGATGTTCTGGACTTCGGGGGCGGAATCGCTCAGCATGCGCAGGATCTGTGGATCACTACGAATCAGAGGGGCACCGGCAAAGAGGACTACAGTAATGGCAATTCCCACGCCCACAAAGAATCGATGATGGCTAAAGATGGCGTCTTCAATTTTCTTAAGGACGTCATCCGCCCAATCCCCCAACACGCCCGAAGGTTCGGGAGCGTCAAGAGATTTCATGATACTGAAGAATGCAGGTGTCAAGATCATGGCCAGGCAATAGGAGATCATTATCCCGATAGACATAATGAACCCTAACTGCTGAACCATTGGGATGGAACTGACCATCAACGATCCGAACCCCACGGCAGTCGTTGCTGAACAGATGGCACACGGTCTGGCCAGCCATCGTACCGCCAGTTTGATGGCAGGCATCTTCTCTTTGACTGATTGGTGGAACTGATGGTACCGAACCACCATGTGAATGACGATCTCCAAGGTGACTATGGGGATGAATCCGAAAGACAGGGCAGTCGTGGAATTCAGGGGGATACGAAAGAGAGACATCAGGCCGAGTACCCACACGACGCACACACCCAGGATAATATTGGTGATGGCCGTTACCTTTGCGCTCTTAAAAACGTAGACGGAGACCACCGTGCCGATGAGCATACACAACAGGCCGAAGATAATTCCCGTCTGGATGTTGTACCGCACGATGGCCTGACGAATAAGGGGAGCTCCGATTATGCGGTACTCGGCGCCGGCAGGAACATTGTCTTTTACCACCTTGTCCATGTCGCCGAGCAGTTCCTTGATGGCGTCCGTGTCGAATTTCCATTCGTCCGCGATCCGTATGAGCACCCCCACTGTTTTAAAATCCGGAGACAAGAGAAGATCAGTTATGGGGAGGGCCCTTTTCATGCTCTGCCATCTTGTCGGATCAGGAAATTCGGGCTTTCCGTCCTTTTCCGGCAGGACAGGGTAGTTTCCGAACTTCTCTCCCTTGGTCTGGAAAAGCTTCAGGTTCGATAGGCTGATGACCTCAGCAATTTTATCCGACTTCTCCAGAGTTCCAGTTATTGTCCGCAGGCCGGTTAGGAGGCTGTGATCAGAGGCTTCGCGTTCGCTATGAATCGCTATGAGGATGAACTCCTCATTTCCGAATACTTCAATGAATTTCTCGTATTGGAGGTACGCGGGCGCTGTGGTGTCTAATCCGGACTTCAGGGTAGGATCAGTCTCCATGCGAGGGATAAACACTGACAGCAAGACGGTGATAACAATCACAATGCCGACCAGCAGACGGCGCTGATCAACCACTGCGTCCAAGAAGTTCTTATTTGAAAGATCCAGCTTATCCTTTTCCGGCATACTTATTTCCTAACGATTGGGATCAGCGAGCCGCTTTTGAGGGCTCACATTCGGCAGCAGTCTAGGGAGTATCCGGCCGCGCAAACATTAGAAATTACCACACAGGGGCCCCACTGGAAAGACCACGTCCCGGAACGGTGATATTGAGTTACATGCGTCTCATAACACCTGTCACGAACATACGACGTCAGGAATCCTGCAGGTTCATATCGTGAACTCCTCTGCGTGGGAAATCCGCCAACACTGCTCGGGAAACATTCGATTGGGATCGATCCGCCAGGAGAATTCGAACTCGTTTCTACTTGTCCTTCTTCAATCCATGAAAAAGTTCGCTCCCCGCGCCGGGATAGATAGCTCGCTCTCCCGGCGGTCGTCGGACTTTCCACAGGGGGCCACTTTTCGAATTGAGGTTCCGAACCTTCACGAGTAATTTCGGACGGGTTGGTGTCCGCCATGACGGGCTGTTCCCTGATTTCCTTTCCCCTAACGTTGACGCTGAATTCAATCGGAATATTATTAGGATCGAACGAATATATTGAGTGGATGAACCCGTGGTCCACCACTTCGGAAACCCAAAAGCCCGCCGCGTCCAGCTTGTCCTTGAGTTCCCACAGATCCTCTTCGGTTTCTACACCGAACGAAACATGGTCAAATACGAATGCCCCCCTCACCGGCGCGCCGTGGTCTTTTTCGTGTGCAGGTTCGACCCAGGGCCACTCGAAGAATGCAATAGTGTCATGTTCCGATATTTCGAAGAAATAGTGCCGGTACCCCGGATGACCCAAACCGGCAATCAATCGCATTCCAAGTAAGTCCCTCCAGAAACGGATCGTGGTATCCATGTCTCCGGTAACCATAGCCAGGTGATTGACGCCGTTGAATTTGACCATTATCATCCCCTTCTTAGTGATATCAGCCTTTACACTGCGGCAATTATACCATTTTCGTGACCGTTTTTCCGAATGCCACGTTCCCGTTGTCACCGACTGACCCCAGAGAAGTGCAATCAATGAAATGCGGGCAAATAATAAACTGATTTTAGAAACTTTTTGATGCAAGCTGTTGTCAATTGCTCAATGCTCGCAATTACCATGGGGCCGCACACGGACAATATGCTCTTGGCAAAGCTACTGTTCCGTGGGCCATAAACACTGGAGAGGATATGAAATGGTTGAACAACATGCCGAGCGGGAACCTTTCGCGGTAAAGGACTGTGCACTGGTGGCAATAGCGCTCGGGAACAAAGCACAGAATCTGAGAGAAATGCTAGTTCACTTGCGCAGTATTCATCCCGGAAGCCTTTATTACCACTTTTGGGGACGGTTGCTCAGGTCTCAATTCGCATACCCTGAGTACTACAACGATTTTGCGGGATGGGTCCATTATTCGCTTCACGATGACACGCTCGCCGAGCGCCTGGCAATTTTGGTTCCCACCAATTACACCGACTTGGAATCGCTCCGACGGAAATTGGTAGATCTGGTGGAAGAAAGGCTCGACGAAGTTGAGTGGTTGAGTTGGGCTCGGGCTGACCATGAGTTCCACTTTGCTCGTTCCCAGATTCTCATTTTTGACACTCGCACGAGAATGGAAACCCCGGAGGAATTGGCTTCAGCCGTAGCCGGTATGTCTGCTGGAAGTATTTTCTATCACTTCATCGAAGCCAGGCGCCGACGCACTGAAGGGATGGACGACCTCCGCGCCTGGTTGATGGGATTTGGTGAAAACTACACGGAGCTTTGCGGGTTGATCGCTTCAGTGGACCCCTATTTTGTGAGCCTGACGGAATTGCGCCAACAATTGGCCAACGTGTTCGTAACTTATTTCGAGGAGGCCTCCCGATGAGTTCCATTGAAGATTATGCCTCGATCTCCGGGGAAGATGTTATCTCTCATTTGCGCCAGCTTGCTGAGCCTCTAAAAGGAATGAAGGTGGTGCATGTTAATTCCACCCGCGTCGGAGGAGGCGTGGCGGAAATCCTTACAAAGCTCGTACCATTGATGGCCGAGCTTGGGATTGACGTGCATTGGGAGGTCGTGCGGGGCGAAGACGCCTTCTTTCACTGCACCAAGAGCTTTCACAATGCATTGCAGGGCACGCAAGTACCTCTTTCGCCAGCCATGTTCAAAGCGTACGAGGAAACCAGCGAGGCAAATGCAGAGGAACTCCGGCCGAGGCTTGAGGAAGCGGACGTGGTAATTATTCACGACCCGCAGCCGCTGCAGCTTCTGCGGTGGTGTCCGGGCCGAAAAGGGCGGTGGTTGTGGCGGTGCCATATAGACTTGAGCCGGCCTTATCGCCCGGTCTGGCAATATCTCCGCCAGTTCGTGGTGGACTATGATGCCAGCATCTTTTCGCTCCCGGATTTCGCTCAACCCCTTCCGCACACCCAGTATCTCATGCAACCCAGCATCGATCCGCTGAGCGACAAGAACAAGGAGCTGCCGGACGATCAAGTGCTGGCGATTCAACAACAGTTTGGCATAGACCCGGATAGGCCGATGATGCTCCAGGTGTCGCGCTATGATCGGTTCAAGGACCCGGTAGGCGTGATTCGGGCCTATCGCTCAGTGAAGACCTTCGCCCCGTCCTTGCAGCTCGTCCTTGTGGGAGGCGGAGCCACCGATGACCCGGAAGGGGAGGCTGTGCTCGCGGAAGTCCGCGCAGAAGCATCGGAAGACAAGGACATTCACATCCTTCTCTTGCCTTCCGATGCGCATGAGATCGTCAATGCACTTCAGCGTGCCGCGGACGTTGTGGTCCAAAAATCAGTCAAAGAGGGATTCGGGTTGACGGTCACCGAATCAATGTGGAAAAAGAAACCGGTCGTCGGAGGCAATGCCGGCGGGATTCGTCTTCAGGTGACGAATCATCGTACCGGTTTTCTCAGTAAGTACTCCTGAAGGCGCGGCATTACGTATCCGATATTTGCTGAGCCATCCGCAACAGCGGATGAAAATGGGCTTGATTGCCAAAGAATTCGTCAGGAGGAATTTTCTGTTGACTCGAAACCTTAGGGAATATTTCAGTCTGATGATAGGGGTGATGGACAGCGGCAAGGAGAGAATCGAGCTGGGTGGGTGGTCCCCTCCGTGACCTCCATTGGCGGCTTTCCTTGTCGGAGCTTTCTTGTCAATTGATCGGGGAAGGGCATTGAATAACGACATCAGTTTGGGCGCTTCCTATTCGGGCGGAGGCCAATGCCGGTTCCGAGTGTGGGCGCCGTTCGTGAATAAAGTTGAGGTACACCTCCTCTCCCCTAGTGATCAAATCGTGCTTATGGGCAAGGATGCGCGGGGCTACCACGAAGCGGTCGTAAGCCAATTGGAACTGGGCGCCCTGTACCGCTATCGGCTGGACGGTGAGAAGGAACGCCCCGATCCTGCATCCAGGTTTCAGCCTGACGGCGTGCATGGACCGTCCCAGGTAATCGATCCGGATTTCAGTTGGAGTGAACCGCACTGGCTCGGCCTGTCATTGAAAGATTATGTCCTTTACGAATTGCACGTCGGGACCTTCACTCCCGAGGGGACCTTCAGTGCAATTATCCCGCACCTGGACGAGTTGAAAGATCTTGGAATTACTGCCGTGGAACTTATGCCCGTAGCGCAATTCCCCGGTAATCGCAACTGGGGTTATGACGGCGTTTATCCTTTTGCAGTCCAGAATTCTTACGGCGGACCCGGCGGATTGAGGCGGTTGGTGGATGCGTGCCACCAACGCGGATTGGCTGTGGTGATGGATGTTGTCTACAATCATCTTGGGCCGGAAGGGAACTATCTCGCAGACTTCGGGCCCTATTTCACCGATTTCTATAAGACACCCTGGGGGCCTGCCGTCAACTACGATGGGCCATACAGCGACGATGTGCGAAGGTTTTTCATTGAAAATGCTCTGCACTGGCTCATTGATTTCCGTATAGACGCTCTGAGGATCGACGCGGTCCACGGCATCTTCGATTTTTCAGCCAGCCCTTTTCTCGAAGAGCTGGCCCTGAAGGTCCGCGAGCATACGGAACGACTCAACCGTCGGATCTATCTCATTGCCGAAAGCGACCTTAACGACTCGCGCTTGGTCCGCTCGCGGAAACTGGGAGGATACGGATTGGACGCGCAGTGGAACGATGATTTTCATCACGCTCTCCATACTCTGCTGACTAGCGAACGATCCGGTTACTATGAAGACTTCGGCCTCTGCCGGGATCTAGCCACGGCCTTTCGGGAGGGTTTTGTTTATTCGGGAGAGTATTCTCGGTACCGCAAGCGCAGGCATGGAAACGATTCCAGAGCCATCGCGGCCCATCGGATGCTAGTCTTCTCTCAGAATCACGACCAGGTGGGCAATCGCATGCTGGGGGATAGACTCACCGCACTGGTTTCCTTCGAGGGCCTGAAGTTGGCAGCGGGAGTGGTGATACTTTCGCCCTTTATCCCGCTCCTTTTCATGGGCGAAGAGTACGGCGAAACCGCCCCGTTTCCTTACTTTGTCAGCCATTCGGATCCTTACCTCATTGAGAGTACAAGGCAGGGGCGTCGACAGGAGTTTGCTGCGTTCCACTGGGAGGGAGAGCCGCCTGACCCGCAGGACGAGACCACCTTTCTGAGCGCCAAGCTGAATCACGATTTACGCGACGAAGAAAAGCACCGCGTGCTTCTCAAATTTTACCGGGAACTGCTCGGCCTCCGCAAAACCCTGAGAAAAGCAACTGGGATGAGCCCAGAGAGACGGGATGCTGTTGGCTTCGAGCGGCACAAGGCAGTGTTTCTTCTATGGAGGGCTTCTGAGGGCCAAGCTGCTGCGATCTTTCATTTCGGTGACACAGCCGCTCCCATCCCGGTCCCGTTACCTGTCGGGGGCTGGATTAAACGCATCGACTCGGCGGAAGAAACGTGGGGCGGCGCTGGAAGCGCTGTTCCCGAAACAGTAACCTCGGATGGGGAGGAATCTCTAACGTTGGCTCCGCAGTCGTTTGTGGTTCTCATGCGGGTGGAGGAGCCTTATCCGATGTAGCGAATTGAGGGGCCGAACAAATCTCCGGAGCGGACCCGAATGAGCATGCGTCCTAGAATGGAGTCAGTGATCTCGGCCGGTTTGATCGTGCTTGTTATTCGAAGTCGGAGATTTTTCTTCAAGAGCAAACCTGGGAAGTATCTTCTGTTGGCCACCATGGTGATTGTCGTTGTGACGCTTCTTCTGCCAATTTCGCCACTTTCAGGGCTGCTGGAATTTCAGCCTCTACCGCTTTCATTTCTCCTCATGCTGGGCGCAATCTTGCTCATCTATATTATTGCAGCGGAATTGTTGAAGAAGGGGTTTTACGCAAGGGTAAGACTGTGAATGACCCAAGACGCTTTTGCGCGGAATCTGTGGGAAATTTGCTCCCAATCTCATACCAAGCGGCAGAGGTTAGGCCAGTGTACTGCATGCCGCCATTTTACAGATGGCAAGTAGTCACGTCGAAAAAAGTGGTCTCATTTTGTGACCCTTACCGGACTTTGAGACATCACCTGAAACACCGACCTGAGGACCCACATGACCTCAGGGAGATTCTTTGGGCTACCCTTCCCAGTATCAATCTTCCGGGTTTCATGGCTCATCGTGTGACCACATGGTTTTTCATGTAGGAGACTCGGGGTATGGGTCTCATACTCAACTCACAAGGAGGGAAAAAGATGCTGTATAAAGATGAGGACGAGGCATGGGGCACGGATTACACAGTGGCTGATATCAAGGCGCTCATGGCATATGGAGCCGTGCCAACGGACTTCATCGAGGTTCTTCCTGGCGGTGCTCTGCAGGTTAGCGCCTTTGTTATCGTGACTATGAAGGTGTTCACGAAAGAGGAGTTAGGTGAGGACTGGCTTCAAGCACTCAGGGACTATTTGCACGAGGCAGCAAGAGACTCTAAATTGAATGGCAAGATCAAGCGGGCATTAAAATCCATTCTTAGCAAGAGAGCTGCAGACGAAGCGGAGATAGAAAAAAAATGAGGGGTGGAAGCGTGATTGTATTTGATAAATAGGTCGGTGGTTAGATATGCTCAAAACGTCGCTAACCAAGCATTTGTCGAGGGAGGTTCTGCGGATTGCCGTCCTAGGAGCATCACCGGACGCGATTCGGTTCTAACGGGAGGTCCCAGAGCCCCCCGATTGTGAGCACTCAGGGGATCTCAAGACCTGCAGGATGGGGCGGTCATCGCATAACCCGCTTTAAAACAGCGGGTTAGGAAAGAGGGGTCCGCTATGAAAAGCTCGTCACCAATAGTCATGATATCGAGCTATCCTCCCAGGCTCTGTGGGATAGGCACTTTTACCGAAGAGGCTCGGGAATTCATCCAAAAGGCAAATCCTGACCGAGAAGTGCTGGTAATAAGCCACACGGATGGTAGGGGGGAAGGAGTTTTCCCTATCATCGACATGTCCAGACACGACTGGTGGAAGCCGGTTGCCGAAAAGGTCAAAGAGCTGAACCCGTATGCCGTGCACTTAGAGCATGAGTACGGACTGTATGAATACCGTGACCCCAGAGGCCAAGGGGACGGCAATGAGGGGTTCCTCAGTTTGCTCGACGCCATCGACGATTCTGCCACCGTAGTGGAGCCGCATACCATTCACGGGCGATTGACGGATTTTGAAGCCAATTTCATCTACGAGATGTGTCAGCGCGCAGGAGTGGTGATGTTCAAGTGTCATTACCAAAAATGGAGGCTCGATTGGCTCTTTGAGGGGAGGGGCTGGAAAACTCCTCTCAACGTCATGGTGGTCCCCCACGGCTCTAGACCCGACCGTCGCTGGGGAATTGAAGAGGTGCCAGCGCTGCGAAAAGAGATCGGTCTGGACAAATTTTCGTATATCGGCGAACACATCGTCGGGCTTGTAGGATGGATTCAGTCGAACAAGCGTTGGGACATTTTGACCTCCATGTGGGAGGACATCCACAATGAGATCTGCTCCAGGTCCGGCCAGGAGTGGGACCTGTTGGCAGCAGGGGCCATGCGAGATCCGCACGATTTAATGGAGTACGAGTCATACCGCAAACAGCTTGAAATTCTTGAAGGAAAGGGTTTGGCCCATTACTTTGAGTTCGTTCCTCGCGGGGAGATCTACTACAAGGTAATGGCCATCTGTGACTTTATCGTGCTGCCTTCGGTGGATGAAACCCAATCGGGTACCCTTGCCCGAATCATCGCACTAAATAAACCCTTCATAACCACGGCCCCTATGGAAGGCTTGACTGCCCAAGCTCTTGAGAGCAAAGGGGGGATGCTCTTCACGACCAAGGCGATGCTGAGGGAGACGGTTATTGAGATGGCCTGCGACGAAGGTCTGCGAATAAGGTTAGGAGAAAATCTGAAAAGGTATCTTGAGGAAGTGGTGTCTTGGGAAGTAGTGGCGCAGCAGTACAATCAAGCCTACGAACTGGCCAGGGAATCTCGTGCTACTGGAAAACCCGTGGAACTTCTTTTAGAGTTTTGATCAACAAATTAAAGACAAAAGGTAACATCGGCTAATCTACTGAAAGACCCCCTCATGTATTGACTGATAGGTTTCTCCCCGTTTATCAGTGAAAAGGTCAACCGCTGTAAAGATACCTTGGAGACACTACGCTGGGCATGTCTTAGGCGACAGGTTTCACACGGTGATACTCCCGACCCTCCCCTTGCTCCTCTAGAGAATTATTTCACAAGCGAGGTACACTTCAAATCAAGTGGCTATTGTTGTTGCATTCTTCACGCGCGATCGAGTCATAGACTCGTCGCACCTGCCACAAGGGATTTGCACCGACTAATGTAAGAGTCCTTCCCTTCTTGCATCCAGATCTCCGGCCCGCAGGGCGCGATCCACCGGGATGTAGTGTCCTTCTTCGTCCTCGACCTCTATCTGGCTGACCGTGTCGAATTGAGGCGAAAGTCCTTTCCGTTTCATCTCATTGAAAGCCTCCATAGCCTCCTCAACCGTTTCAGCAATAACGTCATGATGTGACGTAGTAACAAATCGGTACGTTTTCATGGCTTAACCTCTCTATCAGTTTTGACAACTGCGGCTGGACGATGTTTCCAGCTTTGCGATCCGGTGCCTGCCACCCGAACTGCCGGGCGCTGTCTGTCAGTGTCCCTCAGGGTTAGCCAGATCATTTCTGAAGGACTCTTAGGAATCGCCAACGGGCTAAGGTAGGTCGTTTTTCTACATTGTGGACACCGCGACACCGACCGTAATCATATATCACCAGAATCAAGGGGAAAGTGGGTCTTTCTGAAGGCACGCTGGTCTCCTGTCACGCGAGGAGATGGCATGTTCATGTGGCGTCTGTGTTTCTCTTGAACCACTATTACCATGCTGTGTTCGGGTAAGGCACAACCGGGAAGATCGTGCTTGACTGGGGGCAAAATGTAGAGGTATGCTCAGGAACCGGAGACAATTTGTTTTAGGGCAAGATGGTCTGAATCGTGCCTCCACGGAGGCTCAGGGGAGAAAACGCGGTGGCCATTTGGGGTCTGAGGACCGGTCGAATGGTCGGTGAACGCCTCAAAGAAGTCAAAATTGTGAGTGCGCCGCATAATTCCGGTCAACCACGAACTACCGCTGGAGAGCATCAATTTCGGCAGTTACGCAAGCTGATCACAATACGGAACAGCCCCGAGCCGTCCCGCGTGGGGTGGGTATTCCGCGGTTCCCCTGCCTCCCGATCAATAATTGGGTTCTGACTCTTTGCCCCAGGGCCTATAAAGCATGAACCAACAGGTCCAGTTCACATATAAGGAGGTGTCGTCGACGCCATGACCAAGAAGAAGAAAGCCCAGAGGCCACCTTTGGACACGTTGCCAAAGTGTCCGACAGGAATAAAAGGATTGGATGAAGTAACAGGGGGTGGACTGCCTCAAGGGCGTCCTACCCTGGTTTGTGGCAACGCTGGTTGCGGCAAGACAGTGCTCGGCATGGAGTTTTTGGTCCGTGGCGCAACGGAGTACGAAGAGCCCGGCGTGTTCATGTCGTTTGAGGAAACTGAAGATGACTTGATCAAGAACTTCAAGCCGATTGGGTTCGATTTGCCGGTTCTCATTGAGCGCAAAAAAATCGCACTCGACTATGTCTTCGTCGATCGCGGCGCCATTGAGGAAACAGGGGAATACGACCTGGAGGGCCTGTTCATCCGCTTGGCCTTTGCAATCGACCAGGTTGGGGCAAAGCGTGTGGTTCTCGACACCATAGAGTCCCTCTTTTCAGGATTGTCCAATGAAGGCATTTTGCGGGCGGAGCTGCGCCGACTGTTCCGCTGGCTGAAGGACAAGGGTGTGACCGCTCTGATTACCGCTGAACAAGGCCGGGACACGCTCACCCGGCATGGACTGGAGGAATACGTAGCTGATTGTGTCATCGCTCTGGACCACCGGGTGATCGAGCAGATATCCACGAGACGGTTGAGGGTGATCAAATACCGAGGCTCTGTGCACGGCGCGGACGAGTATCCGTTCTTGATTCAACCCAACGGCATCTCTCTGCTCCCGATCACATCACTCAATATGGATCACACAGCCCCTACCGACAGGGTCTCGACGGGAATAGCGCGCCTGGACACCATGATGAGTGGCAAAGGATACTATCGTGGCAGCTCCATCCTGGTCTCGGGCAGCGCTGGCACTGGGAAAACCAGTGTGGGCGCCCACTTTGTCGATTCAGCGTGCAGGAACGGTCATCGAGCCGTCTTCCTTGCTTTTGAGGAATCCCCAAGCCAGATAGTTAGAAATATGCGGTCGATAGGGATTGACTTGGATCCGTGGGAACAGAAGGGGCTCTTGCGATTTCACGCAATCCGTCCCACCCGCTATGGGCTCGAGTCGCATCTTGCAAGGATTCACCTACTAATCGACGACTTCAAACCCGCTGTAGTAGTGATAGACCCCGTCTCGAATCTGGTCTCGATAGGGAGCATCTCTGAAGTAAAAATAATGCTGACGCGGCTTATGGATTTTCTGAAGACCTATGAGATAACCACCCTCTGCACAGACCTGACAGCGGGTGGAACGTCCGCACAGCAGACAGAAATAGGGCTTTCGTCACTCATGGATACGTGGATTCTGCTTCGGTCCTTGGAATCGGATGGTGAGCGCAACCGGACAATGTATATCGCCAAGTCCAGAGGCATAGCCCATTCCGACCAGGTCAGAGAGTTCCTGCTAACGGACAAGGGGGTGGAGCTGGTGGATGTTTACCTCGGCCCTGCAGGGGTGTTGACGGGTTCGGCTAGGGCAGCCAGAGAGGCACACGATAACGCACAAGAGTTGGCGAGAAGGAACGAATTAGAGCGAAAGCAACGGGAACTGGAGCGAAAGCGCACCTTGCTGCAAGCTCAACTCGCTACCTTGAAAGCGCAATTTGAGGCGGAGGAAGAAGAGCTTCAGCAGGCCATTGACCAAGAGGTCGGCCGTGAAAAGGCCCTCGACTACGATCAACGGAAGATGGCTCGGCTGCGTAGAGCCGATGAGACTTGATCTTTCATAAGCCAGCGGCAGGAATACACAACAGGAGGCGTCAATGGGTGGGCGTGAACAGGGGCCGGCGGATGAATATGAGGACGAAACCCTGGACGAAGGCGTCTGGAACCTCCGCTTGTACGTCGCGGGCCAGACCGCAAAGTCCATCAAGGCCTTTGCGAACCTGAAGAAGATCTGCGAAGAGCATCTTGCAGGAAAATACACCATCGAAGTGATTGACTTGTCGGCCAACCCGCGGCTCGCCAAGGGAGACCAAATTCTTGCACTGCCCACTCTTGTGAGGAAACTCCCGCCTCCCTTGAGAAAAATCATAGGCGATCTTTCTGATAGCGAGCGAGTGCTGGTGGGATTGGATCTGCGTCCCAGGCCCTAATACGGTATGTAAAGGAATTGTGCCATGACTAAGCGGTCAGGCAGAGAAACCAGCTACCAGGAGCCACAGGGAGCGGCTGAATCGCGAGAGCCAAAATATGTTCTGCGCTTGTACGTGGCAGGACAAAGCCGCAAATCCCTTCAAGCGATCCGAAACCTGAAGAACTTGATAAAGGAACACCTCCACGAGTCGTATGATCTCGAAGTAATTGACATCTATCAGCAGCCGATTTTCGCAAAGGACGGGCAAATTGTTGCCGCGCCTACCCTGGTCAAGGAATTGCCTTTGCCGCTGCGAAAGTTTATCGGCGATCTTTCAAATACTGAACGTCTCCTGGCGGGACTGGACCTGGAGACCGGGAAATGACGGAGCCGGAGTGCCCGGACCTGTCAAAATAAGAGGCCATGAGCAAGAAACTTCTTGATGAAATTGAAGGGCTACGGCTCCGACTCCAAGAGGCCGAAGGGACTTTGGACGCCATCAGGAGGGGCGAAGTAGATGCTCTGGTTATGTCCGGGCCGGACGGTGATCAAGTATATACCCTGACCGGAGCTGATCGAACTTATCGCATTGTTTTGGAGACGATGAACGAGGGAGCAGCTATAATAGGCTCAGACGGCATGGTTCTTTTCTGCAACGCCAGATTATCAGGCATACTGAAGACGCCGCTTGAAAGGATCATTGGGGCCTCTATGGCTCGCTTCGTTACACAGGAAGATACCCAATCGTTTGAGGCTCTGTTAAACCAAAGCCTGGTGGAGCCTCAACAGATGGAACTTACACTGGAGGATGGGGCTGGGGATTTTGTGCCGGCTCGTGTTTCCACAAGCCCCCTTTTACTTGAGGACTCTACTACCATTTGTATGATAGTAACCGACATCACGGAACAAAAGCGGGCGAAGCAAGCCTTGCGTCTCAGTGAGGAACGATTTCGAGCACTCGTTGAGGGTGCACAAGACCTGATTTTCATGAAGGATCGTCATCTCACATACACGCCACGTGAATCCTGCGATGGCAAGAATGTTCGGACTGGACGTGTCCGAAATCATCGGCCGCAAGGATGAGGATCTCTACGGTGAGGCAACCGGGAAACATATCAAACAAGTGGATCTGCGCGTGCTCCAGGGAGAATCCATCGAAGAAGAATATACCGCCTCCATAAAGGGCGTCCAGTTCACCTTGAATACTGTCCTCACGCCGCTTCGCGACGCGGAGGGCACGATCGTCGGCATCTATGGCATTTCTCGTGATGTCACGGAGCGCAAGAGAACCGTGCCTGGCCAAAGACCGATCGCCGAGGCGTACCCCTCGCAGGCCATGAGGGCTGCTCTGCACGAGGCTCGTATCGCTGCCGCAACTGACAGCATCGTTCTGCTCCAGGGGGAGAGTGGGAGTGGAAAGGACTATTTGGCACGTTGGATTCACGACCATTCCAGGCGTGCTCCGGGACCCTATTTTGCGGTGAATTGCGCTGCCATATCCAAGGATTTGGCGGAGTCGGAGCTTTTTGGGCACGAGCGGGGCTCATTCACTGGAGCGCACGCCCGGAAGCGAGGACTCCTGGAATTGGCCGAGGGCGGGACCCTCCTGCTCAACGAAATTGGAGAGCTTACCCTCTCCTTGCAGTCCAAGCTCCTGACCTTTCTGGACACAAGGTCATTCCTTCGTGTTGGCGGTGAAAAGAGCATTACCGTGAATGCTAGGATCATTGCAGCGACGAACAGGAGTCTCGAGACAGAGGTGGTGGAAGGCCGATTCCTTTCCCCCCTGCTCTATCGTCTGAACGTGTTTGCGATACACGTGCCGCCGCTGCGTGATAGGATTGAGGACATTCCCGTACTCTTGGAAGAGATCATGTCGAGGCTGGCGAAGGAGCTGCAGCTGACTTCTCTCCCCGCGATCGACCCCGCGTCCGTCACTGCGCTTTCCGGGTACGATTGGCCAGGAAATGTCAGGGAATTGCGAAACGTGCTCGAACGATCATTGATGTTATCCGACGGGCAGAATTTGAACGTTGCGCTCCCCTCGATTGACGCAAGCCACCAAAGCTGGTCTCACGTGTCCAGTTTTCCGGTACACGAGCGCACGCTTCACGATGTGACGGATGAGGTGATCAAATCCCTGTGTTTGGAGGCCCTGCGGCGCTGCGAAGGCAATAGAAGATGTGCTGCCCGCGTGCTTGGCATATCCCGAGACTCTCTGTATCGACATATGAAGCGTTTCGGAATTGAGGGGGACAATCCGCACCGCGGATTAATTCGATGGACCGACTATTAAGACACCCAGTGAATTTGTAACCTATTGATAACACAGAGACAGGAATTCTGTGGCCCGTTTTTAGGACACCTGCCCCTTTCTTGCCGACCCTTCGTATCTCACCCCACACTCCATCACTGTGGCTAACTAACTAACAACACAGCTGTTATAGAAAACCTCATCCATTGGCCACAATTGGCACGAAAAATGCATAGTAAATGCTGCAAGGGTTAAAAGCATCACCACTCGATAATCTGAACCGCTTTTTGGATCTGTGGACCATGTGTCGCAACTGCAGCCGTCTCCGGTGGTGTCACGGTGGGTGACCGGAACGAGATTAATTCCCGCCCATAACAAATAAAGGGACGGAGGACACTACAATGAATATTTTCGGAGTAGGCATTGGGACCATCCTGGTAATTGTTTTGCTTATATACCTTATTTTCTAACAGGTACACATGCAAATGATTGCTCACAATAATTTCAATTTGGGCGATTGACTCTGCTCAATTTCGCACAACAGGTTGTGGCGGCAGTTGCAGATGGCGGAGTAGCGGAATTTACCAGGGTCAGTCACCCGGACAGAGAGATCAGCAATGCCTATCGAAAGGCGAGTCGATGATTTGATTGCTGCGGGCTGGCGTGCACTTGGCCCCGATTCTGGTCCAGTGGCTGTTCAACACTGGAGGCGAAGGTCTTTGATTACATGACCGCGGTGTATGGTCGGATCACGTCTACACCAGACATTTCGAAAATTGCGTTCGCCAAGGCGAGAAAAAGGAGAAGGAAAAATGATGGAAATTAAAGTACCTAAGAGAGTGAGTGACATACTGAAAACCACCGTGGAGAATCGTCACGGGGAAAAACTTGGTACGATACAGGATCTCATGGTGGGCGTGGATGGGTGCCTAAAATACGCCATCCTGTCTCACGGAGGTTTCCTGGGAATAGGTGACGTGTTGATTCCGATTCCGTTTGACGCTCTGACGACGGGCGGTGAAAAGGGAACAACGGTGCTCGACATTGATAAGCAGACCTTGGAAAAGGCCCTCAATTTTGAGAGCAAGACATGGCCCGACTTCACTGCGGCCGAATGGGAGGAAAAAATCGATAGATACTTTGCGGCCTATGCGGCTGGTTCAAGGCAACCGCAACCGGTGGATGGGGGTGTTTACCGCGATCAGCCCCGCGAACAGATTTAAGAAAAGGGGTCAGCAATGGCTGTCGAACAACGAATCGACGATTTGATAGAAGCAGGCTGGGGTGTGCTTGACTCTGATTTTGATCCAGTTGCCTTTCAGCGCTGGAGGCGAAGGGCTTTCGATTGCCTCACCGCCATGGTTGGGCCGGATCATGTTTACACCAGACATTTCGAAAATTTCGTTCGACAAGGCGGGAAGACAGACCTTCTTGCTGCCGGCGGCATACTGAGCGCAGCCAAAGAACAGATGGCCGGCAACAGACAGCTGGAACCGGTCAAAGCCAATGGCAACGTGAGCGTCTGTGTCCCCCTGACTGAGAAAATCGGAGGCTCCATAAATCGGAGAGCCATATAAATAATTAGTTGCACGGTCACTTATTGCCGAGATCCGGCCGGACGAAAATTGTGCTGGGCTGACCGGGACGAGATGGATTCCTGTCAATTGATATCCCCATCAGACGTGAAGCTCTGGTCGGATGATATGACGCTCCATCTCGTCTCATTGGGCCCTGGTGTGACTTCCACAAACACCGGGGAAAGGGGAAGCAGCGAAATGAAGACGAAAGCAAAACTCCTTTGCTCATCCTTATTGCTCTCGCTAATTATTATGTTGCCGGCTACTGTTCGAGCAGAATCGGCAGTGACGCTGTACGACAAGGGCTAATAAGCTTTTCGAGCAGATACAAGACCTCGAATTGATGCAGCGTAATATAGAGGAGTGCTATCAGGCGGAGAAGCGAACCCCCATGGTAGCGTGTTGGTCCGGACAATCCTGGAGAGATCATGCAGAGTTGGACGGCAAGCTGATGAATCGAGTGTTCGGTCATCTCGCCGGCACCCCGGAATATGAAAGGTTTATCATGGAGTACCGGACACTTATACAACGTCCGGATTATAGGCGACTCCATACAGACGAACTGTTTGCCGAATACATGCGCCTACTGGAATCAGGGCGGACACGATTTTTGACTCAGTTGAAGGAGTGGCAAGAAAGTTTAGCAGAAAAGTGTTCGGCTCAAGCTCACGAAGGATTGGCACAGTCCATTCCAGTGAAGACGGTCACGTTTGGGCACGCGGAAGGTTCGCAGAGAACTGAAAGCGGGCGAGTAGTGCCAGCCATACGGTTACAAGTACAAATGCCCCCAAGTGGCTCCGCACCTTTGGCTGTGGGCCAGAAAGGCGTTTCAAGGATTGTTGTTCCTGGGATGGATCAGTCCGGCTCACCCAGCACTGTTGCTCCCACGATTGACATGGTGGAGCTTAATACCTTTGTTGCACAGGAACGAGTTGTGCCTCTGGAAAAAGCCCCGATGGGCTACCACCACGGCTTGGTCAATGGGGTTCGGTCGGGAACCCGTACGAATCTTAAATTCTCAGATGCAGTTGAGAAGGGAGTGGGGGCATGGGATCAATAGCAAAGAAATTCGTTAGTCGGTCATTGATGCTCGCCCTGTTCCTATCCCTTGGGTATCTTGCCCTTCCCGTGTCCCCGGCTGCCCAGAATTATCCTCAAGCGGTGATCCTGGAACAACAGGTAAAGGAAGCCACTCGTGTTCTGCAGCAACGGCAAAGGGAAGCGGTGCGGGCCCAGGAGCAGGCAAAAGCCCAAAGACGTGTGGCGGGAGAATTTGAGATGCTCCTGGTCAAGGCTACGGCACAGCACGCAAAGATGGAGCAGTGGCAGAAGGCGCACTCGAAGGAATTGAAAACACAGGCCAGAGGGAGGCGTTCATAAGAAGCGATTACAGTGCAGATTATGTTTCTGACCTATCCTTATCTGAAAGGAGAAAAACGATGGGAACTATTCTACTAATTATCCTGGTCCTTCTGCTTATAGGAGCGCTACCGACCTGGGGATACAGTCGTAGCTGGGGGCGTGGCCCCAGCGGTATCCTGGGTCTGGTACTGGTCATTGTGTTGGCGCTCTTTTTGATGGGCCGTATTTGAGACCCGTGAAACAGGAAAACCCCGGCGAATTAACGCCGCACGCGACAAGGAGGAGAACCATGAACTGGGATCAGGTCGAAGGCAACTGGAAACAGTTCAAAGGCAAAATAAGAGAAACATGGGGCAAATTCACCGACGACGAATTGGATGTCTTGCACGGAACACGTGAACAATTCGTAGGGAAGCTCCAAGAGAAATACGGCCACACACGTGAGGAAGCGGAGAAGGAGCTGGATGAGCATCTGGGCAAATGGTAGCTCCATCTATCCAGACGCTAACAACGTTAATAGTAACTCATTGACAAAGGAGATTGTTATGAAAAAGAGCGGTTTTGGGTTGTGCGCAGCAGTAATTTGTATTCTCCTTGCGGGCCAAGTCTGCGGCTCAAACGGGTGAGACTCCCTTGCAGGGATGGCAGAGGTCCGGCCAGATAACTGGAATGACAGTCAACAGTCCGCAAGGAGAAAAACTCGGGAAGATTCTCGTGGTCGATCAAGAGGGCACAGTGAGATATGCCATTTTGTCCGATGGAGGCCTACTGGGGATTGGCGACAAACTAATCCCCATTCCCTGGAAAGCTTTGAAACCGGGAAAGGAAAAGAATACCTTGGTCGTTAATATCGATAAAAAGACTCTGGAAAAGGCTCCGAATTTCGACCCTAAGGAATGGCCCAAGTTTACGGAACCCGAATGGCAGAAAGAAGTCGAAATTTACTATGAATTGCCGGCGGTTCACGCCGCAAGCCGTTAGGCGCAACGGGAAAACCGCGGGTGACGGGGGCTGCCCTAGAGAGTGGCCCTCGTCCACCCTCACGAGCAGAACGGCGAATTAGACGACACTCTGTGGCGCGGCCTACGAGAAGATCCATGAGCAAATCCTGAAAATGGCGGATAGGCTCAGTTCGGGCATCATCAGCCAGTTTCCAATCCAACCCTTAGAAAGGGGGTGATGATATGGACTCGACAACACTCATCATAATCATTTTGCTGATTCTGCTCTTCGGCGGTGGCGGTGGATACTGGTGCAGGAGGCGGGGCCTTTAGGCACCCAGATTCGGGGTGGTGTCATCCCGGTCAGAGCCATCCCCCAGGTCACGAATCGAGGCGATCCGTTGAGTCTTTGGAGGCATGAACATAGAACCGAACCTCTTGCTTGGCCGTATTTGACCTGGGCAATGGAGGAAATCACACAGCTTAATCGACAACAAGGAGGACGAACCATGAACTGGGATCAGATTGAAGGAAATTGGAAGCAAGTGAAAGGCAAGTTCAGAGAGAAGTGGGGCAAACTCACAGACGACGATCTGGAAGTCGTTGCCGGGAAGCGAGATCAGTTACTTGGTAAGTTACAAGAGAAATACGGGCTCAAACGTGAGGAAGCGGAGAAGGAGCTGGATGAGCATCTGAGCAAATGGTAGCTCCGGCCGGCTCCACAGGGAACGAGACGCTCCGAAACCACAGGACCGGAAAAGCCTGAAAAAGGAGGCCCGGGTCCATGAGGGTCCTACGGTAGAACCTGGCCAAAAGGGTGAGAAGGTGAAATAGGCCTCTCCAAATGTCGCCGTTTTTTGCCAGAAGGCTGCGAATTCAGCCTTTCTGGCCTTCTCGTGTAACGTTTGTAGCGAGGAGTGATTTCATGAATCGGAATCGATGTGAAGAAAATCTGCAACAGTTGAAGGATGAATTCCGATGAAACCTACAAAATCCACATCTCGGTTCACTCGCTTCGCCAAATGGACGGCAAGTGCCACCGGTCATCCGTCGACTTTCGTATTTGCAGTATCGGTAATTGTCGCGTGGGGCACGACAGGACCGATCTTCGGCTTTAGTGACACCTGGCAGCTGGTCATCAATACCGGCACGACGATTGTGACCTTTCTCATGGTATTCCTCATCCAGAATACTCAAAATAGGGATTCCGAAGCCATACAAGTCAAGTTGGATGAATTGATTCGTGTGATGGAGGGTGCGCACAATGCGCTCTTGAATTTAGAGGAATTGGATGAAAAGGAGCTAGACCTCATACGAGTCAACTACGTGAAATTAGCGGAAGAGGCAAGAGAGGCCTTGCAACAGGGGAAGTTTGATACGGGAGTACCCGAAGTCGAGAATGGGAAAACAGCCTAACAAACAGCCCGGAGTGGACCCAAATCAGCATGGGCCTTAAAGATGAGTCTGTGTGCAAGTCCCTCAGCTCAAGCGATGGCCCGCAGTGGGTCCTTTCTCCAAAATGATTCGGATCGTCGCAAGATTGCGACAGAAGGAGGAGCAAAAATGCTTTGGACCATTAGTGGTAATCTTGTTGGTCCTTTGGCTACTAGGTTTAGTCACCTCGTACACCCTGGGCGGAGTCATTCACGTTCTCTTGGTCATCGCGGTCGTGGTGATAGTGGTTAATCTCATTCAAGGTCGCAGGACCCTGTAGCGGCCCTGGAATGGCTTTATGCAGCAATGCAAGCCCACGTTCCCGCAATCGCGTGACAGTGGGAGTGAGTAGTGAAGAAAAGAAGAAACATCCATAAGCCTTAGGTCCTGACCTATTCTCGGACTTCTCACGGGCGAGCATTCGTACGTCTCGGGCAATGCCGTGGGACACTGCGGCATGCCACGCCTGCGGTAGTACGAATCGCGGTTCTCACACAAGGAGGTGAGCAACATGAACCTGAACCTGACAAAGAGCCTGGGAATGCTCTTGCTTGGCATCTGGCTCATCGTGACGGGCCTGCTGACAGTTTTATCGGTCGGTAATCCGATCGTCCATGTTTTACTGGCTCTGCTTGCTATCGCTGCTGGTGTTTTCATCGTGCTGGGTCGGTAGGCTGTTCGGTTTCAGCGACTATGGACATGTCAACAGCACCAATCATGGAAATTCCGTTTTCCTGTTTGGCTGCTGCTAATGGGACGTTGGCTTCATCGCTCTGACGCCTGTCGAATTATCCCGATAAGAGGAAGGAGAAAATCGATGAAGAAATCGAGAAACTTTATAACGCTGTTTCTGGCAATCTGTGCCTTCTTTGTAACGCAAGCCCTCGCCGCTGAACCAGAGGTGGGCAAAACCCCCAGCGTCCAGGCTCAAACCGATGAAAAAGCCGCGACGACTACGGGACAGAGTCAAACAAGGGAAAAAACCGCCATGGAGCAGGCTGACAGGGTCAGTAAGATAATAGGGAAAAAAGTGATAAGTCAGAAAGGAGAGGATCTTGGAAAGATCGAAGATCTCATGCTGAGCAAGGAGGCATGTCTCGACTATATAATTTTGGCTCCCGGAGGTTTACTTGGGACCGGTGACCGATTGATCCCGATTCCATGGAAAGCCTTGAAGACAGGTGCTCAAGCGGACACGATTATTATCGACATGGACAAAAGTCAGTTGGAAAAAGCTCCCAGCTTTGAAAGCAAGACATGGCCGAACCTCACTGACTCCGAGTGGTATGGGAAAATCCGAGAGTTCTTTGGGGGACAAAAGTAGGCTGAGACGAAATTTCATATAAGGATTTTCCGAGGTCTGCTCGTCCGGGAGAACACGGAGTGTGATTTAATTGTCCAAAACAACAAATTAATGTTTGTAACGAGGAGTAATCCTATGAATCGGAATCAATTTACAGGAAATCTGAAGCAGTTGAAGGGTAAAGTCCGTGAAAAATGGGGATGGTGGACTCATAGGTATTCCAGCGTCTTCAGCGGAAAAATCAATCAACTGGCCGGCAAGATACAATCACTGTATGGAAGAGTTAGAAAGTGATTTGAACAGGGCGCCTGACAGCACTTCTTGGAGAAGTATGGGTGAATTCCCGGATGGACGTCGTTTTTCGACTAATTGTCGCAGGAGGAAAACATGAGAATAAATATGCCAATTGAGCCATTGATCGGGTTCTTGATAATAGGACTTGTCGCGGGTTTTCTGGCCGAACAAATTATAAAAGGAAGAGGAGCCGGTCTGGTCATCAATCTGGTCGTAGGAGTCGTAGGCGCCTTCATCGGGGGCTTTCTTTTCGGCTTCTTGAAGTTGTCCTTTCACGGACTGATCGGAACGTTGATTAGTGCTACGGTCGGGGCGGTGATACTCCTGTTCCTGCTCGGACTAGTCAAGATTATGCTCTTGCCGCAGAAATCTGGGTGGCAAGGTTGGAAGAACTGGTCCAGATCTCTTGGACGCCGTTAAAGAGGGAGTTCTCAAGCACGAACCAGTGCTTGGCTTGGTTCCATGAATCCGAATAACTGCGGCTTCTGTGAAGCGCGTGTCCCATGGAGGAAGACATGAACATAAATCTGCAACTTCAGCCGATAGTGGCATTGATAGCAGGCGTTTTGGTACTCATAGCGCCCCGACTCCTGACATGGATCATCGGGATTTATTTGATCGTAATAGGCGTATTGGGTCTGCTTGGCAAATAAGAGTACGGGATTGAGTCTTGTGCCAAGACGATTGAAGGGCATGCCTCGTCGTTCCAATTAGAGGCTAAGTGCTCTGTTTCGCAAGTTCGGTGACGTAACTTGAGCCACTGCCCCTGCGGGATCAGTAGGGCCGGCGTTTCTGCCGGCCGCGGATCAATGACCGGCACGCAGGCCGGTCTACCGGTAAAGTCGCGCGGCTGACGGTACTCAACCGATCAGAATACGTGAGCGAATTTAGGAAACAGATTACTAAGTGATCTAAATCGGCATTCAAACTCAAAAGGAATAAGTGGGAGCACGAGCTATGAAGACGAAAATCACAAGGGCCGGAAGCATAAAATTGGCAATCGTCATTGCTGTGATGTGTGTCACATGGGCCGGCTCGGCCATCGCCCAAAAAGCCGACAGGTACGCGAAGGACGAGGCTGCCATCCGAAGTGGAGCGGAGTCCTTCGTCCAGGCGTTCAACCAGGCTGACGCCGAAAGCCTCGCATCCCACTGGGCTGAAGACGCGGAGTACATCCTTCCCTCTGGGGAAGTCCTGAAAGGCCGGGACAAGATCGAACAGGCCTTTAAGAAGTTCTTTTCCGATAATCAGGGAATCCAGATCCAAATGGCCATATCGGAGATCCGTTTCCCTCGGCACAACGAAGCCGTAGAAGAGGGCTCCGCGGTGGTTTCCCGTCCGGGAGAAAACCCAAAGGAGTTGACCTACGAAGTGAGGTACGTAAAGCGGAAAGCCGCGTGGAAGATCGCCCACGTGGAAGAAACCGTTAGTGCTCCGTCGAATTACGAGCATTTAAAGGAACTTGAATGGCTGACGGGGGAGTGGGTGGACGACAGCGAAGTCGTCAGACGTTGATACCGTGGCCGAATGGACTAAAAACAAGAGTTTTATAACACTCTCTTTCAGAGTCCAGTTCGAGGGCCGCCCCGCGCTTGAAGGAACTCAGGTCATAGGCTGGGACCCATCGGTCAAAAGTATCAAGTCGTGGGTTTTCGATTCTTTGGGCGGCTTCGGACAGGGAGTCTGGTCGAGAGAGGGCTCTCGCTGGACGGTCAGAACCACTGGTGTTCTGATCACCGGCGAAAAAACCTCTGCAATCAACATCTACACGGCCCTTGACGAGAACACCTTCACATTCAGTTCAATCGGCCGCGAAATTAACGGGGAACCGCAGCCCAATATCGAAGAGATCAGGGTCGTTCGCAAACAAATCTCCCAGTAAATTCTGGCGGACCAGAATTGGAGGGTTTATCCATGAAGAATTCAGCGATTTATTCAATGGCTCTCGCAACCGTCCTCGTCTTATCGCTTGTCGATGTCGAGGCTCGCGGTCTCGGAGCGGGAGGCGGCGCCCAGCAACAGCAGGCGCCCGGCGTGCAGAGCAGCCCTCGCGTCCTGCAACAGCAAGCACCCCGCGTCCAGCAACAGCAGAGCGCCCTCGCGTCCAGCAACAGCAGGCACCTCGCGTCCAGCAACAGCAAGCGCCCCAAAGCAGCGGACGACCGGGTGGCCATGTCTCAACCAGCGCGCCTTCTGTGAGCCGTCCGTCACCGGCACATGTTCAGGCGCCTCAGAGGTCGCAACAGCTGAGCCGTCCGTCACAGGCGCAGGTGCAGGCGCCTCAGCAACAACGCGTAAAGCAACAGCAGGTGCTTCAGCAGCAACAGCTAAAGCAACAGCAGGCGTCTCAGCAGCAACGAGTAAAACAACAGGAGGCGTCTCAGCTGCAACGCGTAAAACAACAGCAGGCGTCTCAGCAGCAACAGGTCGTCAACAACAACAGCAGGCGTCTCAGCAGCAGCCCGGAAAACGCCCATCCGGCACGACGCGGCCGACGCAAGGGCAAGTGCAGCACTTCCTCAATCATCCCAAGGCCGCGGAGGGTGCAAAGCCTGGCCTTGGAACATTAGGAGCAGCTACGGGCGGCGCAGCAGCCGCACTGGCGCTGAAGCGTTTGGCTCAGCGTGGCGGCGGGGACGCTCAACGTGCAGGTGTCGACCCGGCCCTTATGGACCGGTCCGGAATTGGTGACAATCGGCCCGGAAGCGAATGCTCAGGTGGCCCAACAAATTCGTAATAATTACCGCCAGCAAAACATACTCAACCCTCGTTGGTGGGCAAATCACCCTCACTTGGCGAACGAGTATTGGCACAATCAAGTGTGGCGCAATCACGACTGGCATTATTGGTGGCGACCGGCTACCTGGGCAATCGCCTGCTGGCTGGTTCCCTTGGGGGTGGAGTTCGCCGGTTTCCTACGATTATCGGGGACAATGTGCTTTACGACAACGACATCGTGTACATGAACGGGGAGCAGGTGGCCACAGCTGATGACTATTACCAACAAGCGACCCTACTTGCCTCAACCGCCAAGGATGACACTGCGGATAAGACCGAATGGTTGCCTTTGGGCGTATTCGCTTTGAGTCGGGGAGACACAGGTGTTTCCAACACGGTTCTCCAGCTTGCAGTGAGCAAAGAAGGAGTAATATCAGGAACATATTACAACTCGGACACCAACATCGCTCGTCCCGTCAAAGGCACGGTGGACAAAAAGACTCAGCGGGCAGCATGGACTTTTGCGGACGGGAAAGATACCAACATTGTGATGGAAGCGGGGATAAATAATCTCACTCAGGACCAAACCGAGGCACTGGTCCACTTCGGCAAGGATATTACTCAGCAGTGGTTGATGGTCCGGCTGCAAGAGCCCCCCGCACAAAAGTCCGAAACAGGGAGATTCAGAGGCTCAGTGATGCCTCTCAATACGAGCAGAGGCATGTAAATACTGGAACAGCAGCAGCGAGCGCCCCAACAACAACAGAAGCGGGAGGTCTCTGGCCAGCTACGGCATTGAACAATTGCGGTAGGCGTAGGCGGAGGCAGATGGAGCCAATGCGCCAGCTACAAGACAAGGAAACGAGGAGCATAATGCAGCAGCAGGTACCAGGCGGCCGGCCCATTCGCTCAAGCAATGTAATTACAAACGAAAGGTGAGAATCATGAAACGTCAATTGTTGAAAATTTCGTCAGGACCGTTCGTTGTGATACTCTTTTCTCTGATGTCGGGGGTTGCTCTGGCTCAAAAGAAACATTGGTTCGTGGTCAAGGACAAGAACGGTGTGTGCAGGGTGATCGAGGCCAAGGAAAAAACACCAGCCACCATAGCAGGGCCATTCAAAACCAAGGTAGAGGCTGAAAAAAGAAAGGCCAAGGACTGTCCAACGGGAGTCGGGCAAACCACAGACAGGCTGCGCCCCTCGCAAGAGCAGCCTGAACAGATGCGGCGTCAACACCAGCAGCGAGAAGAGCCTCAGCGACAACAGCTAAAGAAACAGCAAGCGCCGCAGCAACAACAACAGAAGGTGGCGCCTCAGCAGCAACAGCAGACTGAAAAGATGAAGGGAAAGGCTCAGGGAAAAACCGAAGGGTCTAAGCCCTCAGAGGAAAAGGTCAAGGAAAAGACAACGGAACCCATTCCGTCAGAAAAGAAGAATTGATAGAGCATTGAAAGGCTCTCTTGTCTGATTTCTCGGACGAAGCTGACGGTACGGACGGGTAACAACCGTTCGTACCAGAGGCCCCGCGCTAATTCCGAGATAGGAGTCCCATACAGGAATATCAATGCTTTCTTATCATCTTCGGATTGCCGCACAAGTAAGTCCGTCATGACTGCAGTACCGGATTTTTCCTTGGTTACCGGACTTGACTATCCTCTATGCATAATAAACACTTCTCGGATGCCTACCTTCAGCTCGCCAAGGGAGACGTGACCAGTGAAAGCGCTGCTTATTTATCCGTCGATACCCGACACTTTTTGGAGTTTTAAGCACATTATGAAGTTCATCCGCAAGAAAGCGGCTCACGTGCCTCTGGGGCTGCTGACGGTCGCGGCCATGTTTCCCGGGGACTGGCACCTTAAGCTCGTGGACACGAACGTCGAAAGTCTCCCGGATGAAGTGATCCAATGGGCCGACATGATCTTCATCGGGGCAATGATCGTTCAAAAAGAGTCAGTACGACAGATTGTCGCCAGATGCCGCGCCTTGGGCAAGCCAATAGTGGGTGGCGGACCGCTTTTTACAAGTTGTCCGGAAGACTTTGACGATGTCGATCATCTCGTCCTCAATGAGGCGGAGATAACACTCCCACTGTTCCTGAAGGATCTGGTCGCAGGAAGCCCACACCGAGTCTATACAACTGAGGAGAAGCCCGACATCACTCTGACCCCCCTGCCCAGATGGGACCTTATAGACATGAAGCTCTACGCTTCAATGTCAGTTCAGTATTCCAGGGGATGCCCGTACGATTGCGAGTTCTGTGACATCGTCAACCTGAATGGCCGACGTCCCAGGGTGAAATCGAATGACCAGATGATACGGGAGTTTGAGATACTGTACGAAATGGGTTGGCGTGGGAGCCTCTTCATCGTAGACGACAATTTCATCGGGAATCGAACGAAAGTCAAAACGCTCCTCAGGGGGCTCAAACCCTGGCAGGAGGCCAAAGATTTTCCATTTATTCTGTACACTGAAGCCTCGGTGAACCTCGCCCAGGATGGAGAACTCATGAGCCTGATGACCGCGGCAGGCTTTGACTCTGTCTTCCTTGGACTGGAGACGCCGGAGGAAGAATGCCTCGCGGAATGTGGCAAGCACCAGAACCGTTCGATGGACCTGGTAGAAGCTGTCAAGACGATACAGCGAAACGGAATGGAGGTGATGGGCGGCTTCATAATAGGCTTTGATAACGATCCGCCCGACATTTTTGAGCGCCAGATAAAGTTCATTCAAAATAGCGGGGTAGTAAAAGCGATGATCGGCCTGCTCAATGCACCTCCGGGAACCCGCCTTTACCGGCGCCTCAAAGAGGAGGGGCGACTCCTCGAGGATTGCTCTGGCGATAACTGCGATGGGTCCATGAATTTCGTTCCCAAAATGGATCCACGGATCCTAAGGGAAGGATACAACGCTGTGCTGAATTACATATATTCCCCGAAAGAATACTACACAAGGGTTCTGGAGTTTCTGAAGACTTATAAGCCCACTAGACGGCGTCGAATTACGTTGGTGGGCACAACCGCTTTCCTCAATTCCATTCTTTACCTAGGCATTCTCGATACATGGAATAACAAGATCTATTACTGGAAGCTCCTGTTCAAGGCCTTCGTGTTTTATCGCGAGTCTTTGCGCGAGGCTGTAACGCTCATGATTTTCGGCTACCACTTCCGAAAGCTGTTCAGAAAGTGAGCAAACGCAGGCCGAAGACCCTTGTGGCGCAATGCCTTGAAACGAGCTAGAATTGCCACGAATTGGTAGCGCCTCTCCAAAAGAGTTGTCGTCGGGCTTCATTCAGTTTGGCAATTAGTTTCCCGACGGAGTTTGAGGACAAACAGGAAGCTTAGATCATGGACCGATTCATTTGTATTCATGGACACTTCTATCAACCCCCCAGGGAAAGCCCCTGGCTGGAGGCAATTGAGATCCAAGATTCGGCATTCCCGTACCACGACTGGAACGAGCGAATTTCAGCCGAATGCTATGCTGCCAACGCAGTGTCAAGACTCTGGGACACGGAAGGACGAATCGTCCAACTGGTGAACAATTATGCCGGCATAAGCTTCAACTTTGGTCCAACTCTCTTGCTCTGGATGGAAAAGTATGCCACCGACGCGTATGAGGCAATTCTGGAGGGAGACAGACAGAGCGTAGAAAAATTCTCAGGCCATGGATCTGCTCTAGCCCAAGCTTACAATCACATGATCCTACCGCTGGCCAACAACCGCGACAAGAATACCCAGATTGTATGGGGAATAAAGGATTTTGAGTATCGCTTTGGACGCAAGCCGGAAGGGTTGTGGCTTCCGGAGACGGCTGTAGATCTTGAGACCCTGGACATCATGGCGCAACACGAAATCGGATTTGCCATACTTTCCCCCAGCCAGGCACGGCGGGTTCGGTCCATTGGCGGTGATGAATGGCAGGACGTGAGTGGTGGAAGAATCGATCATACCATGGCTTACCAGGTGTCACTACCGTCAGGGCACGTTATGAATCTGTTCTTTTATGATGGTCACATTTCGCAGGCTGTAGCATTTGAGGGATTGCTCGACAACGGAGAGGAGTTCGCCAAGAGGTTGCTGTACGAGTTCAGCGAGGACCGGTCCTCTCCCCGCCTCGTCCACGTCGCAACGGATGGCGAAAGCTATGGGCATCACCATCGCGGCGGCGACATGGCCCTCGCTCGTGCGCTCCATGATATTGAGCTCAACGGGCTTGCCAAGCTGACTAATTACGGCCAATACCTGGCGGAGCATCCACCAACCCACGAAGTGGACATCATTGAAAATAGCTCGTGGAGCTGCGTTCACGGAATAGAACGTTGGCGGTCGGATTGCGGGTGTAACAGCGGCGGCAACCCGGGTTGGAACCAGGCTTGGCGAGCCCCCCTGCGTGCGGCCCTGGATTGGCTCCGAGATGCCCTGGAACCGGCTTATGAGCAATTGACCACCCGGTTTCTTATTGATCCGTGGGCGGCTCGAGACGACTATATCGACATCATCGTGGATCGATCACCCGACCGAATCAGTGCGTTTATTAGCCGCCACGCGACCCGCCCATTAAACTACGAGGAAGAGATCACAGTCTTGAAGCTCATGGAGCTCCAACGCCACGCAATGCTCATGTACACGAGTTGTGGTTGGTTTTTTGACGAGCTTTCCGGGATTGAGACGGTTCAGGTCATTCAATATGCCGGCAGAGTTCTTCAGTTGGCCGACCAGCTCTTTAGCGGCTCCTTCGAACCTACCTTTCTCGAACATCTTGAACTTGCCAAGAGCAACATACCTGAACACAGTGACGGCCGCGCAATTTATGAGGCATTCGTCAGGCCAGCCATGCTCGACATGAAAAATGTGGGCGCCCACTATGCCGTAAGCTCCCTGTTCCAGGAAATCGGTGAACGAAGCTCGATCTATTCGTATTCTGCCACCCGGCAGGACTACCGCAGTTTTCAGGCAGGAAATTCAAGGCTTGTAATCGGGCGGGCAACAGTCATTTCGGAGGTTACGCGCGAGTCCACAAGCTTGTGCTTTGGAGTATTACATCTTGGTGATCACAATATCGCCTGCGGCACGGGTGAATATCAGGGAGCGCAAAAATATGGAGCTCTTGTCAAAAAGATTTCAGAGGCTTTCGCCGTAGCAGACTTTCCGAAGACCATACTTTTGCTGGGTAAATACTTCGGGACGTCTATGTACTCTCTGACCTCGTTGTTTACCGATGAGCGGCGAAAAGTCCTGAACATGATCATGGAGCCGACGTTGCGTGAGGCGGAAGCTGCATATACCTCCATTTACGAGCACCATGCTCCCTTGATTCGTTTTCTGAAAGGGGCCGGCGCGCCACTGCCCAAGGGCCTAGCTTTGGCAGCGGAGTTATGCTTGAATGCCAAGCTTCGTGGGTCGCTTCAAGGCGAGGGGCTTGACCCCGAAGTCGTTCGACCTCTTCTGGAAGAAGCTCGTTTGGCCGGCGCAACTCTGGATGCGACTGCTCTGGGATTGCTACTGGCAGTCAACATTGAGCATCTGGCCGAACAACTTCTCGAACAACCTGACGACCTTTCTCGCATGGAGAGGTTGAATAGCGCTGCAAAACTAGTCCAGACATTGCCGTTCGAGGTCAATCTCTGGAAGACCCAAAACACCTGCTACAAGCTCCTTCACACATACTGGTCCGACTTCAAGGAAAAGGCCGGTCTGGGCGACAAAAGCGCTCAAGAATGGATACACCACTGCACGGTCTTGGCCGAGAATTTTCGGCTACGGGCTCCCTAGACCGCGTCAGTTGCAAATCCGCAGTATGATGAAAGACCGAGAAGTCTCTTCATGATTATTCCAGTAGCGACCTATAGAATTCAATTCAACCCATATTTCGGCTTCCAGGCGTTGAGAAGGATCGTCCCCTATCTGGCCGAACTCGGCATATCGGATGTCTATGCCTCACCTGTCTTCAAAGCCAGAGCAGGCAGTCTCCACGGATACGATGTTGTTGATCCCAATGAGCTAAATCCTGAAATTGGAACAGCGGAAGATTTTGCGATCCTGGCGGAAGAGGTCAATCGAAACGGCCTGGGGTGGATCCAGGATGTGGTGCCGAATCACATGGCGTACACTTTTGAGAATAAGCTGCTGATGGATGTGCTTGAGAACGGTCAAGGCTCCAAGTACTTCCCGTTTTTCGACATTGATTGGGAGCATGACTACGAAAACCTCAAAGGTCAGATTCTCGCCCCCTTTCTCGGTCGCTTCTACGGGGACTGTCTGGAAGATGCAGAGATAATTCTAGACTACAGCCCTCAAGGGCTCACTGTTCGTTACTACGACGTCGCTTTTCCGGTGAGGATACAGTCATATCCCAACGTGTTCTCCCGTGGGTTGGCTACTCTCAGGGGTAGGCTGGGAGAAGACCATCCTGACTTCATTAAGCTCCTCGGAGTACTTTACATCTTGAAAACTTTTGCCTCCCCGGAAGAGGTGGGCGACCGTTACGCTGAGATCAGATTCATCAAACGAATGCTATGGGAGCTATATTCCAGTAATAACGATGTTAAGGCGATGGTCGATGAAAACATACAGACAATCAATGGAAGCCCTGGCAAGCCTGAGAGTTTCAACTTACTCGATGATCTGCTCTCCGGCCAACTCTTCAAGCTCTCATACTGGAAGGTGGCGACTAAAGAGATAAACTACCGGAGATTTTTCAATATAAACGAACTCATATCACTACGAGTCCAAGACGACGCGGTATTTGACCACACCCATAAGTTCATTCTCCAACTGATTCAAGAAGGAACCGTGAGTGGGTTGAGAATCGACCACGTGGACGGTCTGTACGATCCGGGAAGATACCTGAAGAAGCTCAGAGGAAACGCGCCCGAAACTTTCCTGGTGGTCGAGAAGATCCTCGATCCTGAGGAAGATCTGTGCAATGACTGGCCGGTGCAAGGGACTACCGGCTACGATTTCATGAATTATGTCAACGGATTATTCTGTGAAAAGAAGAACCAGAGGACTCTTGACAGGATATGGTTTACGCTCACTGGCTCCACTAGACGTTTTGCCGACTTGCTGCGAGAGAAGAAAAGACTGATTATTGTGGAGCACATGGCAGGAGATGTTAACAATCTGGCCCAATTGGTAAAGACTATCTCCAGCCGAGATCGACACGGCACCGACATCACTATGTTTGGGCTGAGAAGGGCAATCCTCGAGGTGCTGGCCGCGTTCCCCGTGTACCGGACCTACGTAAACGATCGGGTCCTTTCCGAAAGCGACCGGAATTATATTGAACAAGCTGTGGACCTGGCCATCGCGGTCAATCCTGCCCTGATACATGAATTAAGATTCATTAGACGTTTCCTGTTGTTGAACTTCCCCGAATATATGGACGAACAGGAAAAGAGCGAGTGGCTGAAATTCTCTATGCGTTTTCAGCAATACACAGGGCCGCTAATGGCCAAAGGACACGAAGACACTGCGCTCTATGTATATAACAAACTGATTTCACTAAACGAAGTCGGTGGACGACCGGACCGGTTTGGATGCTCGGTGAAGGAATTTCACAGTTTCAACAAGAAACGGCAACGACAGTGGCCGCACTCTTTCAACGCTACATCCACCCACGATACCAAGCGAGGTGAAGACGTTAGAGCGAGAATAAACGTAATCTCGGAAATACCCCGGGAGTGGGAAAGGAACGTTCGGAACTGGAGTAGGATCAACAAGGGAAAGAAGAGTCGAATCCGTGACAATTATGTCCCTGACAAGAATGACGAGTATTTCCTTTACCAGACGTTGCTGGGGGCGTTTCCATTTGCCAGGGACGAGTACCCTGAATTTGTGGAAAGAATTAAAGAATACATCATCAAAGCCGTGAGAGAAGCCAAGGTGCACACTGAGTGGATAAAACCTGATCTGGCCTACGAGTCCGCGTACCTGGCTTTCCTGGAAGAGATCCTCGATCCTTCAGATGAAAATGCCTTCTTGAGAGAATT
This sequence comes from uncultured delta proteobacterium, assembly GCA_963786905.1. Lineage (GTDB taxonomy): Bacteria > Desulfobacterota > Desulfomonilia > Desulfomonilales > Desulfomonilaceae > CAWBBA01. Next base: position 74,419 of record CAWBBA010000020.1, on the reverse strand, counting down.
CCTCCCGTTCCAAAGGAAGATCGCTCATTATGGAGTACTAAACTCCCTTTCTCAGGCACTCATCAAAATCACTTCTCCCGGCGTCCCGGATTTTTACCAGGGCACGGAACTCTGGGACCTGAACCTCGTGGATCCGGACAATCGCAGGCCAATAAACTTCGAACAGAGGATTACCCTATTGGGGGACATCCGAAGGAGAGCCGAAACAGACGTGCTCAAATTGATCGAAGCGCTGCTCGCTAACGTTCAGGATGGTGGAATCAAGCTTTTTCTAGTGCATCGAGCGCTCCACGCACTAAAGAGCTACCCGCTCGTCTTCCAAAAGGGGGGCTACTTGCCACTGAGAACCGTGGGAAGATTTGAGCGCAACGTGATCGCGTTTGCGAGGAGGCACGGTGAGACATGGGCTGTGACGATAGCGCCAAGATTCCTGTGCAGCGTGGTGGAGGAGGGGAACTTCCCTCTTGGCACTCAGGTCTGGCAGGATACGCGAGTGATCCTCCCACGCCGATCGCCCTCGATGTTTAGGAACGTGTTTACCAATGAGATGGTTCCGGCAGGCGATTCTCTGCCAGTGGGCGAGGCCCTGAGAATTTTTCCGGTCGGCTTGTTGACGGCCGGCGACGAGGAACCTGTCACTTAGAGACAAAAAAACTTTTCCAAAAGTCTTGACACTGAAAGCACCAGCCAGTATACTCCGCTCCGGAACTTGCCGTCATGATTGTTGATTCCCAACTGTCGGCGTCCAATCACGAAAAAAAATTGTAAGTCGCCTGGTCCCCACGGGTTGAGGGTTGCCCAGGGGCGTGCCTGTGATCCAAATGCAGGGACCGAGCCGGCGAAGACGGTTTTTGCGCGCTACCAGGGTCTTCGACAGGAATTAGCGGCTGCGGAATTCGCAGGATACGGATGCTCATTGCCTTGTAACGATGACCGTGACGGTGAATGTTTTTCGACACAAGCGCTCCGACAAACCTAAGGAAAAATGAAACAGGAAATATTGGAAGAGTTTCTAGTTAGCAACAAGACTGCCATTCTGGAAAGATGGTTTGAACTTACCGTCGCTACCTACCCCGCAGACTCGAGGAAATTCATAAACAGCACGGGCAACCGCTTTGCCAATCCGGTGGGCGCGTCCATCTCGGAAGGACTGGAAGGGGTATACGATCTCCTCGTTAAGCCTGGGGGCGCTGAACCCCACGAGTTTGTTACATTTCTGGACGAAATTATCCGCATAAGGGCGGTTCAGGATTTTTCTCCCGCCAATGCCGTAGGCTTTGTATTCCTCCTGAAAAAGGCTGCAAGAGAAGCAATTGGCAAGGAGATTCGAGAGAGTCGGCTCTTGGAACAAGTTGTGGCATTCGAGTCAAGAATAGACAGTCTGGCTCTCCTCTCGTTCAACATCTACATGCAGTGCCGCGAGAAGCTTTTTGAAATCAGAGCTACTGAAATCAGGAACAGGACGTCCAGAATACTGGAAAGGGCCTGTCAGAAATACGGGATGCCGCAAGAGTGGATGGCTCCCGAAGACGGCAGTAAGAATAGCGTAACATAAATCGAGGTGATGGCAGATGAACTCTTGGTCTTCCCTATTCTTAGCACTGTTCGCAGTGATAGTCCTGGTTTTGCTTTCCCTGCTAGGAGTGGGGACGGTGGGCCTGGCTACTCTGTTCGGGGTTGTCATCCCCTATGTCGCAGGCGCCGTGTTTGTCCTCGGCGTTGTATGGCGAGTAGTGCAGTGGGCGAGGGTGCCGGTCCCATTTCGCATTCCCTCAACCTGCGGACAAGGCAAATCGCTTCCGTGGATCAAAGCTGACAATCTTGAAAGCCCCTACAATACCTGGGGCGTGATCGGACGGATGTTGCTCGAAGTGCTCCTTTTCCGTTCGCTCTTCAGGAACACCAGAGCGGAACTGAGAGACGGCCCACGTCTAACGTATGCGTCTGCGAAGTGGCTCTGGCTTGGCGGGATCTTATTCCACTATTCATTCCTCATCGTTGTGTTGAGGCACTTCCGGTTCTTTATCGAGCCTGTCCCGCATTTTGTCGAACTTCTCTCTTCCGTTGACGGGTTTTTCCAGATACTTCTACCGACGGTCTTCCTGAGCGACATGGCCTTTTTGGCCGCAGTCACCTACCTCTTCCTGAGAAGAGTGGCCCTTCCGCAGCTGCGGTACATTTCGCTTACCGCGGATTATTTCCCGCTGTTTCTCATCCTGGGGATCGCGATCTCCGGTCTACTGATGCGGAACGTGTGGAAAGTAGATCTTCTGAGCGTGAAGCAACTGGCCATGGGACTGGTTACTCTTCACCCGACGGTGCCCGCGGGAATCGGTTCGATCTTTTACGTTCACGTTTTCCTTGTGAGCGTACTGCTGGCTTATATACCCTTCAGCAAGATCATGCACGCAGGTGGCGTGTTTCTGAGCCCCACGAGGAATATGGCAAATAACAACCGGAGCGAGAGGTACATCAACCCGTGGAATTATCCGGTTAAGACACATACGTACGAGGAATACGAGGACGAATTCAGGGAGAAGATGAAAGAGGCCGGAATCCCGGTTGACAAGGAGTAAACATGGAGCTGCACGACCTTCCCAAACCGGAAGATTTAATGAAGATAGATTTGGATGGCCCCCCTGAGACGCCGTGGATGGATACCCCCGTCAATTTCAGGCACGGCACTTTCAGCTATCCTGCTGCAGGGAAAAATCTCAAGTATCTCGACCTTCCCAACCCTAGGGAATGGTCCCCAACCGACGAGGACTGGAAACTGCCGGACAACTGGCAGGAGATCATCCTAACAGGGTTCAAAGAGCGCCTTGAAAAGTATCGCTCCTTCCGCCTCTTCATGGACATCTGTGTGAGATGCGGGGCCTGCGCAGACAAGTGCCACTTCTTTCTCGGTTCCGGCGATCCCAAGAACATGCCGGTCCTCAGAGCAGAGCTTATCCGATCCGTGTACAGGAATGACTTCACCACGGCCGGAAAGATTCTCGGCAGGTTGGTGGGCGCAAGAGAGCTGACCGTAGATGTGCTCAAAGAGTGGTTCTACTACTTTTTCCAGTGCACGGAATGCCGCCGGTGCTCCGTCTTTTGTCCTTACGGCATCGACCAGGCCGAAGTCACGATGATCGGAAGGGAACTGCTGAACCTGGTCGGCTGCAACATCAACTGGGTGATGGAACCTGTGGCCAACTGTTTCAGGACCGGAAACCACCTTGGAATTCCCCCTCACGGCGTCAAAGACATGTGGGAATTCATGGTGGACGACATCGAAGACATAACCGGAATAAAGGTTAACCTTCCGATAAACAAGAAGGGCGCAGAAATCCTGTTCGTGACCCCATCCGGTGACTACTTTGCAGACCCGGGCACGTACACGTGCATGGGCTATCTGATGCTCTTCCACGAGCTGGGGCTCGACTACACCTGGAGCACATATGCTTCCGAAGGTGGAAACTTCGGGCTGTTCACCTCCCACGAGATGATCAAGAGTCTCAACGCGAAGATCTACGCTGAGGCTAAACGTCTCGGAGTGAAATGGATCATCGGAGGTGAATGCGGCCACATGTGGCGGGTCATTCATCAATACATGGATACCATGAACGGCCCTGCCGACTTTCTTGAGGAGCCGGTCTCACCCATAACGGGCACAAAGTTCGAGAACTCCAAGTCATCCAAGATGGTTCATATCACCGAGTTCACAGCGGATCTTATCAAGAACGGAAAACTGAAACTTGATCCGAGCGTGAACGACAAGATAAGAGTCACGTTCCACGACTCGTGCAACCCTGCCCGGGCCGCCGGTCTCCTCGATGAGCCGAGATATGTCATTAAGAACGTCTGCAACAACTTCTTCGAGATGCCCGAGAACACCATCAGAGAGCAGACCTTCTGCTGTGGCGGCGGCGCGGGACTGGGCAACGACGAAAACATTGAAATGAGAATGAGAGGCGCATTTCCCAGGGCAAGCGCTCTTAGACACGTTCGCGACAAACATGATGTGAACCGGCTTCTCTGTATGTGCGCCATTGACAGGGCAACGCTCACAGCGCTGACGCACTACTGGGCTCCGGACGTGTCGGTCGGCGGCATACACGAGCTGCTTGCCAATGCACTGATCATGGACGGTCAGAAAGAGAGAACCGTCGATTTGCGCGGCGAACCTCTGAATGAGGAGGATGATGAGTGATGAACGGAAAAATCGCCATAGGAATAATCATCTTTGTCGTGCTGGTCACTTCCCCTTACTGGTACAACATGGGGAAAGCCTCGGTCGCACCCAAGCTGGAGGTTGGCACGACCGAAAAAGCATGTGTCGAGTCGACCCCTTACATGAAGGCCTCCCACATGCAGTTGCTGAACGACTGGAGAGATCAGGTGGTGCGGGAAGGCCACCGAACGTATGTCAGCTCGACCGGCAAGAAATTTGAAAACATAAGCCTGCAGAACACTTGCATGAAGTGCCACGCCAAGAAGACCGAGTTCTGCGATCGATGCCACAACTATGTGAATGCAGATCCCAAGTGTTGGGATTGCCATATAGCGCCTAAAGAGACCAAAGAGGCCGGGAGGAGTGATAAGTGATGGATAGCACAAGAAGACGATTCCTAAAAATCGCCGGCCTCTCCGTGCTCGGACTGGGAGTCAAGCCGACGATCGACGCAGTCGCCCAGGGTGGGCAGCCGGAATTCTTACGCGGTCCGGAAGCCCTTAACGGGAAAAAGTGGGGCATGGTGGTTGATCAAAAGAAATGCCTCAAAGCAAAAGATGGGTGCAAACTCTGCGTAGATGCCTGCCATATTGTTCACAATGTCCCGCAAATGGAGAATCCCAAGCACGAAGTCAAATGGATCTGGCAAACCCCGTTTGATCATGCATTTCCGGACAATGAAAACGAATTCATGAAGGAATATGTCAAGGAAAACATGAAGGGGCTTCCATTCATCGTCCTGTGCAATCATTGCGACAACCCTCCCTGCGTGCGTGTGTGCCCAACCAAGGCCACATTCAGACGCCCTGACGGTGTTGTCATGATGGACTACCACAGGTGTATCGGCTGCAGGTACTGTATGGCCGCGTGTCCTTATGGGGCCCGCAGTCTGAACTGGATAGACCCTCGTCCGTTTATCAAGACAGAACTCAACCGCGAATACCCGACCAGAACCCGCGGTGTCGTGGAAAAATGCACCTTCTGCGATGAACGGCTCGCCAAGGGGCTTATGCCGGCCTGTGTGGACGCTTGCAAGGAATACAAGGCATTGGTGTTCGGAGATCTGGGAGATCCTAAATCCGAGATCAGCGAACTCCTTCGCAAGAACCCGTCCATTCGACGCAAACCACAACTAGGAACACAACCTTCGGTCTATTACATACTGTGAGGTAGCCATGCTCGAAAAAGCGCTAACCGGAAGTCGAAGCTACAAAGTATGGGTAGTTTTTCTGCTGATTATCTTTGGGATAGGTTTTCTGAACTATCTGAGGCAGTTGAACTACGGATTAGGAATAACGGGCATGAGCCGCGACGTTTCATGGGGCCTATACATCGGCCAATTTACGTTCCTCGTCGGTGTGGCGGCCTCCGCTGTCATGTTGGTCTTGCCTTATTATCTCCACAATTACAAGGTCTTCGGAAAGATCACCATTTTGGGGGAGTTCCTGGCCGTGGCTTCAGTAACCATGTGCCTCTCCTTCATCGTCGCTGACCTCGGGCAGCCGGCGAGGGCCTTTAACGTGCTCCTGTACCCGACGCCCAACTCGGTCCTGTTCTGGGACATGGTGGTTTTGAACGGGTATCTTTTCCTCAACATAGTGATCGGCTGGGCCGTGTTGGGAGCGGAGAGGAGATCGGCGCCGCCTCCTAAGTGGGTAAAGCCTCTGATCTATCTGTCCATTCCTTGGGCCATCAGCATTCACACGGTCACCGCGTTTCTGTATGCGGGTCTGCCGGGAAGGGGCTTCTGGCTCTCAGCGATCATGGCACCCCGATTCCTTGGCTCGGCGTTTGCAGCAGGCCCTTCGCTGTTGATTCTCATCTGTCTGTTCCTGAGAAAATACACGAAGTTCGATGCAGGATGGGAAGCCATTCAAACCCTGTCGAAGATAGTCACCTACGCTATGATCATCAGCGTGTTTTTTATCCTGTGCGAACTCTTTACGGTGTACTACAGCCAGATACCTGAGCACATGAACCATTTCACGTATCTCTTCACCGGCCTGCACGGGCACTCGAATCTCATGCCCTGGATGTGGATTGCGGTGGTGCTCGGGCTGCTTGCTGTAGCCTCTGCTAATAAACCCAAAGACGCGAAACAGCGAAACGGCTTTGCCCATAGCCTGCGTTTGCGTCTTCTTTTCTCTGTGGATAGAGAAGGGTATCACCTTGGTCCTTACCGGGTTCATTCCATCTCCATTAGAGACCTTGACTCAGTACACGCCAACACTGCCCGAGATGTCGATAACCCTCGGCGTTTGGGCATTGGGCTTCTTAATACTTACCATCCTGTACAAGGTGGCTCTTACCGTCAAGGAGGAGCTGGCCAGCTAAGCGCGGAACTCAAGCATTTCAATATCAGGGACGATTCACACCGGCTGTGAATCGTCCTTTTTTTTTCGCAATGACCACATGATTTTGCTGCTTCGCCGGTATATGGTACATAAGACCGCAGTGATTGCCGGTCCAGGGAAATCCTATTTTTGATGGCTCACTACGCGTACCGTCTGATTGAGAAACGTGCGCTTGCCTGTTTCGGGTTTCCCACGAACCTGCTTTTGTAGGGAGTTACGCGAGGCATTTCTATGTTGGTGAACCGCAGAATAATCGTCATCGGGGGCTCAGCCGCGGCAGTTCTCGTCCTGCTGGGTGGTTATTTCCTCATCCGAGCCTGGTCCGGCACGCACCGGCAGGAATACCCCACTGCCAAGGTGGTGAAGAGAGATCTGGGAGCCACTGTGCAGGCCACAGGAATAGTGAAGCCCCTGGTCGGTGCCGACGTGAAGGTAGGCGCGCGCACGCCGGGAAAAGTCGTCGAGTTGCCGATCAACGTGGGCGACAAGGTGGCCGTAGGGCAAGTAATAGCAAAGGTTGAGCAGGACGATCTCATAGCGAAGGTAAAGCTCCAGGATGCCATTCTTGCGGAATCCAAGGCTGAGGTGAAGCGACTAGAAAAAGACTACGAGCGCGACAAGCAGCTACAAGAAACGAAATCAATCTCTGTTCAAAAGTTCGATCTGACTGAGTCTCTCTACGAGATTGCGAAGGCGAGAGTGGATAAAGCCAAAGCCGACTTGGATTACTCCAGGGCACTGCTCTCCTACGCTACCATTACCGCGCCCATCAAGGGTACGGTCGCATCAGTCAACACCATTCAGGGAGAGACTGTAACCACCGGTCTGAATGCCCCGACGTTCATCAGGATTATCGATCTGGACCGACTGGAAGTTCTGGCATACGTGGACGAGAATGATATCGGAAAGGTCAGGGTAGGACAGGAATCAATATTTACCGTAGCCGCCCATCCGGGAATTGACTTCAAGGGAGAGGTGACGTCCATTTATCCGTCGGCCACGATACAGGACAATGTGGTCTATTACATCACCTCAGTTAGCGTCGATAACCGTGAAGGGAAGTTGATGCCCGACATGACCGCCAATGTTCTCATCTTCCTTGACCGGCGGAAAGGGGTGCTGACAGTTCCCAACAAGGCCGTCCAGCGCGAAGGCGGCAAGAAATTCGTCCATATTGCGGCAGGTGATGCACCGCAGAAACGCTATGTTAATACCGGCTGGAAAGACTCCACATATACCGAGATTATCGACGGCCTGAACGAGGGGGAAATGGTCGTCGTCGGCGAACTTCCCCGAAAGTAAAGTTACCGCGGAGGCACTAAATGATCGAGGTCAGAAACCTTACGAAGGTTTTTCAAAAGGATAATCTGGAGGTGCGGGTCCTGGAGGACATTTCCGTGACGATCAATGAAGGGGAGTTCGTCGCGATCATGGCTCCTTCAGGCATGGGCAAGAGCACTTTTCTCAACATCCTGGGGTGCCTGGATAAGCCTACATCGGGAACATATATTCTTGATGATGTGGCAGTTCAGGGGATGGATGACGACGAATTGTCCCGCATCAGGAATAAGAAAATTGGGTTCGTGTTTCAAACGTTCCACCTGCTTCCGAGGATGACTGCCTGGGAAAATGTGACCCTGCCCCTGATATATGGCGACACTGATTCAAAGATGAAGGCAAGAGCCATCGAGGCGTTGAAAGCGGTCGGCCTTGGCGATCGTGTCGGGCATCTGCCTCGGGAGCTGTCCGGTGGCCAGCAACAGAGAGTGGCCATTGCCCGCGCGTTGATAAACGATCCACGCATCATCTTTGCCGACGAGCCCACCGGTAACCTGGACTCCAAATCCGGGCAGGACATCATGAACATATTCCGAAAGCTCCATTCCGAGGGGAGAACGCTGGTGGTAGTGACTCACGACACGGATGTGGCTCTCCAGGCCGACAGGATCATCGAGATGAAAGACGGCAGGATTTCCAGTGACAGACCTTCGGGTAGCAGACCGAACGAGGTGGCACAATGAAGCTCTTACGAATGGGAGGGCAGGCCCTGAGCGCCATGGCCGAAAATAAGAGCAGGACTTTCTTGATGATGTTGGGAGTCATCATTGGGGTGGCAACTCTTACGGTCATCGTTTCCTCCGTCCTGGCGGCCAGAGGTTCGGTAATGGAAAAGGTGGAAAAATTCGGAGTGGATCAAATGATGATTATGGCCGGATCGGGAAGAAAACCTGGTGTACCTCAACCGATCCCGACCACTTTGCGAGTGGAAGACGCTCAGGCAATGGAGTCCGAAATCTCGAATGTCAAAGATGTCACTCCGCAGATCAACCGGAGGGATTTCCCGGTAAAATATGAGAATAAGAGCGGCTACGGCTTAGTTGTCGCTGCCAACCCAAATTGGTCCTCAGTGTGGAATACCAACGCTGAGAGCGGAAGGTTCATCTCTGACGAAGACATTTCCCGCCTGGCCAGGGTCGCGGTTGTCGGACAGACCATAGTGAAGGACCTTTTCGCCGGTGACGACCCTGTGGGAAAGCAGATAATACTGAACAACAACCCTTTTGAGGTGATCGGAGTACTCGAGAAACGGGGGACTTCCGCCCCAGGGGTCGACATGGACAGCAGAATTGTTATCCCCCTCAGCACAGGGCAAAAGAGGGTTTTTAATCAGGACTACCTCTTGATGATAAAGGTCGTTTTGAAAGATACCTCCAAAATGGCTGCCACCGTAGAGGACGTGCGGGCTCTGCTCAGAGAGCGGCACAACCTCTCTCCTGGAGTAGAGGACGACTTCACCATAGTTACCCCGACACAGATCATGGCAATAGCGTCCAAAGTGTCAACCACTTTCACCCTCTTTCTGGTGCTGGTGTCCGCGGTTTCGCTGATAGTGGGCGCAATAGTCATTGCAAACATCATGTTTATTGCAGTGAATGAAAGGAGGGCAGAGATCGGAATCCGAAGGGCGGTCGGGGCCAGAAAGAAGGATATTCTGGCCCAATTCCTCATAGAATCGGTCAGTATTGCAGCAATAGGTGGAGTGATCGGTAGTGCCCTGGGGCTGGCCGGCTTATGGGGCCTTTCCGCTTTTATGAAGCTTCCGCCGGCCATCATATGGCAGCCGATAATCTTGGCGTTGCTGAGTGCCGTTCTCGTGGGACTCCTTGCGGGAATCCAGCCTGCCAGGACTGCAGCAAGCTTGAATCCGATCGAGGCCTTACACAAGTAGAGCGACCAATGAGGCCATTCCGCGGAATAAGAATCGGGCTGAAATCCCTGACCAGCTCACCGATTGCGAGTGGCGCTGGCGCTGGTCGCAATCATGATAGGTGTGGCCTCGGTCATCGTCATGGTTGGCATCGGGAAGGGAGCGGAAGAGGAGGTCAAGCGAAGAATCCAGGCGATGGGCACTAATCTCGTCGTGGTCAGTGCCGGCCAGTCAAGGGCAGTCAAAGGGCAAGTGGGAAGACTCGGCATCATGACTAACCTGACGGTCAAGGACGCCGCATCCGTGGCTGAGGATTGCTCCGCGGTGAAACGAGTCGCTCCGACTCATTGGAAGAAGCTGCCGGCGAAATACGAGAGTGTTAGTTATTCCACCAAAGTGGTGGGAACGGTCCCTACAATTCAGCAAGTGCGGAACATTTCGCTCCAGGCAGGCTCTTTCTTCGATGAAGACGATGATAGACTCATGGCGCCGCTGGCAGTGGTCGGGCCGACGGTCATCCGGAACCTCTTCTACGGAAAGGACCCGCTTGGGGAACAGATCCGAATAGGGAAAGTCTTGTTCAAAGTTATAGGAGTGACCACTTCTAAAGGGCGATTCCCAAGGCGAAGATGAGGACGATCAGATATTCGTTCCGTTGCGCACGGCCATGAATAAGCTCATGAATGTCACATACCTGTGCAACATCTTCGTCGAGGCCGCGGGGTACGAGAAGGTGCAACTCGCTGAGGATCAGATCCGTTCGCTCTTGAGGGACCGACATAGATTACGCGAAGGGAAGGAAGACGACTTTCACCATTCAGAACCAGGCGGATGTAATTGAAGCGGCCAGCTCGGTCGCTCGAACATTCAGCCTTCTGGTAGGCACCATAGCTTTTATCTCCCTCCTCATCGGAGGTATTGGGATACTGGGGGTGATGCTCCTGTCGCTAAAGGAGAGGGTAGGGGAGATAGGGATCCGTAGGGCTGTGGGCGCAAGGAGAAAGGACATACTAGTGCAATTTCTCGTTGAAGCGTCGTTTCTCGGGGTCATGGGGGGATTGCTAGGGGTCCTGGCGGGCGCTCTCACCGCAGAACTCATAAGGGTATCTTCGGGCATGCCGGTTGTTACTGGTGCCGGGCTACATGTTCCTCTCCCTGATCTTTTCCATCGCCACCGGAATGATTTTCGGCATTTATCCTGCCTGGAAAGCAGCCGCACTGAATCCTATCGAAGCCCTAAGCACAACCTGATAGTATGCGTGGCACTGACTCTGCGCAATGAATGGTTCGCCGACCGCCTGATGTGTCAGCGGGCAGCGACGGTCACAAGCGGCATTGCTCGTTACGGGATCGCTCAAAGCTTTCTACGCGCGAGTGGGATCACTGCGGGCGAACAACCGTCGAAACACTGAAATTGCCTCGGTCCGACACGAGAATGAAGAGCGATATAAGGAATAGGGTGGCATCTCTCGCTATATGAATGAGCCCTATCCGGCCGCCGGATGTGGCCGCTGATGAGAAGCACCCACAATCGATATCAAGGCCGATGGAGAACGCATAGATAATGGCCCCGAGAAACACCCCCAACATTCCGGTGGTAAGGAGCGCGGACGGTCTTACCTGTACCCCCAGTATAAGGAACACCCCGGCCACTATTTCAATCCACGGGAGCGTCAAAGCCACAATATTGCTCCATGAGGCCGGAATTATCATGTAGTTCCGTATAGAAACCGCGAAGCCCGCGGGATCAAATACCTTGTAAATGCTCGCGTATACGAACATCCCGCCTATAAGCAATCGTGCGGCAAGAACCGCATACTTCACTTCTCACCTCTCGTGTCACGCAGGAACTCTTTGAGTTGAGCGCCGGAAATAAAGCAAGTCGGCACGCTTGAGACCTCGGCCTCCTATAGCGCCTACTGATACATTGGACGACCTATCTGGCAATCGCAAAGAAAAAGGTCAGGTTTTGTCTTGAACAGTATCTCGACTACCTTTTCGTGTCCCTGTTCGGATGCAAGACTCAGTGCAGTGAATCCTTTTCTGGTCTTTACATTGACATCTGCGCCGCGGGCGAGAAGCGTCTCCACAACTTCCGTGTGCCCTTTGAGGGAAGCGCACATCAAAGCAGGTCTGGTAGTACTCGTCTCTGGCATTAACGTCGGCTCCACTGTCCAGGAGCAGCTTGACGACTTCTATATGGCCCGCGGCCGCCGCAGGCATCAAGGCGCTCTTGCCGTATTTCCCTCTCGAGTTGATGTCTGCTCCATTTGCCAACAGGAATTCTATTACCTCTTTGTGTCCATTCTTCGAAGCACTTATCAAAGCGGTCTTACCCGCTCGATCTCGCCCATCAACGGCCGCGCCACGATCGAGAATAGACCTGACCTGCGAAAGGTCGCCCGAAGCTGCCGCAGAGGTCAATTTGTCCACTGGGTCATGAAGGGTGCCGTAGCTCAATGCCACCATTACTCCTACCACCAAAAAACTGTTACAGTTGCTAATTTATACTGAAGTTTCAAGCCAATAGTCTCCTTAATTACGATTCGGTCGTTGACGCGAGCTCAAGCCCATCGAAGGCTAAGGTCTTTACCGGATTTTCCGTACCTAGTCAAGACTACCGTTGCGAACGCAAAATCTCGCGAAGGAGATGAGAAACTCCTATAAATACCCCACCCATATGATCAAAGACTTGTAAAAAGCTTTCGATCCAAGACGAGTAGTGGACTAGGCTGAAGATTTCTTAACAAGAACCATCCGCGAGTAACTTTACGACGCATCCTGGACTTCCAGTCGCCCCGGCAGCTTGTTCATCGCGCTGGTGGGAACCTCTCGAATAAATAATGCGACACCTAAGAGGTCGGTTTGACGGCTTCGATGATGGCAGAAGCGATGTAGTCTTCGATATTGCGCCCCGGAGCCCATTCACGTATGAATTCGCGACTCTCGTCTTTGGGCTGAATTCGAATATCGTGAAATCCGGATTCGCGGAGCATGGTCTCCAGTTCGGCTATGGTAACGGCTCCGCCAATGCAACTGGAGTATAGAGCCAAGTCGTTCCGAACGGCTTCCGGCAATGGTGCAGTAGCGATCACGTCCGAAATGGCTAATCGTCCTCCCGGCCTTAAAACTCGGAATGCTTCGCGAAAAACTCTGCGCTTGTCCGGTGAGAGATTTATGACGCAGTTCGACATAATGACGTCCACGCTTGAGTCTGCCACAGGCAGATTTTCGATTTCGCCTAGACGAAACTCAACATTCGAGTATCCTTCTGACCCCGCATAGTTCCCGTGCTTTGGCAATCATCTCCGGGGTCATGTCCACCCCGATTACACGCCCGGTTTTCCCGACCTGTGCTGGCTGCCAAGAAACTATCAAATCCTGCGCCGCTGCCGAGATCCAGAACAGTCTCTCCTGGCTGCAAAGCAGCTATGGCATGTGGATTGCCGCACCCAAGCCCTAAATCGGAGCCTACTGGAACAGACTTGAACGTCTTCCGCCGAATACCCTATCTGCGATGATGAAGTGGCCTGGGATTCACTCGATGGTCCACAACAGCTTCCCGATGGGGCGCATCCGCATCCCGCCTTTCCATGTTTGGCAATTTGCCCATATCTTTCCCTTACGGACTCCATTATCTCTGAATCTTGAAGATTCTTCATTTTCGCTTTCCTTTCCCTGTGGCCAGTGTGCATCATGGTGTCCCCAAGAGATAAAAGCCGAGGACAATGAGCAGAACCCCGGCGACTTTTTGGATTACGGGGCTAATCCTCTGAACGACTGACGTCAACCTTCTGAATCCCAGTCCCAGTCCTACGAGAACTCCGACCATAGGCAAGCTGTATCCAATCGAGAAAACCGTAAGTATGGCTGCGCCCCAAAGGGCGTGCCCCTGCAAAGTAGTCACCGCAAGGGCTACCGGAAGAATCGGATTGCAGCACACGGAACAGGCGGCAGCCCCTCCACCCACTGCAAGACCGTAAATGGTTGCTCCGGATGATTTCATCTGCCAGGCTTTCCCGGTAAATCCTAGCCTGGTTAAATCGAACGGGAGAAGACCCAAAGTAGCCAGTCCAAACAAGACCGAGATGAATCCTGCGAACAGCTTCCAATACAACCCCAACGAAGCTCCCGCAACTTGGCCGACAAATCCGCTGACTGCTCCGAGAGCGGCGAAGGCACCGACAGTTCCAAGCATGAAAAAGAGCGCGGCCACGAGGAGGGAACGACGATCAGTGTCATGTCCGACAGTACCCGAATATCCAGCAATGGCTCCAAGAACCGGCAGGTTGCAGCAGGAGGTGACGGATCCTACTATTCCGAGCATGAAAGCAGCAGGGAAAACCGCCACGGAAAAAGTGGATGACTGCAAAATCGCGGCAGACCATTCGAGCATCATTGAACTCCATCACTTCGGGCAGCAGGACGCACTCCCTTGAGTGGGACAGCAAGAAGCGGGCTTCGATGCCAACACAAACGCATTATATAAACCGGCTTCAGTGATGTCACCGGCCACAGCCGATGCGGTTGCCTTGCCGACCTAAAACTACCACACAGGGAAAAGCCTTGACTGAGAAGTGACTCACTAATTGGTTGTGGTCTGGGGCACTGTTCTTGAGCGTGAACACTGCAACCCTTTGTCCCGATTTCCACAGATTGTTCGCTACCGTCCCTAACTGCTTTGGAACTGCGGGAGAGGAAATCTGTGCCTCACCGGGGAGCACCAGAAACACAACATCTTTGTCCGCTGCCAGCGTGTCGAGAGATTGCAAGGAATCCAGGACTCCGGTTGAGCGAAATTTCTTCCTGTTTCGTTTGCGGCTTACCTTGGGAGCTATTCTCTGCTGTCACAGCCGGAATTTGCGTGAGCCCGGCGGAAAAGGACTTTGCAGGAACTGTAGTGTAGGACTGTGCAGAGTTTCCATTGAAGAATGAATTGGCTCCCACTCCAATTGCCGCCAGTATGATGATCACGGAGACCAGAGTCTTCCCCTTTTTCCAAGACGCCTCTCCGGGAGTGCAGCACGAGGAAACGTTTCCGGCGGCTGGTTGACAACAGGTGGCAGCAGCGTCCTCAGATGCACAACAGCTTTTCCCTTTTTCATCAGAAGTCAAATCATTCATTTGCATTCTCCTGCACTGAGACATTCGTCTTCTTTGAGACAGTCAGGCAGCGAGCGCCCGGTCAGCAAGTTTGCCGTGGCGATCACCGTTTCCGGGTCAACCCAACACAACATGTTCTTTCCACGTCTCTCCATGCGTATGAGTCCTGACTGCCGGAGTTCCCTGATGTGATGAGAAACGGTTGAGGGATCTATCTCAAGGCCCTTGCCGAGTTCGCCGACGCACTGCCGTAAGCCTATGCCAGATTCGCATTTCGTTCCCGGAGGACAGCATGAAACTAACCGCAAGAAAATCTGTAAGCGGTTGGGATTTGACAACGCCCTGAAGATTTCGGCAAAACGGTAAATATCGATGAATAGTTGGACATATGTCCATGTATCCAACAACTGAGATTTATTGTCAAGTAAACAAATGAGGAAAAACGCAATCCTATCATGCTGGAGACACGAATTTCAAAGCCCTTAGTAACCATTTACCCTCCCGTGGCGGAGGTTGGGATTGCGAGCGCAACGACGCAATCTCCGATTCTCACGCGAACGCGGGATTTCACTCCTCGCCAATGACAGGGACGACGAAATGTCGCCGCGTAAGCGAATGGTTACTCTTTTTGTTTGAATTGCTCTCGAAAGGGAAAAAGAGTCTTGACAAGGTAAGGACGATTGTTTAGTATTTGACCAATTGGGAAAATGGAGAATAAGACATGGGCGCAAATGAGAAAGAAAAAGAGAGACTCCGCTTAAAAGCAGAGGTTTTCAAGGCCATGGGGCACCCCCTCCGTTTGGGAATCATCGAGTTCCTCCAACCGGGTGAAATGTGCGTCTGCGACATAGTGACTCATGTGGGGACAGAGATTTCCAATGTGTCCAAGCATCTCTCCATACTGAAAAAGACTGGCCTTGTCGCGGACCGGCGAGACGGGCTCAAGATCATGTACAGATTGACAATGCCTTGTGCCATCGATTTTGCCCGATGCGTGGAGGGCGTAGTGATCAAGAGACTCGAAGATCAACGGTCAGTACTGGTGGCCTGAATCTCCTTAATGTTGAGTGTTGAGGCAGACAGCGATGTCTGTCGTGATTGTCGTAGATTTATCGGGAACTGGTGCCATCCCCGGATGTTGCGCCAGGCTATGAAATCAGCGATTCGAAGAGGACAACATGAATTCGGACAAAGAATTGGCTCATGTTGAAGCGCAGGCGGTTGAGGAGACTCTTCCCGCCCCTTCGCGATCAGTAGTGGAGGTCTTGAAGGAGAGCCGTCTTGTAACCTACTGGCAGGACGAATGGAAGCCGCTTGCCTTGATCGTTAGCGTTTTCTTGGTTTGTTACTACATTCCCGTGGGAAACGCTCGGTTTGACAATGCGGTAATGGAGGCGTTCCATCTCGTAAAGTGGTACGCACAGGAACACGTGCTTCTTTGCCTGGTTCCGGCCTTCTTCATAGCAGGAGCCATAGGGGTCTTTGTGAGCCAGGAAGGGGTAATGAAGTACCTGGGGCCCACAGCGTCCAAGTGGATCGCCTACCCAGTGGCTTCCATATCCGGAACGGTTCTTGCCGTCTGCTCATGCACCGTCCTGCCGCTATTTGCAGGGATATGGACGCGAGGAGCAGGATTGGGGCCCGCTTCCGCGTTCCTCTATTCCGGACCTGCCATCAACGTTCTGGCGATCATTTTGACCGCTCGCATCCTGGGTCTGGAACTGGGAGTAGCCCGCGCTGTTGGCGCAGTTGTCTTCAGCGTTGTAATCGGCTTGCTGATGCACGCGATCTTTCGCAAAGAAGAGGAGCAGCGCACGGAGGATACCCTCGCGGCAATGGCAGGCAAGAGTCTTGACGGCCGGGCTCTGTGGAAGACGACCATTTATTTCGCCTTCATGGTCGGTGTGCTGGTATTCGCCAACTGGGGCAAGCCTGACATAGATACGGGGCTTTGGTACAGCATTTACTCGTCAAAGTGGATCATTACGGGACTGCTCTCAATTGGTTTTGCCGCGGTTTTGGTTCTGTGGTTCGAGGTTCCTTTATGGAAAATGGCGATTTCCGGAGCCGCTGTGGCAGTCATTGGATGGTCTTTCCCGCATGATCCACTGGTACCCTTTACCGCGGGAGTTATAGCCCTGTCGGTGATGGCAATCACCACTGACGGAGAAACCGAGGACTGGTTCAACGAGTCCTGGGGGTTTGCAAAGCAGATTTTGCCCCTTCTTTTGCTTGGCGTGCTCTTTGCCGGTCTGTTGCTGGGTCGTCCTGACAAAGAAGGGCTGATTCCTAATGCATGGATTGCCTGGGCTCTGGGCGGAAATTCGGTGTGGGCCAATGCCATTGCTTCTGTAGCCGGTGCATTCATGTACTTTGCTACCTTGACCGAAGTGCCGATCGTGCAAGGGCTCATCGGCAGCGGAATGGGCAAAGGACCGGCGTTGGCATTGCTGTTGGCCGGTCCCGCTCTGTCGTTACCGAGCATGCTGGTCATCAACAGCATCATGGGGTTTAAGAAGACTTTCGTGTTCGTGTCCCTCGTCTGTGTGTTGTCAACCATCGCTGGGATGGTTTTCGGCGCGTTCGTCGATTAGATTCGCGGGAGTCCCTGCTCACGTGGTAATGGCGTCAGGATGTGCAAGGGCAGAGCTGATAGGAGTTTTGACACCATGGTCATAGCTCGAAGAGCGGTCAGAGCAAAATTCATCTTGAAAATTGCCTCTGCACGGATTTTCAAGTCTGTCGGGGCGTTCAAGATGCTATTAGAACACGAAAAGCGGTCAGGGCTTTTGAAGCCCGAAAAGGGAATCGTCTGTTACTGGCGATCCAGATAAACAGGAGGATTTGATGAAAGTAGAAATTTTGGGCGTAGGATGTGCCAAGTGTCACAAGCTGTATGATCTGGTCACCGAGTTGGTAAAGAAGAACAGTATCGACGCAGAAGTGGTCAAGGTTGAGGACATTAAGGTCTTTGGCCAGTACGGTGTATTCATGACGCCGGCCCTCGTTGTGGACGGCGAGGTAAAGGTGGCCGGCAAGGTGCCGAAGGAAGCCGAAATTCTGAAATGGCTCTCTTCTTGAGTGATGCGGTCCAAATTCGGTCTTGACTGGGCTGGGATGCGGTGATAGGACTGCTCTCAAGGCACAGGATGTTGCGGGTTGTCGAACAGAAAGTCATTCAGAGGCGCCAGCAGCCTGGTTTACGACAAGAGGACAACAAGCCGACTCTGTTAGGTCAGTTGGAACATGAAGAAGATCACTGCATATAAGAGATCAGCGGGCGTACTCATGGTTGTCGTGATGAGTGTCCACATCTTCAGTGGTTTGGGACTCTTCTGCCCCACTGAGACTCTTCGCATGTTCCGTGCTCTTGGAATTGCCCGCGCTGCCCTTGAGATCACTTTATCTGATCATGACCGTGGGGAAGTCTCCGGCAACGGTTGGGATGCGGCCTGGAGCCAAGGCGGGACTTCCAAGTGTTGCTGCAAGAAGCAAAAAAAGTGTCCGGCCATTCCCCGCGTAGCAATCACTTCAAATCCGACTCATCGATTCCACGAGGTTCAGATCCAGGCCAAATCAGTGTGCTGTGATTCGCTCGTTCCTCAAGTGACCGATCACCGTTTCGCTGCGAGAGGTGACAGGCCACTCATGGAATTGGCGTGGTGCGCGCCGTTCTTTTGCTCTAATCCCCTTGCACTTACCTCCGTTCTCTTGATCTGATTTCCCTTAGAAAAGCCGGCTGAGTTCTTCCAATCCGGGCGAAAAAAACGTGCCTTGTGTCACGGTACTGCGTGCACGAGGTGCTTCCCAAATCCCGGAATTGGAGGAATTGTTCCCATTGCCCAATAGCAGTGGGCTCCACTGAAAGATGAAACGCGGTCGCGTGATGTGGCTGCGTGCTAAGCCGATGAAAAAATACATGAAGATCAAAGGAAAGTGTGATCATAATGAAGAAGAAAACTCCGATGCCTATTAGAGGGTGGATGAGTTCGACTGTTATCGCATTGGCGATTCTGGTGGTCTGTGTGGTGATGCTATCGCCCGCAACGGCTGCTGAACAAGGAGGCAAGCCGACCGCGGATGTTCGCGTGGGAAATCTTCAGGAAGTACTTTGAAGTTGGACTCAAATTTCACGGACATAAATGCCCGGCCATGCCCATGGGACTAAGAGCGGGGATGGCTGCAATGAATGCCCTCGGAGTAGAACGGTCCAAGGACAAGGAGCTTTTCGTCATATCCGAAACTGGAAAAGGCCACGCGGCTGGATGCTTTCTTGATGGGATTATGACAGCCACAGGCTGCACGTACGGAAAGTCGAACATTGAGAAACGCAACTGGAGCAAGATGGCTTTCACCCTCGTTGACCAGCAGACCGGAAAGGCGGTCCGGGTCTCACTCAAACCCGACTTTTTCGAGAATGCCCTGAAGTCGCCTTTTGTCCAACAGCGCAAAGAAGGCGTTCCGCCGCAGGACATCAAACCGGAAATCACAGACCCAATGGTGGCACGCATTCTATCATTGGATGAGAGCGCCTTCTTGGAGATCGGTAAAGTCCATACCGTAGAGGTTAAGAAGGGCAAATCAGCTTTCATGGCCAAGCGCTGCTCGCTCTGCGGTGAGCTAACTTTTGCAAACAAACTCCGGTTCACGGAAGATGGCGCTCCGGTGTGCATACCGTGCTCCGGTTACAAGGAATAGGGAAATTGACCATGTTTACAGCTTATTTCCTATAGGCGTGCGGTCCATCGTGTGACCGAATGGGTCACGCGATCAGACTGAGCTCCCCGCAAGCAACACGAAGGATGCGGGACGTAAGTGAGGCTGACTGATCATGGATAGACAAAAGCAATCGAAAAAAGTAAGAAAACAGAAGGAGGATCTTTCCAGATGCGAAGAAGAATGAAACTGTTCATTATTTGGGCTCTCATGATGGGTGTTTCTGGGCTTCTCTCTCAAGGTTACGCGGCAGATCCGAAGATAAATCTGCAAGCGTTGATGGCCAAGCGGGTGCCTGTTCTTCTGGAATTCGGCAGAGGCTGGTGCATTCCATGCAAATACATGAAGCCGATTCTCGATGATATGTCAAAAGCTTATGCGGGCAAGGCAATCGTAATGACCGTGGACATGGATGCCAACAAAGATCTGGTCAGAGATTTCAAGGTCAGAATGATGCCGACACAGGTTTTCCTGATGCCTGACGGCAAGGAGTTCTTCAGAAACGAAGGAACCCTTGAGCGAGAGCAAATCGCTCAGGTCTTCGCCAAGATGGGCCTGGGACAGCCGAGTGTGCAAGGTGCTCCTGGACAGTTCCCTCAGGCGGCTGCCCCCCAGGCCCCTCCCGCGTATCCGAATGCCGCCAGGTAAACGATGGAACCAGTGGAGACGAATGGAATGAGGCTTTACGAGCTGCATATTGCACAAGCGTAAGGCCTCCAAAACACAACATGGAATCATTGAAGCCCAGATGGGCGGTGCCAAGGATGGCCCTGCAACGTAGTAGTCGGGTAGGGCGGGCCGTGCCAGCCGATGTTCGAAGCGGCGCGGAATTGGCACGGACAAAAACCGAATTAGGAGCAAAACTATGGAGTCACTATTTACAGTCGTTCAGCAGTGGGTTTCTTCGGGCAGCATTTGGCTGGCGGCCGGCGGGTCATTTGTGGGCGGCGCATTAACTGCCATGAATCCATGCGTTATCGTCATGGTCCCGCTGCTGATAGGCTTCATAGGGGGCATGGACGAAGAAATGACTGCGTGGAAGTCATTTCTCTTCACGCTGGTCTTCATTCTGGGGTTCAGTGTGGAACTGGCGATTCTCTTTACCGTGGGACTTGCTGCCGCGCCTTTCCTGCAATCCGAATACATGGTGTACGTGGTGGCTGCAATCTGTATACTGCTGGGCCTCCACTTCATGGACATTTTTCACATACAGCTCCCCATTTCGCAGGATAAGCTGCCCAAGTATACAGGATTCCTCGGGGCCGCTTTGTTTGGATTCATGTTCGGGCTCGTTTCCCTTCCATGCACAGGACCTGCTCTCCTGCTCATCGTAAGCGTGATTCCATTGAAGGGTGCGCTTTTCGGCGGAGTCATGATGCTCTGCTACGGCATCGGTCATTGCTTGCTGATCCTCGCGGTCGGAACGTCCGCGGGAGCTGCAAAGCATCTTATCGGGTCCACACGGATGCACTCGGCAAACCTCTATATGAAGAAGGCCGCGGGTGCGCTTCTTACCGGGGTGGGACTCTATATCGGCGTGGGAACTATGTTTCCGAGCCTGGGAATGGGGCTTTAAACGTCGCGAGGATCTCAACCGATAATTTTCATGGCAGAAAACAATCAAGTAATTGCTGACAGAGGTAAGCCGATCCTGAACTGTGGTTTAAGAAGACAATAAGGAAGATCTATCATGTCGCTTTGCCTCCGGGATATCAATATGAAATGGGCGTTTACGCTGTCAATAATTGCTGCCCTACTTCTCAACAGCGCCTTTGTACGCAGTGACCCCACCCAACAAGTCTCCACGCTGAATGAATTGATAGCTCTGTTCGACTCCTCCAGTTGCAAGAAATGTCATGAGAAGATCTATGAGCAGTGGGAAAGGTCTCATCATGCGAGACCTCTGATGGGTATGGACGACTGGATATTCATGGCTCCTTACCTCAAGAAAGGTCCGTTGGCCGTTAAACCGGAGGGAAAAGCGACCAAGGCCAACTTTCCGTGTTTCAAGTGCCACCTTCCTCAGATCAAGTACGGGACGGACGAGGTCGCTGCGGAGATTGCCGAGGCTATCTCGAAAGATGACAAGTCCACAGTACGCAAGCTGAATATCAGTTGTCTGGTGTGCCACAACGAGAAGGCCGTGGTTCACGGTCGTCCGGAGAAAGGGGTCGTGTACGGCAATAAGGACGTACCCGATCATGAGGGGCATCCTGTCAAGAAGAGCCCGCTTGCTGAAGAACTCTTTGATGTGCGGTCAATGCCACGGCTTGGGGCCGATCCTGGAGTTTGAAACGCCGGTGCAATGTGCCACCCTTTACGGCAGCTATCTCCACGCCTATATTCCATCCGGCGGTACGCAAACATGCCAGGAATGTCACATGAAGAATGCCGACCATTACATGCCTCCGGATTTCAACAGACGAGACGAGTTGTCGGCTCGCCTGAGAGAATCATTGCCCCTGGAAGTTCAGACTCTAGCCTACACATTCCAACCCGTGGAAGAGAAATTCTTTCCAATGGTGGTGGTCAAGACGAAGATCACGAACAAAGCCGGCCACCGCATTCCGGATGGCTGACCGTCCAAGACACAGGTGGTCCTGGATGTGACTGCCAGCAGTCCGGACGGAAAGAAGATATTCCAGACATCTAGAAGCTACGCCGCTCAGGCAACGGATTCTCGCTCCTCAGAAATGGTTTTGGGGCCCGAAAAGAAGTTGGGCTTCATACGGGATACCAGTATTCAACCGTTCGCCCCGAAAGAGGAGACCATCGAGGTACCGTTGCCGTCAGGCTTGAGGGATGCCGTGATCGAAGTGAACCTCAGCTATCGGCCCCGGCCGGGCAATGTTTATCCCATTCATAAGGTGGTGCGGAACGTTAGTCTCGAATCAGACTCGATAGGTGCTTGTCAGGCTATCGGATAAGGAGGTCGCACAATGCTTTTGCATGAATACACCAAGGAGATGTTTCTGGCCGAAGTGCAATCCCAATTTTCAGTCCGTGCACTGCGTGGCTCATCTGGAACAGGACATCTCCGAAGTCCTACCGTATCTGAATACAGCACTAGGCGGAAGCAACTATACCAAGTCTCCGCCTTCACTGACTCTGAGAGTCCACGGAAAGCTGATCGCGCTTGCATGCTCGCGAGATATTTGTGAACGCTCTGGAAGACGAAGCGCAGGCTGAGAAGATCCTGCAATGGCTCAAGAAAGAGATAAATGAAGCATGGGAGAAGCGAGAGGAAATTGAGCCGAGCTTTGAATGCGCCTGCAGTACCTCAAATGATGGAGATTCTCAGACTCTTGCCAAAGACTAATTGCGGCGAATGTGGCGAGCCGACCTGCACGGTCTTTGCCTTGAGAGCAGCCGAAGGAGTAAAGGGTCCTGAACATTGCCCCAAGCTGGATCCCGACAACAAAGCAAAGCTGGAATCGTATCTGCAGCAATTCCATTTTGATTTGTAACCAGTTTGAAGAGAGCTGTGGAATCGGCTGCACGGCGATGGAGATTCCGCAAGGCCATTCCCAGATTTCATCTTGACAACCAAGCCGGAAAATGAGATACATCGACGCATGTCGATATATCAATCAACTGACATAACGGCTTATGCCGAAGCATTCAAGGCTCTATCCAATCCCAACCGGCTCGCTATTTTCCTGCACCTGATCTCGTGCTGCCCGCCAGGCACCTCCTGCAGTTTCGATGAGGAGATGAAAAAATGCGTGGGAGACCTCGGAAGGGGTCTCAACATCGCGCAGTCTACTATCTCGCATCACGTCAAGGAGCTTCGTACAGCGGGACTCATCCACGTGGAAAAAAAGGGAAAGTACACGGAGTGCTGGATTGATGGGGATACTGTGCAACTGCTGGCAGATCTACTGGTTGGCCGCTTCGCGACTGAAGACGTGAATCGCATGCCGTCGACCAGAGCGGCTGCTAGCAGATGAGGTTAGCCCCCTGTGATGCGTTGTCGAAAGGCGCCAGCGATACGGGATAGCGTGGTGCGCCGCGTCTTTCCAAACCCTGTGAGTTTTGAAGGCATTTCGGATCATAACCGCATAGGTCGTTGGGTACCAGGAGGTCTCCCATGAATCTTAAGAAATGGATTTCTACGCTAATCGTTGCCCTGACGAGTGTCACACTGGCGGCTTTTGGTTCACCAGTGACCGCTCAGGCACCGCAACCAGGAACGAATCATGGCTTGACTGCTATGGATCGTGCCGCCAAGGCGAATAGATACCTCTTCATTTTCTTTTATGGTCAGGACGACCCTCAGACACGCGCCCTCGGTCAGGTTTTCAACGACGCGACCAATGCAATGACGGCTCGGGCGGATTCGATTACAATACGCGTCAATGATCCTGCAGAGGGAGGGATCGTTGCTAGATTTGGAGTGAGCCAAGCTCCGATGCCTCTTGTCCTGGTTTTGGCTCCCAACGGAGCAGTAACTGCTAGTTTCCCGGGCAATTTTACAAAGGAACAACTCCTCGGCGCGTTTGGTACTCCTTCCATGGAAAGACTTCTCGGTGCGTTGCAGCAGGGGAAGCTGGTGCTCTTGTGCCTTCAAAATGGGAGAACACGATGGAACGCAGAGGCCATGAACGGAGTCAGGGCTTTCAAGGCGGATCAACGGTACTCCGCGGCTACCGAAGTATTCATGCTGGACCCGAACTCAGCAGCGGAGCGGCCGCTTCTCGCCAAGTTGGGAATGAATAGCCCCGTCGAGGAGGCCACGACTATTTTCATGGCGCCGCCTGGGATCGATCATCGGAAGTTTCAAGGGAGCAACGGACAAGAACCAGATCATCACAACCTTGACGAGCGCCATTTCCAGCTGTGCTGCCGGCTGTCAGCCTGGTGGGCAATGCTGCCCGCCGCGAAATAGGAGGACCGAGCAGTGAAACTTACAAACCTTGTCTGGAAGGAACTCTTTGAACGCAAGAGCCAGGTCGTCACGGGGCTGCTCGCCATTCTCCTTGGCATAACGGTGATCGTGGCCATCAAGAACATAACCTTTTACTCGGAGAAAGCCGTCGCCCAAGAGTTGGACGCCCTGGGAGCCAACATCCTCGTTCTCCCGAAGTCCGTAACCCTTCAAAATTACTACAGCGCTGACATGCAAGGCGAGGAGTTCCCGGAAGAATACGTGGAGCGACTCACCCAGTCGAACCTTCAAGGGGTGGACAACCTGTCTCCCAAACTGTCGCTTCCCGTGGAGATCCAAGGGCACAAATTCACGCTCACCGGGATTTTGCCGAAAAGCGAATTCCAGGCCAAGGCTGTCTGGCAAATGGCCGGAGTCTTCTCCCGGCCCGAAGGCTGCGGGACCGTTGCTGCCATTCCCGGACTGACTCCGGTACAACCCAAGGAGACCCTGGTGCGTACACAGGGTTATCGAAACCCTGAACAGCACTGAGGCCTTGGTTGGTGCAGATGTTGCCGGCACTCTGGGCTTGAAAGCGAACGATAGCATTTCAGTTATGGGGAAGACCTTCACAGTGGCTGCGATTCTCCCGCAGACCGGCACTGTTGATGATTCTCGGATTTTTGGGCACCTGCACACGGTGCAGCAGCTTGCCGGAAAAGGCCGCGTCGATCAACGTGATCGAGATCGTGGGGTGCTGCGATCAGATATCCAAGGGTCTGGTTCCCAAAATCAACGGATTGCTGCCTGAAGCCAAAGTAGTCACCATTGCGCAAGTCGTGGATACTCAGATCAAGACAAATCGCATGATGTCGAATCTTTCGATGGTTTTCGTTGCCGTCATCGTCCTGGTGGGGGGAGCGAGCATCGCCAATTACATGTACGGAAACGTCCATGAACGGAGGCGTGAAATAGGAACCCTCATGGCTTTGGGAGCCGGTTCGGGTTTTGTTCTGAAGATGTTCCTCATGAAGGCGTTGTTGTTGGGGTTGGCCGGAGGAGTGGCGGGCTATGTGCTGGGCACCGATCTTGGCGCTGCTTCTTGGACCCAAGCTCGCCGGAATCATCGTGTTGCCGATGCCGACGCTCGTACTTTGGGCAATAGGAATATCCGTTTTGATTGCCCTTGTTGCGAGCTATTTTCCGGCTCGCCGTGCCGCCCGTCTCGACCCCTTTGCCACCCTTCAGGAGGTATGACTCATGCTGAAAATGGAAGCGGTAACCAAAACATACAATCATCGAGGCCCGGCCGTGACGGTCCTCAGTGACGTAACTCTGGAGATTCCTCGCGGGCGATTTCGTTTCTATTGTCGGCCCCAGCGGGAGCGGAAAAAGCACTCTTCTCCTCGCGCTCGGCGGAATGCTCTCGCCATCCTCGGGACGCAGTTCTGCTCGACGGCGACTCTCTCTATGACCTTGAGCCTGATCAACGAGCCGCGCTCAGAGGAGAGAAAATAGGATTTGTGTTTCAAACATTTAACCTTGTTCCCTACTTTCCGCTCTGGAAAACGTTCAGGTTCCGCTCTTTCTCGGAGGCGCAACTGGAGAGGGATCAAAAAGCGCGAGCCGCTGGTCTGCTCGAACGTTTTGGGCTGGGTGACCGTCTGGAACACAAACCGTCCGAACTGAGTGTGGGACAACAGCAGAGAGTGGCTTTGGCTCGCATGCTTGCCAATGATCCTTCGGTCATCCTGGCCGACGAGCCCACGGGCAGTCTCGACCCGGAAACGAGCGCTCAGGTGATAGCGTTTCTGGAGGAAATGAACCAAGAGGGGCGCACGGTGGTCATGGTGACCCACGACCCGCAGGTGGCACAAAGGGCGAAAAGAGTCTCTGAGATTGGACGACGGAAGAATCTCACATGAGAAGCAAATCAGAGGGTTCGTGTCCGTTGCGTAGACGGTCTTCTACTCTGCAAGCACCACACTGTCATCGACTTTAGGATCATAGATGGGCCAAGAAGGGCTGAAGCCGTTTTTGCAGCATATGTAAAAGGCTGCAACGTGGTTGCAGCATTCTCCCGGCAACACATCGCGGCTGCCTTCTTGACGCTCCGTCCGGAAAAGCCCGACTGACCTCTCATAAAGGAGAAGTCTAATCATGAGGAAGCTGAGAATCCTACTGCTTATCCTAGTCACCGTGCTGGCTATGGGTGCATCATCTGCCTTCGGGTGAGGCAAGTGCGATGAGGATCAGCCTGACCCCCCAGTTGGGGGGTTCCACACACGTTCCTCGTTAGGTTGATATATCCATATGTGAACATGCCGACAGCTAGAAGGTGAAGACAGCCGGGTTGCGGTGGTTGGGGCCGGTGGCAACGGCAGAAGTTGAGTTGAAACGAAGAAGCATGTTCAAGGTGCAACGGACCAAAGAAAATGGAGGAACTATGAAAAAAGTATATGTGAGCACTCTGATGGTGATTCTTTTTTCCGCGGCACTGGTCTCTTTCAGTTATGCGGGGGCAAGCTGCTGTGATCCTGGAGCAGGATGCTGCAGTACGTCCAATGTCTCGGGAGGCCAGCAGCAGCTACGCGCATCCTCGAGTGGTCCCTCTCAGACGAAGGTTGGAACCGCGAATAAGCCTGCGCCGCAAATCAACCCTATGCCCTGGTCGGCGTCGGTTAATCAAATCGGGAAACTGCAGCGGCTACTCCCCGCAGCGTCGCCGGGAATTCCCGGGACGGGGTGCTGCCCTGGAACAAACAGCGCAGCTGGATGTTGCCCGGACCCGTCGGGGTCTGTGTTGTCTCCGAATCCCGGAACGGCGTCGGCATTGACGGAAATCTTTGCGTTCAGCCCGATCCTGGGCACCTTGTGGTAGCAGAATTACGCGTGTTCATATAAGGCAGAATTTCGGTAAGGGCTCCTCCAATAACGCCTGGCCGGATTCTGTGTTGACAAAGTGAGTGCTTCGTTATATGGCGAACTGTCGAGACATTGTTGAAGGATGCCTCAGCGCCAAAATCAAAGGCAACGGTAGGTGTTGAGCTGCGACTAAATCTGATTCCAACCGTCCAGCATCAAAGAAAGGAGAAAATTTGAAAAGAGCACATGTGGTCACGCTGGTGGTGGCCATTCTTTCCACAATATTCATCTCTTCGTGTGCCCTCCGTGGTGGAGCGCCCACTGCCGGTGGATGTTCTTCAGGCGCATGTTCAAGCGGATGCAGCGGGAGCCAACCCCAGTCAGGATTTTTTCCAGGTCCGGGCGCTTTTTCTCGATAGGAATCGACGAGCAGTGAGTTGTCAAGAACGGAGCCCTAGCGTCCACTCCCAACCGGGGCGCCCAGGCAGACTTGCTAATGCGGATAATGAGGGCGCTTATGCGGACCGTCGGTACGGGCTTGCCGCCCGATATCAAAAGGGTTCAAATTACGAACATTCGGGGTTGACAGGCAATTCCGTTTATGGGCTGATTCGTTATATGGCGACATATCGGAGGTGCTTCGTGCGAGAATTCATGAACATTGTGAAGGCACTCGGCGACGAGAACAGAGTCCGAGCCTTACTGGCCTTGCGCACTAGCGAACTCTGCGTGTGTCAAATTATCGAGCTTTTGGGACTCGCTCCTTCCACAGTGTCCAAACACATGTCTATTCTGAAACAAGCGCGTCTCGTCGATACGCGAAAATCGGGTCGTTGGGTATTTTACCGCTTGGCAGGAAATGATTCTGCACCCGAAATTCAGGAAGTTATCGCCTGGGTGTGTAAATCCCTTTCCGGAGATACGTCCGTACGGCGGGATGAGCATCGGCTTCAGGATGTCCTGAAGTTGGACCTAACCGTGTTGTGCTCTACGCAGGGAAGGAAAGAAAACGCAAGATGAGGTGCAAGGAAATATCATGGCACTAACGCGAGCAAGAAGGTGTGAGCAGCCTGTTGCAATGTGACAAACAGGAAACGGAAAGGAGTCCCACATTCATGTCTGAAACTGAAACTCTCTTGAAAAAGCTCTCATTTCTTGATCGATACCTAACGTTGTGGATCTTCCTCGCCATGGCGGTGGGGGTTGGGACTGGATACTTTATACCCCGTGTGGAAGCCGTCATTAGTTACTTCCAAGTCGGGACAACCAATGTACCGATCGCCATAGGCTTAATCCTCATGATGTATCCGCCTTTGGCCAAGGTGAAGTACGAGGAATTGGGCGACGTATTTCGCGATTGGAAGGTGTTGAGCCTGTCCCTGGTGCAGAACTGGATTGTCGGTCCCATCCTCATGTTTTTTCTGGCAATCGTGTTTCTCCACAACCAGCCGGAATATATGGTCGGACTGATCATGATCGGGTTGGCTCGGTGCATTGCCATGGTGATTGTATGGAATGAGTTGGCCAAGGGTGACACCGAATATGCCGCAGGTTTGGTAGCCTTCAACAGTATCTTTCAGGTGTTTTTCTACAGTGTGTACGCATGGTTCTTCATTACCATTCTGCCTCCGTTCTTCGGTCTCAGCGGAAGCATAGTTGAAGTCAGCATGCGTCAGATCGCAGAGAGCGTATTCATCTACCTGGGAATTCCTTTCATCGCGGGAATGATCACCCGATTCACATTGATCAAGAGCATGGGAAAGGACTGGTACGAAAAGGTTTTCATTCCAAAGATCAGTCCCATCACGCTCATTGCCCTCCTGTTCACTATTGTTGTCATGTTCAGCCTGAAGGGCAACTTGATCGTACAAATCCCTGTGGATGTCGTTCGCATCGCTATTCCCTTACTCATATATTTCGTTGTGATGTTCTTTGTCAGTTTCTGGATGGCGGCCAAGATCAGCGGCGATTACTGCAAATCGGCAACCCTGTCTTTCACCGCAGCCAGTAACAACTTTGAACTGGCCATCGCTGTGGCGGTCTCGGTTTTCGGTATCAACTCGGGCGCAGCATTTGCGGCTGTAATAGGTCCACTGGTAGAAGTGCCGGTTCTGATCCTTCTGGTTAATGTGGCCTTGTACTTCCAGCGGCGCTTTTTTGCCTGCGAAGTCTCGTAAACGAGTAGGTAGACGTGAGAGGGGCAGTATGACGAAGACTAAAGTTTCTATTCCTCTGCACCGGCAACTCAGCTCGCAGTCAAATGGCTGAAGCTTTCCTCCGAAAATACGCCGGAGAGCGGTTCGAGGTCTTCAGCGCAGGTCTGGAGCCAACAGGATTGCATCCGCTTGCCAAGAGAGTGATGGAGGAAATCGGCATTGACATGAGTGGTCACCAGTCGAAGGACCTGAAACAGTTCCTCGGCACAACCCATTTTGGGTACCTTATAACTGTTTGCGCTAGAGCTGAAGCCACATGCCCTATCTTTCCCGGTGCGAGCATCAGGTTGCACTGGCCCTTCGACGATCCGGCGGACTTTGAAGGGACTGAAGAAGAAAAAAGCAATAAGTTCAGGGATATTAGAGACGGCATTGGGGAAAGGGTAAAATCCTGGATCAAAGAAGTCGCACATGTTACCGACGCAGGGACCTAGAATGGGAACAATGGAGTGTGGCGACAGCCGAGGCTCGGCCGACCATGGCTTAAGTGTAATGTCTCAACTATTACAAGTGAATGCTCACGGCATCCAGTCCTTATCCTCATC
Organism: uncultured delta proteobacterium; assembly: GCA_963786905.1. Classification (GTDB taxonomy): domain Bacteria; phylum Desulfobacterota; class Desulfomonilia; order Desulfomonilales; family Desulfomonilaceae; genus CAWBBA01. The sequence goes on along the minus strand of CAWBBA010000020.1, from coordinate 44,329 downwards.
CATACCAGGGTCTTTCGTCTGCTTCGACTCGTAACCCATCCATCAACTTGTTGAACCCACTAAACAAATCCACTACCGCCATTACTTCGAGCACGGCTTCGTCATCTAACCCTAGCTTCCGCACCGCAGAAGTGTGAACGGTGAGTCAATATTCACAGCCAAGTACCGATGAAACCGCGACCGCAATAATCTCTTTTGTCAAACGGTCTAGTTTTCCCGGTTCAATCATCACCGCCTTGACTTTGTTCCAATTCGCTTCCAAATAGTCTGGCTTAGAAGCCATGACCTTGTAAAGATTGGGAACAAAGTCAATTCCGAGACGGGACTTGAGGTCATCATAAACATCTTTGACCTTGCCTGTAGCTTCTTCTTCGGGAATCATCCTGATAGATGCCATTGTTGAGTCCTTGTTTGAACAATAGTTGAAGGTGGCCTTAGCCCTTGCCAATGTACCGACGCTCCAAAGCCGTATCATATGTCCGTGATTCAACCCTTCCTCTGGCTCACCGATCAGTCTTGGTCGATTTTGAAGGTGTTGAAAATGATGTTGGTCCCCACCATCCTTGCGCCATGGGCCACTGCGTCCACAATATCCACTTCACTCCACCCCAGAGTCCGAAGCCGGTCTACATCTTCGGCAGCTACCGAGTGTGGGTTATCGCAGGACTTCAAGACAAACAGCAAGAGGGCTTTCTGTTTCTCATCCAGAGGCGCCTGTGCGGGATCGGTCTGCGTGGCTGCTATCTGTTCCTTTGTGAAACCCGATTTCAAGAGGAGCCCTGAATTGAGGTTCTGGCAGTAACCAGGACCTGCACGCCTTGGAAACCAACATACGTACCATGGCGAGAAACGGGGTGCTCAAGGTGGGATGTCCCATGTAGTACTCCATGAGCTGCAATTGATTCTCAAGAAGAGCAGGGCTGACTCCGAGCATTCGCGCGTTGTTGGGAACCCTCCCAAACATCTGCTCGACTTCCGCATAAAGTTCTGCGAGTTTTCCTTCAGCCTTTTCTGGCGGGGTAGTCTGGATTAGCGCCACGATGACTCCTCCTAGTTCTTATGGATGCCGCGCCTGGCGGCTTCAATCCGCAGCATCTCTGCGGAGGTTGATTCGTTAATCCTCAACGTGCCAGGGGAGGCCGCCTGCAGCGTTCTCCCTCTCGACAAGCAACAATAGTTGGATATTCAGAGGCTCGGCCCATCAACTATCGGTTCGCTCTATGTCTTTTTTCCTGTCTTCATACTCTTCCTTGCCAACCTCGCCCCGGGCGTATCGCTTATCCAGGATCTCCCGTGCCGACTCGAAACGGCCGGACCCAAACGACTCGCTGGGGGTGCCTGAAGAAGGGCCGCACATCATCCACCTCATGCGTCCTCTCATCATGAAGAAACACAGAGCCATCATGATTATCATGGCGACAGGAATTATCCACCACCATCCGAACCCACAACAGAAGCCTTCGTATCCCCACATTTGAATCACATCCTTTCCGGCGCTTGAAGCGCGTCCCATCTAGTTTCGTTGTTCAAGAGCTGCATTTGTTTTTGGGCTCACATACGAGCACATTTCTCTCGTCGGTTTCGAAGGTGCACTTCTGCTCGAGAAGCTCCTTGAGCTTTTTCCGAGCCCGATGGAGTCGGACCTTGACATTCTCCACGGTTATTCCGACAACTTCGGCAATCTCTCGATGGCTGAATTCCATCACGTCGGACAGGAAGAGAACAGTTCGCAGCGATTCAGGAAGCCTGTCAATCTCGATCTGGACGCACGCCGACATCTGGTGCTGTTCGAATTCTTTTTGAACAGAGTCCTCCTCCAGCGTTTCCATTTCCTGCTCTTCGGCGCCGTCAACAATGACTGATTTGCCTGCCTCACGGAAATGGTCCTGGCACAGATTGTACGCTATGCGAAATATCCATGACGAGAGCTTTGCCGGATCCTTCAGGTCGCCCAGGTGGCCCTGAACCCTGGCAAACGTTTCTTGAGTCAGATCGTCAGCGAGCCATTCATCGCGAACAAGGCCCAGGATAACTCTCTTGACTCTAAAGTAGTATTGATCGTAGATTTCCCAGAAATTCATTTCAGCCACCTGATCAGGTCAACCACAACACGACCTATCTGATTTACTGCTGCAGGGTGATGTCCCTGATCCGATAATCCCGCGGATAGTGCTCATTATGGTGATCCGCGCTCCGTTTTTGACTTGATCCGCTATTTCCGCCGCCTCCTGAATCTCTCCGGAGGTCAAGCCCACGGCCTGCGTTTTTGTCAAGAAATGCTCAAAGCAGGGGACACAGTTGGCGGCGACGGCTGCTCCGAGACTGACCAAGAGTTTTGTCTTTTCGTCCATAGTAGAACCTCCTTTTCTCGGCATTTGTCTATAGGACGAAAAAGAGGTCTCAAAGGTTACACATCCTAGCGTACGCACTGCAACAATGTTCCTGTTTTTTCCGGGTACAAAAATTGAGCGGCACAGCAATATTGGGTGATGTCGCGGACATGGCCCCGATCAAGGAATTGCCCCCATGCCAAATAGGCAGGAACTTCATTGCTCGACGATAGTGATTAACATTACAACTGCTTGATTCTGATTGGTTTTGGAATTAGTATAACACTAGATATTCCGGCAAGATTCGTTTTTTCGATTTCATGGCTGTTTGGTGCTCGTCCGATTCAAGACTGTTGCCGGAGCAACGCGGGACCCAACATGCTGATCCGGTTCCTAATTGTCTTTACGCTGTCCCTCACCGTTGGTTGCACTGGTAACGACGACACCAAGGTTGTGGACTTCTCCAGGACCATCGAAGTTGCCCGCCCGGAAACGGAGATGCAGGCGCGGCAGCCGTTGCGGGTCGCCGTGGCGGCTATGGTCTCCCCGAGAGAGACTTTCGTCTATTATCGGGAAATTCTCGACTACATCGGCACAGGGTTACGCAAGGACGTTCAACTCACTCAACGCAAGACGTACGCTGAAATCAATGAACTGCTGGGTCTAGGTGAGATTGACCTCGCGTTCCTCTGTTCGGGACCGTACGCCCTGGAAAAGGATAAACATGGCTTCGAGCTGCTGGCGACGCCGGAAGTTCATGGGAGCCACTTCTATCAGGCCTACCTGATCGTTAACGAGACAAGCCCCTTCACCGCCCTCGAAGATCTCAAAGGAAAGACTTTTGCCTTCACCGATCCGTACTCGAACACCGGCAAACTAGTCCCTTGCCACTGGCTGGCTACAATACACGAGCGGCCAGAATCGTTTTTCAGCAAAACTATTTACACGTACAGCCACGATAATTCCATTATGGCGGTAGCAAAGGGCATGGTGGACGGGGCGTCCGTAGACGGACTAATCTGGGAATATTACCACCAGCGCAAGCCGGCCATCACTTCCAGGACCAGGATCATAAAGAAATCCGAGGAATACGGAATTCCCCCACTGGTTGCCTCAAGGACTCTCTCGAGCGACATGAAGAAAGCCGTCAGCCGGCTGCTCTTTTCCATGCACCAAGATCCCCAGGGCCGGAAAATCCTGGATCAGTTGATGATAGACCGCTTTGTCGAACCCCAGGAGAACTGGTACGATTCCATCAGAGCAATGTTGTTGACGAAATCTGATTCGTCACTATCGGACGATCATGCCCGTCAAGAGCCTCAAAAGTAAATTGTTGATTGCAGCCGCAAGCATGGTGATCGGCAGCGGCCTCCTCATCTCTCTGCTGGTGACTCAGCGTTATAGCGACAGCCTGCTCGCCGCGGTCACCGGCCAAGCCGAGAGCCTGGCCCACGCGGTAGCTCTGGAGTCGGTGGAGAGGATTCTAATCAATGATCTCGTCTCGTTACAAAAGATGCTCGATCACCAGATGAGGAGCAACCAATCACTCGCCTATCTTTTTGTTGTTCGGGACGGGCGAGTTCTCGCCCATACTTTTTCCAAAGGAATTCCCGCCCAATTGATTGACGCGAATCAAGCGTCGTCCGAAGACGAAGGGCATTTGCAGAGGATAGCCTCCTCGGACGGTGGGCACGTCTTTGACATTGCCTGGCCCATTTTTTCAGGCAAAGCCGGCGTCTTGCGACTCGGGTTCTCAGAGAAGCCTTTCAGAGAGCAAGTTAATAGACTTTGGCTGCAAATGAGTCTGGTGACTCTGGGGATTCTCCTGCTGGCTATAATCGGTAGCCTAATCTTCGTGCGGCGAATCACGTTACCCCTTTCTGAGCTAGCTCGCGCGACTCAGAAAATCGACAAGGGCGAACTTGACATTGCGGTTGATGTAAAGAGTCAAGATGAAGTTGGAACGGCTTGGCTTCTTCCTTCAACCAAATGGTCACCCGACTGAAGGACTACACCCTCCGACTTGAGCAAAAGACTAGAGAACTGGAACGAAGTCATAACCAGACAAGGACCTTTTGCGAAATCGTCCGAGAAATCGGGGCTATGCCAACGCTCGACGAAATTGGCCCCACGTTGATAGCGAGATTTCGCAACATTCTCATCTGCAATCAACTCGTGCTCCTTGTGTTCAACGAAGGTCATGATGCTATCTGGTCCTTGTCAGACGACGGAGTAAAAGTCCTCAGAGATGAAGATCTAACCAAAGCCACCCTCACCAGCCTGTCGCAAATGACCGGCCCCACATTTTTGGGCGACCCCGTTTTCAAGCCGCCCATAGTCCCAGAGATCTTTGTCACCGCCCCTCGCCAGGCTATTGTACCGTTCAGTCACGATGATCGCATTGCCGGCGGCCTGGCAATCGCTTGCGGCGGCGCCTGTGATTGCGACCTGAAAGACGTTGACATGGTCGGGATGATCTTAGCTCAAGCTGCCGGCGTCATCAAACGAGCGATACTTCAAGAAGAATCTATGAATGACCTGCAACGAAGGTTGGAAGCCTCGTCGGAATTTCGCGGGATAATAGGCAAACACCCAAGGATGCAGTCTCTTTTCAAGCTTGTTGAAGATATTGCCTATACGGACTCCACAGTGCTTATTCAGGGGGAGAGCGGCACCGGCAAAGAGCTGTTTGCTCGAGCCATTCACGAGAGTAGTGAGCGCAAGGACAAACCTTTTGTCGTCATTAATTGCTCTGCCTATCCCGACACTCTTTTGGAGAGCGAGCTTTTCGGTCATGAGAAGGGAGCCTTTACGGGCGCGATTCGGCAGAGAGTCGGGCGGTTCGAGCAGGCTGACGGCGGCACCGTATTCCTGGACGAAATCGGAGAAATACCTCCGCCTGCACAAATCAAACTCTTGCGAGTGCTACAGACCCAAAGCTTCGAACGCGTCGGTGGCGAGCGGACCCTCAAAGTCAACGTGCGCATACTTGCAGCCACCAATAAGGATTTGTCAAAGGAAGTTCAAAATGGTAAATTTCGAGAGGATCTGTTTTACCGCCTTAACGTAATTCCCATCTCACTGCCGCCACTCAGAGAACGAAATAACGACATACCGCTACTGGCAAATCATTTTCTGAGACAGTTTCGGATCGGAACAGGGGAAAGACATTCGTGAGTTTAGCCCCGAAGCTATCCGGATGATCCTGGACTACTCTTGGCCGGGAAACGTTAGAGAACTTGAGAACAGTATCGAACACGCGGTAGTTTTGGCCAAAGGAAGCCGAATCGAAGTTACGGATCTCCCCGCGACACTGCGAAGTATCGTTGCTCCAGTACAGACTGTGGAATCATCGCTGATGTTCGACAGCGAACGAGCGCTTTTGGAACGGGTGCTCGGCAGAATCCGGCTGGAACAAGAAGAGGGCGGCCCGACGTTTAGGAATCGGACGAAGTACCCTGTATGCCAAGCTCAAACGGTATCGGATTTCAAAACCTACCTTGCAATAGAAAACTGTGAAAAAAGTGTTTTCAGGAAATGCCTGATCCACGTGCACAAGGCATAGTGTATCGGCTGCCGAGTTTACATGTCTCGAATCGGGACACCAAAAGCCCTTGTTATCACGTCACTAACTTACTAAGCCTTTCTTGTGTTCAGAAATGAGACACAAGGCCCGCCTGTTAATACTGTTTCATTCCCCAAGACTGCCTTAAGACCTCGTCCCCAAAGCATTCTATACGCTGCATCTCGTAATAATTTGCCGTTATATCAGCAGGATTGATGTCTCAGTTTTTTGTGCCCTGTGCTTAGGTTTCAAGTTCTGTCATGCCTCAGAAAGGTGGCACGAGTCTTGTAAGGTGTAGCGGTCAAATCGGAATTCGAGGCATCCGCTATGAAAGTGCCTATAATTGTTCTTGCCTCCGATATCGAGCAACTCAAGGAGCTTCGCACGGCCTTGGCCGCCGGGTCTTATCGAATAATCGAATGTGAATCCTGTGCCAACCTGTCGGGTCTGATCTCTGACAGCGGTTCAAGTGTCGTGATCCTGGATCTGGACAGTGTCAGCGTTGACAATAGGTTTTTGAGACACTTGAAGGCCGATAATCCAGGCCTGTCTGTCCTCACCATTTCAGGCCAAAAGCTTCATCCTGAACTCCGGGAGTCTATTTCTTCTTATATCCACGCGTGCCTGAGCAAACCCTTAGATGCAGACGAACTCAAATTCTGGCTCAGAAGTATTATCCACGACACGCTCGAACTGGGGAATCAGTCCCCAACAGATAGCAGGACAAGTCGGTTTTGATAGGGTTTTTGTAAAACCAAACACACTCAGAGGAGGAGATGTCCCGATGAAGAAACCCCATGAGATCATGGACAGGCGAGAATTCCTGCTTGCCGGGGGCCTGGTCGGTGCGGGCACTGTCGCTGCAGCAGTCGTGATTGTGAAGGATCGCTTGCCTGAGGCTCCGCAGGACCCGACAGGGGATGGCACCATCCGTAACCTGACGGTGCTCAAGAACGTGAAGGTCCAAGAGAATGAAGACCCACATGTTCGGATGCAGCGAGAACTGGTGAAAGCCATGGCCAAACCGGTGGAAAAACGCCACTGGATAATGGTGATCGACACCCGCAAGTGCATCGGCTGTCACGCTTGCACCATTGGCTGTGTAGCCGAAAACAAATTGCCGCCGGGCGTGGTGTACCGACCTGTGACCACTCAGGAATTCGGGGAATACCCCAACGTGCAAATTCGTTTTCTGCCTCGTCCGTGCATGCAATGCGACAATCCATCATGCGTGCCGGTATGCCCGGTCAAGGCGACGTGGAAGCGTCCGGATGGAGTTGTGGTCATTGATTACGACAAATGCATCGGTTGCAGGTACTGCCTCAATGCTTGCCCCTATGGTGCGCGGACTGCCGATTTTGGCCGATACTACTCCGCCGGCGAGGCCGCGGGCGCTTCCGTCGGGAAAAGATCGCTCAGTCGAAGGCGCCCCGGCCCCTTGGGAGCATGAGACGAACCACGAATATGCCAAGAACTGGAACCGAAAAGGTCATGGTTCTCCGGTCGGGAATGCCCGAAAGTGCCACTTTTGCTTGCACCGGACTCGAGGTGGGTCAGCTCCCGATGTGCGTGACCACGTGCATCGGCCGTGCCACGTATTTTGGCGATTCCAATGATCCGAACAGTCTCGCCGTCGAACTCACTACCAAGAATAACGTTCAGACCCTGCTGACCCACTTGGAAAACAAACCCCAGTGCTACTACATCGTATGAAAGGAGGGCAAAGCGCCATGACAAATGCGACACTTTCCGCCCAAAATCCGGACCACGGTGCTTCCGGCTCTCCGTGGACCACAATTCTTTGGATCATCTGGATAATCTTAATAGTCGGTGGCGCGATAGGCGTCGTCCAACGGTTCACAGCCGGCCATCTGGGTGCGGGATACGGATCGTACGTGCCTTGGGGCTTGTGGATCGGACTCTATTTTCTCGGAATAGGCATCTCAGGAGGCTCTTTCATAATCGGGGCCGTAGGGCTACATCCTTGGGACGCCTGGGCTCAGCAGGCCCGAGGAACTGCGCACCGCCATCGTGCTGAGTCTCGCAGCGTTAATCCCGGCATTTGTCGGTGTCGGGCTCGATCTCGGACATACGGAACGTCTTTTCAAAGTCCTCACTTCACCCACATTCACCAGTATGATGGCTTTCAATGCCTGGATGTATAATGTTTTCGTGGTCGTAGCGGTAGTGAGCTGGCTGCTTACGTTCAGGAGCACCTCTATTTGGCTGAAGCCGTTGCTGGTGTTTGGCGCATTTCTATCCACATTGTTCCCGAGTCAAAGCGGAGTTTTCTTCGAGGCCGTGCGGACCAATGAATTTTGGCACAGTCCCATTCTGTCAGTGCTGTTCCTTGCCTCGGCAATCGCGCTGGGCTCGGCTGGACTCCTATTAGTCAGAGTGTTGCTTGGGCAAGGGTCAGAGCGGCCAGAATGGTTATGACAACGCTGTGCGTTGGCTACGAATTATTACCGTCCTGGCAATACTGGTTTACCTCGCATTTGAATTCGCAGAGTTTTCCATCGTGTTATGGAACCCGGGACAACAATCACCGAACGTAGACTTTCTGCTGTTTGGCGGCTACTGGCAGAGTATTCTGGATCGTTCACCTGCTGCTGGGCGTGCTGGTTCCCTTGGCGCTTTTTGCTGCAACTGCAAAGGGACTCTGGGCCCTTGGCGCAATTCTGGTAGGAGTGGGTTTCGCTGCGGCTCGAATGTGCATCCTGGTTCCGGGTCAGATCAGCGGTCAGATTCCCGGTCTCCAGCAAGCCTTTCAGGACGCCGCGTCTTACCTACAGCTACCATCCGACATCAATGGAATACCTGGTCGGGTCTTTTATGGTGGCCGTCGGCATGGCAATCTTTTACGTGGGAATGCGATTGAGCAATACTCTGGCTTCCCGTTCGCAACAGCAGGCGTGAGGTGAAATGATGAATAACGAAGACAAAAAGATATCGAGCAGAAGAAGTTTTCTCGCAGGTGGAGCGCTCCTGGGCACCGGGCTTCTCGTCTCCGCTCCGAAGGTCTTGGCAGCCTCTTCGCGAAGCGGAGCCAATGCCGTCATGAACAGCGACCGGCCGGACGCGCCGTACGAACTGGTGAAGCCCACCAACATGATCTATTCCGCATGCCTTCAGTGCAACACCGGCTGCGGCATCACCTGCAAGCAGCAGAACGGTGTAATCACGAAGATTGACGGTAACCCCTACAATCCGTGGACACTGCTGCCTCATTTGCCTTACAACACCCTTCCGCAAGACGCCGCCCCGGTTGACGGCTCAATCTGTCCCAAAGGCCAGGCAGGGCTCCAGACAGCCTATGATCCTTATCGTCTGCGAAAAGTATTAAAGAGAGCGGGCAAACGTGGCGAGAATAAATGGGTGTCGATCCCATTCGAGCAAGCCGTCAAGGAAATCTGCGAAGGCGGGAAGCTGTTTGCAAAAGTCCCTGGAGAAGAAAATCGTGAGGTTGAGGGTCTGGCAAAGCTCCGTGCTCTGACCGATCCCAAGATCTCAAAGGAGATGGCCTCGGACGTCAAAGCAATATTGGACGAAAAGGATAAGGACAAAAAGAAAGCGCTGGTCGAACAGTTCAAGAGCAAACACGCTGCTAATCTGGACAAGCTTGATTGATCCGAATCATCCCGATCTGGGGCCTCGAAACAATCAGATCGTGGTAGCGTGGGGTCGGCTCAAAGGAGGACGAAGCGATTTGTACAAGCGTTTTTCAGAGGGCCTCGGCACCACCAACGCTCACGGTCACACCACGGTATGTCAAGGTTCTCTGTATTTCACTTGCAAGGCTATCAGCGAACAGTACGTGGAAGGAAAATTCGGCGACGGCAAGAAGTTCTACTGGCAGGCAGACACTGAAAACAGCCGTTTCATCTTTTTTGTGGGCGCCAATCTTTTTGAGGCGAATTACGGTCCCCCCAACAGAGCAGTGCGGCTTACCGGCAATCTGGTCAGCGGTCACACGAAAATCGCCGTGGCGGATCCGAGGTTTAGTAAGCTGGCATCCAAAGCGTGGAAATGGCTGCCCGTCAAACCGGGAACCGATGCGGCGCTCGCAGCGGGAATGATCCGATGGATAATCGAGAACAAGCGCTACGATGCGAAATTCCTTTCCTGCGCCAACAAGGCGGCAGCCGTAGCCGCGGGCGAAAACAGTTGGTGCAATGCAACATGGCTGGTAGAGATCAAAGACGGCAAGCCGGGCAAGTTTGTTCGAGCCGCTGACGTTGGTCTGGCTCAACCCGAGACCCGGAAGACAAAGGACGGCAAGGAATACCAGGAGAAGTTTCTCCTTGCCATGGTTCAGGGCCAGCCGGTAGCCTTCGATCCCAATGACACGAAGAGCCGCTGTCAATGGAGATCTTTTTGTTGACACGAAGCTGCCGGACGGCACCGTTGTAAAGAGCGGGCTTCAGGTGCTCCTCGAAGCTTCTCAGCAGCGCTCCTTGAAAGAATGGGCCGAATTGGCAGGAGTCAAGGAATCGGACGTGATTGCGGTGGCTCGTGAGCTGACGAGCTACGGGAAAAAAGCCGCCGTGGACATTCACCGTGGTCCCGCGCAGCACACGAACGGCTTTTATAATGTCCTCTCGTGGATGACGATCAACATGCTGCTGGGCAACTTCGACGCCAAAGGGCGGAATGATCGAAGCCAGCACCTACGACTACATGGGCAAGGGAAAACTCTATGATCTTGCGGCCAATCCCGGGAAAACCACGTCATTTGGTATCAGCTCAATTCGTCATGGCCTGGACTACGAGAAGACTACAATTTTCTCCGGTTATCCGGCCAAGCGCAATTGGTACCCTCTGAGCAGCGACATCTACGAAGAGATTATTCCATCGATAGGAGATGCTTATCCTTATCCGGTGAAAGCCCTTTTTCTCTATATGGGTGCGCCAACCTACTCCTTGCCAGCGGGAGACACTAACATCAAGATCCTGTGCGACACGGAAAGAGTTCCCCTCTTTGTGGCGAGCGACATTCTCATCGGAACGACTTCAATGTACGCGGACTATATTTTTCCGGACTTATCCTATCTGGAACGATGGGAGTTTCAAGGTAGTCACCCGTGCGTGCCCAACAAGGTGCAGCCGGTCAGACAGCCTGCCATGGCCCCCATTCCTGAAGACTGCACCGTGTACGGTCAGCGCATGCCGATGAGTTTTGAGGCGATGATTCTTGGCATTGCCGAGAAGCTGAAACTTCCCGGATTCGGAGATGACGCGTTTGGAAAAGGCCTGGACCTGAAGCTACCAGATGACTTCTACCTTCGGGCGCTCGCCAACCTTGCTTTTGGGGAGAAGCCCGACGGTTCCGAGGCGGTACCGGACGCGGCTGAAGACGAAATGAAGATCTTCCGAGAAGCTCGCCGATATCTTCCCCCAGGTGTCTTTGACGAGGCAAGATGGAAGAAGATCGCCGGGGAAAAGAACTGGCCAAAGGTCGTGTACGTGCTCAACCGGGGCGGCAGATTCGAGGATTGGGCAAAAGGGTGGAAGGGTGACCGAGTTGCACATCCTTACGGAGCATTGCTCAACATGTATCAGGAGAAGACCGCTTCCACAATACATTCAGGAACCGGCAAGAAGAATCCCGGGTTTGCCATGTATGTGCCCATCAGGGATTATCTGGGTCGCGAGCCCGATGAATTGCGTAAGGGATATGACTTGGCCCTGATAACCCACCGCACCATTTCTCAGTGCAAGAGCCGCACTATCGCGGACCAGTGGCTCACGCCGATCATGCCTGAGAATGGTATTCTGGTGAATCCCGAAGATGCAAAACGGCTGGGACTTAAGGACGGAGACCTCGTCAAGGTCGTCAGTGCCACCAATCCGTCCGGTGAATGGGACCTGGGGGCGGGCAACAAGAAACCCATGGTCGGGAAAGTGCTGCTCACTCAAACCATGAGGCCGGGCGTGACGAGCTTTGCCTTAGGATTTGGCCACTGGGCTACCGGAGCTGCCGACGTCACCATAAACGGCAACGTGATAAAGAGTGACCCTCGGAGGGCAGCAGGCATTCATGCCAATGCAGCCATGTGGGTAGATCCTGCTCTGAAGAATACCTGCATGGTTGACCCTGTAGGCGGGAGTGTCAGTTTTTACGATACGTACGTGAAGTTGGTCCGGGTTAGCTGATGTTATTCTCTGTCCCTGTTGGCTGACCGCGGTTGCAGGACCTACAATAAAATGAGCTACGCAGGGCTTTCATAGGAAAGGACACGGCATGCCGTGTCCTTTCTTGTTGAAATAATGGACTTTCGCCCTAAGCAGTACTTATCTCGTCGTGCGAAGTGCTTCCTTCTCAATACCGGAATATGGCGGCCAAGTGTCTGTCATCAGGCACATTTGTCCGGCTCTACCGCATAGACTGTGCCCCCGTTCAGAAAGGTCTGGATCGCTGCGAAATCTAGCAGATCTTCATCACCTGGTTCGGCTTTGTCGTGCCAGTGAACCGCATCGGTATCAGGGTCGAACGATCCCCAACGCTGCACTCCGATCGCCACAAAGAGCACGTCCACACGTCCGTGATAGGCCTCCCTGACTATAACCTCGAGGTCCTTGGATGTTCTACCGGTGCCCGCCAATTTAATATACTGGTCAACCGCTTCTTGCTGTGTCTTTTGAAAGTGGGGCTCAACGAGGTTCCAAGCTTGAGCGTGCAACTGCTGAGCAGTCAGGCCCTCAGGGTTTCCGGGGATCCCCTCGTCCAGCAAATGCGAGTATGTGTTGGCCTCTCTGTAAATAGGGAAGAGATACTCAACCCCAGCCAGCACCAAGGGAACGTGCTCGTTCCCGATCAGTTCATGCAGACCTTTATCCACCTGCCGAAGATAATGAAGAAGGTTTTCCTTGAGGTCATCCGGACGCACCTCCGTGGCCATGAAACGTAGAAGCTCGCTTTCCTGTGCCCCCTCGCATGCGGGTGTGCCACTGAATTCAGTTTTTCGGGAGTATCCAGCCGCAAGGCTTCTTCAAGACTCTGAGGGATGCCGTCCGGGTCTAACTCGTCGACGCTGTAACGGGTCCCTTGCAGAAGCCTAACCTGGTTTTGACTGAGGGCCAGCACGTAGAACCGCCCATCACCACTTAGGAGAGGAAGCACTGGCTTCAGATGGAACTGATCCGCGACAACCACCAACTCCTCAAAATTGAATGGAAGACTGTATTGCCGAGCACCTTCCCCGGAAAAAAAGACTGCCAATCCATCGCTCTGGTGAGACCAGAACAGACTGTCCTGCACCAGTGCTTGGGCCGGTTGGAGCAATTCCTTGGCATTCGGGACTCGAAGACCGTTGTGGGTCAACCTCTCCTCTGCTTGCTTGAGCAGGTTTTTGAATCGGATCCGATCCTGTTGGGTTTCTGCTCCGCGCCTGTGGGTAGGCATAAAAACTGATACGCAAGGTCCTTCGCGTTTCTCCATGAGAGCCTTCAATTCATCCGTGCTCAAAAGGTTCATGCTTCATGCCCCTTTCCTGAAACGAAGATCCGCCAATTCAAATCGCCGAGACGGCAACATCCCAACTTTGACCTCGGAAGGCCATCATGCGTCGCCCCCCGAACGGATTCCACTTCTGTCAAGATCTCGCCACCTTGGCTCTTTCCGGAACTCGACCAACAGAGATGAGAGTTAAAATTAGATACCACCAAAACTCATTGCAAACCGTGTCTCCATGCTACGTCTCATCAATGATTTCCTTGTGAGCAGTTAAACATTTGCATTACATCAAAAGAGGCTGGCCGGCTACTGGCCGGTAGGTTTCGGCCGAACCCGCGGCCGTCTACACCGCGTCTTTTTCCTCAGGACATGAAGAGCACAAGTCGTCCCCTTCAGGGGTCACACGTAACAAGCCCCTCCGCACCGCCTCGCGGTTCGCTATCAAAACGTCTTATTTCCTCGTCATACTTTTCCCTCTGTTCGGGTCCGGCCTCTTCCAGGTCAGCTTTGAATTGCTCTATCTGATTGTCACACTGCTCCACCACAGCTTCCACTCTACGTTCATATTCTCCTTGTTTTTCCAATTTACATTCCCCCTTGTGTTCGCAAGAAATTAAGTGAGCACTTTCCGGCATATAATTCCAGCGTTTCTTGAGTCCGGCCATTAGCCTCCGATCTTGAAAGGCCGCGACACCTCCAACTTTAGTTTAATGCCCGGTGATGAGGATGTCAAAAGCGCTTTTCGAAGTGGGACATACGCTGTGGGCCGGTGCCTCTATTGCGTGCCGCCATTGCCTCTGATACAATTATCCCATTGAATTGATGGATGCAAAACACCACCAGGGAGGAGGAGCAGCGAAATGAGCAAGATTGGAGAATTGTACCAGGCCGCTGACTGGAAGACCGAAAAACATGTTCCGGTAATTGAATGCCCGGACGAAGTCACTGCCGACGAGATGTTTGAAGTGGATGTGTCGGTCGGAAAAGATGTGGCCCATCCCAACACTACAGAACACCACATCAGATGGATTCAGCTCGTTTTCAAAGCTGAGGGGGAAAAGTTTGCCTATCAGGTTGGGAATTTTGAGTTCACCGCCCACGGGGAGTCGGTTGATGGCCCCAACAACGGACCCGTGTATACGAATCATTCGGTGAAGGCGAAGCTCAAGATCAAGAAGCCCGGGCAACTCTTTGCCACCTCGTATTGCAATATTCATGGGCTGTGGGAGTATACCAAGGGTGTGAAGATCAAGTAGGCCGAACCGCGCGAGCCTGATGTAATGTGTCAAGAAAATCCTTGCATTCAGAACGCATACGATAGAGTAGGGGCGAACGGCGCTCGCCCTTGTGGGGCGACCAGCCGGTCGCCCCTACCGAGCCTGGAGCACCTCGAATTCCTCTGGATAATCGTTCGTTGACCGCAGCCAGATTTAGCCGGGGTACCCTTATGGAACCTGGGCCTAATTCCATGCCTATCGCTCATTCCAGTGCAGACCCTTCGTAGTAACATATTTAGGTTTAATAAATCTATATAACCACTTATAAATACATTTTCTTTTGACACAACCAGCTCAACTGTGATAAGGTCGCGATGAGGATTCTGGCGGCCTATAAACCGCTAGAATGCCCAGAGACATCGCCAGGAGTCGGGAGGCTCGGAATGTCCCCGACAGTCAGTGCTCATAGCGCCCCAGAGGGTTGATATGAAATTGTCACTGCTACGACATAGTGTCCCGGTCACTCGCGTGTTTGCTTCTCATGGCCAATTGCGGCCAGGCGTGGGCCGCGGAGTCGGCCAACATCACATCAGTGCAGGTGGCGCCGGACCTCAAGCAGATATCGATCAAATGCGACGGGCCAGTCGGAAAACACTCGGCCTTCGTGATCCAGAAACCCTACAGACTTGTGTTGGACCTAGACTCCACGGGTTTGGGGAAAATTCCTCCGAAAATCAATGTCGGGCGGAATCCCTTGAACGAAATACGTCTCGGCTATGCAAACTCGCGTGCCCGAGTTGTGATGGATTTCGGCGATCATCCGGTCCCATCATTCAAGGTTGACAAACAGAGCAACGGTATCCTGGTGAGCCTGGGAGTCAAGGCCGGTGCATGGCAGCCAAGACCGGCACCGAAACCGGCCGCTCAGTTGCAAAGGAATCCTGTCCAACCTAAAGCGGTTGCTCCAGCTCCTGCACCTCAAAAGGCTGACAGTTCGAAGGTCTCAGTCAAGACTGCCGGCGTCACGGATGATCTGATCTTTGTTGAGTTGGCCAGCAAGAAGGACCCGAAGCGCACATACCGAGTGGTAATAGATGTGGATGTCGAGGAGCTTCAGGTGACGGCAGGCCACGGTCAGTGACGCTCAGGGCCGTGTAAAACGCTTCGATCTTGCATCGAGCAAATCGGGCAATGAAACCGCCTTGCCTTCAATTAGTCCCAGTGTGGGTCCCCGCAGGACTGCCGGGCCGACTGCCACGCCGTCAGGGGACCACCCCAAATTCAAGTGGGGCGTTCATGCCGGAGAAAACAGGCAAGTGAAACCTCAAGCAGCGAAGCTGAACGTTGGACCGCCAATACGTGTGGAACGGTTTGAGCCTCAGCGACTCCAGCATACAGTGGCTGCTGAGGAGGGGTGATGTGTTTGCCTCAACATCCGAGGTCACCCGAAAACACGGTTGAAAAGCCTCATCGCCCGCATCTGCCAATAAGCTATGTTGACCGGCAAGAGGTTTCTAGGATCAAAATTCACGTTCTTGATTTTCCCGAAGGACGAAATGTAGTTCACGTGAGCTCCAACCGAAACCGGACATCCTTTTGCATGAATGTGCCTCGATGACCGATTCCTGAAGCAATCAAAGAGAGAGCCGAAAATCTTCAAGAGCATGTCATTGGACTTTGTGTTCTCCGCATCAACGTCGGCAGAGGTTTTATAACAGCCTCCAACCTTTACTTCTGTGCCATTAATGGCACCCTGCCAGCTTGTGCAATCCCCCGCGAAAACTACCCTTTCATCAAGGGCCAGGTCTAGCGGCCCTTCCACTTTTCCCACCATGTACCGCACCTTTTTCATTTCCTGGTGCACGTGAGGGTAGTATTGCTGAATTATGTGCATCGATTCCTGAAGGGCTCCAGGGCAACCGCCCCAACAATAATCCCTGGAATGCGCTTCCGGGAAAGTCCCCACTGTGCAGCTCAAGTTGCTATCTTCACCGAAGTAGTCGTCAATATGTTCCATGCAGAGTTCGAAAGTCCTCGTTTTGTCTCGCACCTCTTCAAGAGGGAAATCCCCGCTGACCTCAATTTCATTGAGGCTCATAGGCCCGTAGCCTCTTTCCGCCGCGAAACGGAGATGAATCAAATCATGGGGCTCAACATGGACCATGTGGCAGCCAACAGTATCTACCGCGCAAGAGTTCAGCCCCATGACGATCGCGCCCATTGAAAAGGGTGTGGGCGTGAGCATCATCTTTTGGCCCGCGGTGATGGCATCAATGGCTATGAAACTCGGCTGAATGACTTCTTGAAGGTCCGCGATCTTATGTTCGAGGAAGCTGTTGTGATCGACCAATCTGTGCCGGTCATCCTGAAGGCCGATGAAATTCTTCAGGCTCAGGGTCAGTCTTGTCCACGGATGGGCCTTGAATTTAGGGAGGTTGATAAGGAAATCGGACTCTACTATGGGCTTGGGGACAAAGATCAGGTCACGCAAGCTGTCCTTGTGGGACAGCGTCACCGGGACCTGTTTGGCCTCGTCCAGATAATATGTCTTCACTCCATGTTTCTTGAGAATCTCAGTGTATCCCGCGCGACTGAAACAGAAGCGTGTCGGTATCGTGATGCCGGACCTCTCTCCAACAGAGAGTTCCTTTACAGCCTCTCCTGTCGCCTTGGCAGCTAAGATTGTGCCTTCGAGGAATTCTTTGCGTGTAAAAGCGTGCGGAAAGAGTTCAGGGTCAGCAATGACGACATTGGGTTTGAGGAGGACCTTTCCACTGGGTTTAACGCGGAGTTCCTCCATCCCTTCCTTGATTATGCCCGCAATTCTCACAGGGTCATAATCGTCGCACTTCATGATCAAGACTTTGTGCTTCATGGCCATCGTCCGTCCCCCTCCCTTGGATCGAGTACAGCGAGTACTCAGCCAGGAATTAGATGTGAGTGCAACAGGCCTTAGGACGCCGGCCCAGGCGCCGGCTTCTCCGTGACGGGAGCCACCAAGAAGTATCCGGTTCTCTTAAGATTCCCGAACATAGGCCCCCGTAAAGAATAGCATTGTCACCACGAATCGGCAATGATTCAAATCAGCTCCCGTATTTTTCCAACCAGCAGACGAGCCCCAAGATCGTCCAGATCTGCCTGTTGTTGTCCTTTCTCCCCTGGAGGTGGTCGTCGAGCAACTGGCGGCAATGGTTTTCGTTTAACATGCCTGTAGCCCTCAGTCTCTCCGGGGCGAAGTATTCGCCAAGGAATTCCCTGAGTTCGTGCCTGATCCAAAAGGGCAGGGGCGGCGTGAACCCCTTCTTCTTCCCCTTGCGAATCTTGGGCGGCAAAAGATTCCGCGCTGCTCTTCGCAGCAGCCGTTTTGTCTGGAGCCCTTTGGATTTGATCCGCGGAGGTATCACGCGCCACCCGCTCCACGAGTTCGTGGTCCAGAAGCGGCACTCGAGCCTCAAGGGAATTGGCCATTGTCATGCGATCGACCTTAGCCAGGTTGTCATCCAGGAGAAAGGTTTTGGCATCCACATAGAGGAGCCGGTTGAGCGGATCAGCATGTTCCGTCTTGCGGAAATACCGATCAAATACCTCGAAACTGTCCCGCATCCCCATCTGTAGCCAATCCGGTTTGCAGAGGTCTTTCTTGTCCTCTTCGTTGAAGATCACCTTCCACCAGTAATGGCCCTGCTCCAGCGGAAGGTCCGCTCCGGAAACGAACCTCTTGGCCTTGTAATCGAAGCTGATTCGCTCCATGGACGCGGGCAATGCCATCACCAGCGGATTGATCAGCCTTTCCCGGAACCACCGCGGGATCATAGTGAAAAGGCGGCTGACCCTGTATGCCACGTGGGTCGGGTATCCGGCAAACACCTCATCTCCGCCGTCGCCTGTGAGAACCACCTTGACATAGCGTGCCGCGAGTTGCGAAACGAGGAACGTTGGAATAGCCGAATAGTCCGCGAAGGGCTCGTCGAACGAGTTGAGAAGCTCCGGAATGGATTCAATCATAGCTGGACTGGCTTTTTGATCCAGGTGATCGGTTCCAAGTGTGTCTGCAACCAGCCTGGCTTCTTCCGATTCGTCGTATGATTTATGGTCAAAGCCGATGGTGAATGTTCGGAGAGGCATTTGCAGCTTGCGAGCCATCACCGCGGCCACCATTGTAGAATCGAGTCCGCCGCTTAAGAGCGCACCAATAGGAACGTCAGAAATCATCTGGCGGCGAATTGCGGTTTCAACAAGTTCGAGGATCTCTCCTTCATAATCGCTGCTTGCCGATTCCTCTTCTCCATTCGCCGGGAGCGGGATGTCCCAGTACCTCGTTGATCGCCAATCCGTCCGGCGAACACGTTAGAACACAAGCTGGCGGGAGCTTTCTGATCGCGGCGAAGGCCGTCGCTGGGGTGGGAACGTACATGAGCGAAAGATAATCGTAGAGCGCCTGATAATCAGGCCTTCTGCTGACGGCGGTCGTCAAGATGGCCTTTATTTCACTGGCGAAATAGAACGCTTGGCCGGGTTCGTATGAGTAGAAGAGCGGTTTGATCCCGAGCCGATCCCTGGCGAGAAAAAGGAGGCGCTGCTTGGAATCCCAGAGTGCGAACGCGAACATGCCGTTCAGCCGGGTGACGCAATCTTTTCCCATCTCCTCATAGAGATGGACAATAACTTCCGTGTCCGACTGGGTTCGAAACCGATGGCCTTTGCGAGACAAGTTCGGATCGCAATTCCGGGTAGTTGTAAATCTCTCCATTAAAGACGATCCATATTGTCTCGTCTTCGTTAGCAATGGGCTGGCGCCCCCCCGAGAGATCAATGATGCTGAGTCTGCGCATGGCCAGGCCGACCGGTCCCGACACATAGTAGCCCTCGTCATCGGGCCCCCGGTGGTTCATGGTCCGATTCATCTGCTGAAGCTGGTGAGGTTCCGGTTCCGCGCCGGGATCGAGCAGAAATATACCGCAAATTCCGCACATATAGAGTGCCCTATACGAAACTCTTAGTCGCGATTCTGAAGCCGGAGCAGCGCGAACTGATCCAGGATGAGGCCGAAGAAGATAATGTTGATGCCGCCGGCCAGAAACAAGACAGTCCCGCCCGAGAACTGGGCAAAAAGGACAAGGTTTCGGATAGTAAGGACGATCCCCGCCAGCACCAGGGCCAGGCCGGTAGGGAAGAAGATCTTGTTGGGGTTTGCCATACTTATTATACGAAGAATGAACATGATAAATCGAAAGCCGTCGCGGAATGGTCGGAGTTTGCTTTCGGTATGGGCCGGCCGTCGACGGGCTCGAATGGGAACAAAGCTCACGTTATAGCCTGCGGTAATAAAGCTCAGTGTACTCGTGGACGGGAAAGAATAGCCATTCGGATAGATGTGCATGAACTTGGCGGCTATGTTGTGCCGAAAAGCGCGGAAGCCTGAAGTCAAATCCGGAATGTCCTGTTCCGCAAGAAACGAGGCAAGCTTGCGCAACACAAAGTTGCCGCTGTTCCTCAAAATCGAACCCTCTTCAAGGGTGAAAGACCGGCTTCCCACCACCAGATCATACGTCTCCAACCCATTCAGCAGCACCGGCAGATCTTCAGGATCATGTTGCCCGTCGCCGTCAAGAACCGCGACCAACCCCCCGGTGATGGCACGCAACGCGGTCTTAATAGCTGCGCCATTTCCTTTGTTCAGTGGGTGGGAGATCACCTCCGCGCCGGCTTCTGTAGCGGTTACAGCGGTTGAGTCAGAAGAACCATCGTCAATCACCAGAATTCTGGCCTCAGGTAGGTTTTTTCTGACTCCACGTATTACCTCCCCTATGGTCCCTTCCTCGTTAAACGCGGGAATGACCACGGTAATCTGGTTTCCCGGACCTTCGGTGCCGGCCTGTGATAGTGGGTGTTCATTACTCATGATTCTATGCCTGCAATACCATTATCAGACGTCGGTGTCAAAATCCATTGGAAGAGAGCATCGAGGGGGAAGTGGCGACGGTGTAGGTACTTCAACCAGGGAGTGAGCCAAAATACAATGGTAATTCCATCACGTTACGTCTTGGACGTCTCGGTTGTAGACACTTTGCAAAAAATGGCTCCAGTCGGTCAAGATTATGTTTGACCGGGGTGCCAATGGGCAGGTATGCTCCATAGGGGAGGGGACCTCCTTTGTCAGCAACTTGACAACTCTTCTTCGGCGGCAACAGGTCGTGCCAGGCAATCCGGCGTATTTTCGGATTGGGGGCAACAGTGGAAAGGCTGGTCCTTGATCCGGAGGCCCGAAGGGTGGATTACAGCCTTATATTTCAATTTCGGCATGTAGCGTCCGAGCGGAAATGGCTTAAGGGTTAACATGGGCTTGGAGATCAAAAACCGCTTCTCGGATGAAGTGATCTTCAGAGGGGACGCCCCGTCAATCGCGGCTCTACTTGAAGAGGCGGTTGCTCTGGAAGTAGACCTGGCGGAAGCGCACCTCGCGGGGGCAAACCTCTCCAAAGCAAAGCTGTCCGGAGCCAAGCTCGCTCTGGCAGATCTTTCGAAAGCCAACCTGTCGGCATGTGATTTGACCGGGGCCTGGCTTCCGGGCGCTCTAATGTGCTCCGCGGATCTGTACGGGGCAAGCCTCAGGAAAGCCAATCTTTCCGGAGCCGACCTTTCGGATTGCAATTTACGAAACGCGGATCTAGGCTGGGCACGGTCTGACAATGGCCAATCTATCAGAATCCAATCTGACCCAGGCAAACATGTTCGGAGCGAACCTAACCGGTGCAAACCTTTTCGAGGCAATACTGGACGCCGTAAATATGGCCGGTGCCAATTTGGATGGTGCTTCTTTGGTAGGCACGCATATCAGCAAGTCTAATCTTGTTTGGGTCCAAGGAATGGAAGATGAGGAGGCCGAAAAGGATAGCTGAAATCGTGCCTAGTCTAGAACTAACGGATTGAAATGAGTGAGCGGGGACTGATTTGGCAGCAGCTCGCGTCACCTTGGCACGCATATCAAAGCAGCTGCGAAATTGCGGTGTAATTGCCTGAAGTCACTGTCTCTTCGGAATTTGCCGACAATTCATCACGGGGTCCGTCTTCACGGCATGGCCGGGTTAACTGGTGGCGGTGCAGGGACTTGAACCCCGGACACTGCGGATATGAGCCGCATGCTCTAACCTGCTGAGCTACACCGCCATAGCCTTTCAAAATAGCATCCAGGATGCCCGGATGTCAAGAAAAGGGGGTGTGGCCGCTCTTGCCGACTCTCCAGATCTGTGGCGTGGCAATAACTGAAATCCTCTTCCATTCAATGTCTGACGAGGTGGGGAGGGAGGAATTTGTGCTTATGCCGCCATACGTCATGAGTGCCGGCAAAACGTATCCATTCAGTCTTGCGGGATAGACGTTGTCATTGCTCGTCCGACGAGACGCGGGACGAGCAATCTCGATTGGTGGGACAGTCCCGCGGATTGAGGGGCCTCCCACCAAAGAAAGGATTGCTTTCCCGCGGAACGCGGGACTTCACTCATCGCAGTAACCGCGCGCGGTGAAACGCGTCGCATAACTGAAGGCTGGCAGCGAGCCGGCCAAAAAGAGCTTGACACGGGAGACGGATTGTTCGATGATTGAACATCGAGCAATAAACAACGAACAAAGGACATGGAAGACCCTATCCTGGAATATCAAGTGCTTGACGCCGTTCACACGAATGAAGGGCATGTCACCCAGAGGCACATATCGCAAAGAACCGGGCGCAGCGTTGCATCCGTAAACTTTGCTCTGCGCCTGCTGGCCGTCAAAGGGTACATAAAGATCTCCGGAGCTAATGCTCGCAACCTACGTTATCACCTCACACCCACTGGCATTCTTCAGAAATCTATCCTCGCCTACAACTTTCTGAAAAGACAAAGCGCTCTTTACGAAGAAGTTCGCAAGGATGTGTTGGAGAAACTCAAGGGATTGGCTCAGGAAGGCATCCGGAAGGTCGATGTGTACGGGCGGACCCCTTTCACTGAGGGGGCCATGCTCTACCTTGTCTCTGAAGGTATCCAGGTGGCCGCGGTATATGTGGACTCTCTCGACGGTGAAGGGCCATTTTTTAACAGGATTCCTCTCCGGCCCATTTCCGAGTTCGATGGCGATTGCGGAGTCCTGGTGCTCATGGGGCCTTTGCCTGCTCAGTTTGAAGACAAGATCGATACGAGAAGATTGGTCTGCTATCCTGTTTCTTAGGATCTCGTTTCCCGACAGTCTAAAGACCTGGCACTCTGGAAAGCGCTGTTATATCAGCTGACTGGCGCTTTATTATGGAGGCGGAGCCTGCGGAAATTGGGACCAATCATGACCAGGGCCATTGAATAACAACATTCGGAGTCAACCGACACCTATTGGAAGAGCCGTTTCTAAGAATACAGCCGCGTAAAGGCTGGCTCGAAATCGATTTCGGAGAGTTATGGCGTTATCGCGACCTATGCTATCTCCTAGTGTGGCGCGATCTTCTCGTACGCTATAAGCAAACTGTTCTTGGAGCCGCATGGGCCATTCTTCAACCATTGATGACTATGGTTGTCTTCACAATATTTTTCGGTACGCTGGCCAAGATACCGTCGGAGGGCTCTGCCGTATCCGTTGTTCTCCTATTCGGCACTTCTCGTATGGAGTTTCTTCGCAAATAGCATAAACCAGGCTTCCAATAGCTTAATTGGAGCATCCAATCTTGTAACCAAGGTTTACTTCCCCCGCATCATTATGCCTGCCGCTCCCGTCATGGCGGGTCTTCTCGATATGGCAGTCGCGTTCAGCCTTATGTTGCTACTGATGCCATATTATGGGGTGTTCCCTTCGACTAATGTCTGGGCGTTGCCTATATTCATCTTTTTGGCCCTGATGTCTGCCCTGGGAGTGGGCATCTGGCTGTCCGCCCTAAATGTCAAATACCGTGATTTTCGCTACGTGGTGCCGTTCCTAACTCAATTCTGGATGTTCGTGAGCCCTGTAGTTTACCCCTCCGGCATGGTACCGGATAAGTGGCGACTCCTATATGCGCTCAATCCCATGACTGGGCCGATCGAAGGATTTCGTTGGGCGCTTCTCGGTACACAGACTAATCCTTGGCCTCTGGTGGCAGTAAGCGCGATGTCCGCGGCTGTAATTCTTGCCTTGGGTGTGGTCTATTTCCAGCGAACCGAAGAATTCTTCGCAGACCTGATTTGACCGGAGGAAATACTGACCTACCTAACGACAAACTCACCGAAGAAATTTCCGGTAAGGACAAAATCACCTAAATGGGCAATGTAGCTATTCGAGCTGAGGGTATTGGCAAGCAGTACCGCATCGGACTTCAAAAGGAACAATATTACACCTTTAGGGATGCCCTGATTAGCGCTGCCAAGGCCCCCTTCCGCCGCTTTCAGAGACTTAGGGGCAAGTCCGGCGGCGACGGAGAGATGTTTCTGGGCACTCAAAGACGTCTCACTTGAAGTCAAACAGGGTGAGGTGTTGGGCATCATTGGGCGAAACGGCGCGGGCAAGAGCACTTTGCTCAAAATCCTGTGTCGAGTTAGTAGACCGACAGAGGGCTTCGCTGATGTGTATGGGCGGGTGGGCAGTCTCCTGGAAGTTGGCACAGGATTTCATCCTGAGCTGACTGGACGTGAAAACATCTACCTCAGCGGTGCTGTGCTAGGGATGGCAAAATCCGAGATCAACCGAAAATTTGATGAAATAGTCGATTTCTCAGGCATTGAGAGGTTCCTGGACACTCCGGCGAAACACTACTCCAGCGGTATGTATGTTCGCTTGGCTTTTGCTGTGGCCGCTCATCTTGAACCGGAAATCCTGTTGGTGGATGAAGTGCTGGCTGTCGGAGATGCAGAGTTTCAAAAGAAGTGTATGGGGAAAATGGAAAGTGTTGCTGAGGAAGGGCGAACCGTCTTGTTTGTAAGTCATAGCATGAACGTAATCGAGAATCTGTGCCAGGCTGTGATCCTGCTTGACTCTGGACGAATACGTGAGAAATCGACGGATGTACGATCTGTAATCAGATCGTACATGAACCCCGCTGGGAACGACGGTGCCGCCGGTCAATGGATTAATCCTGGAAATGATCTGGACAACGAGTGGTTCAAACCTCTTTCCTTCAGCCTCTCGGACGGAACCGGCCGACGGCTTCGCATGCCGGTCGGAAATGACAGCAACATTTGGGTTGAGATCGAGGGAGAGTTGAAACAAAATGATCCCGCATTCAACGTCGGTTACGCCATTTACAGTGAGGATGGACAGCTTCTGTATTGGTCGCTCTCCACAGACGGCCCCGAATGCATTTCGTCAAAGCTCTTTCCGGGGTTTTGTGTTTTCAAATCCCGCATTCCAAAGAGATTTCTGAATGAAGGTTCGTACAGAATCGAACTTATGTCCAGTCTCCATTTCAGGCAATGGTTGTGTCAGCCGGGAAAAAATGCACCGTCGATCATTCTTTCCATTGCAGGCGGGCTCAGTGACTCCCCCTCCTGGATGGCGGCAAGACCAGGACTACTGGGGCCTGTAATGGAATGGAACGCAAGCAATAAAGCCGGATGACTTGGTAGCGATCGGAACTTGGAGACACTTCATGGGGATTTTTACGATGGGACCGCCCACCAGTCTGATGCTGGAATTGAAACTGGTGTATCAGATCAACACCTTCGTCGAGTCAGGCACTTATTTGGGTGGTACGGCATCTTGGGCAGCGTCTGTGTTCGATCGAGTCATAACAATGGAAGCCTCACAAGAGCTATACGAAAAGACAAAGACTCGGTATGCGTCGTTAACAAATGTTGAGTTCCTTTGCGGCGATTCGCGGTTGGTTCTGCCACAGGTCATTCAATCCCTCAATTTCCCGGCTTTGTTTTGGTTGGACAGCCATTGGAGTGGAGAGGGAACCCACGGGAGAAACGATGAATGCCCTGTCCTTGAGGAAATTCGCTTGATCAACAACTCCAGGCATGCAAATTTTCTGTTCATCGATGACGCACGCCTGTTCATGTCTCCTCCACCAGAGCCCCACGACTGGACTCAATGGCCTTCGATTGAGGAAGTGATTTACGCATTACAGGCCGATGGGAGACGATACCATCTCGTTATCATGGATGATGTGCTGATTGCCGTTCCAAATGAGGCCAAGGATTGTTTAACGAGGTACTGCAGACGGGTCAACACCAACTTGTGGGAAGAATACGTGGATCGTCAGGCCGCACTGTCCCTTAGTGGCTCAAGACTCGTCACGGCAGGTTTCCGTCTAATGGGCAAGGGCGTTTTACGTAAAGTGCGCCGGCGTTACTACGGAAATTGAAACCGTCGAAAAACCTGGGCAGAAATGGCGCCAACGTGTTGCTGCTGTGAACCGGCACTGTTAAGCTAAGGCTCGGCATTCTATCTGAAACTCAGAATTTGAACGTGCCATTGTTTGTCGCTCGTTGATCAGTTGGCGAAACGTAGCCCGGGGAAGCGAGCGCTATACAGTTTCCAGATTCCAGGCCGACTGAACCTGGGTCTGCGGATCTCGGCCCCTTAGGCCAAAAGGCACAGCCAGCTGTTACGCATCGGCATTGGTCATGCGAAGGTTTGCGAACGGAAAGAAGAGCGATTATGCTTCGAAGTAACGCGCGACGTTTGTTAAGAGTTTTGAGCCCTATACTGCCTGACAGGTTTCGACGATCAGCTCACCCTGAGGAAGTGGAGCGAGCCGAACTTATCTTCTATATTAAATATATACGACAAGGCATGACAGTATTCGATGTCGGTGCCAACGTAGGACGACTCACCGTGCTTTTTTCTGATCTTGTCGGTCCAGAGGGTCGAGTCTTTGCGTTCGAAGCTGCCAGCCCGGCCTATAATCGACTTTCCTCCGTTTGTACAGCTACCGGTTTAGCAAACGTAAGCCTCAACCATCTTGCCCTCACAGACCAAGAAGGCCGTGCGTTTCTGAATGTGTACGACGACGACCATTTGGGGTGGTGCACAATGGCGGATAGACCACTAAATGATTACGGTATCGACGTTCAGCCCGTCGGCCGGGAAGCAGTAACGGCAACAACTATAGACGCATATTCGGCTCTAAAGAGTATCGATGTGGTGCATTTGCTGAAGATTGATGTTGAAGGGGCGGAATACCAAGTGCTGCTGGGAGCGCAGCGCATGCTGCGCGAGCATCGGATCAAATGCTGTCTTTTTGAGTTCGGCGCCACGACATTTGATAATGGAAACGACCCGGAAGAGATCGTTTCTTATCTGGCAAGCGTAGGTTACAAGATCCGGAATGTGGTTTGGGGGGATCAGATTTTCCCAGGTCGGAAAGACGCCAAAAACGCTAGATTTTCAATGCACGTGGCCGTACCTAAGAGATGATACCGGAAGCCTTCTGGATGATGCGACGTGCGGCCCGTACGGCCGTGAGGAGTTTGATGTCTTGGCCGAGAAACCTTTCCGCGTGGTTGCGGTTTCTGGCGAACCTACAGACAATACGGCAAAGCGTTTTCGGACTCGAACAGACCGACGGTGATGCGGTTTGTCCCGTGCCTCGGTGACGACACAGTTCGGACTCCCGTCGAACCTATTTACTTTTACCAGGATGCCTGGGCCTTTGAACGCATAGTTGATGTAAAACCCGAATTTCACGTTGACGTTGGCTCCCATTATAAATTTGTCGCTCTCCTATCGAAGGTTGTGCACACCGTAATGGTGGATATTCGTCCCTTGTCGGTAACTCTGGACTCCATGCATTTCTGTTCCGGCTCCATTTTGAATTTGCCGTTCGGGGACAAGTCTGTGTCTTCGGTTTCCAGCTTGTGCGTCGTCGAGCACATCGGCTTGGGGCGTTATGGTGACCCTCTTGATGCGGACGGGACTGAGAAAGCCGTCGCGGAACTGAAACGTATCGTTCAATCGGGAGGGAATCTATACATATCGCTCCCGATTGACGATAGAGATACCGTCTATTTCAACGCTCATAGGGCATTTTGTGAGGCAAGTATACTGAAGCTAATTCACCCTTTCACCGTTGTGGGCAAGGGCTACATTTACGGCACCAGGTTCACCGGGAGCCGGGAATCTGGGTTCGGCACCGCTTGCTATCACTTGCGACGCCCCGAGCAGAATGGTTGACCGACCTCACTGTCTCTGTACCGCGGAATCTCAGGTAACGGGCGCACGCTAATTAGTCATTTCGGGACATCTCGGGCTCGTTGAGCGGGCCTAGTTGGCTTCGCCGCCCGTATTGCACGGAAAGCGATACAGATCTTTGAGGAGGCACAGTACCGGACGTATGACATCATGATTCGCCTCCATCCTATACCTGAGGGAACAGCTTACAATTGCCCGGTCTGCCATACCGGCCTTGCCGCAAAGGGCTGGTACATTCCAGGCATGCGCAATTTAGCCGATTTGGCTTGCGCCGGGTGCGGGCGAGAGTTTTATGGGGACCTGTTTGCGGGTCAAGCTCTTTATACCCCCGTGTTGCTGGACAAAGCTTCCGGGACCGTTCACCATCCGTTTTCTCCGTTTTGGTTTGCAGAGTGGCTGGAGAAGTCCTACGCACGACGAGTCAACTCTGCCGTTGGGTTCACAGTGGAGAGCTTTCGGACGCTGAAGACACCCGTTCTCTAAACTGTTTGGACACGTTATACGGTCATGGTCTGCTTAAACTTCTCAATGCTCAGCACTACTTGGAACAGTGCCGGGAGATGGAACTCGTTGTGCTCGTTCCCCATTACTTACGATGGATGGTGCCCGACGGCGTTGCGGCAGTCTGGACCCTAGATCTGCCGGTTCGACGGGGCGTCGAGTGGAACGATTGGGTGGCACAGAAAATCAGGCAGCAGTTCGACAGCCTTGAGGGGGCCTGGTTGAGCCTCGCCTTTTCTCATCCCCATCCCGACAGCTACAAGATTGAGAAATTTACGCGAGTGCACCCGTTTCCGATTGAAGAGTGGAACAACAGGCTTCGCAATCCAAAGGTAACGTTCATCTACCGTGAGGACCGGATCTGGCATCAGCAGGCCAACTCCAGCTTCACGCATCCGGAGGCTGAGAACGCAAACTTACGCGGCGATGGGTTGGAAGGCGGTTCAACAGCGAGACGTATCGTGGAGTTTGCACGCAGACTGCGTCAATCTTTTGCCGGTCTTGGACTTTCGCTGTTGTAGGTCTCGCAAAGCCGGCGGACTCCCGCAGTGGATTTCCGACCTGCGAACCGAACAGATTAGCGAGATAATTGAACGGAAATGGTGCGAACGTTATGCCTGCCAGTCATGTCGTCATAGGGGTGCACGGCTCCAATATGCTGTTGCCTTCAGCCCACGCGGGCGCCGTGGTGGAATTGATGCCGGCCGACCGTTGGGGCAACATGCTGCAAGACTTTTTGTTCAATCGTGGAGATACTCGTGAAACCTTGTTCCGATGCAGGGTTGCTCCCACTGTCCACCTCCCCTGCCGATTTGGCTGATTCAGTAAGTTCCCTGCTCATGGATTTCAACAACTGCTTCATCACTATGGAACCGACGTTCTGCAAACACGGCACGACACCGGATGTGAGGAAGTGGGCCGTTGCGTGGCAGCGTCACCTTGAGGCGCGGTCCGCCGCATTTCGAGTAGTGGGCTGAATCACATGTGCGGTATCGCAGGAATAGTAGCCGCAAGGGGCCTCAGTTCCGAACTCAACAGCCGTGTTGCCCTGATGAACGATGCATTGATTCACAGAGGGCCGGATGGCTCGGGATCATTTCAAACTGACCATATCGCATTTGCCATGCGCCGGCTAAGCATCATCGACCTCGCGCATGGGGCCCAGCCGCTCTATAATGAGGACCGCTCACTCGTACTTGTAGCCAACGGCGAAATCTATAACTTTGTAGAACTCCGGGCGGAAATGAAGCGGAGAGGGCATACGTTTAGGACTGGGAGCGACTGTGAAACCATACTTCACCTCTATGAAGAATATGGCGCCGATTGCCTCAATCACATTCGCGGCATGTTTGTGTTTGCTCTGTGGGATAGCAGGCTGGACCGGCTTGTTCTTGCCCGTGATCGGATGGGAGAGAAGCCACTCTATTTGTACCAGACCGATGGCAGATTGCTTTTCGCGTCTGAACTGAAAGCCCTCCTCCGATCTAACTTGGTACCTTTTGAGCTGGATACTGAAGCGGTTGATTTGTATTTCCACTATCAGTACGTGCCCGAACCCAAGACTCCTGTCAAAGGGGTTCGGAAGCTAGATGCTGCCCATATCTTGACGGTGGAAATCAATCCCTGGAACCTCAAGGAAGAGTGTTACTGGAGGATGGACGCTGTTCCCCCCATAGAGGGCGACCCTGCGACCAAGATCCGCGAAGAACTGGAGACCGTGAGTGAACTCATTATTCGCTCTGATGTGCCCGTGGGCGTGGCCCTCAGCGGAGGATTGGATTCCAGCGCTATTGCGGCTCTGGCAATTCGGAAATATCCCGGTGTGATGCATGCGTTCAGTGTCGGCTATTCCGGTAGCCCTGAAACAGATGAACGGAAGGACGCGTGAGATCTGGCCGACCATCTGGACATGCCCTTTCACGACATCGAGCTGGATACAGCCGAGATGGTGAGATTCTTTCCTGAACTCGTCTATTGGCGAGACGATCCCATTGCGGACATCTCAGGACACGGCTACTACGCTGTTATGAAAATGGCGCGTGAATCTGGCGTTCCTGTAATGCTTCAGGGCCAGGGAGGAGACGAACTCTTTTGGGGTTACCCCTGGGTACGCGAAGCCGCCCGACAATCAAGGACCAAGGCAGCAATAATCTCGAACGGCAAGAGCGCTATGGCCTCATATCTCGGATTTGAGATCCCCAAATCGTTTCCCGCGAAAGCCTGCATCAGTGGGTCCGCTCTTGTGGAGGCCTGCTAACTGGCTGGCAGCGTTTTCAAATTCACCGTCAGTCTCCCTCGGACCAACTATTTTTTTGCGACTTAACCAGCGATTTCCAGATGGCAGCTCGACAAATTCAATCATTCTACGCGAGAGCCTTTCGTGAACAATTGGAGAGCAGTGCCTCAACTTTTTTCACGTTGCCTGATCCCCGGCCGGAAATTGATGTGGCTCTCACGCGGATGATTTGTGACTCGTATTTGCGAGAAAATGGCATAAGCCAGGCAGACCGCCTCAGCATGGCCTCTTCGATCGAACTCCGGTTACCCCTCATCGACTACCGCTTAGTCGAGACGGTCATAGGCCTGCGGAAACGGCAATCAGATTTTGGCCTTCCAGCCAAGACATGGTTCAAGGATGCGCTGCAGGGGATTTTGCCGGATTGGGTCATGAATAGGCCCAAAAAGGGCTTCACCCCACCGGTGTGGGACTGGCACTGCAAGTTGTTTGCTGCCTATGGTGATACCCTGCGAGGCGGTTACCTGGTGCAGGCAGGCGTGCTTAAAGAGAGTGTTGGAAGCCGTCTTGCCGAAGGCCCTTTTCCGCGGGCAGCCATTTGTCCCCTCAGCTTTAAAGCTCTGGTGCTTGAGACCTGGTGTAGGCAAATGATGCCGCTAGCACAGGACAAGGAGGCCGGCCCTGTCGCGTAAAGGCAAGACACCTATTGCACTATTTTCCTATAACCGGCCCAAGCATGTGGGGCTTGCGCTGGAAACTCTGGTCAGGTGCAGCCGCTTCAACGAATGCGAATTACATATTTACTGTGATGGTCCCAAAAATCCTACACAAGATTCGGCAGTCGAAGCTTCGCGAGAGGTAGTCAGAGGGTGGCAACGGCGCCTGGGATGCGAGATGATCGCGAGGCGCGAAAATCTTGGTCTGGCCCGATCTATTGTCTCCGGAGTGTCAGAGCTCTGTGCTGAATATGGCCAGGTGATCGTGCTTGAAGATGACCTCGCCGTAGCGCCCGATTTTCTTGACTATATGTTGAAGGCCCTGGACAAGTACCGAGACCGATCCGAAGTTTACCAGATATCAGGCTATATGTTCCCAGTAGTTCATTCGCCAAAACCGGACGCCTTCTTTTTGCCGTTGACCACAACATGGGGCTGGGCTACGTGGGACAGGGCATGGAGAATCTTCGACTGGAGCGCTACCGGACATACCCACGCATTCAGTGACCCGATGATCCGGCGTGCTTTCGATCTGGATGATAATTATCCCTATTCTGAAATGCTGGAACAAAGGATTTCAGGACAAAACGATTCCTGGGGCATACTCTGGTGGTGGTCAGTGTTCCGAGCAGGCGGCATAGTATTGCATCCCAGACAATCCCTCGTATGGGTGGGAGGATTTGACGGCTCAGGAACCCATTGCGGTGAGTTGCCGGAACCTCTAGCGGCTTCGTCCAGGGAGATTAACCACGAAGTGCTAACCAATCCCATGGTTTTCCCCAGTGACTTGTCCGTGGACAACGCGGCGTTTGCCCGGATAAAGACCCATTTCAGAAGTCTCAAAACCATGACGTTGAAGCGCAAAGTGGAAGACGCTCTGAGGCGTCTCCGTGCTTTCGCTTTCAGGAGAAATTGTCAGGGATAATCATAGCCGGAAAGTTCAATATGGTTGAAAACCTGAAACAGAAACTTGCAAATCGAACTTTCGGCCGGCTAGGTCCTGGCTTGCTGTCTCTCCTGGGCCTGAACCGACGGCGTCCGGTCGCGGATGTGTCCCCCACTGCCGTAGTGAGCCATGAGGCATCTGTGGAAAACCTATTGGGGCTAAGAGAGCAAATCAAAATCGGGGCCCATTCCTTCATCCGTGGAAGACTGTTGACCTATGCTCATGGTGGCCGGATCGAGATCGGCGAGTGGTGCTATTTAGGAGTCCGCAGCGAGATTTGGTCGATGGAATCTGTAATTATCGGAAATAGAGTATTGATCGCACACGATGTCAACGTCCATGACGGCACCGCGGCATTCCATGGACCCTTCCGAGAGACATAGACACTTCCGCCATATTATGGAAAGAGGCCATCCTCGACTTGCTAAGGACCTGCCCGGAGTGTCTTCTGCACCTGTGGTGATAGAAGATGACGTATGGATCAGTTTTGGAGCAATAATCCTCAAGGGGGTACGCATCGGGACGGGCAGTGTAATCGCAGCCGGGTCTATAGTGACCGAGGATGTACCATCTAACGTGCTCTATCGGTGCGAGGTGACCCCGAGAACGGAAGCTTTGCCCGAGGTGGCCGACCTAGAAAGATGATGCCTTGGAAATAGGGCCACGGTAGTCCGAAAGTTTCCTTGGGAGCAGCCGTCAAGAGATGGACAAAACAATGGGA
The DNA here is from genome assembly GCA_963786905.1 of uncultured delta proteobacterium. GTDB lineage: Bacteria > Desulfobacterota > Desulfomonilia > Desulfomonilales > Desulfomonilaceae > CAWBBA01. The sequence continues at coordinate 11,510 of CAWBBA010000020.1, read as the reverse complement.
AAGGTAAGAACAAGTCGTTTTTGGAGTTTGTTGTGGACAAGGTACACACTTGCGCCTAGTGTTGCGCTGTGCAGAGTTCCGGAGCTTGAGTATGCGGCCACGCTTGATGTCACGGGCAGGGTGCTGGACCATTGCTGCGGTGATGGTATGTTTGCGTCGTTAGCCTGGCCCGACCGAAGGGTGTCGGCCGGCTGTGACGTTAACGCGAATTCCATAGCGGCAGCAAGAAGTTTGGGTATCTATTCTCGCCTCGATGGCTGTGACGCATCTAAGCGCCTCCCTTACGAAGACGACGCTTTCGACCTCGTTTTCAACAACAGTGCTTTGGAGCATATTAAGGACGTGGACGCAGCCCTATTTGAGGTGTCACGAGTACTGGCGGACGGCGGCTTCTTTTTTTTCAACGTGCTCAATCATCGCTACTTCGAATGGTGGCCACTGGATGAAGAATCCAAGAACGGATATAAACGGTGGCAACCCTTTTATCATGCTCTGAACCTGGAGGAATGGACAGAGCGCCTGGCACGTGTTGGACTTCAAGTCACATCCGTGCAGGGCTATTTCGACCAAGAAGCGGCGCAGGAGCTTGCCCGGCTCGACTTTACGTTCAGCGGCGCATATTTGGCTAACCGGCCCAGTCTTGGAGTTTTGTGCTACCGATTCTTTCCGCCCCTCATGAAAAAATACTGGCAGCGACGCCTGTCCGAGCTGACCTGGAAAACACCCGCGGATGCAGGAGCAGGATATTTCATCAAAGCAGTACGTTCCAATTCCCGATGCCACCTGGGAAAACGCGGTAATTTGGCTGCGCCAACAGGCTGACCAACAAGAGCTTGTCAGAGCATGCTATTTTGATGATCCGCCACTGGAAGCAGCCCGGCGCTTTGCAGAAAGCCCGGAGTGGAGGGCCCTCACCGAGTTGCTGCCGAGCGTTCCTGCAACCGCTCTGGACATCGGAGCAGGCCGCGGAATAAGCAGCTATGCCCTGGCGCAGGCTGGATGGAATGTGACCGCGCTTGAGCCTGATCCCAGTTCTCTGGTGGGAGCTGAAGCGATCCACCGCCTGGCAAAGGAATCCGGCCAGTCATTATCCGTTGTTCAGGGCTACTGCGAAGAAATGCCGTTCCGCGACAACGAATTCGATCTCGTCCACGGCCGACAGGTCTTACACCATGCCAAGAACCTCGGTTTACTCTGTCGCGAAGTGTGTCGAGTGCTCAAACCTCGCGGGCGCTTCGTCGCTACACGAGACCATGTGATTAGCAGTCCCGAGGATCTACAGCTTTTTCTGCACGCGGATCCGCTACATCGGATTTATGGCGGTGAAAATGCTTACCTCCTGCGTGAGTACGTTTCGGCTATCGCTGGAAGCGGCCTTCGGCTGCTCAGAACCCTGGGACCATACGACAACCCCATTAATTATGCTCCAATGACGTATGATGAATGGCTAAAAATATGTTCGCAACCAGCGGCCCGCATAGTCGGTGCTAAGGCTACACGCCACCTCGCCAGCGAAAAGCACTTCGTAGGAAGATGGCTGCTCGCGTTACTGTCCACTCTTCGCTCAAGGCTTACCAATGCTCCCGGGCGCTTGTATAGCTTTGTTGCAGAAAAACCGTAAAGACGTCGATGGAGCCGCCATTATATGACCAACAAATCATTTGACAAAATGTCTGCCACGTTCAGCAAGCAAATGCCGAGTATTTCCGGCGCCACATATCTATGCACGAAACAGTCCTAGTCACTGGAGTCAACGGGTTCCTGGGCCAGGCACATCGTTCGCGAGTTCGTTGCCAGGAAAAGCAGGGTAGCGGCCGTGAGTCGTTCGCCAATCCTGGAGACGGCTCCTTGGACGAACTCAATCAGCGATTTGCTCGTCACGGATTTGTGTTCCCCGCAGTTTGAAGCCACGCTCGTCGCAGTGAAGCCCGATTTGATTATTCATGCAGCAGGCCCTTCCTCGGTGGCAGAGTCGGTCAAGGATCCTACCAGCGATTTTCTGGGATCGGTCGATGTGTTTTATCATGTAATGGATTCCGTGCGACGACTTGCGCCCAGTTGCAAGGTGTTGCTTTTGTCCAGTGCGGCGGTTTATGGCAACCCGCAAACGCTTCCCGTTCATGAAGATGCTCCGCTGTGCCCAATTTCACCCTATGGTTTTCACAAGAAGATTTGCGAAATTCTCATCGAAGAGTTTCATTCGATTTATGGGATCCGCGGTTGCTCGGTCAGGATCTTTTCGGCCTATGGCGCAGGGTTGAAACGACAAGTGCTTTGGGACATATCGCGTAAAGCATTGTGGGATAAAGTGGTGAACCTCCAAGGTACTGGAGAAGAGACGCGGGATTTCGTTCATGCTGAAGATGTCGCGCGAGGCTTGGGAATCGTGGCCGATCACGCCGCTTTTTCTGCCGAAGCTTATAATCTTTCGTACGGGGTCGCAACTACGATTCGCGAAGTGGCCGAGACACTAGTTGCCGAACTCGGCCGAAACTGTACTATCGATTTCTCACAAGTGCGGAGGGCCGGAGATCCGCTGTTTCTGGCAAGCTGATATCACTCGTTTGTCTCAACTGGGATATGAGCCGAGAATCTCATTTGTCCGTGGTGCTGCGGAATACGCGAAGTGGGTGCTTGAAGATATTGCATCATGTCAATGTGAGATAAATTGAAAATCGGCCTAACCCACATTGGCAGTGACCAGTGGATTGGAGGAATATACTATATTTCCAACCTGGTGAGGGCTTTACGTAGCCTCCCCCACTCATGAGCAGCCAGAAATTCTCCTGCGAATTACGAGTAGTCTCGAAGAAAATCAATACCAGGGGATAACAGACCTTGTGGATCTGTTTCGTGACTATTCGTGGGCGAATAGTGCTTCACTTTGTTCGGGGCTGATGAACCGCGTCAAAGCTAGCCTGAGAGACCTATATGATGCGGCCGCGCCGGATAGTAGAGTAAAGGTCTACGTCCAGACCAAGGTCGATAACGGTCTCGATCGAAAGCTGAGGGCAAAAGATGTCAGCTTGTTGTTCCCGTGCCAGAGAGCAATGAGCCAGGATTTCCGTCTCCCATGGTTGCCATGGGTCTGGGACCTTCAACACAAACATTACCCTGACTTTTTTTCGAAGAAGCAACGCCGCGCCCGGGACTATATCTTTTTGAGGGTAGCTGAGTCAGCCAAACTGATAGTGACAAGCAGCGAGGACGCACTTTCGGACTTTGATCATTTTTTCCCCGGGTATCATGAGAAATTTCGGGTGTTGCATTTCAGGTCCTTTCCCGCATTGGAATGGTTTGAGTCAGATGCAGTCAAAACTCGCACCGAATACAATCTTCCTCCCAGTTACCTCGTCTTGCCTAACCAGTTTTGGGTGCATAAGAATCACAAGGTGGTTTTCGAGGCAACAAAAATACTTGCAGACCGCTCCGTGGACGTCCACGTGGTGTGCACTGGGAATACCGTTGATTACCGTGATCCAGAGCACTTCCCTCGTCTGACCACCTTTGTCAAAGACAACAATATACAAAGCAGAATTCACATTCTAGGGTTGCTGCCGCGTCTGGATCAGATTCAAATTGTTCGAGGCAGTGTAGCGGTGATTCAACCTTCACTGTTCGAGGGGTGGAGTACCGTGGTCGAAGATGCAAGAGCGCTCGGCAAACACGCGTTTCTGTCAGACATACCGGTTCATCGGGAACAGAATTTGCCTGCAGCAATCTATTTTGATCCGCATGACCCGGAAGCCCTGGCCGATGGAATCGCAGAAGTGTGGGGAAGTCTTGCCCCAGGCCCATCCACCGGCGATGAGCAAAAAGCCTTGGCACGTCAGCAGGAGCTGGTGGCGGAATATGGCCGCGATTTCATGAAGATTGCAGACGAACTCATTCGACCGGAGACTTGATTGATCTTGGAAAGCTCCTTGTCTTTCAAGTCTCTCACCAAACACAGCGCGAATTCCCTTCGCTGATTCACACCTACCGCAAGACGGCCGGCAATAAGGTTAGTCAGTTGGGCGCAACACAAAGGCTTGTGTGTGTTGGAATCATACCAGCTCGCGGAGGCTCAAAGGGGATACCCGGCAAAAACCTGAGGCTCGTGGCAGGTAAACCGCTCATTGCATGGACAATTGAAACTGCCCTCGATGCCACCTTGCTGGATCGTGTGATTGTCTCCACAGAGTCGCCAGAAATCGCGGATGTTGCTCGTCGACACGGTGCGGAGGTGCCTTTCATGCGTCCCGTGGACCTCGCGCAGGATGACACCCCCGGAATTGAGCCGGTGTTGCACGCTGCGCTCTGGTTGGAAGAGAACGAAGGCTATCACCCCGATCTGATAATGCTCCTCCAACCGACATCACCGTTGCGAATCCCTGAAGACATCGACAGAGCCATCGAGCTGATCCACGAAAAAAGCGCGGATGCAATCGTTAGCGTGACGCCGGTCGAGGCCCACCCTTACTGGATGAAGCAGATAGATGGCGCCGGTCGCATGACGGATTTCATCAAACTCGATCAGCCCATAGACCGCCGTCAGGATCTACCCGAAGTCTACGTCCTGAACGGAGCCATTTACCTGGCGCGTTATGAGGTCTTGGTGGAACAGAAAACATTCTATACGGACAATACGTTCTCCTTGGTCATGCCTGTCGAACGCTCGCTGGACATCGACACTCCCTGGGACCTGTACTTGGCAGACCTGATTCTAAAGGATCGCCGCCGAAATGAAGTCACTTAGCATCGGGACATTCCGAATAGGGCCTGATGAACGCTGTTTCATCCTCGCCGAAGCGGGAGTCAACCATAATGGAAGTGTTGAGCTGGCAAAACAGTTGGTTTCAGCGGCGCTGGAAGCCGGAGCCGATGCTGTTAAGTTCCAGACATTTCAAGCTGATAAACTCGTCACCCCTGACGCGGAGATGGCTGACTATCAACGCCGTAACACACGGGACCATCTAAACCAATACGACATGCTCAAGCAACTGGAGCTGACTCACGAAGAATTTCATTGAACTCAAATCCTACGCTGACGCGAGAGGTATTCTCTTCCTCTCTACACCTCACGATGAGGGAAGCGCAGACTTTCTGGAGAAACTGGACGTACCATGCTTCAAGATTGGCTCCGGCGATGTTTCTAACATTCCACTTGCTACGCAAGGTGGCGCTCAAAGGCAAGACCGGTAATTCTCTCGACTGGAATGGCCGTACTTCAGGTGAGGTGGAGGCCGCAGTGCGGACCATCGAGACAGGCGGGCAATATCAATTTGGTCCTGCTTCACTGCGTGTCGGACTATCCTGCTCGACCCGGCGTCTTGCAACCTCAGGGCAATGGATACTCTCGCCCAGGCTTTTGGATATCCTGTGGGGTTTTCAGACCACACGTTAGGCTTTGAGGTCGCTCTGGCGGCAGTGGCTCAGGGGCGCACGACTCATCGAGAAGCATCTCACCCTTGACAAGACTATGGCTGGTCCGGATCATAAGGCTTCTTTGAATCCCACTGAATTCGCGGCTATGGTCAAAGCGGTACGGGTGGTCGAGGCCGCGCTGGGGGACGGCGTAAAGGCACCGGTGTCCTCGGAACTCGAGATGAGAGTGGTTGCCAGAAAGGTTGTTGTGGCTGCTCGACCAATTCCGGCAGGGCGAGCCATAGTGGCGGAAGATCTGACGCTGCGGCGCAGTTCAGGGGGACTTGATCCGGCGTACTTGACCTTGATAATAGGACGTAAACTCCGTCGGGACATTGATGTGAATTCGGTAATCAATCTGGACTTGTTGGTTTGAGACGTATCAATGCCGGCACATGCCGCGGACCTGTGCATCATATTCGGGGGAGGGGGCCACGCAAAGGTTTTGATCGATAGCCTGCGAGCGGGTAATTCACCATTATCTTTGGTTATTCTCGACCGTGACGACTCCCGCTGGGGTCAAGCGGTGCTGGACGTTGCTATTCGCGGAGATGATTCACTTTTGCCTCAACTGATCGCTGACGGCGCGAGGTTTTTCGTAGTAGGCGTCGGGGGTGTGGGAGACAATGGGCCTCGGAAGCGTTTATTCGAACGTGGGATTTCCGCGGGTTTGGAGCCTCTCACGATCAAGCATCCGACATCGCTCTGTTCCCGATGGGCAAAGGTCGGGGCGGGCTGCCAATTGTTGCCGGGATGCATAGTGAACGCAGGCGCAGAACTCGGTCGTAATGTAATAGTCAACAGTGGCGCCATAGTTGAGCATGATTGCAGGATCGGTGACCACGTTCACATTGCCAGCGGCGCAGTACTTGCCAGCACAGTGACGGTAGGAGCCGGTGCACACATTGGTTGCGGCGCTGCCATCAGACAGTTGATCTCCGTGGGCGAGGGAGCGACTGTGGGGGCCGGAGCCGTGGTAATTAAGGATGTCCCTCCTCATGCGATGGTCGCGGGGGTTCCGGCCCGGCAAACGGAAGTCCGGCGGAAGATTTCACGCTCGTAGATAGGAAGAGGTCCCAGTCCCAGCAGTGAGCGTTCGCATCATACCGCGGCTTGATATCAAAGGCCCAAACCTCGTAAAGGGCATCAACTTTGAGGGTCTCCGCGTGCTTGGTAAACCGGAATATTTTGCTAAGCACTATTACGAGAACGGCGCGGATGAACTCATATACGTCGACGCGGTTGCCAGCCTTTATGGAAGAAACAGCCTGAATCACATCATTGAGCGCACGGCCCGGGAGATTTTTGTGCCTATGGTGGTGGGAGGGGGGCTGAGGACTCTGGATGACATTCGTGAAATATTGAGGGCTGGAGCGGACAAGGTAGCCATAAACACAGCGGCCGTACGAAGACCTGAACTGATCGGCGAAGCTGCCCGAACCTTTGGTTCATCAACAATAGTCGTGTCAATCGAGGCGATCAGAAAACGCGACGGCACGTACGAGCAATACACGGACTACGGGCGGGAAAGAACCGGATTGGACGCCTTTGAATGGGCTATTAAGGCCGCCGAACTTGGCGCCGGAGAGCTGCTGGTGACCTCCATAAATCAGGAAGGGACCGGGAAAGGTTTTGATCTGGAACTCACCGAGAAGAATTAGCCGAGTCGGTTTCCGTTCCCGTTATAGCAAGCGGAGGAGCAGGCGCTCTGAACCACGTTTCGGACGTGGTGATTCATGGAAAGGCTGACGGAGTAAGTATCGCTTCGATGTTTCACTATAATTGCGCTAGACACTGCCAACTCAACCGAGACGACTTCCACGAAGAGGGTAACATCGAGTTCCTTCGCAAGGGTGCGCAGGGGCCGAAAATTCAGGATGCTTCTATACCCGAGCTCAAAGCGCACCTCAGAAACTGCGGGCTGGACTGCCGCCTTCAATGATCGGACAAGATATGAACGGTCATCGGCTTCAAGTGGCCATAGTCGATTTCGGCATGGGGAACCTTTTCAGTGCGAAACATGCCTGCGAGCATGTGGGCATGCAAGCCTTGATCACTTCCGAGAAAAGCCATATTCTGTCCGCAGATGCAGTGATTTTGCCTGGCGTGGGTGCCTTCGGTGATGCCATGAATTCGCTGCACAAGCTGGACCTGGTCGAGCCTCTCAAGGACGTGGCCGACTCCGAAAAACCTGTAGTCGGTATATGCCTCGGATTACAGTTGCTGATGACCGAGAGCCAGGAATTCGGTCTGCACAAAGGCCTGGGAATCGTAAAGGGTCCAGTAGTACGATTCGAGAATCCCTATGGGCCTCGTGGTCCGTTGAAAGTTCCGCACATAGGATGGAATGGCATCTTCAGGCCTGGACACCTTCAGAACACTGGAAATTTCCCAACGGACACGGAAGACCCCTGGAACGGGACTCCTCTGCACGGTCTGAGCGACGGAACGTACATGTACTTTGTTCATTCGTTCTATGCCATACCGGAGAACCCCGAGGTAACGATCTCAACAAGTAAGTACGGCAATCTTGAATTCTGTTCGAGCCTCAGATACGGCAACGTCTTTGCTTTTCAGTTCCATCCCGAGCGGAGTGGCCCGGACGGGTTGAGAATCTATGAACGAATCAAGGTGTTGTTGCAAAGTGACGGGAACTTGGAGGAGCATGAGAATGCCCGAAGATCTTGAAGCATATTACGGGCTTCCGAAAGAGGTGGTCTTTCTGCAAGCGGTGTGTACTGTCAAATCAGCGACCCAGTTCTTACCCCGAATTCAAGCACAGACCGGATAGAAAGGCGCCCACCTTACACATCGACGGAGAGGGGATATGTGACGCATGTCGGTATGCGGAAAAGAAAGAACACACAGATTGGGAAGCACGGGAACAGGAGCTGCTGAAACTGCTGGACAAACACCGCCGGAGCGACGGCCACTACGATTGCATTTTCCCGGCAGCGGGGGTAAGGATAGCGCATACGCCTCTCATCTGTTGAAATACAAGTACGGCATGCATCCCCTTACGGTTACCTGGCCGCCTATACTTTACACTGATTACGGACTTCAGAACTACCTCAACTGGACAACCGTCGGCGGCTTCGACAACATAACGTTTAAGCAGAATGGCAAGGTGTTAGCGCTTCTGACAAGACTCGGGATCGAAAACTTACTCCATCCCTTCCAGACTTTTATTCTCGGACAGAAGAACATTGGGCCCAAGATTGCGGCTAAATGGCAGGTGCCTCTGGTGTTCTATGGGGAAAATGAAGCGGAATACGGCAATCCCATTGCGGACAACGAAACTTCTTTGCGAGACAAATCCCACTATACCATGGAGAACCTCGAGGAAATCTACCTCGGAGGCGTATCCATACGGGAGCTGGTAGACAGGTGGGGCTTGGATTTGGCAGACCTCATGGCTTACTTGCCACTGGATTACAGAGAGATGGAAAGCACGCCCATACAGGTCAACTATCTGGGCTATTATGTCAAGTGGACTCCGCAGGAAGCCTACTACTACGCGACTGAGCACACCGGCTTTCAGGCGCGGCCATTCCGGTCACCGGGCACGTATAGCAAATACAACAGTATCGACGACAAGATCGACGATTTGCACTACTACACGACTTATATCAAATTCGGTATTGGCAGGGCCACTTATGACGCGTCCCAGGAAATTCGCAACAAACACCTTACCCGCGAGGAAGGCGTTGCGCTGGTCCACCGTTTTGATGGAGAAGTTCCCGAACTCTATTTCAACGAGGTAATGGACTACATCGGCATGAAGCCGGAACGGTTTCACCAATTGTGCGACAAGTTCAGATCGCCTCATCTGTGGAAGAAGGACAACGGCGAGTGGAAGTTACGGCACAGGGTCTCTTGAGGATCTGAGCAACTCCGTTAGGCTCTAGGCCATGGACTACGAAAAATGGATACGTAGAGAGCGCAGAATAAGGAGCAAATTCCTGCGAGATTCAGTCGTGGTCAGAGAAAGCGGAATATGTCGGATCTGCGGGGACTGTCACGAGATTTGCCTGTGCCACGAAGAAATCTGTCCCAACTGCGGAGGCGCGAACATATTGCTGCGACGGGTTGAGAACCTGGTCACCGAATTGGCGGGAGCCGAGCGCATACGTTGCAAGCACAGGTTCGATCAGCTCGGCTGACAAAAGAGAGCATCATGTACAACGACCTCTCCGATTTATGCATTCCTCCCACCGCTTCCATCAGAGAGGCCATGGCTTGCATAGATCGCAACTCCAAAGAGATTGCTCTTGTGGTAGACCAGCAAGGCCACCTTCTGGGAACGGTGACTGACGGGGACATTCGGCGAGCTATACTGGCGGCATTTGACCTTGATTCTCAGGTTAAGGACCTTCTACAGAATCGGACCTGCAAGCCCAATCCGAAGCCTGTCACGGCCCTGATAGGGACCTCGGAGACTGAGCTGTTGCAGGCTATGAAAAAGGACTTCCTGAGGCACATTCCTCTGGTTGACGACCACCAGCGTTTGGTGGATCTGGTGTTGTTCCGCGACCTGGTTGAAGCCGGGGAGCTTTTGCTACAAGCCGTGATCATGGCAGGAGGATTCGGGAATCGCTTGCGGCCGCTCACTGAGGCTCTTCCCAAGCCCATGCTCCCGGTCGGTGACAAGCCCCTCTTGGAATTGATAATAGGCCAGCTTCGGCAATCAGGAATTCGCAACGTGCACGTCACCACCCACTACAAAGGGGAGGTTATCGAAAAGTATTTCGGTGACGGACAGGAGCACGGAGTGCATATGAGTTACGTGGGAGAATGCGAGCCTCTCGGGACAGCCGGGGCGTTGTGCCGTTTGGCTGACTGCCGGGATCCGCTGCTCGTAATTAATGGGGACGTGCTGACTTCAGTCGATTTCCGAGCGATGTTGAATTTCCATGAAGATCACGCGGCCGACATGACAATTGCCGTCAAGCAGTACGACATCGAGGTTCCTTATGGAGTGATTGAGAGCAACGGGGTTGAAATCACGGGAATCTCTGAAAAGCCGGTTATCAGTCAGTTTATCAATGCCGGCATTTACCTGCTCAATCCAGGGGTCTGTGGCTTGGTCCCGCAGGGGCGGCGTTACGACATACCTGATCTTGTCAGGCGCCTCCTGGACGAACACTATCGGGTGGTAAGCTTCCCCGTCCGGGAGTATTGGCAAGACATCGGAAGGCCGGAGGACTACGAAAGGGCATTAACTGATTTTGCGAAAGGGGAGCTGTGAAACCCGCCCCGGATTTAAGACGAAGGTCGGTCCTGGTAACCGGGGCCGGCGGCTTTATCGGCAGTCATCTTGCTGAGCGGCTTGCAGCGCTGGGGGCCCGGACAAGGGCGCTCATCCGATACAATTCATCCAATTCATGGGGATGGCTAGACAATTCACCTGCGAAAGACTCCATCGAGGTGATTCTCGGTGATGTGCGAGATCGCGATACCATACACGATGCAATGCGCGGAGTTGACACAGTCTTCCATCTGGCAGCTCTGATCGCCATACCCTATTCATACCGTGCCCCTCTTTCCTACGTGCAAACAAATGTGGTAGGGACTTTGAACGTGCTTCACGAAGCCGTTACTGCCGATGTCGCAGTGGTGGTGCATACTTCGACCAGTGAGGTTTACGGAACCGCCCAATACGTTCCCATCGACGAGACGCATCCTCTACAAGGGCAGTCTCCTTATTCGGCCAGCAAAATAGCGGCAGACAAGATGGCCGAGGCCTTTCATCTGTCGTACGGACTGCCCGTCACAACCGTTCGCCCTTTCAACTGTTACGGGCCGAGGCAGTCATCCAGGGCAATTATTCCCACGATAATAAGTCAGGCACTCAAAGAACCCGTGCTACGCCTTGGGAATCTCGAGCCCACTCGGGACTTGAACTTCGTTGCCGATACGGTCGAGGCATTCGTAATGGCCGCGGACTGTCAGGATGCGATCGGTGGAGTCATGAACGTCGGTACCGGCCAAGAGATTTCTGTCAAAGAGTTGGCGGAGACAATCCTGCGGCTTCTTGGCAAAGATCTGCCCATCGAATCTGAGAACCAACGGGAACGGCCCGAGAAGAGCGAAGTATATCGTCT
>CAWBBA010000019.1:0-143579 GCA_963786905.1 uncultured delta proteobacterium | reverse complement strand
CCACACAATCCAAAATGGATGAAAAAAGCGGGTGCTCCTCCAGCACGCTGCCCCGTCCCAGGAGAATAAGCTTCGAGCGGGCTCTGCTCAAAGATACATTCAGGCGCTTCGGATCGGCCAAAAACGAGGTCACAGCGTCTGAGCGAGCCAGCGACAATATTATAACTTCGCGCTCCCCTCCCTGGAAACGATCCACAGTATCGACAGACAGGGACTGCAAGTTGCCGCGTCTATTGTTCAAGAGGCGTTTACGAATGAGAGCTTGCTGGGCTTTGTAAGGCGTAATAATTCCAACCTCATGTGAGGGCACACCAGACGCGAGGAGCCTCTCAACAATCTTGCAAACTATTGCCGCCTCTTTGGGACTGGACTTCCCCGTGTCGCCGCCATGCACATCCACAAAGACTACCGGCACTCCCGGAGACACTATCTGCTCAATCTGTGCATCTCCGGATGCCTGCCGGTCAATCTTCAGACGCCTCCCTGCTGCCTCGGGAGACGGGAACGGAGTCGCCGTAAAAAAGCCGCGACGAAATTGACTGCACCTCAAGATTCATCCGGTACTGCATGCGCAGACGAGAAATCTGCGACGAAGGCGCGGAGGAAAAAAGACGCTCGAAAAGCGATTGGCCGAGTCCTGCATCCACGCTCGAATCCGAATCCTGGCCGCGTGCCTTCACGACGGGGGGAAGCTGCAGATGATCGCCACCAAGAATAAATTTTCGAGCGAAAGTCAACGGTCCCAGGGTTGACGGCTCATCGAGCTGACCGGCTTCGTCTATTACTACACGGTCAAATTGCTGGCGTAAAAAAAAGGGATGGGCGGCACATTGATATGCGGTGGCCCCTATCAGTCTCATTTCATCTACTCGTTGCCGGAAACGCTTGAAATTCCTCTCCCTGGTTCCAAGCTCCTCAAGGAGTACAGGGGGATTCCCACATCTTTCCACCGCATCGAGGAATTCAGTCGAAAGATTCCTATTGCCCCCGATTCGGAGAAAATCCCGACCCCCAGATTCATTAGCGAGATAAGCACTCGGTCGAGAGCCACATTGGTGGGGCAGGCAACGAGCACGCGTTCTCCACGGTCCAAACAAATGCGGATGAGCCGCGCCAGCACTCTCGTCTTGCCCGTGCCCGGCGGCCCATGAACAAGGTGGAAGGTCTCGCAGTCCAGTGCCGCTCTGACTGCCGACTCCTGGTCTTGGTTCAATTCACTTTGCAGTCCCTCCGAGAAACAAAGATCCTCAGAGGGATGGTTCCCTGTTTGCGGTTCCTCTGATTCCTTTTGGCTAACGCCGGCCTGCTCCAGGCTCAGCGGTGGAGGAAGCTCTTCTCCGGAAGGCCCGCGCGGTTCGGTCGATGCCGGTGGCGGTGTGCCCACCACAGTAGCGACCACCGCGGGATCGGCCTTTTCCAAAAACCGGAAGAGCGCGTGCCGAGCCACGTCACGGCCTCTTGAAAACGGAACCTTGTCGAGGAACCAGCCCAGAGCGCTGTCGAATGCCGGCAATTGGTTCAGGGTAGGGGGGCCGGAAGAAAAGGGAGCAAACGGCACCTTGAGCCTCACGAGCGTTCCCGTCTCTTCGGAATCAATCACGCGACCACGCATCGCGGCAGGGCTGCATGGGTCCCCACAATGAAGGAGAACTTCTTCTCCAGGACCTACGTCCGCAACCGTGTCCTGGAGCGCTACGGTAGCGACAACCTGGCCGGGTCTGTAAACTGTTTCGCGATCATTTGTCTCCGCCGACTGGGGAGCTTCGTTTCTCACCACAAGGCTGATATCCAAGACCGGGAAGGTGGTGCCTTCTGCTACTCGTTCTTCAAGGGTGCGCCCATCCAACACCCGGGCGAATTCTCCCTCTTCAACCCATGCGTCATGGGATAGAAGCCTCAGCCATCGGTCGTAGTAATCTCGGTAAGCCCCCTTCAAAAGGGGCTCGCCTTCTCCGGTAGGATTTCCGAAAAAACGGCTACAGGCCGCCCTGGAAAAACACCGACCTCCACCGCGGGCAGTCATGTTCACCGAACGGGTTGGTTTCAAGCGTGTATGAGTGCTTCAACGCAACTACTCGGTTACGTCCTTCAAGGATTGTTCGTTCGATTCCGCTTCCCGCGCCGGCCAGTGCCTCAACCCTGCCCGAAGCTGAATAGAGGAGGTAGCCATCCGGCGCGCCGTTTTCTCCGTCCGGAGTGAAAAGGAGAGAATAAGCCTGAAGCTGAAGGCGATGTTCCTCCGCGGGAAATTTCCCAGACTTGAGTTCCAGGATTGCCATGCGGTTTCCGTTGTGCAGAAGAGCGTCGGCTCTTCCTTTCAATCCCCATCTCGTGGACATGCGATCCTCTTCAACCTCCACGAGGAAAAGCTTGCGCGCTCATTTTTTAGCCACGATTTCAGATTGTTGAAGTGGGTCGTGGCTTCTTTTTCAAACTCTTTCTGATCGGGAAAAATCCCGGAGCCTGGGAGCACGGCCATTAAAGCGGGGAGTGCTTCCTGGTAGGCTTCCGGAAAAATGCGGTCCCACGACTCCGCATGATTGTAGAGCAAGCAGTCCAAAAGAGAATGAATGAGGCGCCCCTTGGCCATCCAGAAAGGTTCACCCGAGCCCACACGGTACCTTATGTCGGCGGATCGATGCACCCAGCGGCCTCCACCGCTTCGGTAACACTCACCAGGCGAAAGGGTTCCAGTACAACCTGGCTATCCGGAGTGACAGTGTAAATGACGCTCCGATCGTCGAGCCGATTGTTTAATTGAAGATTGAATGCAGCAATCCGTCGCACCCGACCAACACAGGAGAGGAAAACCATAGAGGTCTTCGCCTGCAAATTCAGGAAACATAAGAAACACGCGGTCACTGTGACCGTCGTGTGAAATCTCCAGCCCTCGGAAAGATGTCCCGCCGCGGGGCCGTCTTCGGTTCGGAGGCAACGCGAACGACCGCGCCCTGAACGGTTTCTCCATGTTGTCGATCAGCAGGCATGGCCGGCAATCTAGCACAGCCGACACTTGCTAACAACCAATCCCGGTTCACCGTATAGATTTTAGTGCGCTGATATTATTGACGTTAATCCAGAGTCTATGGCCCTGACTGGCCTCCAGGCAAGAGGGATGATGGTCAGGAAAGATCTACGAGGCATTTTGGAGTGTCGTCTTCACGATGGTACCGGTGGGTGGAGCCAAGCGTGTACCTTAGGAGACGAAGGCCATCGCCCTGTTAAGCAGGAGATAACATTCTAAAATGCCGAGTTGCATCATACCGGTAATGCCTTCGTGAAGAATAGCGGTGCCCACAAGCACTTGGCATTCAGTAGGGCGCCAACGTTCGACATCAGCGGCAGGCCCTGGCTGGTGAGTGCCCGCTCGATGACGGCTTAAGGGTCTTTTTCATAGTGGGACGAACATTCACCCTTTGAGCTGCACAGATCCCAAAGATTGCCGTAAAGATCTTTGAACACCGCCACGATGCCGTAGCTCTCCTCTGAACGCTCACGAACAAAGACGACACCCTTGCTCTTGTACCACTGAAATCTCGCCAGAAGTCATCAGTGTGCAGAAAGAGGAAGACGCGGCCTCCTGTCTGATTGCCAATTCGTGACGACTGCTCCAAACCCACTGCACGCGCCAACAATACCTTCGTTGCTGTTGAGCCCGGAGGAGCAACGAGCACGCCCATCTCTTGTCCTGGGCTTCTATGTACGTGTCTTCGACGAGATCAAATCCTAGCGTATCAACGTAAAACTTGATTGCTTCGTCGTAGTCCCTGACGACCACGGCGACGTAGCCAATTGACTGCATTATCTGACTTGCTCTCCTCTTCTTGTGCGCTTGAGACCATTGGAAACGGGCGCGTAACCTCTGACAAGAGCATACAGTCTGTACACACTCGTTCAAAGTCCAGCTACCGAGCTGCGACCCCCAATTTGGAAAAGACCTTATTTTCCGCTCCTCAAGAAATGCCCCGCCGTCGGTACCTCGGTCAAGCAGCTACAGCGGAGAATAACGCGAAACAGTCCACGTGACCGAGCCGCGACGGCTTCACTTACCGGGACGATTGCCTGGGCCATTAATATCGCAGACAATCTGACGGATTCTTTTCCTCGAAGACTCCAGAACTTCTTTCTCCAGTTCCAGGGTCACGGTGCCGTCGTAACCTTTCTTCACCAGCCTTTCAAATATGCCCTGGAAATCAATGATTCCCTCTCCTAATGGGAGATGCAGATCATCCTTCACACCCTGGCCACCGCGATTGTCATGTAGATGAATATGCTTTATGGACGCGGACAGATCTTCGATGATGTCGAACGACGTGTTAATGTCCGTCAGAAGTTGGCCGTGCCCTACGTCCAACGTGAGGCCGAGATCCGGGACAGCCTCCAATATCGGTCCCAGATCTGTTGCCGTTTCGGAAAGGTTCTCAAGACTTATGAGCACACCGTTTTCACGGCCATAGGCGCAGACGGCCCTCAAAAGACTCTGCTTCTCCTCGCGTGCCTCCGAGCCTACAAAACGAGGATCCAGCCACATATGTATGGTGAGGAATTCTATTCCCAGCCGATGCAATACGCCGACGGTTTCCTGGAGCGCTGGATAGTAATTCTCCCATAAGTGCTTGATGTCATTTGGGGGACCTTCGCGAGGGCCGTGAGCAATGAGAAAAAAGCCTGAATCAAACTTATTTGTAATCCCTGAATCGAGCCAATAAGCGCGCGATTCCGCGTTTCGAAGGACAACTTCGCCCAGATCAAATTTCAGATCTTGAAGGTACCCGATATCATCGAGGGCTTTGACGTGGCCTCCGTACAGCATGGCTATACTTGCCTCGGAATCATCGTTCCGACAAAGGCTGTGGAAGAGAATGATTCACCGCAGAGTGCGCGGAGAGCGCGGAGTGGAAAAATGCCTTCAAATCAGCGTATAGCTCCTGAGGTGCTCAGTCAGGCCTTGTAGGGTTCACTGTAAAAGACGTGAATGCGCTGTCCTATACGTCAGAGAAATTCAGGGGAAAACAGGCTCTGCGTTCTCTGCGCTCTCCGCGGTGAATCTTATTCCAAGCCAATCTCTTCATCAGTGAGGTAACAGGCCGGGTCCGGTGCCCACACGTCGCCGGAGATCGCTTCTGCCCGCACCCTGAAGTTTCCCCCGCAGATGTCCAACCAACGACACTTGGCACAACGCCCCTTCACATGCTTTTTCTTCTCCTTGAGCTTCATCAAGAACTCATCGGAAGGATCGGTCCAAATCTCGCTGAACGGGCGTTGCCGGACATTTCCAAAACTGTGGTGGCGCCAGAATTGGTCCGGGTGAACAGAGCCGTCCCAGGAAACGCAGCCGATACCGCGGCCGGAATTGTTCCCTTCATTCATTTGAAGGAGCTGTAAGACTTCAGCGGCCCGCTTCGGATCTTCCTTCATTAGCCGCATGTACGTGTACGGGCCGTCAGCATGGTTGTCCACAGTGAGGACTTCCACAGGCTGTCCCTTGTCGTGAAGCATCCTGGTGCGGTCCAGAATGAGATCGACCACCTCTCTGGTTCGAGTCGTGATCCAAATCCTCGTTTATGAGGTCAGTGCCGCGACCCGCGTATACAAGATGGTAGAAGCAGATCCTCGGGATTCTCTTTTCCTCCACAAGATCAAAGATTCCGGGGATATCTTGAAAGTTCCGTTTGTTGATCGTGAATCTCAAGCCCACCTTCAACCCGACATCCTGGCAGTTCTTGATTGCTGCCATAACTCGTGCAAATGTGCCGGAAAAGCCTCTGAACGCGTCGTGGGTCTCTTGAAGACCGTCCAGGCTGATACCAACGTAAGATAAACCGATATCTTTGAGTTTTTCAGCCAGAGCGGGGGTGATGAGCGTCCCGTTTGTAGACAGGACAGCTCGCCTCCCTTGCTGTGTTGCGTACCTGATCGAGATCGAGAATGTCAGGACGGATCAAGGGCTCCCCGCCCGAGAACAAAATGACAGGAGATCCAAACCCTGCGAGGTCGTCAATCAGGCTCTTGCCCTCATCAAGAGAGAGTTCTCCGCTGTAGCCGCGGTCTTCAGACTGGGAGTAACAATGAACACATCGAAGGTTGCAACGGCGGGTCACGTTCCAAACCACAACTGGCTTCTTGTCAGCCGAAAACTGCAACAGGTGTGAGGGGAGATCTTTGGAATGGCGGCCGTAGCGCAAGGGATCAGATGCCTCCACCGCGCCGCAATACAGTTTTGAAATACCAATCATAAGAAACCTCAAGTCTTATTCTTAGTAGTAAGGATAACCCGTACACCCGTGACTTGCAACCAAGGCAGGCCGGTCCTCTTGCGGTCATTTCCGGACGAAAAAAAGTTTCAGCCTGTTTCACCTGATTTCGTCCTGGCGAAAAATTCCTCGAGGATCTTCGCGTGGTCAAAAGCCAGAGGCGAGGGAAGGGTGTCCTGCACGAAAAGACCGATGTCGGCCGCGTCATCCGCTGCCTTTGGAACCCCTTTAGCCCGGCCGGTGAAAACTATGCTGAGCGTGTGAAACCGCGGGTCTCGGTCGGGCGCGGAATAAACCCCAAACAGCTCCAGGCGCTCAACATTCAATCCCGTCTCCTCCTTTGCTTCCCGGAGAGCCGCGTGCTCCGCGGTCTCGCCGTAATCGATGAAACCGCCGGGCAGTGCCCACCCGTGAGGCGGATTTTTTCGCTTGATGAGGACTATGGATTGACCGACGCGGATAATTACATCGGCCGCGGGGATGGGATTTCTGTAGACGGAGACAAGCTGCCCACACTTGGGGCAAGGAACGCCTTTCTTCATGAATCTACTCCTGAAAAAAGTCCTGGAGAGAGGATACGGGGTAAGAAGGAATTATACCAGTTATTCCGGGAAGAAGATGTGAGTGGCAGATTTTGTTTGATTCAAGGGGGTTGACAATTGTTGTCGTTATTGGCACTCACTAGTATAGAGTGCTAACAAGCATGAGCACTATAACCTTAACTTACGCCAGGAGGTAGAACGATGAAATTTCGTCCTCTGTATGATCGAATCCTCGTAGAGAGGGTTGAATCGGAGGAAGTCACCAAGGGAGGCATAATTCTTCCCGACACCGCAAAAGAAAAGCCCCAGCAGGGCAAAATTATCGCGGTCGGGTCAGGGCAAACGCACGGAAGACGGCAAAATTATTCCCTTGGAACTTAAGGCGGGCGACACCATTCTCTTCGGAAAATACTCGGGCTCGGAAATAAAAATTGAAGGCACCGAGTACCTTATCATGAAAGAAGACGACGTGTTGGGCTTGGTCGAATCATGACCGCCGCACTTGCGAATTCCGACTCAAGTTTCACATTCAAGACACGACACATTTCAAGGAGGAGCAAATAAATGGCCGCGAAAATTATAATGTTCGAACAACAGGCCAGGGACAAGATCCTCAAAGGGGTCAACATCATGGCCGACGCCGTGAAGTCCACTCTGGGTCCCAGGGGCCGTAACGCGATTCTGGAGAAATCCTGGGGCGCGCCCAACGTCACCAAAGACGGTGTGACCGTTGCAAAAGAGATCGAACTCGAAGACAGGTTCGAGAACCTCGGCGCCCAGATGCTCAAAGAGGTCGCGTCCAAGACTTCCGACGTCGCCGGCGACGGTACCACCACAGCCACTGTTCTGGCTCAGGCCATCTACCGTGAAGGCATCAAGATGGTTGCCGCAGGCGCTTCCCCCATGGATCTGAAGAGAGGAATCGACGCCGCGGTGGAAGCCGTGGTGAAGAAACTGAAAGAAACTCTCCAAGCCTACCAAGGACAAGAAGGAAATCGCACAGGTCGGCACCATCTCCGCTAACAACGACTCCACCATCGGCAACATCATTGCCGAAGCCATGGAAAAAGTCGGCAAAGAGGGCGTCATCACCGTTGAAGAAGCCAAGGCCATGGAGACCTCCCTGGAAGTGGTCGAGGGCATGCAGTTCGATCGCGGGTATCTCTCCCCATACTTTGTGACCGATCCCGAGCGTATGGAAGTCTCACTGGACGAGCCTTACATCCTGATTCACGAAAAGAAGATCTCCAACATGCGCGACATGCTGCCGCTGCTGGAGCAGGTAGCGAAGATGGGCAGACCGCTCCTCATCGTTGCTGAGGATGTTGAAGGAGAAGCCCTCGCTACACTCGTGGTAAACAAGTTGAGAGGCACCCTCAATGCTTGCGCGGTTAAAGCTCCCGGTTTTGGCGATCGTCGCAAAGCCATGCTCGAGGACATAGCGATGCTGACCGGAGGCCAGGTCATTTCCGAGGATCTTGGTCTGAAGCTCGAGAAGGTAACCCTTAATGATCTCGGCCGTTGCAAGCGAGTGTCCATTGACAAAGACAACACCACCATCGTCGACGGCTCCGGCGCAAAAGAAAAGATCGAGGGCCGTGTAAGACAGATTCGCACCCAGATCGAAGAGACCACCTCCGACTACGACCGTGAAAAACTTCAGGAAAGACTGGCGAAGTTGGTCGGCGGCGTGGCAGTCATCAACGTTGGCGCAGCGACCGAGACCGAGATGAAAGAAAAGAAAGCCCGGGTCGAGGACGCTCTCAACGCTACCCGCGCTGCCGTCGAGGAAGGCATAGTCCCGGGAGGCGGCGTGGCTTATCTGCGATGCCTTGATGCAGTAGAAAAGCTGAAACTGGAAGGCGACCAGGGTTTCGGTTCAAAGATCGTTCGCCGTGCTCTGGAAGAGCCTCTTCGCCAGATAGCAGCTAATGCCGGCCAAGACGGCTCAATAGTCGTCGACAAGGTGAAGTCCAAAGAAGGAGCGTTCGGCTTCAATGCGCAGAAGGAAGTCTATGAAGACCTCATGGAGAACGGCATAATCGATCCCACGAAGGTGACCAGGCTGGCTTTGCAGAATGCCGCCTCAGTTGCGGGCCTCATGCTGACCACCGAAGTCATGATTGCCGAGAAGCCCAAAGAGAAAGAAGCGCCCGCTATGCCCGGTGGCGGTATGCCTCCTGGTGGCATGTACTAATCGTTTTGTGCGGGCTTGCTCAACGCTGTCCCGCGTGGACTACGAGGGGAGGGGGAAGACAAGACCCCCTCTCCACCTCTCGCGAAAATGCTGAAGAGGGACAAGCCTCAGTTTGCGAGGGCCTAAGCCTGTTCTGGCCTCGTCCATATGCCTGCCGACTCGCTCCTCTACGTCTTCTCCTTGTACCTGATCAGCGGTCCGAAAAACTCCGTCTCGCAGTAGTGGCACCTTAATGTAAGCGGGTCTTGAGCTCACTATGAGGAACTTGCCGGGGACCTCTTCGTGATTGGTTATGCAGAACCGATCCGGACACACAACAATATCCCCGACGCTATTCGGGATCTGAACCTTGTGTTTTTCTATGACTTGTCCATTAGCGATTCGCGTTACGGTAGCAAACGGGGCAATGAGCGCCACCACGTTGAGCATGTCGCGGGTGAAGCTCAGGTTTTCGACCTTTATTATGTCCTTCTTCTTCATGGACGGAGATTCGAAGTTTATTCCGATGGCTATTATGTCTCCGGTTTCCCGTGCGAGCGTATTCAACCCCAAGAACCTGTGAGATGAGGTGAGCTTTGCCCGCAGGTATGTGGTCGATAACGATTCCTGTCTGAATCTTTGCAATAGTGATCGATCTTTCTCTCATCTGACGGCTCCCAGGATCAGCGCAAGCAGTGTTTCCCTCACGAAAAGCCCGTTTCGGGCCTGCTGGAAGTAGTAGGCGTGAGACGTGTGATCTACGTCCGGGGCGATCTCGGTCACACGCGGGAGTGGGTGCATAACCTTCATGTGGGGTTTTGCCTCTTTTAGCATGGACGCTTCAAGCCGGTAGATGCTCCTCAACTTTTCCGCGACGGCGGTTCGGTCCTCAAATCGCTCCTTCTGAATTCTCGTCATATATAGGACGTCCACCTCAGAGATGAACTCCTCTATCCGACTCCCCTCAGTGAACTTAACACCTCTAGACGAGGCCGCTTTGCTGCACTTGTCTATCAAGGATCTCGGCATGGCCAGATCACGGGGAGAGATGAAAAACATAGTGCAGTTATCATACTTCAACAGAGCCTCGGTCAGGGAGTGGATAGTGCGGCCGTTAACCAAGTCTCCAACCATCGCGATGGTCAGCCCGTCCAACTTGTTCTGGGTCTCCTTGATGGAGTACAAATCCAGTAGGGTCTGGGTGGGGTGTTGATTCGGACCGTCCCCGGCGTTGATCACGGGAATTTCGGCAGCCTCGGCAGCCAAGCGGGCTGTCCCTTTCAGCGGATGCCTGATCACGATCACGTCAAAGCCGTACCCGTCATGCATCTTGACCGTGTCCCACAGAGACTCTTCTTTTACTGTGGAGGTGATATTGGCATCGTAGAACCCGCCGACCTCGCCCCCGAGATTGCGCATGGCTACCTCGAAAGAAGTGCGAGTCCGGGTTGACGGCTCAAAGAACAGCATGGCCGAGACCTTATTCTTGCATAGACTCTTTTTTTCCGGATGATTTCGGACGGTTTCGACTTTCGAGAGGATCTCGTCGATTTCCTCCCGAGTCAGATCATTCATGGAGATGATATCTCTGTTTTGAAAGTTCATCCTCGTTCACCTCGAAAATCGACTTCAGCGGCATTGCATGGGGCTTTGAAACCGGCTCACCGAGCGGCTCGTCATCCCGCAGAGCGCCATCATCAAGCCGTCTGAGAGTCGGATCAGTTCAGAAAACGTATTGTTTTCCTCTCACTACCGTTCCAGCCACTCTCGCAGGCAGGGGTATGGCCTCGAAGGGGGACCACCCGCAGAGAGTTCCCAAAGGCCCGCGCCACTTGATCTGATCCCCTTCCACCAGCGTAGAACCCGTCGTATCCAACAAGGTAAACGACGCGGCGTATCCGGTTTCGATGGCTCCATGTGGCAAGTCGAGATCTTGACGGAATAGTCTGGCCGGTGCTGCCGAGAGAATCTCAGCTATGCGTTCCGCCCGGAATCCGCAGTTCACTCATGAGCCATCCGGAGAACGGGCCCAAGGTGTCCAGGTGCGGCATGCCGGGCGAACCACTCCTCTTGTCGTCCATCGTGTGCGGAGCGTGATCCGACGCCAGCAGGTCCACGACACCGTCCTTCAAGGCATCCAGAAGGAAGCGTCGATCGCTCTCCGGACGCAGGGGCGGATTACAGTCCAGAAGGGCCGATGCCGGTATCTCCTTCGCCCCCGCCGCGAAGACGTTCCCCTCGCGGATGCTGAAGAAAAGGTGATGCGGCGTTACCTCACAGGTGACGCGATCTTCAGACACTCGATTATAGTCGCAAATCAGTGACACAGCTTTTTCCGTAGAGACATGGCAGATATGGCTGTGTAGTCCGAACCTGGCCGTGAGTTCAAGGATTTTTTCTACTGCGCGTATTTCGGCTTCCGGGGGTCTGTTTTTCCATCGAGGTCCGTCCCCTCTGAATTTCCTCAGTGTCTCCGGGTCCTCCGCGTGAAAAAAAACTCGACACCCCCGGTATCGGGCTAAAGCAGTTTTCCAGATCGGCCCAGGTCGTGAAGGAGACCGGAGAGGGCGCGATATCAAGATACACCTTGTAAGGGAGGTCTCCCCATGGTTCTGAATGTCCGGTTATGGCTGCGAACATGATAACTGGGCACTGAGAGGAGGAGGCGACCAGTTGCTTCTCCCTGTATGCATCGGCATTGTCCGGAGGCACGGGGTCATTCGGCATGGCCGCGAATAGGGTTACACCGCCGTTGATTGCAGCCATGCCGGCGCTTCGGAAAGTTTCCTTGCGGCAGGTCGCCTCCCATTGTGTCATAGCTTGTGGGTTCGAGGGGTCTGGCCTGGGATATTCTCTCGCGTGAACGTGAACATCTATGAAACCGGGAAAAAGGAGATTGCCATTGTCTTCGTCCCTGTCCGATTCCTTGACGGAGACTATTGACCCGGCTTCGGGATCGACCCAGACTTCGGCCGATCGGACACCGTCGGCAAATACCGCCCGGCCTATGATAGAAACAGGTTCCATCGCACGCACCTGTTCCGATATGACCTCCAACGACGTGTCAACGACCACCGAGGGGAGAAGGTCACCCCCGACCGCAACGTCGCAAGAGTTGAAAACAACGGGAGTTTTCAAAAAAGTCAGTGGGAAGCACTTCCTGTCGTCTAAAGGGCTTCCCGGATCTGCGTCGCCCACTCCATCGGCCCGGAAGATACTCCTACGATTGCTCTTCCATAGCCTGGATGATTGCCCTGCAGAAAGCCGGCAGGTCATCGGGTTTGCGTGAGGTTATCAGATTGCCGTCCCTGACCATCTCAGAGTCTTCCCATCGGGCCCCCGCATGGATCATGTCGTCCTTGATGGAAATGTAAGAAGTGGCCTTCTTCCCTTTGAGGATGCCCGCGCTGGCAAGCATCCAACCCGCATGACAGATCGCTGCAACCACTTTGCCTTTGTTAAACGCATCCCTGACAAGTCCTACCATTTCCGGATGAATCCGCATCTTATCCGGGGCATAGCCACCAGGGATCACTACCGCGTCGAATCCGTCCGCGGTCACTTCGGATGCCGACTTATCAACCTGAACAGGAATGCCGTGCTTACTGAGATAGGTCGATGCGGATCCGGAGCCGACAACGGTAACGACGACGCCTTCTTCCTTCAATCTGTAGTACGGGATCCAGAGTTCGAATTCGTTGTAATTATCCTCAGCAAGTATCGCGGCCTTTTTCCCTTTTAATTTCATTGTCTTTTCTCCTCAATTGGTGTCCGGCTAAATTGATAATTGATGTCTGAGTGAAAATCTCAGCTCATGCGGAGATTGCTTCAGCTCCTAGCCGGGAGAATCATCTACCTCCAACGAGGCTATCCGCATTTCGTCACGGCCCTGGATAATTTGGAGAGAGGCCGAAGAGCACACCGGGCAGAAGGGTTGATAAACGTCCATGACCATCTCTTTGCCACAATCCAAGCAGTAGACTTTTATGGGAACAATGTTGATGTCTATCTCGGCCCCTTCGGCAATCCCCCCTTTGGCAAGGACCTCAAACCCAAAGGTTATCGCGGCGGGCATAACTCCTGTGAGCGCGCCGAATTCCAGACTAACCCGAACGATCTTCTTTGCATTGTGGAGCTTGGCCTGCTGCTCCAGTATATCAATAATGCTTTGTACTATGGCCATCTCGTGCATGAGCCGCTGCCTCAAACAATTATGAAAGCTATCATACGGTATTAGTTCCTGGCATTTCAGTCATCGGTTGAGCCCTCTGACCCATGCGGGAAGCTGCCACTGCACCCCCCTGTTTATTTCTTGGAACCAGCCGTCTCCTGTCAAGTCCATGAAAATACGGTAAGTCTTCTGCATGTCGCTGTTGTTGTGGGCGCTAAAAGCCACTGACCTCCCGTTGTACGAGTAGACCGTAATCATGTCGCCACTGGGGGCTGAGTAGAAATCCATGGTGGTCTCTTTGCCAGGGATGTCGGGCGCGTGATCGGAGCTGCTGGTGGTCAATTGCTTCATGGATTTGAGATCGGGAAGTCGATATTTTTGCGGACCCTGCTGGGCCGGGGCCAGCGCCGTCAGAGACAAAAAGGCAATAATTCCCAAGAGGATAACGCACAGCTTCGCCATAAGAGACAGATCCTTTCACACTTATTGTTTGGGTTCAGACGGGGTGTATACCAGATTTAGATTCCTTGAACAATATTAACATCCCGATCAACTGAAGCGACCATCGCTGGTGTGAGGTCCTCCGTCCTGACCGAATCGTCAAACCGGAAACATCAGCCTGTGCTGCACCCCTGCGAGCCCATGCAATGCCGTGGTTTCTTGTCTTGATCTCTCATCTTTGAATCATGGCCAAGGGTCTTGCATCTAATTGATAAGACCAAGGAGAGTGGTGCTTTTCCATGAACTGCCTGAACACGATGGGCAAACTGTCAGTGCATAACTGCGATATTGATGGTGCTTGATTGTCTTCAGCCACTATCCGCCTCCGCAGTCGAGCCTGTCTTCGAGATGACGGGCCAAAGATGGACACAGCAATAGTCGGTGAAACGTTCACACAGACTTGCCGGTGTAATGGACCCTGAAAACACTGTCCGCATGGGGATCGAATTGAGACCGGAATGATAATCGGCTTCCATTCGAAACACGGTTTCGGTCTGGTCTTAGAGTTCTGAAGTTGATTCGCTACGAACCGGGTAGATTCTCCGCATGCCTGTTCCGCCGGTGTTTTTTGGCGCGAAAGGGCGCTGACTGTTCGTAACGTAGGAGAACATCTGTGGCATGGCAAAGGCGCACGTGGTTGCCGCATGCAATTAAACTGTTACGAGTCCCGCGTTTGCAATTCCTGACGAACAATTGACAGGCCACTCAGATTGTTTCAAGATTGGTTTGGGACCGAAAAACAAAACCACGCGGAAGCTGACTATGACATTCGACGAAATGGAAAAGGGAGATTTACGGGAGTATCTCGACTTTCTTATGCGGCAATATCGAGTGGTAGATGCTTTCTGGTACATTTATCTTGAGGAAGCATACGGTACAGAGACGGCCAACCATTTCAATGAGAAGGTCTGGGGTCGGGTGGCAGGTCTCGCTGCAAGGGAAATAGTCAAGAAGTTCGATATAAGTGAGAAGGGTCTCGAAGGATTTGTGAAGGCCCTGAGATACTTTCCCTGGACCATGATAGTCGGCTACCACATCGAACAAACGCCCCAGGGAAGTGATAGTTTCAGTACCGGAATGCCCGACTCAGATGGCACGTTTGAGCCGAGAACTAGCGCGAGTACGCTTGCAAAGAGATGCACCGTGGTGAATTCATAAGCTTCGCCCGTGAGATAGACCCGTCCATCCGGGTAGAATGCCTTCACGCCCCACCTGATCCGCATCCGGCGGACAGATTCTGTCGCTGGAGGTTTACCACCTCATAAACTGGTCCCAAGGTAGGCAGGTAGAAGTCATTAAGCCCTTGCCGATATGAAGCATCGTTTCTTGACAGTTAGCTTTGCCGAATGGTACCTTGGTCACGAGAAGCCGACAGCCGGCCTTCGAGCAGGAAGGCGGATCAGCGATTTGATTCCGGCTCTCTAACGGCGGTAATAAACCATGTCTAAGGAAATTGAGGCCAAAGTTCTAGTTGCGTTGTTGGAAGACCGCTACCTTCTCAGCCGGGTACTGAGCGACGGCTTTAGCCCCGATGTATTCAAAGACAATAGTTTCCGAATCATTTTCAAGACAGTGCACGAGATGATTCAAATCCCGGGCCAAGTCATTGATTGGATCACCATAGAGGATACGCTCAAGCGAAGAGAGTGGCACACACCCGAAGTCGCACAGGCAATTGCTAAGCTCAGAGGCGACGTGGTTCCCGAGGCCGATCAGTTGATGGCCTATGTCGAGATCCTGAAGGACAGTAGCCTTCGCGATAAAATGTTGAAATTGTCGCGTGTAATGGCCGATTACTGCATGCGTAAGGGCCAGTATAAGGATCAGGACTTTCGTGGACTTCAGCAGCCGCACAATCCAAACTCTTATCGAGTTACAGAAACAAAAAGTTAAAAAGCGCATCAGTCCTGTAAAAGAAACCATCCGCGAAATTAAGGACATGACCGACCGCACCAAGGGAGATGGTGACAAGCTGCTGGGGTTCTCCATTGCTCCGTTCGACAGACTGGAACATCTCCTCTCCGGCATTCGGAAAGGTTTCTATTACGGTCTGGCAGGCCCCCCACGTCGTGGCAAGACGACTCTGGCCTTGGATATCGCTTCCAGGCTCGCTGAAAGAAATGACTTTCCCGTTTTGTTTTACACTTGGGAACAGACAAGACGAACTCTTGCCGCCCGACTTGCTAGGCCGGGAGTGCTACATAAATCCCGTGAAACTTCTGACGGAAGTCTCGCCCGAAGAGAAACAGCGTCACGCGCTGGTAAGCAAAGTGATCGAACGGTCTGCCTCCTATAGCAACAATTTGTTTGTCATCGAAGCCGGGCGGCAGGACACTATCGAGCGAATCAAGGCTCAGGCCTACAATGTGATGCACGAATACCGGTCCAATGACATAGCAATCTTTTTCGATTACTTGCAGAAAATCCCTCTTGGCCGACAATACGAAGATATAAGGAGCCAGGTGAATGAAGCATCTGCTCAATTGGCGGACCTTAGCCTCGAACTGAACTGTCCGGTGGTGGCCATCTCCGCAATGGATAAGGAAGGGTGCAAGCTGGACGAGAAACCGCCTTCTTATGACGAATTCTCCACCACCTACTTTGCAAGGCCCACGATGCATAATTGCGTGGGAGGCGGTGACTTGGAATATGACCTGGACGTGGCTCTGATCCTGTCAAAGGACTGGGTGGCGACAAAGAACCTTCATGACCGCCTCGCTCTGAAGGACAAGGCAAAGGATGTTCCGGATCTTCCCCAGATTGATATCATCAATCTTCACGTGGACAAGAACCGGGATTCGGCCGGCGAACTCTCACCCACGATTCAATTCGCCTTCTTCATCAACATCAACAAGTTCGTGGAAGTGGGCTTCAAAACCGAGGAAGAATATTCCAAAGAATTCAAGGGATTCGCCAAGGCCGAAGACATGTTCGGCACCCTTTTGGATACAGGGATCTTCAAGTTGTAAGACCCGCGTCATGTAAACACGACCCCCAATGGTGAGCCCTCAATCCCGCCCGCGAGAGTGCCTTCCTATGTACTTGAAACAAATACGAATAAAGCGTCGAGAATTCCCGACCCGTGACCGATTTCCATTTAACATCCCGGCAGTCCAGAAAACCGACCAGATTGACATTTCCTCACGCGTAACCTTCTTCGTGGGCGAAAACGGCTCCGGCAAATCCGCGTTGTTGGATGCAATAGCCCGAAAGAGCGGGTTTCTTCCCTGGGGTGGAAGTAAGATTCATCGAGTTCACGAGAACCCTTACGAAACCAGGCTCGCCAACCACATTGAGCTTGAATTTGCACCCCGGCATCGCTACGGTTTCCATTTTAGAGCCGAAGCCTTCTTCAACTTCGCGGCATCCCTGGATGACATCATCCTCGACGACCCGGGTCGGGATAGATATTACGGCGGTGGATCATTGAATGTCCTCTCCCACGGAGAATCGTTTCTTGGCCTTCTTTAAAGGTTACAGTTTTCAACTGGACGGATTGTATCTTCTCGATGAGCCGGAGGCGGCTCTTTCGCCACAGAACCAAGTAGAATTCGTACGCATCATCCATGAGTCCAGTAATTCCAACAACAGGCAGTATATCATCGCGACGCATTCCCCCATCATCTTAGGCTGTCCGGGCGGCCAGATATTAAGTTTTGACTCTCCCCCCATTCAGCCAATTGATTATGCTGAGACGGCTTCCTACATCTTTTACAAAAAGTTTCTCAACGACCCGAACCGCTTCTTTCGTGACTGACTTTGCGGGTTTGAAATTTCCTGGGAGCTGTAATTACATTTTCTTTGTTAAACCGCGGCTGCAATGTCTCATGAACTGTCCTATTCCCTAGGGAACCGGTGTTAATGGAGCCCCTGAAGCAAGATGCTCAAGTCCTCGCCAAAGGACGTCAGGCCATCATGGACAGTTCCATTGTCAGCGACATTCTGGACAGCATGAGCGACAGTATTCTGGTCATTGGCCGAGAAGGGGAGGTCCTCTACGCTAACAGAATAACCAATGAGATTCTGGGATATTCGTTCGAAGACCTGATGGGAAACGGGCTGGGACTTTTGCTGTCGAAAGAGGAGAATTTTGATTTCAATCAGATTTTTGTCGCAGCGGTGCGGCATAGCAGTATGAGCTATTACTCGGAAGTCGATTATCACCACCCGGACGGCGCGGTCAGAAGGTTGGCAGCCACCACCACTTATTTCGTAAAGGAAGGCGATAGCGAAAGCACGGTGATAGGTTTTGTGGCCCTATTGAAGGATGTCACGGAAGTGTTCAGCCTGCGGCGTAAAGAGCAGGAGCTTGTTCAGGAAAAGCAGAGAATTGACCGGGAAAGAATAAGAAGTCTTCATAAGCTGGCCATGGGGGTGGCCCACGAGATCAGGAACCCTATGGTTACTATCGGCGGATTTGCAGCTCGAATTCTCAGAAACGAAAAGAATTTGGAAGAAACCAGGCGGTATGCCCAAAATATTGTTGAAGAAGCCAGAAAACTTGAAATCGTTGTGGATGAAATTCAGCAGTATTGCAATCTTCCCGAGATGAATCCTTCAAAGGGAGAAATATCGGTGGTTGTTGGCGAAGCGGTCTCTCAGATGGTATCCGCGGGACTCCACAGAAAAGTTAGCATCAGGTTTTACGATTCTGTTCCACCGCAGCAACGTGTCACGTTCGATCCATTCCTGGTCAGATTGGCAGTGGTTCACCTGGTCAAGAACTCCATCGATTTTTCTCCTGAAGGTGGACTGGTCGATGTCTCGCTCTACCTGATTGATGAGGAGACCGTTTTGGAGGTGAAAGATTCAGGGAGCGGCATTGCGGATCAGGATTTAGAGGTACATCTTCGATCCGTTCTTCTCGACGCGCGCCCGGGGCTCGGGGATGGGATTGGCCATAGTAGAGAGAATAGTGCGTGAACATATGGGCAGAATTGAAGTGGATTCCAAACTCGGCACGGGCACGACAATCCGCCTGGTACTTCCCAAGAGCTCGGAATGAATTCGCAGATAGCTCTGCGACTCTCGGCTTTGCCAGGGGGTTACTTAACTCGCGATGCTTTAAAGCGGCAGATCAAAGCCCTCGGATATTCCAGCGCAAACTGACCCACTACCCTTGTTTCTCGGCAATTGACCAATGAAGGGGGCTTATGTAAAATAATATGTTTTTCAGGAGGAAACCGCGTGAAGCCCTACCCAATTATGATGAGCCTTGGAGGTAAACAAGCCATTGTGGTTGGTGGTGGCCGTGTGGGTATGCGCAAAATCATGGGCCTGTTGGAAAGCGGAGCCCAAGTAATTGTCATTTCCCCCAAGCTGGAACAAGAGCTGCAAGTGCTGGCACATCAAGGGCAAATCGAATGGGTACCCGAACCTTTCGATCAGGCTTTCCTTGATGAATACCCCGAAGCCGTCCTCGTCTTCGGCACGACGGATCAACGTGAAGTCAACGTAGCGATTCATAAAGCCTGCGTGGACAGAAAGATCCTGTGCAACATAGCGGACGTGCCCGATCTTTGCACCTTCATCGTCCCGGCAGTGATTACTCAAGGGGACCTGATGATAGCAGTCAGTACCGGCGGGGCCTCCCCGGCCCTGGCGCGGCGAATCAGGGAGGACCTGGAAAAGCATTTTGGGCCGGAGTACGGCAAAATGACACAAGTTCTCGGGGAGTTAAGAAAACTTGTGCTCCGAACGGGAAGCCCTCCGGATGAAAATAAGAAAATCTTTCGCGAGATAGTGAATTCGGAGGTCTTGGCTGCTCTCCGAGAAAACGATCGCGAGCGGGTCCTGGAAATTTTGAAGGCGATTTTGCCTCAAGATGTCGATCCTGAGCCGGCGATTGTGGACCGACCGCAGAATTGAATCAGAGAAGGATGAAGGATTGGATCTGATCTTTTTCAAGATCGCGATCGCATTTTATTTGTGTGCTTCAGCGGCTTACCTTGTCTTCCTTCTGATGTCATCGGGGAGCCGTGCTGCCGTAGGTTTCTGGTGCGCCCTCATCGGATTTGCATCGCATAGCCTGTCAATTCTTCATAGAGCGCTCTTTTCAGGATTCTTCCCCCTGGCAACGGCATTTGATGCGCTCTCCTTGTTTGCTTGGGTCATAGTGGGTCTGTTTCTGGTTATGCGGTACCGAGATCCCAGTCCCATCTTCGGGTCCATCGCCGCGCCTATGGCTGCTGTGCTGATGCTCTTCGCGTCAACGCTCTCTTATCAGATAAAGGCGCCGCTTGTACCCGTCATGAGAAGCTGGTGGCTCCCTATTCACGTCATCCTGGCGCTCGCCGGCAATGGAGTGTTTGCTCTAGTGGCCATTGGCGGCCTCATGTACATTTTTCAGGAACGCCTCATAAAGACCAAACGGATAGGGAGATTCCACAGGCTTCTGCCGTCTCTGGAGACCCTCGACACTATCAATCGCCGGGGCCTTCTTCTGGGATTTTTTCTGCTGACCCTTGGCATCATTTCCGGCGCATTGTGGGCCGGCAGCGCTTGGGGCTTCTATTGGAGCTGGGACCCCAAGGAGACATGGAGTCTTATTACCTGGTTCGCCTACGCTGCTATGGTTCACCAGCGCCTGGCGCTTGGGTGGCGGGGCAAACGGGCCGCACTGCTGGCTTTAGTCGGATTTGCGCTTGTTATGTTCACTTTCTTGGGGGTAAGTGTCCTGTTGGGGGGACACCATGCCTTCAGAGGTGTGCCCATCGGTGTGGGGACTAGCGGGTCATGAACTCTGAAATATTAGTCATTGGACTCAATCATTCCACTGCGCCGGTCCAGATCCGAGAGAAGATAACCTTCCCCGGAGATGAAGAAGGGAGAGTAACCCGGTCCTTCGCTGATCTCGATGGGGTTGAAGAGGCAATGATTTTGTCCACATGCAACAGGGCGGAGATCATTGTGACCGCTGAGGAGGCGGCTAGATCGACCGACGTACTTATTCAGACCATTGGGTCGATACACGGACTGGATCCGAAACCCCTCAGTGACTTTCTTTACGTGAAAGAAGGGGAAGACGCGATACGTCACGTCTTCCGCGTGGCGGCCAGCCTTGATTCTATGGTGGTAGGTGAGCCGCAAATCCTCGGGCAGGTCAAAGAGGGCTACAGGAGAGCTGCAAACGTCAACGCGACCGGCCCGATTCTTAACCGTCTGATGCACCGAGCATTCTTTACGGCAAAAAGGGTTCGGAGCGAAACCGGCGTTGGCACGGCCGCTGTCTCGGTAGCCTATGTGGCCGTAGAACTGGCAAAGAAAATACTCGGGGAACTCAGGGACAAGGCGGTTCTGTTGATAGGAGCCGGCGAGATGGCTGAACTCGCAGCCACTCACCTGGCCGGCCAAGTGGAACGCCCAATTGTTGTGATCAATCGAACATTGGAGAATGCATGCAATCTTGCCCGGAATCTGTCAGGCGCCGCGCTATCCATGGAACAGCTTGAAGAAGGGCTTGTGGCTGCCGACGTGGTGATAACTTCTACCGGCAGTTGTGAGCCTGTGATCCGTAAGGATCAATTGAAAAATGTTATGCGGCGAAGAAGGTTTCGGCCTATTTTCCTAATAGACATTGCGATCCCGCGATGTGGAGGCAGCGGTGAACGACGTTGACGGAGTTTACTTGTACAATATCGACGACCTGCAGGCGGTGGTGGAAGAAAACCTCGGCGAGCGCCGTGAAGAGGCTCTCCGCGGCGAACGAATAGTCGAGGAAGAAGTTGCCAAGTTTGCAAACTGGGCGACGAGTCTCGATTCCACGCCAACTATTGTGGCTCTCAAAGAAAAACTTGAAGCGATAAGGACGAGCGAACTGGCGCGAATGAACGGCAAGCTGGCAGCACTAGACACTGCTGAACGTGAAGCCGTGGAGATGATCACCAGATCCATTATCAACAAGATAGCGCATGACCCAATCGCGTACCTGAAAAGAGCCGGCGCTGGGGCCAAGGGAAATCTGTACCTGGACATAGCGCAAAGACTGTTCAAACTGGATGGACTCACAACCGACCCCACCGCGGGGGAAGAAGAATCCTTGGAAGATGAAGCTCACAATCGGAACGAGAGGTAGTGCCCTGGCTCTGTGGCAGGCCCGATACGTTGCCTCAGCCATCGAAAAAGCGCACTCAGGTATCACAGTTGAATTGATGACTATCAAGACACAGGGGGACAAGATTCTAGACACACCCCTAGCCCAAATCGGCGACAAGGGGCTTTTCACCAAGGAGATTGAAGAGGCGCTCCTGGACGGAAAGGTAGATCTCGCAGTTCATTCCATGAAAGATTTACCCACCGAGCTACCACCCGGCCTGGAATTGTCCGCTATTATGCAGCGTGAGGATCCAAGAGATGTTTTCATTTCCAGAGACGGCCGCGGTACTCGAAGAATTGGAAGTCGGCGCCAGAATCGGTACGTCGAGCTTAAGGCGGAAGGCATTTCTTCTCAACCGGTTGCCGCACCTGGAAGTGATCTCGATCAGAGGAAACGTCGATACTCGCCTAAAAAAGATGGAAACCGAGAATCTCGCGGGGGTGATGCTGGCAGCCGCAGGGGTACTGAGATTGGGATTCGGTGGTCGTGTGACAGCGTTCGTGGAACCGGATTCCATGATTCCCGCAATAGGGCAGGGCGCACTGGCGATTGAGACACGGGCGACAGATCACCGGACCGCAGACGTTGCGGCCACGTTGAATCATGATGAGACAGCTCAATGTGTACAGGTTGAGAGGGCCTTCCTCAGACGGATGGGCGGAGGCTGCCAGGTGCCAATGGCTGCACACTGTGTCATTGATGGCGACCGGCTCAAAGTTGTCGCCGGGGTGGTTCACCCGGACGGAACCCCGTTTATCCGGGATGCGCTTACAGGCCCGAGGGGAGATGCGAGCACGGGATCTAAGCTTGCCGACATTCTGATAGGGCGAGGAGCGGACGCCATCCTTAAAAGCGTCCTTGACCAGGATTGGGAACCGGGGCCGACTACAGATATCATCTGACGACAATAGCTTTACATCCTGGCATGTTATGCTTATGAGCGGTTTGTTGTCCGGCGGCATGTAGCTAACTTTTGTCATTGCGAGGAGTGAAGCGACGAAGCAATCTGCGGTTTGCGGAGAACAAGATTGCTTCGCTGCGCTCGCAATGACATATTCGGGGAGATCTTTCTCACCTGCGAAAAAGAATGAGCGCTTCCTCCCGCCGTCTCCAATACTTTTCGTAGATATAGCATCTGGATAGGGAACCATCTATGCCAAAACCCAATACAGAAATTGAAAATCGGTCCTCCGCTCCCGGAACTGTTTACCTTGTGGGCGCGGGTCCGGGCGACCCCGGCCTGATAACGGTGAAAGGCCTAGAGAAGATCAGGACGGCCGACGTCATCGTGTACGACTATTTGGCCGGGTCACAACTGCTCCAGGAGGCCCGAACGGACGCGGAACTGATCTACGTGGGAAAGACAGGCAAGGACCACACCCTAGAGCAGGTGGACATCAATGAACTATTGGTCTCCAAGGCTGGAGAGGGCAAGAATGTTGTTCGATTAAAAGGCGGCGATCCTTACGTGTTCGGTAGAGGAGGTGAGGAAGCGGAACAATTGGTAACCGCAGGAATCCCTTTCGAAGTCGTGCCGGGTGTAACCTCGGCCGTAGCGGCTCCCGCATACGCGGGTATTCCTGTAACTCATCGGGATCACGCCTCAATGATTACATTCATCACCGGCCACGAAGACCCTTCCAAAGAGGAATCGGCCATAGACTGGGAGGTGTTGGCCCGCAATCCGGGAACCCTCGTGTTCCTCATGGGAGTGAAAAATCTTAATAATATATCTAAATCGCTAATAAAATACGGCAAGTCTCCGTCTACGCCGGCCGCACTGGTCAGATGGGGAACAACGCCACAGCAGATTTCCATCATTTCAACGCTGGCTGCAATCCCGCTCGAAGCCGAACTCAGAGGTCTGAAGCCTCCGGCTGTATTGGTGGTGGGGTCAGTGGTCGCGCTCCGAGAAAAGTTGGGATGGTTCGAGAACAAACCCCTGTTCGGAAAGAAGATACTTATTACGCGTAGCCGGGAGCAGTCCCGGAGGATGGCGGAACAAATATCGGAGCAGGGGGGCGAACCGATCCTTTTCCCCACCATAAGCATCTTACCTCCAACCGACTTCAGACTTCTCGATAGTGCTGTTGAACGGATTGCCAATTTTCATTGGGTGATTTTCACTTCCGTAAACGGAGTGGAAAGGTTTTTCCAAAGATTCTTTGAACTCAAGGACGATATCCGAAAGATGGCAGGCCCAAGAATTGGAGCGATAGGACCGATGACCGCGGCTGCAATTCGCAAGCATGGCCTGAAAGTCGATCTCCTGGCTAAGGAGTTTGTGGCAGAGGGGGTCCTGGATCTCCTTGACGAGGCCGACGTTAGGGGAAAACGATTCCTCATTCCCAGGGCTGAATCCGCACGGGAAGTTCTTCCCAAAGGGATTTCACGGATGGGCGGCGAGGTGGAAGTCGTAAGCGTCTATCGGACTGGCCTTCCTGACGGCGCGAATATAGAAAAGATTCGGACAATGCTGGTCCGGAAGCAAGTTGACGCAGTCACGTTCACTTCTTCCTCTACGGTCACTCACCTGGCCCGAATGATGGACAGTGCGGATCTGCCGGCCCTTTTCGACGGGATCGTTGTGGCCTCCATCGGTCCTGTAACATCTGGAACATTAAGAGAAAACAGTCTGCCGGTCCATGTCGAGGCGCTGGAGTACACCGTTGACGGACTGGTTGAGTCCCTGGCCAAGTACTTCAAACCTGCTTGACCGTGCGACGGTCTATCGGCATTGCCGTTCAGCAACTTCATTCAGAATAGCCAGCATTTGCCGATGATTAGCCTCCGCTGTATACGCTGAAGCTGTTTGACGTGCTGCTTCGGAGGCTGATTTCAATACCTCGGGCCGAAGAAAACGCTCCATAGCGTCAGCCATCTCATCAATATTTACAGGATCATGCAGGACGATGCCGTCAATACCTCGGTGGATTATGCCGGCGGCACCGTTGAATTCAGTGGTGATCGCAGGCAACCCCGCGGCCATGGCCTCGAAAACCACAAGGGAGCATGCGTCGTAAAATGTCGGCAGGACAAAGACGTCGCATGCCCGGCAAAAGGCTTCCGGTTCTCTTGTTGTTCCTGGAAACACAACAATATCGCTTAGTTGTAATTTGCTCACCAACCGTTGAAGGTGAGGGGAGGGCTGGGCTCCTACGGCCACCACGCCAAAGCGGCCTGTGCCCAGTCTGTCTCTGAGCCGTCCGGCAGCCTCCACCAAGTACCTGAGTCCTTTTTTTCTGAAATCGTAGGACATGAATAGGAACAAGACCTCATTGTCGAACCCGAGGCTCTTCCGCAATTCCTGGCGCCGGTCTGCCTTTACCGCTCCCAATCGGCTCGGGTCGATGCCGTTGTACACGAGTCTTATGTCGTCCTTATTGATGTGAAAGTAATCGGCCATGTCATTCCTGACCATGTCCGAAATAGCTATGATGACAGGCCGTTGGCTTTTTCTGAATGGCGCGGATTCTATCCACGCTCTTGCGTGGTATTTCGGTGTCGCAAGCAGAGCACCGAACTTCAACCACCGAGCCAAGGGGTTCCGTATGGCCTGAAGCTTCCTGATATTGCTTATAAAATGAACTCCTCCGTGCGACTGGTACACGTTCATTATCAATGTGTTTCCGAAGCCCAACACAACATCGAATCCTTCGGCCGCTATCATTGTCCTGTGGCGAAACGCAAAGGATAATATCTTTATGGACGGAGGGACCCAGCGAGGGAGCTTCGGAATCGAGTGGAAAACGGCTTCTGCCGGTTGACCATCCCAGGAATGACCGTACAGATGGACCTCCCAGCCTTCTGAAACAAGTGTCTGTGCCAGTTCAACCGCATAGGACTCAGCGCCGCCCCCATACCGGCTGAAATTTTCCATTGCCATAGCAATTTTCATGAGATCACCGCGAGAGCGGTTAGCAGATGGGAATATATAGATGTCGATGCAAGTAATGTCCGAAACTGAGGGGGACCTGGTGACGACGGGCAAATTTGGTGTGACCGGGCTCGGCCCCACATCCCGCTGAGTTCCGACGGTCGCAAAAGGTCAAGACTTTCGACACACGCTATCGGTCGAAACTTATTTCTTGTCGTCACTAATGAGTCCCTTTTCCCATGCTTTGGCGTGTTTCAGGAAAACGTAGAACGCGCTATTCACCGCAATTACTATTCCTGGTATCCCGTCAAGGACTCCTCTTTTCCAAACCGCACACTCCAGGAACTTGCCAACAGCATGTAGGAGCCCCAAGAAGAGATAGCCCTTTGAAGCTGAAGCCTTGCGATGATCCGCACTTACCGTGGAAAAACGATTGATTGTGGATACCTGGTCCGAGATGTCACGGTACACATAATGGAGAAGTGGATGCTCGAGATCCTTCACTGTGCCTGATGCCAAGAGTGTCTCGTGCAGGCCATCTCCAACCCAATGACCGTGTCCTTTGCGAACGAGCCGAACCTTCCTGTCGGGATACCAACCACCGTGGCGTATCCACCGGTTCAAGTAACGGCTCAAGCGGGGCATGGAAAACCCGCCGACATCAGGTCCGGCACTCCGGATCGCCGCGTGGACTTCCTCGGCCAATTCGTCGGACAATGCCTCGTCCGCGTCCAGATTGAGGACCCATTCTCCCTGGGCCGTTTCCAAGGCAAATTGCTTTTGAGCCGCGTACCCCTGCCAGTCATGATGGACCACACGGGCTCCTCGGGATCGGCATAGCTCTACTGTGGCGTCAGAGCTTCCAGAGTCGACGACCACTACCTCATCGGCAATGGAGGCCGAGTCTAGTAGCTTTCCGATTCGGTCGGCTTCATCTTTCGTTATAACAACCAGACTGAGAAGGGGGGCGTCACTGAGAATGGAAGAATCGCTCATGGAGAGGGATGATAGAAATGACTGAGGATGTTGTCAATTCATCTTTGACCTGGGGCGATGTCTGACGCGGGAACTGGCGCACATGTCCGAGTTAACATAATATATCTTATCGGACATTGAGGATGGGGCTGATGGGCATCCCTTCAGCATACGGTATGATTGATCGGATTCACCTGAACCTCAATCCCTATGGTACGGATCAAACCCGCCATCTCCTCGGCCTCTTCTTTCGGCGCGTGCGCAACCACGCACGAACCGAGATGATCCACCTCCCAGGCTATGGCAAACGCCTGCTCATGTTCGACTCCAAGGGCCAGCATGGTGATCTGCATGACTTCTTGATACGTGTTATGGTCGTTGTCGATTATTCGGACCTCGTAGAGAGCCTCCGCATCTCCGGAATCGTCTTCACCGGATCGGCCGGGAATACTGACATGAGGAAGACGTCGGCCGGAATAAAAAAGGACGGGAAACGAGGTATCCCCGTGTAGAGGACCATTTTCATTAGAAAACTCGCAGTCTCTCGGATCCATTGGCCGTGCAAGCTCCGTGACTTCCGGGACTCACCGGATAATACACGGCCCGTGCTTGCTGCGCAACGACCCCCGGTACGGACCGCTGTCGCTCTACTCGACCTTGAGGCTCAATTCAGGTTGGATCTTGAACGTTTCTGGAAACCGTGCATCCTTTGGCAATCGCTGCAAAACCTTTTGTCTTCTCGCCTAACTGGCGGTAAACATTACGGATGATAACATCAAATTTCGAGATTCTCTCGGGCTTCTCCCCGTACTCCCATGACACCTCGGCCTCGAGGTCTCGCAACTCAATCTTGTGCCGTCTCGCGGCCCATACGACACCCGTGAGCGCCTCGCACGAAGCCAAAGCAGCCGCGGTCAACTCCGACGGATTAGGGCCGGACTCCTCACCTCCGAACTTTTCTTTGAGATCCACGATAAAGCTCCATTTCTCGGATTCGACCTCCATCTTTCGAGGTCCGATTTGTTTAAGCTTGAGATGCATCTGTGATCCCTTCGAGCCCCAGAATGCAGGGCACTGGCGAGCTTTATCAAAACTCCGATGATGGGTGCATTTTCCTACGAAGCCACAGGGAAAACTCTCTCAAAATCCTTCCATCGACAAAGAATTCTGAAGCTTCCTCGGTATGGTTTCTTGGGTATTAGTCAACTTCACTGTTCGCTTCAGAGAGTTCCGCCAGGGAACAGCTCTAGGGCCTTCTCCAGATCTGAGACCCTGAAAATGAACAGCGCTGCCTCGCTATCCGCGAAGCCGGAGCCGTACGTGTATGAGATGTTGATGCCGGCATCGCCGAATTTCCGAGAGATCGTGTTTAGAATCCCGGGCTTGTTTTCAAGGACGAGGCCGATGACGTCATGAACTTTTACTTGATACCCGCCCTTACTCAAGGTCTCCACCGCCTTGTCCGGATTGTCGGTGATCAGGCGAATCATCGAGTACTTCGCGGATTCCTTTAATATTGCTTCGTAATAGTCTCGCGGAGCGACTCGTCGTCCAGTCTGGCTCCTGACATCGTACAGGGCCAGAAGGTATTCGTTGGCATCCTGGATGCTCATGGCCTCGATGTTGACGTGCTCCTCCTTCAGGATGGCGGTAAGCTTGGCCAGCTCGCCGGGGGCATCCGCAAGCATTACTTCGAGCTGTTTCTTTACGGGCATAGTTCTCTCCACGCGATGGCTTTTCCGGACAAGTGAATATTATGCCTCAATTCGCGAGAGACCCGCAACAAAATCCATGTCGCAGGTGTAACCATTCAATTATGCGCGGGAATGAAGCGATGCTGCCGTCACGAATCGGGCACGACCTTTGGCAAACGGTATAGACGTATTCATGCTGCGAACGGGTCGAAACTTCTCCTTTCAAAAGAGCCGCTCTAGGAATATAATTCGATTGTTCATTCCGGCTCAACCTCTATCAGAGCCGGCTGTGCCTTGAATCTCAGATTTGGCCCGATACAATATCAGTTGACGCAGTTAGCGGAGTGCCGGCTTGGAAGCCTCTTACCCAGAGACATACTACCTGAGCACGTTGCTTGCCCGGAAAGTCCTCTCAGCCGAAGGCAAAGGGCTCGGCAAGGCCCTCGACCTGCTGGTGGACTTGGACCGACCGCAACCCGAAGTGGTGAAGCTCGTGTATCGCCATTCGTGGTCCAGCGAACGCTGGTGCGCCAATTGGAGTGATGTCGCTTCCGTGGAACCGGCGAGGATCAGGCTGAAAAGCGGGGCTACTCCAACTCCCTTGGCGGACGGGGTTTTCCCTTCTTCCCAGATCCTCTTGAGGGATTTCCTGTTGGACAAGCAGATAGTTGACGTTCACGGCGCCAAGGTCGAACGCGTGAATGATCTTCAGTTCCTCAGGTCCGACGGGAAACTTATGCTGGTTCAGGTGGATGTCGGCCTACGGGGCCTCCTGAGACGCCTGGGATTTGAAGGCCCCGTCATTCGGTTTACAGAGTGGTTTTTCGACTACACTCCCAAAGAAAAGTTTATCGCCTGGAATTATGTCCAGCCACTGTCTGATCCGGATCGGCTCCGACTACAGATCCCTCAGAGCAAGCTGTCTGACCTTCACCCCGCGGATCTTGCAGATATCATTGAAGACATGGACGTTCACGAGCGAGCCGCTGTGGTGGAATCCCTCAACGAAGAAGTGCTTGCCGACGCCCTGGAAGAGATGGATCCCAAGGTTCAGGTCTCAATAATGAGGGGGCTTGAACCCGAAAAAGCTGCGGACATTCTCGAAGAAATGTCACCTGACGAAGCCGCAGACTTGATCGCCGACCTCCCTACGGATACCGCAAGGGGAATCTTTAGGGAGATGGACGGCGAATACCAGGCGACGGTAAAAAGTCTGTTGGCCCACGAGGAAGATGAAGCTGGCGGTCTCATGACCACTCAATTCATGTCTCTTCCACCTGACAAGACCATCGTCGATGCGCTCGCTGCCGTCAGGCAGAATGCGGACAAAGTGGACATCATCTATTACATATATGTGGTGGATTCGGATTCCAGGCTGCTCGGGGTGGTGAATTTGAGAGAGCTTCTTTCTCACGAGAT
This sequence comes from uncultured delta proteobacterium, assembly GCA_963786905.1. Lineage (GTDB taxonomy): Bacteria > Desulfobacterota > Desulfomonilia > Desulfomonilales > Desulfomonilaceae > CAWBBA01. Next base: position 113,875 of record CAWBBA010000019.1, on the reverse strand, counting down.
CTTCACTCCGATCGAGCGAATAATGACCACTAGGGTCGTCACGGCCAAGATCGATGACGAGGCCAAGGACCTTGCTGATACGTTCGTCAAGTACGGTTTCAGGGCGATTCCTGTAGTGGACGACGAAAACCGTATCATGGGCGTGATACGGTTCAAGGCCCTCATGGAAATCGTCGCTCCGCATCTAGGCAAGTAATTCTGGAGAGTCAGTAGTGTCTAACGAAATCGCCGGCTCGGACAAAGCTGTAAGACAGGGATTCTTCCGACGACGAATGGTAGCCTTGTGGGGCGTCCTGATGCTGATGGGCCCCGGAATTATCACGTCCAATGTGGATAATGATGCAGGCGGCATCACGACTTATTCTCTGGCGGGCGCTGAATTCGGCCTGAGCATGCTTTGGTCGCTGATTCCGATCACGCTTGTTCTCTTACTCGTTCAGGAAATGGGGGCCAGGATGGGGGTGGTCTCCGGCAAGGGGCTTTCGGATCTGATTCGCGAACGTTTTGGGGTTAAGCTCACGTTTTACCTCATGATCCTGCTAGTTTTCACCAACTTGGGGAACACTCTGGCGGAATTCGCCGGAATTGCCGCGTCGCTGGAGATCTTCGGCCTTTCCCGTTACTTGACGGTTCCTTTGAGCATCCTCTTTCTAATGTGGCTTGCGGTCAAGGGAACCTATAAGTCAGTCGAAAAGGTTTTTCTTACAGCGTGCCTGTTCTACGTGTCCTACGTGGTGACCGGCTTTCTCGTGCGTCCGGACTGGCTCGAGGTAGTCAGGTCCGTGGCGGCCCCCACGCTCAGGACTGATTCAGCGTTTCTGGTGATGCTCGTGGGACTGGTTGGGACGACAATCGCTCCCTGGATGCAGTTCTATCTTCAGGCTTCGGTTGTGGACAAGGGGTTGTCGTCCAAAGACCTTGGGGCCGTGCGTTTAGATGTCTTTATCGGCTCAATCGTGGTGAGCGTAGTGGCCTTCTTCATTATCCTCGCCTGCGCGGCCACCCTGTTCAAGGCCGGCATAAAGGTCGAGACCGCGGAACAAGCTGCGCTCGCATTGCGGCCGCTGGCAGGATCCTATTGCACATGGCTTTTTGCCTTCGGTCTCTTTACTGCTTCTATGTTCGCGGCCGCGATTTTGCCACTGTCGACCGCATATACAGTTTGTGAAGCGTTCGGCTGGGAATCCAGTCTGGATAAGAAGTTCTCTGAGGCCCCCCAGTTCTACGGCCTTTACTGTTTTACGATTTTTTTCTCAGGGCTGGTTATCCTGACACCCACCCTACCCCTTGTTTCGATCATGTTCATTTCTCAGGTTATCAACGGCCTGGTGCTGCCTGTGGTTTTAATATTTATGGTGCTCCTGGTAAATGATCGCTCTGTAATGAGGGAACATACCAACGGTTTTTTGTTGAATATTGTATCATGGGCAGTTGTGATCGTTCTCGTGGGATTGAGCATTGTCATGGTAGTTTCCCCATTATGGAAAACCTGAGAAAAGCCGAGGTAATAGGTCACTCAATTCCTAAAAGCGAGAAAACCAGGTCCCCGATTCTGCTCTGCAAATCTTCTTTGCTTACGTTTTGAGCGTTGATGGTTGAGGCGGGCGCCTCTTTCTGGGTTGAAGGACCGCGAAACAGTCTTGCCTCTAAGTCGTAAACCCCTTGTGATTCCTTGACCGTAACGACAACCAGATAACCTGCCGCCTCACTTTCCGCGACGGCTGCGGGCCCTGATCTTTCCTCGGATTTCATCTGAATTTTACCCGCAACATTCTTCTCTCGGCTGGTCGGTCCAGAAAAAGAAAAGCGGCTGTCAACAGTCTTGGGAGGCACAAACGTGAGCCCTGGGACGAGATGCCCTGCAGAGTCTACGATTTGCACGCTAACCGGAATGCCGGTCCCGCGGTGAAGCTTAGCGACGCGGGGACCAGGTTTTGCCACTCCCTCTGCGCCGAGATCCGGCTTCGTCTTCGATTTTATATCATCAGTCGCCGGCGGAGCCGCAATCTTCTTCTCCAGTTGACCGTCAGGCTCAGCAGGTGCAGCAAAGGACCGTAACTTTGAGCTTTTACCAGGAGCACTTTCGAGAAGACCTCCCTCAGCCCGTTGAGACTCCCGCTCCGACGCCCCACCTTGAAGCAATGGAAGCGAACGTGGAGGCAAAGACGATTGTGCTGGAGATTCCTTTATCATTCCCGTTTGATCTGGCGACCGCTTTTCCCTGGTTTGCTCGTCAGAGAGGCGAAACTGGTCTGTCGCGGAAGGTGCCTGTTCGGGACCGCTTGACCTGCGAGGCGCCTCCGCTGGGGCAACTGCGCCGGGCAGAGGAGGCTCCCTGAATATGGCGGGCCCTGGCATGACAAGGACTACAACAATCACGGCTGCCGCGGCGGTGCCGAGTGCCAAAACGGGGAGACGGAATCGAATCCCAAGCAATCTGTGGAAGAATGAAGACAAAGGCTCGCGATGCGATGCCCTGCCTGGAATCCTATAGAGCTCCTCCAACTTGGAAACGAGCGATCCAGGTATTACTTGTGACGGTTCTGGGGCATCGGCGGAAAGCATTTCCCGCAGCAACTGCACAGCCTCAGTGCAGTCCCGACAAGATTCCACATGGTTCTTTGTGTGGCCACCCGGATCTTCGCCATGAGAGACAAGACGGTAGAGGTCCTCGGGATCCGGATGGAAAGATTCCGGATGCTCCCGCAAAAGGGCATCCCACTTGCGAAGGGAATCAAGTTCGTCCGAACAGATTGAACACCTCTTGAGGTGCTCCTCCACGGCTGCTCGGGTCGACGGTCCCACGTCCTCTTCCAGATAGGCCAGGAGTTCGGCTGGATCCCATCCATCAGGGCAACCTTCTTTGGAGTGGGTCATCTGCCATTCTCCTTTGACGAGAGGTCTGAGTAGCGCTCGCCCAGTGCAGAAAGACATCGTTGGACGCGGACTCGGAGTGTCGGTTCTTTGACGCCTGTTGCCTGGGCGATCTCCTTATACGAAAGCTCTTGTTCATATCTTAACGACAGTAGATCCCTGCATTTTTCAGTTATGTGTCCCAGGGCTTTTCTCAGGAAATGTCCCTCCTGGGCCCTCATGAGTAAAACCTCCTGATTTGCATGAGGCGATGCAACCGAAACCGTCTCTTCGCCGTCATCACAATCGTGCGCGTTGACGCGCTTGTGGCCCGGGTTCAAGCCCCCCCGTTTGGCAGCAGACAAATTCCTAAGACGACCGATCGCCACGCGGCGCGCTATTTCCAGAACGTAGGCATGCAACGAGCGAGAAGGGTCGTAAACCCGTAACGCCTTGAAAAGGTGAATGAATACTTCTTGAATTGTGTCTTCGGTATCCTCAGGATCAGAGTATGCGCTCCTCCGCACAGCGAGGGAAACCAACGGAAAGCAAAGTGCATAGAATTGAGCCCATGCTTCCCTATCTCCACAGTTGCAGCGCTCAATGAGTGAGCGGAAGTCATTCTCTCGGTCTGCCGAGGGCACTCTGAGACCTCTTCCGATATGTTTTTGCGTCGGGACTATTGTAAGCTCGCCCTCCCCTGTTTCCTACGAAAATATCATCTCCCCGTGCACAGGGCTTCCCTGGCCTGTCATGAGATCCACCAGAGGCATCTGGTAATTAATTCGCGTTATAAAAGAGCTTGTAACACCATCGTGCAACAATTAACGATATCAATGCCATATGAATTCAGGAAAGGGTAGTTCCCACTAGCGCCATGCTTTTGTCTGATAACAATAACCAATTTATTACCTTAAATAACAATATGATATTCTAATTTCTTAAAGTATTTTCTTGACTTTTACTCTGGCATCTCCTATAGTCCTGAACTGTGAGAAGGCCATTCGGCGAAAGCCGATGGCTCTCACGTAGACCTCTCACCCTGGATGGACACCCTCCCTCCCCCATAACCCCCCCATCCAGGGACCAGAGGTCATTTGAATCATAGGGCTTTTCTTCAGGCCCATTCTTATCATGCTCAGATGGCGGTCCGTAATGCGGCCGCCATCGACGCGTCAGGACGGGTTGCTCTTAATCCAGGAAGAATCGACACGGTCGACGCTCGGAAATCAGCGCGTCCAAGCCGCGAAAGTCCGCATTGTTGCCCGGAGGATACGTGTCTCGCCGCATCCAAGATTCGCCTTCCGTGGCTCCGGTATTGTCAGTACTGCAAGCGTTGTGTTAAAGATCTGTTACTGCGGATGTGAGGAAAGCGCGTAAGGGGGCCGAATATGAGAGACAGCTTATCATGGTTGGCAATGGCCCTCTTTCTTATTGCATGCGTCTTCTTTCTCAGGTGGATCGCTTCGACCTATCCATAACATGGGCGAGCCCCGTGTAATTTTGGTTCGATGGGTTCGAGACGTAATCCGCTACCGGTAGAATATGTCCAGGACGTTCTTCAGCCCGCCTTGCACTTGCGCTGCACCTTCCCGGATGAGCGATAGTATGGTCAATTCCTCCTCGCCACCAGGATAGGCCCCGTCGATGATTACTTCCACCGGTTTGTTGAGCCAGTGGTATGACCCCCTGTCGTTCCGCTTCATCGGCCCTATTCCGATCAATCTGATCAGGGACGCCTTGAACTTGCAAGGGTCCGGCAACCTTATACATCCTGCCGAAATAGCGCCGTATGTGTTCACCGTGGTCACTTGAGGGTCTGACGCGCCCGGATGATGGAACCCGTGCATCCCAAGCTCGCGGTGTCTCTCACATCTCCCCTGTTCGTCGCAAAGGAGTATGGGAGCAAAGAATCCACCGTACACCTCCGGGACGGGCTCGCCCGACTCGTCCGAACAGGACCACATCGGGATAACAATACACGTGATTGATCAGAAATCTGCCCTCGGGGGTCGGGGACTCGGTGTCTCCTAGCCCCACGTGTGTACGGTAGATCTCTTCAACGGAATCATCCCGGTGGATCCCCTCGAAGGTCATTTCGAAGTTGGACCGATCTATGTGTATTCTGAATCCCGCGAACCCATGATAAGAGACGTTTTCCTGGTTGTGGAGGCTCATTTCCCGCCAGTCTTTGTACAGTGGCGGAAGGCAAGGATCGTCTGGGGGTTCAAGGGGGCTTGGATGGGGACTCAACTGCCGCAGGCTGAGTATCCGGCGAGGCTGATGGGCTGTCGCTCGGGAGCAGGTATGGTCTGACCGGCGCTGTTGTCTTGCGAGGAAAGCGCGGCATCTTCCACGGGCATCGCGGAGATGACAGGAATCTCCGATTCGGTAGTGATCAGAATGAGCCCTAGTGTGAATGCAATGGCAACCGCTCGGGTTTTCATGGATTTTCCGCTCCGGAAGCCTTTTTCCTGATGGCCTCTATTGTACAGGTTCGCCGGTCGCCTGTCAATGAGGCCACTGGATGCGGGTCTTCGACGAAGTCCCTCTCCAATCCCTGAAGACAACAGTCCTTACGGATCACACCTCGAGGAGAAATCAGGCAGGACCGTAGTCAAAGCGGAATAGCTGGAAATATTCTGCGCCGGAAGGCTTCAAAACGCTCTCGAAGAGTATTGCATGATCTGCGACAAAAGAGGGCCCAACAATGTCCATTTTTTGCCTGATGGTCTCGATGAGTTCCGAGCTTTTCTCGTTGGATTTGAATCGTCCAAGGGTAAGGTGCGGGTTGAACGGTCTATTTTCCTTTGGAAATCCAAGTGGTTCCAGTACGGTTTCCAAACTGTTGACCAGCGGAGAAAGGACTCCCGCTGGGTCTTCCAGTCCAGCCCAGACCACGCGAGGCCTCCTGAGGTCCGGGAAAGCCCCAAGACCGGACACATGCAACTGCGTGGGCTTCTGTTCTTTAAACAGCGGTAGTGCTGCTTCTTGAATTCGGGGCAGAAGGTCACTCGGGACCGAACCCAGAAACTTCAGGGTGAGATGTATTCCCTCGGGTCTCACCCATTTGACATGTCCACCACACAGTTTGAGTTCGGCAGAAATCTTCAGGAGGAATGATTTTACAGACTCGGGCAGCTCGATTGCGATAAACGCTCTGACTTCCCCACCGGTTTTCATGACTCTTCCTCTCGATTCCCTGTCCGTCCGACGAACTGGACTGTTCTCATGTTGCCGGCACGGTCCCGATTGGTAAGACAGGCAGGATCCCGACCCACCGATTCTGCCACCCCGCCGAGTCATCTTCAACCTCGGACATTAAAGTTCGCAATCGGCTCAAAGTGGCGCGCCGACACCATACTTCGTTGGCGCTTCTGCGTAGAGCTTCTGGGCCTCCGGCAGACATTCCTTAAGCTTACGGACGCGCTCTTCGTCAGCAGGATGCGTGGATAACCATACCGGTAGCGGAGGCTTTCTTTATCTTGGACATTCTGTCCCACAACCGACCCGCCTCAGAGGGATCGTACCCGGCAGCGGCCATATAGAGCTGGCCGATGCGATCTGCCTCTAATTCATGGACACGGCTGTACGGCAACATGATACCGACTGTTCCGCCCATGCCCAGGGCCCCCAGAGCCACACGGGCTTTGGTGTCCAGGCTTCCATCTTCCTTTTTCAAGACCTCACCCCCAACCGTCATCGCCCCCTTTAACGCGAGCTGTTGGCTCAATCGCTCACCACTGTGTCGCGCCACAGCGTGCGCCGTTTCATGTGCGATAACCGCGGCCAGCCCCGCCTCATTTCTTGCATACGGAACCATGCCCGTACAGACGACGATCTTTCCTCCGGGAAGACAAAAGGCATTGGGCACATCCCGGTCGATAACTCGTACCTCCCAGTCGAACTTAGGTTTGTCAATCATTTCCGCGGCCTTGCTGATCCGTTCGGTAACTTTCCTGACGATTTCGTTGAGCCGTTGATCTTTGCTCGGAGGTTCCTTTGCAACGACCTCGTTAAAGGCCTTTAGGGCGAGAGCACTGAGTTGTTGGTCCGAGACCATGTTGAACTGCCGGCGCCCTGAGTGGGGTACACTTGCGCAGCCCACGGCCGCGAGCACAGCGATCAGGCAGAGAAACTTCCAAAAAAACGCTGCCCATGAGCCGTTCGATATCGTATTGCCCGATAAGACTTGATTTATCAAGTAGTTCATGCTAATTTCAGTGCAGAATCTTGGAGCGGTCCCCATAAGCGGAGGTGCGCTTTGAAATGTGAAAAATGCGGCTATGTAAGTTTCGACCACAACCTTATGTGTCCATCATGCAACAAGGACCTCACCGCGACGCGGCGAAAGCTCGGCATCGATTATGATCCACCGGAATCGACCTTTGACGAGTTCTTTACGGGGCCTTCTGCGGCTCACCGGACCCTGCCCGCCACGCAAGAAGCCGAACTCGACCTGGACTCCGGAGAAGATTTCGAGTTCACGCTCGATGATTGATGGCACGCTCACTGGGCGTAATGAATTGACGACAACTGATGGTAAGAACCTTACGGCGACTCTGCCGATAAACCGTCAGGAGTTCGGTCGGAGTCCGTTGCGAGGATGAGCGTATCTGCTGAGACCGGATCACGTCTGCTCCCCTAATCGTCTTGTGCACTGAGAGGCCAATTCCCCCTTTCCTGCAGCACTTCCCTCAAAACCTTCAGCGCATTATTCACTATGGGCATTCCGCCGTAAATTCCGCATTGGAAAATAACTTCCGCGACGTCTTGTGGGTTGCATCCCACATTGAGCGCCGCGTAAATATGCAGTTTTAACTCCTCGGTTCTCTCCAGCACCGTCAGAGCCGCCACAGTCACCAGTTGACGCGTGGTATGGGGGATCTTCTCCCGAGAGGTACATCTGCCCGGTTATGAACAGCGAGAGGTCTTTTGCCAGGCCCTTGTCGAAAGAGCGCCACAGGTCAAAGGGTCTTTCATCGGGATACCCTTCGAAATACGCTTTTGCCGTCTTGGCGGTCTTTGCTTTGAGATCCTCGTCCATTAATCACCTCTTGGTTGATGGTTGGAATTGCCACAGATTGAATTCTACCATGTGCGCCATCAGGAATTAACTCCCCTGATAACTTGCTGTCAATAATCACATCTCGCCGATGCCACACGCTCACGGCGTGAAGAGATGAAGCAGACCGCCGGAAATTCCTATTCATAGATTCGTCGCATCCCGTCGTAGGCTGCAACAACAGGACCCGGCACATCATGGTCTCTGCAAATCTTGTCAATAACATGCTCCCATTCGGCTTGGCACGTTGGAATCGGGTAACGGAGACCCGAGCCAGGCTCTTCCAAAGGCGCCAAAGGCTGAACTTTTTTTAAGAAAGTGTTGCACGGATCACCAGGAACCTGATCCGCGTCGGAGATGTGAACCAGACAAGTCTCGCGGCGCGGTCTCCACTTTCGGATGTAGTCCATGGCGCGTTGAAAGCTCATGTGGTTCGGCCGATTCTCGCGTGGCTCGTTGAGCCAGTGAGACTGGATGATCAAGACATCAGGTTCCATAAGTATCCGCGGCTCAGCTTCGAGCCTGGAAAAGTCTGAAGTGTAGATGATCTTGAAGTCTTGTCCCGATACCTGATCCTCCAGGACGTACCCGACGGATCCCGCTGCGGTAGGCCCGTGATATGTCTTGAAAGGGGTCACTCGAGTCTTGAGACCTTCCAATTGGACTCCGGGAACAGCATATCGCCTCTCAATAAGCGATCCCAACAAGTATCCGAAGCGTATCTCGATAGCCTTCCAGGACTGTTCAGTCGCGTATACAGGGATCGGCCTCCACGAGTCCGCGGGCAGGGACCTCCGAAATGCCAACAGATCATCCAAGCCCAAGAAATGATCGCCGTGCTCGTGGGTGATCAAAATTGCGTCAGGACGCTCCAGTTGATGGGTCCTCATCTGGATGCGCCAGTCAGGTCCGCAATCCACCAGAATACTTTCGCTCCCCCGCACAAGAAAGGACGTCCTCGTGCGTTCTTCTCCCTCAGCCAGCATCCGTGAACATATTGCGCAGCCGCATGAGTGTTCAGGGACGGCCCAAGCGGCGCCGGTTCCCAAGAAAAGGATTTCCATTACTCTTGTCCTCTCATGTGGATTTCTGACTCGCCGACAAGCCTATCGCCTCTACATATATTTGGGAATGATATCGGAATTGACGGCTCCAGCGCATCAGTCATAAGGCACAAGAGACCGGAGAGCGAGGAAGACTGAGCACCGCTCTTCGCTTGTTTCAAAATTTGTCTTGGGATTGCTTATCCGGAGCGGCGATTGTAGGAGTCTGCGCGGCCGGAACTTCACTTGCCGCGATAGACTATCAGGCCGTGGGTGAGATCATAGGGAGAAAGGGCTACGGTCACTTTATCGCCCAACAAGACTTTAATCCTGAACCTTGACATCCTGCCGGAGAGCTTCGTTCGTATGCTCCGGCCGTCTTCCGTCTCCACCTGGTACATTCCTCCTGAATGCACCTTCACCACTGTTCCTTCAACCTTAACATTGTCGTCTCTGCTCACGTGTTATACCTTTCCTGTTATGCGCAACATGATTCATGCCTCTTTTCTTAAATGATATCAGCTAAATTCAAAACAAAGCCACAGAAAGCCGCCTTGGCGCTTCTCAAGAGAAGTATCACCCATCTTTCTTTTTTGTCAAATCATCTTTCTATAGGTTTCACGAACTCTTTCCAGATCTTCCGGAGTATCGACCTCTATGGAATCTTTATCTGTAATCACCACCTTGATCCGAAATCCGTTTTCCAGCGCCCGGAGTTGCTCGAGATGCTCCGCCCGTTCAAAAAAACCTTGGGGAAGACTTGCAAATGTCTGAAGAAAATCGTTGCGATACGCGTAAATTCCGTGATGCTTAAAGTAAACGGGACGCAATTTGGAGTCCCTGAAAAAAGGTATAGTAGCCCTCGAAAAATAGATTGCGAACCCTTCCCTGTCCACGACCGTCTTAACTGCATTAGGGTGAGCGATCTCTTCGTCTCTAACTATTTCATATATCAGAGTGGACATGGGAATATTATCATCCGCCAGCAATGGCTGGACGACTTCCTCAATCATGACAGGATCGAAGAGCGGTTGATCTCCCTGTATGTTGACCGCAATGTCCTCTGCCCGCAGTCCAACGTCACGAGCGGACTGAGCGATTCGGTCGGTTCCTGACTGATGATCCTCCGAAGTCAATAGAGCGTTTCCGCCATGATTCTGAACCGCTTTCAGAATCTCCTCCGAATCCGTCGCCACATAAACCGCGTCCAGAAGTGATGACTTGAGAGCCCTCTCGACTACCCGCATAATCATCGGTCTTCCTTGGATGTCCGCAAGAGGCTTTCCGGGAAAACGTGTGGATTCTGCCCTTGCAGGAATGAAGCCGACGATTTTACAAGAATTTTGGGACATGAGAAATTGTGGTTCAGGCTGGTGGGCAGACGCAAGATCCCTTACAGAATCTCTTCCGCTGTTGCCTGAAGCTCCATGACCATTCTTCGTATGCGCTCCTCGTCCATTTGCAACAAAATCGGTATGACCACTAGTCTCTCAACAATGGCCTTACTCTTGGGCAGCATATCTCTTGAATATTTGGCCTCTTTTCCGTAAATGGGCCCGGCAAAGGGATAGGGACCCGGCCAAACCGTCTTGCGCTCGATTACGTGCTCCCAATTGGGCAGAAAATGCCAAAAATTGTTCTTGAAATAAATCGCGCTCAGACCTTTCTCAACTATGCTCTTGTGGAAAGCAGCCGCCTTTGCTGCGTCCGGAAGGAAAAAACAGACGTGGGAATAGCTGTCCTTTCCGTTTTCCGGCAGGGCCCTCATGGTTACTCCAGCGAAGCTCTCCAGGGTTTCCCGAATCAACTCCTGGTTTTGGTGCTGACGCTGGATCATGTCGTCCAGTTTGCTAAGTTGCGCCAGCCCGATCGCGCCTTGTAGTTCATTCATGCGGTAATTGAACCCGAGGAAATTCCTGCCCTCAAGTGCTCTTCCGACTTCCGGATTGTGGTCGTGGCCGTGATCCGCATATTCGGATGCCCTCGTGTAAAGTTCGCGGTCATTGGTGATGATCATGCCGCCTTCGCCGGTGGTGACGGTCTTGTAAAAATCGAATGAAAACGTGCCCATATCGCCCCACGTTCCCACCTTCTTGCCCCCGACGGCTGCTCCCAGCCCCTGGGCCGTGTCTTCGAGAACCTTGATACCGTGTTTGCGAGCGATGTCGATTATTTCTTGAATCCGAGCCGGTGCGCCGAGCATGTGCACGGGGATAACCACTTTTGTCTTGTCTGTTATCTTCTTCTCGAAGTCCAGAGGGTCCATGTTCAAGGTGTCGTCGATTTCCGTCGGGATCGGAACCGCCCCAGACTCGATTATCGCCTCAAAGGTCGCGACAAACGTAAACCCCTGGGTGATTACTTCATCGCCGGGCCCAACCCCAAGGGCAGCAAGGGCAACTCGAAGCGCTGTTGACCCTGAAGTAACGGCATGGGCATAAACCGATCCGCTATACTGCGCGAACTTGTCCTCGAATTCCTTGACCTTGTAGATACCCTTGCGTTCGTTCTTGAATTCGTAACGAAAGAGTATCCCCGTTTCCAGGACTTCCTGTATTTGTTCTTTTTCCGTCTCGCCCATCCATTCGTATCCAGGCATAAAACCTCCTCAGTCAGACGGTGCCCCCCGCTCCACCGGGCACAAACAGACGTTTTCCGATGTGAGAGGAATCTCCGACTCGACGTCTTGAGCGATGCAAGACATGCCTGTCGGAGCCTGAGTGCGATCCTTCACGCGAAAGCCAGCCGGTATATTCGCTCGGCCTCTTCTTTACCCAGCTTCCTCGGGTTGTTCTCCACCGGTCGAGTCACCGTCAGCGCTGCTTCCGCGAGCATCGGTATGTCGGATTCCGGAACTCCAAGTTCAGAAAGGAACGAGGGTATCCCTATGTCGGAGCAAAGTGTCCGAACGGCCTCCACGGCCGCGGCCGCGGCCCACCGAGTTGGAAGCCCTTCCACCGGCTCTCCCATGCTACGAGCGATCAGAGCAAATTGTTTTTCAGCAGCCGGAAGGTTGAACTCCATTACGTGAGGAACCAAGAGTGCGTTTGCCAGCCCATGAGGGATCCGGTAGTTCCCGCCCAGCGGGTAGGCCAACGCGTGGGCGGCCCCCACGCCGGCATCAGCCAGAGCCAAGCCTCCCAACAGACTGCCCATGAGCATGTTTTCCCTTGCTTGAATGTCACTGCCCTTAAAAACTGCCCGTCTGAGGTTCTCTCCAATGAGCCTGACCGCCGTCAAAGCCAATGCCTCGGTAAATACTGTTGAAGACCGGCTGGTCACAGATTCCACAGCATGAGTCAGTGCATCCATTCCAGTGGCTGCCGTGACATCAGGGGGAAGCGACATTGTAAGTTCCGGATCGAGCAATGCCACATCAGGGAAGAGATAGGGACTATTTATCCCGCCTTTTGCTTTGGTTTGCCGGTTGGTGAAAACCGCTGTGAAAGTCACTTCCGCGCCGGTCCCCGCCGTAGTGGGAATCATGATCGTTGCAGCGCTCGGCAGTTCCACTTTATTCAGACCGATGTAATCCCCTGCTTTTCCATCATTGGTGACGAGGGCCGCGGCGGCCTTGGCCGTGTCCATGGCAGAGCCTCCGCCCATCCCAATAACGAGGTCAGCTTCCATCTCCCGGCCGATAGCTGCCGCATCATCGGCATTGTCCAGATAAGGCTCCGGTTCAACTTTCAGAAAACTTTTCCCTTCCAGACCCGACTCGGCCAAACTCTTGCGAGCCGCTTCCAGCAAGCCGTGGTTCTCCAAAGCCGGATCAGCGACCAAAAGAAATCTTCTTGCGCCCATATCAAGGGCCAATTCTCCGAGGCTCGAGATCCCGCCTCTACCAAAGAACACCTTGGTCTTGATTTGAAAGTTTCCTAGTTTATCCAGCATTCGGACCTCGGCAGATGTGATTTCCATGCCAGGAAAAGCGTTCAGGTTATATCAGAATTCCTATGTGCGAGCAAGCAGAGAAAGGGCTTACATTTCATCTGGTGCTATGATATAGAAAGCTGTTTTAGGAAAATCTGGAGTTCAGGAGGCGTCCCCCGTGCTGGAAATTCTTACCAGGGGATTCCGAGATGTCCGGCAGTATCTCCAGGGCCAGCGTACCCTTACCGAGGAAAACCTGGGTGAGGCGCTGCAGATGATTCGCGTCTCGCTTCTCGAAGCGGACGTGGAATTCCAGGTCACCCGCTCATTTCTGGAACGGGTCAAGGAAGAAGCCCTGGGGCAGCTAGTCCAAGTGCGAGTCAAGCACAGGGACAAAAAGCTTCGTGTCTCGCCCGGTGATCATTTCATAAACCTTTGTCATGAAGAGCTGGTACGCCTGATGGGGCCGGCCGATTCATCCCTGAACCTGCGCTCAAAACCCGTGAGTGCGGTAATGATGGTCGGCTTGCAAGGCTCGGGTAAGACAACCACCGCGGCGAAGCTTGCCCGGCACCTCATCAAGAACGGCAAGAAACCTATGCTGGTGGCTGCGGACGTATACCGGCCCGCTGCAGTGGATCAGCTCGTCAAATTGGGATCGGATCTCGATATTCCGGTTTTTTCCGACGGCGGAGCCAATCCTCCCGAGATCTGCGAAAAAGCGGTCAAAGAGGCGGTTGCAACAGGTCGCGATGTCACGATCTTCGATACGGCAGGTCGGCTGACAGTAGATGAACCCCTGATGGAGGAACTTCATCGCATCGAGGAACTGACCTCCCCCGATAATGTCCTGCTGGTCTGTGACGCAATGATCGGCCAGGAATCGGTCAAAATAGCAAGAGCCTTCAACGAGCGTATCCAGCTCACCGGGTTCATCCTCACCAAAATGGATGGTGACGCGCGCGGTGGAGCGGCCATTTCAATCAAAGAGGCCACGGGTGTCCCGATCAAGTTTGTTGGTATGGGAGAGGCTCTAGACCGTCTCGAAGAATTTCGTCCCGAAGGAGTGGCCTCGCGAATTTTGGGTTTCGGGGACGTCGTCGGCCTGGTGAAGGATTTCGAGGAGGTAGTAGACGAAAAGAAGGCCGAAGAAGATGCAATGCGCATGCTTCACGGGGATTTCGGCCTCGGCGATTTTCTGAACCAAATTCGCGCCATCAAGAAAATGGGGCCCCTGCAGGATCTTGTTGAAAAGTTGCCTTTTTTTTCGGGAGGACTTCCGGATTCGGCCAAAGTGGATGACTACGAATTGGTTCGGATCGAATCTATCATCAATTCGATGACTCCCGCTGAGCGCAAACGACCCGATGTCCTCAACGAGAGCAGGATCCGCCGCGTTGCCCACGGAGCGGGCCGCAAAGAGTCGGAAGTCAAAGACCTGCTCACCAAGTTCAAAGACATGCGCGACCTCATGGTCGCGGTGGGGGGCGGTAAGATCCGGGGACGTTGGAAAGGGCTCAAGGGAATCAAGAAGATGTTCTCAGGAGGCATGGGGTCCGAAGAGCCTGCGTACGGGCCGTCCAATCCGTTCGGACTGCCGGAAGTCAAAAAAGGCAAAATGACCTCCAAGAAGACCCTGGAGAAGCAGAGGAAAAAAAGTAAACAAGCGCGACAGGCAAGGAAGAAAGCCAAGAAGAGATAGAGTGGCCCGGTGTTTCACAACTGAAGTGAGCGAAGCCTGGCCTGCAACTTCCACAAGCGACTATTGCAAGCGTAGACTTCTCGTTGCATTTTTTAAGTGGGGCGGAGGACTATCCGGGTCCACAAGCCCAAGGAGGACACAATGTGGACACTGATCGGACTGATTGTCTTAGGATTGATAAGTGCAACCCTCAGTTATTACAACAAGAACTACTACGTCGGGGTATTCAATGATATCCTGGGGAGAGAGGAAGATGAGAGGGTGATTACGAGGGTTGGGAGAGGCTTCCTGTACGGCTTCTTCTTCCCGTTTTACTTCTCCCTGATTGTCTTCGGCCTTAGTGCCCTTCTTGGGTTCCTTATAGTGGCCGGCATAATTGCCGCGATAGTTTTCGTAATGGTCTGGGTGACCGAAAACATTTTGCCGCACGAGTGGTTCGGCAATCTGATCCTTAAACTTTTCCAAAAGTTGGGATTCGGTGAGCCGGTGCCGCGGCAGCCCCTGCAGCGCCCCAGCCGGCAGCGCCCGCGCCGCCCTCCCCTTCAGGGCCGCTATCCCCTGATGCTCCGGCTACAGGAGCCGAGGGGTCAAAAGACAAAGCGGAGGAGCCTGGCATAAACGTGACGCGGACTCACAAGCTGGATTGATGTGCATTGAAATTGCTCTCTTGTCCGCCAACGGATCGTCACGGTAGGGGCGGGTTTCAAACCCGCCCCTACAAAGAATCGTGCTACGATTTTGGCATGAGCGGGGATTCTCAGTCGGTTTCAAATGCCCGGTCCTACTGTGCAAATGGCTCTTTACTTGTGAAACGGATCGCTTAGTGCTTTGCCTTTTGCAGACGCTCCTCAAGTTGGTTCAATTCCTGGTACAGCTCATCGGGCAGCTTGTCACCGAACCTTTCGAAGTGTTCCCTGATTAGCGGCACTTCAGACAACCAGCCGTCAATGTCTACCTTCAGCAGCTCGTCCAGGGCAGCAGGTTGAACTGTAAGACCCATAAGATCCAGTGCATCCGGCGCGGGCAAGTCGGCCAATTGGCGTATCGACGGCCTTCCCCGTACCACTCACTCGTTCGAAAACCCACTTTAGAACTCGGCTGTTTTCACCATACCCCGGCCACAGGAACTTGCCATTGGCATCCTGACGGAACCAGTTGACATAATAGATCCTGGGCAACTTGTCAGGTTCCGTGCTCGCGCCAATCTTCAGCCAGTGTGCGAAGTACTCTCCCATGTGGTAACCGCAGAACGGGAGCATTGCCATCGGGTCCCGTCGCAGTCGCCCCACCTTCCCTGTCGCTGCCGCGGTAGTTTCGCTGCTGGTGATGGAGCCGAGGAACGTCCCGTGCCGCCAACTGAACGCTTCGGTAACCAGCGGCACCACGGTGGCGCGGCGTCCGCCGAAGAGAATTGCGTCGATGGGCACACCGTTCGGGTCCTCCCACTCCGGGGCAGCTACAGGGCACTGCTTTGCAGGGGTCGTGAACCGGGCATTCGGGTGCGCGGCAACGCGGCCGCATCCCGGCATCCAGCGGCGTCTCAGCCAGTCCGTCAACTCGGGTGGCTCCTCATCCGTCAGCCCTTCCCACCAGACGTCACCTTCAGGAGTGATGGCACAATTAGTAAAGATCGAATTCTTGCTGGCTGTCAGGACCGCGTTGGCATTGGTCTTCATACTTGTTCCCGGTGCAACCCCGAAAAATCCTGCCTCGGGATTGATTGCGTACAACCTGCCATCCGCGCCGAACTTCATCCATGCAATGTCATCACCGATGGTCTGCACCTTCCATCCAGGCATGGTGGGAATCAGCATGGCAAGGTTAGTCTTTCCGCAAGCGGACGGGAACGCTCCAGTGATGTACCGTACCTCGCCTTCGGGGCTGATCAGCTTGAGGATCAGCATGTGCTCGGCCATCCAACCCTCATCACGCGCTTGGACTGAAGCAATGCGGAGAGCATGGCACTTCTTCCCCAACAAAGCGTTGCCACCGTAGCCTGAACCGTAAGACCAGATCTCCCGTGTTTCCGGAAAGTGACAAATATACTTTTCTTTCGCATTGCAGGGCCACGGATCGTCGGGGCTCTGCGCGTCAAGCGGTGCTCCAACTGAATGGAGCCCCTTCACGAACTCGCCGTCTTCTCCCAGCACGTCCAGGACCGTGGTTCCTACGCGGGTCATGATGTGCATGTTTGCCACCACGTACGGTGAATCAGTCAGTTCCACTCCGATTTTTGCAATAGGTGAGCCGGTGGGTCCCATGCTGTATGGAATTACGTACATCGTCCGGCCCTTCATGGAACCGGAATAGAGCTTGGAGAGCCTGGCCTTCATTTCGGCAGGGTCGGCCCAGTTGTTGGTCGGACCTGCCTCTTCTTGAAGCCTGGAGCAAATAAAGGTGCGGTCCTCGACGCGGGCCACATCAGCCGGGTCCGAACGGATATAAACACTGTTAGGCCGCCTGGACGAATCCATTGGTATGGCTGTTCCCGTGTGGATCATCAGTCGCAACATGCGCTGATACTCCTCTTCCGTGCCTTCACACCAGCGGATTCGGTCGGGTCGGCACATCTCCGCCATTTGATCGACCCACTGTGCCAGCTTCTTGTGCCTGATCATTCTCACTCCTTACATGGGTGCCCGTCCGGACTCGACGTGCACACCACTACTGTTCTCAATACATTCACGGGGATGCGTCATGCCCCCGTGCGGCCGGACGGCCGGTGCCGTAGTTGCGGACCATTTCCCCGTGGGGACCTGGAAATAGGCAAAGAGGCATTTTATTCCTTTTCTTTGGATAAGCGCAAACGCTTTTTCCCGTGTAAGCGGACAGCCGGTTGCGGAATCGACGCCTTCTAACCCCTCAAATCTGTTGGGCAACCGTTGCCTTTTTCAGTGAAAACGGGTACCACTGGGTTGCCGACCGGTTGGCGAAATTGGAATTCTGTCTCTGCCGGCCACGGCCCTATTCTTATAAAAGGCCCGGTAGCAAGTGCCATCCGGATTGCAGTTCTCGTGTGCAAAGGAAATGAGAGACGTGCCTCCTAGATCGGTTTGGTTCGCGGCCATCTCAGTCATAATATGTTCCATCTGGCTGACTGCATGCGTCCCTGGCATCATGGGCTCGAAAGCCTCCAAAGAAAAAACTCCGGGAGATGCGGCTACCACCAACCCATCGCGGCTCCTGAAGCCCACAATGCCCGACGACCGAGGCCGTGGCTCGGTCGCTCAACAAGCTGGTAAAGAGAAACCAGGAGATGCTTCAGGAACCTCCTCGGATACCTTTGCTGCTTCCGCGAAGGGAGCGAAGGCCGAGAAACCGGATACACAAAGAGTCTCCTCTCTCCCGAACGATCTTGGAAGGGAAATCGCAGGATCCGGCGTCGACAAGGAGCCCAGCAGTCAATCGTCATCTGAGAGCCCAAAGAGCGGCGCGTCCACCCGGACCGTGGTGGAAGACATCCGCCGGGAGCCCCCAGCTTCCGGAAAGTCCGGCTCGGAAACATCCCCGAAGGACGTACCTCCCATTCAAGAAGCACGACCATGTGAAATACATGCAGAAGATCAAGAACAAAGCCATTGACCAGGTTAACAAAGAAAAAGACGTCACCTATGCAAGACTTTGCAGAGATACCACTACGGATGAATGGTCGCTGTGGATCTACCGATCCGAAGAAAAGGCATATCGGTTTGTCACTTACGTATGGGACGAGGTGGATGAAAAATGGGCAGAATCGTTCAAGTCGGACAAAAGGCCTATTTCAGGCTTGAATCATCATCTTAAATTCTCCACCGACGGCAAAGATTGCAAAGACCTCAAGAAGAGGCGACACTAAAGGTGTATATGTTATACTCAAAAGAAAAACAGAGGCTTCGAAGTTTGCGGTCGTGATCGTCGAGCCTCAGACTTCCTGTTCTTCGAGGAGGTTCAGATCGTGTCTATAGTTGCTGGACGCCACATTGGAGACAGAAGAAGGATTGGTTCGCCATAAGCCTCTCGGGGCACTTCTCTTCGGGTCCTTCCTCGCATTTTCCTTCCTTCACATCTTCGGTTCGGCCGCGCTCGGTGCTCAGACAAGGGAACAGTGCGACAAATGCTGCCAGGGCCAGAGTTCCGATGAATACTACACGGAACAATGTAAGCTGAGATGCTTTCGAAATCCCGACTACTGCATGGATCAGAAATCTATGCGAAAGCCCGCGGCCCCTCCCCCACCCGCTGCGGAAGCACCCCCACGGCAGCCGGCTCCAGTCCGCCGAAGCACCCCCCAGACAGCAGCCTCAGAGACCCGCGTTCAGATTGCCTGACCCTTTGAATCTGTCTCCTGGAAGAGAACGCGATGCAGCCGCGCAGATACTGGCTCTTAACGGTGTCATGCCTCAGCACCCACAGTATGCGGCAGCCCTACAGGCCATAGAAAATGTCTTGGTGAATTTCGCCCGAGCCAACCCGTCAGGCGGCAAGCTTCCCAAGGCTCAGTTGGAAAACATCCTTCGCCAACTGAGATAGTCACGGGGCCTAGACCTTGTGAATTTCTAATGAATTGGTTCCGGGGTGGCTTTTATTTCGCCGCCGTTAGCCCGTTCTTCCTATGCGAACAAGACACCCTTATTTATGAAATCTCCTTTGCAGATCAGACTTGCTATAGCCATTTCGATATTGGTGACAACCGTTGCGGTGGGTCTTGGGACCTCACATCTCTGCGCCACGGACAAAAATGTAGAAGCACCGGCATCCCAGAGACCTCAATTAGTGCCCCTTCCAGAGGCGGATACGGCCGCATCCGAACCACTCTACCCCACATGGTGGGGCAGCCCTCCCGATGTGCCGAACGGCGTTCCCTGCAAGGACGCGGGCAATTGCGTCAAATGCCACGAGACGAACGCAGCCATGGACCCCAAACATGCCGTCGCGTGCATCCAATGCCACGGAGGCGACGCCAAGGCCGAAAGACAAGGATGCCGCTCACGTCGGCCTGATCAAAGATCCCGGTGATCTGAAAACGGTGGATAAGACCTGCGGAGCGTGTCATCCTGAAGAAGCCCGCAGAGTAAAACATTCGGCCATGGCGCTGGCTCCCAGAATGATCAACCATACTCGGTTCGCTTTCGGCGGACAGAAGAGCCCGGACCCGACATACGCAACGATGGACGTTGACGGTCTGAAACAGGTCCCTCACCCGGCCGACTCCGCAAACCTCGGCGATGACCTGCTCAGGCGCTCTTGTCTGAGATGCCACCTCCACACCAAGGGCTCGGAACGTTGGGGAGAACATCGCGGCCTGGGATGCTCTGCATGCCACGTTGCGTACCCCAACACCAGTGACGGAAAGCCCCGTTCCCATTCACTGGTTCGAGACCCAGGGATTACCGCGTGTCTGAAATGCCACAATTCCAACCACGTGGGAGCAGATTACGTTGGACTGTTCGAGAAGGATTTCGACCGGGGGTTTAGATCTCCAGTAATGCAGGGACGTCAACCAACCAGAATCTACGGCTCCGAACAACACCGCCTTTTGTCGGATGTTCATTTTCGTGCAGGCATGAAGTGCACAGATTGCCATACATTGGAGGAGGTGCACGGCACCGGAGAGGTCTCCCGTTCCCCGTACAACGGTGTCAAGGTTTCCTGCGAAGGTTGTCACGTGCGCGGAGACCATCCAGCGATTCAGAAAGAAAGACGAATGGGGAGATGATTCTGCTCCGAGGAAAAGGTCGCACTGTTCCATCTTGGAATGCAAAATCGATCCCCCATCGTGTGGGAATTCACAGAGAGAAGCTCAGATGCTCCGCGTGCCATGCTTCCTGGTCGTTTCAGGATTACGGCTTCCACCTCATGCTGGAGGAGAAGGCCGATTATTGGAAATGGGCCTCCACCGCGGCCCAGAACGACCCGCAGGTGCAGAGTCTTCTGAGTCGTGAGATAGGCACTGATGCAGAATTAATTCACCCCTGCCGATGGGCAAATACCTCCCAAGTCACAAGATCAATGGGACCTACCGGTAACTGAAGATTGGCTTACGGGCGAAAAGCGGCCTGGTGCATGGTTTAGGGGCTACACCGAACGAAAGTGGTCCCGCCCTCCTCTCGGGCTGGATCATCGTGGCAAGGTATCCATAATGCGTCCAATGTATCAGTACGTGATTTCTCACGTCGATGCGGACAACAACCTTCTTCTGGACAGGCATGTTCCCACTACCGGCTCGGGACAGCCCGCGTTGATTGTCAATCCGTATTCGCCGCACACCATCACGTCCAAAGGAAGATTGTGTCACGAATGCCACGGCAATCCAAAGGCCGCGGGGCTTGGCGAAGGGCTCATGGGAATCGAGAAACCCGGTTTCAGCTCCGTGTGGAGACCCGAGTCGCAGATTCCGGGTCATAGCTTCCTTTGGGACGCGCTTGTGGACCAGAAAGGCAACGCGCTGCAATGGAGCAGCCACCCGTCGGCAGGCCCCCTGGATGCTGCATCGGTCATGCGTCTCCTTAACCCTTCCGGTCGACATCGGGCTGAGTGGCACAGATATTTGAGTGGAGAGGGGCGGAGCCAACCTTGACAGGTAACAGTTCTCCGGAGAAGAAGTCCAGATTCACCGCAGAGTGCGCCGAGAATAGAGAGAGAAACGACGGCTGAAGCAAGTCCATGAAGGCCATTGGGATACCCTGCCTCATCCCCGCTAATTTGCATTGTGACAGACTCGAATCCACTACGGTTCGTACAGGAAAAAAGAAGAGGGCAGATTTCTCTGCGTTCTCTGCGATCTCCGCGGTGACCATGACCTTGACAGGCTCCAGGCTCGGAGGTATCTTACAACACTTGATTTTCCAGCCTGGGCATTAGTTTTTGCCGGGCGTTTCCAAAGAAGGACCAGCATGAAAATCACACGCGAACAGGTCGACTATGTAGCCCTTTTGGGAAGATTGGAACTTGAACCCGAAGAAAAAGAAAAATACATGGGGCAGCTTGACGATATCCTCAAATATATGGATATGTTGGCCGAAGTCCCCACCGACGATGTGGAACCCATGGCCGGCCCGGTGGAGCTTTACACTCCATTGCGAGAGGACGAAGTCAAGCCGTCGCTCCGCGTGCAGGACGCGCTTGCGAATGCCCCGGACCGAGACGGCACATCCTTCCGGGTTCCCAAGGTCATAGAATAGGCGAACAAAGCGGTCCATCAATCCGAACGAGGAATGAGACGTTGGCAAATCTCCACGAAATGACTGCTACAGAGCTGGGCCGGGTTCTCGCTGAAAAGAAGGCGAGTTCCGTCGAGATCACCGAGGCTTTCTTGAAGCGCATCGAAGCGGTGGAAGAAAAGGTGCACTCGTACGTTACCGTCACTCCCGAACTGGCACTGGACATGGCCAGAGAGGCCGACCGTCAGGCTGGCGCGAGGAGAGGGAGGCCCGTTGACCGGGATTCCTATAGCGGTAAAAGACAACATGTGCATCAAGGGGCAAAGGACCACGTGCGGATCGAAAGTCCTTCACAATTTTGTTCCCCCTTATGACGCGGAGGTGGTGAGTCGTATCCGTGAAGAAGGCATGGTCATTCTGGGAAGCGCCAACATGGACGAATTTGCCATGGGATCTTCTACGGAGACATCTCACTGGGGTACAACCCGCAATCCCTGGAACCTCGACATGATTCCAGGCGGCTCCAGCGGGGGCTCGGTCGCAGCCGTGGCAGCCGGCGAAGCGGCTGTGTCGCTGGGATCGGATACAGGCGGTTCGATCAGACTGCCTGCGGCCTTTTGCGGCGTAACAGGCATAAAGCCCACCTACGGGGCCGTTTCCCGTTATGGCCTGGTTGCGTACGCGTCCAGCCTCGATCAAATTGGACCCATAAGCCGCGATGTCCCTGATTTAGCTCTTCTTCTAAACCTGATATGCGGGCATGACACGAAGGACTCCACCTCTGTCCCGAGGGCGCATGAGGACTTCACGGCATTCCTTGATAGACCGATCAGCGGGATGACCCTCGGGCTCCCCAAAGAATTCTTCAATAAACTAGCAAACCCCGATGTGGAAAGGGCTGTCGCCGAGACGCGGTCGGTTTTCGAGGGGCTTGGCGTGAACTTCGTGGAACTCTCCCTCCCCACCTGGATTATGGCATTGCGGCCTACTACATCATAGCCCCCAGCGAGGCTTCATCGAACCTGGCGCGGTATGACGGCGTCAAGTACGGCCACAGGGCCGCTAAGTTCAGCAGCATGATCGACATGTATTGCCGGACACGTGCGGAAGGCTTCGGGCCTGAAGTGAAGCGACGCATCATGCTCGGCACCTATGCCCTTTCATCAGGGTATTACGATGCCTATTACCTGAAAGCTGCAAAGGTCCGCACACTCATCACCAGAGACTTCAAGAAGGCCTTCGAGTCCTGTGACGCTATCTTCTGCCCCACCGCGCCGTCTCCGGCCTTTCGGATCGGCGAGAAGATAGATGACCCGATTCAGATGTATCTTACCGATGTTTTCACGATTCCGGTCAATATGGCCGGTTTGCCCGGTATGGCAATTCCCGCGGGTTTTTCTGCGGACGGGCTCCCAATAGGGCTGCAACTCATTGCGCCACATTTTGAGGAAGCTCGACTGATCCAATTGGCAGCGGCGTTCCAAAGAGAGACTGATCATCATCTGAAAAGACCCCCTCTATAGATAGGATGCACCTATGGAATATGAGGCTGTAATAGGACTGGAAATCCACGCTCAACTTCTTACCGATTCCAAGGCATTCTGCTCATGCACGACGCGCTTTGGAAATGAGCCCAATACGAATACCTGCCCCATCTGCCAGGGAATGCCGGGTGTCTTGCCGGTTTTGAACCGAAAAGCCCTCGAGTTTACCGTTCGCATGGCTCTGGCATGCAACTGCGAAATCAAAGAGATCAGCAGGTTTGCTCGAAAGAACTATTACTACCCCGATCTCCCCAAGAACTATCAGATTTCCCAGTATGAACTCCCCGTTGCGGAAGGCGGATGGGTCGAAGTGGAAACCGATGGCGGCGCAAGACGCATACGGCTTACCCGTATCCACATGGAGGAGGATGCAGGGAAACTGATACATGATGATCATAAGCCCGTATCCTACGTGGACCTTAACAGGACCGGAGTCCCTCTGATCGAGATAGTCTCCGAGCCTGAGATTCGCTCACCCGAGGAGGCCGCTGCATACTTGCGTGCTTTGAGGTCCATACTCGTGTACCTCGAGATCTGTGACGGCAACATGGAAGAAGGGAGTTTCCGCTGCGATGCAAACGTGTCAATCCGTCCCGTGGGAGAGACAAACCTAGGTGTGAAGACGGAACTCAAGAACATGAACTCGTTTCGAAACGTCCAGCGGGGCCTCCAGTACGAAATCGAGCGGCAAACCGCTTTAATTCAGGAGGGTGAGAGGATCGCCCAGGAAACGCGTCTATTCGACCCCACCACCGGGACGACCGCATCCATGAGGAGCAAAGAACAGGCCCACGACTACAGGTATTTTCCGGATCCGGACCTGTTGCCGTTGCGAGTCCCGCCGGAACTGGTTGAGCGTATACGGAGCAAGCTTCCTGAACTGGCCGCGCAGAAAAAGGAGCGTTTTATCAAGCAGTTCGGTATTCCACCCTATGACTCAGGAGTGCTCACTGCCTCCCGTGACATGGCAGCGTACTTTGAGGAAACAGTGCGACTGTTTCCTAATCCGAAGATCGTCAGCAACTGGATCATGACGGAACTCATGAGAGAATTGAAGGGCGAAGAGTCGGGAATTAGCAGTTGTCCCGTCGCTCCAAAGGAGCTGGCTGATCTGCTCAACCTGATCGGTGACGGCACCATTTCGGGAAAGATAGCCAAAACCGTTTTCGAGGAGATGTATGCAACCGGTAGAGGCGCTCGCACTATTATAGAGGAGAAGGGGCTGCTGCAGGTTTCAGACACTGCGGAGCTGACGGAAGTCATTCGCAAAATACTGGATGACAATCCCGGAGAGGTGGCAAAATTCCTGGCAGGGAAGACCAAAGTTATGGGCTTCTTCGTGGGGCAAGTTATGAAGGCCACTAAAGGTCAAGGGAATCCGGCCGTGGTCAACCGGATACTGACAGAAGAATTGAAATCCCGGTCGCTTGACAAGTGATACTCGAAGATCAATCATAAAAAAGGTGTACATCCCAGAGCTTGACCGACAACAAACTTCATTTGTTGTCTAAAGTAACATTGAGTCACCTTCAGGGACGCGGTTCTACGGCTTCCGGCCTGGGTTTGATTCACCAGGACGTTGCGGCATGAGATTGCGCGAGGGTTGCGGAGATTTTCGACGCAACCGCGACAAAAAGGGCTTGAAATTGGAACGTCTAAAATGGCATAATGGATGATTGTGGCCTGCGCAAGTAGAAGTTCCACTCAAGAGAAAATGGAAACAAAGCCTATCAAAATAGTCGTGTATTATTGCCACAATCTCGGGCTCTTTCGAGACGGAGAACAGAAAGATTTTGCCCGGTCCCGACCCGGCCTCAGCCTTGTCGCTATCCCATGCTCCGGCAAGGTGGAAGCGCATCACCTCTTGAAAACACTGGCCGCGGACGCCGAAGGAGTTCTTGTGCTGGCTTGCGCGGAGAAAGCCTGCCAGTACCTCGAGGGATCCATGCGTGCCCGAAGGCGGGTAGGTTACGCGCAGCTCTGGCTGAAGCAACTGGGAATCGAGCCGGAGAGGCTGGAATTTGTCAACTTCCCTTACGGGGACAAGGAAATATTGGATCGCACTTTAAAGGAATTCGTTTCTAGATTGGAATCTTTCGGTCACAAGCCCGCCATCGCGAATACCAAGGCTAGTTGACGACCCTTCAACCATGAATTGGCTCCCGCCTGACTAAGCCGGTAAAGGGCTCATCAAGAGAGACCGCGGACACCGGCTGTTCCGGCCGACCAAGGAGGAAATCTGTGATTGTTGCGGAGCTTAAGCAAGTAAGTGAAATCAGGAACATGATCGACCGGTATTCATCAATCCTGGTGGTCGGATGTGATTCCTGTGTTGCAGAATGCGCTGCGGGCGGCCGTAGGGAAACGATGCTTCTCGCAGCCGCTCTCAAGCTTTCCTATAAGAAAGACAACAAGAACCCTATAATAAGCGAGGCATGTCTGGATCGGCAGTGTGTCGATGACTTCATCGAGGGGATTGCGCACCAGGTACCGGAACATGATGTTATTCTGTCCTTGGGTTGCGGCGCGGGAGTCCAGGCGCTGGCCAGAGTTTACACTGACAAACCGATAATCCCTGCCCTCGACACGCTCTTCATCGGTGAGACCGAGATGAGAGGAGTCTGGCAGGAAAACTGCCTGGGGTGCGGCCAATGTAAACTAGGCTATTTTGGCGCTGTATGCCCTGTAACGCGTTGTTCCAAGAAACTAATGAACGGCCCTTGCGGCGGTTCCAAGGGCGGCCGGTGCGAGGTTCACCCGGACATACCCTGTGGCTGGGAGATGATAATGCGCCGCCTGGAGACCTTGGGAGAGCTGGATAGGCTTCAAGAATACGTGCCGCCCGTGAACTGGTCCACGTCTCACTCAGGAGGACCACGTCGCGTGGTTAGGGAGGATCAAAAACCGTGAAGACCGAAAGCCGTCTCGAAAAAGTCCTTGAGCGCGGGACATTTTGCTGTCACCGCGGAATGCGGCCCGCCCAAAGGCGCCGACGTAGCTGTGCTCGAAGAAAAGGGAAAATATCTTCTTAATCGCGTTGACGCGGTCAATGTTACCGACAATCAGACCGCCATTGTCAGAATGTCCTCCATAGCCGCATGCGCCATTTTGAAGGGGCTCGGCCATGAACCGATCCTCCAGATGGTAACTCGGGACCGAAACCGGATTGCCCTCCAGAGCGACCTTTTCGGCGCCTATGCCCTCGGGATCCGGAATGTTCTATGCCTTACGGGAGACCACCACTGCTTCGGGAACCAGAAAGAGGCTGTGGGGGTTTTCGATCTCGATTCCATCCAGCTCTTGAAGACGGTCCGGGATATGCGGGATCAAGGGAAAATAATAGGCGGTGAAGACATCCAGGTTCCTCCGAAGCTGTTCATCGGGGCCGCAGCGAATCCATTCGCAGACCCTGCAAACTGGCGCGCGGTCCGGCTTGCCAAGAAAGTCGCAGCAGGCGCGGATTTTGTCCAGACCCAGTGCGTATTCAACATGGACCGTTTCGTACAATTCATGAACCAGGCTCGCGACATGGGTTTAACCGAAAAGGTGAGCATCCTTGCCGGGATCACTCCCATGAAGAATGTGGGCATGGCCCGCTATATGGCATCAAAGGTCGCGGGAATGGATGTGCCCGAGGCCCTGATCCAGAGGATGGCCGGAGTTCCCAAAGAAAAGCAGGCTGACGAAGGAATCAAGATCGCGGTGGAGACAATCCAACAAGTCCGGGAGATAAAGGGAGTGGCCGGGGTCCACTCTGATGGCCATTGAGTGGGAGCAGAAAGTGCCTGAGATCCTCAAGGCAGCGGGGCTGGACAAGAGGCCCGCGGTTTAGATAAGCGCCAGCGGTGATCTCTCATAGAAGAGTTGGACTATGCCAAAGAAATACCACATTGATGTGCATAACACCCCAAACCGATATCCAGTTGTCGGGAAATCAGGCATTGTGGACTGGGGTGAAGGTTGTCTGAAATGCGCGAAGTGTGTCAAGCAGCAGTGTGTGTACGATGTGTATCGCCAAAGATACTTTTCGGCTGACATAATGGCCGACACCATCGATGAGCTCTGCAAGAGTTGTTTCCGCTGCGTGCAGGGCTGCCCGAAGCGCTTGATTCACAAAACGATTAATCCGGAGTATGAGAGACTCGGGGACGACGTTTACACGCCCGATATCATCTCAATCAACTGGGAACAGGCCAAGTCCGGGAAAATCCCCGTATCCGGCGCCGGCTATGGCGGCCCTTTTTCCGGTCCCGGCTTCGACTCCATGTGGACCGACATGAGTGAGATCGTCCGTCCCACGAGAGACGGTATACATGGTCGGGAGTATATTTCCACTGTTATTGATATCGGTCGCAGGCCGCCTGTGCTTCAGTTTGACGAGGCGGGAAAACTCATCACCGAACCGCTCCCCTCGATCAAGGTTCCCATACCCATTCTCTTTGACATACTTCCCTTTGGAGATCTCTCCGCGGAAGTCTGGACGGCCATGGCAGCAGCCGCTGCGAGAATCCAGACCTTGATGGTGGTTCCGGAGGCTCAGGCGAGAGATTTGTCGGATTTTGCGGACTCTCTTGTGCCTTTCCTGGAAAGCGACCGGATTGACCGTGAGTGGATCAAGGGATTCCAGATGGTGGAAATCCCGGATACTGCCAGTTCGCTCGAAACGATGGCCTCCTTAAAACATGCGAAGACAGATTTGCTTGTCTCGGTGCGCATGCCCGCGGTCTCTTCACGAGAGAACCTTCACAGAGTAGTGGAGTTCACACGGGCTGGGGTTGACCTTATACACTATGTTGCAGACGAGAGAGGGTACGAACCGGGCGTCAGTAACGGTCTCCACCTGAAAGACATCATCAAGGAGGTTCACTCCGCCCTTCTTCAGGAGGGGTTGAGAGATGAGATCACCTTCATGGCCTCCGGCGGTATCGCCATGGCCGAGCATGTGATCAAATCCATGCTCTGCGGCGCGAACCTGGTGGCAGTCGATGTCCCGCTCTTGATAGCCCTCGAATGTCGCGTGTGCCGCAACTGTCGCGAAGGAGGAGGATGCCCTGTTCACATAGCAGAAAGCGATTCGCGGTGGGGTTCCCAACGCATCGTCAATCTCATGGGAGCATGGCACAACCAGTTACTGGAGATGATGGGCGCTATGGGCATTCGTGAGGCGAGAAGATTGAGGGGTGAGCGAGGTCGCGTCATGTTTATAGAAGATCTTGAAAATGACACGTTCGCCCAACTTTTTGCCCATCGAGATTCATTATAAGGAACGGTCCTCAATGGATTACAAGAAACGTATGGAGCGAGGTTCCTCGTGCGGAAGTAGTTAACACTCCGTCGAGGTTCGGCCACGCCCTGGGAAAGTATACCGTCGTCGTCTCGGACGCTTGCAACGACTGCTTGAAGTGCGTAGCGGTCTGTCCCGAAGGAGTATTCGTTGCTGAAGGGGGGAAGCTAAATCCTCCCAAGGACCATCTGTGCCTTGGTGTCGATTGCTCGAGAAAATCGAATCGCTGCATGCGCAACTGTCCGACGGACGCAATCAGGGTGGGTCTTAACCCGAGTGCCCGTGCGCTCGGCGACAACAGATGGACCCCTGACCTTCTTATGAGCACGTGGTATATGGCCGAGACCGGCTCGCTCCCCAAGAACGGCCTGGAGTACCGGATTGGTGGTTCCGGTGGCGGTTTTGACAAGTTGCGTTTCGTTTTTCCCAAGCGGTTGCCAAGACCCGGCCTGGATAAGGCTCAGATCGACACGTCCGTCTGTCTTAACAAGAGGGGTGACGGCAGACCGGAGATCTCAATTCCCATCCCGGTTTACGGCGGTGGAATGTCATTCGGGTCCATCAGTCAAATCACTATGCTCAGCAGGATCCGAGCGTTTGCAGCTTGGGGCTCGTTCACCTGTACAGGTGAAGGCGGTTATCCTGAGGTCCTGTACCCATTCGACGATCACATTATCACCCAGGTGGCCACAGGGCTCTTTGGAGTAAGAGAAGAGACAATTCAACGGGTCAAAATCGTTGAGTTCAAGTACGCCCAGGGCGCTAAGCCCGGCCTCGGAGGGCACCTTCTCGGGCCGAAAGTCACCGAGGCAGTTGCAAGAATAAGGGAAACGATTCCGGGTTCATCCCTTTTCAGCCCCTTTCCGTTCCATTCCGTGTACTCCGTCGAGGATCACAAGAAGCATATCGACTGGGTCAAGGCCGTCAACACCAGAGCACTGGTTTCCGTGAAGGTGTCGACGCCTTCTGATGTGGACATGGTCGCAGTGGGCTCCTACTACGCTGGTGCCCACATCATTCATATAGACGGGTCGTACGGTGGAACCGGGGCCGCGCCGGACGTGGCGAAGAAGAATATCGCCATGCCCATAGAATACGCGATTCCCAAGGTCCACAACTTTCTCGTCAATGAAGGAGTCCGGGATCATATTACCCTTATAGCTTCCGGCGGGATCCGGACAGCGTACGACATAGCTAAAGCCATAGCTCTCGGGGCTGATGGTGTGGTCACAGGGACCTCGGAACTAGTCGCGCTTGAATGTATCCGGTGTCACAATTGCGAAAGCGGCCGTGGCTGCGCTCGAGGATTGGCCACTACCGACCTTGAACTTGTGGGCCTGATGGACCTGGCCTGGGGAAGCCAACGTATTATCAACATGCTCAAATGCTTGGCGCGACCAATTGAGGGAATTACTGTACCGGTTCGGCATGACCAGTATCAGAGAGCTAACGGGGAGGACCGACGTCCTTGCCCATCTGGACTACAACTCCGACGTGCCGGACGACGACATCCGCCAGCAGGTTGGATGAGGTGGAAGATGAAATACAGCAGATCCTTTGCTGAAAAAATACTCGCCGGCCGCCTGAGAGAATTTGGACCGGCCGACTTCGGTCGGAACGTCAAGCCGTCGGATGAGGGCGGTTGCGGTGTTACAGGCTTCGCGTCCAATGTGCCTGTGGCCGGCAGGCATATCTTTGAGCCATCGGTCCGGATGCACAACCGCGGAAACGGCAAAGGGGGCGGCATAGCGGCAGTGGGCATGAACCCTGAGATGCTGGGAGTTAGTCGCGAAGTCCTTGATTCGCATTACATGCTGAACGTGGCGCTCCTGGATCCCGCATGCCTTGACACTCTGAAAAAGGACTTTATCGAGCCCTTCTTTCAGGTAGCCAAAGAACAGATTCTCGACCATGTGGCTGACTACCGTGAAATCGAAGGACTCGACGTAAAGCCCCCCGACATCTGGAGGGCTTTTGTAAGAGTGAAGCCTCAGGTGTCTGAAAGGATTCATCGAAGAGAACGGCTTTAAAGGCATGCCTGACAGGTTCCGCGGAAGACGAATTTGTGAGCCGCAACAGCGTTCGCCTGAACAAGAGGTTCTACAGTTCGCTGGGCGAGAAAGAAGCTTTCGTGCTTTCGCACGGGCGAAACGTGATGATCCTGAAGATCGTGGGTTATGCTGAAAACGTAGTCAGGTACTATAAGCTCGATGACTTTCAGGCCCATGTCTGGATCGCTCACCAGCGTTACCCCACTCGCGGACGCGTCTGGCACCCGGGCGGGGCGCATCCCTTTACCGGCCTCAACGAGGCATTGGTTCACAATGGCGACTTTGCCAATTACCACGCGACAACCGAATACCTGAAGCAACGGGGTCTGGTACCCCAATTCATGACGGACACCGAAGTCAGTATCATGCTCTTCGACCTCTGGAATCGCGTCTACGGATATCCGCTGGAAGTGATCATCGAGGCATTGGCGCCGACAGGGGAACTCGACTTCGACCTGCTTCCTCTCGAGAAACAGGAGCTTTACGAGAGGATCCAATCAACCCACATCCATGCGTCTCCGGACGGTCCGTGGTTCTTCATCATTGCTCGGAACATCCCGGACACCAATACGTACCAGCTTCTCGGAATTACAGACACCTCCATGTTGCGCCCTCAGGTTTTCTCGCTGTACGACGGTGAAGTCCAGATCGGCCTTGTATGTTCAGAAAAACAAGCCATAGATGCCACGCTTAGATCGCTTGCCTCCGAGGATCCCCGCTTCAGCCCGGTCGCGGACAAGTATTGGAACGCACGCGGCGGCTCCTCTTCCGACGGCGGAGCGTTCATGTTCAATGTGGCCCCGGGGGACAATGGATCACTCGCACTGTCTTGTCTGGACAAATTCGGGAACCGGGTTGAGGTGGAATCCCGGAAGCCAATGGACAGTACAGTCCCCGTTGTTGAGCCGGATGCCTATGAGACGGAAATTCAGCCTCTCCTGGTAGCCGCCCTGAAGGCTAGAGATCCAGGGAAGATCTTGGGCCTGTTTCGAGCGCACGCCGCATCCTGGGATTACAATACCCTGAGGTGGGTGGTCCGCAGACTGGGTCGTAGAGCACGCAATAACAAAGACTTTCTCGCGGTGGTTATCGATGCTCTAACCCTGATCTTGGATAGACGCTTTCCCATCGGCGAAAAGAAGCGCTCCGCTGTGATCAGAATTGTAACAGACGAACTTTACGCAGTTTTTAATGCCTTGCCCAGGATTGCGGATCCAATCAACATAGGATATTTCAGCCTCGTGGATTTTGAGACCCGAAAGGAACTTCGGCCGCCCATAGCAATAGAGCGTACGCTGGTGGTGGACGCGAAGGATTTTGAGCCCGAAGGGGACGACTGCGATGCCGTCCTCATCGCCGACGCATACCGCCTCGGCTGGCGGAAGTTCATCATTTTTGACCTGCGAGGCCAGCGATTCGAAGGCTGCGGTTTCGGGCCGTTGACCGCAGGGGTCAGAATCGACCTGTATGGCTCTTCGGGCGATTATACTGCCAGCGGCATTGACGGAATGGAGCTTCACATTCATGGCAATGCTCAGGACCAGTTGGGCCAGATATTGAAGCAAGGGCTTCTGGTGATTCATGGAGATGCCGGCCAGTGCTTCCTGTACGGGGCCAAGGGCGGCACGACTTTTGTTCTGGGTAACGCTGCGGGAAGGCCTCTCATAAATGCCGCGGGAAATCCGCGGGTTGTGATCAATGGCACTGCTCTAGACTTCCTCGCGGAAAGCTTTATGGCAGGCGATCCCCTCAAGGGTGGCGGATTCGTTGTCGTGAACGGCCTCACCATGGACGAGGACGGCAACATCGTCTTCCTCGAACGTCCGTACCCCGGCTCGAACTTGTTCTCTTTGGCATCGGGAGGAGCGCTGTATGTACGTGACCCGCATCGGACCATGGTGGAGGAGCAGTTGAACGGAGGGCGCTATTCCGAACTTTCCGAGGAGGACTGGGGTCTGATCCATCCCTATCTCGTTGAAAATGAAAAGCATTTCGGCATCAGAATAGACCAACTCCTTACCGTGGACGGAGTTCGGCGAACCCCTCAGGAGGTTTACCGCAAAGTGGAAGCAGTCCCTCTGGCCGTGTTAACGCAAATCCCCGAAACTGATGATTCGGTCTGGGACGCTAGTGCGGCCAAAGCCGCTAGTTAGAGAAAATGTTACAGGGAAACAGTTTCAAGAATCGCATGAGCGGAACCTTTTTCCCGAAATTCCGGACATATGCCCGACAATACCGAGCATAGAAAACGGCAGGACTCACTGATCTCCGCTGAAGAAAACCGCGCGATGTTCGATAAGATCGCGGGTTATTACGACGGAACCAACAAAATTCTCTCCTTGGGATTGGACGGCTATTGGCGTCGTCGAGCAGTGGCCTGTCTTGCCCCTCACCCTGATGGGAAGTACCTGGATGTGGGTTGCGGCACCGGGGATGTCTCGATAGAGATTCTCAGGCAGGCGCCGGACAGCAGTGTATCGGGAATCGACCGGTCTGAAAAAATGGTGGAGATCGGCCGTGCGAAGGCCCGTGACGCGGGCCTTGAGAACTCGATCTCGCTCGACATAGGCGACGTCACTCGACCTCGCGTTCCCTGATAATTACTTTGATGGGGCTATAACTTCCTTCTGTATAAGAAATGTGACAGACCGCAGGCGGGGATTGACGGAGATCTGCAGGGTTGTCCGCCCGGGAGGTTTGTTTGTTATCCTGGAGCTGACCGAGCCCACCGGTTTCATCATGAGACCGATGTTCAGAATCTATGCCGGTGTAATCATGCCTCTGGTTACAAGGATAATGTCTTCGGTCTCAGCCTACCGTTATCTATCGGCCTCAATGGCTGACTTCCCCAGGCCTGAAATATTCCTTAGCTTGATGACAGAGGCCGGTTTCGTGAACACAAGGCATGCACATAGACCGGCGGGATCGTAACTTTGTTTGTGGGGGAAGTCCCCTCTCAGAATAGTTAATCGTCCACCTCCCTTTGCTATGCAATTGACGAAGGATATGCCCCGAAGAACCGAGGATGGAACGGTGGGACAGGTCATCTTGCCTGTCATTGAGAGACAGGCAAGATGCCTGTCCCACCAATCTAGGTGCAGGACAAGGCCCTTCTGATACCTTCCCTAACGACGTTCAATCGAGCTTCTTGATCTCCCCCTTCATAATATTGATTTCCTTGGTGACGGGTATCTCCTTGGGGCAGACCCGGTGCATTCATAGTGATTGAGACATGCCCAGACCCCGTCGGGATAATTCAGTTGCTTAAGGCGCTCCTCACGCTCCTCGTCCCTCGAATCGAAGATCTGGCGGAAAGCTTGCACGAGAGGACCAGGTCCCAGGTATTTCTCATTCTCATTGGAAATAGGACAAATGCCGACACAGCACGCGCACAATATGCAACGGATGGCCTCGCCCATTTTTCTTCTCTCTTCTTCCGACTGGAGCCGCTCCTTCTCAGGCGGATTCGAGGCGATCAGATACGGTCGAATCCATTCCACTCGCTCGAAAAATGGGTCTAAGTCCACGACAAGATCTTTAAGGACCTTAAAGGTGGGCAGCGGTTCCAACACGACTTCGGAGCCTTGATAATCTTTGACGAGTTTTTGGCAAGCCAGAGCACATCGGCCATTTATATTCATCGCGTCAGAACCGCACACGCCGTGAGCGCAGGACATACGATAGCTTAGCGTGCCGTCCTGCTCCCACTTAATCCTGTTCAAGCAATCTAGGAGCCGCTCCCAGGGTTCGGCCTGCACAGTGTAATTTTTGAAATACGGTTTTTCATCTTTTTCCGGATCAAAACGCAGTATTTTGAATTCCATCTCCATGAGAATATTCCTCTGAGGTTATTGGAGCCGTTTGCGTCCCAGACGTGGCTCTCAGCGGACTAATCTCCTGCCACAAGAGATCAATAAGTGCGTGCCTTGGGCTGAAAGCGAGTAATCGTCACCGGTTTGTAAGAGATTCGCGGGCCGTCATCGGTCTTCTTAACCAAGGTATGTTTCAGCCAATTCACGTCGTCGCGCTCGGGATAATCTTCTCGAAAATGCGCCCCCCGGCTCTCCGTCCGTGCTATCGCAGACAAGAGAATCGTTTCGGCCAAACCCAACAGAGATTCCAGCTCGCAAGCGTCCATGATATCGGTGTTGAATAACGTCCCACGGTCGTCTATTGCCACCTCGTCGTAGCGCCCCATCAGGGTGCCGAGTTCCGACAGCGCTTCTCGCAGGCCCTTTTCATTTCTAAATACGGAACACAGCTCGGACATAAGCTTTTGCAGTGACGCCCTTATGTGACCGGCCTTCTCGCCTTTTTGTCTCTCTTTGAGTTTTTCCAATTTCAGAGCAGCTCCCGCGTTGGGCTGGTTCGGAAGCTCCTGCCAATCCATCTTTTGAAGGTCCTGAGCAATGAGCTTGCCCGCCGCGGCGCCCGAATACCACTAGGTCCACCAGAGAATTGCAGCCCAGCCGGTTGGCGCCGTGAAGTGAAATGCACGAGCATTCGCCAGCGGCATACAGTCCCCGCACAGGGTCGCCTTTTACATCGAGAACCGCTCCGTCGATATTCGTGGGGATACCGCCCATCATGTAGTGGCACGTCGGCTTTACGGGAATTGGATCAGTGGCCGTGTCCAGCCCGAGATAAATGCGAACGAACGATGAGATGTCGGACAGCTTTTCAGCCAACAATTCCTTGCCTATGGAAGTCAGATCAAGGTGCACATAGTCCCGGCCGTCAATTCCTCTCCCCTCACGGATTTCCGTCATGATCGCCCTGGAAACCACATCCCTTGCGGCCAGGTCCTTAATCACAGGAGCGTAGTCTTCCATAAATCGTTTGCCTTCTCCATTACGAAGAATCCCCCCCTCCCCTCTTGCGGCCTCACTGATAAGGACTCCAAGCCCGTAGATCCCTGTTGGATGAAACTGGACGAATTCCATGTCTTCCAGCGGAATACCTGCACGATACGCGAGATAGAGCCCGTCTCCTGTGTTGGCAAAACAATTGGAGGTTGTTTCGAAGACTTTGCCGAATCCCCCTGTGGCCAACAAAACGGCCCGTGCGTGAAATACGACTAAGTTCCCCGTAGCAAGCTCGTAGGCCACAAGCCCGGTTACGTGTGATCCCTCCTTGATCAGGTCCACAAGGTTAAACTCGGAGTAAACTTTGATCCCTTTCCTGATGGCCGCTTGAGTCAGCGTGTCCAGGATGACTCGACCTGTCCGGTCAGCCGCGTAACAGGCCCTTTTTATTGCGGCTTCGCCGAAATTCTTGGTGTGGCCGCCGAATGCACGCTGAGCAATGGTCCCTTGGGCGGTCCTGTTGAACGGGACTCCCATGTGCTCCAGCTCGTATACGGCACGTATCGCGTCCTTGGCGAGCACCTCAGCGGCATCTTGGTCCGTAAGGTAATCGCCTCCTTTCACCGTATCGTACATGTGCCATTCCCACGAATCCGGCTCTTCATTGCCCAGAGCAGCGCCGATACCTCCCTGGGCAGCCCCTGAATGGGATCTGGTGGGGTACACCTTGCTGATTACTGCAACGTCCAAATCTCCGGCCACCTCGAGGGCAGCCCGCAGCCCGGCTAGCCCCGAACCTACTATTATCACGTCATGTTTGAATATCATGGGTCTGTCCCTTGGGAATCATGTCATTAGCTGCCAGACATGGCCATCACATAAAGTGGCGCTATAGCATTCGCGAAGGAAGCGGGGGTACGCAATAAGACTCAATTTCAGAATTACTTGCCTTGTTGCAGGCAGCACAGGTCACACGGCTATTTACCTATGGTCGCGTATCCAAAGCTCTGCCGGGCTTGGACGCTCGGGACAGCGTTAGGGTCTTGCCTCTACCGGCTCATACACACAGCCTACAAGTCCACAATAATTGCCGACGTACTCGGCCTGCGGCCGGTAAAGCGCCGGTTTTCCTGAGCTTCCGCAAACTTCTCTTCAATTATGTGGCTGCACCAGCCGGCAATTCTCGATATTGCAAATATGGGGGTAAACAGGTCTCGGGGAATCCCCATCATGTGGTAGACCGGAGCGCTGTAGAAATCGACATTGGGTCTTATTTCCGTCTTACCTCGCCTGTCGAATTCCCCTGCCGCAGCCTCTTCCAGCGACTTCGACAGCCGATCCCATTTTTCCTGGCCCGTGCTCTTTCCCAAGCCTCGCGAGGCCATTTCCTTGAGGAATTTCGCACGAGGGTCCATGGTCTTGTAAACCGCATGACCCATGCCCATGATCCTTTCACCCCGGTCGATACGATCACTTAACCCATTTGGCCATATCCTTTTCGGATTCCAGTTTCAAGAGCATGCCCATAACACGGGTGTTAGCTCCGCCGTGAAGGCTGCCCGAAAGGGCGCCGACACCGGCCGCAACCGCCGCATACATGTGGGCGCTTGTCGAGCATACCTCACGACACGCAAACGTGGACGCGTTGAAAGTGTGATCGGCATGAAGGATCAGACAAACATCGAGATCGTGCGCCATCTCCTTGCTGGGTTTCTTGCCGTCAGTTGCCACAAGAAATTGGCCGCGTGCGGAGAGATTCTCGTCCACAGGCAGGGTTCCTGACCATTCCGGATCCTTTCCCAGGCAGCCGTAACAATCGGAAGCCTCGCGATCAGACGTATGGCCATCCGAACGTTTGCATCTCTAGTCTCACCTGTCAGATCAGGGTCGGCCATGGCCAGCAGCGGCACGAAACCCTGAAGCACATCCATAGGGTTGGCGTCTTTAGGAAGCTTCTTGAGGCAATCATACACGTAATCGGGGATTTCTCGCGCTGCCCTTCACCTGTTTATCAAAGTCGGCAAGCTGCCCCGCCTCGGGCAGGTCTCCGTTCAACAGCAAGTATGCCGTTTCCATGAAGGATGAGCGTTCGGCAAGCTCTTCGATACGGTAGCCCCGATAAATCAGGATTCCCTTTTCGCCGTCGATGAAACTGATTTTCGTGTCCGCGACCTTGACGCCTCGCAGACCAATATTCTTCACAGAGACTGTCTCTCTCATGTTCCCCTCTTACTGCCGGGAAGCAGATAAATGCCGGATTACTTGAAGGGCGGCCACGTCAGCAGCCGCTGAACTCCTTCCGGTAATCGTCGACAAGTGGGTTAGTATGTTTCAGAGTCGAAGATCGTCAGTCGGCCTTGAAGAAGGCTTCTTTCTTGGCCGCGCAGACGGGACATCTTTCCGGCGGCGCACCAGCAATTGTGTAGCCGCATTTTTCACAGATGTAATAGTCCTGTTCAGGAAGTGTCCCACCGCTTTCCAATGTCTTTATTGCTTCGTCATAGAGCGCGCCGTGGACTTTCTCCACTTCGTTCGCCCAGTGAAAAGTCTTTGTAGCAGCCCCGTTCTTTTCTTCTTTCGCCTTCTCGATAAACCCGGGGTACATCTTTGGTGAACTCGAAATGCTCACCGCCGTATGCTTCCTTCAGGTTCTCCAAGGTCGATTTCACGCCCTGGAGCACTTCCAGATGGTTATGAGCGTGAATCGTCTCCGCAGCAGCGGCTGCGCGAAAGAGTTTAGCTACTCCCTTGAACCCTTCTGCTTCCGCCTTCTTTGCAAAGGCCAGATATTTCCGGTTAGCTTGTGACTCGCCCGCAAAGGCTTCTCCTAAATTCTTTTCACTCTCGCTCATTATCTCCTCCCTTTCTCAATGGTCTACAAAATTAGAAGCAATAATCTTAGGCATTTATCTAAACGTAGAGGATGTGCTAGCGCGTCGCGCCGGTAATGCAATTTGTGACACTTCTGCTACTAAAGAGTTTAACTCTGTCTGCTATTTTATCATAGAATCATGTTTGGACAGTCATTTCAAGTAATTCAGGGGGCGTCGGTCGACACCCCCTAGATTATCTGTTCACCCCTTGGCGACCCTCGGCGTGATCATTTGGTGATGCGCACAGATTGAAGCCGGGTTTTGGTAAACACAGTTCGCGAACGCCACCATGTACTTGCGCATGTCGGGGAGAGACACGACCTCATCAACAAATCCTCTCTTGGCACAGTATATGGGGCGAGAATTATCATAGTACTGCTGGGCCAGGGCGTTCATTTTGTCTATAACAGGCTGCAACGGCCGGCCCGAGTCCTTTTCTTTGACTAGCCGTCTGGCAAAGGACGCGGCTGCCGCTGTCTCACCGTGCATGACGTATATCTCCGTGGCCGGTGTGCCCAAAGTGAACACCGTATGGTTGTTGGCAGTGGGGCCTCCCATTATGTAATGGGCCGCGGCGGTCCCCTTGCGCAGCACGAAGAGCATCATCGGGACGTTTGTCTGTTCGATGGAATAAATCAGCGACTGGCCCAAACCGAGGAGTTCCGCCTTTTCAGCTATGTCACCGACATCTATGCCCGAAGTGTCCTGGAACCAGACAATGGGGATACGGTCCCTGCCGCACAACGTTACGAATTCATTCATCTTGATGAGGCCCTGCCTGTAAAGCTTCCCGCCTATACCCGGATAAGGCGCATATTCCGGATAACCTTGTGGAAGCATGCCTTGCTTGTTCCCGATTACGCCCAGGAGAAAGCCGTCCATCTTGACCAGACCAGTATACACTTCCGGCCCGTATTCCGGCCTGAATTCCAGATGTTCACTGCTGTCAGTGAGGCGGGCAAGGATCTCTTCAAAGCTGTAGACCATCTTCTGATTCATAGGGACTATGGTGTTCAGGTCCTCTCCGCTGAAGCGCGGTTCCGCCGGTTCGGCCACTCTGAAGAACTTCGGATCATAGGACGGGATAGTTTTCATATAATCTTTCAGGGCGTCCAGAACCGCTTCTTCCGAATCGAAAACCGCTCTGAAGAAGCCCGTAGAGTCATAATGAACATTCACGCTTCCCGGCGGCACTTCCTTGAAATGTCTGGTCGCCTCTATGAGCAGCTCTGCCCCTTCTTCATCAAAAGACCCTTTAGGGCTCATGCCACTCACAATGCCTCCTCCGCCTACGGCCATGTTGGCATCTTTGTGCGCGAGCAGGATCGTGGGGCTGATCCCGTGATAGCCTCCGCCCGCGGGATTGGTGCCGTAAATGGCGGCCAGCACCGGAATACCCAGTTTTTCGAGTTCCGCATGGCGAAAAAAGGTTGTTCCGCCACCTCGCCTGTCCGGATAAACTTCCTCCTGCTCGGTAAGCTTCACCCCCGAACAGTTCACGAGCCAGACCAAAGGCACGCGGAAAAGCTTTGCCATGTCCGTCGCACGAAGAACGTTCTCCGATTGTCCAGCGACCCAGGCCCCGGCCATAACCTTGTTATCAAAACCTACAATTACAGCCCATTTGCCGTTGATCCTCCCCAGCCCGTCTACGATGCTGGTTGTCCCCTCTTCATTGTTAGTGGGGTTGAAAATGGAATGAAGCGGGTGCCACGTGCCAGGGTCAACCAAATAATCGAGTCGTTGCCAAATGGTTAGCTGTCCCCTTTGGTTGATCTTTTCCGTGGGAAGGCCTGCCCCTTTGGCTTTTTCAAAGGCCTCAGCGATTTGTCCCTCGACCTCTTTGATTTTGGCTATGTTCTCTTCGCCTTGCTTAATCTTGGACTGGCTAAGCGGTTTTCCAATCTCCGTCATCTTCTCGAAGTACGGTCTCATCCCATTTCCTCCGGGTGTTCTTAACTTAAGCGTAAAAGTTCGGACTATGCAGAATAACAACTTGGCATAACGTTTTCAAGCAGGAGATGGCAGGAATTAAATGCGTCAGGAGGCGAAACAAAATCAGCTTGCCCAATGCAAGCGGAGCTGTTTGGGCAAGCTGAAGGAGGAGCTAGAATCGCCGACGGTCATCCTCATCCGACTGTTCGGTTGGCTCTCTCAATTCATCCACCGAATACTCGGCCTTCTTCGGTGGGATACTTCTCAGGGCCGGGAACAGACCTTTGAATCGAGGAGAGTGTTGCTCCATTTGATCAGGGGAGTGATGCGACCAATATGGAGTGGAGTCTTCTTCCTCTATCAGCACAGTGAGCAGGAGAGCAGGATATCGGTAGCGAGGGTTATTACCAAGGAACGTGAGCACTTCCCGGGCATGGAGAAATTCGCCTCTTCGCCTGTTGATTTCTCCGAGCAAGTATATCACCATGCCCGGATCACCTTTGGTCAGGCCCCTACGAAGTGCATCATCGAGATACCGGTCGGCCATTTGAAGCAATTCTGTCTCCGTGCTGAGACTTCCAAGTTCTCGGGCTGCCCACGAGCCCCGTAGGCTCATGATCCCAAGGTCTCTAGGATTAAGGCCCCTGGCATCGAGGATAGAAACCAGCGCCAACCAACTTCTGGCGGAAAATTCTTCTT
The DNA here is from genome assembly GCA_963786905.1 of uncultured delta proteobacterium. Classification (GTDB taxonomy): domain Bacteria; phylum Desulfobacterota; class Desulfomonilia; order Desulfomonilales; family Desulfomonilaceae; genus CAWBBA01. Next base: position 73,009 of record CAWBBA010000019.1, on the reverse strand, counting down.
GGGGATCAGCTTCAAAGACTTTGATATATTTCTGGGAACCGATCATGTCTTTAACGTGCCCTGGAACTCGGCGGTTATAATCCTGGACACGGGCGGTAAACAGACAGGCAGGACAAGTTGCAACATCCGATGAGCGATTGCAGTCCCTCGGGACAACACGAAAATCCAATCCATAACCGAAGACCGACGCGTTCAATCCCTCGGCATTCCGGCAATGGGAAAAATGATGATAACAGAGGGGGCAAGCAAGAACAGTTGCTGAATTGTTCACACAATCCTCCTTCGAAACTCTTTAACCCGAATGTCCCTCCCGAAGAACCCGCGACGGACATACCATACCATAAATGATGGCTTTTGACCACGCTTTTCTTCATGAGGGACCTTTTCTCTTCACAAAAAGAGCCCAAAATGATTAATTTAACCGGTGAGCTCAACATGAACCAACAGACCTCCACCTGCATTGATTACGAGAAGGACCTGAATCCCGCCCAACTCGAGGCCGTCACCGTTCCCTACGGCCCCGTATTGGTCATAGCAGGAGCAGGGTCAGGAAAGACCCGCACCATCGTTTACCGAGTTGCCTGGCTGGTGGAACACGGAATAGACCCCGCTTCCATACTCTTGCTGACCTTCACCAGGAAAGCAGCCGAAGAAATGCTCAGCCGAGCGGCTCAGCTATTGGACAGCAGGGTTTCAGGAGTCGCCGGAGGGACCTTTCATTCCACTGGAAACTTGCTCTTGCGAAGATATGCCGGCCTGGTCGGGTTTGACTCTTCGTTTTCTATCATGGATCAAGCAGATTCTTTTGAAATCCTTGAACATTATAGGAAGAGCCTAATTGCCCCCGAAGATCTGAAAGGTTTCCCAAAGGCGAGGACCATCGCGGAAGTTGTAAGCAGGGCCATCGGCGGGGGTGAGCCCATTGGGGACGTTTTGGAAAAGCGATATCCTCATTTTGCCCATTACGCCACTGACATGGACAAGATTCGAGCACTGTACGAGGAGCATAAGCGCGGTAACAACCTGATGGATTATGATGATCTCCTGGTCAACCCGATCAGGCTTCTTGAGGAACACGAGCATGTCAGGAGAGACGTTTCCACCCAGTGGCAACACATCCTTGTGGACGAGTATCAGGATACTAACAAGCTTCAGGCCCGCATTGTGAGGCTGCTGGCGTATGTTCATGACAATGTGATGGTGGTGGGAGACGATTCTCAGAGCATTTACTCGTTCAGGGGGGCTGATTTCACCAACATCATGGAATTCCCCAAAGGTTTCAAGAACACCAGGGTCATCAGACTGGAAGAGAACTACAGGAGTACAGCCCCCATCCTGACAGTGACCAATAGCATCATCGAACGGGCCGTAGACGGCTATCCCAAGAGATTGTTTACTCGCAAGGCCGGTGGTCCATTGCCGCTGTTGGCCCAATGCTCCACCGAGCGAGAACAGAGCCGATTCGTCGTGCAGTGCGTCAAGGAGCTACGCGATCACGAAATCTCCTTAAAAGAAGTAGCGGTGTTGTTCCGCGCGGGCTTTCACTCATTCGATCTCGAGGGAGAACTGATGCGTAACAACATACCCTTCGTAAAATATGGAGGGTTCAAGTTTCTGGAAAGCATGCACATAAAGGACGTCCTGGCCCATCTCAAGGTTCTCAACAACTCCAAAGACCGTTTGGCCTGGATGCGAATTCTAAGGCTGCTTCCCGGCGTTGGAATCAAGACGGCAATGAAGTTGGCCGGCAGAATTGCGGACGAAGGAATTGCCCCGAGACCGTCTGGCCTCCTCTCCGGGGACCCCAAATACCGGACAGACTTTGAGTCGCTGTTGAATCTCATTGAAGATCTGATGAATCACCAGGGGCCGATTTCAGAAAAGGTGGAGCGGATTAACCTCTATTACTTCCCGTTCCTCAAGGAGCGGTACGATAACTACCCTAAAAGAATGCGTGATCTTGAGCACTTGGCTGATTTGACTGCCCCTTACAGGAGCCTGAATCGCTTTCTTAGCGACATGGCATTGGAGCCACCGGATGAAGAACGGTCCAGTCTCGCGGCTCAGAATGACAACCTTGTCCTGTCCACCATTCATTCCGCGAAGGGTCTGGAATGGCACACCGTGATCATAATTTGGGCGGCGGAAGGTCGAATCCCTTCTCCGATGGCGCTCGATTCGCCCAACGAACTGGAAGAGGAGAGAAGACTCATTTACGTGGCGACCACACGCGCCAAACACAATCTGGTCGTGGTAGCACCTCAAACCCATTTAGACCGCCGCCTGGGTCAAGTCTCGGTAAGGCCTTCGAGGTTCTTTGAAGAAGTCCCGCCAGAGGTACTTCCGCACCTATTCCGTTTAATACGAAACGACCAAAAAGCCGGCCGTGAAGGGTGATTTGCCGAACGGCCTCTGAACTCCGCTCTGCAATCTCCGGCTCTCTTTTCCGTACGGACATACCCGCGAACCGCTCCTTTCCAGCCCCTTTGACTGTCCATCAGGGTGTCATCTCAGGCAACTTCAGGGCGAAGGCCGCATCCTCTCTTAATAATTAGCATTCCGTCATGGAATTCTGAGATGCAGAAAGTTCGTCATTCCCGCGAACAACCATAACCGGCGGTAAGAACGGAACTTGAAAGTGCTGCGATAGAGTCTGGTGCCACGGATGCGTCCCGCCCCGCGAGATTCATCCGTGCCTGCCGGTTATTACTCTACGGCCTACGGATATCTCTCCAGCAAGGGAACGTAGCGCCGCCACGGACGTCCCGACGGATTCGTCCCAGCACGGATGAGCCTTCGGCACATCCGTGGCACCAGATTTCTAACGGCTGCCGCACTTCAAATGTGAATCCACCTTCCCGTCTTCGCGGGAATGACGGGTTAGGATCTTCTCGTGCGTGGTCGAACCTATGCTACTCGTTTGAACGCACAATCCCTTCACATCATCGCTTTCATTCTTCATAGCCGGCATCATTGTGAGTTTCTTGACTTTTCCCGCAAATGGTGATAGTTTTCGCGCCTGTTGTGTGCTGTGATTTCAAGGAGTATGGACTTGAGAGTCGTCGGTGGGTCTAAATTTATTGCCGCGGTTTTTTTCCTAATCCTCAGTTCTTGGCATGCAAACGTCTTTGCCGGCGGATTCAAGACGCACATTCCACTGCCTGACGGCGGCACCCTGCCCGCCTATTGTTTCCTCCCTCAGCATGGTGTCAAGACTCAGCTCCCAGGGATAGTTGTCGGCGTGGGAGTCGGGTCCCAAGTATTCGTTCAGTACCATGTTCACTGCCAAAACCTCGCGGACCGAAACTTTGCCGTCATCCTCATAGATCCGTCAAATTATCCGGAGTCATTGTCATCCGGGCCAGTTGAATGGGATAAAGGGTTCGGATACGCAAAGGGAGCGGTCAATCAAGGCGTCGTGGCGGGGAAACTGTTCTTTACTCATGAATGGTATTTACAGTCGATTCAGGCTGCTGTCGATTATCTGTACAACTGGCCTCTGGTGGACCCTAACAGGATCGCTTTGTCAGGGTTTTCGCAGCCGGCAAATGCGGCATTGACTTACGCTAACCGGGACCCCAGGATTAAGGCCATAGTATGGAACTATGGCGGGCAGCCGTGGGTAACACCTTATGACCCCTCAATTCTGCCGCCGGTCTTAATCTTCCACGGTTTGGACGACGACGTGTACGACGTCAAGTATGCCAAGAAACTGGCCTCAGAAATGCACAAGTACGGCCGGTACTATGAAATGCACCTTTATCCGAATCAAAAACATATGTTCACTGTATATTTTGACCCTCGAACCGAATACCCCCTCCATAGGCCGGTGATAACGGATGCCTTCGAGAAGCAGATCTCATTTCTCTACAGAATGCTACAGATTCCGACTAATCGGGGCGCAAAGCGTGCGGCGGGACGCTGACGTCCGCGGATGATCGAATGGGAATACGTCGCTGTCCGGCCTGCGTACCATCTATACCAACTGCCATAGCTTGGAAGCTAAAACAAAGCCTGAGAATCGCTGCGAGCGCTTCAGTCGCCCGGACCTACGGGAGCCGGCCCTACTGATGCCAAGGGTTGGCACGAACCTTCCTCGTCGCAACTAAATACTTATTGCCCTACTCTATGAATCCAATTCTTGTGCAGCTTTCAGAAATTGTATAGCTCTTCCCCGTAGAGCTGAATCCATTCCCGGGTTAGTGCGTCATGGGCAGCAGAAAGATTGTCAACGCCCAGCAGTATTATCGTCCTGTCACCTACGCCGTGGGAGCTGATAGATGAATAGATATATTCAATGTTCACACCCGCGAGTTTGAGAGGCTTCAACAGAGCATGAAGCGCGCCGGGATGGTGTGGAGCCTCGGCCGCTAAGACCTCTTGGAGTTTCGGTTCATAGCCAGCGCTCTCGAGTATGTTAACCACTCTAGCCGGATCGGTGGCGACGAAATCAAGCGTTCCTGCCCCTCCTGTGGTCCTTATGGTCAGAGCCAAAATGTTGATGCCGTTGGCTCCAAGAAGTTCATTGATCTCCGAGAGGGCGCCGGGTTTATTTTGAAGCTTGATCTCGATTTCTTTCACGGTTTTCATAAAGGACCTCCACATTGCACGAGAGCCAAGGCCGCTCTTGCAGCTTCCAATTACTTGAATATGCGAGCTTTCAGCGTGAGGATGAGATATACTGCGATCCCTTTACCAGGGCTTGCTGATTGATCTCGACCAGCGATCTCTTCTTGCCCTCCAGCACTGTCTCAATAGCCTGAGCAAGAGCTTTCTCGGACACAATCCCGACAGTCGCGGTCACAGCCCCGAGCATGATCATATTCAGCGCGCGGTCGTTGCCCATTTCATGGGCCAGAGAGTTCGCCGGTACCCGTACAACCTTGATATCTTCCCTTGGTGGTGCGCCGGATATCAAGTCACTGTTAAGAAACATTGTCCCCCCTGTCTTGACCATGTTCTGATACTTGATCATGGAGGGGTGGTTCATAGCCACGACGAACTCGGGTGAGGATGCAATGGGAGAAGCGATTTCCTCGTCCGAAACGACAACAGTACAGTTGGCGGTTCCGCCGCGTACTTCAGCGCCATAAGCGGGCATGAACGTGACGTGTTTGTCCTCATTCATTCCCGCCACAGCCAAGACATACCCCATCATGAGGACTCCCTGGCCACCGAAGCCCGAAAACACTATCTTAAGCGACATCCTTTATCACCTTCAGCGGGAATATCTTGGTCATGGATTCATCCACCCAGCGGGCCGCAGCCACGGGCGTCATCTTCCAGTTGGTGGGACACGGTGAAAGGATCTCCACTAGAGAAAACCCTCTATCTTCGATTTGAACCATGAAAGCTTTCTTTATCGCTTTCTTGGTCTTGAGAATGTTCTTAGGGCTGGTCACGGAGGTTCTCTCGATATAAACACTTCCTGCGGCCACTCCCAGCATCTCGCTGAGATCGATCGGGTTTCCATCCCTCAACGGTGCCCGCCCGCCGGGCGTTGTCGTGGTAACCTGTCCCGGCACTGTAGTGGGGGCCATCTGACCGCCAGTCATGCCATAAATCGCATTGTTGACGAAGATGGAGGTGACTCGCTCGCCTCGACTGGCAGCGTGAATCGTCTCAGCCGTTCCTATGGCCGCGATATCTCCGTCACCCTGATACGTGAAGACTATGCGGTCGGGAAGCATCCTCTTGATCCCCGTTGCCACCGCCGCGGCCCTTCCGTGAGGAGCCTCAGCCATGTCTACGTCGAAGTAATTATAGGCTAATACAGCGCATCCCGCGGGTGGCACGCCAATGGTCCGCTCCCTGATCCCCAGCTCATCTATTACCTCGGCAACCAGACGGTGTATGATGCTGTGACCGCATCCCGGACAGTAATGAAACGGGGTGTCTTTCAGCGACTCAGGTCTGGAAAATATTTTCTTCACTTAAATCACTCCCTCTCCGGCTTTGCCTCGGCGCCTCACATCAAGCCGACCCGAGATTCGTGTAACCTTGGGCCTGCCTTGAACGAGACCCGCCTCCCTCGAGAGATGCCTTTCTATGATAAGCACTCGATAACACCCGCGCTATTTCCTCCGGAGTGGCTACCACGCCGCCAGGCCGACCATAGAAGGAGACCTCGCACCGGCCTTCCACTGCCAGTCTCACGTCTTCGACCATCTGGCCGGTACTCATCTCGAACACCACCATCTGATCGATCTTTCGGCTGAGTGCAGCCAGACTAGCCGAGGGGAACGGCCAGAGAGTTTTCGGCCTGAAAAGCCCTACTTTAAGCCCGGCTTCCCTCAACCTGTGAACTCCTCCCTTTGCAATGCGAGCGGCAGTGCCGTAGGCAACGACAATCAACTCAGCATCATCGACCAGGTACATCTCCTGATCTGCAAGCTCCCTGCTGATCATCTCGAATTTTCTGGCCAGCCGCCAATTAAGTTCTTCCTCCAATGCCGTGTCCAGCCAGAGAGACCGTATGATCCGGCTGGGCCTTCCTTTGGCTCCATCGAGAATCCAATCCTTACGAGGTAATGATTCAACGGCCAGAGGCTCGGGAAATTCCACCGGCTCCATCATCTGGCCCATCATGCCATCGCCCAGGATCATTACCGGTGTGCGATAATGGTCTGCCAAATCAAAAGCTTGCCGGGTCATGTCCGCGATTTCCTGACCGTACGCGGGAGCAAAGACTATTAGACGGTAATCGCCGTGGCCGCCTCCCTTGGTGGCCTGGAAGTAGTCTCCTTGCGCGGGTGCGATGTTGCCGAGACCGGGACCGCCTCTCATCATGTTCACTATCACTGCCGGAAGCTCCATAGCAGCAATGTACGAAATTCCCTCCTGCTTCAGGCTTATACCCGGACTGGATGAGGAGGTCATGACCCTTGCTCCGGTAATGCTTGCGCCCATCACCATATTGATGGAAGCCAACTCGCTTTCTGCCTGAATGAACACTGCATCATCCATCTTCGCGAAAGCCGCGGCCATATATTCCGGGAGTTCATTTTGAGGGGTGATGGGATAACCGAAATATGCCCGACAGCCGGCACGAACGGCTGCTTCTCCCAACACGTGAGTTCCCCGCATGAGGACTTTGCCGGCCATGTTATCCTTCTTTCTTCTTGGTCTTTGTCTTTCGATTCGTCCTTGGTCTCACGATAGACTTCTATGGCTACATCCGGACAGCAGACCGCGCAAAGAGCGCATCCTGTGCATTCGATTTTATTGGGGTCGGGCGCCATAGCTGCCTGGAAGCAGGCTGGATAGTACCCTTTGGTGTTTAATTTGTCGGAAATCTCTATCTGCTTTTTCGGGCAAACGGATACGCACAGTCCGCAACCTTTGCACCGCTCCTCGTCGATTTCAATGCGGCCTTTCACTGTCGTTCTCCCTTGTTGGCCTGGATAAAACTGTAGGTTAACGCCCAACTATTTTCATGTCAATAGAAAAGCAAGAAGCCTCGGGACCGGCTTAGTCTCCTGACGGGGATTCTATAGAGGCAATCCAGTAGTCGAGGAAACTCTTGAAAAGAGGATTCTTAGTGAGGTCAATAGAATTGCGATATAGTTCCAGTGCCTTGTCAGTTCGGCCAACGTCCAGGTACGTGATACCCGTCATGATCACGGACGGCACATAGTCTGGATCCAGTTCTGTTGACATGGCGTAGTTCAACATTGCAGGGTCACCGGAGGCTTCCCCAATAAAAGGGCCTCCATAGGAGGCATAGGCAAAAGCTGGTGAGAACTCTCGGGCTTTGTGCCAGTCCAGAACGCCTCTAAGCACATACCCGCTGCGAATGTACGCACTACCCCGGTTAATGTAGGCCGAATAAGATTTGGGATTCTTCCGGATCGCTTTTGACCACAAGCGCACCGCACGATCGAATTGTCCTGATCTGATAGCAATCAGGCCTTGCTCGACATCCTCAGAAGCGGTGCCATCAGCGGGGAGAAAGACGAGGCTCGAACAGGTAATTATCAGAAATGCAGCAACCTTGGTAATGGTGCGAAGCATTGGAATTTCGTGCCGTACATCTTTCCAGAGGCGGGGACTTACTCTCTGTAACTTCGAGCAAATCGAGCCCTTGTGATAGTCTCAGCTTTTCAGGTTAACCACTTTATGTTAACACAGAGTCTTCGCATCTATCAAGAAAAGGGCAAAACATTTGGAAAAAGCAGATATTACGTTGACATTCCGATTATCATTGTGTTACGATAAAGAACCCTGAAAAAACAGGGCTGATGCAAGGTCGAGAGCCCGGCAATTCACCTGGATGCAGATTTGAAAGCCGGGCTTTCGTTTGTACTCAATGCCGTGGGGAGGAGCTTCAACATGCCGGTATCAGAAAAGATAGTGGAATTTGGGAAAAAGTCGTCCTGGATCAGGAAGATGTTCGAGGAAGGTGCACGTCTGAAGAAGGAGCACGGACCGCAGAATGTCTTTGATTTTAGCCTCGGGAACCCCAACCTCGACCCCCCTAATACGGTGAAGAACGCAATTGTGGAAGCTGCTAAGGACGATACCAGCGGTGTGCACGCGTACATGCCTAATGCAGGATTGCCCGCCACCAGATCTGCTGTTGCTCAGAAGATTAGGGAAGACGAAGGCATCACCATTGACGAGAACCACGTGGTGATGACCGTTGGGGCCGGCGGCGCCTTGAATGTGATCTTCAAGACGATCTTGAATCCCGGAGACGAGGTAATAGTCCCCAAGCCCTTCTTCGTGGAATACACTTTTTATGCGGACAACCACGGCGGCAAGGCTGTGCTTGTCCCGACGCTGGAGGACTTTTCCCTTGACCTCTCCGCGATTGAAAGCGCCATCACACCTAAGACGGCCGCGGTGTTGATCAACTCGCCGAACAATCCCACGGGGAAGGTCTATTCGGAACGCGACGTTATTGCTCTGGGCAAGTTGCTCGAAAAGAAGAGTTCTGAAATAGGGCGCGATATCCTTTTGATATCTGATGAACCCTACAGAGGGATCACGTACGATGGGGTCGTGGTTCCCAGCATCTTCAAGGCTTATGCCAACAGCATGGTGGCCACTTCCTTTTCCAAAGACCTTTCCTTACCGGGAGAGCGATTGGGATACATAGCCGTCAACCCCGGTGTGTCTGACAAGGCTGCCACAATTGATGGACTGGTGCTTTCCAACCGCATTCTTGGTTTTGTCAATGCGCCGGCCCTGATTCAACGGGCGGTAAGAGGCGTGTTGCGGGATATCGTGGACGTATCGGTTTACAAGCGTCGGCGGGACAGACTATACGAGGCTTTGACCAGTTTCGGCTATCAATGTGTCAAGCCTGAGGGAGCGTTTCTATCTCTTTCCCAAATCCCCATTGGCCGATGACGTCGAATTTGTGGCCCGCCTCCAAAAGAAACTCGTATTGACTGTTCCCGGCACAGGTTTTGGCGGCCCCGGCTATTTCCGGATCGCATACTGCGTGTCAGACGAGACAATTGAAGGTTCACTCAAAGGGTTCGAGGAAGCGATCAAAGAGCTATAACAATGCTTCACCGCAGAGATCGCAGAGAATTCTCTTTTGTCTGCGTTTCTCTGAGTCGAGGCATCAGGAATTCGGGTCCGTGGTAGTGGCGATGGTGCCGGCTTGACCGCGCACTCCGTGGCTTTCATGCGGTATTGTGCTAGCCAATTTACTCTCTGCGTTCTCGGCGCACTCTGCGGTGAATCCTGTCGGGCAGATCTGATTGCACCTTCACCTTCTGGATAACCCCGGAGGTGCATCCGCGGCTCCCAAGCTTCGCCTCAATTGCAGTTCCAGTTCATGGACTTTCGATCCCATTTCGAGCATGAAGCTCTTTTGGGAAGTCACTACATCTTCAAGTTCCTTGATCCGAGCCGAGAGCCCCTGGACGTCCTTTCCGCCCTCGGCAGGCGCTTGCGACTTCATGGCCGCTATGGCCTTACGATCACCTTCCAGTCCGGTTTTTAGGTTGGTCAACGCCTTTTCAAGCGGAGCGAGCTGGTCTTTTAGCTCCGCTACAGCGGCTTCCTTGACCTTGGGCAGGGTCTTCTTAACTGCGGTGAGTAGCTGTGTATTGTTGTCAAGGACCTCTTTGCGAACATCACCAATGTTTTTGGTCAGATCTTCCAGGCCCTTGGAAAAACCTGCCACGTTCTTCTTGCCCGCGGCCACTTCCTTGCTCATGCGAGCCACTTCGCGGCTGTCTGCTTCGACTCTTTTTTGCGCTTCCGCGACGGACTGCTCCAATGCCTTGAGTTTCTTGCCCACCAGATCTCGGTCTTTTTGGGCTTCCTGGGCCCAGTCGCGGAATTCTTCCAGTTTCGTGTTGACCGGATCTACTTTCGTCTTCAGAACTTGAGAGATTCTGTCCTGTTGATCCTCGATGCGCTGGATGTCTGCGCTGAAGTCCTTTGGTAGGGCCAACTTTCCGGTGAACTCGCTGAGGTCCTTCTGCTGCTGCTGGACCTTCTTTTCAAGCTCGGCAATCTTTTGCTTCAACTCTGCGGTATCGTCGGTACAGCCGGCCAGCATTAGCATGGCGATAGCTGTTATGATTAACAATATGTAGCCACGGTGGGGGCTCATAGGAAACCTCCGGGTCTGGTTTATGAGTAAGCATGATATCAAATCCTAAATTAAACGCAAGGATAAACCATAGACTGGATGTTAAATGTCAAGAAATTGCAGACGCATGAGCCTACTCCTGTCGTTGACACCCTACCCGCCCTGTGCTAGAGATCTGTGCGTTTGTGGAACAGGCGCGTGAACCGCTCACCGACTCGGAAGGCGATAACTGTCCGTAAACATTGCGCCGCACCTTTCGTGAACAAGTTCAGGATGAATGGCGAACCTTATCGAACGAGCTTTGTCTGTTGAAAGAGACGGAGAGCATTCCTCACCTAATCGTATCAGTGTTTTTTTCGCAGTGACATAGAACCGGATCTTGTGTCGATGAAGCTGCTCCGCCAAATCTGAGAGGACCGACATGCTTGGATCAATTGCAAGAAAGCTGTTTGGCAGTAAGAACGAACGAGACTTGAAAAAGCTCGAGCCCCTTGTTCAGGCTGTCAATGAACTCGAACCCAATTTTAAGACGCTTACTGACGAAGCCATCAAGTCCAAGACAGAGGAGTTCAAGGATCGTCTCACAAACGGCGAAACCGTGGACGACCTCCTGCCCGAAGCCTTCGCTCTGGCCCGAGAGGCATCTGTGAGGACGCTCGGGATGAGGCCCTTTGACGTTCAGCTAATTGGCGGAATTGTGCTCCACCAGGGCAAGATCGCCGAGATGAAAACAGGTGAGGGAAAAACCCTTGCCGCGGCTCTGCCTGTATACCTTAATGCACTGACCGGCAAAGGCGTGCATGTAGTCACAGTGAACGACTATCTTGCCCGTCGAGACTCCGAATGGATGGGCGCAATTTACAAATTCCTGGGCCTATCCGTAGGGGTGATCGTTCACGATCTCGACGACGACGAACGGCGTGATGCATACAATTGCGATGTGACCTACGGGACCAACAACGAGTTCGGCTTTGATTACCTCAGGGATAACATGAAGTTCGGTCTCCAGGATTATGTTCAGAGAGAGCTTCACTACTCGATCGTAGACGAGGTAGACAGCATACTCATCGACGAAGCCAGGACTCCGCTGATCATTTCCGGACCAACACATGAGAATACCGACCGGTACTTCAAGATCAACAGGATCATACCCGGTTTGCACAAGGAAGCGCACTACACCATCGACGAAAAAGCGCGCTCCGTGGTCCTTACGGAAGAAGGAGTCTCTCGGGTAGAAAAATCACTAAACGTATCGAATCTCTATGACCCTTCCCAAATGGAAACCCTTCATCATGTTACCCAGGCCCTCAAAGCTCACACGCTGTTCAAGAACGACGTGGATTACATAGTCAAGGACGGGCAAGTAATAATTGTCGATGAATTCACGGGCAGGCTTATGCCGGGTCGTCGCTACTCCGACGGGCTCCATCAGGCCCTTGAGGCGAAAGAAGGGGTCAAGATCGAGAACGAGAACCAGACCCTTGCGACCATTACATTCCAAAATTACTTCCGTATGTACGACAAGCTGGCCGGCATGACAGGAACCGCCGATACAGAGGCGGCTGAGTTCAAGAAGATTTACAACCTTGAAGTGGTAGTCATCCCTACCAACGTGCCGATGATTCGTACGGATAACTCTGATCTGATTTACAAGACCGAACAGGAAAAGTTCGATGCCTCGGTTGAGGAAATAAAGGAGCTTTATAGTAGGGGCCAACCTGTGCTCGTCGGAACAATTTCCATCGAAAAATCGGAGTACCTCGCGCGAAGGCTCAAGAAACTCGGCATCCCCCACACTGTCCTCAATGCAAAGAACCATGCGCTCGAGGCCGAAATCGTGGCACAAGCCGGTCGCTTCAAGGCCGTGACCATCTCCACGAACATGGCCGGACGAGGAACCGATATCGTACTAGGTGGCAACCCGGTTTTTCTGGCTCGGTCCAAATCCAAGAAAGGTGAGGGCTCGGAAGAATACGCTCAACTGCTGCAAGAACTCAAGCAGCAATCCGAGGTGGAAAGAGGAAAAGTCCTCGAGGCCGGCGGTCTTCACATACTGGGGACCGAGCGCCACGAGTCCCGACGGATCGACAACCAGTTGCGTGGTCGTTCGGGCCGTCAGGGCGACCCTGGATCGAGCCGCTTTTATCTCAGCCTGGAAGACGACCTCATGCGGATCTTCGGCGGAGAAAGGGTCAAGATGATTATGGAGCGGGTGGGCATGGAAGATGGAGAGCCCATCGAGCACAAGTACACCACTCGAGCCATAGAAAACGCGCAGAAGAAAGTCGAAGCCCACAACTTCGACATCCGCAAGCATCTGCTCGAATTCGACGATGTCATGAACAAACAGCGCGAAGTCGTGTACTCCCAGCGTCGCTTCATTCTGGGTGGCGAAGACCTGAAAGGGACGATCCAGGACATGATCGAGGACCTGGTAGAAGAACTGGTGGAGCGCTTTACCAATGAACACCCACATTATGACGACTGGGACATTCCTGCACTTGTGGATGCTCTATGGGGACAGTTCGGCGTCCGGTTCCATTTCGATTCACTGCCCCCTGAGGAACAGACCACCGAAGGAATCACAGAGCATATTCTCAAGGAAGTCCTTGCCGCGTATGAGCGGAAGAGAGACGGAGCTGACGCCCGAGGTAATGAGGGAACTGGAGAAGTACGTTATGCTCCAGGCCGTGGACAATCAGTGGAAAGACCATTTGCTCAGCATGGACCACTTGAAGGAAGGCATCGGACTGCGCGGCTACGGGCAGAGAGATCCGCTGAAAGAATACCAGAGAGAGGGTTACGAGATCTTCCTTGATATGAGCAATCGTATCAAGGAAGAGACTGTACGAAATCTCTTTCTCGTCAGAATTGCCGCGGCGAATGACCTCGAGGAACTGGCGCCATCGCGTGAACAGGATATGCTTCTGTCCCACGGCGACCCGGGTGGAGGCGATTCAAGGCCGAAGACCGTTCGGCGCCAGACCGAGAAAATCGGACGCAATGATCCGTGTCCGTGCGGCTCAGGGAAGAGTACAAGAAGTGCTGTGGGAAAGCGGCCTAAGGGCAGTGCTCGTCGGGGACAAGATCAGGCTCGGCATCCCGGTAATGGCATATTGCGGCGGGATCTTCTATCTATCGAGTCTGAGCACTGTGCCTGCGGCCTTTACAAGTGTCCCCGACAAGGTCGGGCACGTGATCTTGTATGGGGGGCTGGGCTTTCTTGTGGCCCTATATATCAAGCGCAATCACGAGTTAGAGACGATTCTGATCTGGGGCTTAACAGCCGCTTTCTGTTTTGTTTATGGAATCTCCGACGAATTTCACCAGTATTTTGTAGAGGGGCGATGCGCCGAAATCGGCGATGTGATTGCGGACCTCATCGGAGGACTTCTCGGTGGTGTCCTGACTACGGAACTGATTAGAAGAAACCTATTCCCAGTTCTGAGTCGCAACCAGTAAATTGCGGCAAGCGCCGTTGAAAGCGGCGCCAACACCCCGCGGACTCCTGGGACAAGAACCTCCGACGGACCACGGGCCTGCACAATTTTTGTGCAGATGGGAGGACACCAAGATTATCTCGTACCAAAGAGACCGATTTGTGAAGACCTCGGATCTGGCTTTTCCGTTCCTCGACGATATTAGTGGGACGATCAGGGGATACCGAATTTTCACCGCGTGTCGGACGATTAGAGGCAAGCTTTTCAGGTTGGAAGACCATCTGGAGCGCCTCTATCATTCGGCCGCAGGTATTTATATGAAGCCGCCTCTGCCCCGAGAAGAACTCCGACAGCTCTTGACCGCGCTTCTTGAAGAGAACCGCAATGCCGGTATCAAAGACGACCTGCTCGTAGATGTCATTTTTAGCGGAGGCCTCGCCGGAAGCACGATGAAGCAATCCGGCTCCGGCGCCCATTTGTACATAGCAGTGCAGGAACTCGTGCCACCCCCGCCGGATTCCTATGAAAAAGGCGTCGGCTTGGCGACCTTCTCGTATCAGAGGATGTGTCCGGACGTAAAACTGCTGAACTATGTGGGTGCCATTCTGGCGCATCAAACCGTAGTGCCGTTTCAAGATGCATACGAAGTCCTGTTTGTTTTTCCGCCGGACCAGCAGACGATTCTGGAAGGTTCGACCTTTACTATGTTTTTTGTTGATGCCGAGGGTGACATTCTCACGCCGCCTTTGGACGGCAGGATCTTGGACAGCATCACGCGACGAGTTGTTTTTGAAATTATTGCGGAAAGACCCGAAATTAGAATCCGTGAGGTACCCGTCACTCTGGACGAGCTTCCCTCGTTTTCGGAAGCATTCCTCGCATCCACTACTCGTAATCTGCTCCCGGTGGTCCGAATCGACGATAAACTGATCGGAAACGGCAGACCCGGTCCGCGCACGCACGTTTTGATGGACCTTTTTCAAGATTATTTGAATGCATACTGAGCCCCGGTGGCCTGGGGTGGGGCAGGTTCTCCTCGGTCCTTGATTCTGAATAGTGAACATTGGCATTCAGAGTCTCAGTGGCCATCTGGCATGATTTACGCCTGATATCAAATGACTGGTCTCGATTCAGAGGCTCGCAGGCCGATCCGAAATTTCCCTTGACAGAAGGGTACTCGGCACAATATTTTGAGTCGATGTGTTCCGGTTCCTTAATCCGGACTCTTTCTCGGGCAATCCCTTGATGCTCACGTTCTTCAAAATGGACCAATGCGTTCCCAGCCATCAACAGGAGGTGCTGCGGTGAGTGTTCCAGACAAAATTCAAACATGGCAAATGGTGAAGGGCCCAACTTACGATAAGGAAGCCCGAAAAGTCACTGCCCCGGGGGAGTTGCAAAGAACTGAAATACCTGTTCCGGAACTCGGGCAGAACGAAGTACTAGTCAAAATAGCTGGTTGCGGAGTATGTCACACCGACATGTCCTACTTTTACGACGGGGTTCCGACAGTGACCAAGCCACCTCTTACGCTCGGCCACGAAATCGCGGGCACGGTCGTTGCAGCGGGACCAGGGGCCGAATCATGGGTGGGGAAGAACGTCATTGTGCCCGCGGTCATGCCGTGCAACAACTGCGATATTTGCGCCCAGGATAGGAACAACCGCTGCCTCGCTCAGAAAATGCCTGGGAATTCATTAGGGATTTATGGAGGCTTTTCCAGCCACATTCCGGTACCTGCGGGAGACCTCTGCGTGATCGAGGACCTCAAAGGCAGACCCCTGGAGAATTATGCCGTCATAGCGGACGCTGCGACAACGCCCTACCAGGCCGCGATGAGGGCGGGGCTTAAGGCTGGCGACCCGGTAATCATAACAGGGGTGACGGGCGGAGTGGGGGTCTACATGGCCCAGGTGGCAAAGGCTCTCGGTGCGAAGCCCATAGTGGGTATGGCCCGCCATGAAGAGAAGCTTCAGAGAGCCCTCTCTATGGGCGTGGATTACGTGATCAATACCAAAGACAAAGATTTCAAAGCAATCCAAGAAGAATTCAAAGGGGTGGCCAAGCAGGCCGGTGTAAGGCACAACGTGGGCTGGAAGATTTTCGAATGCACCGGGGTCGGGGCTGCTCAAGACATAGCGCTAGGGCTTTTGGGATTCGTGGGGAAACTTATAGTAGTGGGCTTTGGTATGGGGAAGAACACTTACAGCATCTCACGCCTTATGGCCTTTGACGCGGACATCATTGGCACATGGGGATGTCTGCCCAAGTACTACCCCAAGGTCCTTGAGATGGTTCAGAGCGGCAAGATCCAGATCGACCCGCTGCTGGAAACACGGCCCATGTCGAGCATCCAGCAGGCCTTCGTGGAGGCTCACAGCGGGGGCTTGACGAAGCGAATCGTGCTCACCCCTGATTTTTGATGGTAGGATCAGATCAAAGCGGCTGTAACTTCAGCATTGAAAAAAGGTAGAACTAAGAACCCCCTGGCTGATTCCGCATCCAGGGGGTTCTTAGTTCTTACGGGAGCAGAGTCCCGATATTCAGCGTGTCGGCTAGGCCATCGGCCTACGAGCCAAGCCTATCCGGTAAATGTCATGCACATCGTAAAGCACAATGTCTTCAAATCCGGATCGGGTTAAATTCTCTTCAATTTCCTCGCGTGTCTCGTACACGTCGCATACTTCGCCTCGGGAGCCGAATAATCCCACCACGCCCCCGGGTTTGAGAAAATTATACATGCACGAATAGATTGCGGGTCGCAGACCGGGCTTTACGTGCGGGATCATGAAGGAACTTATGACCTTGTCGAAGGGGCTGTCCGGAGAGTAGTCTTCGACCGAAGTCGCCATCAAGGAAGTGTTTTCCAGGCCTTCTTTTTGAACCTTCTCTTCTGCCAACTCAATCATGTCCGGGGACAGATCTATTCCCACCACCTCTTTCGCCATAGCCGCCGCCAATATTGTAGCAGACCCGGTCCCGCAACCGACGTCCAGAACCCGGTCATTTTCCTCGAGGGCTAATTCGATTAACCGTTTGAGGCCCTTCCGGTAACCCGGATCCATGGACCATTGAAAATCGTAACTCTTACGGCGATACTTGTAGTAGAGTTGGATGGCTCTCTCCGACGGCATCAGCTTCACCACGGTGGTTCCCTGGATATAGGCAGTTCTCAGGGCCCTGATCACCGGGCGAAGGATTCGTCGGAATGGAGCATGATCCTCACTCACTAGTGTTTCGTTCATCTACATACCCCCTGACAAAGATTAGCTGTAGAAAAAGACACGTAACTTTATTATAACCTCTACCAATTCGCAAGGGAAAATCCCATTTCAGGATACCGATGCCCTTACGGGCGGTACTATCTTTTAAGCATACAACATATTTTGAGCTTGTTCAACCCCGTGCATCACAACCAGCTGTACGGCCCGGCATCCGGTCAGAACGAGATCTTTTGATAGGTCTTCTTCCTCTTCACGGAATGAGTTGAGCACAAATTCCTCGGCCGAGGTTCCCTCCGGTGGCCTCCCTACCCCCAGCCTCACTCTTATGAAGTCCCTGAACCTCAATGAATCTGCAATTGAACGAACTCCTTTGTGGCCGCCATCGCCGCCGCCTATCTTGATCCGCACCTTACCGGGCGTCAGGTCCAGGTCGTCATGGACGACGATCATTCTTCCCGGATCCGCGTTAAGCCGCCGCAGAATCGGCTCGACTGCATGGCCGCTGAGATTCATAAACGTTTGGGGCTTTACGAGAAACACCCCCGTGGTGTCGATCCCGGCTTCGCAGACAAGTGCCTTCTGCCGGTTGTCCTTCCAGGAGCACGCGCCCTCCTGAGCGAGTTCGTCAACCACTCTGAAGCCAAGGTTGTGGCGTTGCCGTGAATAATTCTTCCCCGGATTACCAAGACCCACAATTACTATTTGTTTTCCCGACGGTGTGCCCCGCACCTTCCCATTGCTCCCATTTTCTGGTACATTTTATGCGCACAAGCCCTACGCGGTGTCAAGGGGCGCTCTTTGGGCCTGGGCTCAAACGCACCGGTGAACACCGCTGACTCTTCACACAACCAAAAAGCCGACTTCCCGTATGTGGCTTGACGAGCGTGACCCAACAACTGTGAATCCTGAACTTTTTCGCAAGAATGTGGCCAAGGCATTGGAAGACTTGCCGGACGAATTCCGCAACAAGATGGACAATGTCGAAATAATAGTGGAAGAATTTCCGGACCGCGAAACAATCGAGGCTGTCGGCGCAACGTCACGATGGAATTTGCTTGGCCTGTATGTCGGAGTTCCTATTACGGAGAGGAGCGTCTTTTCTGTAAGCATTCTTCCCGAAAGGATATATCTCTACCGCCGCCCCATCCTTCGTGCGGCCGGACCAGCCGAAAACGTTGTTGACACGATTCGTGACGTATTCATACATGAGGTGGGGCACCATTTCGGGTTCGACGACGATGAACTGGACGAGATAGCAGGACGAGGCGAGTGAAATCACCCACTCCGGAACAGGAAAAGAAGAAGAGGCGACGAGAACTCTATGTTGCTCTGGTAGCAGCAATATTGGTAGGCTTGATCTTTTTCGTCGAATCGGAAATTGCCCGATCCGCAGAAGAAATACCCTTTGCCGGCCATCTCTTGCTTTTCGCCCTGCTGTTTGTGGTGACCCTCCTCCTTATCTTGGTGATTTTTTTCCTGATCCGCAATCTCTTCAAGCTTGTCTTCGAACGGCGTAGACGGGTCCTTGGTTCGCGTCTCAAGACCCGGCTGACGCTCGCGTTTGTGGCTCTAACTCTGGTTCCGACCGTGGTCCTCTTCATCACGAGTGCCGGCGTTCTCCACACCACCATTGAAAGCTGGTTCAAGACGCAGGTCGAGGAGTCTCTCCAGTCTTCACTCGTTGTAGCTCAGGCCTACTATCAAAATGCTTCGGAAAAGGCGCTCAATGCCGCCGGCAGGCTAGCTGCGCTCGTGTCGACCCATTCCCTTTCTGATTTATCCCAACGTGACGGCCTCGGCACATCCATGGAAAACTGGCGTGCCATGGAGGGCCTCAGCTCGGTACAGATTCACTTCCGCGACGGGTCCCAACCTATCGTCAGAAAGGATCCGGCCCTGAAGGACATATCGATTCCAGCCCCTGTTGCCAGTTTTCTCAAGATTGCCTTCCAAGGTGAGAAGACCTCAAAAATCATCCCTCTGGATGGCGGCGGCGACCTCATCAGCGGAATCGCGCCCCTCAGGGATGAGCGCACTGGCGCAGTTGAAGCTGCGTTGGTGGTCGATTATTTCATACCGACGTCACTGGCAGGCCGGCTGTTCTCAATATCTAATGCGTTTGGGGATTACCAGGAAGCCAAAAGGATGAAGGGTCCGGTCAAGACCATCTATGTGCTCATCCTTCTCATGGTGGCGCTGTTAGTCATCTTCATCGGCTTCTGGTTTGGTATGACCATGGCGCGCGACATTACCGATCCAATACTTGGCCTCGCCGAAGGGACCGAGAAAATTGCAGCCGGAGACCTCGATGTCTACATCGAACCCACGGCAGATGACGAGTTGGGCGTGCTGGTCCGTTCATTCAACAAAATGACTGCGGATTTGCGCAAGGGCCGTACAGAACTTATGCGGGTCAACACAGATCTCGAGAGTCGCCGCAAGTACATGGAGACCGTCCTCAAGAACGTTGCAGCGGGAGTGTTGTCTGTGGATGCGGACGGAAAGGTCACCACCATAAACAATTCGGCGGTACGGCTTCTTGGTATCATCCAAAGGGAACCGTTAGGCCGACCACTCCTGGAGGTGCTGCCGCCGGTTTCAGGAGCGGCCGTGGCAGAGATCCTGGAACACCTCGGTCCTTCCGACACTGGGGCCATAGAGCGCGAAGTCACCATTTCCTTCCCTGAAAAGGCAATATCGTTGATATGTTTTGCCAACAGCTTGAGGGATGAAGATGGCCGAGACCTCGGCGTAGTGCTTGTTTTGGAAGACATGAGTTATCTGGTAAAAGCCCAACGCATGGCAGCCTGGAGGGAAGTAGCCCGGAGGATCGCTCACGAGATCAAGAATCCACTGACACCAATTCAGCTCAATGCCCAACGAATCAGACGCAAGTATATGGGCGTAATTGGGGACGACACTGCGACCTTGGATCAGTGTACCCGCACCATCATAGATCAGGTGGAACAGCTGAAGATCATGGTGAACGAATTCTCGAAGTTCGCGCGCATGCCGTCCGCAAATCCGGTCCCCAATGATCTGAACTCTCTGATTCAGGAAGCGGTTAACCTGTACCGGCCGGCCAACGATGGAACAAAGTTCTCGTTCAGCCCTGACATTTCCGTTCCGGTTTTCGACCTTGACAGAGAACAGATTAAGAGAGCTATGGTGAACTTGCTTGACAATGCAGCAGCGGCTGCCTGTCCCAACGGAGAAGTTTCTGTGCGTACGGCCTATGATGGGGAACTCTCCATAGTATCCGTCGAGGTGGCCGACAACGGTCGCGGCGTCGACCCGAAGGACCGAGACCGTCTCTTTGAACCCTATTTCTCGAGAAAGCCGGGAGGAACAGGGCTGGGCTTAACCATCGTGAGCACCATTGTCTCCGATCACAATGGGTTCATAAGGGTCAAGGACAATCCCGGGGGAGGAGCGAAGTTCATCATCGAGCTGCCTGTGAAGAAGCGATGAGTCCCCACATTTCGGTTCTTTGGGGACAGGATTAATTCTAGAATTCACGGCGTATTTAGCGGCATGTAACCATTCAGTTACACAGGGCAAATTCCCCCGTACCCATTACGAAGGGAGCTGTAGGCTGCTTTCTCCCCCTTTTCTAAAGGGGGATTGAGGGGGATTTTGAACTGAGCTCGAAAGGAGCTGGGAAAACGGATTGTTCTGTCTCCAGCCGTGACCGAATGCTTACGGCGGCAACAATTTTAAATGCAGCAGGTTCCGATAGAAATGTTCGATACAGAGTCCCTCTACCGCCGAGCCGGAGTGATTATTCGCTCTGGTGGGCTGGTCATTCTTCCTACAGAGACATTTTACGCCCTTGCAGCGGATCCTTTTCACGAACAAGCGGTGCAACGTGTGTTTCGCATTAAGGGCAGGGACGAGGGAACGCCGCTACCTCTTGTAGCAAGCGACATAGCTGCTGTGGAAAAGCTGGTGTGCCGCATGTCCCCTCTGGAGCGGAAGCTCACTGATGGTTTCTGGCCCGGCAGCCTCACGATTCTTCTGGTGCCGTCCAAACAGGTTTCGACACTATTGATGGGGCCTGAGGGTAAGATCGGGGTCAGAATCCCTCCCGAATGCCCGGCTCGCATCGTCGCGGCTCGTGTGGGCGGCTGGCTGACCGCGACCAGCGCAAATCTTTCGGGTGATCCCAGCCCGGATGATGTCTCGAAGATCGCCAAGGTGGTCCTCGACTCTGTCGATATGGTCATGGATCTGGGGCCAACACTAGGGGGAAACCTTCCACGGTCGTGGAACCACTGGATGGCGATTGCCGGGTGCTGCGTGAAGGGGCGGTTCCTGAGTCCGTCATAAGGAACTATTGCATGGGCAAGTAGGCCATTCATCTGTTGGCCTCGAATTCGACGTTGAAGCCGGACAAGCTTAGAGGGAGCCTGATCAGGAGGTCATTTTGGAAAGGAGCGCACAATGAGAAAGGCTTTAACGATCACTGCGATACTGATAATGGCAGCAGCTTATTCTTCAGCGTGGTCAGACCCCGCAGGAGGGAGGTACATTGTGTGCTGGGATCAACGATGGATAAACACGGTACTGGCCAGGGTATGCGACGGGCCTCTGGATGTCTCCGATAACATGAATAAAGATCATTATAGTTGCCCAGGTGGTCGAGGCAAAGGTTTTACCTCATACGATGATGCCATGAGCTGGATGCGTCAGAACTGTAATTACTGATTCGTGCTCACTCCATCCCCGATACCCCACAACTCTCAGGCAGTTCACAGTTTCACAGGACACGCGTAGCTGCGATCTCGGGAGCACAACCCTTACCTTGTCATGAAAATGTAAATTGGAGGGCCTGTGTCGCTCGCCCACGATGTATCTCTCAGCATCGGCACAGTGAAGGTTTAGTGGAGAAGCATCTCAACAAGCGTGAAAAGTGTCGCCATTACAGCAATCACAGCGATAGCGAAGGCAGGGCCCCACAGAATCTCGTATGCCCTATGGTTCGATCCGTACAACTTCAAGGGTATAAACAGAAGCGCGCTTGTCAGCACGAGAAGACCCATGACTCCTGTTACCAGACCGAGTTGCTCCAGCAACCAACCGTGTGCATAAGTCCAGAATAGAAACTCAACCAATATGCTCAATAGTATTATTGCGGCAAACAGTGCGATCACGAGGCGTCCCCCGCCGTTACATACTTTTCACACTTTGTCTCGGGGCATTGGAATTCCCGTAAAGTTGCTTTCGTGCACCGCATAGGCAAGACTCACTGCCTCAATTCTAGGCTACTTCGGCCGCAACGGTCAAGAAAGATCCGCCCCCTGGAAGTGCGATGCAAATTACCCGCAGATTCATCTTAAGCCTGACCGTAAGCCATTCCCGCCCCAGTGGAGACAGATCAGAGGCAATCGACCGAGGATGTCGTAAGGAACCAAGAGGACGTTCAAATAAGTGCTATCTTAACCTCTCCGAACTGATTAACTTCGCCATTCCTTCCTGTATCCAGTACAGATAGAGGTCTCTGTTGAGAGAAACGCCCAGCTTGCCTTGGCTTTTACCGCGGCGTTTCGTTTTCCCGCTTCACGGCAGTAAGGGCGTTACGAATGCGGCCGTCTCAATCACGGCTCCCCTAACGGCCTAGATCTCTGGTTCAGATAGCACTCATGGCTTCTTGAAACCATGGGTTGTTCTGACTGCCTCATCAATGGGCTTCATTGGGCCGTCTCATGCCCTAAGATGGCATGTTCGTGGGGCTTCAGCGTTTGCGCGTCGGCTGATGACTTCCAGGCTATACTTGGATGCGGGGGAAGGATGGCGATTATCCTTGATCGAGCACCTAGCCATGCGCTATGCTCGAATATCAATTACATTCCAGTTTGTCGAGTGGCGGGACAGTCCGCTTCATCTTGGCCTGTGGACCGCCGCATCGCGTAGCAAGCAAATCCATGTTCACTCATTGCCCCAATGAATCAAAGGATTATAACTACACCACCGAAAGGAAATGAGATGATCGCACTTAGAATCGAGGAAGCCGACCTCAGACGAGCCCTACTCGAAACGGCTGAGAGTTTGGACCAACGGACATCCGCAGTGATATTAAGCGATGAAGCAAAAAGAGAGTTATCACGATGGGTAATGGCTAAGTGTTATGAACTAACTATCAAACACCGTGCCGCCTCTGCTTCTCACCAGCCAGAAGAGCAGATGGCCCAACTTTTCTTCTGTGCCGGGGTCATAACTGGAGCCGCCCTGTCCGGTGCCAAATGAGGGCATTGACCGAACTCCGGACTTCGTGCAGGAGAGGCTCATTAACGCAAAAACCTGGACCCGCTATAAGCTAAATCAGCATTGGACTATGGGGTTCTGGAACAAGTCTCATCACACGTCACACGGGATATCTGCAGGGGGATTTGGACAAAGGGGGAAGCAAGACGTGGAAAGCGAAGGACCGGTAAAATGGTGGCTCTTCAGGCCTGGTCTTTCTTGAAGGCTTCCACTAACCCCCCTGTATTCTTACGTATCCTTTTGGGCTCGATTGTAGACTCGGCGGGCACGTTTGAACCGATTCAAAAACGCCTGCTCTGACATGCCGTTTTGCAGACGGACCCAGTCAATCACCTGCTCAAAAGTCGCTTCAGGACATAGAGTCACCGCTTCACTAATTTGCGTGTAGACTAAAGAAGCCGTTACGTAATAGCTCTTTGTCGGATCCTGGTATGCGTCGATGTCTTTTCTGAGTTGCGCAGCCAGCTTCTCCATTTGGAGTGATACGGCCCGCTTTGCCGCCATTTCCATGCGAACCTGCCATCTTTTCCCGTGGTATCCCGCGGAAACGGCATGCGTTATTTCATGGATAAGAAGTTCTCTCAAGCCCTCTCTCGGACCTGCCGTCAATTGGATTGCCTTTGAACGAGTATTGCATGTGCCAAGAGCGCCATCGAGGTCGTCTACCAGTTGAATGCACCATTCCTTCTTCCGATCCCATCGCGGGAAGAAAGCCCTTTTGACATACTCAAATTCGTCAAGGTAGTGGTGTTGGTTTTGCTGCATTGACAATTTCCGAAATCGTGGTGCCTGCCTTACATCATTTCCACTTCCTTCTACTCTTTTCTTCACAAGGACGCTAGTGGGGGGTGTTCGCAATAAAGATACCGGCAAGCGCGCGGCTACTGTGGTAAAGACGGCCTATCGGAGCACCGTTCTTTCCATCTTCTCCACGCCCCCCACTACCGGCGTTTCCTTTTTTGGAGCATCTCCGTTACAATGTAAGTTCACCGGAACAGCTTGAAGACATATTCGGAAAACAGGAAGAGGGACCCAATGAAAGCGTTTGATATTATCTACGCAAAGTTTATGCCCAAAAATGAGGAAGCCTGTAACCCCTTGCTCCTTAAGCAGGTCGGTAAAGTTATGAGATGGCAAGCCTCATCCCCGATCTACTGGGGTCCACAAGAAGGACAGTGGAGTTTTTACGCCAAAGATGACTTAGAACTCCAGTCCTTCATCGTGTCGGAAGAGGATCTTGAAATAGTGGAGGGACCAGAAAAGATTGATCCGACGTAATAGTTCCACGCGAAGAGCTTACCAGGGAGGGGGCGTCACTATTGCCCGGTTTTAGGGAATTCTCTAGAACCGATGTCGTTGGATTGCCATTAGGATTCCGCCCATTTAGTTGTGTCACGGCATGTCTCTTTCTAGCCTCGTCTGCTATGAATTCCTGCAACTTCAATGGTTGTTCTGCTCTCTGATACGGGGGTGAGAGGTTGCAAGGGCCGCGCCCTCGATATGTGAGGCCCACGCATCTCTCGGCCTGGTCGTCGTGCTCCTGGAATACGGCTCTTTCCCGACCCCCGTATAGATTTGTCTTCCAAGTTATGTTGATTCGTCGAAAGTGATTTCTATGGTAGACCGCAGGTAGCCCTTAGCCTGCACGGGTTGACAAAAAAGCTAGTATTTACAAAGCGGTTAACAGCAAGAAAAGGATTTGAAGCTGTAAAATGGGATTTGACCACAGAGGGAGGGGAAAAGAATCGCCTTGCCGCGGCAAGGGGATGCCGTCGCTAAAACTTAACAACCCCCGAAAAACTTACTCACGATTTACTGACGCCATTTTCAGGGGTCTCTTCTAATTATTACAATAAGTTGTTGGCTGGGGCGGGAGGATTCGAACCTCCGAATGCGGGTTCCAAAGACCCGTGTCTTGCCGCTTGACGACGCCCCAGTATGCTCCCCGGATGCCGCTCAGGAACTTGGGCCCGGGAGGCTGATCAATGTAAGACTATGCCGCGACGTACGGGTCGGGCAACCACGATGTTCAATTCCCGCGGCAAGCGCCGCTTGATATTGTCCACTTCGTCCGGTTCGGTAATGCCGAAAAGTGTGGGCCCACTTCCACTCATCAAGGTCGCTTTAAGCCCGGCATCGTGCATTAACTGACGTATTCCCGCCAGTTCCGGATGCATGCTTTCGGTCACGGACTGCAAATCATTGTGGAGCAAATCCTCAACCCTGGCGGCCTGTTGCAGTCTGGGCCACAATCTACCTTCCCTACCCTCCCCTGTCAAGATCTTGGAGAATTCCCGAAAGATAACCCCCGTCGAGACAGAAAAGGCCGGACACACCAATAAGACACTGTAGTCCATCGGCAGGTTCACCGGAGTGAGACGTTCCCCTATCCCTTCTCCCACCGCGGAACCTCCTCTCAGAAAAAATGGCACGTCCGCGCCCAGTGCGACGGCTCCTTGGCGAAGATCGTCGTCTCCGAGGTCCAAACCGAACAGGGCCCGGATGCCCACGAGCGTCGCAGCCGCATCAGAACTCCCCCCACCAAGCCCGGCAGCCACCGGTATTCGTTTAGTAAGCTCGACCTTTACCGGAAGACTTTGGCCAGTCTTCTTTTCAATCCATCGTGCGGCACGCATTATCAGGTTCGCTTCGGTCTCCAGATCAGGTCGGCCCGGAACGACCAGACAGCTATCGCCTGTAGTCTCTTCGATTATGAGTTCATCGTACAGGTCAATGGCTTGAAAAAGGGTCTCGATGTCGTGGTACCCGTCCGGCCGGGCCGCGAGAACTCGCAGAAAAAGATTTATCTTTGCCGGGGTAGTGACACGAATACTCCGCATTATTTGGTCTCTCTTGGTTCCTGAGGTGCAGAAAAATCCACGGTCGAGGATTTCATCCCTTTTCCGCATTGAATGAACCGACGCCCATATCATATCATAGGGGAATGCGAACCGATGCTCTCTCAAATTCCGCTATAGATGAGATTGCTATTCCCATAGGGAGTCTGGACGTACGGATGTTGGCCCCACGGCGCCGGGAGGAATCAGATTCACGGATTTCATTCTGGTGGGGAGTCACGTCCGCAGCCATCGCCCTTGGTCGACACATGGAGGCCCGCGGATCGTTACGCGGTCAACGTGTTGTAGAACTTGGTTGCGGACTGGGCCTTGCCGGCATAACCGCAGGTTTACTTGGCGCTGACGTCCTGTTCACAGACTACGTCCCTGAGGCTCTGGATTTCGCCCGCAAGAACGCTGAATTGAACGGATTGACCGGTCAAACCATTAAGACGGCTCTCCTCGACTGGGAAGATCCCGGAAAGATGGAACCCTTCAACATCGTGCTCGGTTCAGAAATCCTCTACGATTATTTTTTCCATGGTTCGCTTTTCAAGCTCCTACAGTCGATTCTGGAACCGGGCGGCACGATTATCCTGGCAGACCGAAAAAGGCTCGTGGTGACCCGTTTTCTCGGGCGCTTGGCGGACAGGGGGTTCCGATG
Organism: uncultured delta proteobacterium; assembly: GCA_963786905.1. Lineage (GTDB taxonomy): Bacteria > Desulfobacterota > Desulfomonilia > Desulfomonilales > Desulfomonilaceae > CAWBBA01. The sequence continues at coordinate 46,025 of CAWBBA010000019.1, read as the reverse complement.
TGTTGAAACACGGTCGCAGGTTGGCCTTGCCGGATTCCCCGAACAAGAGATCAGCATCTTTACCCTGGACAGATTGTGAGAAAGGTGCAGTTAAGATTTAGCATCCCTGCCCGTCCTTGGTAGTGTCCTGATTTGGGACACCATGAGCGTTCTCTACCCCGCGAAACGCGGGGTCACCCCGGACTCCGATCCGGGGTCCAGCCCCGCGTCTCGCGGGATGGATTCCGGCGTTTACCTGAAGGTGCGTGCACATTATGCAGGAGTCGATGGAAATCTGGTGCCACGGATGTGCCGAAGGCCCATCCGTGCCGGGACCGGGTCCGGCAGGTACGTCCACAGCATTAGGTTCCCTTACTGGACCGGCATCCGTCGGCCATAAAGCTATACCAGGCAAGCACGGATGAGTCCCGCGGGGCGGAACGCATCCGTGGCACCAGACTCCATCGCAGCACTTTCATCTTCCGTTGTGACTGACAGGTCATGGCGGTTCGCCGGAATGACGGCCAGCGCACCAAATTAGGACTCTGCCTGCCCTACCCCCCTTTTTTGACTTCTTGTCGTTGGTGCCTATTCTAAGCTTACGAACCTTGCAGGAAAGGAGGGAGTTGGATGGATGTAGAGCGGTACACGCCAACCAGGTTGGAATGGTTGGTTTTGAATATTGAGACGAAGATCCCGATGCTGCTTTCTCAATTGAGAAGACTCAAGGACCTCACGACGGTTGATGACATCAGGGTTTTCTTCAGAGTCAAAGAACCGGATACTGTTGTCGTGGTTACCAGACATGTGAAGGACGTTCCGAAGGACGTGGTTCAGCTCCTGGACGAAGAAATCAAGAGAGAGACACTGGAAATCGCAAAGTATTACGGCTGGGACTCCTGGGTGAAGATCGAAGGGGATGCGCCATAACCACACCTCTGTTGCAGAGCGGTATCAGGCGGTCTTTTCGGCGTCATCGGCCTCCCGTAGAAAATGAGAAAGCTGGCCGGACCAGCGGCGGATAACCTTTTCCATAATAATGGATATGGAGAGGCCGTGTTTTCCCAGGCGTTGTAATCTTCCTTCCACGGTCAGGACTTCGCTGGTCAAAATATCGCGGGCAAAACCGGCCTGAGCTTTGGGGAACGCCACCACGTCCATCAGACCTGTTTCATCCTCCATTGTGATAAACATGACGCGTTTTCCTGACTTGGTCGGCGGAGTGTGCACTATGACCAGGATGCCGGTGATACGCACACGCCGTCCTGAAGGTATGCGGCGCAGGTCCATTGCCGTTACAATTCCTTGAGCCGCAAGCTTGGGCCGCAAGACCTCCAGCGGATGTCCGTGGCAAAAGACGCTCATAGAGCCGGCTTCGTTATAGGCCTTGACCGCGGAATCATGGGGGTTGGTATCAGACATTGGAAACCTCTTGTCTCAAGCCCCATTCATACTCGTCCAATCCATCCAAAGCCCCGGCTGCTGAAAGGACTTCCACGATTCGGTCTGGAAGAGAAAGACGAGTCAGAAAGTCTTTACGGCTTCGGAACAGTCCTTTCCTTTGCCGATCAGCCACAATCCTCCGGGCCATTGCCGGGCCCACACCGTTTACTACAACCAAAGGCGCACGAATACCTGATCCATCCTGTTCATACTCGAGACCGCTTGCGTTAAGGTGAGGAGGATAGACCGGTATGCCCCTTCTCCGGGCTTCATTAAGTATTACCGAGGGGGGATACGAACCAACATGCCCGGCATTCAGCAGGCCCAGGTAGAACGCCTGGGGGTAATGAGCTTTTAGAAAGGCGCTCTGGTAAGTAATGTGAGCAAAAGAAGCCGCGTGGGCCTTGCAAAAACCGAATGAGGCGAAAGCAGCGACTTTGCGAAAGACCTCCTCAGCCAGGGCCCTACTATGCCCCTTGGCCATAGCTCCCCGAATGAACTCACGCTTGAGAAGATCCATCTTCCCGGACTTGCGATCTTTTGTCATGGCGCGGCGGAACGCGTCCGCGTCGGCATAGGTCCAGCCGGCAAAAGAATGGACAATGCGCAGCACCTGCTCTTGATAAAGGATTACACCGTAAGTCTCGGCCAGAATAGGCACGAGGTCCGCGTGAGGAATCCGTACGGCTTCTTCTCCATTGCGTCTACGCACGAATGTACTCACCATGTTTCCTTCAACCGGACCCGGCCTAAACAGGGAAATCTCGGCTATCAAGTCTCCGAAACGGCGAGGCTGAAGATGTCCCAGCAAGTTGCGCTGGCCGGGTGATTCGAGTTGAAATACACCCACACTCTCTGTGCTGCGAAGAAGCGCATACGTCTTGCGGTCATTGAGGGACACCCGGTCGAGAGTAAGTGGGATACCTCTTTCTCGTATAATTTCCAGGGCCTTGCGAATAGCGGTATGCATTCGAAGCCCAAGCAGATCCAGTTTGAGGAGGCCAAGTGCCTCCACATCGTCCTTGTCCAGATGCCCCACCCGCAAGCCCTTGGGTGAAGAACCCACAGGAGTCCATGCCTTGATATCTTCAGGCGCTATAATGACCCCGCCCAGATGGACCGAACTCTGAAACGGTAGCCCCGTAAGCCGTGCAGCCAGATGGATGAGACGGCTTTCTTTCTGAATCGGCGCATTCCGCAGTTCAGGAAGGGTCTCCAATGCCTCGTCCAGGTCCCGCCCCCTTAGCGACCAAGGGAGGCAGGTGGCAAGTCGGTCGATCTCATCCAGAGGGTAACCCAGAGACCTTGCCACAAGACGCACAGCACTACGCACCTTGAAGGTGTGAATGGTGGCGACCATAGCCGTCTGGCGGGGAAGGAGGTCCATCAGATAGCGAATGACTTCGTCCCGGCGATCCGAATCGAAATCCACGTCGATGTCCGGCATATCGCTCCGCCCCTCGTTGATGAAACGCTCAAAGAGGAGATTGTGCGCGAGGGGGTCCACTCCTCCGAGCAGCAGATAAACCACAAGGCTGCCCGCGGCCGATCCCCGGACACTGTGACGTATCCCCTTACTGCGGGCAAACTCCACCAGATCTCGGACCAGAAGGAAAAAGTCGGGAAGTCCCGAATTGCTGATGGCAATCAATTCGTGGTCCAGTCGGCTAACGTAAGGCAGAGGAAGCGGCTGGTAACGTTGCGCAGCCTCCTTCAGGCAAAGAGCTGTGAGCTTTCTGGATGCTTCGTCGGGTTTCTGCAATAAAGGCGGATGGAGCCGGCCCACAGGCAGGGAAAACGAACGGCAGAGTGAGGCGATATGCCTAGTGTTGTCAATAGCTTGAGGATAAGGGATTCGCTCTTCCATCTCCTTGCCGGAAGTCAGGTAAAAACGATCATTAGGCAGAGGGGAAATATCCTTATGGTGATGGTGTTGCTGTATCCCTGTGAGGGTCTGGTGAAGGACATAATCTTCCGGCTTGAGAAAAGCGACCGCATTGGTAGCCACAGTTGGAAGGCCGAGGCTTTCGGCCAATGCCACGGCCTGTTCCATGACTAAGCCCCCCTCACCCTGCCCTCTCCCGCCAAGGGAGAGGGTTTTCGGAAGCCCCTCCCTTGACGGGAGGGGGAAGGGGGAGGGTGAAATCGTGTCAACCTCAATCGCTCTACGAAGGGTTCGTGATTCTGCAATACGAGAAAAAGCTGTTCCGGATCATGTAATACGCTCCTGAGTTCCTGAAGACAGATTTTTGCCGCCTCTGTTCTCCCCTTTTCCAGCAAGGACCTTATGTGGGAACTTCTCCCACCTGCCAGACAGATTAGTCCTCTGGACCAATGGCTCAAATCTTGTTTTGTTATGGATACTTGCGGGGAAGTTCCATCGCCCAGGGCAATGGAAAGAAGGCGACAAAGGTTGCCGTACGCTTCAAAATCCGAAGCCAGAAGAGTTACGGGAGAACCGTCCCAGATGGAGAGCCTGGCGCCCAATATGGGCTGGATACCTGCTTGCACAGCCGCTTTATAGAATCTGACGCCTCCGTGGAGGCCGTCGTCCGTGAGGGCCACAGCTTTTTGGCCCAGGGCAACGACTTCCTGGACCAATTCCTCCGGGGTGAATGTTCCCCAAAGGAAGGAATAAGCGCTTTGAACCTCAAGATGTATAAAATTATCCATTTCAACATATCGTGAAGTACGCCTTGCTCCCAATCGGGAATAATTGGGAGTTTTTGAAGGGGGGCCGGGGGTCCCACGTCCCGCGGGATTGCAAAAAGTTGCCCCCGGCATGCCTTCAAATGCTCCTAAGGTCTTGGGCGTATGATCCCGACCAGTTTCCCCAGAATCCTTACCTTGGCCCGATCCGCACCGTTGAAGACCAAAGGCTGATACGCGTCATTGGCGGGATGCAGTTCAAGGCGCCCATTGTTTCGGCGAAGAATCTTGAGAGTAGCTTCAGACTCCACCCCTTCCACAAGGACTGCCACGATTTCGCCGTTTTCCGCGTCATTTTGCGGGCGGATGATTGCGAAGTCCCCATCGCGGATCTGCGCGTCTATCATTGAATCTCCCTTAACCCAAAGAGCAAAGACCTTTTCAGATCCGAAGAGTCTTGGGTCCACAGGGAGATCGTTTTCTCTGTTCTCTTCCGCCAGGATAGGAGTGCCTGCGGCAATCCGGCCGACCAGGGGGAGAGAAACATGCGACGAGCGACCAATCAGCTTCCAGGCCCGCTTCTTACCTGGAGTGCTGGTAAGGCGCCCTTGCAATTCCAGTGCTCGCAGGTGTTTGATCAGGCTCCCTGCCGACGAGAGCCCCACAGCTTTGCAGATCTCTCTCACCGACGGGGGAAAACCTTCGCGGGCTTGAAAGTTTTCGATGAAGCGGAGAATTTCTTTTTGTCGAGTGGTGATTCCCATATCCACAATATAGGGAACATTTGTTCTCTTTGCAAGAAAAAAAGACCGTCATTCCCGCGCACGCGGGAATCCAGGCTTTGGATTCTGGTTCCCAGGCTCTGCCTCATAGGCGCTAACTTAAGGCCGTGCTTTGATCCCGCAAGGCCCCTCACCCTGCCCTCTCCCACGACGGGGAGAGGGTTTTCAGAACCCCTCCCTTGACGGGAGGGGGAAGGGGGAGGGTGATAAGCAACTGAAATCACAAACATGAATTTGCTAAGTTAGCGTGAATGAGACGGAACCTGGGAACGAGCTACAAAAACCTTTTTCCCGTTGGCCTGTCCAAGAAAAATGACACATATTTTAAGTAATCCGAATTGCTAGGAGGAACCATGAAGACAATTACAGTGATCGGAACATTTCTGTTGATTCTGTGCTTCGCAGCCGCGGGTATGAGCTTTGCCGCGGACAAAGGCGATGTCACCAAAAGCGACGTCAAGAAGGAAGCACCGTCGGGTCTGGACAAGCCAAAACCCTCTGCTGACCAGGAAAAGCAGGATTATATCAAGCAGATTGAGACCACGCTCGACGACGTTTCCAAAAAGATCAATGAATTGAAGGATAAGGCACAGACCGCCACCGGCGATGCTCGCGCCAAAATCGACTCCACCATTGCTACGCTCAAGGCTCAGCAGGAAGCGGCGAGAAAGAAGCTGCAGGAACTGCGTTCCTCCACCGGCGCGGCCTGGGGTGAAATGAAAACCGGAATGAGCAAAGCGGTGGACGAATTACACAAGGCGTACGACGACGCGGCCAAGCATTTCAAGTAGATAAAGAGTCGCTCGGGTTGAGGGTGCCTTGCAACCTTAGATACTGCGGCCAAGAGCCGTAGGGCGTGCCCTTTGGGCTCATCATGTGGCATGCCGCCCCATCGCCTAAGATGCAGTGCTGGGGTACCGCATTGCACGTTCTCATCCTTGGCATCAGACGGGAAAAAAGAACATCAAATTCTTCGGCTGTGGAATCCCAGCTAACGCCGGATTTGACAAGAAAGTCGTGGCCCGCCTTCCCCATCTTGTTTCTTAGCTCAGCATCCGCGACCAGAGTCTGAATATGCCCACGCAGTTCCCCTGCGTTGCCGGGATCATGGAGAAAAGCTGTTTTTCCTTCCTCCACCATGTCCGGGATGCCCCCGATTCGGGTCGCGATCACTGGCAAGGCCGATGCCATTGCCTCGTTGACCACGTTGGGCCTCCCTTCCATGTAACTGGGGAGACAGAGAAGATCTGAAGAACGCATGAGCTGCGCCACTTCAGCAGGCGGGACCGTGCCCATCCATTCAGTTTGGTCCTTGAGGCCCAAGCTCTCGCACAGGGCCATGAGTCTGGGAGCCAAAGCTCCATCTCCCACCACGATCAGCCTCACCCGTTTTAGACGAGGATCGCCAAGGGCTTCGAGCAGGTCGTGAAGCCCTTTCCGCGGGATCAAACTCCCGACAAACAGAAGCCGAACCTCTTCTCCAGGGGTCCGCGTGCCTTCTGCCGGATGAAACGTTGCCGTGTCCACTCCGAACTGTGGAAGGTGACATTTTTCCTGAGGTAGACCGAGTTCCAGCATGATTTTCATAAGTTCGCCGCTCACCGGCGCCACGATGGTGGACCGTCGTGTGACCCACTTTGTCAGCACCCGCCAGAAGAATCTATCGCGAGCGAGATATCCATCGTCCCCTCTGAACGTGACTATCAACGGCTTGCGGGTGAACAAATTCACCAGTGCCCCGATTATTCCCGCTCCGAGCCAGTTCGCATAGACAACGTCCGAGCCGCGGACCTCGCGGAGCGCAACGTACAGGAAAGCCAGCATCATGGGGAAGAGCTGAAACCGGGCCAAAAGGCTTGCAGCCATATTTTCGGGAATGCCGCCCGCGCCCCTGGTCAACTTCTCCAGGGATCGGGGTCGAAAATAGCCGAACCGTACCATCTTGATGCCGTCCAACAACCGCCGACCATAGAAGCTTCCGTTGGAAGGGGCCACAACTTTAATGGAATAACCCCTCTCCTTGATGGCTCTGAGAAGTTTAGCGATGAATATGCCTGAAGGATCCTGATCGTCGGACGGGTAGGAAGTGGTAAGCACCAGTATCCTGGGTCTCTTTGCCCCGCTTTTTCGAAGCTTATCAATTGCCCGGTGAGTCATTTCTTTATACTACACGTGAGAAATTTCTCTAGCAAAGGAGCGATTAGCAACCGAATAATATGATCGTTCACCGCGGAGAGCGCAGAGAACGCGGAGGCAAATACTCCTTCAACTTGTTTACAAGGCGACGTATTCCGCGTCTCAGCCAATTCATACGCAAGGCCTGCCTTGCAGGTTGACTTCAGCAGCCCCGGGCCGAGTTGGCGATGAACTTCTCTGGCCACCCCAATTATAGTTTCGGTGGTTTTGTTCGAGGCTCTTGTCATCTCTGCGTTCTCCGCGCACTCTGCGGTGAATCATAATAAAAGGGACGTTCTTGGTGAACGGTTACGAACATTTACGCCCAGAAGACCCTCACGGGTTCACCCTTTCCTATCCCAAGCACCTGTGCCGCGTTACCCTGATTTACCGCAATTTCCAGGAGACCGAAGCTGTTAATCAATGCCATTGCTTCTCCCTCGGGAACTTCTCCAAAAAAACGGCTCAATCCCTGGATGGTTACATTACCAACACAAACCGTGCCGACAATCTTGTTCAGCATCGCCTTATCTATATTAGAGGTCAGGTTGCCGAACCGGTCAACGTAAATCACAGCGCCTTCCAACCCTTCAGCATTCTCCTTGACCGGGGGTATGGAAAGCATTATCGGATCGTGAACCAGCGGTCCCACTTCTTCAAAGGGCTTACCCGCCGAAAGATGCGCCGCGACCGGTGCGAATATATCCCGGCCGTGAAAAGTGGGATGAGGCTCAGGTAGCATGTAATCAGGGTTTTGGATCTCTCTCATTATACACGCCCTATTATCAGACATAATTAACGAAAACAGGCCGTTATCCGGACCCACGTACGTTTGATCTTCGGTACAAAGGACAATTCCTCGTCTCTTACTTCCCACTCCAGGGTCCACTACGGCTACGTGGATCGTCCCGCTTGGAAAATGAGAGGATATTCCCTTGAGCACCAATGCCCCTTCCAGAACCGAAAACGGCTCAATGTCGTGGGTCACGTCGATCAACCGGGCCCGGGGATTTATTCCCAGGATAACCCCTTTCATCTGGGCAACGAACCCGTCCCGGGTCCCAAAATCAGTTGTCAGAGTAATAAGGGGTGCGTCGAGCATCGTCTACCCGTCATGAATTCATCGCCCTCAACGAGACCATTCTACCCCAACGTCTTCGTTGTTGCAAAAAACCGAGCCACTGCCCGTGCGTTGAATGCTATAATATATAAGGTTATGCGCGGCCTGTACCGGTTTGGCAAACGAGCGCAAGAGTGTTAGAGTGAACGGAGACAAACATGATCCTGAAAGAGGGGCTTCATCTGTTCAAGAGCGCTCTCTCGGATCTTTTCTTCCCTCCCGGTGTGCGCCTTTTGCGAAGCCCCCGTTGTGGGGTCCGATGCATCCTTGTGCGACGCGTGTTGCGATTCCGTGGATGCGGTAAGTGAACCAATGTGCGCTCAATGCGGCCTGCCGGTTCCCGGCCTCGCGGTCCTGGGATCAGGCAGTTGTGGCCGGTGCCTTGCTGATCCGCCGCGGTATGACAGAGCACGCTACGCGGTGTACTACCAGGGTGCGGTCAGAGACGCACTGGTTAAGGTTCAAATTCGCCGGGGCTCTTCACGTGGCTACAGCATTGTCGCAAATCTTAATCGAGGCTTTTCGCAGACACTTTCAGCCCGCTGACTTTGATCTTATCGTGCCCGTGCCGATCCATCGAAGAAGACTTATCCATCGCGGGTTCAACCAGGTTGTGGTGCTTGCCGAGAAACTGTCACAGGACACGGGCATCCCCCTGGACCGGACCTCTTTCAAGAAAATAAAGGACACTCCGCCGCAGGTGGGGCTCACCAGACCGGCACGAGTCAAGAACCTGCGCGGCTCCTTCGGCATACAGCGCTCCAACCGTATTCGGGGACGCAAAGTGTTGCTGGTGGATGACGTGGCTACCACGGGATCTACCATTGCGGAAGCGGCCAAGACTATTATGCGGGGCGGGGCAGCAAGAGTGGATGTCCTGGTCCTGGCCGTCAGAATGGAAGTTTCGCGGCCGGCGGAATATCATGCGACACCAGCCACGTCGGAACAGTTGATTACAGACAAGTCATCGTCATCGGAAGACCATCAATAGGAGACAAATCATGGCCTTAATGACTCCGGAGCAGTTTGAAGCAAGCCTGAAGGGACGCAAGCCCAAGGTATTCATGAACGGCAAACGCGTGGACAGCGTGCTCGAAAATCCGAATACCCGCACAGTGGTTGAGGCGAACAAGGCAAGCTATCAATGGGCCCTTGACCCTAAATACAAGGACATCATGACGTGCCGATCCCCTCTGATCGGCGAGACGGTCAACCGATATACTCACGTGAGCGCGAGTATCGACGATCTGGTAGCCAAAGCTCGGGCCGGGACATTCACGTCTGAAATGCTGGGCACCTGCATCTACCGATGTGTTGGATACGATGCGTTTCATTCGCTGGCCGCGACCACGTGGGAGATGGATCAGAAGCTTGGCACAGAATATTATCCCCGCTTTACCGAATACCTCAAAATGGTTCAAAAGAACGACCTATCCGTGGCCGGGGCCCTGACCGAACCCAGAGGCAGCCGTAAGAAGAAGACGCTCGACTGGTCTGATCCGTACCTTTCTCTGAAGATCACCGAAAAGAGAAGCGACGGGATTGTAGTACGAGGTGCCAAGATCAATATCAGCGGCGCGTTTGCGAGCCACGAGCTGATTGTCCTGCCGCAGTCATCGCACGGCGAAGGCGAAGAGGATTATGCCGTTGCATTTGCCGTCCCGATCGACGCCGAGGGAATAACCTATATTTGCCAATACTCCCCCTACTCTGCCGAAAGAGAGCTGGCCGACGACATCTATGAGCTGGGTAATCCCCTGTTCGGGCAGCGAGAAACCTCCATGGTGGTTTTTGACAACGTGTTCGTCCCCTGGGAAAGGGTCTTTCACTGCGGCGAATCCAAGTTTTCAGGCAAGTTTGTCTCCCGCTTCGCACGAACGCACCGAATGACGTGTGGTGGCACCTGCAAGGTAGGTTTCATGAACCAGATCATCGGCGCGTGCAAGTTGGTTCAGGAATACAAGGGCCTGGACAAGGTCGCTCACATCAACGAGCAGATAACGGAAATGGTGGTTCTCCGGGAAACAGGCCGGGCTTGTGGGCTGGCGGCCGCACAAATGGGCTCCGAAGACCCCCCCGGCTCGGGTGTCTACCTCCCGGACGAGGTGATGGGTAATGTGTCAAAGCTGAACATCTGTAACGCTTTCTGGCGGACAATGGCGCTTGCAGGAGATATCGGCGGGGGTCTTGTGGTGACTATGCCTTCTCTGAAGGAGTTGAAAAACCCGGAGACCAGGGCATACGTTGAGGAGTTTTTCAGCTTTGGGTCGGACGAGCCCACCGAAAACATACTTAAGGTCCACAAGCTCCTTCAGCACTGGACCGCGGGAATGCACGGCGTGGGGACCTGGCACGGTGCAGGACCTGTCATGGCGCAGAAGATCATGCTCCAGAGAATTGTGAACTTTGACCATGAAAAGGAGCTGGTGAAAAACACCTTGAATCTCAAGGAGAAAGAATTAAGCGCAGAGGATTCTCCAGAGAAGAAATAAAGTCCCTTTCCAGGTCAGGGTGAATTATGGTTTTCAAGAAATACGTGGACCGACTTGTTGAAGCTGCTCGCAAAGAGCGGTCTGTGGGTTACAGGATAGTGATCGGACTCGCCGGCGCGGTGGCTTTTGTCGTTGTTGTTCCCGCGGTTCTTTTCGTCGCCTCGTACGGTCTTGACAAGTATGTGCTTGCGGAGAGGGCGAGGCTGCTGGAACTCGGGGTCGGCGCAGTGACCGCAATTGTGGGCCTTGTCTTTATGGCGTGGTCAGTTTTGACCTTTGTGACCATCGGCAAGGGCACCGCTGTTCCTATAGCTCCACCCCGGAAACTCATTGTGTCCGGTCCGTACAAGTTTTGCCGAAACCCGATGATACTGGGGGCTATGCTCTATTATCTGGGGGTAGGGACATATTTTGGCTCACTGAGGATAGGCATAGTCATGTTTCTGCTAAGCCTGATAATAGGGAGTTGCTACATCAAATTAATCGAGGAAAAGGAGCTTCAACTGAAATTCGGCGCCGGATTACGAGGAATATAAGCGGCGGACGTCGTTCCTCTTGCCGAAATTCTGAGCTGATATCCGTTGCCAAGAGTTCCGTCTTTGTCCATTTGGCCTCCAAAGAATGAGGTTCGTTGTTGGGGTGCCACTGTCGGCAAATTGCTCAGTAGGGGCGGGTTTCAAACCCGCCCCTACCCTAAGCGACGTCGGGTGTCTTCATAGACAATCGTTCATCACACTTGGGCATCGGTATACTGCAGCTTCTGCCTGACCTTTTGACGTTATACGCTCATACCGCGTGACCTTGAGTGGATCTTCAGGACTCTTCCTTCTTCTCCAATTGCGAAAAACCATATACAGCCGCCAACGCCTGGTACGGGCTGACTTGGGCCCCGTAGTGCGAGATGGGATAGCGGATTCCTTTCTTGTATAACGTTTCCAAATTCGCAAGGATTCTGGGACAGTCTTCCGCGGGAAGACCGATAGCCAACTCTTCGTCCGAGGCATGGCCGAACCGCCGTTCTCCGTAGCATGGGATAGAGAGCGCGGGCACTCGATCCACGAAGCATCGGCCGATCACATCCGAACAGGAACTCTCGCCTACAGAATAAAAAACCATTCGCTCGAACTTGTCATACTGTATGGCGTTCACCATCAGCGACATCTGGGCCGGGTTTGCGTAAATAAGGACAATGTCCGGAATAAATGGGTCGTAAGAGGTAGGCGCGAGCATAAATGCCTTGTATTTCCCGTAAGGGATCCTCTGCATGACGGACTCGCAGAGGGCTGCGTCGTGTTTCTTCTCCAGCCAGACCACGTTACGCATAGAGCCGTCTTTAACGAACTCGGGTAGTTCAGCTAAACCGAGTACGCTGGCGCAACCAGGCGTCACAAGATCATCAGCCGTGCCACCCACGGTCCAGTCGAAGGTCCGGACAATGGTGATCAATTGGCATAGAGAGAGCTTTTCCTGAGGTCTGCGAAGCCACGGGTTGGTGCCCAGATCTGCTAAATCCTCCAGCAGTTTCAATCCAACAGGAAAAGTTTTCAGCCGCAAGAAGCGTTCCATGCTTCTTGTCCAGTCCGACCATTTAATTCCTTGGTTAGGCATGAGTACTCCTTAGCCGGCTCGCGCCCGGCCTGCACATCTGCTTGAGAGTAACCTTATTTCATCCTCTCCAGTGTGAAACGGCCAGCTCAAAATGGCCGCTACCAGTCCCTCTTCGTCTTCGATCCAGTCTTCAAAGCTTGTCACGCAGGTTCCCACGGCCTCCGGCCTATGCGCATCGCTCCCCCCCACACGCAGGAGGCCCATTGCCTCAGCTACTTCGCGCGCAAGATCATTTTCATCGTCCGTGACCATACTGTTGCAGACCTCAAGCCCATGCACCTGCGAGAAAGTAGGATTTCCAATCGCGTCATCCAAATTCATCTTCAATGCGCCAAACCCGAAAAGCAAAAAGCCTCGGAACGGGTGAGCGGCGATGGCCAAACCTCCTGCCGCGTCCACCTTTGCCTTCAAGTCGGCCGGGGTCCACATCCCTGTGGGTTCTTCTTCCATGCCGAAAACGAGTATGTCGCCGCCTGTGGTAGTGACCTCCATGCCCCTGAAGATTGGAAGGCCGTGCTTCAGGCTGAGAGAACTTGCCTCTTCCCGGTCCCATATCCTGTTGTGCTCCGTGATGCAGATTCCGTCCAGCCCCGCGGCCTTGGCTGAAGCTGCCATCTGGTCGGGTGTCATGGTGCTGCAAGGGGAATAGGCGGTGGTGTGAATGTGAAGATCGAGCTTCATTACCTGGATGCTCCTCGTGCTACTGAAGACGTATGAACTGCGTTAGCTCCGAATGCCGACCCAGGAAGTCTTCCAGAAATTCCTTCCGGTCCAGATGAGAATCTTGTTCCATCGCTTTACGCAACTCTCTGGCGAATTCAGCCCTGGCAAGGCTTCGGCAGCAATCCAGGATGAGGATGGCCATGTGACGGCACCCTTTGCGGCCCAGCTCCTTCTTGATCTTTCCCTCAAGCTGTGAATCCATCTTCCATCCTTCCGCTGTTGGAAAGACGGCCTGAGCACGAGGACATCGGATTGTCGTGAAACGTTTCATCCGGGTTTGCACTCGCTCAATAGTGAGAGTGGGCCAGTTGACAATGATTTCACACTGCATGGCATAGAGTTCATCTTCCAGAACTCCGCTCACGACACGCCGATCTTCGCCCTGTACCTGCACTCCGATTGATTTCATACGCGAATATTCAAGCATCTTTTCTTCCTCGCTTGTCACAGATCCAGAAAGGCCGCGCAACTATCCTTGAGCCTGGGATTGGCCGCCATTAACCGAACCGTTTCCTCTCCAATCACCACATCGTTCAGAGGGACCTTTGATGCGGCTTCCTCATTTTCAAAGGGTGTTCCGCCCACTTTCAACCCTTTTCTCAATTCCGGCACGGTCAACGCATTCACCAGCATTTCCATGGCCTCCAGCACCAGTTCAGCCATCCGCTCCGAGCCTTCTTGCCCTCCGACTACACCGCGAACGATCTTGGTCATGCCGGGCCCGACTCGTACGCCGATGAGCTTGCCCTCAGCCAAAGAAAGATCCGGGGTGAGACCCAGAATATCGTTCTTGACATTGAGGCGCGCGTGTCGAATATCCAGAACAGGTAGCTTCACGTCGAGAAGCACCTCGCCCGAAAAGAGATTGTCGTCCGATCTGGCTACGACGCGCCAAAGCGTCGGTTCAATCATTTCAACCGTGGTCAGGTGGTTCATCTGAAAATCAAGTATCACGATGACCTCTCTTTCGTGGCATAACCGCAATAATGACATCGGCGTGGCGAAGCTCACACAAACGGTAGGGGGGCCTGGGATGTCGTTTCGAACATCTGGGAGACCATTTGTGGTACGTCCGACAGTTCTGCACCAAACAGTGAGACAATTCGACCGATATGTCAACACAGCCTGTCCGCACCAATGGGTATGCGATTACCGAGTTGACCCCGGCGCCTGAGTCTGGTACAAATTGAATGAACCCAGCCTTGTAAGGCTGCGATCAGATGGCGCAGCAAGATATATGCTGTTGCCTTTTTTCGCTTGTTCTACGGGTCGCAGGTTCCTCGGGGCTGCGAATTCTTGGGCGCAGCAAGCGGCGCCCCTACGGCATGGCACGTCGGTCCTCGTGACGCGGCGGCGAATTCTTACCAAATGAGAAGGAAGAAACAATGAGCTTGCGGAAGCGTCCGATAACTTCTGAAGGACACAAGAAATTGAAGGAAGAGTTGGATCGGTTGGTCCGCGTGGAGCGGCCGTCTGTCATAAAAGAGATTGAAATAGCTTTGGGCCATGGGGACCTCTCCGAGAATGCCGAGTACACGTACGGCAAAGAAAAACAGGCTCTTATCGAAACACGAATTCGAGACCTTCAGGACCGACTAGCCGCTTGCGAGATAATAGACATTGACAATCGTCCCGATACGGACCGAATCGTGTTCGGCTGCTCTGTTACGATTGAAGATTTGGACACCAGCCAACAGAAAGTCTACAGGCTTCTCGGGCAGGACGAGGCGGATATAAGCAAAGGGGTCATATCGGTCGATTCACCGCTGGGCCGGGCCCTTATCGGCAAAGAGGTCGACGACGTTGTGGAGGTGAAAACTCCTAACGGTCTTCGAGAGTATGAAGTTCTTGAAATCTCCTGAAACAGACGACTCGCAATTGCGTATCGGATTCTCTCACACCAACATGGACAAGAAAACTGTGCATCAGACGGCCGAGGCAAATCCCCGAATTCTCATATTGTGCGATTTCGACGGCACTGTGTCCACGAAGGATACGGTGAATCGCCTGGTGCGTGACCACGCGACTTCTCCGGAGTGGCGATACTACGTGAAGCGGTACATGCTCGGAGAGATAGGCTCCCGAGAGGTGTACCAGGCTGTGGCGCCACTCATGAGGATGACTAATGCGGATCTCGACTTGTTTGTCCGCAATCATGCCGCATTGGATCCAGGATTTCCCCAGTTTCTGGAATGGGCCCTAGGACGAGGAATCGACGTCAAAATAGTCTCCGATGGATTTGACGCCACAATAGAGACCTTATTTAGCAAGCACGGGATCTCGGGGCTCGAAATCTATGCCAACACCTTGGTTTTGCAGGACGATGGTCGTGTTTCAATCGCCAGTCCGCATTCCGATCCCGCATGCGGCACCTGCGGCACCTGCAAACTGGGCATTTTGCGCAAATTCAGGCCTTCTTACGACAAGATCATCCTGATCGGAGATGGGGAATCGGATCGCCATGCCGCAAGTGAAGCCGACGTCGTGCTGGCGCTGAACGAGTTATTTGTATACTGCGCCAGGCAAGGCATCCCGGCAGTCCACGTCGAAGGTTTTCAGGAAATACCTGAATTACTAACCAGACGCATCGAGGCGGTCACCTTTGATATGGACGGCACTTTGGTCGATTCTCTAGGCTCTATTACCGACGCCTTTAATCACATGTTTGCGAGGCTTGGATACCCGTCGATGACTATGGAAGAAGTGGTCCGACATACTTCGATCTCACTCATGGATTTCGTGAAAACCTTTCTCAAGCCGGAGGAAGCTGAAGAAGGGGGTCCGAGTATTCCGAGAATACTACGACACTATCTTCCTTGAGAAAACAACGATGATTCCTGGGGCAATGGAGACGCTTTCGGCACTTAATGGGACAACGCTCCAGGGTGTCGTGACCAATAAACGGGGCAAATACGCGCGAAAGCTTGCGGAACATTTTGGATTCTCGCAAAACATGGCTCGAATCATAGGGGCTGAAGACGGCTTCAAAGCCAAGCCTGCGGGTGAAATGTTCGAGGAATTCATAAGGTCGGTGGGGACCGTCAAAGATAAAACGATCTACGTGGGCGATGCTCCTCTGGATATTCAAGCGGCGAAAAACGCGGGCATAGACGCCTTTGCCGTAGCGAGTTCCATATTCTCTGCCGAGGAGCTAGCGATGCACCGACCCCGCAGGGTATTGAGTCACATAGCCCAGTTGCCCGCAGCGCTCCAGCCTCTGATATAAGTGTTGCGGCCGAACTGATTACGTTCACAATTGTAGTTGCTCATGAATTAGTCCAGGGTAGCTGGTAATGGCAAAATCGGGAGTAAGTCTATCCGAAGTTCACCGTTCGGTCTCTATCCCAAAGGGAGCAAGCATCGGCGAAGCGCATGTTTGCTTTCTTCGGACCTGCGTACCTCATAAGCGTGGGTTACATGGATCCGGGGAACTGGGCTACGGACCTCGAGGGAGGGGCACGTTTCGGATACACGTTGATCTGGGTCCTGCTGATGTCCAACGTGATGGCCGTGATATTGCAGACCCTGTCCGCGAGACTCGGCATCGTTGCAGGGAGGGATCTCGCTCAAGCCTGTCGCGACAACTACCCTCGTCCGATAAGCCATGCGCTCTGGATTCTCACCGAGATTGCCATCGCCGCGTGCGATCTTGCCGAAGTGCTCGGCACCGCCATCGGACTCAACCTGCTCTTCGGCATCCCCTTGATATGGGGCGTAATCATCACTGCGCTTGACACGTTTCTCTTTCTCGCGATTCAAAACCTCGGGATGAGGAAATTTGAGGGCTTCGTCCTCTCTCTCATCATTACAATCGGCCTCTGCTTTATTTTTGAAGTTTTCACCTCTGGCCCCGAGTGGGGCCGTGTGGCGCAGGGGTTTGTACCACACCTTCCGGAAGGGGCACTTTACGTCGCGATGGGCATAGTCGGGGCAACGGTAATGCCCCATAACCTGTATTTGCATTCCGCCCTTGTCCAGAGCCGCGCTTATGATACATCGATGGAAGGAAAGCGCCAGGCCTGCAGGTTCAATTTCATCGATTCCGCAGTTGCTCTTAATTGTGCATTTCTAGTCAACTCAGCGATCCTGATTGTGGCCTCGGCTGCCTTTTTCTCACGAGGCATCGTCGTAACGGAACTCCAGCAGGCACACAACCTACTTTCACCCCTCCTGGGAACCACGCTGGCAGGCATCGCCTTTGCTCTAGCCCTTTTGTGCGCCGGTCAGGCATCCACACTGACCGGTACCCTTGCAGGTCAGATCGTCATGGAGGGCTTCCTCCACTTCAAGATCCGGCCTTTCCTGCGCCGTTTTGTCACCAGGATGCTCGCGGTGATCCCCGCAGCCGTTGACGATCTTTTATACAGGCGATGCCGGCACGTACAAGCTGCTCATTTTGAGCCAGGTAATTCTCAGCCTCCAGCTTCCGTTTGCGGTGATTCCACTGATACACTTTACGAGCGACAAGCAAACCATGGGGGAATTCGCGAACAAGACCTGGCTTCAGCTCATTGCGTGGCTCGTGGCCAGTATTATCGTTGTGCTTAACGTGAAGCTGGTAACGGAACAAATCTCGAATTGGATCGCACAGAGCACGGAGCCGGTACTGGTTTACGCGATCGTTATCCCGTTCGCTTCGGCCATAGGCGGGCTCCTGCTTTACGTCACTCTCAAGCCCTTTGTCCATCTGCCGCGGAAAGAAGCCATCCCGGCCTGGAAGAAACTCGCTCATTTCATCCGGGCAGAGGAGGATAGTTTGGACCTAGATATCCCTCGTTACAAACGTGTGGGTGTGGCGCTGAATTTCGGGGACGACGACCGGAAGATTCTTAGCCATGCGCTCCCGTTGGCACGGCAGCATGATGCGATTCTCTGTCTCTTTCACGTGGTGGAGGGGGCTGGGGGGGTCATGTTCGGACCGGACGCTTATGACGCCGAGGCACGAGAAGACGAGCAGTACCTGAACCAGTTGGCGCAGTCCTTAGGACATAGAGGTGTTGAGGTCGAGACCTTCCTCGGGTTCGGAGACGTGTCAAAAGAGATTGTCCGACTTGTCCACGAGCAGCACGTAGACATCCTTGTCATGGGTGGCCACGGTCATAGAGGCCTTGGAGACATTATTTTCGGCAGCACCATCGAACCAGTCAGGCATAGCCTCGAAATACCGGTGGTTGTGATTAGATGAGCGGTGCTGGTCCTGTGTTCACATGAACAGCGGCCTCCTCTACCGGGTCAAATAGTCAACGAGGACCTTGCCGCCGATGGCAATGAGCACGACCCCGCCTATGCGTTCCGCCCATGGTCCGAGATGAGTCCCCACCTGCTTACCGATTCTCATCCCTATAAAAGTCATGAGAATAGCAGCAAGGCCGATGACCCCGGCGGGAACCCATATCGACAAGCCTATCAGACTGAAAGATACACCAACCGCGAGGGCGTCTATGCTCGTCGCAACGGAAAAGCCCACCAGGCTCCAACCGCGAGTGGGATCGTGACCCTCGATGCTGCATTCGGGATGGAGGGATTGCCGGATCATGTTTAGCCCAAGTAGCGACAATATTCCAAACGCAATCCAATAGTTGGCACCGGACATGAACGTCGATAAGGCCGCTCCCCCGACCCAACCGCAAATCGTCATCAGCGACTGGAATAATCCGAAGTGCCAACTCAAACGGAAAATGTGTCGAGCTGTCAGACGGGCGAGGCCCGCGGCCACACAGATCGCGACGGCAAACGCATCCATGCCTAGGGCAACAGCAGTTCCGAGGAGCGTTAAGGTGTCCATGAAATCAGAGCGATCCTTTGGTCATGACAATTGGCGGTCCGGAGTGGACTAGGCAATTCAAGCCCCTTCGCATCCACCGGTTTCCTATTCATCCTCCCTAGACTACCCAAGACGGTCAGGATGATTATGAATAGACAAGAGACTGCGTCCACATTAGTATATCGGTGGAAGCAAGGCAATATGGTGCAACCGGATGGAACACGCACATCACCACATTCATGCCGAACCCGGAACTGAGAACAGCCGGAGACGGCTAGGCATTGCTCTCTTCCTGACCGCAGGGTACATGGTTGTCGAAGCAGTCGGCGGATATCTTTTCAACTCCCTTGCCCTGCTTGCAGATTCGGGCCACATGCTCTCGGACGTCATGGCCCTGGGACTGTCATGGCTGGCTCTGCATATTGGGCAGCGATCTCCGACCGACAGGCACACTTTTGGATTCAAACGCACTGAGATTCTGGCCGCATTGATGAACGGAGTGGCCCTTTGGGCAATAGTGGGCCTGCTGTTTTATGAGGCTGTCCGGCGATTTTTTCAGCCGCCTCCAGTTGAGGGGACCGGGATGCTGATCGTAGCCTCTGCGGGACTTGCGGTGAACTTCCTGATCGCTGCCCTGCTCTACCGGGCTCGGCGTGAAAACCTCAACATCAGGAGCGCGTTCATTCACGTGATTGCCGATGCTCTCGGCTCTGCCGGCGCGATCCTGGCGGCCATCGTCATTCTCGCCACCGGACTCAATTGGGTAGACCCGCTGGTAAGCGTACTGATCGGATTCTTAATACTGTTCTCCTCATGGGAACTCTTGAAGGAGTCTGTGCACATCCTCATGGAAGGCGTTCCCACGGGAATGCAAATAAGCGACATTGAGCAGACCCTGCTGGAACAGGACGGCGTGTGCTGCGTATACGACCTGCATGTCTGGAGCATTACCAGCAACCGCCATGCCCTGTCCGCTCATGTTGTGCTCTCCGATCTCACGGAAGATCGAAACCAGGTCTTGAAACGGCTCAACACTGTCCTGGTCGACAAATTCCATATAGACCACACCACGATCCAGATCGAGACATCGCATGAAATGCGCAACGAAGCTGAGGCAATGGCCTGTCGAGCCGGCACATCGTGCAGTGTATTGCAATAAAACTGTAATAATCCCTCAGTTACGGGCGACAAAAGAATGTCATTGCGAGCGGAGCGAAGTCCCGCGTCCCGCGGGACACCTCCAAAGCCTAGATTGCCGGTGGGACGGGCATCTTGCCCGTCATCAGTAATAGACAGGCTGGAAGCCTGTCCCACCATGGACTCCTCGCAATGACACATTACCCACGCTCTCCCCGCGTAACTGAATAGTTACAGTCCACAGTCTTCCACCGTTAAGGTATTAGCGAATCTGTTGTATAGTCCCATCATGACTTCCGATCCGTCGACCCCAACTCCCGCTACTACTTCCAAAAAAACGGACCTGCCCACGGTTTGGCTGCTGATGGGACTTGCCGCGGTATTTGCCTGGCGGGTCCTGTTCACCAGTTGGCTAAATCTGATCCCAGATGAATGCAGTTACTGGACCTGGTCGAGAAGTCTCGACTGGTCGTACTTCGACAATTCCGGCATGGTGGCGTACCTGATCCGGCTCTCCACAGCATTCTTCGGCGAGCAAACCCCTTTTTCAGTGCGGTTCCCTTTTCTGGTTCTCTCAGGTTTCACCACCTACCTTATTTATCGCACGAGCTGCATTCTGTTTAAAAATCGCTCCAGGGCCGTACTTGCCGCAACGGTCTTCAATCTTACCCCCATAGCGCTGCTGGGCGGCTCCGCGGCAATCCACGATAATGCCCTCTTGTTTTTCTGGGTCATGGCTCTTTGGGCTGCGACGAGCTTTGTGCGCTCAGAGGACCCGAGATGGTTTTACACGATGGGAGCAGCCGCGGGACTAGCTATTCAGAGCAAATATACAGGTGTGCTGATTCTCCCATGTGTTCTGATTTTTCTCCTGTGGAGCGGACCTCATCGACGCTTTCTGTTGAGAAAAGAGCCCTGGATTGGGGCGCTTATCGCTGCTGCCTTCAGTCTGCCGATATTGTGGTGGAACGTCAGCCACCAATGGGCCTCTTTGCATCACATCTTCTTTATAGGCGCGGGCGCAAACAACATCGACAAACAAATACTTGACGGGATCGGCTATCACCTGGCCCAATTCCTGTTGGTGTCCCCTCTGTTTTACTTTGCGCTGGTATTAGGATCGGCATCGGCGCTTACCAGGAATTTTTTCAAGCCCAGGCCGCAGCAGGCTCTGTTGTTATGTTTCGGGTTCCCTCTATTTATTTTTGGGCTTCTTGCATTCAAAGGGCACGTGGAAGCCAACTGGGCTTTCATGGCGTACCCATCAACATTGATCCTGGCGACGGAAGTCATCCTTACCGCCCGCGAAAAATCCCGAACTGGTGTGTGGCAATGGTTTGGAGCTCGTTTCCTGAAATGGGCGGTAATTCTCTCAGTGGCTCCGGTGCTGTTGGCGCTGGCACACGCATGGATCGGGCTACTCCCCGCGAGCCTCGAAATGAAGGTGGCGAAGGACGACAGGATTATATGGGAAACAAGGGGTTGGGCAGGCTTGGGAAAACATGTGGCCGGGCTGAAAAGCGATGGGGAAGTCATTGCCGCGGACAGCTACCAGTTATGCGCATTGCTTGAGTTCAACCTGCCGGGCAATCCCCATGTGAGGTACTTGGCGCCGTGGAAGCGGCCCACGCAGTTTGATGTATGGGAGCCCTCATTTGACAATCTCAGAGGTCGCAACATTCTGTTTGTTTCGCCTCTGCCGCTCAAACCTTCATCAGACTCCTCCACCACAATTTACGATAACTTCACGCGCGTGGAGCCACTCCCTCCGTACGAGGTGATGTATCACGGGGTTGCCATCCGACAGATGTACATCTATAGGGGCTATGAATTCGATCCGTTTGCACCCCGGAGGCTTGGACCCAGATCTCTGCTTTACAAGGATTATCAGTTGTAGTGGTTCACGCCACCAGGACGCGGCACGCTTGAAGAGAAAGGAATTATTCATGAAAAAAGCGACCCAGTGTGTGCACAGCGGCGGCTTTCGCGATCCGATGACTCGCGGAATCAATACCCCAATCTTCACGTCATCAGCATACGAATATTTGGACAGAGAGGATTGCCCCTATCCACGGTATTTCAACACCCCCAACCTGGATGCCGTTGTAAACAAGGTTTGCGCATTGGAAGGCGCGGAGGACGGGGTCCTTTTCAGTTCGGGTATGGCCGCCATAAGCACTTCGATTCTTGCGTTCGCAGGCTCGGGGGACCATGTTGTCATGATGGACGAGTTGTACGGCGGGACCCACGCGTTTGCGACGGATGAATTTGACAGGTTGCGAATCGCATACACGTTTGCGGCTACCGACGCGGAATCAATATGCAGCACGGCAACCGAGAAAACCACGGTTATAGTCATTGAATCGCCAACTAACCCGTTTCTCAGCGTCATCGACATTCGAAAAGTCGCGCGGTTCGCCAGAGATCGCGGGATCACCACGGTCATGGACAACACCTTCGCTACTCCGGTGAACCAGAATCCGCTCGAACTGGGAATTGACGTGGTGGTTCACAGCGGCACAAAATATCTGGGCGGGCACAGTGATCTTTGCTGCGGAGTTGCGGTGACGAGCGCAGAACGCGCCAAGCGGGTGCGTGCACTGGCACGGCACCTGGGCGGAAGCCTCGACGCGATGGCATGTTATCTGCTTGAACGAAGTTTAAAGACCCTGGCTTTGAGGATGGAGCGCCAGTCGGAGAATGCTCTGAGAGTTGCGGTGGCCCTGCAGCGACATCCAGCAGTAACGCGGGTGAACTATCCCGGCCTGCCTGATTTCCCGGGGCACGATCTTGCCAAGTCGCAGATGAAGGCATACGGAGGCATGCTTTCATTCGAGGTCCGTACCTGGGCAGGGAGACCCTTCGGGGTTCTTGAGGCGACTACGAATGATCAAACCTGCATTGAGCCTAGGGGGCGTTGAAACCACCATTTGCTGCCCAGCAGTCACCTCTCATGCCAAAATCTCTGCTGAGGAGCAGCAACGCATCGGGATTACAGACCGTCTCATGAGGCTGTCCGTTGGGATCGAGCACTCTGATGACATCACATCCGATTTGGATCAAGCACTGACAGCGTTGTCATAGACGCGTAGCCGTGACATGAGCACCGACTGCTGTCACCGCTATAAGAAATTCGGTTATTCCACCGGTTTGAGCAGAAAAGAGCCGTCGGACTGCTCCTCTAGTTCCAGACCGTACCTCGCTATCGCCTCTCGTAGCGGACGCCCCAAGAAGAAATCCATGCTTTCCGAGGCAATGCCGAAATTTTCAGCTATGAATCCGCGCACGTGGTGATCGTATGCGAGGAGATCGAGAATCTCGCCTACTGTCTGGCCCTTAGTGGCCCCGAGTCGAGTCATTACCCGGCTGAACTCGGAGTAAGAGCACCGCTCTTCGTGACGCTGGATGATCTGCCACAAGCTTGGCATCGGCTCTAGAAGTCGCTTTCTGTTGATAGGTGACAGACCGGCAATTCCCTCGGACGCGCCTGTATTCCAACACTCCTGACTCCGGCATTGAGCCGGCCTGGATTCGTAGATAGTACACTTGCTCCCCGACTTCTCATAAAAAATGCACGTCTTGCTGCCTGATGTTTCACGAATTTTGATCAGTTTCTTCTTGTGTGGGCGTAACTTCTTCCGTCTGGTTGGAGTAGGCCGGCTCACCCGCCCTGATGGTGACCAAGTGTGCGGGTTTGAGAATACTCCGGCTGAAAAGCTCCATGTCGTCTTCTAAGAGAGTAGGACTTCCTTTTGTGCAGCACGTCCCGCACCGAATGCAGTGTGCCCGCGTCGCGTAGGCGGCTTTGAGGAGTCGTTTCTCGGACGTGGTTCCAGATCTCCTCTTCGGACCGATTGTCCTGCCCGTCGTTCCGTCGCGTGCTAGGGCCTCAAGTTCACCAAGGGTCTCCCGTACAAGAGTCTCCGGATCCGGTACCTGGAACCAACATCCTTCAAGATTGTGCGGGCCTCTTCTTTTAGCGCGGTTACGAAAAAATCCCATTCGGCTTTATTGAATTTCTCGTCCATAATGTTTCCTTTTGGGTTTCATCCCGACAGAGTTCTCTGGAAAGACCGGAAATCTCATAGTATCTGAAAAAAGGTTGGGAGGAAAGAGAGGCAAGGACGCATCAGTCTGGAATTAGGAGAAAGGTACCTGTTCGGTGTCGTATAGTTGCTGGCTTTTGTAGGATGTGATGAGTGGAGCGAATCGCATCATTTCGAGGTATTTCCTTTGAGCACACGAGTGATTGAAACCTGCGACCGGTGCGGTTCTCACGCCGCAGACGTGCTCCCCTGCACCCTACGCGTGCTGAGCTTGCGCTATCCGACACTCTGTTGACCTGCTTTCGCGTTCCGTGGCAGGATGGTGACTCCTGAATGTGCCGACAAGTGGACGAAATTAAAGAAGAGAGCAAATCGTGAAGGTAAACTATTTTCAACTCGGCGGGATGAGTATCGAAGAGCGCACGAGACTCTATCGACGAGTCGGAGTGAATCTCGAAACGTTGATGGCCCAGGTGGCCCCTATCTTAGACGAGGTTCGTCACCGCGGGGATGATGCGGTCCGGGAATTCACAAAGCGGTTTGACGGTGCTGACATTGACCCTTCGCAATTCAGAGTTTCGCCTGATGAGATGGACGAGGCTGTCAAGGCATTGCCGGACGACTTGCGCGGAGCCATTGAGGTCTCGATTGCCAACATCAGGAAATTCCACGAGCATCAAATAGAACCCCCGTCGTGGGAAATCGAAATCAGCCCCGGCATAATCGCGGGCGAGAAGGTCTTGCCTATCGCGTCCGTGGGATTGTACGTGCCGCGGGGTAAAGGTTCCTTCCCATCGATGATGATGATGGCCGGAGTGCCGGCAAAAGTGGCCGGGGTTGAGCGGGTTGTAGTCGTGACACCGCCGGATCAGCACGGTAAAGCCGACCCCGCGACGATTGCCGCCGCGAGGATGATTGGCTTGGATGAGCTATACGCGGTTGGTGGCGTCCAGGCTGTAGGCGCGCTTGCATTCGGCACGGCAACCATACCTCGCGTTAGACAAAATAGTGGGGCCGGGCTCAGGCTACGTTCTTGGCTGCAAAGCAGATACTCTCGACAGAAGTGGACACTGGTCTACCAGCCGGGCCGAGTGAAGCCATCATCTTAGCCGACGACTCCGCGGACCCGCTCACAGCAGTAACGGACCTGCTCATAGAGGCTGAACATGGTCCGGACTCATCCGCATATCTGGTTACCACAGATGAGTCGCTGGCGAAAAAGGCGTTGGAACTCATACCCGTGCTTGTGTCGGCTTTGCCCGACCAACGCAGGGCATTCTGCGAAGCGGTGTTTACATCGAACGGCGGAGTTGTTTTGGCTGAGAACCAGGACCAGGCCGTGGAGTTTATCAACGGTTTTGCCCCTGAGCACTTGCAGATCCTCACACGGAATCCTCACGAAACCCTCGAAATGATTAAGTACGCAGGCGAAGTGCTTCTGGGTCGGTTTACTCCGGGAACGCTCGCCAACTACTCGATCGGGCCCAATGCAATTCTCCCTACATCAGGATTCGCCAGAACCGCGTCCGCACTGTCCGTTAGGGACTTCACACGGCGCATGTCATACTCGATGGTCAGTGAGGAAGGATTCAAGAACCTGGCGCCGAAGACCCTCACACTCGCAAGATATGAGGGATTTGCAGCGCACGCTGCCGCGCTTGAGCTTCGGCTAAGAGACACAAAATAGGAGTGCCAATATGGCCGGTTTGTCCCACTTTGACAAAAAGGGGCAGGCCCACATGGTGGACGTGGGTCAAAAGGAAATCACTGTAAGAGAGGCCGTTGCCCGCGGAGAAATTCGCATGCAGCCCGACACATTGGATCTAATCCTCAAGGGCCGGGCAAAAAAGGGGGACGTTTCTGGGGGTAGCGCGTATTGCCGCTATTATGGGTGCAAAGAAAACTCCGGATCTTATCCCTCTTGCCCATCCGCTCCCTCTCACATCTGTGAAAGTGGAATTCTTCCCGGATAAGGAGCAATCTCTTATAGAGATTGAGGCTACGGTCAAGGTGTCCGCGCGAACGGGCGTGGAAATGGAAGCTCTCACCGCGGTGGCATGCGCGGGCCTCACCATTTACGACATGTGTAAGGCAGTAGACCGGGGCATGGTGATTTCAGGAATTAGACTTATGGAAAAGAGCGGAGGCCGCTCCGGGCATTTCAAGAGGTCTGCTGATGAAATGCTGTGAGACTGGTTTGGATTTCACCGAACTTCCAAGGGAAGAATTGCTTCGGCTGGTGGGAACGTTCTTTGGGTATCTGCTGGTTCATTACGGCATGTGGTTCACTGAAGTCGTGCACCATCACGGATCTGATACGGCTGTGAAATTGGAAAGCGAAGTTCTTCCCCAATATTTTCCCTTGGCTGCAAAGAGACTCGCCCCCCACCTGGGAATCGAGATGGAAGGCTCTGTGCCTCGTGTGCTCGCGTCCAAATCCCGAGAGGAACTTCTGCTCTTGCTGAAAGATATAGCCAAAACCTGGGTGACAAGCGACGGGGTTTGGTTCCAAGCCGTGGAATCCTCGCTCGGCATGGCCGCGGCGAAGATGGTGAACGACACTTGCTGGTCTCACTTCGGCCAGGTCGAAGCTTTCAAGATGTCAGAGCAGCTGGGACTAAGCCCTAATGGCGGCTTGGAGGCTCTTGAGAGAGCCCTGCACCTGGAGCTGTACTCTACTATTAGCGCTCATACGGCTGCCTGGGAAAAGGACGGAAGCCTGGTGTTCACTATTAACGAATGTAGAGTGCAAACCTCTCGGCGGCGGAAAGAAATGGACGACTACCCTTGCAAGTCAGCGGGCATGACACAGTACATCCCGCTTTGCCCAGGGCGTCGATCCACGCATCAAGACAGAATGCGTATACTGCCCTCCCGACGCTGTTCGGGAGGGTCAATTCTGTTCCTGGCGATTCAGCTTACCAGCGAGGCGAAGGAGAATAGTAAGGAGAAAACAGGTTCGTCAGCGACCTT
Source organism: uncultured delta proteobacterium (assembly GCA_963786905.1). GTDB lineage: Bacteria > Desulfobacterota > Desulfomonilia > Desulfomonilales > Desulfomonilaceae > CAWBBA01. The sequence continues at coordinate 19,134 of CAWBBA010000019.1, read as the reverse complement.
CATCCTTTCTCCTCCCGTCCCTTTGAGAAACTTTTTCGTATCTCTTGCGCACGGGCTCTTAAGCTGTCTGCCTCATCGGCCCTGCCGGTTCCCTCATAGAATTCTGCGAGGTTCTCAAGGCCGCTAGCCACATAAGGATGACCTACTCCATAAGTGTTTTCAATTATGGCTTGAGCTTTCACGAGCAAAATCTCAGCTTCCTTGTAATTCCCCAGACCAACCAGTGTACCGCCCAAATTGTTTAGAGAGGACGCCACGTGAGGGTGATCCGGTCCGAAGGTTTTCTCGGCTATTTCCAGAGCACGTCGGTACAGCGGCTCCGCGTCCTTGTACCGCTCCTGGGAATCGTACAGCCCGGCCAAATTGTTCAGACACGTTCCGACCTCAGGATGATCCGGCCCCAGAGCCTTCTCCAGGATGGAGAGAGCGCGGTCATAGAGGGGTTTCGCCGCGGGATACTTTCCCATTGACCTGTTAACTGCTGCCAGATTGTTAAGTGAAGTGGCAATATCAGGGTGGTCAGGACCGAGCGACTTTTCTAGTATGGAAATTGACCTCCTAAAGAGCGGTTCAGCTTCTGCCAACTTTCCCTGCTCGAAATAAGCACCTGCCAGATTGTTCAGAGACGTGGCAACGTCAGGGTGATCCTTTCCAAGTGCCTTTTCTCGTATTGCGAGCGCTCGCTTCCAAAGCGGTTCAGCGTCATCGTACTTCACTTGCGCCCGGTACATTTCGGCCAGATTGTTCAACACTCGCGCCACACGGGGATCATCCGGTCCAAATTCCTTTTCAGCCTCTTCCAATGCGGTCTTGGCAATTTGCACAGCTTCGGAATGGTTGCCGCTCTGAAACAGTTCTACGGCTTTCTTGTTCAAATTTTCCCACATCTTGTCCCCTCCCGTCCCGGACTCGGTATTAAACCGAGCAGCAGCCTTGACGGACCTGCAACCGGCTCACGCTCAAACAGCTTCAAGACCACCGCTGGTGTTTCAAGTGAGCCCATTTCCGCCGAGTAGAAGAATCGAGTTGTCATGCAATTATCTACAAGACCATACAAATAACTGAGGGTTATTCACTTCAAACGAACCGTCTGACGACCGGTTCTACCAGCGGCAACGCCTTTCAATGCTTACCACTGGTTCTATACTGTTCGGGCACTTTGTAAAGACCGCCCGACCACTCCACCAGGTCATCCATAGAGTGGGCCGCAAGCAGCGACGTGTTAGCCTCGGCCACGTCGATCCCGAGATCTTCCGGCGTTTGAACGACCTTTCTCCGTCTCAGGTCGGCCGTTTCTTCGGGTTTCGCCTGCTTTCCAAGGTCCGTGTCTCCGGCGACAGCCTTGATAGCGGCTTCCCTCTCCTGAAGTGTTGCACATTTGTGCAAGTGGGCCAACCCCTTTTCAGTTACGATCTGAGTTATCGCGTCGCCGTAGATCATTACCGGTGGCACCTTGAGGCCGGCCCGTTTCATCAGCTCCCAGGCATCGAGCTTTTCCACGAAGCACTGGGTCCCCTTTGGCCCCCGAGTCTCCAGCATCTGGACCACCAGCTTGCGGCCTCGGGGCATGTCGCCGATGAGGCCAGCCCGCATGCCGTTCTCCTGTCCCGCCTTGATCCAGGCCTCGCTCGAATGCCGCCGGCCGGGAGCGTCGCACCCCATATTGGGAGCGCCGCCGAAACCCGCGATCCGGTCGGCCATCGCGGTGGAACTGTTGCCGTACCGGTCGATCTGGAGTGTGGCGCCCACGAAGGCATCGATCGCGTAGTGTCCGGCGGCCTGGGAGAAAGCCCGGTTTGACCGAAGATTTCCATCGGGACCGACGAAGAAGATGTCGGAGCGAGCCGCGACGTAGTCCTCCGTTCCCACCTCGGAACCGAAGCAGTGGATGGAATCTACGAACCCGGACTCAATGGCAGGGATCATTGTCGGATGAGGGTTAAGCGCCCAGTGGGTGCATATTTTCCCCTTCAGGCCGAGCCGCTCGGCGTATGTGGGAAGGAGCAATTCAATGGCCGAAGCGGCATAGCCGATGCCGTGATTTAAAGAGCGGACGTCGTACTCTGCGTAGATACCTTTAATGACCATCATGGCGATTAGGATGTTCACATCACGAATATGCGACGGATCCCGCGTAAAGAGCGGTTCGATGTAACAAGGTTTTCCGGTGGGAATGATAAAGTCGATCCAGTCCCCAGGAATATCGACACGTGGAAGCTTTTCCACGACCTTTTCCACCTGGGCCACTACTATACCCTGTTTGAAGTGGGTGGCCTCTACGATGGCCGGCGTGTCCTCCGTATTGGGCCCGGTATAAAGGTTACCGTCTCTGTCCGCAAGTTCCGGCGACCAGTGCAACCTGGGGTGTCAGATCGAGAAAGTACCTTGCGAAAAGCTCCAGGTAGGTATGTATCTCTCCAAGTTTCATCTTGGACTCGTTGACGAGACGTGCCACCTGGACAGACTGGGGCCCCGAGAACGAGAAATCGACCTTGGCGGCGATCCCCCGGTCGAAGATTTCACAGTGCGAAGGCAGGGCTATGACCGACTGGACCATGTGAAGCCGATTAACCTTCCCATCTGTCCACCTTGCAGAGGCAATCGGCGAGAAACTGAGCCTGCTTCTGATTGTTCCCTTCCAAGGCCACCCGGTCTCCGGGGTAAATGATCGCCTCCAGGAGGGCCACGGCACGAGGGAATCCACTATCTTGGTGTTGCCGTCCTTCGTCAGCGGTCTGGCCTTTGCCATGCGACCTTGTACTCTTCTACGGCATCCCAGTCCTCCCTGTCATGCACAACCTTCGTTCCCATACAATCTCCTCCGGCCTCTGAAATCATTCACCGGGCTTGAATCGCGAGATTTCACATAAAGAGATTTGCCTCTCGGCCTCGGCAGAAACAGGTAATCTATGACGATTCACCACGTAATTACCCAAAGTTAGGATGATTCGGCGGAGACGGGCATCCTGCCGTCCTTCAAAGACAGGCAAGATGCTGGTCCTACCAGTGGCGAGGCGATCCCGCTAGCGACGGGACGGTTCCGCCAATCGAGTTCGGGGTCGGCCCCAGGTCTTAAGGGTCTCTGCACGGTGGAATCGGCCGCGACCGGTCGGCAAACACGACAAGCGGTCTTATTCAAAGGGCATATCTCCACTGCCCGAGGCTCGCTCCCAAGGACAAGGCGGACTCTAAACCAACCCCATACCTTTCAGAATCGAGAGCATCATCGCAGCTGCCATGACCGAGCCGATCTGACCGCCGGTGTTGGCAGCCATCGCATGCATGAGCAGGAAATTTTTCTTGTCGTATTTCTGTCCTTGGGACTGAACAACGCTCGCGGCCATTGGGTACACGGAGATGCCTGCCGCGCCGATCAGCGGGTTAACCTTGCCACCGGAAAGGACACACATGAGCTTGCCGAAAATGACACCCGTAACAGTATCCAGACAGATAGCCACAAACCCGAGACCGAAAATCGTGAGGGTCTGCGGCTTCGAGAATAGCATGGCCTTCCATGGTTCCGCCTATGGCAAGCCCCAGGAACAGCGTCACCACATTGGCAATCTCGTTTTCGGAGGCGCTCGTGAGCCTAGTCACCACGCCACTCTCTTTGAGGAAATTGCCCAGCATGATCATACCCATGAGCGGCAGGCCCTTGGGAGCGATGAGCCCGGTTACCAGCGTCACCACAATGGGAAATAGTATGCGTGTGGTCTTGGAAACTGCCTGTGGAGTGGACGTCATGCGAATGGTCCGTTCTTTCTCGGTCGTCAGGGCTCGCATGATGGGCGGCTGAATGATGGGCACCAGGGCCATGTACGAATACGCTGCCACCGAGACAGCTCCCAGCAATTGGGGAGCATATTGGGTGGTGACGTAAATCGCGGTCGGGCCGTCACACGCACCGATGATTCCCATGCACACGGCCTCGAGCTCGCTAAACCCGAGAGCAAGAGCCAGGAGCAACGTGAGAAAGATCCCGAACTGCCCGGCTGCGCCGAGCAGCAGTATCTTGGGATTCTCCAACAACGGACCGAATCGGTCATCGCTCCGATCCCCACAAAGATCAGGAGAGGGAATATCTCCGTAATTATTCCGAAGTCGTAAAAGAACCTCAGTATGCCGCCTTTGTCCATCATCTCGCTGAGCGGGATATTGACGAGAAGGCAACCGAACCCGATGGGCACGAGAAGAGAGGTTCCACGTCTTTCTTGATGGCCAGGTAGAGTAGGACACCTCCAACATGAGCATAACCAGGTTGGGCAATCCCTGTGTTACCAGGAACAACCCCTCCCGATCCGAGGCTCGAAATCGCCACGATAATATCCTTCGATGCCTCTGATTTACGCCTCCTTGCCGCATTGAGCCTCACGAAGCTGGGGGAAAGATCTTCTTGAGTGCCATAGTGACGAGGCTTAACAGCCATAAGGTCAGCAGTGTTCCCCCATGCCGACCACGGTCACGCTTACGCCGAACGTCCATTTATCCATGATTCCAATCTCCGACAGGTTAATGGGTGGCCTGAAATAAGGCGTTCGATTTCTCGAAAGGGGCTTCGTGCACACGATTCCCCTCGTGTCTCCTTTCCTCAGGCCCACATGACAAGACACGTATACTACACGACGTGCATCCCGTGTGCTTCAATCTTCCTATGTATACATCGAGGAGAGCGATTCCTGAATGGATGCCGGAGCGAAGTCGGACGCCTCCGCAATTCATTCGCGGCACCGCCCCTCACGAGCCTACGGTAGTCCCAGCACCGTGAACAGGAACCAGCACACAATCGCCCCACCGGTGACATGGCCAAGCCCCAAATGAGCATGTCTCTGAACAACTTTTTCTTGTCCTGATCTTCCGTGGCGTTCGCTATGAAAATGGCGCCCAGGGTGGACAAGGGGCTCACGTCGGTAACGTGGCCGCACAGGACGATGCTGGAGATGAGGCCAAGAGATCCGTGCCGCCAATTTTTGCCAGAAGGTCCGGAGCCATCGGCACGAATGCCGGCAGAATTATGCCGATGGTACTGGCGTACGCGGAGATCAGTGCAGCCCAAAAGCCGACAACCAATGTAGCCGTATAGGGCGTGGACTGTTTCGCCATGATCGTCGCGAAGAGATCCATGCCACCGATCTTGCTCATGAGTTGGATCAGCACCGTCACTCCGGTGACCATCAGGATGGCCCCCCAGGGCATGGCCTTGAAAGCCTTGTCCTCGTCTCCCGCTCCCAACAGAATCAACACCGTCCCGACGAGAAATCCGCCTAATCCGATGTCCAGCTTGAAGAAAAATACCCCGATGACCAGAACGGCGATTCCCGCCGAGGGTCAGGTACTGTTGAGTATTGAAAGGCTCCACCTCAACTTGCACGCTGGCGGAAGCTTCTCCTGCAGCTCTCTGTTTCCACAACTTCAAACCGCCAAAGAGAAGGTAAGCGCCGATACCGATGGCGAAAAAGAAGACAAGGCTGTTCATCCACAGGGTAAAGCTCCAAGTCGGTAATGCCCATGGGTTGCAGAAGCCCGTTCACGATGACTCCTGCTACGGCTATGGGCGACATGTTACCGGCCTGGGTACCGTTGGCCACCATGCAGCCATCAAGAAGGCCGGTATTTTCGTCTCCGAGGCCAACAGCATAGTCGGTGCCGCCAGCAAAGCGCAAATGGTGATGGCCCCGGGTCCGAGTGACGATAGATGCGAAAGCCAGGAGGAACATCACGATTGGCAGCAGAGCGACGTTGCCACGAACACCTCTTAACCGCAAATTTCGTCAGCTTCTCCAGCGTGCCGTTGATGTTTGCAATGGCAAACAAGTATGTGATACCGGCCAACATGATGAAACACGTTCACAGGATAGCCGGCGATTATGGCCTTGATTTTGACTCCTCCCATGTAATGTCCGACGACCAGGGCAATCGCCAGGCTTAGAGGCCCGACGTTTACGTTTCTGACAATTGCGACGACCACGGCAATTGCCAGAGCAGCGAGAGATATTTCCGCCAAGTAACTTCCCATGATTCCTGCATCCTCCTTGTAACGAAGAATTCCGACCCAAAGTGAGAGGGTCTCACCTCCCGATCTCACCAATCCAAATCCCTTCTTCCCAGGCACGCATCGCGATTAACCGTGCCTCCGCCCGAAGCATACAGCCCCTGATTACCTCCTTTCTAGCTTCCGTCCAGGCATAAGCCCTACGCTCTTATTAGCCTTGTGTCGCCCGCCTGCCGGAGGCGGTCCCACCGAGCGCAGATGTGCACGGCGTCTGACGGACGGGCTACGCGATCGAGCCCCTGGTTTTCAAATGACAAGCCGATACCCGAGAAACCCGTCCCTTCTGGTTGGTGATCTGCGTTCTCCAGGGCCTCGCACTGCCTGATGAGATGCTCTTTCATGAGCCGTTCAGCCTGCCACCGGGTCTCTTTTTCTGAACGCCTCCTGAAGAGCGCGGTGTTCCTGCATGGATGTCATGAGTCGATTAGGTTGGTAGATCTGTCGGTATCTGTGTAGCAGGATCTTTTGCCTTAGGCCGTTTATCACCTCGCTGAGGACTTTACTTCCTGCTAACTCCTGAACCAAGGTGTGGTAGCTGTGATTAACAGCCATGTATTTTTCGTGATGCTCTTCTTCAAAGTGCCTTTCTAGTTTCTTGTACAGATTTTCAAGCTTCTTCAAGCCCTTTTCGTCTATTTTTTTGGCGCATTCTCGGGCGCATGTCCCTTCCAGGATACTCATCACCCAGAACATCTCTCTGATGTCTTCCATGGATGGCTGAACCACGACAGCGCCCTTATTCGGAATCAGTTGGATAAGTCCCTCGAAACTGAGGAGCCGCAGGGCTTCTCTGAGTGGTGTCCGGCTGACTCCCATGGCCCGACACAACGGGTTTTCGACGATCCTGTCCCCTTCTTTCAGGATTCCCTTCCGGATCATCTCCCGAATACGCTTGGCTACTTCCTGAGGCAGGGCTGCGACGCGGATCGTGGTCATTGACAATCCCCAGACGTCACGAGGCATGTGCGATTATGTATACAATATACAATTTCCGTGTCAACAAGAAATACACTTAAACCTGATGTTCCCCGATGAAACATCGAAGATGATATACCCGGCTACCCTCTATATCGTTCAGGCTTGCAGGTGAATATTGACGTTATTAAGATATGGGTACGACTAGTCGAATCAACCCCGCGAAAATGAGTCACGCGGAGGTTGTTTTGGGCAGTTGTCTACAGTTGCGCGTCCAGTTCATGTGGCACGTCAATCAGACTGAATGAAGAAGGAAGGAGCAGACAATGGTACGACCGGAATTCACGGAAGAAGAGGCGGAAATAGTCAGGGAGATACTGGAGAGCTTCGTTTCAGGGCTCCCTTCGGAAATCTACGGTATGGATTCTATTTCGTTCGAAAAGACCGAAGAACTGATGCACAAAGAGGTCGTCGCTAAGAAGTTGATCGAACGTATGGAGAGAATGGCAGCGTGATACCAATGCGCTTTCAAGGGAGCATGGCTTCATCATAGCAATTGGCGCCGTTTCGAGGGGATCTCCGGAATCAATGTCAGCTTTCCCTTAACCTCTGCCGATTGTCCCGGAACCACTTGTAGGTGGATTCGAGTCCCTGTCGTAGTGACAGCGTAGGCTTCCAGCCGAGCGCTGAGATGCGGCTCACATCGAGAAGCTTTCTTGGCATGCCATCGGGCATGCTCGTGTTAAAGCGGATATCTCCCTCAAACCCGACAACATCCCTGATAAGAAGCGACAAATCTCGAATAGAGATTTCAACACCGCTTCCTATATTTATTATTTCGCGAGAATCATAATTCTCCATAAGAAACACACAAGCATCAGCCACGTCGTCCACGTGGAGGAATTCCCGCCGGGGATTACCGCTCCCCCAGATCTCGACAAACTCCGCCCCAGACTCGTGAGCCTCATGGGTCTTTCGGAGTAAAGCAGGAATCACATGTGAATTCTCCAAATCGAAATTGTCGTGGGGACCGTACAGATTCGTGGGCATGACGGAGATAAAGTTGGCGCCGTACCTCCCTGTTGTAAGATTGACACATGGTTATGCCTGCTATCTTCGCAATAGAGTAAGACTCGTTGGTGGGCTCCAGGTGCCCGCTGAGTAGGTATTCTTCCTTCATCGGCTGCTGCGCAAGCCTGGGATAAATGCACGAACTGCCAAGGAAAAGAAGTTTCTTTACGCCGTTCAGGTATGCCGCGTGAATGAGATTAGTCTGGATCATCAGGTTTTGGTATATGAATTGAGCGGGGTATGTGTTGTTGGCATGAATGCCCCCGACCTTGGCCGCGGCAAGGAATACCCAGCCCGGCTTCAATTCGCCCAGTAATTTGAGAACGGCCTGCTGATCGCAGAGGTCCACTCTTGAGGCGGGCTCAATCACCGAGTACCCGGCCTGCGTGAGGCGTCGGCAAATGGCAGATCCGACCATCCCTGTGTGGCCCGCCACGTAAATCCTGATCGATGGCTTATTGCTTTCCATTATTGGAAGCCCGCGGTGCGACAGAGCTGTTCCTTTTCGGCCTCTCTGAGATCAGCCACAACCATGCGTCTAACCAGTTCCGGAAAAGTGACCCGCGGTTTCCATCCCAGCAGTTCTCGGGCTTTTGTAGCGTCACCAAGCAATTCATGGACCTCTGTGGGCCGAAAGTATCGAGGATCTACAGCCACCAGCGTCCTACCCGTCTCGACGTCGGTACCCTTCTCGTCAACACCTTGTCCTTGCCAGGCTATGGCGATCCCCACTTCTCTGAAGGCTCGTTCTACGAATTCCTTAACAGAATGGTTTTCCCCCGTGGCCACAACAAAATCGTCCGGCTCATGGTGCTGTACAATTAGCCACATTGCCTCGATATAGTCGCCGGCGTAACCCCAGTCTCGTTTAGCGTTCAAATTCCCGAGGTAGAGGCAGTCCTGCATTTCAAGCTTGATGCGAGCCACTGCACGGGTGATCTTCCTGGTAACAAAGGTCTCTCCCCGCATGGGAGATTCGTGATTGAAAAGGATCCCGTTGGATGTAAAGAAACCGTATGCTTCTCTGTAGTTACGGGCTATCCAGTACCCGTACAATTTGGCCACGGCGTATGGGCTTCTTGGATAAAACGGTGTGGTTTCCCTCTGAGGCGTCTCCTGCACGAGGCCGAAGAGCTCGCTTGTCGAGGCCTGGTAAAAACGAACCTTCTTCCCCAGATCCAGGATCCGGATAGCCTCCAACAGACGCAGCGTGCCCAGAGCATCGGAATTCGCTGTATACTCAGGGGTTTCGAATGACACCTTTACGTGACTTTGCGCTGCAAGATTATAGATTTCCGTAGGCTGAAACTGTTGGATTATGCGAATAAGATTAGTGGAATCGGTCATATCGCCGTATTCCAGACTGAGATGGCGGTCATCCACGTGAGGATCTTGATACAGGCCATCGATCCTCTGAGTGTTGATCAGAGATGCACGCCTCTTTACCCCACAAACCTGATAACCTTTCTTTAGCAGGAACTCTATAAGGTAGGCGCCGTCTTGACCTGTCACTCCGGTCACAAGTGCTCGTTTGTCAGATACCAAATCCATCAACATACTTTCCAAATTGTATCAAGACGTTCCTATGCACACTGCAAGCAGTCTACAAATAACACGATGCACGAATCGAGTCAAGCGTCGGCCCTCTTCCCAAGCTCTGGTCTTGGCTCCGCGAAATGACTTTTGTTGCGGTTTGTGGTAGCCTAACCATACTCGAGCCTTGGGTGTCGAGAATAATTGAGCTTCCTTTGATGGAGCAAGCCGGGCTTTCATGCACCCGCAAACGCATATCTCGATAATTGTAGCAGTGTACAACGGGGCAGCCACGCTGCAGCGCTGCATTGACAGTGTTGGCAACCAAGACTATCCGTGTAAAGAGCTTATCATCATTGACGGCGGCTCTACCGACGGAAGCGTCGACATTCTCTGTCAAAATGAACATCTTATCGACTACTGGGAATCAAAGCCCGACCGAGGAATCTACCATGCCTGGAACAAAGGCCTGGAGCATGCCACGGGGGACTGGATACACTTTCTGGGTGCGGACGATTATTTTATGGATTCCGAAGTGTTGACCGAGGTGGCAAAGGGAATCCGCAATTGCAGAGCGGATGTACGGATTGTGTACGGTAAAGAGGCCGTTGTTTCCACCGATGGTGAAGTGCTTGAAATCATAGGAGACCCCTGGGAAAAGGCGGGACCGAAATTCATCCAGGAAATGTCCATACCTCACCCGGCCGTGTTCCACTACCGCAGCATATTTGACGATCACGGCAGGTTTGACGAGTCTTTCCGTATTTGTGCCGACTACGACCTGTTGCTGCGTGAACTGAAGAACGGACAGGCATGCTTTCTGTCCGACCTGATAGTCAAGGGAGTCACCTATGGTGGGGCCAGTAAGCGATGGGATATGATACTCACCGTTGTTGCGGAAACCACCAGAGCAAGACAGAAGAACGGGATTTTTCCCTACGGGCCGAGTTGGATCGGGTTTACCTGCAAGACCTTCGTGAATACTGGTTGGCGACAACTCTGTAGGAGACAGAATTACCAGACACGCGGTGGATCTGTACAGGCTCTTAACCGGACGACCCCGTATCTGGACCAAGATGTGAACTGAATGCCCCTCATGAGGCGCACAGGAAAGACTAGGGACATTGCATGCGAATAGTTTTCGACGGCCGTGCTGTCGCCAATAAACTCGACGGAACGGCTCGATACAGTTTGAACCTGATTTCGCAGCTCAGCAGGTCGCTCCCTGACGTTTTGTTCATTGTGCTGATCAGAGAAGACTTGAAACGGGAAATGAGAGCTTTGAGCCGCCAAGCGGGGCGGTATTGAGAGAAATTCCTTTCAGGCACATCAGCCCCAAGACCGTTTTTCTCATGGAAGCCTCGTTGACAACATGCAAGCCGATGTGTTCCACAGTCCTTTCATGTTGCAGCCCTTGTTCATGAAAACCCCTGGAATCTTAACCATTCACGATGCCATGTGGTGGAAACACCGGTGTTTTAGGCCAAAGAGGAACCCCTGAGAATGGCAGTTGGATGGCTGTATTACAGAACCTTGGGCCCGCCTTTGCGTCTCCCAAACGAGGCGCATGATCGTGGTATCTGAAGCCACGAAAACGGACGTGGCGGGTCTTGGCCGTATGCCATACCCAAGTTGAGGGTCGTTGCTGGAGGAGTCGAGGGTTGCTTCAAACCTGCTTCCGATCCGGCGAGGACAGCTAGTCTTCTTGAAGATCTGGGCGTCATAATAAAGCCTTCTTTCTACATGTTACCAACGGAAGACCCTATAAGAATACGCTGGCTCTTCTCCGTGCTTTCGCGAGAATCGTGCCGGATTCCGATCAGCATATGCTCATTGTCGGCAGCCTGGGCCGTTTCCGAACCAGAGTCGTTCCACACAATCAAAGAACTTCGCATCGAGGAGAGAACAAAAGTGCTCGGCAGCGTCACCGATGAGCAGGTGATAGGTCTGATGCAATCAGCCCTGGCCTTGGCCTTCCCGTCGCTGTTTGAGGGGTTCGGGCTCCCCTGTACTCGAAGCTATGGCCTGCGGGTGCCCGGTTCTGACTTCGGATAGAGGATCCTTGGCCGAAGTGGCGGGAGATGACGCGTTGATAGTGGATCCGACCAGTATCGATTCCATGGCCGAAGGCCTGCTGAAACTGACAAGGGACCCGCAGTTGCGAGAAAGCCTCAAACTCCGCGGGCTCTCGCGAGCGTCTCATTTCACCTGGTCGGAAGCGGCGAAGTCAATTATCCAAATATATCAAGAAGTTTGGGAGGAATCAACTTAAAGGCTAGTCATGCAACCGGTGCCGCACTTTTGGATCGCCACCCTCCGCATTTTCTAGCGCCGTTTCCATCGAATTCTCATTTTCTAACAAGTCTTCGTTCCGAGATAGAAAAGTCAACTTTTTTCTGATTTGTACTCTACGTCATCAGAAATGTTTCCACAATTCATCTGATGGATTCGGCTCTGAATACCAAGAAACGGGCTATTTCCTATCGATCACGAAGGCTACATGCTTGTCTAATCCCTGGTTCCTGTCGAGCCACTTGTACAGGCGGTTTATCCCCGACCCAAGCACCTTCATCTCGTGCTTGGGGGAAATCGTGAGAGAATTCCGGTTATAAGCCGACTCCTGAAATGGAAAGTTGTGAGAATAATCGCTGGCGTCCTTTTGATCTTGTTTTGGAAGCGTCTTGAGGGAATGGTGGTTGTTCAGAAATAGGGATGATGAAGTTGAGGCCAGACAACGGCAGGCACGATTTCGAGTCTTGTCCGTTCAAGGTATCCTTTCTCCCGAAACTCCTCTGAGAAACGAGAGATCCGCCCAATCCCACAAACGTTGCGGATTAGTATCCACATCTACGGTCTGGAGGTTCCACCAGTAGACCTCCCAGGAGGTGGCTCCCCGGCAATGGACAAGAGGAAGAATGTCAAGATGACGGCTTTCTTAAAGCCTTGTAGCTCGGTCGATCGCTTTACCACAGGAATGAGAAAGTATACGAAATATGGTGTCATGTCGGAGAAGAAGCGTGGCCCGAACGAGTTTCCTGCCCACCAGTGACCAAAGGAAGAGATTACCAGCCAATGAGCTACGATGATCCCTACGAGAAATAAGTCCAGCATATCTGAATGAACCTCCCTCAGCTTGAGCCACAGTCCGTAGAAGGAGAACAGAAATACTGGTGAAAAAACGAGCAGTCCCCTCGCAGGGCTGATAAGATTGCCGAGGAGCGCCTGGGGTTCTAGCATCAGATCCAGTCGCTGCATAGCGAAATAGGGCGGCAGAAGCGCATCATAGGTCCACATGTTCCAGAGCCCCTAGGGAACTGCTACCGTGCCTGCCAAGAGGAAGTAATTGAGGAAAAAACGGTGATGAACAGAAGCACGTAGAGAGAGAGCAATACTACCGAGATGGCATTTGTCGGACGCATCACGTAGGCGAGGGCAAGAGTGACTGGGTATTGAATTGAGGCGGGATCATCTCTCGCTCTCAGAAGGATCCACAAGGTGGCGGCGAGCATTAACATGGACGGCCCGTGTTGCCACATGGCACGGCTTGCGGTGGACCACGCGGGGGTGCAGAATGCCGGAGAAACGCCACCAGCAGGGTGTACGGCAAGAAAAGGAACCGGCTGGCTACGAGAAACATGATTGCCGCAAACAAGCCCATTACAAGCGAAGCCGCAACCTTTTCAATGGGCTTCCTATTCCTCAGGACCTGCGCCTCAGACACTCCCGCGACTTTGAGCGCGTAGAGCTGCGGCACTGCCGAAGAACATCGGTCCCTCGGGAAAGAAGGACTTGACTTGGCCTCTTACTGTCTTGAGCCTGTAGTCCTCGCCGGGATCTAACAAAGCCATATTGCTTGAACTCGGTTGCCATATGCAACGATGCTCCACGCAAAAGGAATCGTGAATTTGGAGTCAAACCACGTGTGGACAGGGCTTAGAGTGTAAGCGACACTCACCAGACCCACGACCACAATAGCGCCCCAGACCGTATGCGACCTCTAAACAACGCATTCATCACTCACATCGAATCTGCATAGGAAATAACTAGCGTTATGGAAACTTGGTGCTCACGGACTAGCCATCAGCGCCACCACTTTGTCCAATGTCGTTTGAATAGGGAGTGATTCTCAGGCGTATCATGCCCGTTTCCTTAACGCATGAAATTATGAGGTAAGACCAGCTTGAAGTCAAACCGTTGGGGAGAGATACTCCAGGAAAAATTATGATATCGTAAGAGGTTGTCAACAGGCAGCAAATTCCTTTCCTTCGCTACCTCATCCATCAAATCCACCAAAATCACCCATGCCTTTTTTACCCATTCAAAAAAACCGCTCAGAATTGAATACGCGGGAGCTTGGAGTGTGTTTGCGTTCGAGAATGTATGCAGAATCCGTCAAAGCCAAAATGGATTGACCCTGAATTATGCAGCGGTCTTGCTATTTCGGGGGGGGCGTGCCGGTGCCCAGTCGCTGGATGGTTCCTCGGACCCCGAAGGGCACCTGCATGTCTCCCACACGGCTGCTCACGGAGGCCCAACGGGGCCCAGTTTTCGGAACAACTTTGCGGCAATCAACAGCCTCTTATCGGTCCAGTTGCGCGGCATGGTCGTGGAGGCACCACTGCAGGTACTCACTGAATTCCCGGTGAAATCTTTCTTTCCCAAAACGTCTCGACAGTTCCCGAATTGTATCCGGATCAAAAGAGTCAAACCTTCGTTCGAATTCCTCCACGGCGGAATGCAGGGCGTCGGGAGTCTGCTCTCCGCCGAAGAATATACCTGTTTCTCCGGGTCATCGTTTCCAGGGCTCCGCCCCTGGCATAGGCGATGACCGGTCTCCCAGAAGCCTGAGCTTCAACCGGGACGATGCCAAAGTCCTCTTCTCCGGGAAAGATGAGGGCCTTGCAGCGAGAATAGAGAGCGGCAAGTTCCAGATCGTTCCACTCCGCTGAGAATCTCAATATTCTTTCCGGCAATTGATTCCAGGTACTTGCGCTGCGGTCCGTCCCCCACCACAAGAAGACGCCGGTTCGTTTGGCTGAAAGCCCTTATGGCCAGATCCGCCTTCTTGTAGTCAACCAAGCGTCCCACAACTAGGTAGTAGTCGTCAATCTTTGAGTCCACGCGAAAACGCTCCACGTCACACGGAGGATAGATTACCTTTGCGTCCCTGCGGAGGACCTTCTTGATTCGGCGACGCACCGCCTGAGAATTGGCGACAAAATAGTCTACACGGGCTGAAGCGCAGTAATCCCATAATCGCAAATAATGCATGGTCAAAGATATTATGGCCCTCTTGACGGGATTCGGAATATCTCTGTATTCGTGGAACAAGTTCCAAGCATACCGCATAGGAGAATGACAGTAGCATACATGGGCATGTTTCCTCGGGTTGGTGATCACACCCTTGACTGTGTTGGCGTCACTACTGATAACGAGATCGTAGGAACTCAAGTCAAAGTGTTCCACGGCCAGGGGGAACATCCAGACATAATATCGATACCACCTCGCGGCCCAGGGAAGGGTCTGAACGAAGCTGGAGGTTACTCTACAGCTCCGCAAAGTCTCGGACATCGTGTTCTTGTCGGTTAGTATGGCAAAAATGTCCGGCGCTCCAACTATCTCGCAAAGGGCCTCACAGACTCTTTCTCCACCGGCCATAGCCAGAAACCAGTGGTGCACCAGTGCAACGCTGCAATCTTCAAGTTTCATCAACGCACCTTCGGGACAAGGTCCGGCTCAGTTACTGTCACCGGCATCAGACACGGGTATAGGGACCGTAGGGGCAGATACCAGTTTTGGAGAAACATGTCCACTGATTTCAATGGATACCGTCCCTTTTCGACTAGGTTTCGCATTCGAACACTTCATTTATTGATCCTCTTTTCGCTGCGCGTCGTTATTACCATTTTTCCTGACAAGCTCCGGATAATTGTGAAGGAGTCAACGGCGTCGTTTTATCGTTTTCGGGAAAGCATTGCGTCGCGTCGCTGCCTGCTCCATGGGCCGGATTGAAAAGTCCTTGCAATGTTCCAGGGCCTGTGACATGTTGTTAAAATACTGTCTCTCGGTGTCACCGATGCGAGAGAAGCGAAAAGGATTTTCGAGTGATCGACCAGCACCGAGCAGCCGATAGTTTGCCAACTTCCTCAACGGTCTCACTAGGCGAAAGCGTCGCATGGTTCCTGTTCTGCGCCGTTTCTCTGCACCTAATCCTACTTTTTCCGTACATCGTTGTGATTCCAGGTGAGAGAACGAACCTGTTCTCCGGACTTTTGTGCGCCCTCTGCCTGATTGCCGCATTGATATTCGGCAGGAAAGAATCGCACCGGATCAGATCTGCGCCGGCAATTATATCGCTGGTTCTTTTGGCATTGATTGTCCTGAACAGCGAATTTTAGCGCAGCCCCTGAGGCATCTTCCCCTGAGAGGTTTTGTCATCGCCGCCGCAGGGCGGCGGGTTTTGGTGCTCCCGGATACTGCTCAATTCAGCATCTAGGCAAAAGGTCTTCCAGTGGTTATGCATTGTCGGTCTCGTGTGCATGATATAATTCGTGTTTGCGGCTGTCATTTCTGGAAAACCTTATTACTCCCTGGCGGATTCACATTGGCATCCGGTAGTTTCTCGTGCCGTTCTTCTCTCGTTTGCCCCCCTCGCTTTGCTCTGGACTGGATCGCCTGCCACGATTGGTCTGGGCCTTGTGTTATTGGTCCTGAGCTATCTCGTTTGCATTATGGGGGCCCGTATCGGATTGGAATCCGCTGTAGGAATACCGGCTGCGATGTGTCTTTTCGTGGTGGATCTTCACGAATGGCAACGGAAGCATCTGGCGGTCATCCTGGCAGGCATGCTACTCATAGCGACTATCGCCGGGGGACATTTCTTCTATCACTCGTACAAGTAACAGAAGCAACATATTTCAGTAGCTTACAGAATCGAGAGTATTTATTTCTCGTGGGAAATTGCAAAGACGCACCCGTTCCTGGGGCTTGGGCTGTGGGCACCGAGAGACGAGATGGTGAAAGATTACCAACCCTCATACCACCACGTGCCCAAAGAGCAATTCGTGCAATGGACGAAAGAACTCAGAACATCCGAGAATACGCTACTGACCCTCATGGCTGATGCCGGGTTTCCCTTTATGATCCTATACTCCGTTGGGATCGCTGTACTTTATTTCATGCTTCTTCGGATGGTCATTCGTCCGCCTGTGAATTTCCTCTTCCATCCTTTGTGCTGTTCTTGCTGCTGACCGGAATGATTCTGCATCTCCAGGTTGTGGAAACGGTTTGTTCCATCCTCAGGTGAGCTGGTTCTGATGTGCTTCTGGGGCTAATCCCGACTTCCGCTCCTCTTTCCGAAAGGCCGGCAGTCAAAGTCAGAGGGATTATTTGGAGGATTCTGGCCTTCCTCGGGGTCTTAACCTTGGGTATCTTTCTTGGCTATCTGTTGCCCACGAGCGTGTCAAGTTTGTTGTAATACCAAAGTGCGTTCAGCCGAGTACCATGGCGGTACGCTCATTGAGAGCCTCGGCTCCGTGGCACAGGCGTATCGAGGCGTCTGGGACAATGGTCGAGACGCTCGCCAGCAGACGGGCACCATCGAAGCGGTTTTGGAAACCCTTCCGATGGATTGATCTGAAACGCCAGTTATCTGGAACCCGGGCACCGAGTCTTTTCCAGACGCTCCCTTACCAATCACTATTGTGTGTCCAACACGAATGCATAGACGTTCACGAGTTCGCCCGATTGGACGAGTAAGCTGATACGCAGGGCCTAGAGCCTCAATATGCCTGGACATTTGAGAGTGGACGACTTTATTAAAGAATGCTCTTCGCGCCAACAAGCGAACACGACCCTAGAAGCGTGGTTGCAATTGGGCCGTTTTCCCGAGGACAGGAACGCCCTAATCAATCCCATCCCCTCGAGACGACGAGCATCGTTTTCTTAACATGATGAACACATCCAGGAAGAACCCCTGATGTTTGAGATAGTAGAGGTCCAATTCTATCCGTTTGGCAAGTGATGGGTCTCCCCTGCTCATAACCTGCTGATAGCCTGTGATGCCAGGTTTGGCCTTGAGCCTGCGCCGTTCCCATGGTTCGTACCTCTCCGCCAGTCCCACCCACTCGGGTCTGGGTCCCACGACGCTCATATCTCCCCGCAGGACATTGATGAGCTGAGGAATCTCGTCGAGGCCCGATCGTCGCAGAAATTTGCCGATCGAAGTCACTCGCGGGATCTCGGGGAATCTTGTAGACTGGCTCTGCCAAGCTGTCTAAGTCTATGATGTTTCTGAGCTGTTCGTCAGCATCGGACACCATGGAGCGAAACTTGTACATTCGAAAAGGCTTTCCGTACACGCCCATTCGCTCCTGCGAGAAAACCGGCCCTTTACTGGTCAGTTTGATGAGTAGTGCTATCGCCAGCCAGAGCGGAAGACCTAGAACCAGAGTCACGACAGAAATTCCGACGTCCATTACTCGCTTAACAATTGCATAAGCCGGATGGAGCGCAGAATCTTGCAACAACACGAGCGGAACGCCGGCGAAACTTCCTACTTCCGTACGGGTTACAGCCACGTCGAGAAAATCCGGGACCATGTAATAAGAAATGTTCCTTTTCTTCGCAAAAGTTCAGAGCCCGAATCAGACTTTCTCTGCTTGCCGTGTCGTCTTCGGACGGCAGTCCTCCGCCGACTACGAGCAGCTTGTCAAAGGGTGTCTGGTCATAGATCCGCTCAAGATCTGAGCTTACACCGAGGATAGGGATGTCGTCAGGATACGCTCGCGGTCGATTCTCCCATTCGAGCCGGCCGATCACGTGCGTGCAGCGATTTCTCTCTCGGAGGCGATCGACCAGCGCAGCGGCATTCTTGTCCATCCGACCATCAGAATCCTGTACGCTGTAAAACACTGCTCATCAAGACTGCGTGCCAGAGCGTGGAAACAAACCCTCACAACAATCAGCAGCGCTCCAGCGACCACAAAGACCGTTACGTACACCAACCTTGACAGCAACAACTGGCGGAACATAAAAGAGACGATCATCAAGAAGCCGGTGGCATACAAACCTGTGATCAGAACCGTTCGGATCTGTCCGGCTAGTTGGGTCGAGAAATGTAGGTCACTTCGGTAGCTCTGGTCTTTCCAGAGCAGAAAGACCCACATCCCCGCCCATAGGACCGACGCCTTCAGGTAAGGCGCGAATGGAGGAACTGGGGACGGACAGACCGAAAATCTCATCACCGGGGAGATCCAGATAGAACCTAACATAATAGGCCCCAATGAAGCAGACGAGGCAAATCGCGAGATCGAGGCCGAAAAGGATTTGGCCGCGATTGGTCCAGAGGCGAGCGAATACAGCCGGGACAACTGGCTTTTCAGGAACGAAGACTTGCTCTTGGGGCATCTGTCTGGCCATTTCGGACCGACTCGCCATGCTTTTCCCTTCAAATCGTGATCGACAGCGGATGCTGTATTCCGCCATCACCGCAACAATTGTCTGCCGCCGCCCTTTGGCTGGCAATTGCGAAAGCCACTTTCTCCAATATTGTTAATTATTAACAG